>NZ_JARZAE010000004.1:6314608-7577530 GCF_029892095.1 Kitasatospora sp. MAP12-44
GCGTGCTCAATGACCGCGAGACCGTCGCCGCCTGGGTGGACCGGGTCGGCGGCCAGATCGAGCGCTACCTGGACTTCGAGGGCCCGTTCGCCGCGCGCATGGTCAACAACCTCGACTGGACCTCCGAGCTCTCGGCGATCGATCTGCTGCGCGACATCGGCAAGTTCTTCCGGGTCAACAGCATGGTGGCCAAGGAGGCGGTGGCCCGCCGGCTGAGCTCCGACGCGGGGATCAGCTACACCGAGTTCAGCTACCAGGTCCTCCAGGGCAACGACTTCCTGGAGCTCTACCGCCGCTACGGCTGCACCCTGCAGACCGGTGGCAGCGACCAGTGGGGCAACATCACGGCCGGCACGGATCTGATCCGCAAGGCCGAGGGCAAGTCGGCACACGCCCTGGCCGTCCCGCTGCTGGTCAAGGCGGACGGCACCAAGTTCGGCAAGACGGAGACCGGGACGATCTGGCTCGACCCCGAGCTGACCACCCCGTACGCCTTCTACCAGTTCTGGCTCAACACCAACGACGCCGACATCTCCAACTTCCTGCGGGTCTTCAGCTTCCGCTCGAAGGAGGAGATCGAGGAGCTGGAGCGCGAGAGCGCTGAGCGTCCGGCCGCCCGGCTCGGCCAGCGTGCGCTGGCCGAGGAGCTCACCACCCTGGTGCACGGCGCGGAGCACTACGAGCGCGCGGTGGCAGCCTCCAAGGCGCTCTTCGGCCAGGGCGACCTGGCGGAGCTCGACGCCGGCACGCTGGCCTCGGCCCTGGCCGAGGTGCCGAAGGCCACGGTCGCCGAGCTCGCGCCGATCGCCGACCTGCTGGTCGCGGTGGGCCTGTCCGCGAGCCGCTCGGCAGCCCGCCGGACGCTGAAGGAGGGCGGCGCGTACCTCAACAACGCGAAGGTCGCGGACGAGGACATGGTGCCCACGGCGGACGATCTGCTGCACGGCCGCTGGCTGGTCCTGCGCCGTGGAAAGCGCAACCTCGCAGCGGTGGAGTTGCAGGCGAGCTGATGTTCCTTCACACTCCCCGACGCCGAGCACGCGTCAGGTGGCCGAAACAAGACCGCCGTTGAGCTGGGAGAACAACGCTGAGGGGCCAGATCCAGTCGGATCTGGCCCCTCAGCGTTTGACGGGACCCGCTGACTGGCCTAGTGTTGAACGAGTCGCCAGAACCGGTCGGACGGAAGGGGCAGCTGAGAAGCTGGCCCGAACCACCGGAGCGATCATCACATTTACCGAATGACCGCCTTGTTGAATCCTTTCTTTATGTGGATTCGACATGGTCCGGACCTGGTCCGGAAATACGGTAGAGTGGCGGTCGCCGCAGAAATGGCGGACCTGGTCAGCCAGGAAGTCAGAAAAGGCAGTCAGCCGGATCTGATAAGCTGAATAAAGAACGAAACGAAGTACCGAACGAAGCGCCCGGAGATACTGCGAAGGCAGTTCAAAGAAAGCGTCCGTTCCTTGAGAACTCAACAGCGTGCCAAAAGTCAACGCCAGATATGTTGACATCCCCGGCCTTGATCTTCGGATCGGGGTTGGAGATTCCTTTTGAAGTAATACACAGCGAGGACGCAGTGCACGTGACCGCCCTATTCCGGTGGTTGTCGTGCCGCTCAACGCGGGTGTCACCCGATTACGGGTATACATTCACGGAGAGTTTGATCCTGGCTCAGGACGAACGCTGGCGGCGTGCTTAACACATGCAAGTCGAACGATGAAGCCTTCGGGTGGATTAGTGGCGAACGGGTGAGTAACACGTGGGAAATCTGCCCTGCACTCTGGGACAAGCCTTGGAAACGAGGTCTAATACCGGATATGACCTGTCCTCGCATGGGGATGGGTGGAAAGCTCCGGCGGTGCAGGATGATCCCGCGGCCTATCAGCTTGTTGGTGGGGTAATGGCCTACCAAGGCGACGACGGGTAGCCGGCCTGAGAGGGCGACCGGCCACACTGGGACTGAGACACGGCCCAGACTCCTACGGGAGGCAGCAGTGGGGAATATTGCACAATGGGCGAAAGCCTGATGCAGCGACGCCGCGTGAGGGATGAAGGCCTTCGGGTCGTAAACCTCTTTCAGCAGGGAAGAAGCGCAAGTGACGGTACCTGCAGAAGAAGCACCGGCTAACTACGTGCCAGCAGCCGCGGTAATACGTAGGGTGCGAGCGTTGTCCGGAATTATTGGGCGTAAAGAGCTCGTAGGCGGCTTGTCGCGTCGGATGTGAAAGCCCGGGGCTTAACCCCGGGTCTGCATTCGATACGGGCAGGCTAGAGTGTGGTAGGGGAGATCGGAATTCCTGGTGTAGCGGTGAAATGCGCAGATATCAGGAGGAACACCGGTGGCGAAGGCGGATCTCTGGGCCATTACTGACGCTGAGGAGCGAAAGCGTGGGGAGCGAACAGGATTAGATACCCTGGTAGTCCACGCCGTAAACGGTGGGAACTAGGTGTTGGCGACATTCCACGTCGTCGGTGCCGCAGCTAACGCATTAAGTTCCCCGCCTGGGGAGTACGGCCGCAAGGCTAAAACTCAAAGGAATTGACGGGGGCCCGCACAAGCAGCGGAGCATGTGGCTTAATTCGACGCAACGCGAAGAACCTTACCAAGGCTTGACATATGCCGGAAACGGCCAGAGATGGTCGCCCCCTTGTGGTCGGTATACAGGTGGTGCATGGTTGTCGTCAGCTCGTGTCGTGAGATGTTGGGTTAAGTCCCGCAACGAGCGCAACCCTTGTTCTGTGTTGCCAGCATGCCTTTCGGGGTGATGGGGACTCACAGGAGACTGCCGGGGTCAACTCGGAGGAAGGTGGGGACGACGTCAAATCATCATGCCCCTTATGTCTTGGGCTGCACACGTGCTACAATGGTCGGTACAAAGGGCTGCGATGCCGCGAGGCGGAGCGAATCCCAAAAAGCCGGCCTCAGTTCGGATTGGGGTCTGCAACTCGACCCCATGAAGTTGGAGTTGCTAGTAATCGCAGATCAGCATGCTGCGGTGAATACGTTCCCGGGCCTTGTACACACCGCCCGTCACGTCACGAAAGTCGGTAACACCCGAAGCCGGTGGCCTAACCCGTAAGGGGAGGAGCCGTCGAAGGTGGGACCAGCGATTGGGACGAAGTCGTAACAAGGTAGCCGTACCGGAAGGTGCGGCTGGATCACCTCCTTTCTAAGGAGCACACGGCCGATTGTGAGCAAATGTCTCGCACGGTCAGCTCATGGGTGGAACGTTGACTATTCGGCACACACGGTTGGTTGATACCAGTACTGCACTTCGGTGCGTGGAACGTATCGGCGGGTCGGGTGTGTCGGGCACGTTGTTGGGTCCTGAGGGAGCGGCCGTCATGGTCGTTGCTTCAGTGCCGGTCCCACGGACACTGCTCGAGTCTTCGAGTTGTGTAGGTGGGTGTCTGGTCGTTGTTTGAGAACTGCACAGTGGACGCGAGCATCTGTGGCCAAGTTTTTAAGGGCGCACGGTGGATGCCTTGGCACTAGGAACCGATGAAGGACGTGGGAGGCCACGATAGTCCCCGGGGAGCCGTCAACCAGGCTTTGATCCGGGGGTTTCCGAATGGGGAAACCCGGCAGTCGTCATGGGCTGTCACCCGTACCTGAATATATAGGGTATGTGGAGGGAACGAGGGGAAGTGAAACATCTCAGTACCCTCAGGAAGAGAAAACAACCGTGATTCCGGGAGTAGTGGCGAGCGAAACCGGATGAGGCTAAACCGTATTGGTGTGATACCCGGCAGGGGTTGCCAATGCGGGGTCGTGGGAAAGTTCTTCAGTCGTCTGCCGGCGGCTGGGTGAGTCAGAAACCGTATGGATAGTCGAAGGACATGCGAAAGGTCCGGCGTAGAGGGTAAGACCCCCGTAGACGAAATCTGTGCGGCTCACTTGAGCTTCTCCCAAGTAGCACGGAGCCCGAGAAATTCCGTGTGAATCTGGCGGGACCACCCGCTAAGCCTAAATATTCCCTAGTGACCGATAGCGGATAGTACCGTGAGGGAATGGTGAAAAGTACCGCGGGAGCGGAGTGAAATAGTACCTGAAACCGTGTGCCTACAAGCCGTGGGAGCGTCGGACACCAGCTTGCTGTGTGTCTCGTGACTGCGTGCCTTTTGAAGAATGAGCCTGCGAGTTTGCGGTGTGTAGCGAGGTTAACCCGTGTGGGGTAGCCGTAGCGAAAGCGAGTCCGAATAGGGCGTTTGAGTTGCACGCCCAAGACCCGAAGCGGAGTGATCTAGCCATGGGCAGGTTGAAGCGGAGGTAAGACTTCGTGGAGGACCGAACCCACCAGGGTTGAAAACCTGGGGGATGACCTGTGGTTAGGGGTGAAAGGCCAATCAAACTCCGTGATAGCTGGTTCTCCCCGAAATGCATTTAGGTGCAGCGTCACGTGTTTCTTGCCGGAGGTAGAGCACTGGATAGGCGATGGGCCTCACCGGGTTACTGACCTTAGCCAAACTCCGAATGCCGGTAAGTGAGAGCGTGGCAGTGAGACTGTGGGGGATAAGCTCCATGGTCGAGAGGGAAACAGCCCAGAACACCGACTAAGGTCCCTAAGCGTGTGCTAAGTGGGAAAGGATGTGGAGTCGCACAGACAACCAGGAGGTTGGCTTAGAAGCAGCCATCCTTGAAAGAGTGCGTAATAGCTCACTGGTCAAGTGATTCCGCGCCGACAATGTAGCGGGGCTCAAGCACACCACCGAAGTCGTGTCATTGCAGCAATAGGGCCAACGCCTGCTGTGATGGGTAGGGGAGCGTCGTGTGCCGGGTGAAGCAGCGGAGGAATCCAGTTGTGGACGGTTCACGAGTGAGAATGCAGGCATGAGTAGCGATACAAGAGTGGGAAACTCTTGCGCCGATTGACCAAGGGTTCCTGGGTCAAGCTGATCTGCCCAGGGTAAGTCGGGACCTAAGGCGAGGCCGACAGGCGTAGTCGATGGACAACGGGTTGATATTCCCGTACCCGCTTTGAAGCGCCAACGTCGAACCAGATGATGCTAAGCCCGCGAAGCCGGCCTGGAGTCTTCGGACGAAGGGACGTGGTGGAGCCGGTGACCCAAGTCTGTAGTAGGTGAGCGATGGGGTGACGCAGGAAGGTAGTCCAGCCCGGGCGGTGGTTGTCCCGGGGTAAGGGTGTAGGCCGAGTGATAGGCAAATCCGTCACTCATTAAGGCTGAGACCTGATGCCGAGCCGATTGTGGTGAAGTGGATGATCCTATGCTGTCGAGAAAAGCCTCTAGCGAGTTTCATGGCGGCCCGTACCCCAAACCGACTCAGGTGGTCAGGTAGAGAATACCGAGGCGTTCGGGTGAACTATGGTTAAGGAACTCGGCAAAATGCCCCCGTAACTTCGGGAGAAGGGGGGCCATTCCTGGTGATGAGTCTTGCACTCTGAGCTGGGGGTGGCCGCAGAGACCAGCGAGAAGCGACTGTTTACTAAAAACACAGGTCCGTGCGAAGCCGTAAGGCGATGTATACGGACTGACGCCTGCCCGGTGCTGGAACGTTAAGGGGACCGGTTAGTCTAGTTTCGACTAGGCGAAGCTGAGAACTTAAGCGCCAGTAAACGGCGGTGGTAACTATAACCATCCTAAGGTAGCGAAATTCCTTGTCGGGTAAGTTCCGACCTGCACGAATGGCGTAACGACTTCTCGACTGTCTCAACCATAGGCCCGGTGAAATTGCATTACGAGTAAAGATGCTCGTTTCGCGCAGCAGGACGGAAAGACCCCGGGACCTTTACTATAGCTTGATATTGGTGTTCGGTTCGGCTTGTGTAGGATAGGTGGGAGACTTTGAAGCGGCAACGCCAGTTGTCGTGGAGTCGACGTTGAAATACCACTCTGGTCGTGCTGGATGTCTAACCTGGGTCCGTGATCCGGATCAGGGACAGTGTCTGGTGGGTAGTTTAACTGGGGCGGTTGCCTCCTAAAGAGTAACGGAGGCGCCCAAAGGTTCCCTCAGCCTGGTTGGCAATCAGGTGTTGAGTGTAAGTGCACAAGGGAGCTTGACTGTGAGACCGACGGGTCGAGCAGGTGCGAAAGCAGGGACTAGTGATCCGGCGGTGGCTTGTGGAAGCGCCGTCGCTCAACGGATAAAAGGTACCCCGGGGATAACAGGCTGATCTTCCCCAAGAGTCCATATCGACGGGATGGTTTGGCACCTCGATGTCGGCTCGTCGCATCCTGGGGCTGGAGTAGGTCCCAAGGGTTGGGCTGTTCGCCCATTAAAGCGGTACGCGAGCTGGGTTTAGAACGTCGTGAGACAGTTCGGTCCCTATCCGCTGTGCGCGTAGGAATATTGAGAAGGGCTGTCCCTAGTACGAGAGGACCGGGACGGACGAACCTCTGGTGTGCCAGTTGTCCTGCCAAGGGCATGGCTGGTTGGCTACGTTCGGGAGGGATAACCGCTGAAAGCATCTAAGCGGGAAGCCTGCTTCGAGATGAGTATTCCCACCTCCTTGAGAGGGTAAGGCTCCCAGTAGACGACTGGGTTGATAGGCCGGATGTGGAAGCCCAGTAATGGGTGGAGCTGACCGGTACTAATAGGCCGAGGGCTTGTCCTCAGACGCTCGCGTTCACTGTGTGGTTCCCGGGTAGCGAACAGCTATCGCCGGTGACGAGTCGAATATTCGACTCAACCACGATAAAAGAAACACCATTCAACTAAAAAGTGTGTTTCGCTGAATACCCGATAGGGTTTCGGTGGTCATAGCGTGAGGGAAACGCCCGGTTACATTCCGAACCCGGAAGCTAAGCCTCACAGCGCCGATGGTACTGCAGGGGGGACCCTGTGGGAGAGTAGGACGCCGCCGAACAATTATTCAAAGGCCGCGGCCCCAGCGATTCGCTGGGGCCGCGGCCTTTTTGTTTTACCTGCACAGGATTGACCTGCACGATTTGTCGGCTTGCTTCGCCGCCCTCCAGGCGCGAGGTTGGAGCTGATGCTTGACAATGGAGACGGTGTGTGGCCAGGCGGCCGGCACCGAGCCGCCCGGACGCAGTCGCTGTCCGGACCAGCGGCGCAGCTGATGAAGCAGAAGGAGTCACCGCGATGTCGAACCCGCCCCAGGACCGTCCCGAGCGTCGATCGGACGATGGCCGAGGCTACGAGCCCCGCTCGCGTGGGGGGGCGTCGGGCGACCGCGGCCCGCGTCGTGACGACCGTCCGTCCGGTGGCGACCGTGGCGGGTTCCGCCGTGACGACCGCCCCAGCGGTGGCGACCGCGGCCCGCGTCGTGACGACCGTCCGTCCGGTGGCGACCGCGGTGGTTTCCGCCGTGACGACCGTCCCAGCGGTGGCGACCGCGGTGGTTTCCGTCGCGATGACCGTCCCTCGGGTGGTGGCGGTGGTTTCCGTCGTGACGACCGTCCGTCGGGTGGGTTCAACCGTGACGACCGTCCGTCCGGCGGCGGTGGCTTCCGTCGCGATGACCGCCCCTCGGGTGGTGGCGGTGGTTTCCGCCGTGACGACCGCCCGTCCGGTGGGTTCAACCGCGATGACCGCCCCTCGGGTGGCGACCGTGGCGGGTTCCGCCGTGACGACCGTCCGTCTGGCGGTGGTGGCTTCCGTCGCGATGACCGCCCCTCGGGCGGGTTCAACCGCGATGACCGCCCCTCGGGTGGCGACCGCGGTGGCTTCCGTCGCGACGATCGCCCCTCGGGTGGTGGCGGTGGTTTCCGCCGTGACGACCGCCCGTCCGGTGGGTTCAACCGTGATGACCGCCCCTCGGGTGGCGACCGTGGCGGGTTCCGCCGCGATGACCGTCCGTCCGGTGGCGACCGTGGCGGGTTCCGTCGTGACGACCGTCCGTCGGGTGGCTTCAACCGTGACGACCGTCCCTCCGGTGGCTTCCGTCGCGACGACCGTCCCTCGGGCGGGTTCAACCGCGATGACCGCCCCTCCGGTGGCGACCGCGGTGGTTTCCGTCGCGATGACCGTCCGTCCGGTGGCGACCGTGGTGGCTTCCGTCGTGACGACCGGCCCTCCGGTGGTTTCAACCGCGACGACCGCCCCTCCGGTGGCTTCCGTCGTGACGACCGTCCGTCGGGTGGTTTCAACCGTGACGACCGTCCGTCCGGTGGTGGCTTCCGTCGCGACGATCGCCCCTCGGGTGGCGACCGCGGTGGGTTCCGTCGTGACGAGCGTCCGTCCGGTGGCGACCGCGGTGGGTTCCGTCGTGACGAGCGTCCGTCCGGTGGCGACCGCGGCGGTTTCCGTCGTGACGACCGTCCGTCGGGTGGTTTCAACCGTGACGACCGTCCGTCGGGTGGTTTCCGTCGCGATGAGCGTCCGTCCGGTGGCGACCGTGGTGGCTTCCGTCGCGATGATCGTCCCTCCGGCGGCGGTGGTTTCAACCGTGACGACCGCCCGTCCGGCGGGTTCCGTCGTGACGAGCGTCCGTCCACCGGTGGTGGGTTCCGCCGTGACGAGCGTCCCTCGGGCGGCGACCGCGGCCCGCGTCGTGACGACCGGCCCTCGGGTGGCGACCGTGGCGGGTTCCGCCGCGACGACCGTCCGTCCGGTGGCGACCGTGGCGGGTACCGCCGGGACGACCGTTCCTCCGAGGGCGACCGCGGCGGCTATGACGACCGGCGCGGGCACATCGAGCCGGTGCGGCGCCTGCCGATCCCCGAGGACGTCACGGGTACGGAGATCGACGGCGATGTCCGCCAGGAGCTGATGAGCCTCCCGAAGACGCTGGCCGAGGACGTGGCCCGCAACCTCGTGATGGTCGCCCGCCTGCTCGACACCGAGCCGGAGGAGGCCTACCAGTACTCCCGCGTGGCGCTCCGCCTCGCCTCCCGCGTGCCGTCGGTGCGCGAGGCGGCCGGCTTCGCCTCGTACATGACCCAGCGGTACGCGGAGGCGCTGACCGAGTTCCGCGCCGCTCGCCGGATGACCGGCCGCGCCGACCTGTGGCCCGTGATGGCCGACTGCGAGCGCGGCCTCGGCCGCCCCGAGCGGGCGCTGGCGATGGCCGGCGAGCCCGAGGTGAAGCAGCTGGACAAGGCCGGCCAGGTCGAGATGCGCCTGGTGGCGGCGGGTGCCCGGAGTGACATGGGCCAGTTCGACGCTGCCGTCGTCACGCTGCAGAGCCCGGAGCTGGGCTCCAACTCGGTCCAGCCGTGGACCGCGCGACTGCGTTACGCGTACGCCGAGGCGCTGATCGCGGCCGACCGGGCCGACGAGGCGCGCGACTGGTTCGCGAAGGCCGCCGAGGCCGACCCGGAGGGCACCACCAACGCCTCCGAGCGCCTGGCGGAGATCGACGGCCTGGAGTTCGTGGACGCGCTCGACCCCGAGCTCGACGTCGAGGACGAGGACGAGGACCTGGTCCAGGCCCGGGACGAGGACGAGGACGACGACGAGCTTGTCGGCGAGGTCCGCGACGAGCGGGACAACCGCGGTGAGCGTGACGAGCGTGACGAGCGCGGCGAGCGGGATGAGCGCGGCGACGACCGTGACGACCGGGTGATCTTCGAAGAGGACGAGGACGTCGAGGAGTACTACGACGACGACGACCTCGAAATCGACGAGGTCGAGGGCAACGAGGTCGAGCGCGAGCTGCGCAACCGCGAGAACCGCGGCTGACCTGCCAGGAGTTGCTGAAGAGGCCCTGCCCACCCGGGCAGGGCCTCTTTGCGTTTCCCCGGCCGTTTCCCCCGACTGTTCCCAGCCGGCGTTCTCAGCCCAGTTCGAGGCTGCGCAGCACCAGTCCGCTGGCCGGCTTGGGCCCGAACGACGTGGACTTGCGGGGCATCGTGACCCCCTGCTCGGCCAGCCGGCGGACCACCCCCTCGTCGACCGGGTGCAGCAGTACAGCCGTGCCGCCGGTGCGCGCGGCCTCGCGCTCGGCGGCCGCGGCGGCGTGCAGATAGCCGATGTCGTCGGGGCCGTCCGGGACCCGCCAGGTGTGCTCCAGCAGGGTCGCGTGCAGCACGGTGGCGTCCAGCCGGCGCCACTCCTCGGGCCGGTCCTTGGGCACGGTGGCGTTCAGCAGCGCCTCGTCGGGGCCGGTGAGCAGGTGGTAGCCGCCGTCCCCGGCGGTCAGCAGGAAGGCGTTGCCGCCGCTCTGCTTGGCCTCGGTCAGCGCTGCCAGCGCCTGCTCCAGCGGGCCCGCCAGCTGCCGGACCGACCAGCCGCCCTCGTCCAGCGCGGCCAGCGCGCGCTGCAGCGGGAGCCGGTAGAGCACCCGGTGGATGGCCCGGACCCGCAGCGGGTAGCGCGCGGTGTCCACCAGCAGCACCATGCCCCGGTCCCACGGGCTGAACGGCAGGTGCCGGTGCTCGCGTTGCAGCCGCAGGTACATCTCCCAGCGGTGGTGCCCGTCCGCGATCAGCGCCCGGCAGGTGGCCAGATCGCGTGTCACCTCGGCCAGTTCGGCGGGGTCGGTGACGGCCCAGAGGCGGTGGTGGGTGCCGTCGCTGGTGGTCGTGGTGAGCAGCGGCTCGCGCTCGACGGTCCGCTCGATCACCCCGGCCGCCCCGCCGCCGCCGCGGTAGGTGAGCAGCAGGGGTTCCAGGTTGGCCCGGGTGGTGCGCATCAGGCCGACCCGGTCGGCGACCGGCCGCGGCATCACGTCCTCGTGCGGCAGCACCACGCCGCCCTCCCGGCCGCTGACCGCGAGCGCGCCGATCAGGCCGCGCTGCAGCAGCTCGCCGCCGGGGCTGTCGTCGCTGGTGCGCTGCTCGTACACGTACAGCGCCGGCTGCGGGTCGGCGGCCAGCACCCCCTCCCGCACCCACTTCTTGAGCAGTCGCGCGGCGTGCCGGTAGCGGGTGTCGCGGTCGGAGCGCTCGCCGGTGTCCTCGGGCTCGGGGCGCGGGAGGATGAGCCGGACCACGTTGTGCGGGTCGGCGGTCTCCAGACCGAGCCGTCGGTGGGGGTCGACCACGTCGTACGGTGGCGACGTGACCGCAGCCAGCGTGCCGACCCGTTCGGGTACGTATCGCAGTCCGCGGAAGGGCGACAGGGAGAGCCCTGCCGCAGCGACGCGCCCGGGATCGCCGGGGCCGCCGGGCGAAGTCTTGGCTCCGCTTTCTGCACTGGGTGCACTCATTCTGGGCATGGTAATCGGGAAGTGGAAGTTCCGAGATCTTGTTGCCGGATGCAGTCGGCCGAGGGCTGTCGGCAGAGGCCGCCGGGGGCAGGGCCCTCGGAGTGCGAGCGGGAGCGAGGCGAAGCATGAGTGAGGGGCAGGGGCAGGGGACCGGCGGTGGGGCCGAGCGTCCGCCGGTCACGAGCGGTGGACCGGGCGAGCCGCAGGGGGACGTGTACGACTGGTTCCGGCGCGGTGAGCAGCTGCTGGCCACCGGGCATCCGGCCGCGGCCGAGCAGTTGCTGGCCCGGGCGGCGGCCGCCGAGCCGGACTCCAAGAGCATCCGGGAGGCCCTGGCCAGGGCGCAGTACGACGCGGGTTCGTACGCGGGGGCGGTGGAGAACTTCCGGGCCATCGCGAAGGCCGATCCGTCGGACGACTACGCTCAGTTCGGCTGGGGGATCGCGGCGGCCAGGCTCGGCGACTTCGAGACCTCGGTGAAGCATCTGGCGCTGGCGGTGGCCATGCGGCCGGAGGCTGCCCACTACCGGGCGGCGCTGCGGCAGAGCAGGGCGACCCTGGCGGCCCGGTCGGGCGCGTACGGTCCGCTGCAGCCCGGAGCGCCGGGGTACGTGCCGCCGCAGCAGACCGAGTCCGGCGCCGACGCCGGGCCGCCGGCCGCCCGCGACGACGACCCGAAGGACGAGGAAGACCACGCATGACGGACACCCAGCCCCGCGCAGTTCTCCAGGCCCCCGGGTCGAGCGAGCGACCGCTGCTGGAGGCGTACGACACGGCGCTGCTCGACCTGGACGGCGTCGTCTACGCCGGCGCGGACGCGATCGAGCACGCCGTGGACTCGCTGGCGGCGGCCCGGGCGGGCGGCATGCGGCTCGCGTACGTGACCAACAACGCCTCCCGGCCGCCCCGGGTGGTCGCCGAGCACCTCACCGAGCTGGGCGTCCCGGCCGAGCCGGGTGACGTGATCAACTCGGCGCAGGCCGCCGCGCGACTGGTCGCCGCGAAGGTGCCGGCGGGAGCGAAGGTGCTGGTCATCGGCGGTGCCGGCCTGGTCGAGGCGCTCGCCGAGCACGGTCTGCTGGCGGTCGCCTCGCTGGCGGACGGCCCGGCGGCGGTGGTCCAGGGCTTCGACCCGTCGGTGGGCTGGGCCCAGCTGGCCGAGGCCTCCTACGCGGTGGCGTCCGGGCTGCCCTGGGTGGCCTCCAACACCGACCTGTCGATCCCGACCGCACGCGGTGTCGCGCCCGGCAACGGGACGCTGGTCGCCGCCGTCCGCGCCGCGACCGGCGCCGAGCCCGAGGTGGCCGGAAAGCCGCAGCCGCCGATGCACCGCGAGACGGTGCTGCGGACCGGGGCGAAGCGTCCGCTGGTGGTCGGCGACCGCTTGGACACCGACATCGAGGGTGCCTACAACGGCGGCGTGGACAGCCTGCTGGTCTTCACCGGGGTCTGCACGCCCGCCGAGCTCCTGGGCGCCCCGGTGCAGCACCGGCCGACCTATCTGGCCGCCGACCTGCGCGGACTGCTGGAGGCGCAGCCGGCGGTCGAGCGGCTGCCGGACGGGTCGTTCCGCTGCCGTGGCCGGCAGGCGCGCGTGCAGGACGGCGAGCTGCGGCTGACCGGGACGGGCGACCGGTACGACGGGCTGCGCGCGCTGTGCGCGGCGGCCTGGGTGGCGCTGGATCGGGACGGCCGACCGGCGGACGGCCGAAAGGCGCTGGCCGAGCTGGGGTTCTGACGGCGCCCTCGGGTGGTCAGAGCAGGGTGCGCAGCCGGAGCAGGTCGCGGATGCCCGCCTCCAGCCTGACGCGACCGGTGGCCCAGGCGGAGGCGAAGTTCAGCCGCCCGCCGACCAGGGCCACCAGGTCGTCGCTGGCCATCGTCAGCCGGATGTCGGCCCGGCCCACCGGAGCGCCCGGTGCCTCGGCCAGGCCCTGGATCCGGCCCTCGCGCAGGGTGCCGGTGAACGTCAGGTCGAGGTCGGTGAGCCGGCAGCTGAGCGTGCGGTCCAGGGCGGCGGCCTGCTTGACGTTGCCGTTGGCGCGTCCGAGGTTGCGGCTGAGCTGTTCCAGCGCCTCGCGGCACTCGTCGGTGTCGGCCATCGTCTCGCTGCTCCCTGTCCCCACGGTCTGCTCCGGCCACGGTACCCGCCTGGTCGGCTCAGGCCCCTGGCGGGCCCTGAGCGGCCTGCTCCGTCCGCCCGTTGGTGCAGCGCGCCCCCGGAGGTACGGGGTAGCGTCGTGCGCAGGCACGCCCGGTAGGGACACGGCACGGAGGAGGCACCCCGATGCGGGACACGCTGCGGGAGTACGTGGAGTTCGCCACCGGGCTCGCGGAGGGGGCCGGCAAGCGGGTCGTCGGGACGGCGACCGGGCTGCTGGAGCGGGCCGGCGTCGACCTGGAGGCCGTCGAGCGGACGGTCGCGGCGCAGCTCCCGCCGTCCGTGCAGTCGCTGCAGACGCTGGTGGGTGAGCTGGCGACGGCGGGGCGCACCGGGGTGGACCTCGCGGTGGGGCTGGCGCGGACGGAGGCGGAGAAGGCCGTCGAGCGGGTGGGGCGGCTGGGTGACCAGGTGGTGAAGGTGGGCGTGGTGCTCTCCTACCTGGAGGGGAAGCTGCGCGACCTGGAGGGCGGCGAGCCGGAGCAGCGGCCGTCGGCCGACCGGCGCGAGCCGCCGGCGGCACGGGCGCAGGGGCTGTTCGGCGAGGACTGGTGGCCGGAGGAGGAGTCGGCCGCGCTGGACGAGGAGCCGGTGCTGGACGAGGAGCCCGCGCCGGCGGCCGTACCGGCGAAGAAGGCCGCGCCCAGGAAGGCTGCTCCCAGGAAGGCCGCGCCGGCGAAGGCGGCTGTGAAGAAGACGGCGGTCAGGAAGACGGCTGCGAAGCAGCCGACAGCGGCGAAGAAGGCCACCGAGCCCAAGAAGACGGCAACCAAGAAGACAGCGGCCGCAAAGCCGGCGGCCGCGAAGACGGCGACCAAGAAGGCCCCCGCCAAGAAGGCCACCCGCAAGGACGGCGATGTCTGACCCCACCCCCGGCCCCACCCCCACCGGCCACCCGCCCGTGGACGCCGCCCTCGCGCGACTGACCGCTCTGGACGGGGTGCCGACCACGGCACACGCCGCCGTGTACGAAGATGTCCATCGGAGCCTGACCGACGCGCTCAGCGCGCTGGACCGGCCCGAAGAACCGGAGCACAGCACAGCTAGGAGCTGAACCCCCCGTGGCAGTGGCACGACGCCGACTCGACGCAGAGCTGGTCCGCCGCAATCTGGCGCGTTCCCGCGAGCACGCCAGCGAGCTGATCGCGGCCGGCCGGGTGAGCGTCGGCGGCGCCACCGCGACCAAGCCGGCCACCCAGGTGGAGACCTCGGCCGCCGTCGTCGTCGCCAAGGACGAGAACGACCCCGACTACGTCTCGCGCGGCGGTCACAAGCTGGCCGGCGCCTTCGCGGCCTTCGCCCCGCAGGGGCTGCGGGTCGATGGCCGCCGGGCGCTCGACGCGGGCGCCTCCACCGGCGGCTTCACCGACGTGCTGCTGCGCTCCGGCGCCGCGCACGTGCTGGCGGTGGACGTCGGCTACGGCCAGCTCGCCTGGTCGCTGCAGAGCGACGAGCGGGTCACCGTGATGGACCGCACCAACGTCCGCGAGCTCACCCTGGAGCAGATCGGCGGGGTGCCGGTCGACCTGGTGGTCGGCGACCTCTCGTTCATCTCGCTCGGCCTGGTGCTGCCCGCGCTGGCGGCCTGCGCGGGCCCGGACGCGGACCTGGTGCTGATGGTCAAGCCGCAGTTCGAGATCGGCAAGGAGCGGCTGGGCAGCGGCGGAGTGGTCCGCAGTCCGCAGCTGCGGGCCGAGATGGTTTGTCAGGTCGCGGCCCGCGCTTGGGAGTTGGGTCTTGGAGTTCGTGCGGTAACGGCCAGTCCGCTGCCGGGTCCTTCGGGTAATGTCGAGTACTTCCTGTGGCTTCGTCGCGACGCTCCGCAGCTCGACCCGGCCGAGGCTGACCGGGCCGTCGCGGAGGGTCCCCGCTAGGCTGCCGGTGCGTCGAGCACCGGCCCCGCCGGCAAGCGGGGGCCGCCACCGGGCCAAGGGCAACCCGGCAGACGTAGGGAGAGGGCATTGAGCGAGGGACGTACGGTCTTCCTGATCGCGCACACCGGTCGGGAGGCCGCGCTGCGCAGCGTCGAGCAGCTGGTCCAGGGCCTGCTGAAGGCCGGGATCAGGATCCGCCTGCTGGCCGCCGAGGCGGTCGACCTCGACCTGCCGGAGGGCGTGGAGACCGTCCAGGCCGGGCACGGCGCGGCGGACGGCTGCGAGCTGATCCTGGTGGCGGGCGGTGACGGCACGCTGCTGCGCGGAGCCGAGCTGTCCCGGGACACCGGCCTGCCGATGCTCGGCATCAACCTGGGCCGGGTCGGCTTCCTGGCCGAGGCCGAGCGCGACGACCTCGCTGTCGTGGTCGAGCGGGTGGTGGACGGCGCGTACGAGGTCGAGGAGCGGATGACGCTGGACGTCCTGGTGCGCACCAACGGCGATGTGGTGCACGAGGACTGGGCGCTCAACGAGGCCTCGGTCGAGAAGGCGTCGCGCGAGCGGATGCTGGAGGTGGTGACCGAGGTGGACGGCCGGCCGGTCTCCAACTTCGGTTGCGACGGCGTGGTGCTCTCCACACCCACCGGCTCGACGGCGTACGCGTTCTCCGGCGGTGGGCCGGTGGTCTGGCCCGAGGTGGAGGCGCTGCTGATGGTGCCGATCAGCGCCCACGCGCTCTTTGCCCGCCCGCTGGTGACCTCGCCGGATTCGGTGCTGGCCGTCGAGGTGCAGCCCAAGACGCCGCACGGGGTGCTCTGGTGCGACGGGCGGCGCTCGTTCGAACTGCCGGCCGGCGCCAGGGTGGAGGTTCGCCGGGGCAAGGTCCCGGTCCGGCTGGCCCGGCTGCACCGGGCGCCGTTCACCGACCGGCTGGTGGCCAAGTTCGCGCTCCCGGTGACGGGCTGGCGCGGGCGCTCCGGCACCTGCTGAGCCGGTCCTACCGACCCGCTCACACCGCCAGCGGCTGAGACTGCGTCTCGGTCGGCCAGGGCGCGCTGCCGGCGGCCGCGGCCGTCGCGGCGAGCCGTCGCGCGGCCTCGGCGGCGGCTGCGGCCGGCACGGTCAGCGGGATCCGGATGAAGCCCTCGAACGCGCCGTCCACCCCGAACCGGGAGCCGGCCGCGATCCGTACCCCGGTCCGGTCGCCCGCCGCGGCCAGCGCGCTGCCGGAGAGGCCGTCGGTGTCCACCCAGAGGGTCAGCCCGCCGACCGGGTCGGCGAAGCGCCAGCGCGGCAGCTGCTCGCGCAGCGCCGCCGCCAGGGCTGCCGCGCTGGCGCGCAGCCGGCCCAGTTGGAGGGTGCGCACCTCCGTCAGCCGCTCGGCCAGCAGGTTCGCGGCGATCAGCTGGTCGATCACCGGGGTGCCGACATCGCTGTAGATCCGGTCGGTGGCCAGCCGGCGCACCAGCGCCGGCTGCGCGCGGACCCAGCCGACCCGCAGCCCGCCCCAGAGCAGCTTGCTGGCCGACCCGACGGTCACCACCTGCGCCGCCCGGTCCAGCGCCGCCATCGGCCGGGGAGGCTCGCCCGTGCCCCGGTCGCCCGTGCCCTGGTCGGGAGTGCCCCAGTCGAGCTCGGCCATCGTCTCGTCGACCAGCAGCACGGTGCCCGCCGTGCGGGCGGCGGCCAGCAGCTCCCGGCGCTGCTCCTCGGCGATCAGCGCGCCGGTCGGGTTGTGGAAGTCGGGGATCACGTACGCCACCCGTGGCGCCGCGTCGCGCAGCACCCGGCGCCACTGCGGCAGGTCCCAGCCGGGGAGCCGCTCGGGGCCGCCGGGCCGGCTCTGCGGCACCGGGACCAGCCGGGCTCCGGCGAGCTGCAGCGAGCGCAGCGTGTGCGCGTAGCTCGGCGCCTCGACCGCGACCCGGTCGCCGCGGCCCACCAGCGCCCGCTGGGCCAGGTGCAGCGCGCCCATCGCGCCGGTGGTGATCAGGATCTGCTCGGGGGTGGTGGGCAGTCCGCGCTCGGTGTAGCGCCGGGCCACGGCCTCCCGCAGCACCGGGACGCCCGTCGGGTAGTGCCCGTGGCCGGTCGCGTAGGCGGGCAGCTGCTCGACCGCGCGGGCGGCGGCCTCGCCGAGGTAGGGCTGCGGCGCGGGCAGCGCGGCGACGCCCAGGTCCAGCACCCGGCCCTGCTCGTCCGGCGGGACGGGGTGCAGCGCGTCGCTGGGCGGGCTGCTGCCCTCGGGCAGTGTGGTCCAGCTGCCGGAGCCGCGCCGGCTGAGCAGGTAGCCCTGCTCTCGCAGCGTGTCGTAGGCGGCGGCGATGGTGGTGCGGCTGAGCGAGAGCACCAGGGCCAGTTCGCGTTCGGCGGGCAGTCGGCTGCCGACCGGCAGCCGTCCCTCGGCGACCAGCGCCCGGATCTGCCCGGCCAGCTCGCGGTAGGCCGGGCGGTGCCCGGCGGGCTCGGTCGGCCGGGCGGTACGCAGCAGCCGGGCGAGAGCGGGCGGGGTGACGGTGCTGTGCCAGTCGGCCATGCGGATCAGTCCACCTGAGTCGAATTGGACCTGGATGTGGCTCCTACACACTGTCCATGATGGCAGAGCGGCCACCCGGCTTACAGGCCACCCTCTCGTCCAAGGAGCCTCGATGGCGACCCTCGTCCTCACCCGCCCCCGCACTCTCCGCGGCCTCGCCCTCGGCCGCCGCCTGCCACAGCTGCTGGCCGGCCTGACGCTGTACGGCGCGAGCCTGGCCCTGATGGTCCGGGCCGCCCTCGGCCTCAGCCCGTGGGACGTCCTGCACCAGGGCCTGACCCGGCACTTCGGCCTGAGCATCGGCGCCTGGATGACGATCACCGGCGCCGCCGTCCTGCTGTTCTGGATCCCGCTGCGCCAGCGGCCCGGCGTCGGCACGGTCGGCAACGTGCTGATCCTGGGCGCCACGATGGACCTGACCCTTGACCTGCTGCCCGCCCAGCACGGGCTGCCCGTACGGATCGCCCTGCTGGCCGCCGGCGTCCTGCTGAACGGCCTGGCCACCGGCCTGTACATCGGCGCGCGCCTCGGCCCCGGCCCGCGCGACGGGCTGATGACCGGCCTGCACCGCCGCACCGGCCGCTCGCTGCGGCTGATCCGCACCGCCATCGAGCTCAGCGTCCTGACGGCCGGCGTGCTGCTGGGCGGCGGCGCCGGTCCTGGCACGCTGCTCTACGCGGTGGCGATCGGCCCGCTGGCACAGATCTTCCTGCCCTGGTGCACCGTTGCCGTCCCGGAGCCCCGGAAGTGATGAACTTCGCCTCGCCGGGCCGCCGCTCGTCGCGCGGTGGGGGCGGGGTCTCGTAAGGTCGTCTCCGTGTTGGACGAGATGCGGATACGGGATCTTGGCGTCATCGATGACGCGGTGGTGGAGCTGGCGCCCGGCTTCACCGTCGTGACCGGCGAGACCGGTGCGGGCAAGACCATGGTGGTGACCAGCCTTGGTCTGCTGCTCGGCGGCCGCGCTGACCCCGCCCTGGTGCGGGCCGGCGCCGACCGGGCGGTGGTCGAGGGCCGCCTCACGCTGCCCGCGGGCGCCCCGGCGGCGGTCCGGGCGCTGGAGGCCGGCGCCGAACTGGACGACGGCCAGCTGCTGATCAGCCGTACGGTCTCGGCCGAGGGCCGCTCCCGGGCGCACGTCGGCGGCCGCTCGGTGCCGGTCAGCCTGCTCGCCGAGCTCGGCGAGGACCTGATCGCCGTGCACGGCCAGACCGACCAGCAGCGCCTGCTGCGGCCCTCCCGCCAGCGCGCCGCGCTGGACCGCTACGCGGGGGAGGCGCTCGCCGAGCCGCTGGCCCGCTACCGGGCCGTGCACCGCCGGCTGCGCGAGGTCTCGACCACCCTGGCCGAGCTGACCACCCGGGCCCGTGAGCGCGCCCAGGAGGCCGATCTGCTCCGCTTCGGCCTGGAGGAGATCACCGCCGCCGAACCGGTGGCCGGCGAGGAGCAGGAGCTGGCCGCCGAGGCCGAGCGGCTCGGCCACGCGGACGCGCTCTCCTCCGCCGCCGCGCTGGCCCACGCCGCGCTGGCCGGCGACCAGGAGGACCCGGACTCGCAGGACGCCGGCACCCTGCTCGGCCAGGCCCGCCGCGCCCTGGACGGCGTGCGCGGGCATGACGAGCGGCTGGCGGCGCTGGCCGACCGGCTCACCGAGGTGGGCTACCTGCTGGCCGACGTCGCCGGCGACCTCGCGCTCTACGCGGACGACCTGGACGCCGACCCGGTCCGGCTGGCAGCCGTCGAGGAGCGCCGCTCGGTGGTGGCCCAGCTGCTGCGCAAGTACGGATCGGTCGAGGGGGGCACCGCCGAGGTGATCGAGTGGGCGGACGCCTCCGCCACCCGGCTCGCCGAACTCGACGGCGACGACGACCGGATCGAGGAGCTGGGCGCCGAGGAGGGCGCGCTGCGGCTCGAACTGGCCGTGCTGGCCGCCGAGGTCTCCGCCGCCCGGCACGCCGCCGCTGGCCGCTTCGCCGCGGCCGTCTCCGCCGAGCTCACCGAACTGGCCATGCCGCACGCCCGGGTGACCTTCGACCTCTCCCGCCTCGACGACCCGGCCGGCCTGGAGCTGGAGGGCCGCACGGTGGCCTACGGCTCGCACGGCGTGGACGAGGTCGAGGTGCTGCTCGCCCCGCACCCGGGTGCCTCGGCACGGCCGATCGCCAAGGGCGCCTCGGGTGGTGAGCTGTCCCGGGTGATGCTCGCGGTCGAGGTGGTCTTCGCCGGTGCGGACCCGGTCCCGACCTATCTGTTCGACGAGGTGGACGCCGGTGTCGGCGGCAAGGCGGCGGTCGAGATCGGCCGCCGGCTGGCCAAGTTGGCGCAGAGCGCCCAGGTCGTGGTGGTGACCCACCTGCCGCAGGTGGCGGCCTTCGCCGACCGGCACCTGGTGGTGGAGAAGACCAACGACGGCACGGTCACCCGCAGCGGCGTCAAGACGCTCAACGACGAGCAGCGGGTGCGCGAGCTGTCCCGGATGCTGGCCGGCCTGGAGGACTCCGAGCTGGGCCGCGCCCACGCCGAGGAGCTCCTCGCCGCCGCCAGGGCACCGCGGCAGCTTTAGCGCGCTCCCCGTTGTGCCGACTGTCCAAGAAGCCCGCGGACCTGGCATCGTGGCGGGCGGACCATGGATTCCGGTCCCGGACGTCGACGGCGGGGGCATCCCGGCGGCGGCGCGAGCCAGAGACGAAGTCGGAGCGAGACGACGTGGACCATTCCTCCGCCCGGGGCACCGCGACCGGCCCGGAATCGGGCCAACTGCACGTGGTGCTGGTGCTGTCGGCCGGCAGCGGCGGGATCGGCGCGCATGTGCGCTCCCTCGCGCAGGGGCTGACCGCGCACGGCCTCAAGGTGACGGTCTGCGCGCCGGCCGACTCCGACGCGCTGTTCGGCTTCTCGCGTACCGGCGCGGTCTTCCACCCGGTGGAGATCACCGCGACGGCCGGCGCCCGCAGCGACGCCACCGCGATCGGTGAGCTGCGCCGCGCCTTCACCGGCGCCGGGCTGGTGCACGCGCACGGCCTGCGGGCCGCGCTGCTGGCCGACCTCGCGCTGCGTACAGCGGGCCGGCTGCCCGGCCTGCGGCCGGAGACCCCGCTGGTGGTGACCTCCCACCACGCGCTGCTCGCCACCGGCCTGGAGCGCCGGTTGCAGCGCCTGATGGAGCGCCGGGTGGCCCGGGCGGCCGACCTGGTGCTCGGCGCCTCCTCGGACCTGGTGGCCCGGGCCCGTGAGCTGGGAGCCACCGACGCCCGGCTCGGCCCGGTGGCGGCCCCGCCGTTCGCCCCGGGCGGCCTGGGCCGGGCGGCGGCTCGCGCCGAGCTGCTGACCGGCGACCCGGACGCGGCGCAGCGCCCGCTCGTCCTGGCGGTGGGCCGACTCGTGCCGCACAAGGGCTTCGGCCACCTGCTGGACGCCTCCCGCGAGCTGCCCCGGGACGCGCTGGTGCTGATCGCGGGCGACGGGCCGCAGGGCCCCGAGCTGCGCGCGCGGGCCGCCGCCGAGAAGCTGCCGGTGGTGCTGCTCGGCCACCGCACCGATGTGCCCGACCTGCTGGCCGCCGCCGACGTGGTGGTGATCAGCAGCCGCTGGGAGGCCCGTTCGCTGGTCGCCCAGGAGGCGCTGCGGGCCGGCGTGCCGCTGGTGGCGACCGCCGTCGGCGGGATCCCCGAGCTGGTCGGCGACGCCGCGGTGCTGGTGCCCGCCGGCGACCCGGCCGCGCTCGGCCGGGCGGTGCGCGAGCTGCTGGCCGATCCTGCGCGTCGCGCGGCGCTGGCGGCGGCCGGGCCCGTCCAGGCCGAGACCTGGCCGGACGAGGCCGCCACCGTCGCACAGGTGCTCAGCACGTACGACGAGCTGGTGCAGCGCCCGTAGGCACCGCACCGCCGCACTACTGAGCGGCGGAGGCCTGCGGCTGCGGGGAGAGGTAGGCCGCGCCGCAGGCGGTCAGCCGCAGGGCGGTGTCGATCAGCGGCACATGGCTGAACGCCTGCGGGAAGTTGCCGACCTGGCGCTTGAGCCGCGGGTCCCACTCCTCGGCCAGCAGCCCCACGTCGTTGCGCAGCGCGAGCAGCTTCTCGAACAGCTCGCGCGCCTCGCCGACCCGGCCGATCATCGCCAGGTCGTCGGCGAGCCAGAACGAGCAGGCCAGGAACGCGCCCTCGTGCCCCGACAGCCCGTCCACGTTGTTGCCCTGCTCGTCATGGGTCGGGTAGCGCAGCACGAAGCCGTCCTCGGTGGACAGTTCGCGCTGGATCGCCTCGATGGTGCCGATCACCCGCTTGTCGTCCGGCGGCAGGAAGCCGACCTGCGGGATCAGCAGCAGCGAGGCGTCCAGTTCGCTGCCGCCGTAGTACTGGGTGAAGGTGTTGCGCTCGGGGTCGTAGCCCTTCTCGCAGACGTCCGCGTGGATCTCGTCGCGCAGCGCGCGCCAGCGGTCCAGCGGGCCCTCGGCCGGGGTCTGCTCGATCAGCTTGATCGTGCGGTCCACCGCGACCCAGGCCATCACCTTGGAGTGCACGAAGTGCCGGCGCGGCCCGCGGACCTCCCAGATGCCCTCGTCGGGCGCCTTCCAGTGCTCCTCCAGGTAGCTGATCAGGCGCAGCTGCAGCAGGTGGGCGTGGTCGTTGCGGGACAGGCCAGTCATCTGGGCCAGGTAGAGCGCCTCGACCACCTCGCCGTAGACGTCCAGCTGGAGCTGGCCGGCGGCGCCGTTGCCGACCCGTACGGGCGCCGAGCCCTCGTAGCCCGGCAGCCAGTCCAGGTGGATCTCGGACAGCTCGCGCTCGCCGGTGATGGAGTACATGATCTGCAGGTTCTCCGGGTCGCCGGCCACCGCCCGCAGCAGCCACTCGCGCCAGGCCCGGGCCTCCTCGCGGTAGCCGGTGCGCAGCAGCGAGGAGAGGGTGATCGCGGCGTCCCGCAGCCAGGTGTAGCGGTAGTCCCAGTTGCGTTCGCCGCCGATGTCCTCGGGCAGCGAGGTGGTGGGCGCGGCGACGATGCCGCCGGTGGGGGCGTAGGTGAGCGCCTTGAGGGTGATCAGCGAGCGGACCACGGCCTCCTGGTAGGGGCCCTGGTAGGTGCAGTGGCTGACCCAGTCCAGCCAGAACGCCTCGGTGAGCGCGAGCGCGGCCTCCGCGTCCGGGGCCTCCGGCGGCGGCAGGTGGGAGGCCTGCCAGGTGAGCGCGAAGGTGATCCGCTCGCCCGCCTCGACCGTGAAGTCGGCGTAGGTGGTCAGGTTGCGTCCGTAGGTCTCGGACTCGCCGTCCAGCCAGACGGAGTCGGGGCCGGCCATGGCGACCGTGCGGTGCCCGCCGTCGGGCTGCTCCACCCGGTGCACCCAGGGGACGATCCGGCCGTAGCTGAAGCGCATCCGCAGCGCGGAGCGCATCCGCACCCGCCCGCTGAGGCCCTCCACGATGCGGATCATCTGCGGCACCGGCTCCTGGTCGCCGAGGTGGCGCGGCGGCATGAAGTCGATCACCCGGACGCTGCCGCGCTCGGTGTCCCACTCCTGCTCCAGGATCAGCGAGTCGCCCCGGTAGCGGCGCCGGTCGGCGGGGACGGCGGGCGCCGCGGCGCTGATCGGGGGCTCCTTCAGTTCACCCGTATCGGCGAAGGGCGCGCGCGGAGCCGGTGCGGCGGGGACCGGGCCGATGGGGGCCGCCTCGGCGGGGCCGATTCGCCAGAAGCCGTGTTCGTCGGTGCCCAGCAGGCCGGCGAAGACGGCGGGGGAGTCGAACCGGGGCAGGCAGAGCCAGTCCACGGCCCCGTCTCTGCTGACCAGGGCGGCGGTCTGCATGTCCCCGATGAGTGCGTAGTCCTCGATACGGCCGGCCACGTGGATCTCCAGTTCGCGGTAGTGCTCGGCGGTCGCGCGACGGAGCGGGAGCGTGACTGCGGGGCCGCAGGGTGAGGGGCGAGCCCCGACCGGCGTGGGGGAGTGCAGCTGGGGTCCGGTACCGCATCGGGGACGGAGAGGCGTCGTCCCGACCCCTCGTCCTCGGCTGGCTCTGCTGTCGGCGATGCGTCCGTGCAGGATACGACGAGGTGGGCGGGCGAAGCACCCGGAAACGATCTCTTTGACCGGAACGGGCCAGCCGGACCTGATCACCACGGCCCGTGGACGGGACCGCTCGCTCACCCGTACGGAGTAGTCGGGGGACGTCCGAACGCGTGCCGTCCAGCTCGCTGATACCCTGGTATCCCGTGGACTGGTGGATCAACCGCCCCGGACCCGCCGACTGACGACCCCCGCTACGCGGCCTCTCGTCCGTTCGGCGCGGCCGCGCCACCAGCGTCATCCTCGACACGCGACCCACGGGAGCCCCCTCTTGGCACAGCCCCATTCCGGCAAGGCGACGAACAGCCGCGCCGTGACGACCAAGCACCTCTTCGTCACCGGGGGTGTCGCCTCTTCTCTCGGCAAGGGCCTCACCGCCTCCAGCCTCGGTGCCCTGCTCAAGGCCCGTGGCCTGCGCGTGACGATGCAGAAGCTCGACCCGTACCTGAACGTGGACCCGGGCACCATGAACCCGTTCCAGCACGGCGAGGTCTTCGTCACCGACGACGGCGCCGAGACCGACCTGGACGTCGGTCACTACGAGCGCTTCCTGGACACCAATCTGCACGGCTCGGCCAACGTCACCACCGGCCAGGTCTACTCCACGGTGATCGCCAAGGAGCGCCGCGGCGAGTACCTGGGCGACACCGTCCAGGTCATCCCGCACATCACCAACGAGATCAAGTCGCGGATCCGCCGGATGGCGACCGACGACGTCGACGTGGTGATCACCGAGGTCGGCGGCACGGTCGGCGACATCGAGTCGCTGCCGTTCCTGGAGGCCGTCCGCCAGGTGCGCCACGAGGTCGGCCGGGACAACGTCTTCTTCGTGCACGTCTCGCTGCTGCCCTACATCGGCCCCTCGGGCGAGCTGAAGACCAAGCCCACCCAGCACTCGGTGGCCGCGCTGCGCAGCATCGGCATCCAGCCGGACGCGATCGTGCTGCGCGCCGACCGTGAGGTCCCGCAGGCCATCAAGCGCAAGATCTCGCTGATGTGCGACGTGGACGAGGAGGCCGTGGTCGCGGCCATCGACGCCAAGTCGATCTACGACATCCCCAAGGTGCTGCACGGCGAGGGCCTGGACGCCTATGTGGTGCGCCGGCTCGACCTGCCGTTCCGCGACGTGGACTGGACCACCTGGGACGACCTGCTGCGCCGGGTGCACGAGCCCCAGCACATCGTCAAGGTCGCCCTGGTCGGCAAGTACATCGACCTGCCCGACGCCTACCTGTCGGTCACCGAGGCACTGCGCGCCGGCGGCTTCGCCAACAACGCGCGGGTCGAGATCAAGTGGGTCACCTCGGACGACTGCGAGACGCCCGAGGGTGCTCAGCAGCAGCTCGGCGACGTGGACGCGATCTGCATCCCGGGCGGCTTCGGCGACCGCGGGGTGACCGGCAAGGTCGCCGCGATCACCTTCGCCCGCGAGAACAAGGTGCCGCTGCTGGGCCTGTGCCTGGGCCTGCAGTGCGTGGTCATCGAGGCGGCCCGCAACCTGGCCGGTATGCCGGAGGCGAACTCCACCGAGTTCGAGCCGACCGCCAAGTACCCGGTGATCTCCACCATGGCCGAGCAGCTGGCCATCGTGGACGGCAAGGGTGACCTGGGCGGCACGATGCGCCTGGGCCTGTACCCGGCCAAGCTCGCCGAGGGCTCGATCGTCCGCGAGGTCTACGCGGGCGAGCAGTACGTCGAGGAGCGCCACCGCCACCGCTACGAGGTCAACAACGCCTACCGCGCGGATCTGGAGAAGACCGGCCTGCAGTTCTCCGGTCTGTCGCCCAAGGGTGACCTGGTGGAGTACGTCGAGTACCCGCGCGAGGTGCACCCCTACCTGGTGGCCACCCAGGCGCACCCGGAGCTGAAGTCGCGTCCGACCCGCCCGCACCCGCTCTTCGCGGGTCTGGTGGCGGCCGCCATCAAGATCAAGACCGGCGGCGGCGAGTAACCAGCGGTAGCAGACGGCGGTCGGGCGGATCCTCGCCCGGCCGCCGTCTGTCGTAGGTTGAGCTCTTCGGACCTAAGGGGAGTGCCATGACGGACGTCCAGCAGCAGATCAGCGACCAGGCCGAGGAGTGGCGGGTGCTCTCCTCGACGACCCCGTTCCAGGGCCGGGTGACCGGGGTGCGCACCGACGAGGTCGAGATGCCGGACGGCTCGGTGGCCCGCCGCGACTACCAGACCCACCCGGGCTCGGTCAGCGTGCTGGCGCTGGACGAGCAGCAGCGGGTGCTGCTGGTGCGCCAGTACCGCCACCCGGTGCGCCAGCGGCTCTGGGAGCTGCCGGCCGGACTGCTGGACGTACCCGGCGAGAACCCGCTGCACGCGGCCCAGCGCGAGCTCTACGAGGAGGCGCACTGCAAGGCGGGGGAGTGGAAGGTGCTGGTCGACTTCTACACCTCGCCCGGTGGGACCGACGAGGCACTGCGGCTCTTCCTGGCCACCGACCTGGCCGACTCCGAGGACGAGCGCTACGCGGCGCACGGCGAGGAGCTGGAGATCGAGGTGGCCCGGGTGCCGCTGGAGCTGCTGATCCGCCGGGTGCTGGCCGGCGAGCTGCACAACCCGACGCTGATCACCGGCACCCTGGCGCTGCACGCCGCGCTCACCGGCGCCGGCCTGGCCGCGCTGCGCCCGGCCGACTCGCCGTGGCCGGCCCGGCCCTTCACCGCCTGAGCCCGACCCGGCGTCCGCTCGCTGCTCCACCCGCACTGATCCAGCGGGGTGATTCGCCCGTTGGTACTACCGGAATGTCCACTCCGCAGGGTGCCTTCGTCGAACTACGCTTCGCAGACGGACCTGGGCACAGGTCGGTCTGCGAACGCTGAGCGACTTGGTCAGGAGTGGCGCACGTGGCGAGGAAGACGGCGACGATGGACGCACGGCCGGCCCCGGCCGGCCCACCGGACCGGCTCCCGCGTGGCCCGGAGCCGTTCACCGGCCGGCGCGGCGAACTCGCCGCGCTGCGCGCCCGCGCGGACCGGCCGGCCCCGGGCGGCGGCTGCCGGCTGCTGGTGATCGCCGGGCGGCCCGGCTCCGGGCGCACCGCGCTGGCGCTGCGCTTCGCCCGTTCGTATCCCGACTCCCGCGAGCCGCTGTTCGCCCGGCTCAGCGCCCCCGACGGCAGCGCCCTGGAGAGCGGCGCGGTGGCCCGCGTGCTGCTGGAGCAACTGGGCGCACAGCCGCCGCAGGGTGTGCTGCCCGACGACGGGGCGCCGGACCCGGCCTGCGAGCGGCTGCGCGCGGTGCTGACCGGCCGCGACACGCTGCTGGTGCTGGACGCCGTTCCGGACGCCGAGCGGCTCGCCGCGCTGCTCCCGGACGAGCCGCGCTGCCTGGTGCTCGCCGTCACCGAGGGCCCGCTGACCGGGCTGGCCGACCGCTGGGCGGTGGACCCGGTGATCCTCAGCGGCCTGGAGGAGTCCGCCGCCGTCGAACTGCTGACCGGCGTCGTCGGCGGGACCCGGGTCAGCTGCGACCCGGTCGGCGCGGCCGAACTGGTCGAGGCCTGCGCCGGTCGCCCAGCGCCGCTGCGGCTGATGGCCGGCTGGTTGCGCGAGCGGCCGAAGGCGGCCGTCCCGGACGCGGTGGCCGCGCTCAAGGCGGCCGGCGCCGAGGCGGACGCCGGCGACCCGCTGGCGGCGGCGCTGACCCTGCGCTACCGCGCGCTGCCGGTGGCGCAGGCCCGGCTGCTGCGGATGCTGACGCTGGCCCCCGGTCGGCGCGGCGATCTGCGTACCGCCTCCGCGCTGGTCGGCTGCCCGGCTCCCGAGGCGGCCGCCGCGCTGCACGCGCTGGCCGAGGGTGAGCTGCTGGAGGAGGACCTGCCGGCCGCTGACGGCACCCCGCGCTACCTGGTGCCGGGCCGGCTGTACGGCCGGCTGCTCGCGCTGCGCGAGGAGCTGGACCGCCCGGCCGAGGTGCAGCTGGCCCGCGCCCGGCTGCTGGAGCGGCTGGTGCGGCTGGTGGACTCGGCTCGCGCGCTGCTCGAGCCCGCCCGCACGGCGGGCGCCGATCCGCTGCCCGGGCCGCTGAGGCTGCGGACGGCCCAGCAGGCCCGGCAGTGGCTGCTGGGCGAGCGCGACCTGCTGCTGGGCGCCGTCGAGGACGCGATCGGCCTGGCCGACCTGGACGGTTCGGCGGGCCGGCTGGTCAGCGCCCTGCTGCGGACGCTGCCGCTGACCGGCGAGGCGGCGCCGGCCGACCTCTATCAGCTGCACGCGCTGGTGCTGCGGATGGCCGAGCGGCACGGTTCGCCGCGCCGGGCGGCCGCCGCGCTGCTCAACCTCGCCGACCTGCAGGCCGCCGCCGGGCACTGGGAGGCCGCCGCGCTGCGCTACCGGGCCGCGCTGGAGCACGCCAGGCAGCCGCGGGACGAGGAGGCCACCGCCCGGGCGCTGGAGGGTGCGGCCGAGTGCTACCGGGCGCTGGGCGACCCGGTGCGGGCCGCGGACTGGTTCGGCCGGGCGCTGGCGCTGCGCCAGGGCCTGGGCGAGAGCGCCGGGCAGGCCAGAGTGCTGGTCCGAACGGCCGAGGCGCACGCCGCCCAGTGCCGGTTCGCCGAGGCGGGGCGGGAGTACCGGGCGGCGCTGGCGCTGCTGCGCAGACTGGGCGACGAGCGCGGGATCAGGGCGGTGTCGGCGGCGCTGGCCGGCCTGGGGGAGTGAGATCTCCCGCGAGGCTTGTGAGCTATGGGAGATTTGCCCGTTCCGCGCTGTTTTGGCAGGAAGGCTCCGATGCAAGCCTACGAATCTGCCAATGAGTCCAGCCGATTTATTCAGTTTGGAAGGCTGACGGATCGCCTGGGCTTCATTACACTCGACCTTAGTCGCGCAGTGCAGCGTGCCCCGGCCCTGCCGGAGGCCTGTCCACGCGTGCACCCGCCGGTCTTCCCCCGGTTGGGACTCCCATGGCAAGAGGGACGTGTTTAACCGTGACCAAGGTCGGCATCCCCCGTGAGGTCAAGAACCACGAGTACCGCGTGGCCATCACGCCGGCCGGCGTGCATGAGCTGGTCCGCAACGGGCACGAGGTCTTCATCGAGGACAACGCCGGTGTCGGCTCCTCGATCCCCAACGAGGAGTACGTGGCCGCCGGTGCCACCATCCTCCCCACCGCCGACGAGGTGTGGGCCACCGCTGACCTGCTGCTGAAGGTCAAGGAGCCCATCGCGTCGGAGTACCACCGCCTGCGCAAGGGCCAGACGCTCTTCACCTACCTGCACCTGGCGGCCGACCGCGCCGGCACCGAGGCGCTGCTCGCCTCCGGCACCACCGCGATCGCCTACGAGACCGTGCAGCTGGCCAACAACGCGCTGCCGCTGCTCGCCCCGATGTCCGAGGTCGCGGGCCGACTGGCCCCGCAGGTCGGCTCGTACCACCTGATGCGCCCGGCCGGCGGCCGCGGCGTGCTGCCCGGCGGCGTGCCCGGCACCTACCCGGCCAAGTGCGTGGTCATCGGCGGCGGCGTCTCCGGCTGGCACGCGGCGACCATCGCGATCGGCATGGGCTACGAGGTGACCCTGCTGGACCGCGACATCAACAAGCTGCGCGAGGCCGACAAGATCTTCGGCACCAAGATCAAGGCGATCGTCTCCAACTCCTTCGAGCTGGAGAAGGCCGTCCTGGAGGCCGACCTGGTGATCGGCGCCGTGCTGATCCCGGGTGCCAAGGCCCCCAAGCTGGTCACCAACGAGCTGGTCTCCCGGATGAAGCCGGGCTCGGTGCTCGTCGACATCGCGATCGACCAGGGCGGCTGCTTCGAGGACTCCCGCGCGACCACGCACGACGAGCCGACCTTCAAGGTCCACAACTCGGTCTTCTACTGCGTGGCCAACATGCCGGGCGCCGTCCCGAACACGTCCACCTACGCGCTGACCAACGCGACGCTGCCGTACGTCGTCGAGCTGGCCAACCGGGGCTGGAAGGACGCGCTGCGCCGCGACGCCGCGCTCGCCAAGGGCCTGAACACCCACGAGGGTCAGATCACCTACGCCGCCGTCGCCGAGGCGTTCGACCTGCCGTCCATCTCGCTGGACAGCGTGCTGGCCTGACGCTCCGCCAGTCCTGCCACTAGCCCCTGACCGGTGAGCGCCGGTCAGGGGCTTCGGCGTGCGTCAATACCCTGTGGGTCGTGTCACCCGCCGTCCCCCGGCCGCTCTCCCGGGAAGGTGACCGGCCCGCGAAACGGCGCTGCCGGAGCACCGTCCAACCCTTGACAGAGCCCGGTCGGATACCCGACACATCCTGCCCACTACCGTGGATTGTGTTGCTGCGAACGCCCGGAACGGCCTAGAGTCGCAAATCGTCGGCATGGTGTCAGGCTGACGAATCGACATAATGCCCTGGATGCCCAAGGAGGTAAGACGACTTGTGAATGAGTCGACATTTGCTCCCGGGGGTGGTCAGCCAGGACTGGCAGAGCACGCCACCGGACAGCCGACCGACGACACCGGGGCCGCATACACCACCGTCGGCGCCACCGAGATCGGTACGGTCGCCGTTCGGACGTTCGAAGCCCGGCAGGCTGCGGCCGCCGGCTACGACTCCGACCTCTCGGCGCACGGTCTGGCCTACGGCGAGTTCGCCTACGGCTCCCACGACGACCCGGACGCCGAGTACGAACCAGACCCGGAGTACGCCGCGACCCTGGCCCCTGACGCAGCCCGTCAGCGACGAGAAAGAGTGGGCCCCACCGGCCGCCCGCTGCCCTACTTCCCGATCCCCGCGCCGCTGGCCGAGCACGGCCCGGCGCGCATCGTGGCGATGTGCAACCAGAAGGGCGGCGTGGGCAAGACCACGTCGACCATCAACCTGGGTGCCGCGCTGGCCGAGTACGGCCGCCGCGTGCTGCTGGTCGACTTCGACCCGCAGGGCGCGCTCTCGGTCGGTCTCGGGGTCAACCCGATGGAACTGGACGTCACCGTCTACAACCTGCTCATGGAGCGGGGCCTGACGGCCGACGAGGTGCTGCTGAAGACCGCCGTGCCGGGGATGGACCTGCTGCCCTCCAACATCGACCTGTCGGCCGCCGAGGTGCAGCTGGTCAGCGAGGTGGCCCGGGAGTCCGCGCTGGCGCGCGCCCTGAAGCCGCTGCTGCCCGACTACGACTTCGTCATCATCGACTGCCAGCCCTCGCTGGGCCTGCTGACGGTCAACGCCCTGACGGCGGCGCACAGCGTCATCGTCCCGCTGGAGTGCGAGTTCTTCGCGCTGCGCGGGGTGGCGCTGCTCACCGAGACGATCGAGAAGGTCTGCGAGCGGCTCAACCCCGAGCTGCGCCTGGACGGCATCCTGGCCACCATGTACGACTCCCGGACGGTGCACAGCCGCGAGGTGCTCGCACGGGTGGTCGAGGCCTTCGGTGAGCACGTCTTCCACACCGTCATCGGCCGCACGGTGCGGTTCCCGGAGACCACGGTGGCGGGCGAGCCGATCACCACGTACGCGACCAACTCGGTGGGCGCGGCCGCCTACCGTCAGCTCGCCAGGGAGGTGCTCGAGCGGTGCCGCCCCGTCGAGTGAGTCTCCCGGGGGCCGACGAACTGTTCCGCACCACCGGGGGGATGGCGCTGTCGCCCTCCCTCGGCCGCCCCTCCGGGGAAGCGGCGGACGGCGCGAAGCAGCCTGGCGCGCCCTCGGCTGACGCACCGCGGGTACCGGTGGACCGGGTGCAGGCCGGCCGGGTACCGGGCACCGCCACCCCGGCGACCGGCGTGCCGGGCCCCGCCACGGCGGCCGGCGGTGGCGCGGGGGCGTCGCACGGCCGTCCGGGGACCTCGGGGCGCCCGGCGGTGACGATCGCGCCGCAGTCGGGCGCTGCGGCCCCGTCCGGCGCCGAGGAGCAGCAGAGCGGCGACGGCGCCGTCCGGCGCCGCCCGCGCGGGCGCGCGCCCCGGCGTCCCAGCGGCCGCGAGCGGCACGACGAGAAGATCACCGTGTACGTCTCCGCCGAGGAGCTGATGGACCTGGAGCACGCCCGACTGGTCCTGCGAGGCGAGCACGGACTCGCGGTGGACCGCGGCCGGGTGGTCCGGGAGGCCATCGCGGTGGTGCTGGCCGACCTGGAGCAGCGCGGCGAGGCCAGCATCCTGGTACGGCGCCTGCGCGGCCGCTGAGTACTGCTCTGCGAGGATGGGCCGTTATGGCAGGCCCTCCAGACTCCGGCGAACCCGCCCACGCACCGCGCGGCGGGCGCTTCCAGGTGCGGTTGGAGAACTTCGAGGGCCCGTTCGACCTGCTGCTCGGCCTGATCGCCCGGCACAAGATGGACGTCACCGACGTCGCCATCGCCCGGGTCACCGACGAGTTCATGGAGTACATCCGGGCGATGGGCCCCGACTGGGACCTCGACGCCGCCACCGAGTTCCTGGTGGTGGCGGCCACCCTGCTGGACCTCAAGGCGGCCCGGCTGCTGCCGGCGGCCGAGGTCGAGGACGAGGAGGACCTGGCCCTGCTGGAGGCCCGCGACCTGCTCTTCGCCCGGCTGCTGCAGTACCGGGCGTACAAGCGGGCGGCGGCGGTCTTCGGCGAGCGCTGGGCGGCCGAGCTGCTGCGGGCGCCGCGGACGGTGGGCCTGGAGCCGCAGCACGCGGCGCTGCTGCCGGAGGTGGTGATCCACGTCGGGCCGCAGCGGTTCGCGCAGCTCGCGGCGCGGGCGATGACGCCCAAGCCGAAGCCGGTGGTGTACGTGGACCACATCCACGCGCCCGCGGTCAGCGTGCGGGAGCAGGCGGCGCTGGTCGTCGAGCTGCTCGCCGGGCTCGGCGAGGCCTCGTTCGCCGCGCTGGTGGCGGACGCCGAGGACAACCTGACGGTGGTGGCGCGCTTCCTGGCGCTGCTGGAGCTGTACCGGGAGCGGGTGCTCGCCTTCGAGCAGCCCGAGGCGCTCGGCGAGCTGCTGGTGCGCTGGGTGGCGCCGGCCGACCGGGTGCTGATCGAGGTGACCGACGAGTTCGACCGCCCGCCGGGCGAGCCGGAAGGAGCTGCTCGATGACTGCGACCGCTGGCGAGCCCCTGGGCGGGGGTGGGCGGCCGGGCCGCCGTCCGTTGAGCATGCCGGGACGGCCGCGGGCGGAGGAGTGGCTGGAGCCGGCCTACCCGGCCGACCCCGTTGAGGAGCTGCCTGAGCTGCCTGCGCTGACCGAGAAGTCGGGCGGGTCGACTTCTGCGTCCGACGACGCGGGTGAGGTGAGTCTCAAGGCCGGGCTGGAGGCCGTCCTGATGGTGGTCGACGAGCCCGCCGGGGAGGGTCGGCTGGCCGAGGTGGTCGGGCGGCCGCGCGCCGAGGTGGCCGCCGCGCTGCGCGAGCTGGCGGCGGAGTACACCGCTCAGGGGCGCGGATTCGAGCTGCGGCTGGTGGCCGGAGGGTGGCGGTTCTACAGTCGGGCGCAGTGCGCGGAGCTGGTCGAGCGCTTCGTCCTGGACGGCCAGCAGGCCCGGCTGACGCAGGCCGCGCTGGAGACGCTGGCGGTGGTCGCCTACCGTCAGCCGGTGTCCAGATCGCGGGTCTCCGCGGTACGCGGTGTGAACTGTGACGGCGTGATGCGTACCCTGGTACAGCGAGGACTGGTGGAAGAGACCGGATCCGAGCCCGAAACAGGTGCGATCCTGTATCGGACGACGAACTACTTCCTGGAACGGATGGGGCTGCGCGGCTTGGATGAGCTGCCGGAGCTCGCGCCCTTCCTGCCCGAGGTCGACGACGTGGAAGCGGAGTCCCTCGAAGGCACAGTGATCGCGGACGCGATGGCGGCCGCGGCGAACGCTCGGGAAGTGCAGTGAGGTCGGCCGGCACGACTAGCACTTCCCCGATGGAATCGACGTACGGACGTTTTTGATGCGTAGCAGTGGTAGTGGTAGCGGTAGCGGCAGGAACAGCAGCGGCGGCGGTGGCGGTGGCGGCTTCCGTGGTGGGCAGCGCGGGGGCGGCTCCTACGGCGGCGGCAGTGGCAGCGGTGGCGGCGGGAGCCGTGGCGGCAGTGGCAGTGGTGGCGGCGGCTCCTACGGCGGCGGTAGCCGTGGTGGCAGCGGCGGCGGCTCGTACGGCGGTGGCAGCGGTAGCGGTGGCGGCTCCAGCCGTGGTGGCAGTAGTGGCGGCTCCTACGGTGGCGGCTCCAGCAGCCGTGGCGGTAGTGGTGGCGGCTCGTACGGTGGCGGCTCCAGCAGCCGTGGCGGTAGCGGTGGCGGCTCCTACGGTGGCGGCCCGAGCCGTGGTGGCAGTGGCGGCGGCTCGTACGGCGGCGGTAGCAGCCGTGGCGGCGAGCGGCGTGACGACCGGCGCGATGACCGCCGGGACGACCGCCGGGACGACCGCAAGCAGTACCCGGACCGTCCGCTGCGCCCCGAGGAGCGCCGCTACGACCGTCCCGAGTTCGGCTCCGGCGGCTCCTACGGCGCGCGCAAGGCGCTGCCGCAGAGCCAGAGCCCTCGCACCAAGCCCCCGCGCAAGGAGGGCCAGGGCGCCCCGGGCGACCCGCGTCGTCAGCCGCAGCGCTCCCGTGAGCTGCAGGCCAAGATCGAGGACGCGGTGCTGGCCCGGCATGACAAGCCGGCCGTGAAGCTCCCGAAGACCTTCGGCGAGCCCGAGGGCGAGCGTCTGCAGAAGGTCCTCGCCCGGGCCGGCATGGGCAGCCGTCGCGCCTGCGAGGAGCTGATCCAGCAGGGCCGCGTGCAGGTCAACGGCCAGCTGGTGACCGAGCAGGGCAAGCGCGTGGACGCCCAGAACGACGAGATCAAGGTGGACGGCCTGACCGTCGCCACCCAGTCGTTCCTGTTCTTCGCGCTCAACAAGCCGGCCGGCGTCGTCTCCACCATGGAGGACCCGGACGGCCGCCAGTGCCTGGGCGACTACGTGACCAACCGGGAGACCCGGCTGTTCCACGTGGGCCGGCTCGACACCGAGACCGAGGGCATCATCCTGCTCACCAACCACGGTGAGCTGGCCCACCGCCTGACCCACCCCAAGTACGGCGTGACCAAGACGTACATGGCGTCGATCATCGGCCCGATCCCGCGCGACCTGGGCAAGACCCTGGCTGCGGGCATCGAGCTGGAGGACGGCTTCGCCCGCGCCGACAGCTTCAAGGTGCTGCAGAACGTCGGCCGGAACTACCTGGTCGAGGTCACCCTGCACGAGGGCCGCAAGCACATCGTGCGCCGGATGCTCGCCGAGGCGGGTTTCCCGGTGGAGAAGCTGGTCCGTACCCACTTCGGCCCGATCGCCCTCGGCGACCAGAAGTCGGGCTGGCTGCGCCGCCTGACCAACCCCGAGGTCGGCCAGCTGATGAACGAGGTCGGCCTGTAGCACGTCGACACCCGAGGGGCCGTGCACCGCTTCCGGTGCGCGGCCCCTCGGTGTTGTCCGCCGCCGATGCCCGGTCTGAGCCTGGTCTGACCAGGGCGGGTTGTCACGGGGATCGTCCGTGGCAGAAGATGGCCACAGGAACATCACTCGCCAATTGGCGTGAAACCGCCACACGGGGGAGGGGCGCCATGTTTGACGCTCTCAACGCGCTCGGTCTCTCCGAGCACGACGGTCAGATCTACGCCGCGCTGGTGGCCGCCCCGCAGTCGACGGCCGCCGACCTCGCCGCGCGCTGCGGGCTGACCTCCCAGCAGGGCGGCAAGTCGCTGAGCAGGCTCGCCCAGCAGGGCATGGCCACCCGGGCCCCGGTGGACCGCGACCGCTACCTCGCCGTCGCGCCCGATGTCGCCATCGGCACCCTGATCGGCCACCGCGAGGCCGAACTGCGCACCGCCCGCGCGGAGATGCACCGGCTGATGGACGCCTTCCGGGAGGCCTCGCGGTTCACCGACCCGGCCAGCTCGGTGGAGGTGCTCACCGGCGGTGAGGCGATCGCCCAGCGCATCGAGTACCTCCAGGACACCAGCCAGCAGCAGGTCAGGGGCTTCGACTGCCCGCCGTACGTGCAGGACGTCCAGGACCCGGACTCCTACCTCAGCCGGCTGCGCAGGCGGCTGCGCGAGGGCGTGCGGTTCCGCACGGTCTACGACCGGGAGGCGGTCGCCTGGCCGGGGCGGCTGGAGCACGAGATCCTGGTCGGCGCGCAGGACGGCGAGGAGGCCCGGGTCCGCAACACGCTGCCGATGAAGATGATCATTTCGGATGATCGGATGGCGATCATCCCGATCAGCGTCGGTGACAGCGTGCTGGACGCCGCGTACGTGATCCACCCGTCCGCGCTGCTGCAGGCGCTGGACGGGCTCTTCGAAGCCGAGTGGGACCGCGCGGTGCCGCTGCAGGTGGCGGTCGGCGCCGAACCCGCCCTCGGGGAGCCGGACGCCGACCACCGCAAGCTGCTCGGCCTGCTGGCGGCCGGCCTGACCGACGAGTCGATCGCCCGCTCGCTCGGCTGGAGCGCCCGGACCACCCAGCGCCGCCTGCAGGCCCTGATGCGCGAGCTCGGCGCCACCACCCGCTTCCAGGCCGGCATGTCGGCCCGCGAGCGCGGCTGGCTCTGAGCCGGGCCGCCCGCGGCAGCTCCGCCCGCGGTCAGCTCCAGGGCTTGAAGCCGGCCCAGTGGCCGTCCGGGCCGCGCTCCAGGATCAGCAGGCCCGCGACGGCGCTGCGGTTGAGCCGGCCGTAGATGTGCGGGAAGAGCACCTCCGGGCCGACACCGGGCGGGGGAGCGCCGTTCGGCGCCTCCCAGCGGACCATCGGCTCCACCGCCTCCTCCTCGATCAGCAGGGCCATCAGCGGGTCCGGCGCATTGGGGAAGAAGTGGTTGGCCACCGCCAGGGTGACCGCCTCGTCGGGCGAGCAGTGCAGGAAGCCGTCCGTCAGCAGCGAGGCTGCGCTGTACGGGCGGCCCGGGTCACGGAGCCAGTCGTCCAGGGGCGCGAGGTGCAGGATCATGTTCCTGTTGTACCCGACCGCGCCTCAGAGGCCGCTGACCTTGGCCGAGGCTGAGATCTCGTAGACCAGGGTGACGGTCCGCCGGCCGCCCGGGGGCAGCGACAGCTCCCAGCGCAGCACGCCCTCGGCGTCCAGCTCCGCGGGCGCCGGACGGCACTCCTCGCGGCGCAGCCGCACCTCCACCGCCGACACCTCCGAGACCGGGATCCGCTCGCGCAGGGTGATCTTCTGCTCGCCCTGCTCGTCGGGGGCCGAGAGCCGCGAGACGTGCACCCGTACGGTGCGGGTCAGCACGGTGCGCTGGCCGAGGCCGGCCAGGCCGGTGCTGCCGCGGACCTCGGCCGTCTCGCGCAGCACCCGGTAGCCGTCCGAACTGCCGAAGGCCAGCTCGGCCGGGGCGCCGGCGGCGGTGAAGCGCAACTCGCCGCGCCCGGTGAAGCCGCTGCCGCGCACCAGGTCCACCGGTCCGGCCAGCAGCGGGTGGTCGGCCGGGTTGCGGAACGCCACCACCTCGGTGACCAGCGGGGACAGCTCAGGGGCGGAGGCCAGCTCGGCGGCGGCCGGGACGCTGAAGGCGCCCAGCGGCACCCGGTGCCCGCGGCCGTCGCCCGGGACGCTCGCCGGGGCCGGGGCGCGCAGCACCCGGACCTCGCCGCCGTCGTCCACGCCCGGCAGTTCGGTGCCGGCCAGCGGTGGGCCCTGCGCGCCGCCCGCGCCGTCCGGGCCCAGGGTGCTGATCTCCTCCTCGCGCAGCTCGACGTCCAGGGTGCGGCGCTCGCCGCTGCTCAGCTCGCGCAGGGTCAGCACGTCCTCGTGCAGCCGGGGCGGCTCGGCGGCCAGCGCGGACCGGGCGGTGGAGAGGGTGAGCCGGACGTCCGTCCACTCCTCGCCGGTGCGCTGCCAGACCATCGCGTCCGACTCCAGCCGCAGGGTGGCGCCGGTGAAGGCGGCGCGGTAGGCCGGGCGCCAGAGCGCACACGGCGTCAGATGGCCGACCGTCAGCTCGGCGGTGGTCTGCCGGTCGGCGTGGACGGTCAGCTCGACGTAGGCGTTCAGCTCGGCCGGCTCGGACTCGGCGGCCGCCAGCGCGTCCCGCAGCTCCTTGGTGCGCTGCTCCAGCTCGGCGACCCTGGTCCGGGCGGCCCGCAGCCGCTCGCCGTACGACTCCTGCTCGGCCTCCACCCGCTGCAGCTCGTGGGACCAGCGGGCCGGCTCGGCCTCGCCGCGGCCGGTGCCCTCGGCGATCTCGCGCAGCAGCTCGGCGCCGAGCTGGTCCAGCAGCGCGAGCCGGGACGCCAGCCGCTGGATCGACTGGGCGGCCCGGCGCTGCTCCTCGCGCAGCTCGTCCAGGCGGTGGACGAGGGCGGAGTCCTCGGCGCCGGGCGGGCCGGGTGGGCGCGGTGTCCAGCTGCGGGTGAGGTGGGCGTCCAGGACGGTGGCGCCCGTCTCGTGCGCCTTGAGCTCGGTGCGCAGCGAGCGGTCGACGGCCAGGGCGGTGATCGGGCCGAGCCGCAGCCGCTGGAGGCCGGGGACCAGCCGGACGGTGGTGGTGCGTTCGATCAGGGCCCGGTCCTCCAGGCAGGTCACGGCGGTGACGGGCAGCGGGAGGACGGGCACGGCAGCCGTGGTGGTCTCGGGGGTCATGGGTCAGTTCCTTCGGTTGCCGCCGGTCAGGGCCTTGCCGGCCGGGATCCGGATCTCGTAGCCGCCTTCGAGTTCGGCCCGGCCGCCCGCGGGCAGCTCGACCCGCCAGAGCCGGGTGCCGGCCGGATGCGCCTCGCCGGCCTCGGTGCCGGCCTCGGTCGGGGCCGCCCAGCCGGGGGTGCCGGCGCGCTCCTCGATCCGGATGTCCTTGTCGCCCGCCACCGGGATCCGCTCGCGGACCTCCACGGTGACCGGGTGGCCCAGCCGGTTGGCCAGTCCGACGTGCACCCGCTGCTCGATCACCGTGGTGCCGCCGCGCAGGCCGGCGGTGGACTCCTGGACCTCGGTGCGCCGGGTGGCCCGCACGCTCTCCGTGACGCCCAGGCCCACCCGGCGGGTGGCGCCCGGGGCGAGCGTCCGCAGCGCCGTGGTGAGCAGGAACTCGCCGTCCACGGTGACCTCCAGCGGACCGGCCAGCAGGGCCTGGTCGGAGTCGTTGGAGAGCAGCAGGGTGGCGTGCACGGCGGGGTCGACGGACGGCACGCAGACGTACTCGGTGTGCAGCGACAGCGGGATCTCGCCGATGGTGACGGTGTGCCAGCTGCCGTCGGAGGGCAGGTCGGCGCGGGCGGCGGCGTCGTAGCGGTGGTCGAAGGAGCCGGCCGAGTGACGCGGGAGGACGGCGTGCGCGGGGAGCGCGAGGGGGGCGGCGGGGGCGGGGGTGGCGCCCGGGACGGCGTGCGGGGCGAGGTGCAGGCGGCCGCGCCGGGCGGCGGGTTCGGCCGGGCCGGCCAGGGTGAGGGCGGCGTAGTCGAGCAGGGCCGCCGCGGGGACGGACAGCGCGTCGGCGGGTGGTGGGGGTGCGGACTTGCGCAGGACGTCAGGGGCAGCCGAGGAGCGCATGGCGTGCATGGCGTGCATGGCGTGCATGGCGTGCATCGCCCGCGGAGCGGCGGCCGGCGGGGCGGGCGGGCCGCCCGGGGCCGCGGCTCCGTAGGCGATCAGCGGAGCCGCGGCGACGGCCACCGGCACGGGAGCGGGAGCGGGCACGGGAGCGGGGGCCGGGGCCGGGAGAGCGGCGGCCCGGTCGTAGCCGGCGAAGAGCTCGCCGAGCCCGGCCGGCGGCTCGCGCCAGCCGGACGGCGGTGGGGCCGGCTGGCTGCGGCCGATCCGGATCGAGCGCAGCCGCGGCAGCTCCGTCGAGCGCTGCAGGTCGGCGGTGGAGAACGCGAGCCGGACGTCCGTCCAGTCCTCGCCGGTGTGCTGGGCCACCTCGGCGCGCAGCAGCAGGGTGCCGCCGGGGGCATCCTGGCGGTGGCTCAGCCGGTAGGCGGGCACCCAGACCGCGCCGGGGACCAGGTACTCCAGTTCGACCACCAGCTCGCCGGCCGCAGCCGGGGTGCCCGGGGTGACGGGGGTGCCTTGGGTGCCAGGGGTGCCAGGGCTGCTCGGCGTCAGGGTGAGCAGGGCGACGGCCGAGGTCTCGACCGGGGTCGCGGGCTCGGCGCTGGAGGCGCGCGCCAGCTGGTCGTCCAGCACGCTCAGCTCGTGCTCGGCCTGCCGCAGCTGCTCGCGCACCCGCTCGGCCCGGGCGTGCAGGGCGGTCAGCCGCTCGTCGACGAAGTCGGCCAGCGCGAGGAAGGCGTCGGCGGGAGCGCGGCGGTGCGGGTCCTCCGGGGCCCGGTCCGGGGCCACCGCGCGCAGGTCGGCGGTCTGCGCGATCCGGGTGTCCAGCAGCCCGCGCTGCTCGTTCAGCGCGTCGAGCCGCTCGGCGAGTTCGGTGCGGCGGTGGCGCAGCTCGGGCAGTTCCTGCGGCCCGCGCAGCCGGGCCTCGACCGCGGGCCGGACCTCGGTGACCCGCCAGCCCGGCGGTCCGTCCAGCACGGTGGCGCGCAGCGACTGGCCGTCCAGGGTGCGCGGGAGGCCGGTCAGGCGCAGCCGGACCGGGCCGTCGGCGGTGGGGAGGAGGCCGTGCGCGCGGCGGCGGCAGACCGCCCCGGCGGCGTGCACCACCACGGAGTCCAGCCTGCTCGGCCAGGGGATCGCCTGGTCCGGCGCCTCGCCCGGCGCCTCTCCCGGCGCCTGCTCAGGTACCTGTTCTGTCACCGCGACCGCCCCTTCGCCCTGTGCGCCGTTCGGTCGCCCAGTCTGCCCGCCGGCCGGGCGGCTGTCGCCGGTTTTGCCCGGCGCGCCGCGCCGGCGCGGGGGACCGGACGGCTGGCGGGTGCCTGCGGAGCGCGTGCCGGACGGGCCCCGGACGAGAGCCGCTCGGCGTGGGAGGGCCGCCCGGCGTGCCCGGCGCGGCGGCCGTGCGCGAGGATGGGGCGACGCCCGCTCATTCATCCCGCCTCCCGTTCAGCCCAGCATCCCAGCATTCCAGGATCCCAGGAGACGAACCCGTCATGCGCACTGTCGCCGTCGTCGGCACCGGACTGATCGGCACCTCCGCCGCGCTCGCGCTCGCCGGACGAGGGCTGACCGTCTATCTGGAGGACGCCGACCCGGACGCCGCCCGGACCGCGGCCTCGCTCGGCGCCGGTACGACCGAGGCGCCGCCCGGCCCGGTCGACCTGGTGATCGTGGCCGTCCCCCCGGCGCTGGTCGGCAAGGTGCTCGCCGACTGCCAGCGGCGCGGTCTGGCGCACTGCTACACCGACGTGGCGAGCGTGAAGTCCGGTCCGCGCACCGATATCACCGCGCTCGGCTGCGACACCGTGCACTACATCGGCAGCCACCCGATGGCGGGCCGCGAGCAGTCCGGTCCGCTGGCCGCCCGCGCCGACCTCTTCGAGGGCCGACCCTGGGTGCTCACCCCGACCGCCGACACCGACACCGCGACGCTCAACGCCGCCCTGGAGCTGGTCGCGCTCTGCGGCGGAATGCCGGTGGTGATGGACGCCGCCGCGCACGACCGCGCGGTGGCGCTGGTCTCGCACGCGCCGCAGCTCTTCTCCTCGCTGGTGGCCGCCCGGCTGGAGCACGCCGACGAGACGGCCGTCCGGCTCTCCGGCCAGGGTGTGCGCGACGTCACCCGGATCGCCGCCTCCGACCCGCGGATGTGGCTGGACATCCTGGCCGCCAATGCCGGTGTGGTCGCCGACATCCTGGAGGAGCTGGCCGGCGACCTCGGCAGCACGGTCGCCGCGCTGCGCTCGCTGGAGAGCGGCGACGAGGAGGCCCGCCAGGCGGGCAGCGCCGGTATCGAGTCGGTGATACGGCGCGGAAACCACGGCCAGGCCCGGATCCCCGGCAAGCACGGTGCCCCGCCCACCCGCTACGAGACGGTGATCGTGGCCATCGGCGACCAGCCCGGCGAGCTGGGTCGGCTGTTCAGCGAGGTCGCGCAGATAGGGATCAACATCGAGGACGTCTCGATCGACCACTCCACCGGCCAGCGGGTCGGCCTGGTGCAGCTGTCGGTGGCGCCGCCGACCGCCAGGACGCTGGTGAAGGCGCTGCGGGAGCGCGGCTGGAGCGTGCGGGACTGAGACCGATCAGGGTGCGGGAGCCTTGAGGGAGCCTTGAGGGAACCGGGGAGCGACCGACCGGGAGGAGAGGCGGTGCCGGTCGTCTAACCTTGAGGTAACTCCCCGGTGTCAAGAAGAGAGGTTCCCCGTGGACACAGCCGACCGAGCGAACGCCCCGGTCGTCGTCGCCATCGACGGACCCTCCGGCTCCGGCAAGTCGACCGTCTCCCGCGCGGTGGCGGCCCGGCTGGGCCTCAGCTTCCTGGACACCGGTGCCATGTACCGGGCGATGACCTGGTGGATGCTGGCCAACGACGTCGATGTGGACGACGCCGACGCGGTCGCGATCGCTTGCGGCAAGCCGGTGATCGTCTCCGGTACGGACGCGGACGGCCCGACCATCACGGTCGACGGCCAGGACGTCTCCGGACCGATCCGCGGCCCCGAGGTGACCGCCAAGGTCAGCGCGGTGTCGGCGGTCCCGCAGGTGCGGGTCCGGCTGGTCGAGCTGCAGCGCGGTTGCGCGGCGGTGGCGCAGCGCGGGATCGTCGCGGAGGGCCGGGACATGGGCACGGTGGTCTTCCCGGAGGCCACCGCCAAGATCTTCCTGACCGCCTCCGAGGCCGCCCGCGCCGAGCGCCGGGCGGCCGAGCTGCGGGCCAAGGGAGTCGACGAGAGCACCATCGCGGCGATGGCGGCGGACCTGGTCCGCCGCGACGCCGCCGACTCCTCCCGGGTGACGGCGCCGCTGGCCCAGGCGGCGGACGCCGTCCTGGTGGACACCAGCGACCTGACGCTCGACCAGGTCATCGACACCATCGCGGAGTTGGTGGAGGAGCGGGCCGGCCGGCTGACCGCCGCCTAGCCCAGCTGTTTTTTCGAGTACTGGATTGACCTTTCGCGCTGCCCGTTTCGACGGGCAGGTACGCACGGTGCGCCCCCAGCGGGCGGGCCGGGAAACGGAACAGAAGAAGATGAGCAACGAAACCACCGGCACGGCCGAGTCCGCCTCGGCCGAGCACGGCGCGCTGGACGCGTCCGAGTACGCCGAGTTCATGGCCCTCGCCGCCGAGGAGGGCTTCGACCCCGAGGACCTCGACGGCGACCTCAACGCCCAGCACGTGCCGCTGCCGGTGCTGGCCGTCGTCGGCCGGCCCAATGTCGGCAAGTCGACCCTGGTCAACCGCATCATCGGCCGCCGCGAGGCCGTCGTCGAGGACAAGCCCGGCGTCACCCGCGACCGCGTGCAGTACGAAGCGACCTGGAACGGCCGGCGCTTCAAGCTGGTCGACACCGGCGGCTGGGAGATCGACGTCCTCGGCCTGGACGCGATGGTGGCCGCGCAGGCCGAGCTCGGCATCGAGAGCGCGGACGCGGTGCTCTTCGTCGTCGACGCCACGGTCGGCGCCACCGACGCCGACGAGGCGCTGATCAAGATCATCCGTCGGGCCGGCAAGCCCGTGGTGCTCTGCGCCAACAAGGTGGACGGCCAGTCCACCGAGGCCGAGGCCGCCTACCTCTGGTCGCTGGGCCTCGGCGAGCCCTACCCCGTCTCCGCGCTGCACGGCCGCGGCTCCGGCGACCTGCTGGACGCCGTGATGGCCGCGCTGCCCGAGGCGCCGCCGCAGACCTTCGGCGTGGCTCAGGGCGGCCCGCGCCGCGTCGCGCTGATCGGCCGTCCGAACGTCGGCAAGTCCAGCCTGCTCAACAAGGTCGCCGGTGAGGACCGGGTGGTCGTCAACGAGCTGGCCGGCACGACCCGCGACCCGGTCGACGAGCTGATCGAACTCGGCGGCAAGACCTGGAAGTTCATCGACACCGCGGGCATCCGGCGGCGCGTCCACCTGACCGCGGGCGCCGACTTCTACGCCTCGCTGCGCACCTCCGCGGCGTTGGAGAAGGCCGAGGTCGCGGTCGTCCTGATCGACTGCAGCGAGCCGCTCGCCGAGCAGGACACCCGGATCATCTCGATGGCGGTCGAGGCCGGGCGCGCGGTCGTCGTCGCGTACAACAAGTGGGACCAGATGGACGAGGAGCGCCGCTACTACCTGGAGCGCGAGATCGAGCAGGATCTCGTCCAGGTGAAGTGGGCGCCGCGGGTCAACGTCTCCGCGCTGACCGGCCGGCACATGGAGCGGCTGGTGCCGGCCATCGAGACCGCGCTGGAGGGCTGGGAGACCCGGATCTCGACCGCCAAGCTGAACGCCTTCCTGGGCGAGCTGGTCGCGGCCCACCCGCACCCGATCCGTGGCGGCAAGCAGCCGCGCATCCTCTTCGGGACGCAGGCGGGGGTCAAGCCGCCGCGGTTCGTGCTCTTCGCCTCTGGCTTCCTGGAGGCCGGCTACCGGCGGTTCGTCGAGCGCCGGCTGCGTGAGGAGTTCGGCTTCGTGGGGACGCCGATCTCGATCTCGGTGCGGGTGCGCGAGAAGCGTCGCCGCAAGTAGGAGCAGCTGCCGCTTCTGGCAGCTCAGCACAGCGCAGCGGCCCGGTACCTGATCACTCAGGTGCCGGGCCGCTGTGCTGCTGGGCTGTGCTGGGTGCTGCTGGGCTGGGCAGGCTCTCAGGAGTGGCTGCGGCCCGGGGGCAGCGAGAGCAGGCCGCTGCGGTGGCGGCCGGCCATCCCCGCGCCGACGGGTGCGGGTGCGGCCGGTGCGGGGACGGCGGGGGCGGTGGCCGCCAGGTAGCCGGAGGCGACCCAGCCCTGTCCCGCGCTGGGCTGCGGGGAGTGCTGCTGGTGCTGGTGTTGATGGTGGTGCTGCTGGGACGGGTGGTGCGGCTGGTGGTGGGGCTGCTGCGGCTGGTGGGGGAGCGCCTGCTGGGCCGGGACGAACTGCGGCGCGGCCGAGCCGTACCCCGCGCTGTAGCCGGGGAAGGGGGAGGGGAAGGGCTGGTGCTGCTCCTGGGGGCCCTGGCTCTGGTTCTGGCTCTGGCTCTGGCCGTACGGTGCGCGGTACTCCTCCAGGGCGTACGGGCGGCGCTCGCGGACGGCGAAGCCGGTGAAGCGCAGGTCCTCCTCGCCGGCCCGGTCGCCGGGCAGGGCGCGGAAGAGGCGGCGGTACTCGGAGTAGAGCTCGTCGTAGATGGGGGTGGCGGAGTGCGGATGCTCCGCGTCGTACGACGGCCTCATCGCGGGGATCCCTCGGCTGGCGGTGGTCTGGCGGAAGGCTGAGGTCACGTCGTAGCTGTACACGTAAGGGCCAACGAGTGAGCCGCTCAGGGGATGCGGGTGGTCGGCGAGGGGCGGGAGCGCGTTGGAGAGGCGCGCGCCGGGTCCCTTGCGGGAAGGACCCCGGCGCGCGCCTCGGTGGTGGTGCGGCGGTGTGTGGTGCTGGTGGTGCGGGTGGTGGTGGTGCGGCTCAGGTGCCGGCGAGCGGGAGGGCGGCCGCGACCAGCAGCCCCTGGGCGGCCGCCCGGTCGAGCGCGGTGCGCAGCAGGTCCTCACGGGGCTGGCGGCCGATCGTCCCGGCCGGCGCCGCGTACATGATCACCCGGGCGTAGCGGGAGGCCGCCGCCCGCCAGGGCTCGGTGACCAGCAGCGGCTGGTGCGCCTGCCACCAGGCGGCGCTGGTCCCGGCCGCCGAGGGCTGCAGGATCGCGTGAAGCCGTCCCATCGCCATCAGTACCGACCACCCGGGCAGCACGGCCGGGGGCTGCTCGACGTCGTGGATCGGGGCGAACCCGTGTTCGGTGAGCAGGGACAGGAACTCGTCCGCGCCGACCAGGCTGCCCGGTCGGCCGACCGGTCCGGTCGGTTCGACCACCAGGGCGGCGTGCCCGGTGTCCCCGCACAGCACCAGGCCGCAGGTGATTCCGAGGATCGCGGGCTCGCCGGGCGCGGGACCGGTGACCGGCTCTGCTGATGGCTCCGGCGCGGCGGGGGCCGGTGCGACGGGGGCCGGTGCGGCCGGGGTGTAGAGCTGGGCGGCCGGTGGCGCGGGCATCGCCATCGGGTCGGCGGGGTAGGCCCGGTCGACGGGATAGGCCTGGTAGGCCGGATCGACCGGGTAGGCCTGGGCCGGCAGCCCGCTGCCCTGGGTCTGGCTGATGCTGCGGACCGCCCCGAGCAGCTGCTCCTCCGAGACCGCCACCACCTGGGACGGGATGCACCGGGCGTGGGCGAAGGCCAGCACGGCGGTTTCCTCGCCGACGAAGAGGACAGTACTGGTCGGCTCGTTGATCGAGTCGCCAGGCGTGCGGCAGGACGTGCAGTCGTAGCTGTCGGGGGCGTGGGCCCCGCCGAGCAGGCGATCTGCCTCGTCGTCGCCGATTTCGGCTCGGACCTCGTCGCTGACATTGAGCATGCGCGGCACGAAGGACTCCTCGGGTCGTTGCGGCGGTGGCGCGGACGCACCCGGCCGCCATTACCAACGGGCTGCTGTGGCCCGGGTCACGGGTGGGTGCACAGAGTGACTCGTTTTGCCCGGCCGGCGACCACTAGTGGTGGATAGATGGTCACAATCTGTCGACCTTGTGCGCAGGCTCACAGGGGCAGGAGGGTGGCCAGGGTCACCTCGCGCAAGGGTTTGATCTTCGTAATCATGCCAAAAACGGACATTTACGACTGCTTTACCTGATCATTACCACCGGTAACCTTCGGTTGACCTGCGAAGACCCCGGCCCGGTTGAACCGGGACACCCGCGCCACCTAACTTCGTTCTCGGTGCAACGAGCACCACCCGGGTTCACCCCCAGCGCACAGCAGTGCCCACCACACGACGGTTCGAACGCGTCCGTGGTGAGTGGCGGAGTGGCCAGGGCGACGCGGCACGTCGGACACGTGCACGGTCGCCCAGCAGACGCGGCAGAGGAACCAGGCCTTTCGAGGCCTTGGTTCCGCATGCCCGCCCGGGGCTGTCGAGAGGAACCCATGACCTTCCGTAACGAGAACGCCGCCACCACCGCCGTCGCCGACAACGCGAAGGCCGGCCGCAGCAGCGGCCGCCTGCGCATGGCGGTCATGGGTGGCGTCCTCGCCGCCCTGCCGGTGGCCGGCCTCGTGACGGCCACGACGGCTTCCGCCGCCTCCACCGCCACGTGGGACGCGGTCGCCCAGTGCGAGAGCACCGGCAACTGGAGCATCAACAGCGGCAACGGCTTCTACGGCGGCCTGCAGTTCACCTCCTCCACCTGGGCGGCCTTCGGTGGCACCCAGTACGCCCCGCAGGCCAACCAGGCCACCAAGGCGCAGCAGATCGCCATCGCCGAGAAGGTGCTGGCCTCCCAGGGCCCCGGCGCCTGGCCCGTCTGCTCGGTCAAGGCCGGCCTGACCGCCGGTGGCGCGCCCGCCGCCGTCGACACCTCGGCCCCCGCTCCGGCCCCGGCCGCGCAGGCTCCGGCTACTCAGGCTCCGGCCGCCAAGCCGGTTGCCGCCCCGAAGCAGAGCACCGCTCCGGCCCCCAAGCCGACCAAGCCGGCCCCCAAGCCCGCCGCCCCGGTTGCCCCGGTTGCTCCGGCCGCCCCCGCCGCGCCGAGCACCGGTGGCACCTACACCGTCAAGAGCGGCGACACGCTGAGCGGCATCGCCGCGGCGAAGGGCCTCAACTGGCAGACCCTGTACAAGAACAACACCCAGGTCATCGGTGGCAACGCCGACCTGATCCTGCCGGGCCAGGTGCTCGCGGTCTGACGTACCCCGTCAGCCGGCCCGCCCGCGCCGCCGACCGCCGTCCCTTCGGGGGCGGCGGTCGGCCGCGTTCTGCCCGCTGCCCGCATCAGCCCCGGGTGGCGTCGGTCGCGTCCCGTCCGCGCGCGGCCTCCGGTGGGAATTCCTCGGCGGCCAGCAGACTTCTCGCTAGACGACAGCGGTATGCCGCCGGGAGTTCCGGCGCGCCCGCCCCTGAGAGGACGCACGCCATGGGAACGCCCGTCGACCAGCTCGTCGACCTGCTGGATCTGGAGCAGATCGAGCTCAACATCTTCCGTGGACGCAGTCCCGAGGAGTCGCTGCAGCGCACCTTCGGCGGGCAGGTGGCCGGGCAGGCGCTGGTCGCGGCGGGCCGTACCGTCGACGAGGACCGCCCGGTCCACTCGCTGCACGCCTACTTCCTGCGCCCCGGGGTCCCCGGCGTGCCGATCGTCTACCAGGTCGACCGGATCCGCGACGGCCGTTCGTTCACCACCCGCCGGGTGCTCGGCATCCAGCAGGGCCGAAGCATCTTCGCGCTGACCGCCGACTTCCACGTGCCCGAGCCCGGCGGCATCGAGCATCAGGAGCCGATGCCCGCGGTGCCGTCCCCGGAGGACCTGCCGAGCGCGCTGGAGGAGGTCGGCAACCGCCTGGGCGAGCTGCCGCCGTTCATCAGCCGCCGCCAGCCGTTCGACATCCGCTACGTCGAGCGGCTGCGCTGGACGCAGGAGGACCTGGCGGGCGTCGAGCCGCGCAGCGGCGTCTGGCTGCGGACCAACGGCGCCCTGCCGGACAACCCGCTGATCCACGTCTGCGCGCTGACCTACGCCAGCGACATGACGCTGCTGGACTCCGTCCGCGCCCCCGTCGAACCGCTCTGGGGCCGGCGCAACTTCGACATGGCCTCGCTCGACCACGCGATGTGGTTCCACCGTCCGTTCCGCGCCGACGACTGGCTGCTCTACCAGCAGGAGTCGCCGATCGCGCACGGCGCGCGCGGGCTGGCACGCGGCCAGATCTTCGACCGCAAGGGCCAGCTGGTGGTCTCGGTGGTGCAGGAGGGCCTGTTCAGACCGCTGAACGGGCGTGACGAATGATCAGATCTGCTCGTCGGACAAGTGATCAGGAGGATGGTCTGTGAGTGCTGCTGACGAGTGGAAGGCCTGGAGCGAGGCCCGGGCCGAGGCGGTGAGCACCCCGCACGGGGTCCTGGCGCTGGTCGGGACGTACTGGCTCGATGCCTCGGACACCGAGATACCCGGCGTCCCCGGCCGCTGGTCGCGGAGCGGGGACAGCGTGCGTGTGACGGCCGCGGCGGCCGACGGCCTGGCGGTCGCGGAGCGCCCCGTCGACGGCGAGCTGCTGCTGCACCCCGACACCCACCCCGAGGCGGCGGTGGCCGGCTACGGCGAGGTGCGGCTGATCCCGATCGAGCGGGAGGGCGAACTCGCCCTGCGCGTCTTCGACCCGGCGAGCGAGGCGCGCGCCCGGTTCGCCGGCATCTCCGCCTACCCCTACCAGCCGCAGTGGTCGCTGCCCGCCGTCTTCACCCCGTTCGACAGCGGCGACCGTACGCTCACCGTCCCCAACGCCGACGGTCGCGAGCGCGGACTGGACGTCGCGGGCCTGCTCTCCTTCGAGCTGGCGGGCGAGGCCCGCACACTCACCGTCAGCCGGTCCGGCGAGCGGCTGAGCGGCGTGATCAGCGACGCCGGCAGCGGCCGGGAGACGTACCGGTTCCGCTTCGTCACGCTGCCCGCGCCGGACGCGCAGGGCCGGACGGTCCTCGACCTCAACCGCGCCCATCTGCCGCCGTGCGCCTTCGCCGACCACTTCGTCTGCCCGTTCCCGCCGCCGGGCAACCGGCTGCCGGTCGAGGTGCGGGCGGGGGAGAAGGCCGTGCTGCAGCGCTGAGGGGTCCCCCGGTGGACCGGGGCGCGGGGGGAGGGGTGACCATTGGTCGCTGTGTCGACCAATCATCCCACCTCTCCCTCCCCCTCTCCCTCTCCCTCTCCCGCCTCCTCCCCTTCGTCCCCTCCCTCCGCCCCGCCTCCCTCCCGTTCCCGCTTGCTGCGCGGCGCCCTCGCCGACCTCACGCCGCTGCGCGAGAACGCGGACTACCGGCGGGTCTGGTTCGGCCAGTCCGTCTCCTCGATAGGCCAGCAGATGACCGCCGTAGCGGTCTCCGTCCAGGTCTACGCCCTGACCGGGTCCACCTTCGCCACCGGACTGGTCGGCCTCTGCTCGCTCGTCCCGCTGATCGTCTTCGGCCTCTACGGCGGCGCCATCGCCGACACCGTGGACCGTCGCAAGCTCGGCCTGATCGGCTCGGCCGGCCTGGCGGCGGCCTCCGCGGTTCTGGCGGCCCAGGCGCTGCTCGGACTGCGTCAGGTCGCCGTGCTCTACGTCGCGGTGGCCCTGCAGGGAGCCTTCTTCGCGCTCAGTTCGCCCGCCCGCTCGTCGATGATCCAGCGCCTGGTCCCCAGCGAACAGCTGCCGGCCGCCAATGCGCTGAACACGATCAGCATGAACCTCGGCCTCACCGTCGGCCCGATGCTCGGCGGCGTCCTGATCGGCGCCTACGGCAGCCAGTGCGCCTACCTCGTCGACACCGTCGCCTTCGCCGGCACCATCTACGCGATGTGGCGGCTGCCCTCGATGCGCCCGGACTCCGGCTCCCGCAAGGGCCGCGCTTCGGTCCTCGACGGCCTGCGCTTCCTGCGCGAGCAGCCCAACCTGCGCACCAGCTTCGTCGCCGACCTGGCCGCCATGGTCTTCGGCCTGCCCCGCGCCCTCTTCCCGGCCATCGCGGTCGGCTTCTACGGCGGCGACGCCCGCACCGTCGGCCTGCTGGTCGCCGCCCCCGCCGTCGGCGCGCTGACTGGGGCGCTCTTCTCCGGCTGGGTCTCCAAGGTGCACCTCCACGGCGTCGCCATCCTCGCCTCGGTCACCGCCTGGGGCCTGTCCATCGCCCTCTTCGGCCTCACCCACGGCTACCTCTGGCTCGGCCTGCTGCTGCTCGCCGTCGCGGGCTGCGCGGACACCATCAGCATGATCTTCCGCAACACCCTGATGCAGGCCGCCGCCCCCGACGAGATGCGCGGCCGCCTCCAGGGGATCTTCATCGTGGTCGTCGCCGGCGGCCCCCGCCTCGGCGACTTCGAGTCCGGCTCGGTCGCCGCCCTCACCAACCCCACCGTCTCCGCCGTCTCCGGCGGCCTCGCCTGCGTCGCCGCCGTCCTCCTCCTCGCCGCCCGCCGCCCCGCCTTCCTCCGCTACGACGCCCGCCACCCCACCCCCTGACCCACCCGCCACCCCACCCGTGACCTGCGCCGAATCCTGGCAGCGAACACCCCTCGCCGTGCTGTATTGTTTTGCACGTCGCCGAAACACCGGGGACAAGGTCGAGAAGCCGACAGCGTCGGTGGCGAGACCACGGGACGTGGCGCAGCTTGGTAGCGCACCTGACTGGGGGTCAGGGGGTCGCAGGTTCAAATCCTGTCGTCCCGACTTGCGTTTTCGCAGGTCGGAGGCCGTTTCCATCTGAAGATGGGGACGGCCTTTTTGTGCGTGTCGCGGGGTGATGGTCGCAGGGTGGTCGCACCTCGTCCGGTCGCGGGAGTGCTCCGGTGTGCGGGCTGACCCGTCAACTCGCCTTCATTGGGCTGGAGTTGTGCCGCGATGGCTCGACTGGTCACCTGGGCGTCATCCGCTCGGACCCTCCACGGATGGATGGCAGCGCGGCTCCGGGTTGACCCGCCCGTAGGCGGGAAATCGGGAGCCCGTCACGTTTCTGCCGTTCTGTCTGCATTTGACGGTCCTGATGGCGTCGTTGAAGCCGGTCCGGAGTCTGGGCGCCTGCGACCACCCTGCGACCACCACTGCCCTTGCCGAAAACCCCGTCCGCGCAGGTCATGCGGCATGTTGGTACTCATGGAGGATGCCGCCGAGGCGTTCGTGTCTCCGTATGTCGAGGCGGCCCATCTGCACCGGATCAGCGATCGGGACGGGTAGTGGCTGGAGCGGGCGGGCGTTCGCGATGCCCTGGTGTGGCCGGTGGGCGTTGTAGAACTGCTCGAACTCCCGCAGGGCATACAGGAGATGGCGCTGGTTCCAGATCAAGGTGCGGTTCAGGAGCTCGCGCCGGCAGGTCTGCACCCACCTCTCCGTGATGGAGTTCATCCTCGGCATCCGGACGCCGCTGAGCACGACCTCGATGCCCGCGTCCTTGAGGACGGCATCGAACAGGTCGGGGAACTTTCCATCCCGGTCCCGGATCAGGAACCGCGCCTGGCAGCCGGCGTCCTCGAGATCCATGACGAGATTCTTGGCGGCCTGCACTACCCAGGACGCGGACGGATGGGCGGTTGCGCCCAGGATCCGGATCCGGCGGCTGGCGTGCTCGATCACCGCGAACACGTACATCCGTGTCCCCGTGAGGGTCACCGTCTCGAAGAAGTCGCATGCCAGTAGCGCGTCGGCCTGGGAGCGCAGGAAGTCGGCCCAGGTGGTGGACGTGCGCTCGGGCGCGGGGTCGATGCCGGCCTGCTTCAGGATCTCCCAGACGGTGGAGGCGGCGACCGCCACTCCGAGGACCAGTAGTTCGCCGTGGATGCGCCGGTACCCCCAGCTGGGATTCTCCTGTGCCAGGCGCAGGACCAGGGCCCGGATGGAGTTCACCGTGCGCGGCCGACCCGGGCGCTTCGGCCGACACCTTTTCGCGTGCTGACGTCTCGCCAGGTCGCGGTGCCAGCGCAGTACTGTATCCGGCCGTACGAGTAACCTCAGTCGCCGCAACAATGCTCGCGGCAGCGGCGCCAGCAGCGCGGCGAGGATCGCCCGATCCTCGGGCGCGAACTGGACCCGATCACCGTGGAGCTGTCGCTCCAAGACGGTCAACTGGTGCCGGAGCGCCAGGATCTCGACGTCCTTCTCGCGATCGCTCATCGGCAGCAACCGAAGCGCAGCGAAGGCGTTGGTCACGGTCAGGTAAGCCAGTCGCAGCAGCACGAACGACCATCATGCCTCCTCCCGTCGCGAGGCTTCTGACCAGGGCGGATGACGTTCCCGGCAAGCGCACTGTCGGCGCACGAGCCGGCGCTGGCGAGCGCAGTGTTGAACCACGGGTTCGCGCTGTCGCGGGCTGCCCGCCTGCCTGAGGCGCTCGCGGCGAGCGAGGAGGCCGTGGCGCTCGGCCGGGTGGCGGTCGAGCGCCACGGGCGGGTGCATGAGCGGGGCCTCGCCATGGCGCTGGACAACCTCGGTACCGACCTGTTCCGGGCGGGTCGCCGGGAGGAGGCGTTGGCGGCGCTGGAGGAGGCCGTGCTGATCCTCCAGTCGGTGGTCTCCCACGAGCCGGGCCGCGAGCCCCTGCTCATCAGTGTCCTCGCCAAGCTCGGCTTCCTGCACAGCTCGATGGAGCGGTGGCCCGAACTGGTGGAGGTGGCGACGGAGCTGGTCGTCAGACACCGACGGCTGGCCGCCGCCGACCCCGTCGCCCACGAGCCGGCTCTCGCGGGATACCTGGGTGATCTCGGCGTCAGCCTGTGGCGGGCCGGCCGGCCGGACGAAGCACTGGAGGTCGGCGTGCAGGCGGCCGAGGTCTACCGCCGCCTGGCTGCCGGCGACCCCGGGGCGTTCCTGGAGAAGTTGCGGACGGTTGAGGCGGCCCGGGCCAACGGACTGGAGAGTGTCGGGCGGGAGGCGGAGGCAGCGGAGATCCGCGAGCGACTTCGGAGCGACCCCGGGTGCACCGGCAATGGGTAGGTGAACGGGGCTTGACCCATGCCGCTTTCCAGCGGACGAAGAGCTTGCGGTCCATGCGGTGGACATCTGACCAGTGCAGGGCGAGGATCTCCCCTCGGCGCCTGTGAAGACTCCTGCTGAACGTGTGTCAGGTTCCCGTCGCTGCGCGTAACCGGTGACCGATGGCGGTCTCTGGGACCACTGTGGGACCACGCTCCATGAGCGCTCATGAGCGCTCATGGGTCATGACGGGCGCATGTGCACGTAATGAATACTGACGGTTCGCCGTCGCGCTGCGCGATCGCCCGTCCGAAGTGTGTGCCGATGCACCTTAACTCTACCGTCCAACAGGCCTGTTGACATATAGGTGAAGCCGGATCATCAAGACCCCGGGCGCAGGCAAACTGCAACTACCTGCTCCTGCACAGCCACGGCAGTTGGGTGGATCCGGCGGTGACCACGGGAGATCGCCACCGACAAGGCGACGCCGGCCCGCCCGCCGGGAGTGCCTCGCGGACAAGAACCCTCCGCAACAGCACGCGTCCTGCGGTCGGGTGGGTCCTGGCCCCAATCCGCGAATCCGGGACTGTCCGGCATAGCAGGTTTTGGTGGGCGAGGACGGAGTTGAACCGTCACAGCAGAAGCGGGGGTGTTACAGACCCTTGGGCTCTCCAATGCCCAGCTCGCCCTTGGCGGAGGAAGTGGGGGTCGAACCCACACGGGTGCTCGTGCACCCCGACGGTTTTCGGGACCGCGGCCGGCGCCAGTCGGCTGGCTCCTCCAGTGAACTGCTCTGTTGCGCGGAGAGTGCGCGGATCGAACGCGCGCGGGTGTGACCCCGACTACGGCTTAGCAAGCCGCTGCCTTACCACTCGGCCAACTCTCCCGGTGCTGCTTGCCGGACGAGGATTCGAACCCCGAACCTCCTGAACCAGAGTCAGGCGTGTTGCCAGTTACACCATCTGGCATTGCCGGGCGGCATGAAAGAGGCCGCCCGGACGGGGAGTTCCCCCGTGGGCGGCCCGGCACTTCAGCCGTTCTACCGTCCGGTGGGATACCCCTGGCTCTGCTGGGAGCTCGAGGAACACTGATAGGACTGGCTGCTGCTCACGGTGTGTTCCTCTCTGCGGCGGTGCGGGCTGGTGTGGCAACTCTGCGGCATGGCAGCCCGCTGGGCAACCGAATATCCCGCAGGGCTTCCGCGGCGCCCGGCTCGCAGGCTCGACCGAACTCATCGGCAGGCGGACACCCGTCTCGGATGACCTCAACACTGGCAGCCCAGCACGTGGGCGTCGACGCTACAGACAGCCTCGCCTTGGCTGCTCAGGGCTCGTTGCTCATCGAGCTCCTGTGTCAGCCTGCCACAAGGGTGTCCAGGAGGTCGCGGATCTGCTCGGCGCTTGCGCCGGCTGGGACGGGGACTACGTCGTCGGGGTTGGACTCGGCCATCGCGACCGCTGGCGCGGCCGCGGGGAGGAGGCTGAGGAACCAGGTGATGGTGTCGGCCCAGAACGCGGGGTCACCGTCGCTGAGCACCAGGTTGCTGTGCTCGAAGTAGCTGCCGTGGCGGCGCATGCCGTCCAGGTCGGCCTCGAAGTTCAGGTAGTCCCGCCGCTGGACGGGGTCGTGCCGGGTGAAGCAGAGGACGAGCGGGATGTGGTCGCGCACCCGTGCCTCGAACTCGGCCAGGCCCAACGGCCATGCGGCTCCAGGGGGTGCGGCGATGAAGATCCCGTCCATGGCGGTCTGCTCCTTAGTTCAGGGCGCGCATATCGTCAGGGAACGTAGCGCACGTTGCTCTTGGTGACGTGGTTGGCGGCCAGCAGGTACTGCCAGTAGCCCATGGTCGCCTGGTCGGGGGTGTCGATCTCCAGGTACTGGGCGTGGTTGTCGGGGTTTTCGATGGCCGCCTGGTAGCGGCTCAGCTCACTGTTGTCCTTGCCCAGCAGCAGGTTGGTGTTGAAGGCGTTCTCCTGGATGCCGTTGAGGCTGCGCGGGCTGCAGCCCTGCTTGCGGACGTTCTTGGCGTCGATGATCGCGCCGTCGGCTGGCCGGAAGCCGTCCGCCCACACGGTTTCCCGTCCGCGCCGCTCATCGAGCGCTCCGGGCTGCCGGCGACGCGCACCTGGTAGGCCCGGTCGTCGGGGGTGCCGTAGTTCGCCGGCCGCCAGGGCAGGGCGTTCTCCCACGCCGCGGCTGCGGCCTGCTGGGCCGGGGTGTACAGCGGGTAGGGCGGCGGGTCGGGTGGCGCAACCGGCGCCGACACCAGCGGTGCCGCTCCCGGGCCCGTCGGCGCGGCGGCGGCCAGGGCGGTCGCGGGCGATGCGTCCGCCGACACCGCGGGCACCACGACGGCCGCGGTCGTCAGGGCGGAGGTGACGATCAGGCGGGCCGCGAGCTGGGAGACCACGGACTCCGCCTCGGCGACCGCCGCAGCGGCCGCGGCGTCGGCTTCCGCGGTCGCCAGGGCGTCCGCGGCGGCTGCGGCTTCGCCCGCCAGTGCCGCGTCGCCGGCGGCACCTGCGGCGTCGGAGCCGCCGAAGGTGAAGAACGTCAGCAGGGCGCCGCCGACGGTGATGACGCCGGCGGCGGTGCCCAGTCCGATCAGGGTGTCGCGGCAGGTGTCGATGGCGTCCGCGTAGTCCTGGCACGTCTGGTGCATCACCCGGCACGCAGCCGACAGGTTCTCCATCAGCGGTAGTGAGGCGGCCACCGTTGTGCCGCCCTGCGGGTGGGAGGTGTAGATCGTGGCCGCGTACGTCTGGAACGCGTCGAACGCCGCGCCGGAGCACTCCTGGTTCACGTAGGCGGCGTGCCGGCCGGCGTTGCTCTGGGCGTCGTCGATCAGTGATGCGCACTTCGCCCACACGCCGCCGGCCGCGCGCAGCTTGTCCGGGTCGCCCTGGGGCCAGAACTTCCCGATGACCGGGATCTCGTGGACCTGCTTGGAGCCGGTGACCATCGGCAGGCTCGTGTGCGCGCCACTGGGCTCGCAGTCCTCCTGCCCGCCTACCTGCAGCCCCGAGGCGGTGTCGACCTTGCCGTGAGCGCGGCCGCGATCCGGTCCTCGACCTGCAGGTAGTTCGTCGCCATCGTCAGCAGCCGGCTCGAGATCGCGGCCATGCCCTGCCCGGCGGTGCCGATCGCCTGCACGATGGTCTGCGCGGCGGGCTCATACTTCGCCGCGAAGGAGTGCGCGGTGCTGTCGTCCCCCGCCATACCCGCCGAGGCGCCCAGGTCCCCGGTCACCCCCGAGGCGATGTTGAACACGAAGTCCTTCGTGTCCAGGAACCCCACCGAGGAGGTGAACACCGTTCCCGGATCAACCTGGTAGCCACCCGCAACCCCAACGTCAGCCGGACGCAAACCCACCACCCCTCCGAAGTCTGCATCCACAGCAGCGAGCCCCGCCGACAGGCCGGCGCTCGCTCGAACCCACCACCTGAACCGAGCCGAACACGCGCGCCATCGAGCGCTGCCACGCCCGGGTCGCCCCGGTACCGGGGCGGACTACATAGCCAGCTGGCGGGAGCGGGCGGTGTTCGGCAACGGGTCCGCTGCCGCGAGGCGCTCTCGCAGCACCGGACCGGGCTGGGTTGGAGCTGGTCACAGCGGCTGGGTGGGGTCGTCCAGCCAGGGGTGCCAGCCGCCGGGGGTGACGGTGAGTCCGAAGCGCTCGAGGCCGGGTTTCCCGCAGGGTGCCGCCGGGTGCGGGTCTGCTCGAAGTCCTCCCACAAGCCGCGGCTGTACAGGCGGACCTGGCGCACGCTCTCAGCGTCGCGGAACGTCGCGGCGGCCCAGTCCGGGTGATAGATCCGCAACCGGGCACCGAGGGCAGGCGCGGCGGCGCAGCCTGGAAGCACGTCGTCGTCGGGAGCCGCCGCGATGAGACAACGAGGCCGGCAGGAACCCCGCAGCGGAGGAGAACCAGGTGCCGCACCGATCGTTGACGTCGCCTTGCAGAAGAAATAGGAAATCCGAATGAACCGAAATGGGTCTCTGATACGTTACGGGGGAATAATCGAGCCGTCCCCCCTGAAGGCAACTCACCGGCGGCCCACGGGTTCATTGGCGAATTGGCACGATTTCTGACTGCACGTCTTTGATTGGACTGCATCGAACCAGCCAAAGGGAACCAGAATTCGGCCGATGCGAAGTCCGGGGCCTAGCACGGATGTTCCGTGGTGCCGTGCAATAGCCGAGGCACGCCGAAACGGATTCTATTTGAGCGAAACGGGGGCCCTGTGGACGTACTGCCCTATCTCACGGCTGATCGGGACTTCTACCGCCCAGCCGGTGAAACGACGCAGGTCACCACCACGTTCGAGGTGCAGGGACTTCCAGGCGGGTGGGAGACCACCGAGGCCGACTTCTGGAAGATCTACACGCCCGTCGGCACCACGCGGGCCACCCACGGGTGGAAGGTGCACGTCTCGGCTGCCGCGGAGCGCGCTCAGCACGTGCTGGACACGGCCGCGGCGATCTGCGTCGAGCTGGGGGTGTCGTTCAAGCACCTGCGCAACGACGTGTGCTTCACCCTGCTGCACCACAAGCACGGAAACCGGGCGCAGGGCGGGAAGTTCATCGCCGCGTACCCGCCGGACGCCGAAGCGGCCCGTCTGCTGATGGAGGCGCTCGCGAAGGCCCTCGACGGCGTGCAGGGGCCGCACATCCTCGGGGACCGGCGCTTCCGGGAGTCCTCCGTCGTCGCCTACCGGTACGGGGCCTTCGAGCCGATCGCCGAGCTTCGGGCGGACGGCACCCGCGAACTCATGGTCCCCGATGGCACCGGCCACCTGGTGCCCGACGTACGAGGTGTGTCGTTCAAGCTGCCGCCCGGGATCGAGGACCCCTTCGTGCAGCCTGCGGAACTGGCTGAGCAGGCGAAGCCCGTGGCGGTGGCTCCGCCGCCGGCCGCCCCGGAGGCCGGGCGGATCACCTTCGAGGGACTGCGGTTCGAGCAGGTCGTGCGGCACTCCAACGGCGGCGGCACCTACCTCGCCGTGGAACGCGCCTCGGGCCGGCAGGTGTTCGTCAAGGAGGCACGCGCACTCACCGGGCTGGACTGGGACGGCGGCACCGCGGCGGAGCGGCTCGCCCACGAGTACCGCACGCTGCGCGACCTCCACGGCATCCGGCCGGGGCTCGCCCCCGAGCCGCTGGACTACTTCCAGTGCTGGGAGCACACGTTCCTGGTCACCGAGGTCCTGCCGGGACGGACCCTGATGGACTGGGTGATCAACCTCAGGCCCGGCTTCTACGTCACCGACGACCCGGCACCGCAGCGCACCTACCACGAGCGGTGCCTGCGCATCCTGGCCCAGCTCGGCGAGCAGCTCGGCCAACTGCACGCTGCGGGCTACGCGTTCGTGGACGTCAGCCCGGGCAACGTGCTGGTCGACGAGGACGACAACGTCCGACTGATCGACTTCGAGGCCGCCACCCGGATCGGCGAGCCGCTGCCGCTGTTCGGCACCCCCGGCTACCACCCCGCCGAGCCCCGCGCCCGGCTGCGCGAGATCGCCGCCGCGGACCCGCTGCACTTCGACCGGTACGGGCTGGCCGGTCTCGCGAAGCTGATGCTGTTCGGCAACGTGCACCACGTGCTCCAGCGCGAACCTGCGGTCCTCGACCACCTGGTGGCGAACGAGGCCGCCATCGCTCCGCTCCCGGAGCAGCTGCTGGCAGCCGCCGCCGAGTTCGTCGAGTCCCGGGCGACGGGCGCATTGCCGTCTGCGGCCGAGGTGGCCGCCGCGCCGGAGCAGCAGCTGCGCCGACTGTGCGAACGCATCGCGGACGGCCTGCTCGCCATGGCCCGGCCCGACGCCGACCCGGTGTTCCCCACAGTGCCGCGCGGCTACCTCACCAACCGGCGCTGCGTCGCGTACGGCACCGCCGGGGTGCTGCACGCGCTGCGCCTGGCGGGCCGCACCGCCGACCCGGCCCTGGTCCGGCGGTTGGCCGACGACTCACTGCGCCTGCGCGACCGCACACCGCCCGGCCTGCACGTCGGCAATGCCGGGATCGCCTGGGTACTCGCCGACCACGGCCTCCTCGACGAGGCGAACGCCCTGCTGGCCACGGCCGAACAGGACCCGTTGCTACGCCAACGGGCCACCCTCGGCGAGGGCGTGGCGGGCGTGGCCATGGCCCACCTCGCGCTGTACGGCCACGACCGCGACGAACGCCACCTCGATCGGGCCGCGCAGCTGCGGGCGACCGTCCCCGACGATCCGGAGCTGACCCCACTGCTCGGGCCCGACGACGCCACCGGACTGCTGCACGGCAGGCCAGGGTTGGCGCTGCTCGACTACTACCTCCACCACCTGGCCGGCGACCCGGCGGCGATCCGCCGCGGCCTCGCCCTGCTGCGCGCGGAGGCCACCAGGGCGGTCGACTATCCGGGCGGCGGCATCGCGTTCCGGATCTCCACCACTGACGCGCGACTGTTCCCCTACCTGCACCGGGGTTCGGCGGGGCTGGCCTTGGTCGCCACCCGCTACCTGGCCCACAGCGATGAGCTGGCCACCCTGGTCGAGCAGTGCCTGATCCCGAGCTCGGTCCCGACCACGGCCTACAGCGGGCTCTACGAGGGCCGCGCCGGCCTGGTGCTCGCCCTGGCGGACCATGCGAGCCGGACCGGCTCGCAGGCCGTCCGCCAGGCCGCGGTGGCCGCCGCACGCAGGCTGTTCTGCCATGCGGTCACCGATCCCGACGGCGTGCGGTTCTGCGGCGAGCACATGTTCCGGCTCAGCGCCGACCTGTGGAGCGGCTCGGCCGGCGTACTGCTCGCACTGACCCGGCTGCTCGACGGGCCCGCGGATGTCTTCTTCACCCTAGACGAGCTGGTCAGTCCCACTCGGTGACCTGCTCCCGGCCGCTTCCCAAGCGGCTGCCCCCCAGATGTCCCCGGATCCACCGGGGTGCACGCGACCGGTCCCGCGTACCAGCGACCGGAACCGGAAAGGATGTGTCCGATGACTGAAGTCCTCGCCCTCCAGGAGCTCGAAGAGCCCAACAAGGTGACGTCCATGTCCTGTGAGGGCTGCGGCAGCACCTCCGCCAGCACCGGCTGCGGCAGCTGACGAACGGCCCCGGAGCCGATCCCGGTCGCCTTGAGCGGTCGGGGCCGGCTCCGGGGCACTCGGTGCGGCCGACCCCCGTACCCCTGGGAACCGGGGGTCGGCGCCCCCACGGAACGGGTGTCAGCCCCGTTTTTCGAGCCCGCCCACCTCCCGAGCACCACCACATGCGCGCCCTGGGGCTACCGGACCATGCGGCTCGGGGCCTGCCCGCGCGTCCCGGCCGAGCCGCCGGCCCGGACCCCGCTCGACGCGTTCCGCCGAGAGCGGCTCCTACTGGAGCCTCCACTGCTGGTTCCAGGCGTTGTTGCAGGTCCAGACGCAGATGACTGGTTCCAAGGGGTAGCCGCGCAGACGACGCGAGGGCGTCCACTCGGTAACGACCGAGATGGACGCCCTCACGGCTGCATGTGGTTGCGCCTGGTCAGCACGCTCCACGGACTGCCGGTCGTGCGCTTCGTGTCACCTGGCGCGAAGGCCGTCGAGCGCGAGGTCCTGCTCGACCTCATCGCCGCCGAACCGGACCTGGTCCGCAGTCGGCCGTGCTGCGTGACAACCTCAGTTGCACTGGCCCTGCCACTTGAGTACACCGGTGGCCTTGTCATGGATCTGGGGGCAGAGGTAGTTGCCTGGGCCGTCGTAGATCCAGCCGGATCCGGCGCCTGTGGAGGTCCAGATCACGGAATTGTTGTTAATGATGTCGAACAAGCAGTTGGGACCGGTTGCGGTCGGGAAGAACTCCATCCAGTCGTGGGTCGCACCGCTGACGGTCCGCAGCTGGATCTCCTCCGTGGCAGCGCAGCCGCCCCAATTTCCCGGGTAGTTCCCCTCGTTGGCGGCGAATGCGGGCGTGGACGCGGACAGGGCGATCGCGGCGCCAACGCCAAGGATGGCGATGGCAGATCGCAGGGACGTACGGCGAGTCAGCATGAACGGATCCCTCGTCTGGACATGACGGGAGAGCCCTACGCCCCCGTCGGCTAGTGACAGAGCCCGTGGCGTCAACTGCTGTGGTGAACAGTGAGCTTGAGTGAGCGTCAGTTATAGGCCGACGCGGTGCTGGCTGCTTTGTCGGCCCTCGCCGCTGTTGAGCGGCTCGGTGGGCCGGCTTGGCTGGGCGGTTGTCAGGCCGCGTGGCTGAACAGCGGGTTCGGCAAGGGCCTGCTGTCGGTGAGGGCGTCGGCGCGTAGCGGACGCGAGCCTCGACGAGGTGGAGCCTTGCTTCGATCATTGCCGGCGTTCATCTCCCCGCTGCGCTGTGTGCCGCCGAGGCGGCAGATGACCTTGAGACCTCTCACGCGTCAGACCGTGGACCGTCACCAGTCCGGCGGACGAAGGTGGCAGCCGGCTCGGACGGGCCGCTGTACCGATGGAGCGTGGAGCCCGCCGGATCCCCCGGCTCCGCCACCTCACTGGGTCCGCTCGACCTGCCGAACCTACCGAGCCCGGTGGCGCTGCGGACCGCGGCGCTGCGACCCGGCGACCAGACCGCGGCCACCGGCCGCGACGACGGGACGGTCGAGCTCTGGACCAGCGTGGCGCCGGCGATACCGGGGCAACTGACCAATCGGCAGAGCAACAGCGCGCCAGGGTCCTCGTTCGGGGACGGCGGGCGGGCACTCGTGACACAGGCGAGCGACGGCAGCGCCGCACTCTGGGACGTGACCGACCGGCTCAACCCGGCCCTCGCCTCGACACTGCCCGCGCCCTGGTCGGAAGGAGGGTTCCTGTCCGACGACCACACCCTGCTCACCACCGACAGCACCGGTTCGTCCATCGGGCTGTGGAACGCGGCCGACCCCCGCCACCCCGTGCCGGAGGCCACCCTGGCGAGGCCGGGTCCAGCGAGCGGCACCTGCAGGTGGACGCTGACGCCGGCCGCGGCCTCGTGGTGCTGAACAACTCCGCCGAGCCGGTGATCCATATCTGGAACATCACCAACCGCGCCCGTCCGGTCGAGCTGGCGACCGTCACGGCCCCCGGCCCGGTGGCGGGGATCGGCTTCCAGCAGAACGGCCGCTGCCTGGTCACCATCGACGACGCCGGCTCGGTGCGGCTCTGGAGCCTCGCCGACCCGTACCACCCCGGCGAGTCCCACGTCCTGAACCCGAGCGGCGGCGCCACCTTCGTGGAGGACGCACCGGGTCGCCGGATGATCGCCCTGCGGGCGGACACGGACGTCCAGATGTTCGATGTGGCCGACGTCCGCAACCCGGCCCAAACCGCCACGATCCGCTCGGTCGCGGAGAGCGTCACGACACTCGGCAGCCGCCCGATTGTCGTGACGGCCTCCGGGCACGCGAACGCCGTCGGCTTCCGGAGCCTCGACAAACCCTCCAGCCCGATCGGATGGCTGGACCTCCCGATCGCGCCCGCCGACCTCTACGCCAGCCGGGACGGCCGACTGCTGGCCGTCACCGCGCAGGGGCTTGACGACCAACTGCTGCTCTGGGATGTGACCGAGCCCGCCGCCGTCACGTCCCAGGACGCCGTCACCCTGCAAGGCGGCAGCGCCCCGGAGTTCGCCCCCGGCCAACGAACCGTCGCCACCACCGCGAGCGACCCCGACTACGGCCCCGCCGTGCGGCTCTGGGACCCGGACCCGGACCGCGTCTACCAGCAGGTGCGCGCGAGCACAGAGTCTCAGTAGCCGCTCAGCCGGGTGCGGATCCTGCGCAACGCCTGGGGCCCGGCGGTGCTTCGCGGAAGCTGTGCGAGCACAGGACCGCCACAGTCATCGAGTGCCAGCCGTAGATGTTCAGCGAGGCCTGCCGGCGACAAACGGCGGCGCCGTTGGTTCGGTCCTGTCCCAAGCCACGCAGGCGATCATGGACAGGGGGAAGCTGTGGACCCGCTCTCCGGCTGCCCCAACTCGCACATGCAACCACCGGTCCTCCATGGCGACTTCGAGGTTCTCCATCTCGCCTTGGTAGACGGTGCTTTCGATCTCGACCCGCTGGTGGAAGAAGACCGTCGCAGGCATGTATGCGCTCATGGAACCAGGGTGCGCGCCACCCCGCCGGCCCGCATCTGGACTACCGCGATGCGGGGTAGGTCGATCTCGGTGGTGCGCTTGTGGAGTTGGTCGAGGATCCACTGGGGGCGCAGGGGTGAGCCGTCGGGGCGGGAGAAGACGAGTCCTTCCAGTCGCCCGTCGGGGTGGTTGGCCATCTGGAGGGCGGCTTGGCGGTGGAGGGCGGTGGCGACTCTGGGGGAGAGGCTGATCCAGGCGTGGCTGGCGGGGGTCTTGGGCTGGCGCATGTGCAGCTGGTTGTTGTTGACTGCGGCCAGGGCTCAGCGGACGAAGAGCTTGCGGTCCATGAGGTGGACGTCGGACCAGTGCAGGGCGAGGGCTTCGCCGCGGCGCATGCCGGTGCCGAGCATGACCTCGAAGAGGTCGGTGAGCTGGTCGGCGTAGTGCTCAGCGTTGTGGCGTAGGAAGGTGGCGGCCTGTTCGGGGGTCCAGCAGGTGCGCTCCTCAGCGCGGGGCTTGGGTGGGATGGAGTGCTTGGCGGGGTTGTAGCGCAGGCGCCAGGAGCGGACGGCGGCATTGAGGGCGTTGCGCAGGGTCGAGACAGCCCGGTAGACGGCTACGCGGCCGCGGCCGGAGTTGAGTTGGGCGGTGATCCACTCGTCGATGTGCTCGGATTGTCGGCCCTGGTCATTGAGGGCGTGATGGACGAGGCGAGGTCATCCGGGTGTCGGCGCGGACTCGGGACGATCCGGTGCCGTGCCCGGTGTGCGGGCAGTCGACGGGGCGGGTGCATGGCTTCCACGGGCGGGTGGTCGCGGACGTGCCGGTGGACGGACGGCGGGTCGTGGCGTCGGTGCGGCTCCGGAGACTGGCGTGCCGTCTGCTGGGCAACCGCCGTGAACCCCGCCCGGCCCGGGGGCGTACGCGAACAGACCACCCGCCAGCGCTGGCAACATGTCCACAACCTGCTCGACCAGGGCGTCGGCCAGCTCGAATGCGCTCGCCGCCTCGATGTCGCACTGAACACCGTCAAGCGACACGCCCGCATGCAGGAGCCCACCGGCGACCGCCGCGCACCCCGCTACAAGCCCACGCTCGTCGACCGCTACCGCGACCACCTCCGCAGCCGCCGCGCCGCCGACCCGGCCGTCCCTGTCAAGCAACTGTTCCAGGAGATAAAGGAGTTGGGATACACCGGCAGCCTCAACCTGCTCTACCGCCACATCGCCCAGGGCCGCGCCGAGGGCGACAAGCCCGTCACCACCCCGCAACGCTTCGCCCGCCTCCTCCTCACCCGCCCCGAGAACCTGCATGACAAGGACACCGCACTTCTGCGGGAACTCACTGAAACCTGCGCCGAGATGACCGAACTCGCCCTTCTCAGCGCCGAGTTCGCGCAGCTACTGACCCCAGCGGAGGGCAACGACGCCAAGCTCACCGACTGGATCACCACAGTCCGCGCCGCCGACCTGCCCCACCTGCACTCCTTCACGAACGGCCTCGAACTCGACCGCGCCGCCGTCGACGCCGGACTCACCCTCCCGTACTACAACGGCCGGAGGATGCGGTGGCGGAGCCGAAATTCTCATATTCCCACGGTAGACGCGACATGCCGCGGCTCGTCGGGATGTCGGCCTGTCAGGTGCGGTCGTGGAGGGTGATCTGGTAGCCGTCGGGGTCGGCGAAGGTGAATGTCCGGCCGAAGGGGCCGTCGATCGGTGCGGAGACGATGGTGTGACCGTCGACGACGAGAGCATCGTGGATGGCCTGGACGTCTGTGGCGTGGAGCCAGATCGCGGCACCGATGCCGGGCTGGGCAACGGATGCGAGATCGGTGCCGGGAACGACGTCGCGCAGAGCGAACGCGATCGGCTTCGTCTCGAAGACGACGGCGTGCGGAGGTCCGGCCTGCGAGCGGACCAGGCCGAGGTACTGCTCGTAGAACGCCTGCGAGGCGTCGAGGTCGCGCGCCTGGAGCGAGATGAAGTCGGGGCCGGTGGCGGGCATGGTGATGCTCCTTCTCTTCGTGTCAGATTCCTGACATAGGCCAATGTATGTCAGAATGCTGACATGAGTCAAAACGGTGCCGGCGTCGACCTGGACAAATCACTGGGCTACCTGCTGAAAGAGGCTTCGAGCGCCCTGCGCGCAGCCATGGAGGAGGTGCTGCGGCCACTCGGGATGAGCGTGACGCACTACTCCTGTCTAGAGCTGCTGGCTCAACGGCCGGGCCTGTCGAACTCCGAGCTCGCGCGGGGCGCGTTCGTGACACGGCAGTCGATGCACGTGCTGCTCCAGGCCCTGGAACGAGAGGGTCACGTGACCAGGCCTGCGGAGGCACCCGTCGGGAAGGTTCTTCCCGCCCGGCTCACGCCTCGCGGCCGACAGAGGCTCGAGCAGGCGACCGTAGCGGTCCGGTCCGTCGAGGTCAGAATGCTGGCCGGCATGACCGAGACAGAGCAGTCAGACGCGTTCCGGCTCCTGCAAAGCATGATCCATTCCCTGCGCGACGGCGACGCCGGTGCATAGCTCGTTCCCTGGCGCACATCTCGTTCCCTGGCGCACATCTCGCCGGGCCCCGACGGGAGTGCAGCCGAGCATGAAAACCCGTGCAGGCGACCTCGAAACCGACAGACCCCGACTACACCCTCTTCTGCGATGAGCCGGAAAAGCTGCACCCGCTGGCCTCTGACCCGGACGTGCCGCTCGGCAGGGCCGACCTCGTGCGGTGCTGGGCCGTGGCGAGGGCGCTCTCTCAGTGGGCGGTGGTGGGGAACACCATGGTCGCCCGTGCGAGGGTGTGGCTGTCGATGGTGAAGCCGAGCAGCGCGCCGCTGGTGGTGGCGTTCAGGCCGGTCGTGGGGATGTCGAGGGCGGTGACCGTGACGAAGTAGTCGTGGACGCCGGAGTGCGCGGGCGGGGCGCCGCCGATGTAGCGCGGCGTGCCGGCGTCGGCATTGAGCTGGAAGGCGCCCGGGGGAAGCGCCTTGCTGCCGAGCGCACCGGCGTTCTCCCGCAGGGAGCTGATCGACGCAGGGATGTCAGCGACGATCCAGTGCCAGAAGCCGCTGCCGGTGGGTGCCTCGGGGTCGTACATCGACACCACGAAGCTCTTCGTGCCGGCGGGGAATCCGCACCAGGTCAGCTCCGGGGAGATGTCCTTGCCGCCGGGCACGCCGAAGACGCCGGAAAGCTGGGCCGTCGGCAGTGGCCTGCCGTTGCTCACGGTGGTGCTCGACAGCTTGAATGAGGGGACCTTCGGCAGGAACGCGTAAGGGTTGGGCCGTTCGGCACCGGTGCGCGAGGCAGTGGCTGTGGCCGTGTGCGCGGGAGTGGTCGCCGATCCGCTGTCGGTGAAGCCGACCAGGGCACAGGTTGTAGCCGCCAGGGCGACAACGGTGGCGGCGAACGTCAACTTGGGGCGTGACATGACAGTAGATCCTTCCGGGCGTCAATACAATGGGCGGCAGTAAAGGCTCGGGTGGAAATCACCGGGCCATGCGGTGGAAGAAGTGCTCGACGTCGCCGCGTATCGACGGTGCCGCCGGAATGACATGGCCCTCGGAATGCTCAAGGACGACGGGGGCGCTGAACTGCGTGGCCAGGACACGTGAGTCGGCGATCGGGACGATCGAATCCGATCGGCCCATGATGTGGAGCGAAGGCAGCTCGTAGTTCTGGGTCCCGGCGTACAACGGCGCGTGTATGGCGGAGTCGCTCCGAAATCCGCCGGCCATCACCGCGAATTCGAAAGTCAGAGGCCTGGGCGACGTTCCTCCGATGCCCCTCATCCCGACCAGCAGCGAGGCCAGGGCCGCACCCTGACTGAACCCGAAGACCCCGTCGAAGGGCGCCTGCTCCCCGAAGAACCCGACCATCCAGTCGCGTGTCTTCTCCCACCCGCGGAACCCCTCATGCCACCACCCGAAATCGCCCCTACCGAGAGACGGTGCATCGATATAGACGAACTCGATCGACGCTCCCAGATCTCCGGTCAGCGGCTGCATCTGCTCGCGCAGAATGCGTCCGCTTCCGTGGTAACCATGGAGGCACAGTACGCGGATATTACTCATACCATCTCCCGGGGTATCCGTCCGGATCCATTTAGCGGCTGACTCACGTAGCAGGCGAATCTGCCGCCTGGATGTCATCATGCGCGGGGTTGAGTCAGAAGTCCAACAAATGGATGTTCTCGCAGTGATAACCTGCGTGCATGGCAGTCTCTCTGCGTCAGCTCGAATACTTCGTCACCGTCGTCGACGAGGGCTCGTTCACGGCCGCGGCCCAGGTGCTGCACGTTTCGCAGCCGGGCCTGTCCCACCAGATCCAGGCCCTGGAGCGCGAACTGGGCGGTCCGCTGCTGGAACGCCTGCCACGAAAGGTCCGCCTGACCCCGGCCGGCCGGACCGTTCTGCCGCACGCGCGCGCCAGCCTCGCTCACGCGGAACGTGCCAGCAGCGCCGGCCGTCGGGCCTCGGGCATCGCGACCGGAGAACTACACGTCGGCACGCTCTTCTCCATCAGCACCGGAATCCTGCCCCCCGCGCTGCGTACCTGGCGCACGTACTATCCCGAACTACGGGTCCAACTGGTCGAGTTCCGCCACAGCGACGACCTCATCGCGGCCATGGAAGCGGGCAACGCCGACCTGGCCGTGGGTCCCACGCCCCCCGGCTGGGACGGCCCCGTCCGCGAGATCGGCATCGAGGAGTTCGTCATTGCCGCAGCGCCCGACGCCGAACTGCCCACCGACTCCCACCGAGTCCGCATGGCGGACCTTGCCGAGCACCAGTGGGTCCACTTCATCCCGCAGAGCGGCCTGTCCGAGATCCTCAACCGCGCCTGCAAGGACGCCGGCTTCGAACCGCGCGTCGCCGTCAGAACTGAGCAGAGCCCCTCCGCGATCAACCTCGCCCTGGCCGGCCTCGGCCTGGCCCTGGTGCCCGGAAACAACATCCCCCGACACTTCGAGGGCACCGTGCTGCGCCCCGACCCACCGGTTCGGCGCCCGCTGTCGGTCTACACCCGGGTACGCCCCGACCCGATCACTGCCGCCTTCGTCGACGCCATCGCCGACCGGACCCTGGTCAACCCGCCGCACATTGCGCGCAGGCTATGCCTGTGACCCAGTGACGCCGTCACGTTCCTGGCCGGCCGCGCCGAGGTGGACTCCTCCCGGTCGCGGAGTTCGGGGTCCCCCCGGTTCCGAAGTCCAAGGTTCGCCGGGTGGTCGGGTGGGTCGGCAGAGCGTGCGGGGCGGTGCGCGAGGTGCGTGGGGACCGGTCAGCAGAGACACGCTCAAGACGACACAGCGCCGGGATGATCACGATCTGTAGCTGGTGGGTAGGCGACCATGATCCGCCCGCGTCGGCCGGTCCGCAGGGCCGTGCTGCGCCGTTGCCATGGGAGCTTTCAAGCGCTCGCGAACTGAAGATTCGTCAGGTGGCCGAGGATGTGGCGGCCCTGGGGTGCCTGTCGAAGTGCGCCAACTCTGCCTATCCTCAGGCTTATTGGCGTAACAGAAAGTCGGAGCCTCAAGGCTCCGGCTGTCGGCACTACTTGAACCGCCCTGGGGGTCAGGGGGTCGCAGGTTCAAATCCTGTCGTCCCGACCAGCGTTTATGCAGGTCGGAGGCCGTTTCCATCGCTTCGGTGGGCGATGACGCAGCGCGAGGATCTCCACGTCCTTCTCGCGGTCGCTCCTCGGCAGTAGTCGCAGAATCGCGAACGCGTTCGTCACACCCAGGTACGCCAGTCGTAGCAGCACGGTCGGTCATCGTGCCGCGGAGCTCGTCGGCTCTGCCAGAGCGCCCACCCGACCGACGAGGTCGACACTCGTGCACCCTCACACAGTGCGTCTCACCAGGGCGGATGAGGTTCTCGGCAAGGGCAGGGTCGGGTGCGGCGAGCGGGATGCGGAGGCGTACGAGGGGAACGGGTTGCGGCCAGGCATCGCCGAGTCGGGCTCCGCTGTGTAGTATGACATTGCACACGCACAAGACCTTCAATGCGCTTGCCCCGTAAGACATCTGACTGCAGGTCGCGGGGCATGCCGACGGGCCGGGCACCCGCGCCGGCGGCGCACGTCCGCATGGGTGACTTCACCCCCCCATGCCCGACTCGGGCATTTCCGGAATCAAACAGTTCGTCAGCGAATAGTCATTGTCGTCCGATAACCCGTTGATCGGGCACTGACGGTATGGCAGTGTCGGAGGTGAAATTCCTGACGGATACCGCGGGCCGTCCGGGACTTCGCCATTCCCCACCGGGGGCAGGAATCCATCAATTGGAGGAAGGCATGTCTCCCAGCACTGCAGTATTGGAAAGCAAGCTCGACATTCCCGTCGAGGAGCTGATGGAGGCGCTGAGCGACGAGGCCAAGGCCGAGGCGCTCATCGCCGAGCGCGGCTGGACCCGTGCGGACCTGCTGGAGCGGGCGGAGGTCCTGACCCGCTCGCTTTCGGCGGAGATCTCCACGCTCAACATGGTCTGAAGAGGACTGTGAGCCCGCTCGCGGGCTGAATTGCGGGAGTCGTGCCATGGGGGCGTTTCCCGCCCCCATGGCACGGTCGGAGTTCGTACGGCGACAGGGTTGAATTCATGACAATGCTGGATATCGAATCTCCGGAGCAGCTCCCGGGCGCCCGCGAGGCATTCCACGAGTACTGCCTCGCGGTACTGGGTTCGATCCTCGAAAGCGCTGACCTCATCGGCGCGGACGGCTCGGCCCGCCACCCGTCCGCCTACCGCTTACGGTGCCGGGACCTGGACTCCGCAGTCGACTACGGCATCGGCGAAAGCCGGCCTCTTCGCCAACCTCTCGGCCGCCTACCGGGGAGCACCGCCGATCCCCTTCGGGAAACGCTCGACGCGCTTCTCGGCATCACGATCCCAGAGAACTCCAAGGTTCCGCTCTTCGCGGCCGATTGGCAGTGTCCGGACGGAGCCTCGGCAGGGTCCTGGGACCATGCTCCGGACACCTCGGGGGATTTCGTCTTCTCCTATCCGATCCCGAAGCCGGGGCCGACGCAGGCAACGGAGGCGACGGCGGGTCGTGCGGACTACCCGGCGCAGTTGCTGTCCGCCCTCCTCGACGAGGTCGACCTCCTGGAGGAAGGCCGCGCGGTGTACCCGGTCTCGCTGCGCAGCGCCGACGGCGAGTACGCACTCTTCCTGCGCCCGGTGGCCGAGCCCCATCCGATGGCCGAGCGCACCGAGGACGCCAGAACGGCCATCCGCCGGCAGCCGTTGTTCTCCGTTTCGCAGACGGAGCCGACCATCCCCGTCCTGGCCAGGCACTGGGCGCTGTTGGCCAACCTCCTGCGGGTGTCGAAGGGCGGTGACGCCACCGTTCTTGACGGCTTCCGCCTGCGCCACACCGTCGACTGGGTGGTGCCCTCGCACGGCCATCCGTCCGAGGTCTACGAGCACCTGGCCCGGATCTGCAACGTGGCCTGTTCCTTCTGCTACCTCTTCGGCAACCCGGACACCCTGGCCATCGCCCGCGCGAAGAAGAGCATCGCCCGCGACGAACTGGACACCCGGCTCGCCTACTACCGTCCGCACGAGAGGCGGGCCCTCTTCTCGGCCCAGTGGGAGCTCAACGAGTTCCTGGTGGACCCCCGCCTTCCCGAGATCATGCGGACCCTCCGCCAGGCTACCGACCGCCCGTTCTTCTTCACCACCAACGGCAATCCGCTGACGCCGAGAATCGTGGAGCAGCTCGCCGAGGTCAAGCCGGTGCACTTCGTGGTGTCGACGAACACCGTCGACGAGCCGCTGCGTCAGGAGGTCATGAAGGAGAAGCCCAGCCGGACTTGGACCGCCCTGCACTGCCTGCAAGAACTGCGCAAGCATGAAATACCCTTCGGGGTCAGCCTGGTGGCCACCCCTGACTTCCCACTGGACGACCTGACCCGCACGGTGGAAGCGGTCTCGGAGCTTGATCCGAACTTCATCCGGATCAACGAGCCCGGTTTCACCCGCAGTCATCCCTCCTCGATGGACTTCGACACGGACGTGCTGTGGGGCAGCGTGATCGAATGGACGCAACGGATGCGTGAGCAGACCTCCGTGCCCGTCATCGCCATCCCGAGCGCGTACGAGGAGAACTTCTTCTACGACGACCCGCTGGCTGCCCGGGTCATCGGCACGGTGCCCGGTTCGCCGGCCGCCGCATGCGATCTGCGCCCGGGAGACGTCATCGTCAAAGTGGGTTTCCTCGAACCGAAGACCCGTTCCGAAGTGGTCAGTGCGCTCATGCTGGTCAAGGGCCTCGTCAGGCTGCAAGTCCGGCGTGGCGGACGGCTCTTCGAAACCACCCTCGACACGGACCTGCCGATGCAGTACCCGTACACCGGATCGTTCATCGGCAAGTACATCGTTCCGCACGGCGTGGTGACGGCACCCTCGATCAGCGCCGGTGACGCGAAAGGCATAGCGGCCCAGATCGAAGACACCGGAGCCCGCCACAGCTGGTTGGTGACGTCCTCCCTCATGCTGCCGGCCGCTCGGGCGTTCATCGAACGGTATCTGCCCGACTACGCGGACGGAATCGACTTCGTCGTGGCCACGAACGACTACCTCGGAGGGAACATCCGCGTCATGGACATGTGCACGATCGGCGATATCAACGCGGCGTTGGTCCGCCGGTACGAGCAGGTCGGACGCAAACCGGACCTCATCCTGGTCCCGGCCACCGGCTTCAACGCGCACGGGCGCGACCTGGTCGGCCGGCACTGGGGAGACCTCGAACGGTTCTGGAGTGTTCCCGTGCGCCTGCTGGGACACACGACCCAGTTCGTCTTCTGATGGGCGTCCACACCGTTCTCGTCCGCCCTCCGGTCGATGTGCTGCACAAGTTCAGCAAGCCGGTGGAGTGCCTGGGTATCGCCTACTGCGCCGGCGCCCTGCGGCAGGCGGGGCTCGACGTGACGATGCTCGACGGCATGCTCCACGACTGGAGCGAGCAGGAGACCGTCCAACGCATCCTGGCGCTCAATCCCGACCTGGTCGGATTCACCGTCATCCTCAACCACTTCCCGGACAGCACCGATCGCATCTGCCGGCTGCTGCGCGAGAGCGGATTCCGCGGTCGCATCGTCATCGGGGGGCACGCGGTCTCCTTCATCCCGCAGCGTGTGCTGGACGGTTGCCCCGCCGTTGACGCGGTCGTCTCCGGCGAGGGAGAGGGGCCCATCGTCGGCTATGCCACGGCGCTGGCCGAGGGCCGGGACCCCCGGACCGTCCCGGGCGTGTACGCACGCCACGGCGGGGAGGTCCGCTGGCGGCCGGCGCCGCGGGTGCGGGACCTCGACCGGCTGGCCCCGCCGGCTCGGGACCTGACCCAGGACCTGATCGACCTCGACGGACTCGTCTGCGTCTCCACCAGCAGGGGCTGCTACGCGCGCTGCACCTTCTGCAGCATCCCCCGCTTCTACGGGCTGGAGCGTGACCGGCCACTGGCCAACGGCAGTTGGCTCGCCCGGTCGGTCGCGCACACGGTCGCTGAGATCGTCGATCTTCACGAGCGGTTCGGCCTCATCGAACTCCTCATCGTGGACGACGAGTTCTTCGGGGGGACAGAGGCCGGCCACGCGCGCGCCCTGATGATCGGCCAGGAGCTGGAGGCACTCGCGCTCCCTCTCCAGTTCGCCATGTCCTGCCGCGCCGAGAACGTCGACGCGCAGGTGCTCGCCGCCCTGGCGCGAGGGGGCCTCAAGCATGTCTTCGTCGGGCTGGAAACCGGCGACGACGAGACGCTGCGCTTGTACGGAAAGGGCCACTCGGTCCAGCAGAACCTCGACGCGGTGCGGATCATCAAATCACTCGGCCTGTCGTTCCAGCCGGGCTTCATGCTGTTCAACCACCGGGCCACGATCAGCGAGATACAAGCCGGTCTCGACTTCCTCCGGGAGATCGGCGAACTCAAACCGGTCACGGTCAACAGTGCTGTCGATCCCCATTTCGGGACACCGCTGAATCGCGTCATCGAACACGACGGAGCACTGCGGGACCTGGGCTCCTCACTGGCCTCCGACTATCTCGACCCAAGGACTGCCGTGGCCAAGCGGGTCGCGGAGGAGACCGCGGCGCGCTACGCGCCCTACCAGGAGGTCGTCGCGGGCCTCCAGTCATCGGTCACGTTCGAATGGCGGCGGACGGTCCCAGGGCGCGATCCAGCCGTCTCCCGAGCGATCGACCTGTTCGAGAAGACCTGCAACGCAGCTTTCGTCGCGGTCGTCGAGCAGGCCGTGCAGGACCTGTCGGGCCAGGACGCCCCGAGCCCGGGTGAAGTGCTGGCGCGGACCGAACAGCGACTGGCGTCGGTCGAGTCACGGATGTCGCTGGCCAAGGCCCTGCTGCTGGGCAGCGTGGCACAGGCCGAGGGCGAGGTCCGCTACTACACCCAGAACGACGTCATCGCCATGCGCCAGGGGGTCGGCAGGTGAACGCCCAGGACCTGCTGAACACGGTCGACGTGAGCAAGCCACTGCTCGGCCAGGTGACCGAGCTCCTGCGAGCGGACACCGACTGGTGCCGTTCCACCGTCGACCTGCTGACATCGCTCTCGCCGGCCGAGCTGACCCGGCTGAACAGGCAGGACGGCGAGACGCCCGGGGTGGACCCGCGCATTCTCACGGTGGCCGAGCGCGAGGGTGTCGGCCTCGCCAGAGTCAACCTCTTCAGCCGGGAGCGCTTCCTGGAATTCTGGCGGGGCGGCACGCTGAGCCCGCACTACCACCGCCGTTCGTTCGCCACCCGCATCCTCAAGGGGTCCTACCACCACCTCCTCTTCGACAATGCGGGGTCGCCGGACGAGCCCGACCTGCAGCTGCGCGAACAGTGCGTGGTCCGGACCGGGTTCGGTTATGCGCTGGACTGGCAGGACTACCACTTCGTCATGTTCCCGGCCGACGCCACCGTGACCCTGAACATCCACCTCCCGCCCTCGGCACCGACGAAGTCCGTCCTGCAGCCGGTGCCGCAGGAGCGGTTGGTGGGGCTGCGAGAAGAGATCCTCGAGTCGCTGGGCCAGGAGTCGGCGGTGGCGCCATGACCATCCGCTCGGTCTGCGACAGCTTCGTCCTGGGGACTTGGGGCCTGTCTGGCAGCGGCAGCCTGCCGGTCACCCAGTCCTACGGGCGTGTGAGCGAGTTGTCGGCGTCGCAAGTCCTCGACCGGGCGTGGGAGCTGGGCATGCGCACCGTCGACACCGCGCCCGGCTACGGCGGCGGCGACGGTCTGCGTCGGCTTGCGGCTTGGCAACGCTCGCGCGGCCGGACCTGGAACATCGCCGCCAAACCCGGTCGGCCCCGGATCAACGGGGTGCCGACGAACAGGATCGGGCCGACCGAGCTGCTGGCCGAAGTGGCCGTGGGTGCGCGCCTCGTAGGGGAGCCGCGCTTCGTCCTCGTCAAGGACCCGAGTCCGCAGTCCTACCAGGACGGATCGCTGGTCGAGGCGCTCGACCTCCTGGAGGAGACCTTGCCGGGCGTGACGGTCGGGGTGGCCGGCCACCTCCACGCCTCCCTTCTGCGGCTGCCTCCACCGCCACGTCGACGCGTGGCACAGATCGAACTCAACGGGGTGAACCGGCATGTGTCAGTGCCGGCCGGGGAGGCGCTGGCCGGGATCGGATGGGAGGTCTGGGCGATGCAGCCCCTCGCCTACGGCTTCCTCGCCCGCCCCGACGACGACCCAGGCACCCGTTCTCAAGAGGACTGGCGCTCACTGCTCCCCTCCGCCACCCGGACGGGACTGCGGGCAGCCGCAGACGCCTTCATCAGGTCGGCGGGGGCTGGGGAGGGGCAGGCCGACCGGGCCGCCACCGCCATCGCCTTCTGCCTGAGCATCCCTGCGGTCTCCCGGGTGCTGGTGGGTCCCAAGACTCCGCAGCAGCTGGACGCCGTCATGGCGGCGCTCGACCTGCTGTCCGACCGGCAGAGGGCGCACGAGCTGCACGCGCTGGCACCGCATGCCTCGCCGTCCGATGACTGCCCGCGCTGCGCGGAACACACCGGCCCGAACCCCGACGACCCGAAGAGCCCCTGAGGAGCTGACGATGGCAGACGTGGAACTCCGGGACGAGGCCCTGCTGGAGTCCTGGCATTCGGACGGGTTCTTCCTGGTCCCGCGACTGATCGGGCCCGCAGAACTCGATGCCGTCGCGGAGGAGTTAGCGAATCTCTACCCTACGGGCGCCGACTTCGCGGCGGACGTCGACCCGGAGCGGAACGCCCGCTACCGGGACCCGGCCGACGCTCCGGGCGGAGCCGTAGGCCGGGGCGCGGGATTCCTCGCCCCCAACCCCGTGCAGTTCGCCGGCCAGCTCGACTTCCCCTGGGCCGGCCGGGCCCTCAACCGGCTCGCGGTCCACCCGCAGATCGTCGCCCTCGCCGTCACTCTGCTGGGCACCGCCGATCTGCGCATCTACCAGGCGCAGTTGTGGGCGAAGTACGCAGGCGCCACCAACTACGCCCAGCCGCTGCACCTGGACTACTCGTCGCACACCCTCCTGGTGCCGAAGCGGGACAGCAGGCCCCGGCAGGTCGAGATGTTCCTCTACCTGAGCGACATCACCGACGGCCGCGGTCCGACCCGCCTGGTGCCGCGACGGCTCACGAGGGACTTACCGCCGGTCCCGTACCGCGTGTGGCCCGGCACGCACCCGCACCTCTACCGGGCCGAGGTCTCCTGCCCCGGGCCGGCCGGCAGTCTGCTGGTCTATGCCCCGGACATCTGGCACCGGGCCGTCGACCTCACCGAGCCCGGCGGATCGCGGCTGTGGATGAACCTGAGCTACAAGCCGGCCGGTGCCGACTGGCTCGGTCTCCAGAGCTTCCTGCGCACCGCGATGTCACCGCACTGGCAGGAGTTCGTCGCGGGCTCCACCCCCGAGGAGCTCCAACTCTTCGGATTTCCCCCACCGGGACACGATGCCTACGACCGTCACGTTCTGGACGGCATGTCCGCCCGCTACCCGGGCCTGGACGTGAGCGCCTGGCAGGAGCGGCTGCCCGAGATCCGACGTCCCCGACCATAGTCGCGACACTGTTCCGAGAGCAGGCGATGACCAGTAGCAAGCACGACCACCATGCCGCCGCGCACCGCCGCAGCGGGCCCTTTGCCAGCCGCTTCGGGAACCTCCCGCGCACCTTCGCGCTCCTCTGGGCGGGCACCCTGATCAATCGGGCCGGGACGTTCGTCGCGCCCTTTCTCACCATCTTCCTGACGCAGTACCACCACCTCGGCCACGCCGCAGTGACTCCCGTGCTGATGGGCTACGGCGTCGGCGTCCTCCTGAGCAGCCCGCTGGGCGGCCAGTTGGCAGACCGCATCGGCAGAGGGCACGCCATGGTGCTCGGCCTGAGCTGCGCGGCGGCCTGCCAACTCCTGCTCGCCCTCGCGCGGGGGCCGGTCGCGGTCGGGGCCTCGGTCTTCCTCCTGGGCCTGTCGAGCGATCTGTTCCGTCCCGCGGCCAACGCCCTCGTCGTCGACATCGTGCCGGCGCAGGACCGCCCGCGGGCGTTCGGACTGCTGCACTGGGCCCTGAACCTCGCCATACCGATCGCCGCGCTCGGTGCCGGATGGTTCGCCACCCGCAGCTGGACCCCGCTCTTCGTGCTGGACGCACTGACCTCGCTCAGCTTCGCGGCACTGATCGGCTGGAAGCTGCTGGGCACCGCGCCACGCCTGGGGCCGGCGCCCGCGGAGGCCGGCGAGGCTCCCCGGACCCGTTCCTGGAACCACTGGAGGGACGGCGCGCTGGCCGCGGCGTGCCTGGCGAGCCTCATGACCTTCGCCGTCTACTTCCAGACCTCCTACACCGTGCCCCTGCGGACCATCGACACCGGCCTCCACGCGGGCGGCTACGGCGTGATGATGGCGCTGAACGGTGTCCTCATCGCCGTCGTGCAACCTCTGATCGGGCCCACCCTGAGCCGGATTCCCCGGCTGTACGGGCTGGGTGGCGGGGTGCTGCTCGTGGGGATCGGGGTGGCGCTCACCGGAGCGGCCCGGACCCTGCCCCTCCTGCTGCTCACCGTGGTGGTGTGGAGCCTGGGAGAGATCGGGGTCGCAGCCCTGCTGCCGGCCCTGGTCGCGGATCTCGCGCCCGAGGACGCCAGAGGACGCTATATGGGCGCTTTCGGTGTCGGCCTGGGCGCCGCCGGTGTGCTCTCCCCGCTGGGAGTCACGGTCTACCGGGCGAACGCCGCGCTGCTCTGGTGGGCGTGCGCTGCTCTGGGCGCGCTCGCCTTTGCCGTGCTGGGACGCCTGGACCGCATCGCCGTTCACCGACGATCAGTCAGGGGACCTGAGACGTCAAGTGGTTCACCTGTTGGCGTCGAGTCCCCCACTCCTCCTCCAGCCGCAGGAACAACGAGCGATTCAGGTGGCTGACGATCCGTGCCAGCTCCGCGAGATCGGACCGGTACGCCGGGGGCACCCGGAGATAGCTGGTGCGGGGGTGGAGTGCACAGCCGCGTCCGACCTTCGCCTCGTAGCTGAGCGGGCCGTAGACCAGCTGCCCCACCTGCCGGCTCAGCGCCTGTTCCACCAGCTCGTAGTAGGCCAGGTTGAAATACCCGAAGTTCTGTTCGGCGTATTCCGAGAAGCCGGACATCTTGAAGTGCAGTTCCCCGTTGTACTCGTAGCAGAGGGTAAATGCCTCCAGTGAGCCATCCCGCTCCGCCACCAGCAGGTGCGCCCACCGGCCGAGATAGTGGGCGCTGCGCCTGATCAGCTCGACCAGCCATTCGTCAGACACGTCATGGCCGTATTTTCGGAGCTGGCGCGAATGCAGCGCGGCGTGCCCGGCGCCGAACTCGCCCAGCTCGGCCACTCGCAGGGTCAGCCCGCTTGCGGCGAAGGCCCGACGCTCCTGGAGAACTCTGGCCTGCCGCACCCGCCGCCGGTTGTCGAACGTGTCCAGGTAATCGCTGAAATCATTTCCGTGAAGCCTCAGGACAGCTTGCGCCACGCCGACGACGCCGATGTAGCCACGCTCCTCCAGGGCCGCCGGAAGTGAATTGCCGTCCGGGACGTGAAGCATCACCGTGGACGGGCACTCCCATTCCTTGGCGGTCGCCTCCAGGCTATCCAGAAAAACAGCGGTACCGGCGTCCCCGATGGCGCCGGTCAATCCCGGAAGATATCCTCCGGGCAGCGCGGAGACCGCCATCGGATAGCCGCCGTCCAGGATTCTCGGGCCGAGCCTTTCGCGGAGATCGGTGGCCTGTCCGAGGAGCGCGGCGTCAGGATGGTGACCCAGTTCCTGCCTCAGCAGGAAATACAGCGGATCGCCTCCCGGAAAGCCGCCGGCGACCGTCCGGTGCACCACCATTCCGCCCGGCTCCGTCAGGGCGACGGTGTACCGGATATCGTTTGGCCGGCCGCTCTCGTTGCATTCCAGCCATTCGGGAGTGGAGTAGAGCGAATCCGGCCGCACCGACTCCCGCCACTCCTGGGCGATCTCTGTGATCAGGCCGGCTGACCTTAGCCTCATGTGTGTCCTGCCCCTCGGTGTGTTACGGCCAGAGCCCACGGTAGGAGCTTCCCCTGACCACCCTTCGGCGGCGGCCGGGGCTCAACAGGCCCGCCCGGTGGATGGTGTCCGTGTCGAAGACCAGGAGCGAGCCGGCCGGAGCCTGGAAGGTGATCGACCGGGACTGCAGGGCCAGCTTGAACTGGCCGTACAGGGCGTAGAAGACGTCCTCGGAGAAGGATTCGAACACCTTGATGCGGACCTTCTCGATGTCGTCGTGCTTCAGCCACTCGCTGATCCGCAGCTGACGGGTCGCGTCCCGGGTTTCAGGAATAGCCTGGAAGGGCCCGTTCTCCTTGTCTATCGGATCGAGATAGATGAAGAACTTGAGTGCGCCCATCTCGTCGTAGTGATAGGGGATGATCTCGTCGCCTGGTATGTGGTCGTCAGTCAGGATGACATGGCGGTTGAGCGTGCAGGGAAGCCCGAGGTAATCACTGGCCAGCTCGCCCATCCATGCCTGGTTGAAGACCTCGTGCACCACCGGGAGAGAATCCGTCAGTTCATCCCCGTTGCTGTACTTGAGATGCCTGCCGGTACGTGTTCTCCCATACGATCGGGAGAGGTCCTTGCCGGCCGCTGTGAGTTCCTCCAGCGGCTTTCCCTCACTGTCGGCGAATGCGCCTTCGAACTCATTCTGCAGGTCAGCGAGTTTTACGGCGTCCAGCCATCCGGGCGAGAACGTGACACCGAAGTTCCGCAGCCTCTCAAGCATCTTCCCGGCGAAGTCGTCGTCCGCCGGATCGACGGAGACCTGGGAAAGGCTGACCCTACCTGACAGGAAGTCACCTATGAGCATGCTGAAACTGTATCTGACGCCCAGATGCTCTGCAAGAGGTACAATTGTACGGTCGGGTTGGGACATGTCGGACCGTCAGGAGTGCTGATGCCGCAGCTGCGATCGGGACAGCGACGAACCATCTTGGAGACGGTGCCGCCGGGCTTCCGGAGTTGGCCCGGGCAGCTGCCGCAGGTCTAGAATTTTCGGCATGGCGGCTACTGGATCCGAAGAGCACGGTGCGAAGACCTACTACGTATCGACCCCCATCTACTACGTCAATGACGCCCCTCACCTGGGACATGCCTACACGACCGTCGCAGGTGACGTGCTCACCCGTTGGCACCGCCAGCGCGGCGAGCGGGTGTGGTTCCTCACCGGCACCGACGAGCACGGCCAGAAGATCAAGCGCACCGCCGACGCGAACGGGGTCACCCCGAAGGAGTGGTGCGACAGACTGGTGAACGGGGCGTGGAAGCCTCTGTGGGCGCACCTCGACATCGCGAACGACGACTTCATCCGCACCACCGAGCCGCGCCACACCGCGCGCGTCCAGGAGTTCGTCCAGGACCTGCACGACAAGGGCGAGATCTACAAGAAGGATTACGAAGGCCCGTACTGCGTCGGCTGCGAGGAGTACAAGATCCCCGGTGAGCTGCTGGAGGGCGAGGGGGGCACGCAGCTGTGCCCGGTCCACAAGACGCCGGTGGAGACCCTGAAGGAGGAGAACTACTTCTTCAAGCTCTCCGAGTACGGCTCCCGGCTGCTGGAGCACTACGAGGCCAACCCCGGTTTCATCCAGCCCGAGTCGGCACGCAACGAGGTCGTGAACTTCGTCAAGCAGGGCCTGCAGGACCTCTCCATCTCGCGGTCGACCTTCGACTGGGGCATCAAGGTGCCGTGGGACGAGCGGCACGTCATCTACGTGTGGATCGACGCGCTGCTCAACTACGCGACCGCGGTGGGGTACGGCTCGGACCCGGCGAGGTTCGAGGAGGTCTTCCCCGCCGACGTCCACCTGGTCGGCAAGGACATCCTGCGCTTCCACGCGATCATCTGGCCCGCGCTCCTGATGGCCAACGGCCTGCCCCTGCCCGGCCGGATCGTGGCCAACGGCTGGCTGCTGGTGGGTGGCGAGAAGATGAGCAAGTCCAACCTGACCGGCATCAAGCCACAGGACCTCACCGAGCACTTCGGCGTCGACGCCTACCGCTGGTACTTCCTGCGAGCGATCGCCTTCGGCAACGACGGCTCGTTCTCCTGGGAGGACTTCGCCGCCCGCTACACCTCCGAACTCGCCAACGACTACGGCAACCTGGCGTCGCGCGTGGTGGCGATGGTCGGCAAGTACTTCGACGGGGTCCTGCCCGGCGCCACCGCGGTCGAGGACGCCGAGCGGGCGGTACAGCTCGGCCTGGCGAAGGCCGTCGACGCCGCCGACCGAAGGATCGGCGAGGAGTTGGACTTCGCCGGTGGCATCGCCGCGGTCTTCGAGTTCATCAAGCAGGTCAACGGCTATCTGACCGAGCAGCAGCCGTGGGCGGTCGCCAAGGACGAGTCCGCGCAGGGCCGGGCCAGGCTCGCGACCATCCTCTACACCGCCTGCGAAGCCCTGCGCGGGTGCGCGGTGCTGCTCAACCCCGTGATGCCCGAGACCTCGCAGCGGCTGTGGGACTCCCTCGGGGCGGATGCCTCACTGGGGGCGCTCGGCGACCAGCGGGTCCAGGAGGTGGGCCGCTGGGGCACGTTGCCGGCAGGTTCGGTGCTCACCAAGGGTGCGGTCCTCTTCCCGCGGTTGGAGGTCACCGAGCCTGCCTGAGCACGATCAACTGCCTGCTCTGCGGGTCGCTTTGGGGTAGGACTGATCCGGACGGTCCGCATACGAGTGGCCTGGTGGGACCCGGAACACCCGCCGCCACGCGGGGACGCAGCAGCGGCGGGAGGCGGCGGAGATTTTCGTCGCTGGGGAGGACTTGCGGGGGGCCGGCGGGGTACATTGGCTGTGGTACCAAAACAGGTACCTGGTTGACTTGTGTGCCCCGACACCATTCCAAAGGCGGACACCATGCCCGCACTCAACATCACCTTCACCGTCGAAGAGATGGCCCGTATTCGCGAGGCGACTGCAGAGGAGGAGACCAGCATGAAGACCTTCGCTCACGACGCCGTCCTCAACGAAGTTCATCGCCGCAAGGTCGCCGCCGCGGCGGTCCGCGTCGCCCGTATCTCCGCAGGCCTCAACAAGCGTCTTGCGGATAAGTAACCGGAGAACGCCATCACGGAGTACCTCGACGTCCAGGACGTCCTGGCCATTGCGAAGGTCGTCCTCGAGCCGTTCGGCATGGAGGTCAAGATCCGGGACTATGGCCTGCTGCAGAGTGCGGTGGCACGTCCCCAGGCCGGCGGGTTCGGCATTGAGGCGTATCCGGATCTGTTCGAGAAGGCTGCGGCACTGCTGCACTCGCTCGCGAGTAACCACAGCCTGATCGACGGCAACAAGCGCACTGCCTGGACGGTGACCGCGGTCTTCGTGGACATCAATGATCATGAGCTGCTTGAGCCGCTCAACGAGGACGCAGCGGAGGAGCTTGTGCTCGAAGTGGCGCAGTCCCGGCTGGATGTGCCGGAAATCGCGCGTCGACTCCGGCCCTTCTTCTCGTAGCCACGGCACGCGACTATGGCCCGCCCCCGGTGCCGGGGTGCGGGCCATTCGTCGGGTGTGGTCAGGACTTCTGGAGGCCGGCCTGGACGTCGTCGAAGTTCATCACCGGGATGAAGGTGATCTTGGCGCCGAGGTCCTGGAAGAACGGCTCGGCGATGCTCGGGATGTCGGACGGATCCTTGAGGTCGAAGACGACGTAACCGGTACGCATCCCGTCCAACGCTCCGAAGTACGCGGCCTCCGGCTTGATCCGGTCGAACACCGACTTCATGGTGGTGGCGAGCGTCTTGCCGACGATCGCCTTGTTCGCCTTCTCGGTGTCCATCTGGACCGTCAGCAGCACCCGCATGGTCGTTCCACCCTCTCGTTGGCGTTCGGCACACATGTGCCGCTTGCCAAGCGTTGCCGCGATTCGGGGCCTTTGCAGCTGGAGTAAGGCATCGGAGTGCAGTCCGGCGTCCGGCGTGCCAGCGGCTCAGGCCATCGTGACGACGGGCTTGGAGCAGAGGACGGCGGCTCCGGTGGCGATCAGGATGGCGGCTGTGGCGGCGAACATGGCCTCCGGGTGGGACTTGGCCAGGGCGCCGCACAGCACCAGGGAGACGGGGGCGGCGATGTAGCCCGCGACCATGTCGACGGAGATGACGCGGCCGAGGATCTCACCGCGGATGTTGCGCTGGATCCAGCTCATTCCGAACACGCCCTGGAAGCCGATGCCCAGGCCCATCAGCAGCACCACACCGACGGCTTCGACCAGATTGCCGAGCATCCCCAGGGCGAGCATCCCGGCGCCCAGCCAGCCGGTGAGAGCGGAGATGAGCAGGCCCACGCGCAGGTGGCGACGGGTTGCGCCGCCCAGCAGGGCGCCGACGATGGCTCCTGCGGCCAGTGCGCCGTCCAGCAGGCCGAGGGAGGTCGCTCCTCCGTGGAGCCGGAACTTGGCCAGACTGGCGAAGCCCACGGTGAACGGACCGGCGTAGCAGAAGGTCACGGCGGTGTCGATGACGACCATGGCGCGGATCCGCGGGTCCGACCAGACGTAGACCAGGCCGGCCCGGATCCGGCTGCCGAGGGAATCCCTGGCCGTGTCGGCCCTGGTCCTGGTCGCCGGGGCGGTGACGCGGCGGGTGGCCCGGCTGACGAACAGGGCGACCAGGGCGAAGCAGCAGCTGTCGACGGCGAAGGCGGCACTGGGGTCGGTGGCGGCCACCACGATGCCGCCGATGGCGGGGCCGAGCACCGAGGCGACCCGACTGCCCACGCTGAGAAGGGCGTTCGCCGGCTCCAACTGCTCCGGCTCGACGACCGAGGGCAGGATGGAGCTGCGTGCGGGCTGGAAGAACGCGTCGACCGCGCCGAAGAACGCCGCTGCCGCGAACAGCATCCACAGGTTGAGCAGGTGCGCGAATCCGGCTGCCGCCACCCCCGCCATCAGTGCGCAGCGCAGGAGGCTGGAGAACATCATCAGGTGACGGGCCGACAACCTGTCGCTGAGCGCCCCGCCGAGCAGGGTGAGCAGGGCGCGCGGCACGGCCTGGCAGGCGAGGACCACGCCGAGAGCCAGGCTGGAGTGGGTGAGAGTGAGGGTGATCCAGGCGAAGGCGACGGTGCTGAATCCGTCTCCCAGGAGGGAGAAGGACTGGGCGGTCCACAGGTTGCGGAAGGAGGGCGTGCGCAGGGGTGCGCGCAGCGAGGGTCGTTCGGTCGGGGTCACGGTCGGGGTCTCGGTCAAGGTCGCGGTCGCGGTCTCGGTCAAGGTCTCAGTCATGCGCTGGTTCTTCGCCTTCGTCGGTGTGCGGAGGACGGGGAGGACGCGGAGGACGTCAGTAGCTGACGGGGAGGTCCTTGAGACTGCGGTTGAGCAGCGAGAGCTGCCACTCGTGGCGGGACGGGAGAAGCCGCAGGTTCGGACGCTCCCGTACCAGGACCCCGAGCGCACTGCCTGCCACCAGTCGGGCCAGGGGCGCGCCGATGCAGAAGTGGATGCCGTATCCGAACCCGAGGTGCGAGGTGCGGCCGCGGTGGACGTCGAAGGTGTCCGGGTCGTCGAACTGCCGCGGGTCGCGGTTGGCGGCGGCGGTCACCAGGAAGATCCGGTCACCGGCGCGGATGTCCTGGCCGTCGAGCTGCAGGTCCTCGGCGGCGATGCGCACCGACATCTTGGAGGGACCGTCGAAGCGCAGGGCCTCCTCGACCGCACCGGACAGGAGCTTGGGGTTCTCCCGTGCCGCTTCGAGCTGGTGAGGGTGCATCAGCAGGGCGCGCAGTCCGTTGGCGATGAGGTTGCTGGTGGTCTCCCCGCCGGCGAAGGCCAGATGGGTCAGCATGCCGATGAACTCCTCGTCGCTGACCGTGTCGCCGATGGCGCCCCCGGCCAGCACCGCGCTGATCAGGTCGTCCTGGGGCTGCTCACGGCGCTGGCGCACCAGGTCGGCCAGGTAGTCGTAGAGCTTGACCAGTGACTGCAGCGAGGTGCGGTACTCCCGTTCCTCCTGGGCGGCGCCGAGCACCAGGTCGCCCACCCGGGCGTTCCAGTACCAGAACGAAGGGGCGTGAGCGTGCGGAACACCGAGCCAGCGGGCGAAGACCAGGCTGGGCAGGGTCCTGGCCACCTCGGCGACGGCGTCCCCGCTGCTGCCGGGCGCGGCGCGGCGGGACAGCAGCGATGTGGTGGCCTTCTCGATCAGCCCCGAGTAGCGGTTGATGGCGCGGGCGGAGAACTGGTCCTGGAACACCCCGCGCAGCCTGCGGTGCTGCGGCGGGTCGTTGAAGACCATCCAGTGCGACAGCAGACCGACCGCGCGCCGGGCCTCGTCGTCCAGGACGCTGGCCGGGATGGCCTCCATCAGCGGTCGGACCCGGTCGGCGGACAGGGACGGGTGGCCCAGCGCCTCGGCCATCTGCGCATAGCCGGTGACCAGCCAGGCACGGTGGATGCTGCTCCAGTGGACGGGCCGGTGCTCGCGCAGCGCGTTGAGATAGGGGTACGGGTCGGCGTTGACCTGGGGGTCCAGCAGGTAGCGCTCGGTGAAGCGGGTGGCGGTCAGCACGGACGTCCTCCGGAGGTGAGCGTGTCGAGCAGCGCGGCGATGGCGCCGACGCCGGGATCGGTGAGCATGGTGCGGTGCCCTCCAGGGAGGTGGTGCACCTGGAGTCCGCCGACCGCCAGGCCCTGCCAGGCCGACAGGTACTCGCGGTAGGGGACGCCGATGTCGGGCATCGGGGTGTCCTGGGGCTGGTCGGCGGTGTCCTGGCCGATGACCAGGTGGATCTGCCCGGGGTAGGGGCGGGCCCGGTAGTCGGCCAGGGCCTGCAGCAGCGAGTGCCACACCTCGATCGGAGCGTCCTGGGCCAGGTCGACCTCCTCGTCGACCATGCCCGCGTCGCGCAGGACGGTCCGCAGCCGGGCGTCCGCCGCGGTGCGGGCCTCGGATCCGGCGGGTGCGGCGCGCAGTTCGTCGCGCAGGACCAGCGCGTGGCGCTGCTGCTCGGCGAAGCCGGCGAGCCGGCGGTGGGTGTCCGGGGTGGGCAGATAGGGCTCGACCAGGATCAGCGGCGCCACGGCGGCACCGGCGTCGAGGAGTTGGGTGGCCATCTCCAGGGCGATGTTGGCGCCCATCGACCAGCCGAGGATCGCGTGCGGGCCGTCGGCCCGGTCGGCCGTCAGTTCGCTGACGTAGGTGGCGGCGATCTCACGGATCGTGAGCGGGTCGGTGCCGCCGGCCAGGCCCAGGGCCTGGTAGCCGTGCACCGGCCGGGCGCCGCCCAGGGCCCGGGCGAGCGGGAGGTACCAGGTGACGCTGCCGCCGGTGGGGTGGACGCAGTTCAGCGGCTGCCCCGCTCCCGGGCGCAGCAGCACCCGGGAGCGCGGGCCTGCCACCGGGTCAGCGGCGGTCCCCAGGGCGCCGATGCCGGCGATGGTGGGTGATTCGACCAGGTCACGGACGGTCAGGGCGAGACCCTGGGCGCGCGCCCGGGCCACCACCCGGACCGTGGAGAGCGAGCTGCCGCCCAGGGCGAAGAAGTCGTCGTGGATGCCGACCCGCTCGACGCCCAGGACCTCGGCCCAGACCTGCGCCATCGCCTGTTCGGCGGGGGTACGCGGGGCGACGAAGCTGTCCGCCAGTTCGGCGCGGACGCTGGGCACGGGCGGCAGCGCCCGGCGGTTGACCTTGCGGTTGGCGGTGAGCGGTATCGCGTCGATGACCACGTAGGCGGTCGGCACCATGTGGGCCGGCAGCCGGCGACGGAGCGACTGGCGCAGCTCCTCGGCCTGCGGGGCGCTGCCCGGGTCCTGCGGCACCACGTAGGCGACCAGCCGCGGGTCGCCGCTTCCATCGGTGCGCACCATCGCCACGGCCGACTGGACGCCGGGGTGGGTCAGCAGGGCGTCCTCGACCTCGCCGAGCTCGATCCGGAATCCCCGCAGCTTGACCTGGCTGTCCTGGCGTCCGACGTAGTCGAGCGAGCCGTCGGCGGCGTAGCGGACGATGTCGCCGGTGCGGAACAGCCGGGCGCCGCTGCGGCCGCTGAAGGGGTCGGGGACGAAGCGCTGCGCGGTGACCCCGGGGCGACCCAGGTAGCCGCGGGCCAGACTGAGGCCGCCGATGCAGAGCTCGCCGGGGGCGCCGACCGGTACGGGCTCCAGGTCGGCGTTCAGGACGTAGGCCTCGGTGTTGCGGATGGGGGTGCCGATGGAGGGCCGACCGCCGCCCGGCAGGCACTGGGCCGCGGTCACCCACACGGAGGTCTCGGTCAGGCCGTAGCCGTTGAGGAAGCGCCGCCCGGGCGCCCAGGTGTCGACGATCTCGGCGGGGCAGGCCTCGCCGGCGACCATCAGGGTGCGCAGCTCCGGCAGTCCCTGCGGGTCCATGACGCTCAGGGCGGTCGGGGGCAGTACCGCCGCGGTGATCCGCTGGGTGCGCAGGGTGCGGGTGAGGTCGGCCCCGGGCGCCAGGTCCTGGCGTGCGGCGGTGCACAGCCCGGCGCCGTTGGCCAGCGCCCAGGTCATCTCGAACACCGAGGCGTCGAAGCTGCTGGACGCGAACTGCAGCACCCGGTCGTCCGGGGTCGGAGCCAGGACGTCCTGCTGCGCCAGGACCAGGTTCAGCATCCCGCGATGGGTGACCGCCACCCCCTTGGGCGTGCCGGTGGAGCCGGAGGTGTAGATCACATAGGCGGTGCTGTCCGGTCCCACACCGGACTTGGGGCAGCCGGCCGGGAGCTGATCGGACTGCGGGTCGGACTGCGGGTCCGGGTCCGCGGTGAGTGCGCCGATCATGAGCGTGTGCTGGACCGCAGGGGCGGCGTGGGCCAGCTCGGGCTGGGTCAGCAGCACCGTCATGGCCGAGTCCCCGGCCATGAAGGCGAGCCGCTCCCCGGGGTATTCGGGGTCCAGGCAGAGGTAGGCGGCACCGGACTTGAGCACACCCAGGATCGCTCGCGCGAGGTCCGGGCCCCGTTCCAGGCAGATGCCGACCACGGTCTCGGTGTCGACTCCCAGCGCGCGCAGCCGCCGGGCGATCCGGTCGCCGGTGCGGTCGAGCTCGCCGTAGCCGGTGACGTCCTGGCCGTGGACCAGGGCGGGGGCCTGCGGGCGCTGCTCGGCGTGCTGCTGGACCAGTTCGTGGAACAGCCGCCGGTCGTCGTCCTCCTGGTACGGGTCCTGGTCCCGGTCCTGCGTGGTGGCGGCGTTCCAGCGGTGCAGCACCAGTTCGCGTGCGGCGCCGGTGAGGGCGGGCCGGGTGACCGGGCCGTGGGGCTCGGCGGCCATCGCCCGCAGCAGGCTCCGGTAGGTGTCCGCGAGCTGCTCGCAGGCGGTGGCGTCCAGGTAGCGGGGGTCGGCGTCCAGGGTCATGCCGCCCGGGTTGGCGTTCAGGCTGAGCGGGAAGTTGGTGCGGGCGACCTCCAAGGTGTCCTCCCACACGTTCTTCTCGAGCCGGTGGAAGTTCACGAAGTTGAAGACGGCCTCGACCGCGACTCCGCCCAGCGAGCGCTGCATCTCGGCGAGCGGGAACCTTCGGTGCGGCAGCAGGGCGCGCTCGGCGGCGAAGGTCTCGCGCAGGTAGTCGACCCAGCTGCGGGCGGTGGAGTGGAACCCGATCGGCACCGTGTTGAGGAACAGGCCGCGCAGCAGGTCCGCGTTGGCGTGCTCGGGGCGGCCGTTGGTGACCATGCCGATGCTGTAGGGGTCGTCGCCGGCGAAGAGGTCCATCAGCCGGTAGAAGGCTGCCAGGAAGACCGTCCGCACCGGGACCTCGGCCAGGGCGGCGACCTTGGCCAGCGGCTCGGCCAGCTCCCGGTAGGAGCGCTCGGCCTCGTGCGGCGGCTGGTCGCCGATCAGGGCCGGGCCGGGGGCGGGGGCGAAGTGGACCGGCTCCAGGCCGACCAGCGCCTCGTGCCAGAAGTCGCGGGACGCGGGGGAGGCCAGCGCCTCGCGCTCCAGCGCCACATAGTCCGCGAATCGCACCGCGGGCCTGGCCGCGGCGGCGGGCTCCAAGCCGGCCGCCCGGCGGTGGTGCAACTCCATCAGGTCCGCGATGAACGAGGTCAGGCTCCAGCCGTCGAGCACCACATGGCAGTCGGTGATGGTCAGCCGGAACTGCTGCTCGTCGAGCCGGTGCACGAACAGCCGTACCAGCGGGGCGGCGGACAGGTCGAAGGGCAGCGCGGCCTGCTCGCGCACATGGGTGGCAGCGGCGTCGCGCTGCTCGGCCGCGGACAGGCCGCGCAGGTCGGCGAAGCCCACCGGCAGGGCGGCCTGCCGGTGCACCAGTTGCAGCGGCTCGGTGTCGCGCAGCAGGTCGAAGGAGGTGCGCAGGATGTCGTGGCGCTCGACCAGGACGTCCACGGCCTCCTGGAACGCGGCGAGGTCGAAGCCGGCGCTGTCGCGCAGCTTGAAGCTGGTCACGTTGTGGTAGGCGCCGCGCTCCGGATCGCTCAGCAACTCGTGCAGCATGCCCGCCTGAAGCATCGTCAGCGGATAGGCGTCCTCGATGCCCGGGGGCAGCGAGGCCGCCTCGGCACTGTCGATCATGGACAGGGCTGCCACCGGTGCCGTCTCGACGGACGCCGTCGAGTGGTCCGCCACGTCCGCCAGGTCTGCCAGGACCTGGGCCCGGAAGATGTCCGGGATGCTCAGCGCCAGCCCGGCCTCGCGGGCCAGCCCGATCACCCGCAGGGCCAGGATGGAGTCGCCGCCCAGACGGAAGAAGTTGTCGTCCACGCCGACCCGGTCGAGCCCCAGGACCTTGCCCCAGATGCCGGTCAGCAGCTCCTCGGTGGGTGTGCGCGGCGCGGTGTACCGCGCGCTGAGGTCGGCCTCGCGTGCCTGGAGCAGGGCCAGGGCCTTGCGGTCGACCTTGCCGTTCACGGTCAGCGGCAGGGCCGGGTGCTCGGTGATCAGGGCCGGGACCATGTAGTCGGGCAGGCCGCGGCCGAGGTGGGCGCGCAGCTCGCGGGTGTCGACTGTGTCGCTGGCCGGGGAGCCGCTGACTGAGCTGTCGCCGACCGGGGTGTCGGCGCCGGTGGCGATGTGCCCGACCAGCCGTCGCACGCCGCCCGGCTCCTCGCGGACCACGACCGCGGCGTCGACCACTCCGGGGAAGCCGCGCAGCGCGGCCTCGATCTCGCCCAGTTCGATGCGGAATCCGCGGATCTTGACCTGGGCGTCCACCCGGCCCAGGAACTCCAACTGCCCGTCGGGCAGCCGCCGGACCCGGTCGCCGGTCCGGTACAGCCGGCCACCGGCCGGTCCGTAGGGGTCGGGCACAAAACGCTCGGCGGTCAGCGACGGGCGTCCGAGATAGCCTCGGGCCAGACCCGCCCCGGCGACGTACAGCTCGCCCGGGACGCCGATCGGTACCAGCCGCTGGTGCTGGTCGAGCACGTATCCGCGCAGGTCCGCCAGCGGCACCCCGATCGGCGACAGGGTGTCGCCCTCGGCGTCCTCGCGGGTCAGCACCCGGTGGGTGACGTGCACGGTGGTCTCGGTGATCCCGTACATGTTCACCAGCTGCGGCCGGTGCGGCGAGGGATCGGCGAACCAGTCGCCGAAGTCCCGCGCGCTCAGCGCGTCGCCGCCGAAGACGACGGTCCGCAGGGCGAGTTCGGCGAACGAGCGCCCGGACTGCGCGGCCTGCGCCCGCAAGCCCTGGAAGGCGGCGGGGGTCTGGCTCAGGACGGTGACGCGCTCGGTGGCCAGCAGGTCGAACACGGCATCCGGATCCCGGACCACGTCCTTGGAGGCGATCACCACGCGCCCGCCCTTGGCCAACGCCCCCCACAGCTCCCAGACCGAGAAGTCGAAGGCGAAGGAGTGCAGCAGCGACCAGACGTCGTCCGGGCCGGAGTCGAACCAGGCCTCGCAGGATGCGAACAGGCGGGCGGCGTTGTGGTGGGTGACCACGACGCCCTTCGGACGGCCGGTGGAGCCGGAGGTGTAGATGATGTAGGCGGCGTTGCCGGGCCGCAGCGCGGTGCCCGGGATGCTGTCCAGGTAGGGGCAGCCGGAGCCGTCCAGCGCGCCGGGCGCGTCCAGCACCAGGACCTCGGCGCCCAGGTCCGCGACCTTGTCGTGGGTGACGCTGTCGGTGAGCAGCAGGGTGGCCCCGGCGTCGTCGACCATGAACCCGAGGCGCTCGGCCGGGTGGGAGCCGTCCATGGGCAGGTAGGCCCCGCCGGCCTTCCAGATCCCCAGCACCGCGACCGCGAGCCATTCGTTGCGGCCCACGCAGACGCCGACCCGGGACTCGGGACCCACCCCGCGGCGGCGCAGCGCTCGCGCCAACTGCTCGGCCCGCTCGTCGAGTTGTGCATAGGAGAGGTGTCTGTCCTGGCATACCGTCGCGACCTGGTCAGGGCGGAGGCGGACCTGCTGGTGGAAGGCGTCCAGCAGCAGCGGCACCGCCCCGGCCGCTGCGGGGTCGGGGTTCCCCGCCTGCGCCAGCAGCGACGCGCGCTCCTCCTCGGCCAGCGGCTCCAGGGCGGCGATCGCCGTCGCCGGGCGGGTGACGATCGCGTCGAGGATCCGGTGCACATGGTCGGCCAGGGTCGCGACCGTCTCGGCGTCGAACAGGTCGCGCCGGTAGACGAACGAGAGCGCCAGTCCGTCCGGCTGCTCGGTGGCGTGCAGGGACAGATCGAACTTCGCGATGTCCGCGCCGACGGACACGCTCTCGCCGCGTGCGCCGCCCAGCGTGAAGGAACCCCCGTCGGCGTACTCGTAGGCGAAGAGCACCTGGAACAGCGGGTTGCGGCTGAGGTCGCGCTCCGGGCTGAGCACCTCGACCAGGCGCTCGAAGGGGACGTCCTGGTGGTCCATCGCGCCCAGGGCCGCGTCCCGTACCCGCTCCAGGTAGTCGGCCAGCGTCGGGTTCCCGGACAGGTCCCCCCGCATGACCAGGGTGTTGACGAAGAATCCGACCAGGGACTCGGTCTGCGGACGGTCGCGGTTGGCCACGATTGTGCCCACCGCGATGTCCTCCTGCCCGGTGTGGAAGCCGAGGGCGATCTGGTAGGCGGCCAGCAGCGTCATGAACATCGTCGAGCTGCTGCGCTCATTGAGCTGCCGCAGCGACTGGCGCAGCCGGGAGGGGAGGGCCAGCTTGAAGACCGCGCCCTCGTGGGAGCGTTCGACCGGGCGCGGTCGGTCGGTGGGCAGTTCCAGCGGAGTGAGGCCGGCCAACCGGGTGCGCCAGTAGTCCAGGTGGGCCTCCGCCCGAGCCCTGCCGCCCGCGGCGGACTCCCACGCCGCGTAGTCGCGGTAGGTGATCGGCAGCTCCGGCAGCGCGGCCGGCCGGCCCTCGGTGCGGGCGCCGTACAGGGCCGCCAGGTCGCGGCAGATGATGCCCAGGGACCAGGCGTCGGAGACGATGTGATGCATCGCCAGGACCAGGATGTGGTCCACCGCCCCGATCCGCACCAGGGTCGCCCGGAACGGGGCCTCGGCTGCCAGCTCGAAGGGCCGGTTCGCGGCGGCTTCGGTGGCCGCGGTCGCGGCCTGCTCCCGTGCCGCCGGTGCGACACCGGACAGGTCCACCCACTCCAGCAGGGACCCGCCGACCGGCAGTTCCTCCTGGAAGGCCACGCCGCCGCGGCTCGGGAAGCGGGTCCGCAGCTGCGGGTGCCGCTGGACCAGGTCGGCGAGGGCGAGCTCCAGTGCGCAGCGGTCGAGCTCCCCGGACAGCCGCCAGACGGCGGGCATCAGGTACTCGGTGCTGCCGGGCTGCAACTGGTCCAGGAAGTTGAGGCGCTGCTGCGCGCTGGAGAGCGGCACCGCGGTCTCGCCCGGGGCAAGGCGCGGGATCTCCGGAGCGGCCTGGCCGGCGGGCTGCAGGCCGCGCAGGCGCTGGTTCAGCAGGGCGCGCGCGGCGGGCGTGAGGGCCTGGCGGGCACGGGGCTTTGCGGCTTCCTTGATGTTTGACATGTCAGATCCTCGTTCGGCTGGTCACTGGAGGTGGAGGTGGAGCGACAGGTCGATCTCGTCGCCGCTCATGGCGGCGATCTCGTCGATCAGGAGCTGTTCCACGGTGACCGCCAACGCGGAGACGGTGGGGTTCTCGAAGATGTGCCGGACCTGGACGGCGCAGTCGAACGCCTGGCGTATCCGGGAGGCGACGACGGTGGCCCGCAGCGAGTGGCCGCCGAGTTCGAAGAAGTTGTCCTCGACGCCCACCCGGTCGATGCCCAGGGCGACGGACCAGATGCTGGCGATCACGTCTTCGGTGGGCGTGCTGGGCTCGACGAAGGAGGTGCTCTTGGCGCCCTCGTCGGTGGTGGGTGCGGGGAGGGCTGTGTGGTCGATTTTGCCGGTGGGGGTGGTGGGGAGGGTGGTGAGGTGGATGTAGGTGGTGGGGATCATGTGGTCGGGGAGGGTGGTGGCGCACCAGGTGCGGAGTTCGGTGGTGGTGAGGGGGGTGGTGTTGGTGGTGGTGTAGTGGGTGGTGAGGTGGGGGTGTCCGGGGTGGTCTTCGCGGATGGTGGTGATGGCTGCGGTGATGTGGGGGTGGTTGGTGAGGGTGGTTTGGATTTCTTCGAGTTCGATGCGGTAGCCGCGGAGTTTGATCTGGTTGTCGAGGCGGCCGAGGTAGTGGAGGGTGCCGTCGGGGTGTCGGCGGGTGCGGTCGCCGGTGTGGTAGATGCGTGAGCCGGGGGGGCCGTAGGGGTCGGGGGTGAAGCGGTCGGCGGTGAGGGCGGGGCGGTGGTGGTAGCCGCGGGCGAGTTCGGGTCCGCCGATGCAGAGTTCGCCGGGGACGCCGAGGGGGGTGGGGTTGCCGTGCGGGTCGAGGATGTAGGTCCGCCGGCTGCCCAGAGCGGTACCGATCGGGATGCGGTCGGCGGTGCGCTGGTGGACGGTGTGGGCGGTGGCGGCGATGGCGGTTTCGGTGGGGCCGTAGGTGTTGATGACGGGGACGTGCGGGAGGTGGGTGAACCAGGCGTCGGTGGGAGCGGGCGGGAGGACCTCGCCGCCGGTGATCACGAGGCGCAGGGTCGCGAGGGTGTGGAGCGGGGTGTGGTCGAGGCCGGCGGCGAACTCGGCCCAGTAGGTGGGGACGAGCTCCATGACGGTGATGCCGTGGGTGTGGATCTGCTCGCAGAGTTCCTCGGTGGTCCACATCTGGTCGGGGCGGATCACGACCCGGGCTCCGGCGGTGAGGCCGGGGAGCAACTGCTCGAGTGAGGCGTCGAAGGAGGAGGAGGCGAATTGCAGGACGTGGTCGTGGGGGGTGAGTTGGTAGTGGTGGCGGATGGTGTGGGTGTGGCGGGCGAGGGCGGGGTGGTCGACGGCGACGCCCTTGGGTTGTCCGGTGGAGCCGGAGGTGTAGATGACGTAGGCGAGTTGGCCGCTGGGGTGGGGGGTGTGGGTGCCGGTGGTGGGGAGGTTTTCGACCAGGAGGGGTGTGGGGTGGAGTGAGGTGGCGAGGTCGGTGAGTTGGTGCTGGGTGATGATGCAGGTGAGGGCTGCGTCCTGGGCCATGTAGGCGAGGCGGGCGTGGGGGTAGGCGGGGTCGAGTGGGACGTAGGCGCCGCCGGCCTTCCAGATGCCGAGCAGGGCGATGGGCAGCCATGGGCTGCGCTCCAGGCAGACGCCGACCGGGGATTCGGGGCCGACGCCGGCGGCGCGCAGTGCGTCGGCGAGGGCGTCGGAGCGGTCGTCCAACTCCTGGTAGCTGAGCTGCTGTTCTGCGCAGACCACGGCCACCGCGGCCGGATCGCGTGCCACCTGCGCCGCGAAGGCCTCCAGCACCGACAGCGGCTCACCGCTCACGTCGACCGGAGCGCTGAAGGCGTCGACGATCGATCGCTCCTCCTCGGACAGCATCCGGAGGTCGCCGACCCGGGTGCGGGGCGAGTGAGCGATCTCGGTCAGGACGCTTTCGACATGGGAGGCCAGGCGGCGGATGGTCGCCTCATCGAAGAGGTCGGTGGCGTACTCGACATGGATGGAGAAGCGACCCTCCCTGCCCGTGCCGAAGGAGAGCGAGAGATCGAACTTCGCCGTGTCCCGCGGGAGTTCGAAGGGCGTGAACTCGGCCCCGGCAGCCGTCACTTGGGTGGCGGGCCGGTCGTTGACGTCGAACAGCACCTGGAAGAGGGGGTTGCGGCTGAGGTCGCGTTCGGGTTTGAGGTCTTCGACGAGGCGTTCGAAGGGGAGGTCTTGGTGGTCGAAGGCGCCGAGGACGTTGTTGCGGACGCGGGTGAGGTGGGTTTCGAAGGTGGGGTTGTCGGTGAGGTCGGCGCGGGTGACGAGGGTGTTGACGAAGAAGCCGATGAGGCCTTCGATTTCGGCGCGGTTGCGGCCGGCGATGGGGGTGCCGATGGCGATGTCGTGCTGTCCGGACCAGCGGGCGAGGACGGTCTGGTAGGCGGCGAGCAGGACCATGAAGGTGGTGGCCTGGTGGGTGTGGGCGAGGGTTTCGAGTTGGGTGATCAGGGTGGTGGGGAGGGTGTAGGTGATGGTGCCGCCGCGGCCGGTGCGGGTGGTGGGGCGGGGTCGGTCGGTGGGGAGGTCGAGGATGGGGAGGTCGGCCAGGGCGGTGCGCCAGTAGGTGAGTTGGTCTTCGAGGACTTGGCCGGTGAGGTGGTTGCGCTGCCAGCTGGCGAAGTCGGCGTACTGGATGGGGAGTTGCGGCAGGGTGGCGGTGGTGCCGGTGGTGCGTGCTTCGTAGCTTGCGGTGAGTTCGTCGGTGAAGATCTTGGCGGACCAGCCGTCGGAGGCGACGTGGTGGAAGGTGACGACGACGAGGTGGTCGTCGGTGTCCAGGGTCCAGGCGGCGGAGCGCAGCAGGGGCGCGGCCGCGAGGTCGAAGGGCTGGGTGGAGAAGGCGGTGGCCAGGTCGCGGGCGTGGTCGAGGCGCTGGTCGGCGGGGGCGGTGGTGAGGTCGGTCCACTGCACGGGGACGATGGCGTGGTCGGCGATGTGCTGGACGGGGCGTCCGTCGACTTCGGTCAGGGCGGTGCGCAGGACTTCGTGGCGGGCGACGACGTCGTCCAGGGCGTGCTGCCAGGCCACCGGGTCCAGCGGGCCGCGCACCCGCCACACATGGCTGAGGGTGTACTCGTCGCGGGTCGCGGAGAGGCGGTCGAGCAGCCAGAGCCGCTCCTGCGCGAACGAGACCGGCAGCGCCCCGCCCCGCTCCACCGGCACCATCCGCCCACCGACCGCGTCACCGGCGGCGGCGACCTGCTCGGCGAAGTCGCGGATGCAGGGCTTCTCGAAGAGGGTGCGCAGTTCGACCGAGCGGTTGAGCTGTTCGGCGATCCGGGAGACGGCCATGGTGGCGAGGAGCGAGTGGCCGCCGAGTTCGAAGAAGTTGTCGTCAATGCCGATGAGGGTGGTGCCGAGGACTTCGGCCCAGATGTCGGCGATGGTCTGCTCGGTGGGGTTGCGCGGGGCGGTGTAGTCGGTGTCGCTGTCGGTGCGATCGGTGGCGGGTGCGGGGAGGGCTTTGTGGTCGATTTTGCCGGTGGGGGTGGTGGGGAGGGTGGTGAGGTGGATGTAGGTGGTGGGGATCATGTGGTCGGGGAGGGTGGTGGCGCACCAGGTGCGGAGTTCGGTGGTGGTGAGGGGGGTGGTGTTGGTGGTGGTGTAGTGGGTGGTGAGGCGGGGGTGTCCGGGGTGGTCTTCGCGGATGGTGGTGATGGCTGCGGTGATGTGGGGGTGGTTGGTGAGGGTGGTTTGGATTTCTTCGAGCTCGATGCGGTAGCCGCGGAGTTTGATCTGGTTGTCGAGGCGGCCGAGGTAGTGGAGGGTGCCGTCGGGGTATCGGCGGGTGCGGTCGCCGGTGTGGTAGATGCGTGAGCCGGGGGGGCCGTAGGGGTCGGGGGTGAAGCGGTCGGCGGTGAGGGCGGGGCGGTGGTGGTAGCCGCGGGCGAGTTCGGGTCCGCCGATGCAGAGTTCGCCGGGGACGCCGAGGGGGGTGGGTTTGCCGTGCGGGTCGAGGATGTAGGTCCGCCGGCTGCCCAGAGCGGTACCGATCGGTACCTTGCCGGGGGTGTCCCCCTGGACGGTGTGGGCGGTGGAGGTCACGGTGGCCTCGGTGGGTCCGTAGGCGTTGATGACGGTGGTGCCGGGCAGGTGCTGCTGCCAGACGGCGAGCGCGGTGGTGGGCAGGACCTCGCCGCCGAGGATCAGCAGGCGCAGCGTCGCCATCGCCGGTACCTGTGCCGCCGACAGGCCCGACACCAGCTCCGCCCAGTAGGCCGGCGGGAAGTTGGCCACGGTGATGCCGTACTGCTCGATCACGGACGGAATATGGGTCGGCAGCCATGGATCGCTGGGCCGGATGACCACCTGGGCGCCGCTGAGCAGGGCCGGGAGCAGCTGTTCGAGGAAGGGGTCGAAGGAGGAGGAGGCGAATTGCAGGACGTGGTCGTGGGGGGTGAGTTGGTAGTGGTGGCGGATGGTGTGGGTGTGGCGGGCGAGGGCGGGGTGGTCGACGGCGACGCCCTTGGGTTGTCCGGTGGAGCCGGAGGTGTAGATGACGTAGGCGAGTTGGCCGGTGGGGTGGGGGGTGTGGGTGCCGGTGGTGGGGAGGCTTTCGACGAGGAGGGGTGTGGGGTGGAGTGAGGTGGCCTGGTCGGCGAGGTTGTGCTGGGTGATGATGCAGGTGAGGGCTGCGTCCTTGGCCATGTAGGCGAGGCGGGCGTGGGGGTAGGCGGGGTCGAGTGGGACGTATGCGCCGCCGGCCTTCCAGATGCCGAGCAGGGCGATGGGCAGCCATGGGCCGCGTTCCAGGCAGACGCCGACCGGGGATTCGGGGCTGACGCCGGCGGTGCGCAGTGCGTCGGCGAGTGCGTCGGAGCGGTCGTCCAACTCCTGGTAGCTGAGCTGCTGTTCTGCGCAGACCACGGCCACCGCGGCCGGATCGCGTGCCACCTGCGCCGCGAAGGCCTCCAGCACCGACAGCGGCTCACCGCTCACGTCGACCGGAGCACTGAGGACGGCGAGAGCCTGCCGCTCCTCGTCCGTCAGCAGGTCCAGGCTCCCGACCGGGACGTCAGGGGTGACCGCCACCGCCTCGAGCAGCCGGCGCAGGTGGCTCGCCAGACGCTCGACGGAGTCGGCGTCGAACAGATCCCTGGCGTAGGTGAAGTGGAACTTCATCCCGCCTTCGACGGGTCGCGTGATCAGCGAGATGTCGAAGGGCGAGGAGGGGTCGCCGGTGTCGAGGCTCATCGGCGACAGCTGGATGGAGCCGTGGTGCGCCTCGGCCTGCTCGAAGTTCTGGGTGACGAACCAAGCCTGGAAGAGGGGGTTGCGACTGGGGTCGCGTTCGGGTTTGAGGTCTTCGACGAGGCGTTCGAAGGGGAGGTCTTGGTGGTCGAAGGCGCCGAGGACGTTGTTGCGGACGCGGGTGAGGTGGGTTTCGAAGGTGGGGTTGTCGGTGAGGTCGGCGCGGGTGACGAGGGTGTTGACGAAGAAGCCGATGAGGCCTTCGATTTCGGCGCGGTTGCGGCCGGCGATGGGGGTGCCGATGGCGATGTCGTGCTGTCCGGACCAGCGGGCGAGGACGGTCTGGTAGGCGGCGAGCAGGACCATGAAGGTGGTGGCCTGGTGGGTGCGGGCGAGGGCTTCGAGTTGGGTGATCAGGGTGGTGGGGAGGGTGTAGGTGATGGTGCCGCCGCGGCCGGTGCGGGTGGCGGGGCGGGGTCGGTCGGTGGGCAGGTCGAGGACGGGCAGGTCGGCCAGGGCGGTGCGCCAGTAGCTGAGTTGGTCGTCCAGCACCTGGCCGGTGAGGTGGTTGCGTTGCCAGCTGGCGAAGTCGGCGTACTGGATGGGGAGTTGCGGCAGGGTGGCGGTGGTGCCGGTGGTGGTGCGTGCTTCGTAGCTTGCGGTGAGTTCGTCGGTGAAGATCTTGGCGGACCAGCCGTCGGAGGCGACGTGGTGGAAGGTGACGACGACGAGGTGGTCGTCGGTGTCCAGGGTCCAGGCGGCGGAGCGCAGCAGGGGTGCGGCCGCGAGGTCGAAGGGCTGGGTGGAGAAGGTGGTGGCCAGGCTGCGGGCGTGGTCGAGGCGGTGGTCGGCGGGGGTGCTGGTGAGGTCGGTCCACTGGAGGGGGACGGTGGCGTGGTCGGCGATGTGCTGGACGGGGCGTCCGTCGACTTCGGTCAGGGCGGTGCGCAGGACTTCGTGGCGGGCGACGACGTCGTCCAGGGCGTGCTGCCAGGCCACCGGGTCCAGCGGACCGCGCACCCGCCACACGTACTTGAGGATGTACTCGTCGCCGCTCGCGGAGAGGCGGTCGAGCAGCCAGAGCCGCTCCTGCGCGAACGAGACCGGCAGCGCCCCGCCCCGCTCCACCGGCACCATCCGCCCACCGACCGCACCGCCGGCGACCGCGGTCTTCCGGCCGGCCAGCCGCTTGGCGATGAGTTCCCTGCGCAGGGCGTCCGCCGTGGCGGGCGTGTTCTCGTTCACGTTCACGACGCATCCATTTCGGCGAGCATGTCTCGGAGTTCTTCCTCGGTCAGGTCGGACATCTGAGCGGTGATCAGGTCTTCGACAGCTGTGGCCAGATCGGCGATGGTGGGAGCCTGGAAGAACTCCCGCAGCGGGAGGTCGACCTGGAACTCCACCCGGATCTGGGAGATCAGCTGGGTGGCGAGGAGCGAGTGCCCACCGCTTTCGAAGAAGTTGTCCCGGATACCGGGGTTCCGCAGCCCGAGCAGGCGGGCCCAGATGCCGGCCAGGGTCCGTTCGACTTCGTTCGTCGGGGGTTCGTGCCCGGTATCCGGAGCCTCGGGAGCGCTGTCGGGGTCGGGGAACCCCTGGCGGTCGAGCTTTCCGCCAGGTGTCAGGGGGACGGAGTCGATCAGCAGCAGGCGTGCGGGCACCATGTGGGCTGGCAACTGGCGTGCGCACCAGGCGCGCAGCTCCACCGTGGTCACCGAGCCGGGCGACTGGGGGAGGACGTATCCGATGAGGCGCTGCCCGCCGGCGGGGTCCGCCCGCACCACCACCGCGGCGAAGTCGACGCCGGGACAGCTGCCGAGCACGGATTCGATCTCGCCCGGTTCGATCCGGAAGCCCCGGATCTTGACCTGGCTGTCGAGGCGGCCGAGGCACTGCAGATTGCCGTCGGTGAGCCAGCGGACCCGGTCACCGGTGCGGTACATCCTGGATCCCGGAGGTCCCAGCGGGTCGGGGACGAAGCGCTCCGCGCTCTGGGCAGGGCGGTTGTGGTAGCCGCGGGCGACGATGTCGCCGCCGATGTGGAGCTCACCCGTCACACCGACCGGTACCGGCCGGCCGAGCGGGTCGAGGACGTAGTGGCGTGCCCCGCCGATCGTGCGGCCCACCGTCGCGGCATCGGCCGCTGCCGTGATCTCCGCGAGCGAGGACCAGACCGTGGCCTCGGTGGGCCCGTACAGGTTCCAGACCCGCAGACCGCGGTCGAGCAGCTTGGCGGCCAGCTCGGTGCTGAGGGGCTCACCGCCGGACATCGCGTGGGTCAGGCTCCCCCAGTCGCCGCCCGCTTCGACCAGCATGCGCCAGGACGTGGGCGTGGCCTGCAGGACGGTGACACCGTGATCCCTGACGAGGTCGGCGAGCTCACGGGCGTCCAGGGACTGCTCCTTGGTGATCACGACGATGCGGCTGCCGAGGACGAGTGGCAGCAGCAGTTCGACGGTCGAGATGTCGAAGGAGATGCTGGTGAGCGCGGCGATGGTGTCGTTCCGGCCCAACGGGCAGGACTGCTCCATGCCCGCGAAGAATCGGATCAGGCTGCCGTGGTCGATGCCGACGCCCTTGGGCTGTCCGGTCGAGCCGGAGGTGTAGATCACATAGGCGAGCGCGTTCCCGGCCGGCAGGTGCGGGTCGGTCCTGCGGGACGCCGTGCGGGGGAGGTCCTCGACCAGGACCGGTGCGGTGTGCAGGGAGGTGGCCAGGTCGGCGAGCTTGTGCTGGGTCACGATGCAGCTGAGGGCTGCGTCCTGGGCCATGTAGGTGAGGCGGGCGTGCGGGTATTCGGGGTCGAGCGGGACGTAGGCGCCGCCGGCCTTCCAGATGCCCAGCAGCGCGATGGGCAGCCATGGGCCGCGCTCCAGGCAGACGCCGACCCGGGACTCGGGGCCGACCCCGGCGGTACGCAGTGCCTCGGCCAGTGCGTCGGACCGGTCGGCCAGGTCCTGGTAGCTGAGCTGCTGCGCTCCGCAGACCACGGCCACCGCGCCCGGATCGCGTGCCACCTGCGCCCCGAACCCCTCCAGCACCGACAGCGGCCCGTCGGTGGCGCCGTCGAGGCCCGCCTTCCCGGGGAGGTCGTGCAGCACGGCGAGCTCGCCGGGGACGAAGATGTCCAGGTCGCTGACAGGCGAGTCGGGACTGTCCAGCGCCGAGCCCAGCAGCCGTAGCAGCCGGGCGCCGATGAGCTCGACCGTGTCCGGGGTGAAGAGCTCGCTGGAGTACTGCAGGACGCCGGACAGGCCTTCCGGTGCACCGGTCGCCGAGAAGTGCTCGCTCAGGGAGAAGGTGAGGTCGAACATCGCGCCGCGGAGGTCCAGCGGCGCCGTGTCGGAGCGACTGTCCGGGAGGGACGCGGTGTCGGTGTTGTTGAAGGCCAGCATGATCTGGAAGAGCGGGTGGTGCGCCGGTGAGCGGTCCGGATTGACGGCCTCGACGACCTCCTCGAACGGCAGGTCCTGGTGTGAGTAGGCGGCCAGGTCGGTCTCCCGCACCCTGCGCAGCAGCTCGGTGAAACTCGGGTCGCCCTGGGCGTCGGTGCGCAGCACAAGGGTGTTGACGAAGCAGCCGACCAGGTCGGCGAGGCCCTCCTCGGTGCGGCCGGCGACAGGTGTGCCGATGGGGATGTCGGTGCCGGCCCCGAGCCTGGTCAGCAGGGCGGCGATCAGCGCGTGCAGCACCATGAATGTGGTGGCCCGGTGGGTGCGGGCGAACTCGGCCGCCCGGGCGTGCAGTTGGGGGTCGATCGCCAGGCTGACGCGGCCGCCGGCGTGACCCGGCACCGATGGCCTGGCGTGGTCGGTGGGCAGCTCGATGGCGCTGGGTATCCCGTCCAGCGCGGCGCGCCAGTAGCCGGCCTGCTCGGAGCGCAGGCTGGCCGGGTCCGCGAGCTCGCCCAGGAGCTCCTGCTGCCACAGCGTGTAGTCCGCGTACTGCACCGGAAGGACGTCGAACTGCGGGACGAGTCCGCGGCTGCGGGCCTGGTAGGCGGTCATCAGGTCACGCGCCAGGGGTGCCTTCGACCAGCCGTCGACCGCGATGTGATGCGCGAGCAGCAGGACGGTCGTGCTGTCCGGTTCGTCGGACGGGAACATCCAGGCGCGCAGCGGCGGCTCGGCGGCCAGGTCGAACACATGGGCCGATGCCTGGTCCAGCGCGGCGGCGAGGCCGCCGTCCGAGACCACCGAGAGCGCGGGGACGGTGGAGTCGGGCAGCACGGACTGGCGGGGCGGGCCCGCGTCGGGTCCGGGGAGGAACACCGTGCGCAGACTCTCGTGCCGGGTGGTCACGTCCTGGAGTGCCCGCCGCAGCACGGCAGGATCCACGGGACCCGGTAGGGACAGCTGGAACGGCAGGTTGTACACCGCGCTGGGTCCCTCCAACTGGTCGAGGAACCAGAGCCGTTGCTGGGCGGGGGACAGCGGGAGCACCGCCGGGCGGGGCGCGGCGGCGAGCGGTGGCCGAGACCGGGTGCTGCGGAGCAGCCGCGGCGCCAGCAGTCGCACCGTGGGGGCGGTGGTGAGCGTCCGCAGGTCGATCTCCGCGTGGAGGGTGGACCGCACCAGGCCGATGAGTCTGAACGCGAGCAGGGAGTGGCCGCCGAGGCCGAAGAAGTCGTCGTCGAGGCCGACCTCGGTGACGCCGAGCACATCGGCGTAGAGATGGCACAGGACTTCCTGGACCGGGGTGCGGACGTCGCCCCCGCTCCCGGTCGTCCGGTACTCGGGGGCCGGCAGTGCGCCGCGGTCGATCTTGCCGCTGCTGTTCAGCGGCAGGCGATCGAGGACGACGACGGTGCTGGGGACCATGTAGGGGGGAAGCAGGGTGGCGACGAGTTCGCACAGTGCCGCCGTGTCGAGGTGCGCGTCGTGCTCCGCGACCACGTAGCCGATCAGACGCCGGTCGCCCTCGCGGTCCTCGCGGACCGTCACGACGGCCTGGGCGACTGCCGGGTCACGGCGCAGAGCCGCCTCCACCTCGCCCGGTTCGATGCGGTAGCCGCGCAGGTTGAGCTGCCCGTCCGCGCGGGCCAGGAACTCGAGCTGGCCGTCGGCGTTCCAGCGTGCGAGGTCACCGGTGCGGTACATCCGTGACCCGGGGGCTCCGTCCGGGTCCGGGACGAAGGCGGCGGCCGTGGGGCCGGGGCGGTTCCAGTACCCGCGGGCCAGGCCCGGCCCGCCGACGTACAGTTCGCCCACCGCGCCCGGCTCGACGGGTCGCAGGTCGCCGTCCAGCAGGTGGATGCCGGTGTCCCAGGCCGGGCGCCCGATCGGCAGCGGGCCGGCCGGGAGCGGGCTGCCGGGCTCCACGCGGTACTGCGTGCAGGCGACCACCACCTCGCTGGGCCCGTAGCTGTTGACCACGGCCGCGTCGGGGTACCGGGACCGCCAGCCGGCCAGGGCCTGCGCGGTCAGCTGCTCGCCACCGAGCATGAGCACCCCGCTCGGTGCGAACTCGGCTCCGAGGTCCATCAGTTGGGGGAGGAGGCTGGGCGTGCCCTTGAGGAAGGACGGCGGGTGCTCCAGCAGGTTGGCGCGGGTCTGCGGGTCGTTGTCCAGATCGGCGAGGAGGATCAGCCCGCCGGAGACCAGTGGCCCGAAGAGGGCGGTCGCGGTGCCGTCGAAGGAGACCGAGCCGTGGAACGGCACGCTCCCCGAGAGGTCCGGGTTGAGGTGGACGGTCCACTGGAGATAGCCGGCCGCGGCGTGGTGCTCGACGACCACACCCTTGGGCGTCCCGGTCGAGCCGGAGGTGTAGATGAGGTAGGCCGGGTGCTGCGGGGACAGCGGTGCGACCCGGTCGGTGTCGGTGAGATCGTCGGGTGACTGGGCGGCGCAGGCCGTGAGGTGCTCGGGGGTGTCCAGGTGAAGGACCGGCCGGTCCCAGGCACGACCCCGGGACGTCCCGGTTTCGGTGATCAGGCAGGCCGGCCGGGTGTCGTCGAGGATCAGGTCGATCCGCTGGGCCAGGTGCCCGGGGTCGAGCGGGACATAGGCCGCACCGCACTTGAGGACGGCCAGCAGTGCGGTGAGCAGGTCGTGGTTGCGGGGCAGCAGCACCGCGACCCGGTCCTCGGGGCCGATGCCGCAGGCGGCCAGCAGCCGTGCGAGCCGGTTCGCCCGGGCGTTGAGCTCCGCATACGAGCTGGTGGTCGTTCCGCAGACCGCGGCCGGGGCGTGCGGGGTGCGGGCGGCCTGCTCCTCGAACATGGAGACGAGGGTGGTCGGCGGCCTGGACACGGTGGTTCCCTGCGCGAGAGCCAGGAGGTCGAACTCGTACGGAGCGCGGGCAGTGCGGGGGGATTCGTCCGGGGATTCGTCCACGGAGCTGTCCGACTCCAAGCTTGATGCAGGCATGTCACCTTCCGAACATCGATAGGGCCGAGGGCTTTCTCCGACCACCCGGGGCGGGGCCGCCGTTCTGAGCGGCCCGGCCCGGGTGCGGTACGCGGATCGTGCGGAGCGGTGAGCGGGTCAGCGGACGCTGAGCGGACGCATGTCCGTCCACAGCTCCTCGATGCGGGCGAGGCACTCGGCCCTGGCGGCCGGCGATCCGATGGCGTCCCAGCCGTTGGGCAGCTCGCGGTCTGCGCGCCACACGGAGTACTGCTCCTCGTGGTTGACGACCACCAGGTAGGTCTGAAGGTCCTCGGTCTCGTCGCTCATTGCTTTTCGTTCCTCTCCCAAGAGCAGGCGGGTGCGGTGACGATGACCTGGGAGGCAGCCCGTGTTCGGGTGGGGTCGCTGATGTCGGCCGAGGAGCCGTTCACCCCTGCCCGATCGCTGCATCCCGGCCGGGGGCCCTGCGGCCACCGGTTCGGTTCGTCGTGATGACGATGTTCCACACCGCCGATATACGCGGGATCGCCAAGCCCTGGGCGCGCCGGGCGGAGCGGGAGAGGGGTCGGCGATCGGGCGTGTATCACCGTGAGATCGAGCGCGAGAAGACTGTTACTCGAACCCAGCCCCCCGAGTGAACGGACACTCTGATGAAGCGATCGATACAGTCACTGGTGCTGCGTGCTGGTGCGACCGTGGCTGCGGCCGGGTGCGCCTCCGCCCTGGCTCTCGCGGTCTCGGCGGCCCCGGTTCACCTCGGCGCCCCGACGCCGGGCCGGTCGGTGAGCGTGCAGGCTGACGGGTCGGTCCCGGTGGCGGTCCCCTCGCCGACTCCGACGCCGGTCAACCCCGATGAGTGGAACAGCAAGGGCTGAGGCCGGCGCGGGTACCGCAGAGGTACCTTCGATTCAGTCGCTCGCCGGCTCCAGAGCCAGTTCGAGGTCGGCGACCAGGTTCCCCGCCTGAACGGCGTCCGGGAGCCCCAGCCCGGTGAACACGGCGCGTGCCTGCACCGCCCGGGCCAGCGCGGACTGGAGCTCGCCCAATTCGGCGAGGACATGGCTGAGCACGACCAGTGCGTGCCCGCGGTCGCGTTCCGCGCCCAGCTCCTCGCAGCGGGCCAGTGCCTGCTGAGCCTGCGACAGTGCCTCGACCGACTTGCCCGTCCTCCGCAAGGTGTCCGCGAGGCGGAGCCTCGCCTGCGCCTCCTGGCCCCGGATGCCCTCGGCCTCGCAGAGCGCCAGACAGCTCAAGTAGCTTGCGGCAGCGTCGTCGTAGCGCTCCAACTCGTGCAGGGCCAGGCCGCGGACATAGTGCGCGTAGGCGATGCCGTGCTGGTCCGCGACCGCCCGCAGTGCGGCCAGGGCTTCGTCGCAGGCCAGCAGTGCCTCCTGGGTCCTCCCGCTGCGAAGGCGGGCCTGCGCGGCGTTGAGGACGGTGGTCAGTTCGCCGGAGTGGTGGCCCAACTCCCTGGCGAGCAGCGTCCCCTGGTCGTAGTAGCGGACAGCGTCGGAGTAGTTCTGCTGGAGCTGGGCGATCAGACCCTGGTCGTTGAGGGTCTGCTGGAGGATGACCCGGTCGTCCGCGCGCAGGCAGGCCTCGGTCGCCAGCCGGATATGCAGTTCGGCCTCCGCCAGCTGAGTGTTCTGCAGAGCGGCGTTACCGCAGACGAACCGGGCCCGGCCTTCGGCCCGGTCGTCGCCCCGCAGGGCCGCCGTCTCCGCCACCGTCCGGGCAGCCTCGGCCAGTTGGCCGTAGGGAATGCCCTTGCCGTACGGACTCAGGGAGACCAGCAGGTCGGTCGCCGTGCGCAGCAGTCGGCCTTCGGGCCCGGGCGGGCTCTGGGTGGCCAGGGTCACCGCATTGGTGATGCAGTCGAACTCGGTGGCCACCCAGGCACGTGCCTCTGACAGAGAGCCGAGCTGCGGACCCGCAGCGGGGCTGCGGACCAGGAAGACGCCGACCGGGTCGCCCGGAACCATGCGCCGGAAGGCGGCGGATCCTCCGGCGAGCAGGTGGTCGAGCATCCGGGCCAGCGCCGCACCGCGCTCGTCGTCGTCCTCGGAGGGCGGGGGAGCCGGGAGCTGCAGCGCGAAGGAGCGGACCAGATCGTGGAACCGGTACCGGCCGGGCAGCGGCGCCTCCAGCATGGCGGCGTCCACCAGTGCTTCCAGCAGGTCCTCGGCATCCTCCTCGGCGAGATCGAGGGCCGCCGCGGCGGCAGCCAGTCCGACACCGGTCCGGGCCGTGGGCGCGAGCAGTCGGAACGCCCTGGCCTGACCGTCCGTCAGTTGGCGGTAGCCCAGTTCGAAGGCCGCGGCCACCGCCAGGTCCCCGGCCCGCAGTTCACCGATGCGACGGCGCTGGTCGGCAAGCCGGCGGGTCATCGTCTCGACCTGCCACTGCGGGCGCGCGGCCAGTCGCGCGGCCACGATCCGGACGGCCAGCGGAAGATGCCCGCAGGCGGTCACCAGTTCGGTGGCGGCCTGCTCGTCGGTGGCCCGCTCCCCGCCGACGATCGAGCGCAGCAGGGCGATGGCCTCGTCGGTCGTGAAGACGGCCAGATCGGCCTGGGCGGAGGTGGGCAGTCCCGCGAGCCGGGCTCGGCTGGTGACGATCACCGCACAGTCGGCCGAGCCCGGTAGCAGCGGTCTGACCTGCGCCGGATCCCGGGCGTTGTCGAGCAGGAGCAGGATGCGCCGCCCGTCGAGCAGGGAGCGGAAGAGGCGCGCGCGATCCTCGGTCGCATTGGGGAGGGCGTGTCCCGGAACCCCCAGCGTCGTCAGCAGACTGCCCAGGACCGTCCTCGGCTCGGCGGGCTCCAGCCCGTTGCCGCCCAGATCGGCGTACAGCTGTCCATCGGTGAACTGCGGCTTGGCCAGATGGGCGACCCGCAGGGCCAGCGTGGTCTTCCCGATGCCGCCCATGCCCGCGACGGACACCACGGGCAGCGAGGTCCTGGTGGTGCTGGTCAGCACCCGGCACAGGTCGACCACCTCGGCTGCGCGCCCGGTGAAATCGGCTGTGTCCGCCGGAAGTTGGGCGGGTCTGGAGACCGGATGGGGTCTGCCGCCGCTGCCGGGCGGTTCCTCCGCGTCCGCTCCGACCGCTCCGACCGGTGCGGACTGTTCGTCCGGATGGGCTTCCTGCGGTGCGGAGACAGGCTCCGGTCCCTGCTGGATCCGCTGGGCCTGCTCCTGCGGGGCGGCGCTGAGCAGCGGGTCGCCGGCCAGGATGCGGGCATGGAGCGCACTCAACTCCGGCCCGGGATCGACGCCCAGTTCCTCGGCCAGGACGTGCCGGGCCCGGGTGAACACCGCCAGCGCGTCGGCCTGGCGGCCGGAGGAGTACAGCGCCCGCATCAGGAAGCCGTAGGGTCTTTCCTGCAGCGGGTGTTCGGCTATGAACGCGGTGAGCTCGGGGATGACGGCCGAGTTCCGCCCCAAGCGGAGATTGTGGTCGAAACGCTCTTCCAGCAGACCTCGCCGAAGTTCGTTGAGCCGTGAACGCTGCTGGTCCGCGTAGGGTCCCGGAACACCCGACAGGGGCTCGCCCTGCCACAGTCCCAGGGCCTCGCCCAGCAGGCGGCTGCAGTCGTCGTCCCGGCCCTGTGAACGGGCGCGTGCGGCGTCAGCGGCCAGCTTCTCCGCGTAGTTCGCGTCCACCGAGTCCGGCGGAATCACCAACTGGTATCCGTCGTGCAGTGAAATGAGTAACCGGGGGTCGGTACGGTCGACCTCCAGGGTCTGGCGCAGGCGCCACGCGTACGTGCGCAGGCTCGCCAGCGCGGAATCCGGGGAGGAGTCGCCCCAGATCGCCGTGATGAGTTCGTGCGCCGAGGCCGATCGTCCGGGGCGGAGCAGCAGGGCCACCAGCAGAGCCTGCAGCTGTGGCGACCGGGACACCAGAACGGTCTCGCCCCGATGGATGCGCAGGGCCCCGAGCACGGAGAATCTGATCTCCTCCACCATGTTCCCTTCCCCCCAGCAACTGTGACCACGAGACCTGGACCTGGACGCCTGCGGGAACGGCGGCGTCGGGACGCGAACGGCAGCCGATCGAACGGGCCGTCAGGAGATGGTCCTCCCCGGCCCGAATCAGTTGCACGGCAAGCCACTTGAGCTGCAGCGCAGTCCTTCGGCACCCCCAACCCTGACAATGTAGTGCACCGGCAACCTCGGCGGGAATATCCACAACAAGCACGGAAGAAGCAGATTCGCGGTCTTCCCGCAGGCGTCCGGATGTGCCATGCTCGGGCCGCTGATGTGCCCGAGGATTCCGAGTACGTGGATCCCGCTTCCCGGTCCGGGCGGTTCTGCCGACGCCCCGCCACCTGCGTGTGATTCCGCGCCGACACACATTCTCAGCCAGCAACCTCCGCGAGCGGCCCGGCTGCCGATGCCGAGGACTCCACCTCACCTCACCCCACCTGTGCCCGCGCGTCAGGACCGGGTGACGCCGCTGCGCCATGCCGCATGCCCTACCCCGTCGAAGGAGCCCTGCCATGACCGAGTTCCCGCAGGTCCGCACCGCCCGCCCCCGCCGGTACCTGATGTGCCGCCCCACCTACTTCGAGGTGACGTACTCGATCAACCCGTGGATGGATCCCGCCAAGCCGGTGGACACCGACCTCGCCGTCGCCCAGTGGGAACAACTCCTCACGCTCCACCGGTCGCTGGGCCACCAGGTGGAGCTGATCGACCCGCTGCCCGGCTACCCCGACATGGTCTACGCGGCGAACGGCGCGACGGTGGTGGACGGCAGAGTGCTCGGGGTCCGGTTCCGCAACGCGGAGCGTGCCGCCGAGGGCCCCGCCTATCTGGAATGGTTCCGGGCACGGGGGTACCAGGAGTTGTGCGACCCGGTCCATGTGAACGAGGGCGAGGGCGACTTCCTCGCCACCGCCGGCTGGCTGCTGGCTGGGACCGGGTTCCGCAGCACTCCCGAGGCGCACGCGGAGGCCCAGGAGTTCTTCGGGCAGCCGGTGATCAGTCTGGAGCTCGTGGACCCGCGGTTCTACCACCTCGACACGGCCCTGACCGTGCTCGACGGCGACGAGATCATGTACTACCCGGAGGCCTTCTCCGCCGGGAGCCAGGCGGTCCTGCGCCGGCTCTTCCCGGACGCCATCCTGGTCAGCGAGGCGGACGCCGAGGTGTTCGGCCTGAACGCGGTCAGCGACGGCCTCCACGTCATCCTGCCGGAAGCCGCCACCGGTGTGATGGGGCAGCTGCGTGAGCGCGGCTTCCGACCGATCGGCACGGACCTGTCCGAGCTGCTGAAGGGCGGTGGCAGCGCGAAGTGCTGCACCCTCGTCATCCGGGACAGCTCCCAGAGCTCCCAGGAAGCTGCTTATATCGCGGGGTGATCCGGCGGATATCCGGTTCGTGTTCCATGGACCAAGAGGCTCACCGACGGGGGGAGCCCGAAGGAGGGACGGCCATGGAGCTGCGATCGGACGCCTCCGCCGCGGACCCGCGCGGCGGCAGTCGGCAGGGGATCACCCAGGCGCAGGCGCGGGCAGCCTTCCTGCAGCGCATTGGCGGGGAGGCGGTGGACGCCGGGCAGTTCCTCGCCCGGGCGGACGGGGTGGCCCAATGCCACACCGGCCTGTTGGGCGCGGTGCTCGGTGCCGTCGCCGTGCGCGGCGGGCAAGGCCCCGGTGAGGATCGCACGGACGCCGTTCTCGCGGCTCTCGCCGCCTACGGCGCGCTGGCGGCCCACCGGCCGGCCCCGGCGAGCTTGTCCGAGGAGCGGTCCTGGGTCTGGGGGCTGGACCTGGCCACCGGCTCCCTGCGCCGGATACCTCGCGAGGACGCCTTCGGCGCGCCGCCGCTTCCCCGTCCCCCGTTCCGTCCGCCGGTGGGTGCGGCCGCCGGGCTCACCTGGATCTCCGCCGTGGAGACCGGGGTGGCGCAGCACTGCGAGGCGCTGCTGGCACAGACGTCACGGGTCGCGGCGATCGGCGTCGGGCAGGAGCTGCGACCGGCCGCACCGCGGGCTCCCCTCGGCCCGCCCCACCGGGCGCGCCCGGTCCAGGCGCTACGGGCCCACGGCCGGGCACCGGTCGCGGTGTTGCTCGACCACGACCCCCAGGCGGTCGCGGTCCTTCCCTATCTCGTCCAGATCGTGCTGGCGGAGACCGCCGGATGACCATCGGTCGGGGACGGAGGGCGGGGCGGCGTCCGAGGCGGAGGTGGGGCGGTGACCGTCAGACGTCCTTTGCTGCGGACCGGGCCCCGTGGATGTACTGGTCGGCCCAGGCGCTGATGATGTGGGCGGCTCGCTGCGCCTGTCCTCGTGCGGTCAGGAGATGGTCCGCTCCTTCGAGAGAGACGAAGCTTCGCGGGTGCTGCGCCTCGCGGAAGATCTCCCCGGCGTTGGCGATGTCGACGGTGGTGTCGGTGGGCGAGTGCATGACGAGCAGCGGCAGGTGCAACTCGCGTATCCGGTCCCGTAGGCGAGCCTGGCGGACGTCGTCGACGAAGGCCCGCTTGAGGACCAGGGTCCGCCCGCCGACGAACCACTCGTGCGAGCCTTCGCTGAGGACGCGATCGATGACCGCGTCGTACTGTCGCTCGACGTGGCTGGGGTCGGCCGGTGCTCCGATCGTGGCGACCGCGCGGACGCCGGTCGCCTCGGCCGCCGCGGCGATGGCGGCGGCGCCTCCCCACGAGTGCCCCACCAGCAGGTCCGCCGGAGTCCCCCGCTCTGCCATCAGCGCTGCCGCACGGACGGTGTCCTGGACCTTGATGGTGAAGGAGCCGTCCCCCCAGTCGCCGTCGGAGTCCCCGATCCCGAGGTTGTCGTAGCGCAGCATGCCGATCCCCTCACGGGCCAGCTGCTTGCTGACGCGCGAGGCGGCCGGCGAGTTCTTGCCGAGGGTGAATCCGTGGACGAAGATGCCCCAGCCCCGGATCTCGCCTTCCGGCAGGTCGATCGACCCGGCCAGTTCGGGGCCGACGACGCTCTTGAATCGGACTTCTTCAGTCATGGTGTGATCGCCTCGGCATGGACTGTCGGCATGGACTGTTCGTGGGGGGACGGCAGGACGGCGGGACGGCGGGACGGCAGCTCGGGGAGAGCCTCAGACGGCCGGCTTGGTGGTGAGCAGCGCGGTGATCTCAGCGGCGAGGTGCGGGCCGAGCTCGCCCCAGCCCTCCTTGTAGCCGTACACGCCGGCCAGGGTGCGGGCCTCGTAGTCGCCGTTCATGATCTCGATGTCGTTGGCCGTGATGAGTGCCGGGTGGGCGACGCCGAGGGCCGACGAGACCTTGATCAGCTCCTTGCGCAGGGTGCGCAGGTAGACGGCGGCCCGGGTGGACTTCGAGGCCGGGTCGAGGCCGCGGGCCAGCCAGGGGTTCTGGGTGGCAATGCCGGTGGGGCACTTGTCGGTGTGGCACTTCTGCGACTGGATGCAGCCGATCGACAGCATCGCCTCACGGGCCACGTTGATCATGTCGGCACCGAGGGCGAAGGCGACCGCGGCGTTCTCGGGCAGGCCGAGCTTGCCGGAGGCGATGAAGGTCAGGTCGTCGGTCAGTCCCAGCTCGGCGAAGGTGCCGTAGACCCGGGAGAAGCCCATCCGGAACGGCAGCGCCACCGAGTCGGCGAACATCCGCGGCGCCGCCCCGGTGCCGCCCTCACCGCCGTCGATGGTCACGAAGTCGACACCGCGGTCGCCACGCGCCATCAGCGTGGCCAGCTCCTGCCAGAAGTCCATCTCGCCCACCGCGCTCTTGACCCCGACCGGCAGGCCGGTCTCGGCGGCCAGCAGCTCGACGAAGTCGAGCATCGAGTCGACGTCGCTGAACGCGGTGTGCCGCGACGGGGAGGCGCAGTCCTTGCCGACCGGGATGCCGCGGATCGCGGCGATCTCCTCGGTCACCTTCGCGCCCGGCAGCATCCCGCCCAGCCCGGGCTTGGCGCCCTGGGAGAGCTTGATCTCTATCGCCTTGACCGGGGCGCCGGCGACGACGTCCTTGAGCTTGTCGAGGCTGAAGCTGCCGTCCTCGTTGCGGCAGCCGAAGTACGACGTACCGATCTGGAGGATGAGGTCACCGCCGTTGCGGTGGTACGGCGACAGGCCACCCTCGCCCGTGTTGTGCATCGTGCCCGCCAGCGCCGCGCCCTTGTTGAGCGCCGTGATCGCCGCGCCGGAGAGCGAGCCGAAGCTCATCGCCGAGATGTTCACCACGCTCGCCGGCCGGAACGCCTTGGCCCGCCCGCGCGGCCCGCCCAGCACCTTGGCCGAGGGCAGCGGGGCCTGCGGGTCGTGCGCGTCGGGCAGCGCGCCGGCGAACGTGCGCTGCTTCAGGTAGGCGTGCCCCTGCACATGCTCGACGTCGACCTCGGTGCCGAAGCCGAAGTAGTTGTTCTCCTCCTTCGCCGACGCATAGATCCAGGTGCGCTGGTCACGACTGAACGGGCGCTCCTCCTCGTTGGAGGTCACGATGTACTGCCGCAGCTCCGGCCCGATCGTCTCCAGCAGGTACCGGGCGTGCCCGATCACCGGGAAGTTCCGGAGCAGTGCGTGCCTCTTCTGGATGAGGTCGCGGGCAGCCACCAGGGCCACTGCCGTGGCGGCGACAGTGCCGATCTTCCGGGCGTCCATGAACGTTCCTCCTCGATGCACGACTCCATCAGCGTCCGCCGAAGAGTGCGGACTGATAGTAAGAGGCCGCCCGGACGGGCCCGTGGCCAGGGTCTCCGGGCCCGTGCCCGGGCGGCCGCTAGCCCTCTTCGGTGAGTCCGGCGTACGCGCGCAGGCGGGTCGGCCGGCCGACCCCGGCCGCGCTGATCCGCAGGGCCGCGAACGGTTCCGCTCCGGCTTCCAGGTAGGGGCGCTGGCGTGTGGTCACGGTGTCGCCGGGGGCTATCAGGCCGTCGAGCACGGACTCCACCAGCAGGTGGGTGAGGTGCACCAGCACGGCGGAGACGCTCACCCCGGCCGTCGCCAGGTGCAGCTCCCGGCGGACGGGCGAGCGCTGACCCACCGCGCCCGGCAGGACGATCCGCTCCGGTGGGCGGGTGGCCAACTCTCCTGGTCCGTCGAAGAGTTTGAGCAGCCGGCGCAGCGTCCGGGAGGCGGCGGCGGGTGCCGGGGCGAGCCAGGCGGTCGAGCTGTCCTCGGCCACGTGGTCAAAGGGGAAGCGTCCCAGCAGGTTGCGTGGGTTCCCGGCCAGGAAGACGGTCTTGGTGAAGGAGGTCCGCCAGGCGGTGGCGGTCGGCTGGTCCAGGCCGTGCGCGAAGGCGCAGGTGGTGCGGATCCAGGAGGAGAGGTCGAAGCGGGGGAGGACCGCCACGGCGACCACACCCGCCTCCCCACCCGCCTCCCCGGCTCCTTCCCCGGCTCCTTCCCCGGCTCCCTCCCTGGCTCCGGTGATCTCCGCGCGGGCCGCGAGCAGCCCGTCCGGGGAGCGGAGGTCGAAGCGTTCGCCCAGGTCGGGGCGGGCGGCGCGGACCCGCTCGGCGAGTACGACGCTCAGGTGTTCCTGGGTGAGGTTCACAGGATTACCTCCAAGGAGGCCCTGGCCTTCAGGCCAGGGAGGAAGTGGATTGCCAGCGCGGCAGGGCAGGTTGAGGCGTTTCGCCGCCAGGCGGACCGCCGTGCAGTGGGGTGCGGGCATGGTTTTGCGCTGGCCCGTTTGGGTCTACTAGTGTCCTCGGTGTGAAGATCGTGGCACAGGTGAAGCTGCTGCCCCGGTCCGCGTGTGACGCGGATGCGATGGCGGCGACGCTGCGAGCCTGCAACCGGGGCGCGCGCCTCGCCTCGGAGATCGCGTTCCGGACCGGGAAGGTCCGGCGCAACGACCTGCAGGACGAGGTGTACTACCGGCTGAAGGCCGAGTTCGACCTCGGTGCGCAGGCGGCGGTCCGCACGGTCAAGAAGGTGTGCAACGCGTACGCGACCCTCGCGGGGAACATCCGCAACGGTCGGCTGGCGGGCAAGGCCCGGCGCAAGGCGCAGGCCAAGCCGATCAGCTTTCGCGAGGACGCGGCGCAGCCGTTCGACGACCGGATGCTGACGTGGAACCTGGACGATCGGACCGTGTCCATCTGGACGGTCGCCGGGCGGATCAAGGGCATCCCGTTCGTGTGCTCGCCGCAGGCGTTGAAGCTCCTCGCCTCGCGTAAGGGCGAGTCGGATCTGGTGCTGCGTGACGGCCAGTGGTTCCTGTACGCCACCGTCGACCTGCCCGAGCCCCCGGTGTCCGAGCCGACCGGGTGGATCGGCGTGGACCTGGGGATCGTCAACATCGCGACCACCAGCGACGGCCGGACCATGTCCGGGCGCCGGGTGGACCGCTACCGCAAGCGGATGCGCACCACCGTCGCCAACCTGCAGGCCAAACGCACCAAGTCCGCCAAACGCCGGCTGAAGGCGCTGCGCCGGCGTGAGTCCCGTTTCGTCACCGACACCAATCACTGCGTCTCCAAGACCATCGTCACGACCGCTGAACGCACCTCGTGCGGGATCGCCCTGGAAGACCTCACGGGAATCCGGCAGAGGGTTACGGCCAAGAAGGACCAGCGGTATCGACTGCACTCCTGGGCGTTCGCCCAGCTCGGCGGCTTCGTCGAGTACAAGGCGCGGCGTGCGGGTGTCGCGGTGGTCCATGTGGACCCCCGCAACACCTCCCGCCAGTGCTCGCAGTGCTGGCACACCCATCGATCGAACAGGGTGTCGCAGTCCTGGTTCGCCTGCCGCTCCTGCGGGAGCGTCATGAACGCGGACCTCAACGCCTCCCGCAACATCGCCCACCGGGCCGATGCTGTGTGGCAGCGGGGCAGAGTCAACTGCCCCAGCACCGTCAGGCGACACGCCTAGCATGGTGCAGGACGCAGGCGACCTGCGGCAGCCAGCCGCGAGTACGACTTGCAATCAGAGCTCCAGGATCGGGTGACAGGCTCAGTCCTTCAGGGCCGAGAAGTTGACAGGTACACCGCCGAGAGCAGTTCGGCGGTCGGCGCGGGGCTGCGCCGTCCGAGCAGGCTGCTGGTCAGCCGGTACGGGTCGACGAAGAGGTGGTTGCCCCGGTGTCGGGCGATGGTGTCGGCGACCGGGGCGGGTGCAGTCGCCCGTGCGGCCTCGATCAGCCGCGCCGCCTTGGTGCAGCACTGGTGCAGCAGGTCGCGCCGGAAGGACTGCCCGGCGCCGGGGCCGAGGGTCGCGATGAAGTACAGGCGCAGGCCGAGCCGGACCGCGTCCTGGTCGTGGTCGGCGCCGGCCTCGGCCAGCACGGCGCCGGCGGTGTGGTCGTGCCAGCCGCCGTGGCGGGCGGACCGGATCCGGCCGTCGATGGGGACCCGGCCCAGAGTGACCCTGCGGACCTCGGGCCCGAGTTCGCCGAGGATGCGCTGCAGGAGGATGTAGTCGGGCTCGAGCTCACTGTCGTAGAGCAGCACGACTTCGTCGAAGTCCGGTGCGAGCGGCACGAGTTCGCGCAGCGCGCAGGCAAGGTAGTTCGGCTGTCCGTCGGAGCTCACGATCAGCCGCAGCGGCAGCCCGTAGCGGGTGCCGTCGAGGTAGACGGGGCCGCCCGACTCGCGCAGGTCGAGGCACAGGTTCCGGACGCTGAGCAGGGCGATCACCTCGTCCAGGCCTCCGGGCGGCGGCTGGTGGGCCAGCAGGCCGGGGTCGTGCATGCCCAGGCGCGCGTAGTGCGAGGTCCACAGCTCCAGGATGCGCGCGCTCGCCGGGTGCACCCAGCCGTGGTGCTCCACCGCCTCGGCGTAGGGATGCAGTTGGGCAGCGCTGGGCCGGCTGCCCTCGGCGCGGTATCCGACGTAGAGCTCGCCGATCTGCTCCTCGCTGAGCGTGCTGTAGTCGAGGCAGTCGGCGGTGCGGTCCAGGTACTCCCAGAAGCCGAGGGTCTGCTCGGTGCGGTCGTAGGTGGTGTGGCTGTAGCGGTAGGTGACGTCGGCGAGTTGGGCCGTGGCGCGGTACATCGCGTCGGTCCACAGCAGGCCTTTGAGGTGGCTCGGCGTCAGCGGTTTCGACGGGGTCACCGTGACCGGGGCCAGCAGGACCTGGTGCCGTGGCCGGTCGCCGGCGGCGTAGGCGGGTTCTGCCGCGGCTGCGGCCGCCGTGTACGTGCTCACCGGCGCCGGCCGTGGACGAAGAACACCCTGGCCGCGCCGTGCTGGTCGCGCGGCGGTACCGGGTCCGGCCAGCGGCCGAAGTCGGCGTCCGGCTCTCCGGGCTGGACCGCGTCGACGGTGAAGCCGTGCCGGGCGAAGAGCGCCTCCGGCTCGTCCGTGCCGAACACCCAGGGACAGCCCCAGCGTTCGAACACGTCGAGGAGTCCGCGGGTCTGCGGCGTGGTCAGGGCGGCGGCGTTGACGGTGTCCGCCGCGATCCGGCTGCCGGGTGCGGTGATGGCCCGGATCCGTTCGAGCAGCTGGTCGATGTCCTGCTCGGTGAGGTAGTAGAGCAGGCCCTCCAGCAGCCAGGTGGACGGCAGCGCCGGGTCGTAGCCCGCGTCCAGCAGCCGCTGCTCCCAGTCGGCCGAGGTGAGGTCGGCGGTGACGGTGCGGTGGTCGACCCGGGCGGTCGCGTCGGCGAGGTGGGACCGCTTCCAGTCGAGCACGGCGGGGCGGTCCACCTCGAAGTAGCGGAGGTGGCCGGGCCAGTCCAGTCGCCAGGCGCGGGAGTCGAGGCCGGCGGGGGCGAGCACGAGCTGGGTCATGCTCGCCTCCTGCGCCGCCCGTTGCAGGTACTCGTCGAAGAACCGGGTGCGGATGGCGTTGTAGTCGGGGGTGCTGGGCAGGTCGCGCGGCCGGTCCGGCGGGAAGGTGGCCCCGGCCACCTCGGCCAGCAGCTTGCGGCCGGTCTCTCCGGCGAGCGCGGCGGCATACGGGTCGGCGTAGAGCCGGTCCTCGCGCGCGCTCTCGACGGCCCGTACCGCGGCGGTCAGCAGCGCGGTCCTTTCCACAGCGTTCAGGTCTACGGCGTTCAGGTCCACGGCGTTCAGTTCTACGGCGTTCAGTGGCTGGCTCATGCCTCTCCCTGCTCTGTGGCCGATGTGCCGGCCGTCAGTCGGTCCCACGCCGCCGGGTCCTGCCGGAACAGCCGGTCCTTGACCTGGGTGGGGCGGATGCCGCCGCCGACCGCGGTGTGCCAGTCCCGCAGGAAGGCGTCCGGGTCCAGGCTCCGCACCGTGATCGGGCCCAGGCGCTGCCCGGCACGGGCGGCGCGGTAGCTCGGCGCCTCGCCGCCGAGCGCGGCGTCCAGCTCGGCGCCGAAGCGCATCCGCTCCTCCGGCCGCCACGGGGTGGACGCGGCCACGGCGAACTCGTAGCCCGGCAGGGTGGTGGCGCCCTCGGAGCTCACCCGGCAGGCGGTGTTGCGCAGTTCGAGTCCGGTGCGTTCCAGCGCGGTGGCCAGCGCGCGGAAGACCTGGGCGTCGCGCAGCCGCTCGCCGGCCGCGTCGGAGCGGGTGCTGCGGCCGGCGTACGACATGCGCGGGACGCCGTCCACCCGGTCGGTCACCCGGACCACGTCGCCGACGGCGTAGCGGTACAGGCCACCGATGTGGCTGTAGAGCACGTGGTAGTCCCGGTCGGGTTCCAGCTCCTCGGGCCGCAGCGTGGCCACGTCCGGGGTCAGCTCGGCGTCGGCGTCGACGAACTCGTAGACGGAGGCGGTCACCACCAGACTGCCCGCCGAGCCGTGCCGGTCCAGGGGCACGGCCACCGGGCCCTCCGAGGCGGCCACCGGGGCGGGCAGCGCCGTCACCCCGACGCCGAACTCCTCGCGCAGCCGGGGCAGGTACAGCGAGGCCATGCCGGTGGTCCAGCAGAACAGGGCCCGCATCCGCGGCCAGACGTGCGCCGGGCGCAGCGTCCCGAACCGCTCGGCGAGCTGCTCCAGCTCGGCCGCCCGCTCGGGGTTGGGGCTGCGGTGCGGTGTGCCGCCGAGCGTCCCGTCGCGGACCTCCTTGACGATCCGGGGCAGCCAGAGGTTCAGCTGGTAGGGCAGCGCGGCGACCATCGCCGGGTTGATGCCGATCACGCAGCGGACGTCGCTCTCGACGGCGAGCCGCAGCCGCAGGTACGCCCTCTCCAGGTGATCGTTCTGGGCGACCTGCACCGGCAGGGTCCCCCAGGGGGCGCCGGTGCCGAGCTCGGCCGAGAGCGGTTCGCCGAAGCGGCTGCCGAAATCGACCTGGCTGGCCCCGACGTGGGGGTGGCCGGAGGCGGTGGTGGGCGGCAGGCTCAGCGGGTCGTGCTTGAGGTTCAGTACGGCGTCGGGCCGCTCCAGCACGTCGGGGAAGTGCTCGATCAGCGGTGCCCAGGCGGCGTAGTAGAACGGGAAGAAGGTGTTGCGCATGAACGCGGGGGTGACCGGAATCTTCTTGTGGGCACCGGTGGTTCCGCTGCTGGTGAAGTAGACGGCGGGGTCGTCGGCGGTGAGGACGTTGCTCTCCCCGGCTGCCATCCGCTCGATCCACGGTGCCAGGGCCGCGTAGTCGTGCACCGGGACGGCTCGCTGGTAGTCGGCCAGGGTGCGGATCCGGTCGAAGCCATGGGTGCGGCCGAAGTCGGTGCCGGCGTTGAACGCGAGCAGCTCGGCCAGCACCCGCTGCTGGTGGGCAGCCGGGTCGGCGAAGGCGGCGCGCAGCCGCGTCCGTTCGCCGAGGACCCGCTCGCGGTAGCGCCGGGCCCGGTCGGGGTCGCTCCAGGATTCAGTCACGCTCATGGGTGATGGCCTCTCGTACGTCCTGTGCGGTCCGGGCGACGCCGTCCCGCTGCCCGATCACGGTTACCGGCAGGTGGGCCGTCTCCTCCCACATCAGCTTGCGCAGGTCCCGCTGGTACGCCGCGAAGGACGCCAGGTCGGGCCGCTCACCGTAGTGTTCGAGAGGATTGGTGGACGCGCCCCGGCCGCAGCGCTCCCAGGTCGTCTCCGGTGGGATGTCCAGGTAGATGACACGGCGCGGTTGGGGGAAGGAGCGCCACCAGTCGAACATCGGGTTCTCGGTGACGCCGGAGAGCCGGCACTTCGCGAGAATCTTGTAGTAGTAGGAGTCGACCAGCAGCGGATCACCAGGTCCCGCCTCGCGGACCAGGTCCCGCAGGTGCACCACCGCGGTCTGCAGCAGACTGGCGAGGAAGTCCGGCGAGTAGCCGCGATTGAGCGCCGGCAGGACGTCCTTGACCACGTCCCGGCGGAGCCGGGTGATCAGGGAATGCTCCCGGCTGGTGAACGCGTCGTCAGTGGACAGCACCCGATACGGCGCCCTGGTCCGTTCCAACTCGGCCAGCACCGAGGATTTCCCCGCGAAGTCGGGACCGAGCACCACGAAGAAATCCGGCTGACTCGACGTCATCACGTCCCCCTGGTGCTGCGCTTCTCACGGATCCCGGCTGTTCGGATACCGGTTGTTCGGAACCCGGCGCCACAACCGTATGCACCAGCACCGCATGTCTGCTCGAATCCCAATCGAACGAATTTCCAGGGCTCGCCGTGGGTTGTCAGTGCCCGGTCGTAGGCTCTGGTCCCTGTTCTCCGTTCTCTGTTCTCTGTACCTCTGTTCTCCGTCGCCAACGAGCAAGGAGCTGTCATGGGCGCATGGGCCAACGGCATCGCCGCCAACACCGTCTTCGTCGAAGACCTGGCCGCCTCGAAGAAGTTCTATCTGGACGTCTTCGACGCCCCGATCCTCTTCGAGGACGAGCAGTCCGTCGCCTTCGGCTTCGGCAGCACGATCGTCAACCTGCTGCAGACGACGCACGTCCCGGAACTCATCGAGCCGGCGACCGCGGCCCCGCGCGAAGCCGGCGTGCGCCTGGTCTTCACGGTCGAGGTGGACGACGTCGATGCCAGGTGCAAGGAGCTCGCCGCGGCCGGTGTCGAACTCGTCAACGGGCCGATGGATCGGCCCTGGGGTCCGCGCACCGCCAGCTTCCGAGACCTCGACGGCTACCTGTGGGAGATCGCCCAAGGCCATTGACCCCGATGACCCCGACGGCCCGTTGTCGGGTCGGCCGACTCGCGTTGTAGCGTGACGTTGTTCGTGGTGGGACGAGTGGGGGGTGTTGTAGTGGCAGCAGAGGTTGTCGTCACGACGGGGATCACGTACGGGGCCAGTGGCAAGCTCATGGACGTCTATCAGCCCGCGAGCGCGTCGGATCCGGTGCCCGCGGTGCTGCTCTGGCACGGCCGGGGCCCCGACGAACGGGATGTCCTCGCGCCGGTCGCCCGCGCTGCGGCGGCGCTGGGCGTCGTTGTCCTGGTGCCGGACTGGCGATCGGACGCTCCGGACGGCGGGCGAACGCACCTGAGCGAGTCGGCCGTCTTCGTACGCCAGAACGTGGCCGACTTCGGCGGTGATCCCGAGCGGATCGTGCTCGCCGGTTGGTCGCAGGGTGGCAAGGCCGCGGTGGGTGTCGCCCTGAACCCCGCCGCATTCGGCAACTGGAGGCCGCAGGCCGTCGTGGGAATCGCCGGTGCGTACGGATCGGCGGCGCCGACCACCGGAACCGTCCCGCTCGACGACCTCCGCGTGAGTGGCAGCCGGCTGCCGTCCATGCCGGTGTGGCTGGTGCACGGCACCGCCGATCCACTGATGGACGTCGAGCATTCGCGCGAGTTGCACAGGGCTCTCGAGGAACACGGCTGGCCGGTGTCGCTCAGCGAGGTCGCGACCGATCATGCCGGCGTCATCATGACCGAGTTCGTCCCCGAGCACGCCCGCTGCCTGCCCAGCACCGCCGACCACGCCGTCGAGGCGGGGTCGCTGACCGCCGACACACTGGCCCGCGCCGCGGGAATCGCTGCGTAGTCAGCCGATGGTGAGTGTGCGGTCGCCGAAGTCGGCGGCCTCGGCCTGGGTCAGATGCTGCTCGCGGCGGATCTCGGGGAGCCGGTAGGCCCGCACCTCGGCGTCGAGCTCCTTCCGGTGTGCGGCTACCCGCTGCGGGTCGGTGACGACGTTCGGTCGTACGTCCTTCCAGGACTTCATGGCTTGCCCTCCTCGATGGCCTTCAGGCGCCTGCTGGAGCGCCCGTCGGCGATGGGGACGTTGATCTCGTACCACTCGCGCCACGCGCCGGCCTTGTCGCCCGCCACCAGGATGATGCCTGGCGCTCAGGGTCGAAGGCGAACTTCATGTTCGGCTGACTTCGGGAGGCGCAGGGTGAAGACTGCGCCCGCGCCGGGGTGGCTGGTTGCTGTTGCTGTTCCGCCGTGGGCCTGGGCGAGTTGGCGGACGATGGCCAGGCCCAGGCCGCTGCCGCCGGTCTGTCGGCTGCGGGACTTCTCGGCGCGCCAGAACCGGTCGAAGACGTGGGGCAGTTCATCCGGGCCGATACCCGTGCCGGTGTCGGTCACCTCGATGACCAGGTCGTCGCCCACCGGCTCGGCTCCGACAGTGATACTCCCGCCGCGCGGCGTGTGGCGTACGGCGTTGTCCACCAGGTTCCCGACGGCCTGGCGCAGCCGCACCGGGTCGGCCACCAACTCCGCCTCCCCGGCTGCGGGCAGCACGCTCAGCTGCACGCCGGCGGCCTCGGCGCGGGCCCGGTGGGCTGCGGCGACCTGGTCGAGGAGTTCGGCGATCCGGATCGGCTCGCGGTGCAGGCGGAAGTTGTCCGCGTCGGCCGCCGCCAGGTCCCGCAGGTCGTCGATGATGTGCTGCAGCAGAAGCGCCTCCTCCAGGAGCGAGGCCATCAACGCCCGGTCCGGGGTGGCCACGCCGTCCTGGGTGGCCTCCAACCAGCCCCGGATGTTGCTGAGCGGCGTGCGCAGTTCGTGCGCGACGTCGCTGACCATCGCCTTGCGCTGCTCCTCGATCCGCTCGCGGCGTTCGGACAGGTCGTTGAACGCGGCGGCCAGGCAGCCGATCTCGTCGTCGCCGGTCACCGGGACCCGGGCGTGCGGTTCGGTGGGGTGCCGGGCGGCGTCGGTCAGCGCGCGCAACGGCCGGACCAGCCGGGTGGCGAGGAGGACCGAGACCGCCACGGTGAGGGCCAGGACCAGGCCGGTGACGCCGGTGATGCGCAGGGTTCCGGCGCGGGTCAGGTGGAAGGCGGGGGCGGTGATGCCGTTGCGGTCGCTGATGAACAGCAGGGCGGCGGGGGCGACATAGGGAGCGAGTTGCTGCCGACGGCTGGAGTCGACACAGGTCGCCACGGCCTGATCGGCGCTGTCGTCGGCAGTCGGGTTCGGCACCGGACTGGGCTTGGCCGCAGGGGAGACGGGCGTGCCGGGCGTGACGACGACGCTGGGGGAGGACGACCCGGGGTTCCGCACCTGGGGTCTCGGCACCACCCCGCCGGGGCCGATGCCGAGCTTGACCGGCCCCAGCCCCTGGGACGAGAGGCAGGCGTCGACCAGCTCGCCGAGCCTGCTCAGAGCCTGCTGCTCGGTCGGGGTGGGAGCGGACAGTTGGGGGAGGGCGCACGCCGTGGCGGTGTCGGTGTCGGGGGCGGGCCCGGCGACGGTCACGTTCGGTCGGCCGCTGGGGTCGGTGCCGGTCTCGGCGGCGAATCCGCGCGTGCGCAGGCAGTCGGCGGTCCGGCCGGCCTCCGCGCGCAGCTGGGTGCGCTCGTCGGGGGAGAGGGCGAACGGCCCGACGGCGCGCGGGTCGATGCGCGTGGTGCCGCCGTTGGCTGCCAGCGTCTGGTCCACGTCGAGCGGGTCGATCACCGCCGACGCGTTGGACGGGACCGGCGACGCCTGCGGGGCGGCAGAGCCGCCGCCGATGGGTTGGCGGCTCTGGTCGGTCAGGGCGATATGACGGCCCGTCCTCTTCGCCAGGTCCGCCAGTACGGGGCCGGCGCCGTCCCAGTTCTGGTGGGTCGCGGCGTAGCCGAGCAGGGTCTCGTAGATGCCGGCGTCGGCGGAGAGGGTCTGGACCTGCTCCTGCTGGATCTCCTGCGAGGTGGTGTTCACCGCCAGCCAGGCGGTGGCGGCGACCGAGCACACGGCGACCAGGATCGAGGCGGCCAGCAGCCGGACCAGCAGGCTCTTGCGCAGCGGCACCCTACGGCGCATGGTGGCGTCCGCCCGTGCCGTCGGTGAGCTTGTAGCCGACTCCGAAGACGGTCAGCAGGCGGACCGGGCGCCGGGGGTCGGGTTCGACCTTCCTGCGCAGGTTCATGATGTGCACGTCGATGGTCCGTTCGGAGATGTACTGGGCGAACCCGCTGCTGCCGCCCAGGAGTTGAGCCCGGCTGAAGACCTGCTCGGGGTGTGCGGCCAGGGTGCGGAGCAGCTCGAACTCCCCTGGTGTGCACGGCACCGGGGTGCCGGCGACGCGGACCTCGTGGCGGTCGGGATCCACCGTGAGCTCGCCGACCCGCAGCACCGGGTCGGCCGGGCCCTTCACCGGCGCCGCCCGCTGCGAGCGTCGGAGCAGGACGCGCACCCGGGCCATCAGCTCGCGGGGGCTGAACGGTTTGGTCATGTAGTCGTCGGCGCCCAGGTCGAGTCCGAGCAGCAGGTCGTCCTCGGCGGTCCGGGCGGTCAGCACCAGGATCGGGAGTTCGGACTCGCGGCGCAGGATGCGGCACACGTCGAGGCCGTCGACCCGGGGCATCATCACATCGACGATGAGCAGGTCCGGTTCGCGCCGCCGGACCTCGTCGATCGCCGCGCGTCCGTCGTGGACGACGGCGGCGGTGTGGCCCTCCCGCTCCAGATAGCGGCGGATGAGCTCGGCCTGCTTCGGGTCGTCCTCGGCCACCAGGACATATGCGCTCACGTTTTCGATCATAGGTGAGCCAGTGTTCCGGCCTGGTGGCGTGACCTGCCATCGGGTCATCGGAATCGAATGACATCCTGACAACTTCCTTATATCCATTGGCGATCATCGCAGCCATGCCGAAGTCAACCGATGATCGTTCCCAGCGCCAGGACCGCCAGGACCGCCAGGACCGCCAGGACCGCCAGGACCGCCGGATACCGCGGACCGCGCTGCTTTCCGCCGCCCTGCTGGTCCCCCTGACCGCGCTGACGGCGTGCGGCGCCGGCCACGGTGCGCAGGGCGGCGCACAGGTCTCCGCCGTGGCCTCGCTGCCGAGCGCCGCAACCCCGAGTGCCGCAGCTCCGAGTGCGGGTTCGTCCGCTGGCGCGTCCCCCGCGACCGGCGCCGCCGCCGGTACCCCGGCCCCCGCGTCCACCGCAGACCGCCCCCAGGAGCGGCTGGACGACACCACCGCGCACGACGCGCAGCTCTGGACCGGCTACTACAACTGCCTCGGCGCCAACGGAGTCCCCCTGACGGGCGGGATCGCCATGCCCGGGCAGCCCATGCAGAAGCAACCGGCCCCGGGCACCACCGTCCCCCCGGCCGCCCTCGCGGCCTGCCTGCCCAAGATGCCGCTGATGCCGCCGCAGACGGATCCGAAGCTCAATCCGAACTTCAGCACCGATTTCAGCGCCTGGGTCAACTGCATCAACAGCAAGGGGTTGAAGGTCAAGGCCTACGGCACTGCGGGCAGCGGGGACAGCGGGTGGACCTTCGACGGGCAGCCCACGATGTCCCAGGCACAGCAGGACCAGGTGATCTCGGCCTGCAAGGTGGAGGCGTTCAGTGGCAGCGGACACTGACAGCGGCGGCAGCGCCGACTTCGACGACATCCCCGCCGGCCTCGACGACGTCGCCGACGTCGCCGACCTCGACGAGCTCGCCGACCTCGACGACGTCCCCGCCACCGAGCCACCCCGGCGGCGCAGCCGCAAGCGGCGCGTGGCCGTGGTCGTCGCCCTGGCCGTGACGGTCGGCGTCGGGGCGGGCGGCGCGGTGGGGTTGCGGCACCTCGGCGGCGGCCGGGGAAAGCCGTCCGCAGCCGCAGGTAGCGCCGCGCAGGCGCAGACGGTCGCGGTGGTCAGGACGGACCTGTCGAACACCCAGAGCCTCAGCGGCACCTTGGGTTTCGGCACGCCCCAGACCCTGACGGGCGCCAAGCAGGGCATCATCACGGCGCTGCCCGCCACCGGAGCCACCGTGACCAGGGGTCAGCAGCTGTACCGGGTGAACGACCAGCCGGTGCCGCTCTTCTACGGCGGCACCCCGCTCTTCCGATCCCTCGACAAGCCGGGCCTGGTGGGCCGGGACGTCCAGGTGGTCGTGAGCAATCTGCAGGCCCTGGGCTACGAGGTCGGTCCGCAGCCGAAAGTCGGAACCGTGATCCCCCAGGACGCGGCCGGGCCGGCATCCAGTAGCAGTACGCCGCCCAGCGGCGGGCCGAGCGCCCCGCCCGCCGGTGCCGGCACGCCCGCGGCGCCGACCCGGATCACGGTGGAATCGGGTGACGCGGTTCTCACCAACTCCCTGATCGCTGCCATCAAGCGCTGGCAGAAGGCCGTCGGCCTGCAGCCGACGGGGATTCTTGGCATCGGCGACGTGGCGGTGCTGCCGGGCGCGATCCGGATCGGCTCCCTCCAGACGCAGCTGGGCGGGCAGGGCACCGAGGCACTGATGTCGGTCACGCCGACCGGCAAGGTGGTGACCGTGCCGGTGGATCCGGCGAATCTCGGTTCGATCAAGCAGGGCGACAAGGTCACCATCACCCTGCCCGACAACTCGACGACGCCGGGAACGGTCAGCGGCATCGGCACCGCCGTCCAGGGGAGCACCGCAAGCACCGCGGGTGCGGCCGGCGGGCCCAACAGCCCGCCCACCGTCAATGTGACCGTGGCCATCGACGACCCCTCGGCGGTGCAGAGCTTCGACTCCGCGACCGTCCAGGTGGCCTTCGTGTCGGGGACCGCACCCGGGGTGCTGGCCGTGCCGGTCGGCGCGCTCCTCGCGCTGGGTGGCGGCGGCTACGCCGTGCAGCTGAAGAGCGGCGGGCTGGTGGCGGTCCAGACCGGCATGTTCGCGATGGGCATGGTGGCGATCACCGGTAACGGCATCACGGCGGGCACCCAGGTGGTGACCACCACATGACCCCGGTGCTAGTGGTACGCGGGGCCGGGATGGCCTACCCGGGCGGAGTCAAGGCCCTGGACGACGTCTCGCTGACCATCGACGAGGGCGAACTGCTGGCCATCCTCGGACCGTCCGGCTCGGGGAAGTCCACCCTGCTCAACATCATGGGCACCCTGGACCGGCCGACCAGCGGCACGGTGCACATCGGCGGCCACGACATCGCACAGCTCTCCGACCGCCGACTCTCCGCGCTGCGCGGACGCTGGCTGGGCTTCGTCTTCCAGCAGTTCCACCTCACGGACGGACTCAGCGCCGCGGAGAACGTGGCCACCGGGCTGCTCTACGCCGGAGTGCCACGCCGCCGACGGGGTCCGCAGGCGCTGGAGGCGCTGGGCCGGGTCGGGCTGGCACACCGCGTCGGACACCTGCCGCACCAGCTCTCCGGCGGCGAGCGGCAGCGGGTGGCGATCGCCCGGGCGTTGGTCAACGAGCCCGCCCTGGTGCTTGCGGACGAGCCCACCGGCGCCCTGGACACCGCCAACGGCCGAGCGGTCCTGGCTCTGCTGACCAAGCTGAACGACGAGGGAACCACCATCGCGATCATCACCCACGACCGTGGCATCGCCGAACTGATGCCACGTCGGATAGAGATCCTGGACGGGCGCCTGGTGTCCGACAGCCGTACCGGGATCGGGACCAGCGCATGAGCAACCGTCACATGCACGCGAACCGGACCAAGCCGGTGCGGTTGGCCCCGACCGACCTGCTCGGTCTCGGACTGCTGGGCATCCGCACCCGCAAGGCGCGTGCGGCCCTGTCGGCGCTGGGCATCTCCATCGGCATCGCCACGATGATCATCGTGATGGGCATTCCGGCGTCCAGTCAGAAGGCCCTGCTGGAGCGGCTGTCGGCGCTGGGCACCAACATGCTGCAGGCCACGGCCGACCCCCACCAGAATCCTCCGGTGGTCTTCCCTCCCGAATCGCCGGACATGGTCGCCCGGATCGGCCCGGTGACCATCGCCAGTGCGGTCGCCAACACCAACACCACCGTCGCGCGCTCCGACAAGGTCGACCCCGACAACGACACCGGCCTGGCCGTACTGGCCGGCAAGCTGAACCTGCTGCAGGCGATCAACGGCCGAATCCAGTCGGGCCGCTTCCTCGACGCGGCCACCGAGCGGTTCCCCACCACAGTGCTGGGCTCCGCGGCCGCGTCCCGACTCGGCATCACCACGCTGCCGCCCGGTGGGGCCGGCCCGCAGATCTCCATCGGCAACCACTGGTTCACCGTCATCGGGATCCTCGCCCCGGTGCCGCTGGCTCCGGACATCGACCAGTCGGTCCTGGTCGGCTGGGACGCCGCGAAGGCCCAGTTGGGCTTCAACGGCAACCCCACCGTGATCTATGTCCAAGCCCAGGAGTCACAGATCGAGGCGGTCCGCGCGGTGATGCCCGCCACCATCGATCCGCAGCAGCCGGGCCTGGTGCAGGTCAGTCGGCCCTCGGACGCGCTGGCGGCGAAACGGGATACCCAGACCGCCTTCTCCGCGCTGTTCCTCGGTCTCGCGGCCGTGGCCCTGCTGGTCGGCGGCATCGGCGTCGCCAACACCATGGTCATCTCGGTGCTGGAGCGGCGCAGGGAGATCGGCCTGCGCCGGGCACTGGGCGCCAACCGAGGCCAGATCCGCGGCCAGTTCCTCACCGAGTCGGTGGCGCTGTCCGGACTCGGCGGCATCGCCGGCACCGCGGTCGGCACCCTGGTGACGTTCGGCTACGCCACCTACCAGGGCTGGCCGCCGGTCATCCCGCTGCAGGCGCTGCTCGGCGGCATCGGCGGGGCGGTCGTGGTCGGCGTGGTGGCAGGCGTCTACCCGTCGATCCGCGCCTCACGACTCACCCCCACCGAGGCCCTGGCCTCGACCTGAGCCCCCGACCCGCCGCAGGCTCAGCCGTTCGTGACGGTGACGGTCCAGGCGCACTCGGAGTTGATCTCCAGGTGGTGGGTGCCCGCGTTGTACTGCGGACTGCTGCCCGAGTCCTTGTCCTTGAGCTCGTTGACGAGCGGCATGCCGCTCTCGTCGCTGACGATGAAGTTCCCGGACTGCCCGAAGGTGGAGCAGTCGACGGTGTAGGCCAGCGTCCACTGATCGCCGACCGTGAACTGGGCGGTGTTCTTGATGCCGGAGCCGGAGGCTTGGAGCACGACGGCCGGCGCGGCCGGCGGCGGCGCCTGGGCAGCTGGTGCCTGCGCCGTCGGCTGCTGGACGGCGGGGGCCTGTGCGGCGGGGGCCTGCGCGGCGGGTAGAGCGGCCGGGGCCGCGGTCTTCGAGCCGCTGCTGCTCTTGCCGGCGCCGGCGGCGACCGCGATCACCACGATGACGGCGAGGACCCCGGCGCAGCCGAGGCAGCCGCCCTTGCCGCGCTTCTTCTTCTGGACGGGCGGCTGCTGACCCCACCCGGGCGGTGGGCCCTGTGGCGGCTGTTGACCCCAGGAGGGGGTCTGCGGCTGCTGAGGGGTTCCCCATGACGTTCGGCCGTCGTTTTCGGGTGTGCTCAAGGCGCTGCTCCTGCTGCTCGTGTGGTGGGCAGCGCCACGCTGTCAGGGGCAGCTGATGGATCGTCAGTAAATGGGGCAAGCGTTACGCGTCTCCCAGCGGCCTCACTGCTGGGGGTGATCGGCGAGCCCTGGTTGTGCCCGGGAGGATCAGGGCTCCGGGGTCGGGCCCAGGGGGGTGACCAGGCCCTGGCGTTCGGCGAGGACGCCTGCCTGGAACCGGCTCTGGGCGCCGATGCGTTGCAGCAGTTCCGCGATGTGGCGGCGGCAGGTGCGGGTCGACAGGCCGAGCCGTTGGGCGATGACGTCGTCCTTGACGCCGGTCGCGAGGAGCACGGTGATGGCGTCCTCGATGGAACGGGACACCACGCGGGCGGCGGTCGGACTGGTGTCGTAGGGAATTGCCTGATCCCATTCGTGCTCGAACGTCTGGGCCAGGAAAGCCACCAGGGACGGCTCGCGAATCAGAATCGCGCCACCGGTGGCGAGACGGGCGGGAACAAAGGCGATCGAGCGGTCGACGATGACCGTCTGACCGGGCACCTCGGGCCTGGTACGGATCTCCGCGCCGGCTGCCAGGATCACCTCGGCGTACGAGCGGGTCGGCGCATGGAAGCGGGTGGGGTGCTGGTAGATGCTCCGCAGCCGCACGCCCCGGTTCAGCATGTCCAGGTCGCGGGGCAGCGACTCCATCAGGGCCGCCTCCGGGTGCCCGCCGCCCGGCTGAACGGCCAGCACCTCCTCCTCGGCCCCGGCGACCACGGAGGTGAGCGCCGCCCGGACCAGGTGCATGTCGTCCAGGATCTGCACCGCTCCGTCGGTGCCTCCGCTCTGGGCCATGTACACCGGTCCCAGGGAGGCCATCTCGGCCCTGAGCCTGGCCAACGCGGCCTTGCGGCGGTGCAGTTCCGCCTCCTCCGCCCGCAGTCGGGCCTCCTCCTGCCCGGTCAGCCGTACCGCTGCGGCGTCCGGTCCGACCGCCGAGAGGCGGCCGGGAGCAGCCCCCGCCTGCTGGGCCAGCAGGCACATCTCCACCAGGAGGTCGACCGAGCGCCGGCAGCGCTCCGGCGACAGGCCGAGTGCGTGGACGAGCCGCGTCGGATCGTCACTGTCCAGGGTCCCGTGCTGTACGACCCACTCGTACACCAGCCGCGCCTCGCCATCGAGCACGGCCACCTGCCCCGAAACCCCAGCCCCAGCTGAGTCCGAATTGCCCTGATTCATCCACCCCTCCTCAGTCAGACAACAGCTTCATGCTCCCTTATGCCTCTGGCGGTGAGGCATTGCCCCCAGGAAGACTGGTGTCATCGAACCGGGTTCGGACCGAACCGGTCGTCTACCAAGTACCAGGGGTAATTCATGAAGGCACGCCAGCACGTCCGCGCAATTGCCGTGGCGCTTGCGCTCGTTACCGGCACCGTCGCGCTGGCAGGCCTGGAGGTCGCCGACCGTGCGGGCGGCTCCGCGACCACCGTGCAGGCCAACACGAGCTGGGGCTGGCCGGTCTGCGTCGGCAAGAAGCTCCCGCTCGACGCCTGCAGCCACAGCCACCCCGCCCCGACCCCCCACACGGTCGTCAAGCCGGCCGGCGCCCAGGTCTGAGCAGCCGATGGACAGCGGCCTCCCCCCGCCACCCCGCGAGCGGAGCCCCGAACCCGGTGCGGAGATCCGGACGGATGCGGCGGCCGAGGGCACTTCGGTGCCCGAGGTCGACGATGACACCATCTCCTTCTACCGCTGGGCCAGGGGGCAGGACGGCGGCTTCGACGCCACCGACCTGCGGCGGGCCAGCGCGGAAACCGGGCTGAGCACCGCCTCCTGCCGTGCGTCGGTCGACGTCCTGCGGCAATGGGATCTGCTGCGCCCGGCGGGCGGGGAGGCCCTGGTGGCCGCGGGACCGCAGGCGGCGTCAATGGCGCTGGCCCGGGCCCAGGCCGAACTCGACCGGAGCGAGGCCGAGTTGATGGCCCGCAGAGAGCGGATCGAGCAGACCCGGACGGCCGTGCGATCGGTCGTCCGGGCACCGGCCCGGCACAGCCCCGCCGAGGGCCGCGATCCTTCCGAGGCCTGAGCCCTGAGCCCTGAGGCCTGAAACCGACCGGCAAACCGGTGGGTGGCGGAAGGAGCGGCCCGGGCCGCCCAGTGCGTGCCCCCCACTGATCCCGACGCAGCGTCATGGTCAGCCCTTCCAGCATTGATCGGTCGTCCCCGTGTCCCAGCACGCCGTCTTGTCGCGCCCGTTTGCGGCCTCCGCCCCGACCTCGTACCCGGCCTCGCCGTGCGTGCCCGAGGTGCCCGGGGTGGCCCTGACGGTTCGCGACCAGGGGGTACTGCCTAGAATGTGGGTGGCAAGCGGCGCGCACGGCGGGCAGGTCGCGGTGGGGGACGGCAGCGCGGAGCGCTGTGGTCACGGGGGCGCGGAGGCAGGTGTGCTGGCAGGGGAACGGATTCGCGCGCTGCGCCTGGAGCGGGGCTGGTCACTGACCCGGTTCGCGGAACTCGTCCACTACAGCAAGAGCTACCTGAGCCGGATCGAGAACGGCAGCCGCGCGGTCTCACCGGAGTTCGCCCAGCTCTGCGATCAGGTGATGGGGACGGACGGCGAGTTGGCCCGGCTGGTCGCCGCCGGGCTGCCGCAGCGGACCGGACCCGAGGCGCAGACCCGACCGGCGCCGCTCGCCCTACCGCAGGTGCCGCAGGTGCCGGAGTCGCCGGTCCAGCCGGTCCAGCCGGTCCAGCCGGTCCAGCCGGAGTTGCCGGAGTCGCCGGTCCGGTCCGCGGCGTTTCGGATACGTCCCGTCCCGGCGCAGCTGCCGGCCATCGGGGAGATGTGGGGACGGGACCAGGAGCTGGCCCGGGTCGAGGCACTTGTCGCCCGGCAGCCCGGCCCGGCCGTGGTCGCGGTCGACGGGATGGGCGGAGCGGGCAAGACCACCTTCGCCGTCTCGCTGGCGCGGCGGCTCAGCCCGTCCTACCCCGGCGGGCTGCTCTTCGCCGACCTGGGCACCCACAGCCCGGTGGTGCCGGGCGACGTGGCCGCGGGGCTGCTGCGCACGCTGGGTGCGGCTCCCGAGGACATCTCCGCCGAGCCGGCCGAGCGCGCGGCGCTGCTGCGCAGCGTCCTGGCGGACCGCCAGGTGGTCGTGGTGCTCGACGACGCGGACTCCGCCGCCCAGGTCGCGCCGCTGCTGCCGGGGACGGGTCGCAGCCTGGTCCTGGTCACCAGCCGCCGGCGGCTGACCGGGCTGAGTCTGCGCCACGGCGCGCTGCGCGTGACGCTCGAACCGCTGAGCGCCGACGCGGCCGTGCTGGTGCTGCGTCAAGCGCTGGACCGGCGCGCGCAGCCCGTCGCGCAGAGCGAGTCCGACGAGGTCGACGCGGTGCTCGCGGAGGTCGCGCGGCGCTGCGCCTACCTCCCGCTGGCGCTGCGGATCGCCGCCGAGCGGATGGCGGAGCAGGGTCCGGCCTTCGCCGCCTCGCTGATCCACGAGCCGGGGCCCGCCGGGTCCCGGCTGGACGCGCTGGCGATGCCGGGCGAAGCCGAGACCGCGGTGCGGGCCGTGTTCGCCTGGTCGTACCGGGCGCTGAGCGCCGAGCTGGCCCGGGCGTTCCGGCTGCTGGCACTTCACCCGGGCACCGTGGCGGGGATCGGCGCGGTGGCGGCGCTGTGGGGCGAGCCCCCGGCCGTCGCCTCCCGGCTGCTCGGTGAACTGCATGCCGCCAGCCTGGTGGCCGAGGTCGCGCCGGGCCGCTACCGGATGCACGACCTGCTGAGGGAGTACGCCGGGGAGCACGCCCAGGCCGAGGACCCCGCGACGCTGGCGGGCTGCGCCGAGCGGGTCTTCGCCTGGTACCTGCACACTGCCGAGGCCGCGGCGGACCAGCTGCTGGGCCCCGAACGCCACCGGCCGCCGGTCGGACCGCTGCCCGACGGGTGCCGACCACCGCACTTCGGCTCCACCGCCTCGGCACTGGAGTGGTGCGAGAGCGAGCGAGCCAACCTGCTGGCCTGCGCGCGGGCCGCCCGGGTGGCCGGCAGCCCGGTGGCCTGGCAGCTGCCGCACACGCTCTGGGGCTTCCTGTTCCTCCGTCACCATCACCACGACCAGCTGGAGGCCGGGCATGTCGCCGGCGAAGCCGCCGACGGGAACGGTCCGCTGGCCGAGGCCTGCGCCGAACTGGTGCTGGCCAGTGCCCAGGCCGGCCTGCGCCGGCACGCGGTGGCGGACCGGCACTACCAGCGGGCGATCGACCGCTTCGGCGCCTGCGGGGACGGTGTGGGCGAAGGCGGCGTGCGGCTCGGCTACGCCGTCTCGTGCATGCGCCAGGGCCGGGTGGCCGAAGCGGCGCAGCAGGTGGACCGGGCAGTGGCGCTGTACGCGGCTGCCGGGAGCACCTGGGGTACGGCGGTGGCACTGAGCACGCTCGGCGAGGCGCAACTGGCGCGAGGCCGTCCGGACGAGGCGCTCGGGCCGCTGACCCGGGCGCGCGAACTCCACCGCGTGGGAGGCTCGTTGTGGCTGGAGGCGGCCGCCTGGACGCTGAGCGGCACCGCCCACCGGGAGTTGGGCGAGCACACCCGCGCCGAGGAGTGCTACCGGCAGGCGCTCGAGCTGCACGGCCGTACCGGCATGCGTGCGGGCGTCGCGCACGCGCTGCACCAACTCGGGCTGTGCCTGAGCGTGCAGGGCGCGGCGCGGCAGGCGCGGCGTGTCTGGCTGCGGGCGTGGGCGCTGTACGACGCGCTGGGGGATCCCCGTGCGGCGGACGTCCGGACCTGCCTGGCCGGGCTCGCGCCCTGCCGCAACGCCGACGATCCGCAGCCGACCGGCTCCGCCGACTCGGCGCGGGCCGGCCGGGGCTCGGGCGAACTCGTCGCCGTCGGCGCGGCCGGCGCGGCCGGTCGGCTCTGGGAGCGAGCCGAGCGCGACTGCGGCGCGCCGCCCTGACTCCGTGCTCATCAGGTCCGTGCTCAGTTCGTCGTGCCGAAGAACTCGACCTCGCTGATCGCCACCTGCTTGTCCGGGGCTGCCCCGTAGGCGCTGAGGATCACCAGTCGGGCGCTGACCACCTGGTGGAGCTGGAGCTTGAAGGTCTGCGGCCCGTCCGGGGAGAGTTCGAGGTGCGTCGTGGTCTTCTGGCCGCCGTTGTCGGTGGTCACCAGGTCGATCTGGTGCGGTCGGGCCTGGGCGCTCAGCTCCTCCGGCGTGGTCCCCGTGCCCGGTGTGATGATCACGTCCAGCAGGCGGACCGGCGCGTTGAACCCGGCCTGCAGCCAGGTGTCGACCGGCTGCCCGGCGAAGCCGCTGCCCCACCACGAGTTGGACTGCCGGTCGATGGTCAGCTCGGGACCGTGCCCGGCGTACGAGTGCGAGGCCGTCATCGAATCCACCTGGATCGGGACCGGGTGTGCGAAGTGATCGCTGACCGCCTGCACGGCCGGACCCGTCCAGACCATGGCCGCCACCAGCAGGGTGATCGCCAGCACACCGGTGAGGATCAGGCGCACCAGCTGCCACGGCCCGCGCCGCAGGCGCGGTCGCTGTCCGGCCCAGGGCGCCTCGTGGCCACGGAAGTCGATGACCCGGCGCCACCACGGGCGGTGCTCCGGCTCGGGCGCGGCCGACGAGAAGCGGGTCGCGCAGCGCCGGCAGAAGTGCCGCTCGGGCGGGTTCACGGTGGCGCACCACGGGCAGGCGATCCCGTCCAGGACCGGCGCCTCGACCACGCCCCTGACCCGCGGACCGTTCTCCTGAGGCCGCCCCGGCAGCACCGGTGCGACCCCGGGGCCGCCGGCGGTGGCTTCGGCGACGGGCACCAGCATGGCCTGTGCCCGTTCGGTCGCGAGCATGTCGGCCAGGCTCACCGGCGGCATCTCGGTGGTGTCGGCCTCCGGCGTCCGCCCGGGGGCGGCGCCCGATCCGCTCTCGACGACCGGGATGACCGGTTCGGCGCCGGCGGGCACCGGAGGCGGGGTGGCGGCCTTGGCTGTGACGCTCTCCACGGCGGCGGCCTTCGTGGCGGCGGCCTTGGCGCTCTCGGCCTTAGCGCTCTCGGTCTTCGCGGCGCCGGTCTTCGCGGCGCCGGTCGCCGGGGCGGCTGCCGCCGCGTCAGCCGACCCGGTGGTCTGGTCGTCGGACCAGCTCAGGAAGGCTCCGCAGGCGTCGCAGAACGAGCGCTCCGGCTGAAGGGCCGCACCGCATTCGGTGCAGTCGCCATGGTCGGCTCGGGATCGAGTCTCGCTGACGCTCACCGGCAGGGTCCTCTCCGGCGCGGGGCTCACGGACCGCGCTGGGCATCGGGCGTACGGAGGTGGCGTACGGAGGTTTGGGGGCGCACCTCGGCCATGCCGGTCCTGGGGGCCGGCACGGCCGAGGCGCTACGGGGGTGCGGCATACCGCTCCACGGTCGGAGGTGGCGCCGCACGGGACGACCCTGCCCGCGCGCACCCGCCGCCACCAGGACCGGAGGTCCCGCAGTGCAGGCACCGGTGGTCGCCCGTTCGCCCGCCCACTGCTGCCTGAACGGGCAACCGGAGCTCACTCGGACCTCGCCGCGTCCGAGGGGCGCCGGTGCGCCGGCGGTCGGGGTGTTGCCTGCCGCCGAGCCGGGGTTGACCAGCCGATGGGCAACAGGCAACACCTTGTTCGCGGAGTGCGGGTGCCAGAGGCTGTCAGTGGAGATCAGCAGACCGATCGCGCACCTGACCAGGACCGAAAGGGAGACGCAGGACGACTGTCTCCCCAGCCCTGGCAGCCCTACCAACACCGGAGACACACGCATGTCCGTGCAGCGAATCGCCGTCCGCATCCAGGCCGAGGACCCCATCTCGCAGTCGGGGGTGGTGGCCCAGCTGCGGACCCGGCCCGAACTGCGGCTGGTGGAGGCCGCCGACACCGCCGAAGCCGACGCCGTGCTGGTGATCGCGAACAGCCTCGACCCGCAGGTCGTCGCGCAGCTGCGCGGCCTGCAGCGCACGCTCTCTTCGGCGCTGGTCCTGGTGGTGTCGGCGCTGGACGACGCGGCGATGGCCACGGCCGTGGAGTGCGGGGTGGTCGGTCTGGTCCGCCGCTCCGAGGCGACCGCCGACCAGCTCGTCCGTACGCTGGGCGCGGCCGTCCGCGGCGAGGGCGCGATCCCGCCCGACCTGCTGGGCCGGCTGCTCCAGCAGATGGGCCGGCTCCAGCGGCAGATCCTGGACCCGCGCGGGCTCTCGTTCTCCGGCCTGCACCAGCGCGAGATCGACGTCCTGAAGCTGGTCTCCGAGGGCCATGACACCCGCGAGATCGCGGAGCAGCTCGCCTACTCCGAGCGCACGGTGAAGAACGTGCTGCACGACGTCACCAGCCGTCTCCAGCTGCGCAACCGCACCCACGCCGTCGCGTACGCGATGCGGCAGGGCCTGATCTGACGGCTGGTGACCTCGCTGACCTCGGTGACCTCGTGCCCGAACGGGCACCGCACGGTGCCCGCGCAACCGCACCGGCGCCCGGTCCGGTGCCGGCCGGTTCAGTGCATTCTCGACGGGGTGCCCGGGCCGGCCGGAGCACACGAGGGGTGAACGGAACCGATGATCCACGAGGTCGACGAGGCCCTGCACGCACTGCTCCGCGACGAGGTCCTCGGCAGCGGGGACATCGAGGTGGTGTTCGACGCCCCGACCAGGGACTGGGCGGCGCGCCGCAACGGGCCGACCGTCAACGTCTTCCTCTACGACCTGCGCGAGGACCTCGGGTTGCGCCGCCAGGGCAGCATGCGGGAGCTCGGCCGGCGGGGCGAGATCGTGGCCGAGCACGAGCCACCGCGCTGGTACGCGCTCTCCTACCTGGTGACCGCGTGGACCACACGGCCGCAGGACGAGCACCGGCTGCTCTCCGTGCTGCTGGCCGGCCTGCTGCGGCAGAGTACCCTGGCGCCGGAGCAACTCACGGGCGCGGTAGCCGAGTTCGGCATCTCGCTGCCCTACACCGTGGCCGTCCCGCCGGCCGAGAAGCGCGCGCTGGCCGAGATCTGGTCGGCGCTGGGCGGTGAACTCAAGCCCTCGCTGGACCTGGTGGTCACCGCGCCGCTCGCCACCGCCCGCCGCCTGCCGGCGCCGCAGGTCACCGACGCGCTGCTGCTGAGCGTCACCGATGGCGCGGCGGGCGGGCAACTGGAGGTCAGGCGGCCGCGGTTCGAGGACGAGCCGGAGCGGTCGGTGCTGACCGGCGCGGCGCCGGTAGGCGTCCGCCGGGCCCGCGGTGAGGCCGCCCGTGCGGCGCGGCCGGGGCGGATCGGTGGGGCGGATCGGGTCGGTGGGGCCGACCTGATCGACGGATCGGAGAAGGGCGCGTGATGACGACGATGACCGCGGCTGTGCTCGACGACACGTCGGTGGCGCCGGGAACCCGGTACCTGCTGGAGCGGTTGGCGCTGGTCGAGCTCCGGGTCCGCGCGGTCGTCGAGGCCCGGCGCGCCACCGATCCCAAACCGGACGACGCCTTCCGCGGTCTCTACCTCTCCGCGGAGTCGGCGGACCACCTGCTGGACCGGCCGGAGCTCCCGCACCTGCCGTCGCTCTTCGACCCGCACGAGCGGGCGGCGGTGGAACAGTGGGCCGACCAGGCCGAGGCGGCCGGCACCGCGCTCCCGCTGCGCTCGCTCGCCACCGACTTCGACCTCGGTCCGCTGGACATCGAGCTGCTGCTGATCGCCCTGCTCCCGGACGCGGACGCCCGCTTCGAGCAGCTCTACGGCTACCTCAACGACGACGTGTCGCGCCGTCGCGCCAGCTGTGGCCTGGCACTTCAACTCCTCGGCGCGGGACCGCTGGAGGACCCCGCCCGGGCTCGACTGTCGCCCGCCGCCCCGCTGGTGGCGGGCGGCCTGCTGCTGGTCGAGGAACCCGACCGCCCGTTCCTCGGCCGCTCGTTGCGCGTCCCGGACCGGGTGCTCGCGCACCTGCTCGGCGAGCCGGGCCCCGACCCCGAACTGCGCGGCCTGCTCACCAGCGCCACCGATCTCCCGTCCTCCCCGACCGCCGCGGCGCTCGCCGAGGCCCTGGCACGCGGGGTCCGGCTGGTCTACCTGCGCGAGCAGCCCGGCGGTTCGGCCACCGCGGTGGCCGCCACTGGCCTGCGGCTGGCCGACCGCGCCGCCGTCTGCCTGGACCTGGCCGCGCTGGCCGCCGAACCGCACCCCGAGCTGCTGCTGCCGGCCGCCGCCCGCGAGGCCCGGCTGCGCGGCGGCGGCCTGGTGGCCGGCCCGGTCGACGCCCTGGAGCCGGCCGGTCGTCCCGAACGGGCCCGGCTGCTGCGGCAGTTGGCCCAGCTCCCGGTGCCGGTGCTGCTGACCGGTCACACCGCCTGGGACCCGCTCTGGGCCGAGGACAGCCCGCTGCTGCTGACGGCCCCTCAGCTCGCTGTCGAGGAGCGGGTGGTGCTCTGGCGGGATGCGCTGGCCGGCGCCGCCCTGGACCCCGCGACCGACCCCGCCCGGCTGCTCGCCCCCTACCTGCTGAGCCCCGACCAGCTGCGCCGAGCGGCGCAGTCGGCCGGCCGGCAGGCGCTGCTCGACGGCGGTGTCCCGGTCGACGCCGGCCACCTGCGCACCGGCGTGCGCGCCCAGAACGCCGCCGGCCTCGAACGCCTCGCCCGCCGGATCGAACCCGCCGTCGGTTGGGACGACCTGGTGCTACCACCCGCCACCGCCGAGCAGTTGGGCGATCTCGCACTGCGCGCCCGCCATCGCGACACGGTCCTCGGCAGCTGGCGGATGCGCCCGGGAGGCGGCCGCGGCCGCGGCGTGATGGCGCTCTTCGCGGGCGACTCGGGGACCGGCAAGACGATGTCCGCCGAGGTGGTCGCGGGTGACCTCGGCCTCGACCTCTACGTGGTCGACCTCTCCACCGTGGTCGACAAGTACGTCGGCGAGACCGAGAAGAACCTGGAACGCATCTTCACCGAGGCCGCCGGCATCAACGGCATCCTGCTCTTCGACGAGGCCGACGCCATCTTCGGCAAGCGCTCCGAGGTCAAGGACGCCCACGACCGCTACGCCAACATGGAGAGCGCCTACCTGCTCCAGCGCATGGAGTCCTTCGACGGCATCGCGATCCTCACCACCAACCTGCGCGCCAACCTGGACGAGGCCTTCACCCGCCGCCTCGACGTCATCGTCGACTTCCCCGTCCCCGACCCCGCCGGCCGCCGCGCCCTCTGGGACCGCTGCCTCGGCCCCGCCGTCCCCCGCGCCGACGACCTCGACCTCGACTTCTGCGCCCGCTTCGAGTTGGCGGGCGGCTCGATCCGAGCGTGCGTGGTCACCGCCGCGTACCTGGCGGCGGCAGGCGAACGGCCGGTGTCGATGGCCGACCTGGTGGCGGCGGTGCAGCGGGAGTACCGGAAGCTGGGGCGGCTGGTCCTGGCAAGCGAGTTCGGGGAGTGGGGGACCGGGCGGGCGTGAGGGCGCGGACGCCGGAGTCCGATCTCCCGACGGACAACGTCGGCTGCCCGCCGGTCCGCCCGAACGGGCAGGCGTCTGCGCGTCGGGGCTGCTAGTCCTGTTGGCAAGTGAGGGCAGGCGCCCTCGCTCAGGAACGATCTTGGGAGAAGACGGCGTGCGTGAACACGAGGATCAGCCGGACCAGGCACTGGCCCAGCGGCTCGGCGAGAGCCAGGTGAGGCACGACAGCGCCCCGGCTGCCTTCGCGAGCCTCTCGGCTCCCGGCGGCCCGCAGCCAGCCGCGCTGGCCGCCCTGCAACGGGCGATCGGCAACAGGGCCATGGCAGCACTCGTCGGGCAGGAACGGCACCAGCACGACGTGGCCTGCGGCCATGCGACCGCGGTGCAGCGCTCCAGCGTCCATGACGTGCTGAGCAGCGCGGGTGCGCCACTGAACCAGCGGGTCCGCACCGAGATGGAGGCCCGGCTCGGCGCCGACTTCTCGGACGTCCGGCTGCACACTGGCGCGACGGCTCAGCGCTCGGCCACCGAAGTCGGTGCTCGTGCCTACACCTCGGGGCGCAACATCGTCATTGGTGCGGGCGGTGCGGACCGGCACACGCTGGCACATGAGCTGACCCACGTCATCCAGCAGCGCTCGGGTCCCGTCGCCGGTACCGATACCGGCAGCGGTCTTCGGGTGAGCGACCCGTCCGACAGGTTCGAACGGGAGGCCGAAGCAACCGCCAGCAGGGTGATGTCGGCAGCCGTTCCGGTCGGTCCGGTCGAGGCCGTCCGCAGTCCCGGCGCCCACGCATCGGCGCAGCCGGCTGTACAGCGCGTGGAACAGGGGGGGCCGGCCACGGTGGTCGACATCAATACGGCGGTCAACAACGCGAAGACACAGTTCCTGGGGCCGGGCCAAGGGCCGCGGAAGATGTACAAGAAGGAGGAGCCGGCCTTTGCCGCAGCGGTGGCGGCGAACTACCAGGAGGCGTTCGGTACCGCCGCCGCCTTCGAAACCCTCGTGCGAGCCGCGTGCACCCCGCCGCCTCCCGACCCGCTGGCAGCATACAAGAGGAATCTCAACGAAAACGATCAGCAGCGGTTCATGGAGGAGATCACCAGCATTCAGGCGCAGTTAGCGCTGTGGAAGAACGTCAGGCAGCTCCCGGACGGACGGTGGCCCCAAGGCTGCAGGGCAAACGGAACCTGGGGGACCAGCGCGAGTGGTGCGGCTGGGGACTATCGTGAGTCCACGGTCAACCAGCGGGTCGGGGATGCACTCCGCAATTGGTGGACTGAGAAGAAGGGCGGCTTCGTCCCGTCCAGTGACACGACCGGCGTGTCCTTCCACAAGGCACTCGGCGCAACCGGGAGCGACCGGAGCCCGATGTTCAACTACCACCTGAAAATCAGGTCATGAGCCGTGCGATGCCGGTGCGGAGCCCCAACTGACCGGGGTCGGAGAAAGCGGTCGGCGGCACCCTGCCCCATGGGGCAGGGTGCCGTGCCCTCACCTGGTACCGGGCGGTCGTTTCTGGCGCGGCGAATCTCCGCGAGGCTCTGAGCGGATCGGAGTTCACCCGAGAAGGAGCGCCAAGGATGCCGTCGTACTTGTCCCCAGGGGTCTATGTGGAGGAGGTCTCCAGTGGACCTCGCCCGATTGAAGGCGTCGGCACGTCCGTTGCCGCCTTCGTCGGTTTCGCGGAGAAGGGCCCGTTCCACACGCCCACGCTGGTGACCACGTGGAGCCAGTACGTCCAGGCTTTCGGTGGCTTCACCGAGGGGGCCTACCTGGCGCACTCGGTGTACGGCTACTTCGCCAACGGCGGCGGCATCGCCTACGTGGTGCGGGTCGGCTCGGAGGTCGGGGAGGCCGCGAAGGCCAAGACCACGCAGAGCCGGCCGAAGGCCCTGTCGGCCGGTGAGGCCGTGGCGCTGGGAGCGTTCAAGGTCGCCGCGCTGGCCGGCGTCGAGGGTGAGCTCACCGTCGAGGTCGCCGACGCCGAGGGTGAGAACCCGAGCGAGGACCGCTTCAAGCTGGTCGTCAAGCAGGGCGGCAAGCCGGTCGAGAACTTCGACGTCTCGGCGAAGAAGAGCGCCCGCAACTACGTGGTGACGCAGGTGAAGGAGCGCTCGACGCTCATCCAGGTCGAGGAGGCGGCGGCCGCCACCGGTGCGCTGGCCAAGCCGCAGAAGCAGACCGTCACGCTCGCCGTCCCGGCCGCTTCGGCCGAGGTGGTGCCGGTCGGCATCTCCGCGGCGGAGTACGTTGGCGACGCCGACGCCCGGACCGGGTTCGCGGGTCTGGAGGCGATCGACGAGATCACCATGCTCGCCGTGCCCGACCTGATGGCCGCCCACCAGCAGGGCCTCATCGACGTCGAGGGCGTCAAGGCCGTGCAGAGCGCGATGATCACCCACTGCGAGCTGATGGGCGACCGGCTGGCCGTCCTGGACCCGCTGCCGGACATGACGCCGCGCCAGGTGCGCGAGTGGCGGCAGGAGGGCGCCGGCTACGACTCCAAGTACGCCGCGCTGTACTACCCGTGGATCAAGGTCTTCGACCCGTCCAGCGGTCAGAACCGGTTCGTCCCGCCGAGCGGCCACATGCTGGGCGTCTGGGCGCGCAACGACACCGAGCGCGGCGTGCACAAGGCGCCCGCCAACGAGGTGGTGCGCGGGGCGATCGACCTGCAGACCAACGTCACCAAGGGCGAGCAGGACCTGCTGAACCCGATCGGCGTCAACTGCATCCGGGCCTTCCCCGGCCGCGGCATCCGGATCTGGGGCGCGCGCACGCTCTCCTCCGACCCGGCCTGGCGCTACATCAACGTCCGGCGGCTCTTCAACTACATCGAGGAATCGATCCTGCTGGGCACCCAGTGGACCGTCTTCGAGCCCAACGACCAGCTGCTGTGGATCAGCATCCGGCGCGACCTGACTGCCTTCCTCACCGAGGAGTGGCGCCGCGGTGCGCTCTTCGGCGCCACGGCGGCCGAGGCGTTCTACGTGAAGTGCGATGCCGAGACCAACCCGCCTGCCTCGGTCGACCTCGGCCAGGTCGTCTGCGAGATCGGCATCTGCCCGGTGAAGCCCGCCGAGTTCGTGGTCTTCCGGCTCGCGCAGTTCTCGGACAGCACCAGCCTGGTCGCCGAGTAGCCGTAGTTCCCCAGAAATCCCAGCAGACTCAGAAAGGCGGTAGTCCGAGATGACGGACCCCGGCTACGCAGTTGCCACCCATATCTTCACGGTCAAGCTCGGTGCCTACGAGGTGGAGACCGTCCAGGAGGTGAGCGGGCTCTCCTTCGAGCTCGAATCGATCGACCACTCCGAGGTGACCAGCGCCGGCAAGCTGCTGGTCCGCAAGCTCGCGGGTGCGCGCAAGGGCGGCGAGGTCACGATCTCCCGCGGCGTCGACACCAGCCCGACGTTCACCAACTGGCTCAAGACGTCACTGATCAGCGGCAACGTGGCCTCAGCCCGGCAGACGATCTCGATCATCATTAAGGACTCGGCGGACACGACGGTCCGAACGATCAACCTGCAGAAGGCATGGGCGAAGAAGTGGGAAGGGCCGACCCTCACGGCCGGCGGATCCACGGCCGCCATCGAGAAGGTCACCCTGGTCTTCGAGGATGTTGACTTCGCATGAGGCGACGTACGGTCGCGGGCGGGGCAGCCGGGTTCGACCCCGGCGAGGAGTTCGAGGAGGCGGCCCCGCCCGCGGTGGCGGCGGTCGAACCGCTGCGCACCGAGTTCGAGTTCGAGCTGCCGCGTGGCTACGTGGACGCGTCGGGAGCCGTGCACCGGCGCGGCTCGATGCGGCTGGCGACCGCGCGCGACGAGCTGATGCCGCTGATCGACATGCGGGTGAAGAGCAACCCGGCGTACCTGACCGTGGTGCTGCTCGGCACGGTGATCACCCGGCTCGGCACGCTGACCTCCCCCGGGGCGGGCGTGGTGGAGGAACTGTTCGCCTCCGACCTAGCCTTCCTGCAGGACTTCTACCGGCGGATCAACGCGGAGGGGCACACCCGGGCCGCCGTGACCTGCCCGTCCTGCGACTCCCCCTTCGAAGTAGACCTCGCAGGGGGGCGCCTGGGGGAATCGTGACGTACGCGGCCGACCGTCTGTACGAGGAGGCCGCGTACATCGCGTACCACTTCCACTGGCAGCAGGACCAGATCCTCGATCTCACGCACGCGGACCGCATCCGCTGGGTGCGGGAGATTGCCCGGATCAACACCCGGATCAACGAAGGATGATGAGGTAGCCGACGTGGCACTGCGAGACCGACTGGGACGGCGACGCCCCGGGCGCGCGCCCGCAGACGCCGCAGCCGCCGACGCCGCCGCCGGTGCGCCGGGTGCGGCTGCTTCGGCGGGTGGGACTGCTTCGGCGGGTGGGGCCGAGGTGCCGCGCGGCGGTGAGGCCTGGCGGTCGGCTCCGGCGATCCAGCGGGCCTCGGTCGGCGCGGGCCCGGCGTCGGGCGATCTGAGCGACCCGAACGGGTTCGTCGGGAGCCTGGCGACCCGGCAGAACCCGTCCTTCTACGGGACGCTCGGGCACCAGGTCAGCGCGTCGGCGCCCGCCGGGGTGCTGCACGGCGTGCTCCGTCCGATCGCCGGCCTGCCGGTGCAGCGGGCGGGCGGCGAGTCGTTCAGCTACGTGCGGCCGTTGGACGAGACGGCTGCGGGCGGGGCTGCACCTGGTGTGGGTGAGCTGGGTGCGGGTGTGGGTGAGTCGGGCAACGGTGCGACCAGCACACGGGGTGGGCAGGCCGCTCAGCCCGCGCGGGTCGGCGCGTTGCCTCGGCTGGCCGTGCAGCGGGCGGCGGTGGCCCGTCCGGGAGCGAGGGCGGGAGCGGGGGCAGGGGCTGTAGCCGGGGCTAGAGCTCAGCGGTCGGCTCGTCCAGGTCCTTCGGGTCCGTCGACTTCTTCGCTGACTGTGGCTCAGCCGGTGCCGGGTGAAGCGCGCCGTCTGGCGGCTCTGCCGTTGACGATTGCCCGTGCGCCGCGCGAGCGGACGCCGGGCGGTGCGGGTGAGCCCGTCCAGCGGCTGCCGGAGACAGCGGCGCTGCTTGGCGCACCGGCGAGTGCCGCACCTACGGCAGCTGCTGACGCTGGAGTGCCGGCGGGGGCGGCATCGGTGAGCGGACCTCCGAAGGCTGGTCGAACGAGCCCGCCGCGCAATGGACTTGGTGCTCCGATCGCTGCGGTGCCGCGTGACGCGGTGGCACCGCTTGCGATGCCGTCGGTGGTGCAGCGGGCCGTTCGCGCTGAGTCGCACGTCGGGGACTTGCCGCAGTCGGCGCCCAGTGCGGCGAAGCCGGCGGCGTCGCCGGCCCCTCTTGCTGCCCCCGTCCCGGCTCCGGCAGCGGGCAGGGTTGTGCAGCGTCGCGCCGGTCTGGGGGAGCCGCTGTCGGCGGTACCGTCGTCGGCCGGCCCGGCGGGTCAGGGTCCGGGTCCGGTCGTCGAGCGCGGGCCCGGCGCCGGCGCAGGCGCCGGCGTCAGTGTCGGGCAACCCGTTCAGCGGAGTGCGCAGTCGACGTCCGTCCCGGTGGTGCCGCTGGTCGGCGTTGACCGCGAGGCTGCGGGCGTGGGTGTGGGTGCGGTTGCGCAGGGTGGGGCGCCAGCAGCGGAGCCGGTTGTGCAGCGGAGTGCGGTGCCGGGTTCGGTGCCGCTGGTCGGCGTTGACCGCCCGGTTGTGGGCGCCGGCGCCGGCGCTGGTGCTGGTGCGCAGGGTGGCATACCGATCGCGGAGCCCGTTGTGCAGCGAAGCGTGGAACCCGCCTCGGCGCCGGTGGTGCCTGCCGTGCGACGCGGAGTGGACCGGGTGTCGGAGCCCGTACTGCCGCCGGTGGAGTCCAGCGTGCAGCGGTCGACGGTGCCTGTGGTGGTGCCTGCGGTGACCGCGGTTCCGGCTGTGCCCGTGGTGCCGCTGGTCGGACTGGACCGCTTGGCGCGAGACGGCGCCGGGCAGGGGTCGGCGGATGCCGTCGAGCGGCGGTCTGCGGAGGCTGCGGCGCCGAGCGTCCAACTGATGTCGTCGCGCCCGATCGTGCCGCTGTTGGCGCCGGAACCGGTCCCGGTGACGGGCGATGGTGCGGCTCCGGCCGGTGGTACGCCCGTTGCTGTGCCGCTTCGCTGGCTGCGGCCCGAGGCCGGCAGCCCGACGGCAGGCACGGGCGGAGCCGGCCCCTCGAGCCCGTCCGTCCCGTCGAGCCCGTCCGGCACCCCGAGCCCGTCCGGCACCCCGAGCCCGTCCCGCACCCCGAGCACCCCGAGCGCGGCGAACCGGCCTGCGCACGCCGCCGGCGGTTCGACGGCCGGCTCGCCGAGTAGCCCGCGCAGGAGCGGCGGCACGCCCGCCGCACTCCAGCGGCTGACCGGCCGGGGTCGGCGCACGGCAAGCGATTCCGGCTCTCAACAGGGCGGTACGGCGACGCCGCCTGCCACCGGTGCCCGACCGACGGTCCAGCGTCGGAGCGGTCTGGGACGGCGCGCGTCGCGTGCCGTCCCAGGCGACCAGCAGCGGGGGAACGCCGCGCCGGAGCCTTCCGGCGCCGGCACGGAACCGGCAGTCCAGCGTCGCGTCCACCCGGAGCGACAGAGGTCGGGTGAACGGAGCGTGGGTACCGGTGGTTTCCCCAGCACCGCCATGCCCACCACCGCCATGCCCGGCGTCCGCACTGTGCCCGCCGCACCCGCCATACCCACCGCGCCTACCGCACCCGCCGCACCCACCGTGCAGCGTCGTGCGATCCCCCTCGCGGCTCCGGCTCCGGCTCCGGCCCTGGCCCCCACCCCCGGCGTGCTCCCCGCAGCCGCGCCGCACCGGAACACCGTCAACTGGGCGCCCCCCGTCCCGCAGTCGGCAGGCAGGTCGGCCCGCGCGCTGACCGCTTCGGCCCCCTCGGGTCCCGTCGTCCCCGGTGTCCCCGTTGTCCCGATGGTGCAGCGGCTGCGCGAACGCCCGGCCGGCAGCTCGCCCGCGACGCCCCCCGCGACTCCGGTGGTACTCCGCAAGGCGCTGCCGCGCCCGGAGCAGGCCGGCCCGACCGGCTCGGAGAGCACCGGCCCGTCCGGCACGAGCGGCTCGCAGCTCCCCACCGACCGTACGGCGACGGCCGCTCCCCGCACCAGCTCCAGGAGCGCCACCGGCACGCCGCCCGACGGCGGATCGGAAACCCCGGCCCCCACCCCCGACGGCGACGGTGTGCTCGCGGCGTTGGACCGCAACCACCTCGACGAGTTGGCCCGGCGCCTGGCCGCCCCGATCGGCCGCCTGCTCCGCGCCGAGCTCAGGCTCGGCCGCGAGCGCGCCGGGCGGCTGACGGACAGCGGTCGGTGAGCTGACGTGCTGAACCGACCCGCAAGGGACCGACCCGCACGGGACCGACCCGCAAGGGACCGATCCGTGACGAACCGATCAGAGCAAGGAGCAGTCAGCCGGTGAGCGGCCAAGACCCAGGAACGACCGTCCACTTCCGCCTGCAGGTCACCGGGATCGACCTCGGTGTCTTCAACACCTGCAGCGGCCTCGGCGCCCAGGTGGAGGTGGAGCAGCGTCCGGAGGGCGGCAACAACGGCTTCGTCTGGCAGCTGCCGACCCGGGTGACGTATCCCAATGTGACCATGAGCCGAGGGGTGACCCCGGACAGCGCCAAGATCGCCACGTATCTCACCGCCCTCCAGCAGCGGGTGACCCGTGGCACTGCGCAGATCACGGCGCTGGACTCGAAGTTCGAGTCGGTGATCGCCACCTGGTCACTGCGCGACGCGATCATGGTCCGTTGGAGTGGCCCGTCCTTCGACCCGAACCGGTCCGAAGTGGCCAGCGAGAGCATCGAACTCGCCTACCACGGCTTCCTCTAGAAGCCCACCACTAGCAGCCCACCACCCGCACCACCCGCCACCGCACGACCTATGGAAGGGAGCGCGCACCCCATGCCCAGCCCCAGTACGCCGGCCAAGGCCACGCTGACAGCCTACGAACCGCCCAAGATGCCCGGCGAGATGCCCGGCGGTGCCATCGGGAGCCCGGTCACCTTCCAGTTCAACCCGCACACCCTCACGATGAGCAAGGGTGCGTCCTGGCTGCAGCAGCCGACCGTGAAGGCCCTGGAGGTCGGCGTGGCGGCGTACCGCGGTGCCCAGCCGCGCCGGCTCTCGGTGGAGCTCTTCCTGGACGCCACCGCCACCCACGACAACAGCGTGGCCAAGGCGGTGGACACCGTGCTCGGCTGGTGCGCCCCGACGGCCGCCTCGGTCGCCGCCGAAGCGCCGTGCGCGCCGCGGGTGATGTTCGCCTGGGGATCCTTCCAATCCGCCTTCTTCTCCGGCTACTTGGAGAGTGTCAGCGCCACGTACACGCTCTTCGACACGGACGGCCACCCGCTGCGCGCGACCTGCGCCGTCCAGCTCACCGAGGCGGGCGACCCGACGCCGGGGCAGAACCCCACCTCGGGCGCGCTGGAGGCGCGCCGGGTGCACCGGGTGGTGGGTGGCGACAGCCTGGAGCTGATCGCCTTCAAGGAGTACGGCTCCGCCACCGCGTGGCGGCGGATCGCCGAGACCAACGGCATCGACGATCCGATGCGGCTGCGCCCGGGGGCCGAACTGCTGGTGCCGGCCGGCAATGAGCGGCGGGAGGGTACGGCATGACGGTCGGTTCCGACACGCAGGGCTTCACGATCGGTACGCCTGGTCCGCTGCCGCCGGTGTGGGCCTCCGCGCCGATGGACGTCCAGGTGGAGGAGAGCGGCGCGCTCGCGGCGGTGGCCGTGGTGCGCTTCCACGACCCGGACCGGGCACTGCTGAAGCAGACCGGGATCACCATCGGCGCCCCCTTCACGATCGAGGTCCAGATCGGGGCCGGGTCACCGGCCAAGCCGCTCTTCACCGGTGAAGTGGTCTCGCTGGAGGCCGAGTTCGACGGTTCGGGCAGTTTCACCACGGTCCGCGCACTGGACGTCTCGCACCGGCTGCAGCGTGGCCGGCGGATCGTCGGCTACCCGAGCAGCACCGCCTCGGAGATCGTCGAGCAGGTGGTCAAGGCGGCCGGCCTCACCAAGGTGCAGATCGACCCGACCACGACGGTCTACGGCTACGTGACCCAACCGAACGTCTCCGACTGGGACTTCCTGCGCACGCTGGCGCTGGAGAACGAGCGCGAGATGGTGGTGGAGGACGGCACCTTCTACTTCCGCAAGCCGGTGCCGGCCGCCGCCGCACCCGCTCTGTCGGCCGAACCGGAGAAAAGCCCGTACGTCCTGGAGCTCGGCAAGAACGTGCTCGCGGTGCGGGCGATGGCGACCTCGGTGAACCAGGTCACCACGGTGGAGGTGCGCGGCTGGGACGTGGCGGCGAAGAAGGCCGTCAGCGCCAATCCGACGGTCCAGCCCAGCCCGGAGCAGCAACTCACCCTCACCCCGGCGAAGGTCACCGCCCCGTTCGCGCCGGCCAACCTGCTGGTGGCGGACGTCCCGTACCGGACGGACGCCGAGGTGACCGCGGTGGCGACCGCGCTGGCAGCCGAGAACGCCGCCGGGATGGCCGAGTTGGAGCTCACCGTACGCGGAACCCCGGAGCTGCGGGTGGGCGTCCCGGTGACGCTGAGCAGCGCGGGGGACCCCTTCGACGGCAAGTACACCATCACCGCCGCCTCGCACACCGACCTGCGCGGGATCGGCTACGAGACCCGGATCACGGTCAGCGGCCAGCAGGACCGCACGCTGCCCGGACTGGCCGCCGCCGCCTCGGCGGCGGCCCGCTCGGCGCGGATCCCGTCGGTGGCGGTCGGCGTGGTGGTGGACATCATGCGGCCCGGCCAGAAGACCGTCGTCAACGGCTACGACACCCAGCCCGAGCAGGGCTGGGTGAAGCTCAAGTTCCCCTGGCTGTCGGACAGTCCGTCGCTCGGCGACCCCGCGTACGTGACGGACTGGGTGCGGACCGTGCAGCTGGGCGGGGTGGCCGGTGGCAGCCTGTTCTGCCCGGACATCGACGACGAGGTGCTGGTCGCCTTCGAACAGGGCCTGCTGGACCGCCCGGTGGTGCTCGGCGGCCTCTACAACGGCAAGGACACTCCGTCGCCGGTGGCGGGTCAGCTGCTCAGCGGCAACAAGGTGCGCCGCCGCGTGCTCTCCTCCCGCGATGGCGACCGGCTCGAGCTGCTCGGCCCGTCCGGGAAGGGCGAGGGCGTGCAGATCTCTACCGGCAAGGACGAGTTGACGGTCCACCTGGACCGCACGAACACCAAGATCATGGTGAACTCCCGCGGCGAGGTCGCCATCACGGCCGCCCGGGACATCACCATCAGCGCCACGGGCGGCGCGCTCAAACTCTCCGGCGCCTCCGTCTCGATTCGCGGCGACTCCGAGGTCAGCGTCAATGCGCCCCTCATCAAGCTCAACTGACGATACGTCAGTGCAATCAACTCAGAGGAGTGAATCCGATGCCGCCGGCCGCGAGGGTGGGGGATCCCATCAGCCAGCTGTACGTACCCGTGGTGGGCGGGCTGCCCACGGGGACGGTGGGTCCGCCCGGTGGGCAGGCGCTGCCGGCCTCCATCGGCCCGCTGCTCGGCGTGCCCTCGGTCCGGATCGGCGGCGAACCGGCCGCGGTGACCGGCACGGTGGTGGTCTGCGACCTGCACGCCGAACTGCTGCTCGGCAATCTGGTGCTGCCCTCGCTGCCGACCGGCGGCGAGGTGCTGATCGGCGGGTTCCCGGCGGCGCGCAAGGGCGACAAGGTCACCTGCCAGGCCTCGATCAGCGGCGGCGCGCTCAACGTCCTCATCGGGGGTGCGTAGCGATGCCCGAGCAGTTCGTCGGCTCCGGCTGGGCCTTCCCGCTGCGCACCGACCTCACCGGCGGTATCGCCCTGGTCGACCAGGACCGCGAGATCGCCGAGTCCATCCGGTTGATCCTCGGCACCGCGCCGGGCGAGCGGCCGATGCGCCCCGAATTCGGCTGCGGCGTCCATGCGTACGTCTTCGCGCCGACCGATGCCGACACCGCCGGCGGGATCTCCGCCGAGGTGCGGCGCTCGCTGGACCGCTGGGAGCCGCGGATCGAGGTCGACACCGTCGAGGTCTCCTTCGACCGGGCCGACAGCGGCACCCTCTACATCGACATCCGCTACACCGTGCGCGGCACCAACAACCCGCGCAGCCTGGTCTTTCCGTTCTATGTGATCCCCGAGCACCCCGAGCACGAGCAGGAGAACTCCCTCTGATGGCCCTGCCCGCGCCCAACCTGGACGACCGCCGCTTTCAGCAACTCGTGGACGAGGCGAAGAGGTTCGTCCAGCAGCGCTGCCCGGAGTGGTCGGACCACAACGTCTCCGACCCGGGCGTGACGCTGATCGAGGCGTTCGCGCACATGACCGACCAGCTGCTCTACCGGCTCAACCGGGTGCCGGAGAAGAACTACCTGGCCTTCCTGGACCTGATCGGCGTCAAGCTCTTTCCGGCCAGCGCCGCCAGGACCGGGGTGACGTTCTGGCTCTCCTCGCCCCAGGCGACCGAGCTGCGGCTGCGCGAGGGCACCGAGGTCGCCACCGCCGGTGCCGGCCAGAAGGACCGGGTGGTCTTCGCCACCACCAGCGAACTGGCGATCGTGCCCTGCGAGTTCACCGCGCTGCTGACCCAGTCGGCGGGCGGCCGACCGGCCGACCGGACCGAGGAGCTGCTGGACGGCCAGGCCGTCCCCTGCTTCGCCGAGGCCCCGCAGGTCGGCGACCTGATGATGGTGGCGCTGTCCGCGCCCGTCCCGTCCTGCGCGGTGCTGCTGAGCCTGGAGAGCGAGGTCGAGGGCGTCGGCGTCGACCCCCGGCAGCCCCCGCTGGTCTGGGAGGCGTTCGACGGCGACCACTGGCTGCCCTGCGAGGTGGACACCGACGGCACCGGCGGGCTCAACCGCCCCGGTGACGTCGTGCTGCACGTCCCGGCCGGGCACGCGGTCGCCACCGTCGCCGGCCGGCGGGCCGGCTGGCTGCGCTGCCGCACGGTCGCCAGCCGGCCCGGGCAGCCCTTCTACTCCGCCTCGCCGACCGTGCGCTCCGTGGTGGCGGGCACCGTCGGCGGGACCGTCCAGGCCCTGCACGGCGAGACCGTCAACGACGAGTGGATCGGCGACTCCACCGGCACCCCCGGGCAGCGCTTCCTGGTCTCCCGGCCCCCGGTGCTCGCGGACGGCGACCCGCTGGTGGTCGAGGTGGCCGAGGGCGACGGCTGGCAGGAGTGGCAGGAGGTCGACGCGTTCGGCGACTCCGGCCCCGAGGACCGGCACATCACGCTGGACCGCACCTCCGGCGAGGTCTCGTTCGGGCCGTCCGTCCGGGAGGCCGACGGGTCGCTGAGCTCGTACGGCGCGGTGCCCGGCAAGGGCGCCCGGATCCGGGTCCGCCGCTACCGGACCGGCGGTGGGCGGCGCGGCAACGTGGCGCGCGGCGCGCTGACCGTGCTGCGCAGCTCCGTCCCGTACGTCTCCCGGGTGGAGAACAGGGAGGGCGCCGCGGGCGGCGTGGACGGCGAGAGCGTGGAGTCCGCGATGCTCCGCGGACCGGTCGAACTGCGCACCCAGGACCGGGCGGTGACCGCCGCCGACTACGAGCTGCTGGCCCGCCGGGCCGCCCCGTCGGCGGCTCGGATCCGTGCGCTGGCGGCCGGCTCCGGCGCTGCGGAGGGCGGCGTGCGGGTGCTGGTCGTGCCGGGGGTGACCGCGGACGCGGGCGACCGGCTGCGCTTCGAGCAGATGGTCCCCTCGGACGAACTACTCGCCGGCATCTCGACCTACCTGGACGACCGGCGGCCGATCGGCGCCCGGCTGGTGGTGGAACCGCCGTTCTATCAGGGCGTCACCGTGGTGGCCCGGGTGATGGCGCGGCGGGGGGTGCCGGTGGGACGCGTCCGTGAGCAGGCGCTGGACGCGCTCTACCGCTACCTCAACCCGCTGGTCGGCGGCCCGGACGGGCAGGGCTGGCCGTTCGGCCGCCCGGTGCAGTCCGGCGAGGCGTACGCGGTGCTGCAGCGACTGCCCGGCGTCGAACTCGTCGACCACGTCCAGCTCTTTCCGGCCAATCCGCTGACCGGCGAGCGCGGTGACCCGAGCGACCGGGTCGACCTGGACCACAACGCGCTGGTCTTCTCGCACCAGCACCAGGTCAGGGTGGAGGAGCTGTGACAGCCGAGGTGGACCCGGGCGGTCGCCGGGCGGTGGCCGGCCTGGCCTCCCCGCACCCGCTGGGCGAGCGGCTGCCGGGCGTCTACGCCGAGGACGACTTCACCCAGCGGTTCCTCGGTGCGTTCGACGACGTCCTCGCCCCGGTCTTCGCCGTACTGGACTGCCTGGACTCGTACTGGGCGCCGGAAGTCGCCCCGGCCGACTTCCTGGACTGGCTGGCCGGATGGGTGGCCGCCGAGACCAGCGCCCGCGCCGACGGCGAGCCGGCGCCGCTCGCCGAGCGCCGCGCACTGGTGGCCGAGGCGATCCCGTCCCACCGGCTGCGCGGCACCGCCCGCGGACTGGTCGAGCGGCTGCGGCAGCTGGACGTCGAGGCCGAAGTGATCGACAGCGGCGGATCGTCCTGGTCCGCCACCCCGAACGGCCCGCTGCCGGGCACGCCCCGACCGGCCGTCCTGGTCCGGGTCCGGACCGCCGACCGGTCGGCGGCCTCGCTGCGCCGGATCGAGGCGCTCGTCGAGCGTGAGCGCCCGGCCCACGTCGACTTCCGGGTCGAGCTGCGGCCCGAATAGCGGGGTAACGCCAGCCGAAAACACCGCAGGCCCGAGGCATTTCGCTTCGGGCCTGCGGTGTTTCCGGCTGCTTGGTTTCGGCTGCTCGGTGTCAGCCCGTGAACATTCCCGGCCAGGCCGATGCCTGGATGACGCCCGGCTGCGTGCTGAAGTCCTTCACCCAGCCGGTCACCAGTGCGTCCACCATCACCGTGGTCCCGGCGGTGCCGGCGGGCGGGTGCACGTCCTGCTGGTACTGGTGGATCGCCGCGGTGGGGTACCCGGCGGTCGGGTTGGCCGTCTGCCTCACGAGTCCGCTGATGGCCTGCTGGAAGAAGGTGGACTCGGCGTTCAGGTCGGCCTGGCTCAGGCTGTCCTGGTCGGCCCACCGCAGGGCCGCCGTGGTGCAGGCGTTCTCCCAGTTGGTCTTGTCGCCCACCACGTTGAGCGGAGTTTGGATCACCGGGAACATGATCATCGCGGTCAGGGTCGCCCGTCCGAGAGCGCCGGGCGCGTCGCTGTGGCCGATGTTCCCGGGGTGGTTGGGGTGGTCGCGGTCGGTGGACCCCTGGAAGCAGGCGATCTTGGCGGCCGTGGCCGCGTCGAGCACCCCTGGTGTGACCGGTCCCGTCAGCCTGCATTGGTTGTTGCTGGGCAGGTTCGCCAGCCGCTGCTGGGCGAACTGCACGATCAGGTTGGGCGGGGTGTTGCTGGTCTGGGTGATCGGCAGGGCGAGCTGCGTCGGGGCCGGGGCGCCTCCGCCGCCACCGCCGCCCCCACCTCCGCCGCCGCCTCCGCCACCGGCCGGGGGCTGGTTCGGAGCGGGGGCGTTGTTCCCGCCCGGGACGGGAACGGGCGCGGGGGCGAGCGGCGGGCCGCCGGCGTCGGTGCTCGGCTGCCCGACCGGTGCCTGCGGCTGGCCGCTGGGCGCGCCCAGGGCCTGCGGCCCAGCGGACGGCGGGATCGCCGACGGGGCGACGGTCGCGGCGACCTCCGAGGCCCTGGTGCTCACGCTGGGCGCGGCCGTCAGCCAGAGGGCCACCGCCGCCGCCACCAGCGCGGCGAGTACGCCCAGGCACCGCATGATCCACCGGGGCAGCAGGCCGCGCTGAATCCAGTTGCCCTCGACCGTGATCGGCTCGACCCCGGAGCGCTGAACCCCGATGCCGAACGGCAGCGTCTCCTTGCCGCCGATCCAGCGCCGCTCCTTCGAGCGCAGGCTGACCCTGGCGAACGCCGCCCGCCCGGGGGCGATCTGCACCGAGGACGGCTCCAGCTCGTAGTCCAGCTGGTTGCCCTGGTCGCGGCCCACCAGTGAGGCGGTCAGCGGGGTGTTGCCGAGGTTGTCAAGGGCAAGGCGCGGGCGCCCGCGCAGCCGGCCTCGGCAGGTCGGCGGTAGGAGCTCGGCGTAGAGCTCGGTGAACGGCGTGATCGACAGCACGCCCTCGACCACCACGGTCGCCTCGGGCTGCTCGGCGGGCAGCACCTGTACGCCGTACGGGTTGGGGCCGGCAGTCGCGTCGGGGGAGCGTGGCGGGGCGAAGGTCAGCTCGACCGTGCCGCTGGTGCCCGGGTACAGCTTGAGCGTGGCGGGCTCGACCCGGGCCCACGGGGCCGGGTCACCCACCAGCTGGATGCGGTACTCCTCGACAACGTCGCCGGTGTTGCGCAGCCGCAGGGCCACGGTGGTGCTCGCGCCGGCGTCGACTGTTGCCGACGCGGGTTCCAGGGAGGTCCAGATACTCACCGTCGCACGGTAGTGGCGCCTTGGCGTGGCCACGACGGCCCAAGGGGCGCTACCGCGGGCAGCCCTGACTGCCCGTCCGGGCAGGCTCTGCCTCGGATTTGCATCCCGCCTCCCGTGGGCCTAGTGTTCTCAAGTCGCTCGGCAGGGAGCACCGGACACGCATCGGCGCGGACGGTCCCGGGGCGGCCACTCTCCTGAAATACCCTTTCTCAGCAATACGTGTGCCATTTCTGCGCCTTGTCGCAGGGGGTTCTGCTTTGCTGCGTCTGCATTTCGGTGGGTGGGGTCGGATTCGCTTTTCGGGGCGGAACCGGGCTAAAGTCTGGGACGTCGGACAGGCCGTCAGGTCGGTTACGGCAAGGCCACTTGAGGGCCGAGGCGGTGCGGAGGACCTGGTAGGGTCGGAGGCACTGCGGCGGGAAACCGCGAAGCAGGAAAGCGAGTGAGAAACGCCGAACGGCGGGTCTGATAAGCTAAAGAAAGAACGAAGCGCCCGGAGATACTGCGAAGGCAGTTCGAAGGAAGTGTCCGTTCCTTGAGAACTCAACAGCGTGCCAAAAGTCAACGCCAGATATGTTGACATCCCCGGCCTTGATCTTCGGATCGGGGTTGGAGATTCCTTTTGAAGTAATACACAGCGAGGACGCAGTGCACGTGGCCACCCTATTCCGGTGGTTGTCGTGCCGCTCAACGCGGGTGTGGGTCGGATTACCGACAGACATTCACGGAGAGTTTGATCCTGGCTCAGGACGAACGCTGGCGGCGTGCTTAACACATGCAAGTCGAACGATGAAGCCTTCGGGTGGATTAGTGGCGAACGGGTGAGTAACACGTGGGAAATCTGCCCTGCACTCTGGGACAAGCCTTGGAAACGAGGTCTAATACCGGATATGACCTGTCCTCGCATGGGGATGGGTGGAAAGCTCCGGCGGTGCAGGATGATCCCGCGGCCTATCAGCTTGTTGGTGGGGTAATGGCCTACCAAGGCGACGACGGGTAGCCGGCCTGAGAGGGCGACCGGCCACACTGGGACTGAGACACGGCCCAGACTCCTACGGGAGGCAGCAGTGGGGAATATTGCACAATGGGCGAAAGCCTGATGCAGCGACGCCGCGTGAGGGATGAAGGCCTTCGGGTCGTAAACCTCTTTCAGCAGGGAAGAAGCGCAAGTGACGGTACCTGCAGAAGAAGCACCGGCTAACTACGTGCCAGCAGCCGCGGTAATACGTAGGGTGCGAGCGTTGTCCGGAATTATTGGGCGTAAAGAGCTCGTAGGCGGCTTGTCGCGTCGGATGTGAAAGCCCGGGGCTTAACCCCGGGTCTGCATTCGATACGGGCAGGCTAGAGTGTGGTAGGGGAGATCGGAATTCCTGGTGTAGCGGTGAAATGCGCAGATATCAGGAGGAACACCGGTGGCGAAGGCGGATCTCTGGGCCATTACTGACGCTGAGGAGCGAAAGCGTGGGGAGCGAACAGGATTAGATACCCTGGTAGTCCACGCCGTAAACGGTGGGAACTAGGTGTTGGCGACATTCCACGTCGTCGGTGCCGCAGCTAACGCATTAAGTTCCCCGCCTGGGGAGTACGGCCGCAAGGCTAAAACTCAAAGGAATTGACGGGGGCCCGCACAAGCAGCGGAGCATGTGGCTTAATTCGACGCAACGCGAAGAACCTTACCAAGGCTTGACATATGCCGGAAACGGCCAGAGATGGTCGCCCCCTTGTGGTCGGTATACAGGTGGTGCATGGTTGTCGTCAGCTCGTGTCGTGAGATGTTGGGTTAAGTCCCGCAACGAGCGCAACCCTTGTTCTGTGTTGCCAGCATGCCTTTCGGGGTGATGGGGACTCACAGGAGACTGCCGGGGTCAACTCGGAGGAAGGTGGGGACGACGTCAAATCATCATGCCCCTTATGTCTTGGGCTGCACACGTGCTACAATGGTCGGTACAAAGGGCTGCGATGCCGCGAGGCGGAGCGAATCCCAAAAAGCCGGCCTCAGTTCGGATTGGGGTCTGCAACTCGACCCCATGAAGTTGGAGTTGCTAGTAATCGCAGATCAGCATGCTGCGGTGAATACGTTCCCGGGCCTTGTACACACCGCCCGTCACGTCACGAAAGTCGGTAACACCCGAAGCCGGTGGCCTAACCCGTAAGGGGAGGAGCCGTCGAAGGTGGGACCAGCGATTGGGACGAAGTCGTAACAAGGTAGCCGTACCGGAAGGTGCGGCTGGATCACCTCCTTTCTAAGGAGCACACGGCCGATTGTGAGCACCTGTCTCGCACGGTCAGCTCATGGGTGGAACGTTGACTATTCGGCACACACGGTTGGTTGATACCAGTACTGCACTTCGGTGCGTGGAACGTATCGGCGGGTCGGGTGTGTCGGGCACGTTGTTGGGTCCTGAGGGAACGGCTGTCATGGTCGTTGCTTCAGTGCCGGTCCCATGGACATCCTCGGCTTGTGTCGGGTGGTGTAGGTGGGTGTCTGGTCGTTGTTTGAGAACTGCACAGTGGACGCGAGCATCTGTGGCCAAGTTTTTAAGGGCGCACGGTGGATGCCTTGGCACTAGGAACCGATGAAGGACGTGGGAGGCCACGATAGTCCCCGGGGAGCCGTCAACCAGGCTTTGATCCGGGGGTTTCCGAATGGGGAAACCCGGCAGTCGTCATGGGCTGTCACCCGTACCTGAATATATAGGGTATGTGGAGGGAACGAGGGGAAGTGAAACATCTCAGTACCCTCAGGAAGAGAAAACAACCGTGATTCCGGGAGTAGTGGCGAGCGAAACCGGATGAGGCTAAACCGTATTGGTGTGATACCCGGCAGGGGTTGCCAATGCGGGGTCGTGGGAAAGTTCTTCAGTCGTCTGCCGGCGGCTGGGTGAGTCAGAAACCGTATGGATAGTCGAAGGACATGCGAAAGGTCCGGCGTAGAGGGTAAGACCCCCGTAGACGAAATCTGTGCGGCTCACTTGAGCTTCTCCCAAGTAGCACGGAGCCCGAGAAATTCCGTGTGAATCTGGCGGGACCACCCGCTAAGCCTAAATATTCCCTAGTGACCGATAGCGGATAGTACCGTGAGGGAATGGTGAAAAGTACCGCGGGAGCGGAGTGAAATAGTACCTGAAACCGTGTGCCTACAAGCCGTGGGAGCGTCGGACACCAGCTTGCTGTGTGTCTCGTGACTGCGTGCCTTTTGAAGAATGAGCCTGCGAGTTTGCGGTGTGTAGCGAGGTTAACCCGTGTGGGGTAGCCGTAGCGAAAGCGAGTCCGAATAGGGCGTTTGAGTTGCACGCCCAAGACCCGAAGCGGAGTGATCTAGCCATGGGCAGGTTGAAGCGGAGGTAAGACTTCGTGGAGGACCGAACCCACCAGGGTTGAAAACCTGGGGGATGACCTGTGGTTAGGGGTGAAAGGCCAATCAAACTCCGTGATAGCTGGTTCTCCCCGAAATGCATTTAGGTGCAGCGTCACGTGTTTCTTGCCGGAGGTAGAGCACTGGATAGGCGATGGGCCTCACCGGGTTACTGACCTTAGCCAAACTCCGAATGCCGGTAAGTGAGAGCGTGGCAGTGAGACTGTGGGGGATAAGCTCCATGGTCGAGAGGGAAACAGCCCAGAACACCGACTAAGGTCCCTAAGCGTGTGCTAAGTGGGAAAGGATGTGGAGTCGCACAGACAACCAGGAGGTTGGCTTAGAAGCAGCCATCCTTGAAAGAGTGCGTAATAGCTCACTGGTCAAGTGATTCCGCGCCGACAATGTAGCGGGGCTCAAGCACACCACCGAAGTCGTGTCATTGCAGCAATACCCCCAACGGGGGCTGTGATGGGTAGGGGAGCGTCGTGTGCCGGGTGAAGCAGCGGAGGAATCCAGTTGTGGACGGTTCACGAGTGAGAATGCAGGCATGAGTAGCGATACAAGAGTGGGAAACTCTTGCGCCGATTGACCAAGGGTTCCTGGGTCAAGCTGATCTGCCCAGGGTAAGTCGGGACCTAAGGCGAGGCCGACAGGCGTAGTCGATGGACAACGGGTTGATATTCCCGTACCCGCTTTGAAGCGCCAACGTCGAACCTCTGAATGCTAAAGCCGTGAAGCCGGCCTGGAGTCTTCGGACGAAGGGACGTGGTGGAGCCGCTGACCCAACAGGGTAGTAGGTGAGCGATGGGGTGACGCAGGAAGGTAGTCCAGCCCGGGCGGTGGTTGTCCCGGGGTAAGGGTGTAGGCCGAGTGATAGGCAAATCCGTCACTCATTAAGGCTGAGACCTGATGCCGAGCCGATTGTGGTGAAGTGGATGATCCTATGCTGTCGAGAAAAGCCTCTAGCGAGTTTCATGGCGGCCCGTACCCCAAACCGACTCAGGTGGTCAGGTAGAGAATACCGAGGCGTTCGGGTGAACTATGGTTAAGGAACTCGGCAAAATGCCCCCGTAACTTCGGGAGAAGGGGGGCCATTCCTGGTGATGAGTCTTGCACTCTGAGCTGGGGGTGGCCGCAGAGACCAGCGAGAAGCGACTGTTTACTAAAAACACAGGTCCGTGCGAAGCCGTAAGGCGATGTATACGGACTGACGCCTGCCCGGTGCTGGAACGTTAAGGGGACCGGTTAGTCCGACTTCGGTCGGGCGAAGCTGAGAACTTAAGCGCCAGTAAACGGCGGTGGTAACTATAACCATCCTAAGGTAGCGAAATTCCTTGTCGGGTAAGTTCCGACCTGCACGAATGGCGTAACGACTTCTCGACTGTCTCAACCATAGGCCCGGTGAAATTGCATTACGAGTAAAGATGCTCGTTTCGCGCAGCAGGACGGAAAGACCCCGGGACCTTTACTATAGCTTGATATTGGTGTTCGGTTCGGCTTGTGTAGGATAGGTGGGAGACTTTGAAGCGGCAACGCCAGTTGTCGTGGAGTCGACGTTGAAATACCACTCTGGTCGTGCTGGATGTCTAACCTGGGTCCGTGATCCGGATCAGGGACAGTGTCTGGTGGGTAGTTTAACTGGGGCGGTTGCCTCCTAAAGAGTAACGGAGGCGCCCAAAGGTTCCCTCAGCCTGGTTGGCAATCAGGTGTTGAGTGTAAGTGCACAAGGGAGCTTGACTGTGAGACCGACGGGTCGAGCAGGTGCGAAAGCAGGGACTAGTGATCCGGCGGTGGCTTGTGGAAGCGCCGTCGCTCAACGGATAAAAGGTACCCCGGGGATAACAGGCTGATCTTCCCCAAGAGTCCATATCGACGGGATGGTTTGGCACCTCGATGTCGGCTCGTCGCATCCTGGGGCTGGAGTAGGTCCCAAGGGTTGGGCTGTTCGCCCATTAAAGCGGTACGCGAGCTGGGTTTAGAACGTCGTGAGACAGTTCGGTCCCTATCCGCTGTGCGCGTAGGAATATTGAGAAGGGCTGTCCCTAGTACGAGAGGACCGGGACGGACGAACCTCTGGTGTGCCAGTTGTCCTGCCAAGGGCATGGCTGGTTGGCTACGTTCGGGAGGGATAACCGCTGAAAGCATCTAAGCGGGAAGCCTGCTTCGAGATGAGTATTCCCACCTCCTTGAGAGGGTAAGGCTCCCAGTAGACGACTGGGTTGATAGGCCGGATGTGGAAGCCCAGTAATGGGTGGAGCTGACCGGTACTAATAGGCCGAGGGCTTGTCCTCAGTTGCTCGCGTCCACTGTGTTGTTCTGAAACAACGACCCCATATCCCCACTTGGTCGGGGGTGTGGTGCGGTTGACAGTTTCATAGTGTTTCGGTGGTCATAGCGTGAGGGAAACGCCCGGTTACATTCCGAACCCGGAAGCTAAGCCTCACAGCGCCGATGGTACTGCAGGGGGGACCCTGTGGGAGAGTAGGACGCCGCCGAACAATCTTTGAATACCAGATAACCCCCATCCGATGATTCGGATGGGGGTTATCTGCGTTTAGCGTTCTACCTGCGGTTCCCTGGTGATCCGTACGATCAACGCATACGCGCAAGCAGCCGTCGGGCTTCGTCTCGAACACCGGGCTCTTCTTCTGACGCCAATATTTCAAGGTGGCCGACGAGTTCGATGGTGCCCTTCTCGGTGAACCAGTGCGGGTTGCAGTCAACCTCTGCGCTGAGCTGGTCAGCGGTCCAATCCTCGGTTGCGCAGGCAAGGGCGGCGAGGACGGAGCGCAGCCCGTGCACGTCTCGGCGTGCCAAGAGCGCTGCGGCTGTCTCTTGCGTCACGCCCGAGTCGTGCGCATCCAGGAGGAGCCTATGGAGGACTCCAGACACGCTGTTGATCTCGGCCGACGCGGCGAGGCGTCGTCCAGCGGCAGCCCTGACGGACCATGACGCCGACTCTGCGTCTCGGACAGCCGCTGTGAGCTCCTGAGCATCCTCAAGGCGTGCGCTCACAGGTCGGCGGCAGGGTAGTCGTCGGAGCCGTGCTCGAAGCCGGCCACCCGGTCGGTGAGCAGCAGCACCGGCAGCGTGGAGCCCGCCTCGCGTAGACCCCTCGTGATCACAGGGCCGAGCTCGGGGTCGTCTTCGAGGACTAGTACGTGCATGGTCATCCATGCTAGGTGCTCGTAAATATGACGAGCGCGGAACGCCGTCAGCACCTACGGTGTCGACCGCTTCCCTTGCGCAGCAACGACACAGGAGTGTCGTCCTGTGGCGGGGCGAACTCGGCACCGCGCCGAACGATCATCGGATAAGCATCGGCGTAGGTATCGGCCACGCCAACCGGCTGCCAGGCTCGACCGTCCCACTCCAGCACCAGGCGCGGTGTGTCCTGGAACAGACCGACCTGCTGGACCTCCGGGGCCAGGCTCAGCGCGTCCCGTGTTCCCGGCGGCCGGTGGTAACTGGCACGCGCGGCATACCAGTCGGAGACGGTTTCGTCGTCGGGTTCGAGCACGGCTGATCCTCTCGCACGGCGTTGGTCCGAGGCTATCGGCCAGCGTCTTTCGGCGGCCAGCTTTCACCCGGCGCCGGACAGGCGGGATGGTGCCAGGCCAACCGAACAGGCCGAAGATCGGTCGCTTCCGCAGGTTCGCGTAGTGCCGGCAGCCGGGCCACCGGCACTTCCTGCGGTGCCTCCCCCCGTCGTCCGTTCCGGGGCGATGCTAAGCCGTCCTCGGCCGCTCTACTTGGGTTCCTGGTTGAGTACCGAGAGCCGCTGTGCTGAGCGAAGACGCAGGGCGGGAGACTCCTCGGGCAGCCTCATCAGCCAATTGCCCAGCGTGTCACGCAACTGGCCCGTCAGGGATAGGAAGTCCTGCCCCCCGAGGTTCGGCGGCAGGGCCTCGCGCAGTTCCTCGTTGTCCTCGCCCAGGTCCAGCAGCCTCCTCAGCGCCCAGTGAACGGTGAGAAGCTGCACACCGAAGGTGATGTGAAGGCTGTGATCCTCCTCGAGGCTCTGGCCCGCGTGGACCCACCCTCGGGGGATGAACAGCACTTGCCCGGCCCGGAGTGTCACCTCGCAATCCGGTTCCGAATTCTCGAACCGAGCCTTGTCGGCTGGGTCGAATCCGATCTTGGACCAGTTGTGATGTTCGAGCGGGTTGCGGAACGTCGGGGCGAAGAGACACCACCGTTTCGCGCCCTCGGCCTGCGCGATGAAGACGTGGTGGCAGTCCCAGTGCCATCCGAATCCCTTCGCGTTACCGGCCGGGGTCAGGTAGAAATTTCCGGTGACCGGGTGACCGAGCATGGAAGAGAGTTCCTTGCAGAACGTCACGATCGGCGGGTACGACCGGTGAAGTCCGTTGAGGACGAGGGTGTCCGTCGGGTGGTCGGCGGACGGTCGCTCGGCGGTCAGGACGCCGTCCCGGACCATGCCGAACCCTCCCGGCCGGATGTCCGGGTCCGCCAGGATCTCGCGGGCTGCCTGGCGGCTGGCGAGCCGTTGCAGGTCCATTGCGTCCCTGTCGTACACCGTGGGGGTTACGGGCCATGCATCACGAAAGCTCTCCGGGTTGTCGACCAGCCTTGCCAGAGCTGTCTGCTGCTGCACGTTTGCTCTCCCTTCTCGTAACGTGGAGAGCGGCGACCGCCCCAGTTGAGTTGGGGCGGTCGCCGCCCATCCAGGGGTTGAGTCAGCCGGCCAGGTGGTCGAACTGCCCAGCCGTGAACGCCGCCTTGAGCTTGCTCAGCTCGCCGGGGGTGCCGGTGATGACGGCGCCCTCGTTGTTGATGTTGGCGATGGCGACCAGGCCGTTCCCGGCGTCGGCGACGGCGAAGCACTCCACCTTGTCGTCCAGGTGGGAGTCACGGGCCACCGACCAGTTCAGGCCGGGGTGCGACGACGGGTTGAATTCCGCGGGCTTGCTCACGTGCGTTCCTCCTCTTGTTGGTGGGGCACGGCAGACGCCGTACCCGTCTGTGGCGAGGCCCTGCCCTGCGGCAGGGATGGTGCCCCGCCCCGGCCGTCCGGGTCCGTCCTGGCCCGTCGACGGGGCGGAGGTGTGCTACCAACCGGTCAGGCGCAGACTGCCGGTTGGGGATCAAGGGGCGATTGCACCGTCACAGCGGTTCCACCTTCGGGACCATCACCATCGGCACGTCTGCCACCAGGCGGAAGGAACGATGCCCGGTGTTGTTCCAGACGTGCACGCGAGCCCATTCCCTCATGGCGTCCGTGCTGCCGAGCGGGCCGGACTCGACTCCGCAGGGCGTTCTGTCCTCGGCTTCCGCCTTGCAGATCAGCACGTAGACCGGTGGGACGTCGCCGGGGTCGGCGTCCGCGCTCAGGATCCACTCACCGAAGGCCGTCACCGTAGCGGACTCACGACGGGCCGTCTCGCTACAGTCGGAGTGCGCCGGGGTCCACGGCTTCGGCGAATTGGTCGTGTCAGTCTCGGTCATCATTAGCCAACTCTCGCTTTGCTTCGGGCAGTTACACGGGCGGCTTCGGCCCTGATCTGGTCCATCGGACCGGCCACCCGGACCGTCCCGGGGTCTGCGGGCCAGGGCTCGCCGCCGGTCGGCGGCGCCATCAGCCACCGTCCGGAGTCGTCCTCGCCGCAGAACTCGCCGACCCTGCCCGCCGACACGTCCACCACCAGGTCACCGGGCGACGGTTCCCAGCGGTGCGAAACGGCGGAGGGGGTGTCCTCGGCAGCCAGGGCGTCAACCCCAGCGCGCAGAACCTCCGCGAGTCGCCGGACGACTTCCGGCGTCGCACCGCCCATCTGAACCAGGACAGTGCCCGTGATGACGGATGCCGACTCGACTGCCAGTGAGGGCAGCGGGCACCTCGCATCTTCGGTCACCTCGCGAAGCTCGGCGCATGCCTCCTCCGCCTGCCGACGTTGCTCCCCGACGAGGCGGGAGAGCAGAGAGTCAGACACGGTCTCACCTCATTTGTCGCTCGCAGCAGTGCACCTGTTGGACTAGCCCCATCCTCCGCACATGACACGTTCGGGTGAATGGTCGGTATGACCGGTGCTTGGGGGCTGGTTGTTCGCTTTGATGGGGGCGTGCCGATATCTCGTTCGCGTCGTTCCCGGGTTCAACGTCCTCGTCTGACGGTGGAGTTGGCTCCCGTGGTGGAGAGGCGTCTGGGCGCTCTGCCTGCCTCTGCCGAGTTTCTGCGCCGGCTGGACGTGGCCGGGATCATCGACGAGCTGTGCCCGATCCGGGATCTGGCCCACCTGACGCACGGGCAGGTCATCGAGGTCCTGGTCGCCAACCGGCTCTCGTGCCCGACGTCGATGGTCCGGGTGGGCGACTGGGCCCGCAAATGGGCCGTCGAGGAGGTCTTCGGCGTGGAGCCCGCACTGCTGAACGACGACCGGCTCGCCCGGGCCCTGGACGCCATCGCACCGCGCCTGGAGGAGATCACCGGCTCGGTCGGCGCGCAGGCCATCGCGGAGTTCGGCATCGACGTCGGGCAGCTCCACTGGGACATGACCTCGATGTCCATGTTCGGCGCCTACGAGGACCAGGAGGACGGATTCCCGCAGGTCAAGTACGGTCACCCCAAGGACCGGCGGGTCGATCTGAAGCAGATCCAGGCCGGGCTGGCCGTCACCCGCGACGGCGGCATCCCGGTCTTCCACCGCGCCTACGACGGCGGCGCCGGCGAGGTCGCCCAGGTCGTCGGCGCGATGAAAGCCCTGCGGAAGATCGCCGACCGCAAGGACTTCCTCCTCGTCGCGGACTCCAAGCTGGTCTCCCACCCGAACATCACCGCGTTGCTGGACGCGAAGGTCGACTTCATCGCCCCGCTCCCGGCCGCCCAGGTGGACGCCGGTGTCTACGCCGCTCTGGACGTGGACCGCGCCGAGCCGGTCAACTACGTCAACGACCGCGACCGCGAGCGGAACACCCCTGCCGACCAGCGCGAGTCTTACCGGGTCCTGGAAGACGTCCACGTCATGGCCGGGCCCCGCAAAAGCGATCCCGTGCACCGGCTGCGCAGGGTCCTGGTCCACTCCACCGGCAACGCCAAGGGACAGCGGGCCGCCCGCACGAAACGCCTGGCCAAGGCCACCGAGGACCTGGACAAGCTGCAACGCTCGGCCGGCGGGCGGTACTACAACACCGCGGCCAAGGTCGAAGCCCGGATCGGTGTCATCGCCAAATCCCGCCGGGTCGCGAACTGCCTGCACACCACCGTCACCACCGACGAGGACGGGCGTCCGTCGCTGGGCTGGACCTTCGATCAAGCCGTCCTGGATGCCCAGGCCGCCGCCGACGGCTGGTACGCGCTGGTGACCCGGCTCACCGCCGAGCAGGCCGACGCCGCCGAAGTGCTCCGGCGCTACAAGGGCCAGGGCGTGGTCGAACGCCGGTACAACGACTTCAAGGGGCCCCTGGCCGTCGCACCGATCTTCCTCGAGAACAACCGCCGCATCACGGCCCTGATCACCGTGATCTGCCTGGCCCTGCTGGTCTTCTGCCTGATCGAACGCCAGGTCCGCCAGGCCCTGGGCCCCGAGCAGACCATGTCCGGCCTCTACCCCGACAACCGCAAGGTCCGCCCCACCGGCCGCATGATCTTCTACCAGCTCGACAGTCTCATGCTCCGACCCGGCACCGCCACCAGCCCACCCACCATCCTCATCAGCCGAGGAGTCGAAGCACACCTGCTCGAACTCCTCGGCATCGACGAAACCCGCCCCCGCTGGCTGGAGACCTAAAACCCCACGTGCGAAGTCACCGACTAGCTGATGCACATTCAACGGTGCCGAGTGCCAGCCGGGAGACTCCGAGGTGGTGACTCCAAGTTGGGGTCAGCTAACCGGCTGTGGGTCTACGATCGGAGCACCGTGTCAGGGGAGCGAATCTGTGGACCAGCAACCACCAGGGCCGCGCGATGTTGTTGCGGGCCTGCTCGGCGATGAACGCCTGTTGGCCATCCTCCGGGCCAGAGACATGGGGGCCCTGTTCAGACTGCTCAACTCCCGCGGAGTCAGTACCCGTCGAATCGCCGCAGCAGTAGAGATCACCCAAGGGCGGCTCTACGACTACATGAACGGCCGCACGCGGGTTGAGAAGCTGAGTATGTTCGAGCAGATCGCTGACGCCGTCCACATTCCCGGCGCCCTGCTCGGCCTCGCTCGACGCCCATGGGAATCCGTGGGTCCGTCGGCTGCCTACAGTGTGCCGCTTGCCGAAGTGCCGGCCGACTCGGACGACCTTTCCGCGATGGATGCCTTCCGAAATGCAGACCGCCAGGCCGGTGGCGGGCGGCTGTACAGCGCTGTAGTCCGCCACCTGACTGTCAGCGTCGCCCCTCGTCTGGTCGATGGAGCAACCGGGCCCAGGGTGTTCGGTGCGGCAGCAGCGCTCACCGAAATGGCCGGTTGGATGGCTCACGACTCGGGCCAAGATGACTTGGCGGCAGCGCACTTCGCTAAGGCGCTGCCGCTTGCCCGCACTTCCGGAGACCTTCCGCTCGCCGCGCACGTTGCCGCAAGCAGCAGCCATCTGGCGCTGCAGTCCGGTGATCCTCACCAGGCGGCGCACTGGGCGCTGGTGGGGATTGAACTTGCACGAAGCGGGCCGCACCTGCCAAGCCTTATGGCTCGCCTGCACACCATGCACGCTCGCGCCCTCGCGGCGACAGGGCAATACGCCCCTGCGACCTACGCACTGGACCAGGCGGGCGTGTCTCTGGAGCTTGCAGCCGACGACGAACATCCCTGGCTGAGTCCGTTTGACCACGCGACGCTTGCCAGCGAATCAGCGCTGGTGTTCGCGGACTTGGGGCAGCTCACCCCTGCGCTTGTGCACGCCGAGCAAGCCGTCAGCCTTCGGGAGGACAGTCGAGCCCGGTCCCTAGCCTTGAGCCGGATCACGCTCGCCTCGTTGCGCGTTAGGCGCGGGGAGCTGGATGCAGCTGTGATCGTCGGGATTGAACTCCTCGCCACCAGCCCAACCCTAGGATCCATTCGGGTCGTCCGACAGCTGGATGGCCTCCGAGATCAACTCAGCCGCCACACTGCCTACCGACCTGTTTATGAGTATCTGGCACGATTCGATGAAGCAAACAGAGCGCGGGCGCTGCTGCTAGCCGACATCATGCCGCCGCTAAGGGGAGGAACCGGTCTTGAGGACACCGCCGACGCCTGACGACCCGGAAGCGTGGAACGCCTATTTGGCCGAGGGGAATGCCAAGCAGGCGCGGAAGCGGGTCGCGGTTGATCTGATCATCAGGGACCGGCGTGGCCGGGTGTTGGTGGTCAACCCGGGCTATAAGCCGGGTTGGGATCTGCCCGGGGGCATGGTTGAGGCCAACGAATCCCCCGAGGCCGCGGGCCGTCGAGAGGTGAGCGAGGAGCTGGGGCTGGACCTCACGCCTCGGAAGCTGCTGGTGGTCGATTGGGTGCCGCCGCACGGGCCTTGGGATGATCAGTTGGCCATGATCTTTGACGGCGGCGAGATCACCGCCGAGCAGGCGACGCAACTCCGCCCTCATGATCATGAGTTGTCGGATGCGGTCATGTTGTCGACTGCTGCTGCCCGCGAGCGGTTGCGTCCCCGGTTGCAGCCACGCTATGACGCTGCACTCTTGGCGCTGGCTGATGGACACGCCCGATACCTGCAGGATGGGCGTCCGATCTTCTGACCCGGACTCGCCGTGCCGCGATGCCCCGTCACCCTTCCAGGGTGGCGGGGCATCGCTGTGATCAGAGCGTGGGACGGGGGTTCGGGACGTGGGGCGTATGGGGCCCGGTTAGGGGTTGGCGATCACCGGGCGCGTTCATAGTGTGCTTTTCGAACGCATCGCATCGCAGCATCACAGCGCAGCCCATCTGCCGACCTGCCGCACCGAATTGATGGACAGGTATCGGGAATTGCATGCATCAGGGCACCCGGAACTGCCCGGTGCGCCCGAATTCCGGCAGCCCCTGTCTCGCGAAAGGCGTACTCATATCGTGGCAAGGACATCGGTCGGGATCCTGGCAACCGGCTCCTACCTCCCGAAGGAAGAGGTGTCCAACGAGGAAGTGGCACTGCGGGTCGGTGCCACCGCCGAGTGGATCGAACGCAAGACCCAGATCAGGTCGCGCCGGTACGCGGCGCCCAGCGAGGCCACTTCGGACCTCGCCGCGCAGGCGGCCGCGGAGGCGCTCACGCAGGCCGGACTGGCCGCCGAGCAGATCGACTACCTGATCGTCGCGACCTCCACCGGGGACTCCCCGCAGCCGCCGACCGCGTGCCTGGTGCAGGGCCTGCTCGGCGCGGACAAGGCGGTCTGCTTCGACATCAACGTGGTGTGCAGCGGCTTCGTCTACGGGCTGGCGCTGGCCGAGAGCCTGCTGGCGCGCCGGCCCGGCTGCCACGCGCTGGTGGTGGCGGCCGACGTCTACTCGCGCATCCTCGACTTCACCGACCGCCGTACGGCGGTGCTGTTCGCGGACGGCGCCGGCGCGGCGGTGCTTGGCCATGTGGACGAGCCGGCCGGGATCCTGGAGTTCGGGCTGATCAGCCAGGGCAACGCGCACGGGCTGATCCGGGTGGAGGCCGGCGGCAGCCGGCTGCCCGCCTCGGCCGAGACGGTGGCGGCCGGCGAGCACTACTTCCGGATGGACGGCCGCGGTGTGCGCGACTTCGTGCTGGAGCACGTGCCGCCGGCGCTGGCCGCGCTCGCCGAGCGGGCCGGGCACCCGCTGGCCGAGGTGGACCACTTCGTCCCGCACCAGGCCAACGGCGTGATGCTGGACCAGCTGGTGGTGGCCGCCGGGCTGGAGCGGGCTCAGACGCACAAGACGCTGGTCGAGTACGGCAACGTGGGCAGTGCGTCCATCCCGGTGGCCCTGGACGCGGCCAACCGGGCGGGCCTGCTGCGCGAGGGCGAGCTGGTGCTGCTGGCCGGCTTCGGCGGTGGCATGGCGATCGGCTCCTGTCTGGTGCGCTGGGTGGTGCCGTCATGACGATGCGGTTGATGGCCGTGCACGCGCACCCGGACGACGAGTCCAGCAAGGGCGCTGCCACGATGGCCCGTTACGCGGCGGAGGGCGTCGAGGTGCTGGTGGTCACCTGCACCGGCGGCGAACGCGGCGACATCCAGAATCCGGCGGCCGACCGCCCGGGGGTACGGGAGAACCTCGGAGCGGTGCGGCGGGCCGAACTGGCGCTCGCCTGCGAGATCTTGGGAGTACGCCAGCGCAACCTCGGCTTCGTCGACTCGGGCCTGCCGGAGGGCTGGCCGCTGCCGCCGCTGCCCGAGGGCTGCTTCGCGAGCCGTCCGCTGGACGTCGCCGCGGCTGAACTGGTCAGGGTGGTCCGGGAGTTCCGGCCGCACGTGATGCTGACCTACGACCCGAACGGCGGCTACCCGCACCCGGACCACATCATGTGCCACCAGGTCTCGGTGGCGGCCTTCGAGAGCGCCGGGGAGGCCGGCTGCTGCCCCGGCACGGGCCGGCCGTGGCAGCCGTCGAAGCTCTACTACCACGTGGGCGGCTCGCACCCCGAGCGGATCGCCGCCCTGCGGGCCGAACTGCGGGCCCGCGGCGCGGACCTCTCCGACCCCGCGCTGTCGGCGCAGCTGATGCGGCTCTGGCAGCACGACCCGACCCCGCTGCTGCCGCTGACCACCCGGGTGCCGTGCGGCGACTGGTTCGAGACCCGGTTCCGCGCCCTCCAGGCGCACGAGACGCAGATCGATCCGGACGGTTTCTGGTTCATCCACCCGCCGGACCTGCTGCGTGCCGCCTGGCCGACCGAGGACTACTACCTGGCCCGGTCGACCGTCCCGGTGCAGCTGCCCGAGGACGACCTGTTCGCCGGCATCACCCCCGACACGTCCTGGCCGCCGCTCCCTGCCGCCAGACCGTTCCACCCGACCGCGACCGAGCACACCGAGGGACTGGCCGATGTTCTCCACTGATGACGAGGCGATGGGCGACGCGATCGCGATCGTCGGGATGGCCTGCCGCCTCCCCAAGGCGCCGGACCTGGACTCCTACTGGCGGCTGCTCAGCGCGGGCACCGACGCGGTCACGACCGGGCCGTCCGACGGCCGTTCGGGACTCGGCCAGGGGGCGTTCCTGGACGGGATCGGCATGTTCGACCCGGACTTCTTCGGGATCTCGCCGCGCGAGGCGGCCGCGATGGACCCCCAGCAGCGGCTGATGCTGGAGCTCGGCTGGGAGGCGCTGGAGAACGCCGGCATCGTGCCCGGCACGCTGATGGGCAGCCGCACGGGTGTCTTCGTGGGCTCGCTGGGCAGTGACTACACCACCCTGACGCTGAACGGCGGCGCCGACGCGGTCGGCCCGCACACCCTGACCGGGCTGCACCGCAGCATCATCGCCAACCGGGTCTCGTACACGCTGGGCCTGCAAGGACCCAGCCTGACCGTGGACACCGGGCAGTCCTCCTCGCTGGTCGCGGTCCACATGGCCTGCGAGAGCCTGCGCACGGGTGAGTCGACGCTGGCCGTGGCCGGCGGGGTGAACCTGCACACCGCTCCGCAGAACCTGCGGGTGGCCGAGCAGTTCGGCGGGCTCTCCCCGGACGGGCGCTGCTTCACCTTCGACGAGCGGGCCAACGGCTACGTCCGGGGCGAGGGCGGCGGGGCGCTGGTGCTCAAGCGGCTCGCGGACGCGCTGGCCGACGGCGACCCGGTGTACTGCGTGATCCGGGGGAGTGCGGTCAACAACGGCGGCGCGGGGGCCGGGCTGACCGTGCCCAGCGAGTCCGCCCAGGCGGACGTCATCCGGCTCGCGCACGAGCGGGCCGGCACCGACCCGGCCGAGGTCGGCTATGTCGAGCTGCACGGCACCGGGACCAGAGTGGGCGACCCGATCGAGGCGGCCGCGCTGGGTGCCGTGATCGGCGCCGCCCGTCCGGTGGGCTCGCCGCTGCTGGTCGGCTCGGTGAAGACCAACATCGGCCATCTGGAGGGCGCGGCCGGCATCGCCGGCCTGATCAAGACCGCGCTGTGCGTGCGCAACCGCGCGCTGCCGGCCAGCCTGCACTTCCGGCGGGCCAACCCCGCCATCGCGCTGGAGGAGCTCAACCTCCAGGTGAACACCGAGCTGCGGCCCTGGCAGCAGGACGGTGCCCCGGCTCTGGCCGGCGTCTCCTCGTTCGGCGTCGGTGGCACCAACTGCCACCTGGTGATGCAGAGTTGGGACACGGCGGCGGAGCGGCAGCAGAGCGCCCCGGCGCCGCTGACCGGCGGGGGGCTCGCGCCCTGGCTGCTCTCCGCCCGCACCGAGGACGCGCTGCGCGACCAGGCGGCGCAGCTGCTGGCGTACGCGCTCCGCAACCCCGGACTCGACCCGGACCAGGTCGCCCGCTCGCTGGCCACCGAGCGCACCGCCTTCGAGTGCCGCGCGGTGGTGCTCGGCGAGGACCGGGCCGAGCTGCTGAACGGCCTTGAGGCGCTCGCCGAGGGGCGTCCGGCCGCGAAGGTCATCGAGGGTCAGGTGGGCGAAGTCCCCACCGATGGTGTGGTGTTCGTGTTCCCGGGTCAGGGTTCGCAGTGGGCCGGGATGGCGTTGGAGTTGCTGGAGGCCTCGCCGCGGTTCGCGGAGCGGATGCTGGAGTGCGATCGGGTGATCGCGGTGCATGCGGGGTTCTCGGTGCTGGAGGCGCTGCGGGACACCGGTGGTGTGCATGATCTGGAGCGGATCGATGTGCTGCAGCCGGTGCTGCTGGCCATCATGATCAGCCTGGCCGAGGTGTGGCAGGGGTTGGGGATCGCTCCCGACGCCGTGATAGGCCACTCTCAGGGTGAGATCGCGGCCGCATATGTCGCGGGTGTGCTGAGTCTGAGCGATGCTGCGCTGATCACGGTGACCCGCAGCCGGCTCTTCCAGCAGCACCTGACCGGCAACGGCGCGGTCGCCGCGGTCAACCTCGCTCCCGAGCAGGCCCAGCCCTACCTCGACCGCTACCCGACGCTGACGGTGTCGGGGCACAACAGCGCGCGCAACATCACGGTCTCCGGGGACGGCGTGGCGCTGGCCGCGCTGGTCGAGGAGTTGACGGCGCAGGGCGTGCAGGCCCGGGCGATCCCCTCCACGGTGGCCAGCCACGGTCCGCAGGTGCAGCCGCTGCACGACGAGCTGATTGCCGTACTGGCCCAGGTCAGCGCGCACCCCGCCCGCACCCCCTTCCACTCCACGGTCACCACCACCGCCCTGGAGGGCACCGAGCTCACCGCGCCGTACTGGTTCCAGAACGCGCGCCGGCCGGTCAACCTGCACCAGACCATCCACCAGCTCGCCACCACCGGCCACCACACCTATCTGGAGGTGAGCCCGCACCCGATCCTGACCCACCACATCCAGGACACCGCCGAGGCCACCGGCACCCCCACCCACACCCTGGGCACCCTGCACCGCACCGACGGCACCCCCACCCGGCTGCTCACCAACGCCGCCCACCTGTGGACCCACGGCCACCCCATCACCTGGCCCCACACCCACACCCCCACCACCCACACCGACCTCCCCAGCTACCCCTTCCAACGCCACCACTACTGGCTCACCACCACCTCCGACAGCAGCAGCAGCGAGCAGGAAGCCGCGCCGGTGTCCGCGCCGGTACGGGCGCAGGAGCCGGCGCAGGAGCCGGCCACCCGTCCGGCCAAGAAGTCCTCGCTGCGCGAGCGGCTCGCCGAGCTCAGCGGCAACGAGGCCGAGCGCCTGGTGCTCGACCTGGTCCGCACCCATGTCGCCGCCGTCTCCGGCCGCGACTCGCTCAACTCCCAGCAGGCCGGCCAGGCGTTCAAGCACCTGGGCTACGACTCCGTGATGACCGTCGAGCTGCGCAACCGGCTCGCCAAGGCCACCGGGCTCAATGTGCCGAGCAGCGCGATGTTCGACCACCCGTCGGCCGCCGCGCTGGCCGGCTACCTGCGCGCCGAGCTGCTCGGCGGCTCCGCCGGCTCATCCCGCGCGGTGACCGCCAACCGCCCGCCGGCCTCCTTCCAGGACGAGCCGATCGCCATCGTCAGCATGGCCTGTCGCTACCCGGGCGGGGTGCGCTCGCCCGAGGACCTCTGGCAGCTGGTGGTCGACGGCGTCGACGCGATCGCCGGCTTCCCGACCGACCGCGGCTGGCGGCTGGACGAGCTGTACGACCCGGAGCTCTCGCGGACCGGCACGACCTACGTCCGCGAAGGCGGATTCCTGTACGAGGCAGCCGAGTTCGACCCGGCCTTCTTCGGCATCTCGCCCCGCGAGGCGCTCGCCATGGAGCCGCAGCAGCGCCTGCTGCTGGAGACCTCCTGGGAGGCGTTCGAGCGGGCCGGCTTCGACCCGGTGGCCCTGCGCGGCAGTCGCACCGGCGTCTTCGTGGGTGCGATGTCGCTGGACTACGGCCCCCGGCTGCACGAGGGCTCGGCCGAGGTCGAGGGCTACGCGCTGACCGGCACCACGTCCAGCGTGATCTCCGGCCGACTGGCCTACACCTACGGCCTGGAGGGGCCCGCGGTCACCGTGGACACCGCCTGCTCCTCCTCGCTGGTCGCCATCCACCTGGCCTGCCAGTCGCTGCGCTCCGGCGAGTCCTCGCTGGTGCTGGCCGGCGGCGCCACCGTGATGCCCACCCCGGGCCTGTTCGTCGAGCTCAGCCGGCAGCGGGCGCTCTCCCCGGACGGGCGGTGCAAGGCCTTCTCGGCCGACGCCGACGGCACCGGCTGGGGCGAGGGCGTCGGCATGGTGCTGCTGGAGCGGTTGTCCGACGCCCGCAAGCACGGCCACCCTGTGCTGGCCGTGCTGCGCGGCTCGGCGATCAACCAGGACGGCGCCTCCAACGGCCTCACCGCCCCCAACGGCCTCGCTCAGCAGCGGGTGATCCAGCAGGCGCTGGCGAACGCGGGTCTGGCCTCGGCCGAGGTGGACGCCGTCGAGGCGCACGGCACCGGCACCAAGCTGGGTGACCCGATCGAGGCGCAGGCGCTGCTCGCCACCTACGGTCAGCAGCGCAGCCGCCCGCTGCTGCTCGGTTCGCTGAAGTCCAACATCGGACACGCCCAGGCGGCGGCCGGGGTGGGCGGCGTGATCAAGATGGTGATGGCGCTGCGCAACGGGCTGCTGCCCAGCAGCCTGCACGTCAACTCGCCGACGCCGCACGTGGACTGGACGTCGGGTTCGGTCGCGCTGCTGACCGAGGCGACGCCCTGGCCGGAGACCGGGCGACTGCGCCGGGCCGCGGTCTCCTCGTTCGGCATCAGCGGCACCAATGCGCACGCCATCCTGGAGCAGGCCCTGGAACCGGCCGAGGGCGTCGTCGTGGCGCCGGTCGAGGAGCAAGGGGAGCAAGGGGCCGACCAGGCCGAAGAGTTGCTGACCGAGCCCGCCCTGCCGCTGCTGCTCTCCGCCGTCGGTGAGCCGGCCCTGCGGGCCCGGGCCGCCCAGTTGCTGGAGTTCGCCGAGGCCGACCACGAGCTCGAACCGGCGGCGCTGGCAGCCGCGTTGGTCGGGCGCAGCGCTCACTCGCACCGGGCCGCGGTGTTCGCCGCCGACCGGGCGGGCATGCTGAGCGCGCTGCGCGCCCTGGCCGAGGGCGAGCCGCATGCCGCGGTGGTCACCGGAACGGTCGGTGACACCGATGGTGTGGTGTTCGTGTTCCCGGGTCAGGGTTCGCAGTGGGCCGGGATGGCGTTGGAGTTGCTGGAGGCCTCGCCGCGGTTCGCGCAGTGCATGCTGGAGTGCGATCGGGTGATCGCGGTGCATGCGGGGATCTCGGTGCTGGAGGCGCTGCGGGACACCGAGGGCAGGCACGATCTGGAGCGGATCGATGTGCTGCAGCCGGTGCTGCTGGCCATCATGATCAGCCTGGCCGAGGTGTGGCAGGGGTTGGGGATCGCTCCCGATGCCGTGATAGGCCACTCTCAGGGTGAGATCGCGGCCGCATATGTCGCGGGTGTGCTGAGTCTGAGCGATGCGGCGCTGATCACGGTGACCCGCAGCCGGCTCTTCCAGCAGCACCTGACCGGCAACGGCGCGGTCGCCGCGGTCAACCTCGCTCCCGAGCAGGCCCAGCCCTACCTCGACCGCTACCCGACGCTGACGGTGTCGGGGCACAACAGCGCGCGCAACATCACGGTCTCCGGGGACGGCGTGGCGCTGGCCGCGCTGGTCGAGGAGTTGACGGCGCAGGGCGTGCAGGCCCGGGTGATCCCCTCCACGGTGGCCAGCCACGGTCCGCAGGTGCAGCCGCTGCACGACGAGCTGATGGCCGCACTGGCCCAGGTCAGCGCGCACCCGGCCCGCACCCCGTTCCACTCCACGGTGACCACCACCGCCCTGGAGGGCAGCGAGCTCACCGCGCCGTACTGGTTCCAGAACGCGCGCCGGCCGGTCAACCTGCACCAGACCATCCACCAGCTCGCCACCACCGGCCACCACACCTATCTGGAGGTGAGCCCGCACCCGATCCTGACCCACCACATCCAGGACACCGCCGAGGCCACCGGCACCCCCACCCACACCCTGGGCACCCTGCACCGCACCGACGGCACCCCCACCCGGCTGCTCACCAACGCCGCCCACCTGTGGACCCACGGCCACCCCATCACCTGGCCCCACACCCACACCCCCACCACCCACACCGACCTCCCCAGCTACCCCTTCCAACGCCACCACTACTGGCTCACCACCGACAGCGCGACGGACGTCTCCTCGGCCGGTCTGACCGACCCGGAGCACCCGCTGCTCGCCGCCACGCTCGAACTCGCCGACGGCGACGGCCTGGTACTGACCGGACAGCTGTCCCTGCGCAGCCACCCCTGGCTGGCCGACCACGCGGTGCGCGGCACCGTGCTGCTGCCCGGCACCGCCTTCGCCGAGCTGGCGCTGCACGCGGCGGAGGCCGTCGGCTGCGACCTGGTCGACGAACTCACGCTGCACGCACCGCTGTTCCTCGGCGAGCAGGGCAGCGTCCAACTCCAGGTCGCGCTGACCGGCGCGGGCGCCGCCGAGGCGGACGGCACCGGCCGGCGCACCGTCACCATCCACGCCAGGCCGACCGCCGAGGCCGCCTGGACCTGCCACGCCACCGGAAGTGTCTGCGCCGCCGAGGAGATCGCCGACCACCCGGGCCTGAGCGGCAGTTGGCCGCCACCGCAGGCCAAGCCGGTCGAACTCACCGACGCCTACGCCCGGTTGGCCGACTGCGGCTATGAGTACGGCCCGGCCTTCCAGGGCCTGACCGCCCTGTGGCGGCGCGGCGGCGACCTGTTCGCCGAGGTTTCCCTGCCCGCCGACCAGCACGCCGCGGCCGCCGCCGGCTTCGGCATCCACCCGGCCCTGCTGGACGCCGCCCTGCACCCGATGGCCCTGCTGCCACTGCTGGACGGGACGGGGGAGGAGCTGCGACTGCCGTTCAGCTGGAGCGGCCTGCGGCTGCACGCCACCGGGGCGACCAGCCTGCGCGTCCACCTCACGTCGCAGGGCCCGGACCGGGTGGCGCTCACCGTCACCGACCCGACCGGCGCGCCGGTCGCCACCGCGAGCTCGCTCAGCACCCGCCCGGCCGCGGCGCCCGCAACCAGCGGCGGCAGCACCACCACCGGCGGTCTCTTCCAGCTCGACTGGACGGAGCTGCCCGAGCCGGACGGATCGGCTCAGGGCGCGGCCAGTTGGGCCGTGCTGAGTCGGCACGGCCAGGAGGGCCTGTTCGGCTCCCCGGTGGTCACCGACCTCGCGCAGCTGGCGGTGGTCCCCGACGTCCTGCTGCTGCCCTGGAGCACGCCGCTGACCTGCACCGACCCGGCGCAGGAGACCCACCGCGCGGCGGTCGAGCTGCTGACGATCCTGCAGGACTGGCTGGCGGACGAGCGGTTCGCCGACAGCAGGCTGGCGATCGTCACCCGCGGCGCCATCGCCACGCACGCCGACGAGGACGTCCGCGACCTGCCCGCCGCCGCGCTGTGGGGGCTGGTGCGCAGCGCGCAGTCCGAGCAGCCGGGCCGCATCGTTCTGCTCGACCTGGACCACCGCTCGGAGGCCGGCGGCCTGCTGCGCGCGGCGCTGGCCGCCGACGAGCCGCAACTCGCAGTCCGTGACGGCAAGTTGCTCGCCGCTCGGCTGGCCGGGCGCGGACCGTCGGACGCCCTGGCGCTGCCCGAGGGCAGTGACCACTGGCGTCTCGAAGTCGCCGAGCCGGGCAGCCTTTCCGGCCTCGCGCTGGCCGAACACCCCGAACAGGGACGGCCGTTGGCGGCCCACGAGGTCCGGGTCGCGGTGCGCGCCGTCGGGCTGAACTTCCGCGACGTGCTGATCGCCCTGGACATGTACCCGGACCAGGCGCTGCTCGGCACCGAGGGCGCCGGCACTGTGCTGGAGACCGGCACCGAGGTGACCGGCCTGGCCGTCGGCGACCGGGTGGCGGGCCTGTTCGCGCAGGGCATCGGCGCGGTGGCGGTCACCGACCACCGGCTGCTCACCCGGGTGCCGGCGGGCTGGTCCTTCGCCCAGGCCGCCAGTGTGCCGATCGTCTTCCTGACCGCCTACCACGGCCTCACCGAGCTGGGCGGCCTGCGGGCCGGCGAGCGGCTGCTGCTGCACTCCGCGACCGGCGGGGTCGGCCTGGCCGCCCTGCAACTGGCCAGGCACCGGGGAGCGGAGGTCTTCGCCACCGCGAGCCCGGCCAAGTGGGACACCCTGCGGGCGTTCGGCCTGGACGAGGCGCATATCGCCTCATCCCGCGACCTCGCCTTCGAGGAGTCCTTCCGCGCCGCGACCGGCGGCGCCGGGGTGGACGTCGTCCTCAACTCGCTGGCCCGGGAGTTCACCGACGCCTCGCTGCGGCTGCTGGGCGCCGGCGGGCGCTTCATCGAGATGGGCAAGACCGACCCGCGCGACGCCGGCCAGGTGGCCGACGCCCACCCGGGCGTGCACTACCAGGCCTTCGACCTGCTGACGCTGGCCCCCGAGCGGATCCAGCAGATGCTGACCGAGCTGATGGCCCTCTTCGAGAGCTGCGTGCTCCAGCCGATCGCGCTGCGCACCTGGGACATCCGCCAGGCGCCGACCGCGTTCCGCTTCCTCAGCCAGGCCCGGCACATCGGCAAGGTGGTGCTCACCCTGCCCGCGCCGCTGGACCCGGCCGGGACGGTGCTGATCACCGGCGGTACCGGCACCCTGGGCGGGCTGCTGGCCCGTCACCTGGTGACCGGTCACGGCGTGCGCCACCTGCTGCTCACCAGCCGGCGCGGCGAGCGGGCGCCGGGCGCCGAGCAGCTGCGCGAGGAGCTGGCCGGGCTGGGCGCGCAGGTGACCATCGCGGCCTGCGACACCGCCGACCCGGGCGAGCTCGGCGCGCTGCTGGCCGCCGTCCCGGGCGAGCACGCGCTGACCGCGATCGTGCACGCTGCGGGCCTGCTGGACGACGCCACCCTGCCCAACCTGACCGCCGAGCAGCTGCACGCCGCGCTGCGGCCCAAGGCCGACGCGGCCTGGCAGCTGCACCGGCTGACCGAGCACCTGGACCTCAGCGCGTTCGTGCTGTTCTCCTCGGTGGCCGGCACCCTCGGCAACGCCGGGCAGGCCAACTACGCCGCGGCGAACGCCTTCCTGGACGCGCTGGCGCAGCACCGGCACACCCGCGGCCTGCCCGCCCGCAGCCTCGCCTGGGGCTACTGGGCGCAGAGCAGCGGGATGTCCACCCACCTCACCGACGCCGACCGGGCCCGACTGGCCCGCTCCGGCAGCACCCCGCTGGCCACCGCCGACGCGCTCGCGCTGTTCGACGCGGCACTGGCCGGTGACCGCGCGGTGGTGCTGCCGACCAGGATCGACGCGGCGGCGCTGCGCGGCGGTCCCGTACCGGCGCTGCTGCGCGGCCTGGCGCAGGCCGCCCCGGCCCGTCGCACCCGCCGTACGGCACTGGCGGCGACCACCGCGGCCGAGCAGGGCGCCGGCTCCGGGCTGGGCGGCAAGCTGGCCGGCCTGCCGGAGGCCGAGCAGCACCGGCTGCTGCTGGACCTGGTGTGCGCCAACGCCGCCGTCGTGCTGGGCCACCAGGACACGGGCGCGGTGGGCACCGGGCAGGCGTTCAAGTTCCTCGGCTTCGACTCGCTGACCTCGGTGGAGCTGCGCAACCGGCTCGGGGCGGCGACCGGGCTGCGGCTCCCGGCCACCCTGCTCTTCGACAACCCGACGCCCACCGCCGTCGCTCGTGCGCTGCGCGGGCTGCTGCTGCCGGACAGTGCGCAGCCGCAGGTCGCAGAGCACGGGCAGGAGCAGCAGCCGCTGCCGGCCCGGCGCGGCGCCGGCGAGCACGAGCAGGTCCGCGAGCCGATCGCGGTGGTCGGCATCGGCTGCCGGTTCCCGCAGGCCGAGAGCCCCGAGGCGTTCTGGCGGATGCTGGAGGAGGGCGTCGACGCGGTCGGCCCGGTGCCGGCCGACCGCTGGGACCCGGTGGCGTACGCCCAGGCGCACCCCGACGTGGTGAGCGACCGGGTGCCGGTCGAAGCCGGCTTCCTGGACGGCCCGGTGGACGGTTTCGACCCGCTCTTCTTCGGCATCTCGCCGCGCGAGGCCCAGGAGATGGACCCGCAGCAGCGGCTCTTCCTCGAGGTCGCCTGGGAGGCCCTGGAGGACGCCGGGCTGGCCAACGAGTCGCTGGCCGGCAGCCGGACCGGGGTGTTCGCCAGCGCGATCTGGCACGACTACGCCGAGCTGGCCGCGCCCGACGTGGACGGACTCTCGCCGCACTCGGCGACCGGGCGGGCCCTCAACATGGTGGCCAACCGGCTCTCCTATGTGCTGGGCCTGCGCGGACCGAGCTTCATGGTGGACAGCGCCTGCTCGTCCTCGCTGCTGGCGGTGCACCTGGCCTGCCAGAGCCTGTGGGCGGGGGAGTCGACCGCGGCCATCGCGGGCGGCGTCAACCTGCTGCTCAACCCGGCCAACATGGTGTCCATCACGCAGTTCGGCGGACTGTCGCCGGACGGCCGCTGCAAGGCCTTCGACGCCAGCGCCGACGGCTTCGGCCGGGGCGAGGGCTGCGGGGTGGTGGTGCTCAAGCCGCTCTCCCGGGCGCTGGCCGACGGCGACGAGATCTGGTGCACCATCCTCGGCTCGGCCGCCAACAACGACGGCCCGAGCAACGGCCTGACCGCGCCGAGCAGCGCCGCCCAGGAGGCCGTCCTGCGGGACGCCTGCCGACTGGCGGCGGTGGCGCCGCAGGAGATCCACTACGTCGAGACGCACGGCACCGGCACGATGCTGGGCGACCCGATCGAGGCGAGCGCACTGGGCGCGGCGCTGACCCGGGAGCGGGCCGACGGCGAGCGGCTGACGATCGGTTCGGTCAAGACCAACCTGGGCCACCTGGAGGCCGCGGCCGGCATCGCCGGGTTCATCAAGACGGCGCTGACGCTGAAGAACCGGCAGATCCCCAAGAGCCTGCACTTCGACAACCCCAACCCGCACATCGCCTTCGACGAGCTGCGCCTGCGGGTGAACACCGAGCTGGCCCCCTGGCCGCAGGACCGTCCGCTGCTCGCGGGCGTCAGCGCCTTCGGCTGGGGCGGCACCAATGTGCACGCCGTACTGGAGGGCTGGCGTCCCGAGGACTCGGGCGAGGGCCGGCCCCGGCAGGAGAGCGAGATGACCCCGCACACCCCGCAGAGTGAGACCGAGGACCTCGACAGCGAACTGTTCGCCCTCTCCGCCCGGACCCCGGAGGCGCTGGCGGCGCTGGCGGGCCGGATGGCGACGGCGCTGGCCGGGCCGGACACCGCGCTGGCGGACGTCTGCGCCGCCGCCGCGCGCCGCACGGCGCAGCCGCACCGGCTGGCCGCGGTGGCCGGCAGCAGCACGCAGCTGGCGGCCGCGCTGGCGGCGCACGCCGCGGGTGAGGCGGCGGCCGGCCTGGCGGTCTCCGAACGGGCCGCCGACACCCCGCCCAAGATCGCCTTCATCTTCCCCGGCCAGGGTTCGCAGTGGATCGGCATGGGCCGGGAGCTGCTGCGCACCGAACCGGCCTTCCGGGAGTCGATCGAGGCCTTCGACCGGGCCGCCGCGCAGTTCGTCGACTGGTCGGTGCTGGCGGAGCTGGCGGCCGACGAGGAGTCGTCCCGGCTGAGCCGGATCGACGTGGTGCAGCCGGTGCTGCTGGCCGTCGAGATCGCGCTGGCCGCGCTCTGGCGCTCGTGGGGCGTTGAGCCCGACGCGGTGGTCGGCCACAGCATGGGCGAGATCGCGGCGGCCTGCGTGGCCGGGGCGATCGACCTGGTGGACGCGGCCCGGATCATCTGCCTGCGCAGTCGGCTGATGCGCCGGCTGAGCGGCCTGGGCGCCATGCTGGCGGCCGAGTTGACGATGGACGAGGCGCAGGCGGCGATCGCGGGCCAGGAGGAGCTGGTCTCGATCGGGGTGAACAACAGCCCCCGTTCGACCGTGCTGTCGGGCGATGTCGGTGTGCTGGAGCGGATCGCCGCCCAGCTGGAGCAGGACGGCGTGTTCCACCGCTGGGTCAAGGTGGACGTCGCCTCGCACAGCCCGCAGATGGAGCCGCTGCGCGCGGAGCTGCGGGAGGCCCTGAGCGAGGTGGTCCCGCGCCGCGCCACGGTGCCGATCTACTCCACCGTCACCGGTGAGGTGGTGGACGGCACCGGGATGCGGGCCGAGTACTGGGTGGAGAACCTGCGCCGGCCGGTGCTGTTCTCGGACCGGATCGAGCGGCTGCTGCGGGACGGCGTGCAGGCCTTCATGGAGATGAGCCCGCACCCGATCCTGCTGCCCTCCGTCGAGCAGGTGGCCGCGCACATCGGCGCCACCGCGGCCGTGCTGCCCTCGCTGCGCCGCCGGGAGGACGAGCGGGGCAGCCTGCTCGGCTCGCTGGGCCGGCTGTTCACGCTGGGGCTGCCGGTGGCCGCCAGCCGGGCGATGGCCACCGCCGCCCGCCGGGTGAAGCTGCCCAGCTACCCGTGGCAGCGCGAGTCGTTCTGGCTGCGTGCCGACGTCGCGCCCGGCTCGGCCGGCACCGGGCACCCGCTGCTCGGCGAGCGGCTGGACTCCGCGGTGCAGCCCGGCGTGCACTACTGGCAGCGCGACTTCGATCTGCGCACCGCCGCCGTGGGCGACCACCGGATCGGCGGAGCCGCTCTGGCGCCCGGCGCCGCGTACGCGGAGATGGCGCTGGCGGCGGCCGCCGAGCTGCACCCGGAGACCCGCTTCGCGGCCTGCGAACTGGCCTTCCACGAGCCCCTGGTGGTGCCGGACAGCGGCACCCGCCGGGTGCAGACGGTGCTTACCGAGATGGGCGCGGAGGCGACCGTCCAGCTCTTCGCCCAGCGCTCGGGGGCGATGGTCAAGGTCGCCGAACTGATCCTGACCCCGCAGGCGGAGCGGCCTGCGCCGGACCGCCTGGACCTCGCCGAGATCCAGGACCGGATGGCCGAGGCGCTGGACGGCGCCGCGTACTACCGCCTGCTGGCGGCCCGGGGCGTCGCGTACGGCCCGGCGTACCAGGGCATCGAGCGGATCTCGCGCACCGCGGGCGAGGCGCTGGCCCTGCTGCGGGTGCCCGAGCAGGTGCGGACCAGGGCGGCCGGATTCCGGGTCCACCCGGCGATCCTCGACGCGGCGCTGCAGGCGGCGGTCGGCCCGGTGCTCGGCGAGGGCTGGGGGGTCGAGGAGAACCACGGCTTCCTGAGCCAGGGCATCGGCCGGATCCTGGTCCACCGGCGTCCGGGCCCGGAGCTCTGGGCGCACGCGGTGCTGCGCGCCGCCGGTCCTGACGGGCCTTGGGAGGCCGACGTCCGGGTCACCGATCCGGACGGTGCGGTGGTGCTGGAGGCGGACGGCCTGCGGATCGTCCGCCAGGACGCCCGGGTGGCGGCGGCGGTGACGGCGCCGGTCGACCAGGCCGCGCCCACCGCTGCGAGCGTCCGGGAGCTGCTGCTGGCGGTGGCGCCGGGCCCGGAGCGCCGGGCGGCGCTGGAGTCGGTGCTGCGCGAGACGGTCGCCCAGGTGGTGCAGCTCTCGCCGAGCCGGATCGACTCCGATCTGCCGCTGCGCGGCCTCGGCATCGACTCGGTGATGTCGCTGGAGCTGCGCAACCGGCTGGAGGCCCGCCTGAGCGTGCGGCTGTCGGCCACCTTGATCTGGAACTACCCGACCATCCGCGAGATGGCGCCCTTCCTGGCCGGGAAGATCGGCATCCCGCTGGAGGAGGTCGAGCAGCCGGAGGATCCCACCGCCGCGGCCCCGGCCGCCGGGCCGGCCTCGCAGGGCGCGCCCACTGACAGTCCCGAAGACCTTCTCGAGCGTGAACTCGCCGAGTTGACACAGCGGTTGGAGAACATCTGAGATGGCTGACACCCGTACACCCGACAGCTCGGCGGACGCCCGCCTGAACTCCGCGCTGGCCGCGATCCGCCAGCTGCGCGGCAAGCTGGACTCCCTGGAGCAGGCCACCCGTGAGGGCATCGCCATCGTCGGCATGGGCTGCCGGCTGCCGGGCGGCGTGGACTCGCCCGACGCCCTGTGGGAGCTGGTCTCCCAGCAGGTGGACGCCGTCACCGAGGTGCCGGCCTCCCGCTGGGACGTCGACGGCTTCTACGACCCGGACCCGGCCACCCCCGGCCGGATGACCACCCGGTCCGGGGCGTTCATCGACGCCGTCGACGAGTTCGACCCGTACTTCTTCGGCATCTCGCCGCGCGAGGCGGCCCGGATGGACCCGCAGCAGCGGCACTTCCTCGAGGTCGCCTGGGAGGCCCTGGAGGACGCCGGGCTCACCCGCGAGGCGCTGCAGGGCAGCGGGACGGGGGTGTTCGTCGCCTGCAACTCCTCGGACTACCAGCAGCTCCAGCTGCAGCACCCGATGGAGATCGACACCTTCACGGCGGCGGGCAGCGCCAACTCGCTGATCCCCAACCGGCTCTCCTACCTCTTCGACCTGCGCGGGCCGAGCCTGACGGTCGACTCGGCCTGCTCCTCCTCCCTGGTCGCGGTGCACCTGGCCGCGCAGAGCCTGCGCAGCCGCGAGTGCGACGCGGCGGTGGTCGGCGGCACCAACCTGCTGCTCTCCCCGCTGCCCACGATGACCTTCGACAAGATCCACGCCCTGTCGACCGACGGCCGCTGCAAGACCTTCGACGCCAGAGCCAACGGCTATGTGCGCGGCGAGGGCGTCGGCGTGGTGGTGCTCAAGCGGCTCTCCGACGCGCTGGCGGCCGGCGACCGGATCCGGGCGGTGATCCGCGGCTCGGCGGTCAACCAGGACGGGCTGACCAACGGCCTCACCGCGCCCAACGGCCTGGCCCAGCGCGCGGTGATCACCCAGGCGCTGCGCAACGCCCGCCTGGAGCCGCACCAGGTGACCCTGGTGGAGGCGCACGGCACCGGCACCCCGCTCGGCGACCCGATCGAGGTCGAGGCGCTCAACGAGGTCTACGGCGCGGCCGAGGGCGGGCCCTGCGCGCTCGGCTCGATCAAGACCAACATCGGTCACCTGGAGGCCGGTTCGGGCATCGCCGGGCTGATCAAGACCGCGCTCTGCGTCGAGCACAAGGCGATCGCGCCGAACCTGCACTTCGAGACGCTCAACCCGCACATCTCGCTGGACGGCAGCCGGCTCTCGATCCCGACCGAGCCGCGCGCCTGGGACGCGCCGGACGACTGCCGGCACGCCGCGGTGAGCTCCTTCGGCGCGGGCGGCACCAACGCCCACGTCATCCTGGGCCCGGGTCCGGTGGTCGAGCCGGTGGCCGCCGAGGGGTCCGAGCAGGGCAGCTTCCTGCTGCCGTTCTCGGCCCGCACGCCCGACGCGCTGGCGCCGATGGCGCTGGCCTACCGCGACCACCTGCGCTCGCCCGCGGGCCGGGCGGTGCGGATGCGGGACCTGGTGCACACCGCCAGCGCGCGCCGCACCCAGCACGAGTACCGCTGCGCGGTGGTCGCCGACTCGCCCGAGCAGGCCGCCGACCGGCTGACCTCCTGGCTGGACGGCAAGGCGCCCGCCTCGGTGGTCACCGGCCGCGGCTCGGCGGAGGTGGCCCGCGGCACGGTCTTCGTCTTCGCCGGGCACGGCTCCCAGTGGGCCGGTATGGGACGGGAGTTGATGCGCGACTGCGCGGTGTTCCGGGACGCCGTCACCGAGTGCGACCAGGAGCTGCGCAAGTGGCTCGGCCGCTCGGTGATCGAGGAGATCCACCAGTTCGCCCCGGACGCGCCGCTGGAGCAGCTGGAGCAGCTCGACCTGGTGCAGCCCGCCCTGTTCGCGATCTCGATCGGCCTGGCCGCCCGCTGGCGCTCCTTCGGCATCGTGCCCGACCTGGTGATCGGCCACAGCATGGGCGAGGTCGCCGCCGCGCACGTGGCCGGCGCGCTGAGCCTGCCGGACGCGGCCAAGCTGATCTGCCTGCGCTCCTCGCTGCTGGAGCGGCTGCGCGGCCGGGGCGGGATGCTGGCCACCGGCCTGGACCTCGCGCAGGCCGAGGAGTTGATCGCCCCCTGCCGGGACGAGGTCTCGGTGGCCGTCGCCAACGGCCCCAGCTCCACGGTGCTCTCCGGCGCCCCGGCCACCCTGGCCGCGCTGGCCGAGCAGCTGCGCGAGCGCAACGTCTTCGGCCGGTTGATCAAGGTGGCCGTCGCGGGCCACAGCCCGCAGGTGGCGGAGCTGCGCGCGGACCTGCTGGCCGGCCTGGCCGACCTCACGCCGCGGGCCTGCACGGTGCCGATGATCTCCACCGTCACCGCCGCGCCGGTGACCGGCACCGACCTGGACGCCGAGTACTGGTACACCAACCTCCGTCGCCCGGTGCGGTTCTGGGAGACCGTCAGGTCGGCGATCCAGCACCACGACGCGGGCACCTTCGTCGAGATGAGCCCGCACCCGCTGCTCACCTCCGCCGTCGCGGACTGCTTCGAGCAGGGCGACCTGACCGGTCTTGCGCTGCCCTCGATGCGGCGCGAGGAGCCGGAGGCGGACACCATGCTCGCGAGCCTGGGCGCGATGCACTGCCACGGCCTGCGGGTGGCCCTGCCGGCCGCCTTCGACGCCGCGGCGCACGCCGTGCCGCTGCCCGGATACGCCTGGCAGCGCGAGCAGTTCTGGTTCCGTGAGCGGCGCCAGTCGCTGACGCCCGACGAGCTGGGCACGCCGGGCGCGGGACCGGTCCTCGCGCCGGCCGCCGCCGCGGCCGACGAGCCGGGCAGCGGGCTGCTGGCCCAGCTCGCCGCGGCCGGTCCGGCCGAGCACGAGCGGATCGTCACCGAGGCCGTCCGCGAGACGGTGGCCGAGGTGCTCTGCCTCGACCCGGCCCGGATCGACCCGCAGGGCGGCTTCTTCCACCTCGGCATGGACTCGGTGCTCGCCGCCCAGGTACGCACCAGGATGGCCGCCGCACTGGACCGCCGACTGCCCACCGCCGTCATGTTCGAACACCCCTCGGTCGACGCACTGGGCCGCCACCTGGCGGGCCTGCTCACCGACCAGCGCGCTCCGCAGGCCCCGGCACCGACCGCGCCCGAAGCGCAGACCCGTACTGACCAGGACGTCGCGGAGCTGTCCGAGGGCGAGCTGCTGACACTGCTCGCCGACGAGATCCGCGCCTCGACCCGCACCGTTGGGAGCACCCAATGACCGACCCGACCGAGGACGAGCGCCAGAGCGTCCTGCTGCAGAGCGTGAAGGAGATCCGCCGGCTGCGGACCGAACTCGCCGCCGCCGAGGAGGCGAGAACCGAACCGATCGCCATCATCGGCATGGCCTGCCGGATGCCCGGCGCCGACGAGGGCCCGGAGGGCTTCTGGGACCTGCTGAGCGCCGGCCGCGACGGTACCGGCGACATCCCGGCCGACCGCTTCGACGTGGAGCGGATCTACGACCCGACCGGCGAGCGGCCCGGCACCACCCGCACCCGGCGGGGCGGATTCCTCAGCGGCATCGACCAGTTCGACGCGGCGTTCTTCGGTGTCTCGCCCCGCGAGGCGGCCACCCTGGACCCGCAGCAGCGGCTGCTCATGGAGGTCGGCTGGGAGGCGCTGGAGCACGCCGGGCAGGGCGCCGACCAGCTGGCCGGCACCCCGACCGGGGTGTACCTGGGCGTGACCAACCTGGACTACCCGCAGCGCCAGATCCAGGAGGTCGATCCGGCCGAACTGGAGTCCTACTACGCCTGGAGCAATGCCTCGACCTTCGCGGCCGGGCGGATGTCCTACTGGCTGGGGCTGACCGGCCCGAGCCTGTCGGTGGACACCGCCTGCTCCTCCTCACTGGTCGGCGTGCACCTGGCCTGCCAGAGCCTGCGCTCGGGCGAGTCCTCGATGGCCCTGGCCGGCGGGGTCAACGTCCTGCTGGCGCCGGAGTCCTTCGTGGTGCTGAGCAAGACCCGGGCGCTGTCCACCGACGGGCGGTGCAAGACCTTCGACGCCGCCGCCAACGGCTACGCCCGCGGCGAGGGCTGCGGGATCGTGGTGCTCAAGCGGCTGTCGGACGCGGTCGCCCACAACGACCGGATCCTCGCGGTGATCCGCGGCACGGCCGTCAACCAGGACGGCCGCAGCAGCGGCATCACGGTGCCCAACCCGACCGCCCAGCGCGAGGTGCTGCACAGCGCGCTGCGCGACGCGGGCGCCGCGGCCGCCGAGATCGGCTACGTCGAGGCGCACGGCACCGGCACGCCGCTCGGCGACCCGATCGAACTGCGCGCGCTGGCCTCGGTGTACGGCGGGCCCGAGCGGTCCGAGCCGCTGAAGGTCGGCTCGGTGAAGACCAACATCGGCCACCTGGAGCCCGCGGCGGGCGTGGCGGGCCTGATCAAGGTCGTCCTCGCGCTGCAGCACGAGGAGATCCCGCCGCACCTGAACCTCAGCGAGATCAACCCGGAGATCGGGATCGACGAGCTGAACGTGGAGATCCCCACCGTCCGCACGCCCTGGCCGCGCCAGGAGCAGGCCCGGCTGGCCGGCGTCAGCTCGTTCGGGGCCAGCGGCACCAACGCGCACGTGCTGGTGGCCGAGGCCCCGCTGCGGCCCGAGGCCGAGCCGCAGCCGGACCGCACCGCGCACCTGCTCACCCTCTCGGCCAAGACCCCCGCCGCCCTCGGCGAGTTGACCGAGCGCTACCTCGACCGGCTGGCGCAGACCCCGCCCGAGGGCCTCGCCGACCTCTGCTACACGGCGGCCGTCGGCCGGGCGCACTTCGCGCACCGGCTGGCCGCGGTGGCCGACTCGCCGACCGAGCTGGCCGAGCGGCTGCGGGACGGCGACACCGCGACCGGGCAGGTCCAGGCCGGCGCCCGCCCCGGGGCGGTGTTCCTCTTCACCGGCCAGGGCGCGCAGTACCCGGGGATGGCCCGCACGCTGTACGCCACCGAGCCCGCGTTCCGCGAGACCCTCGACCGTTGTGACGAGGTGCTGCGGCCGCTGCTGGACCGCAGCCTGCTGAGCCTGCTCGACCCGGCCCCGCAGGACGCCGAGCTGATCCACCAGACCCGCTACACCCAGCCCGCGATGTTCGCCGTCGAGTACGCGCTGGCCCGGCTCTGGCAGTCCTGGGGCATCGAGCCGGTCGCCGTACTCGGCCACAGCGTGGGCGAGTTGGTGGCGGCCTGCGTGGCCGGCGCGATCGGCCTGGAGGACGGCCTGCGGCTGGCCGCGCGGCGCGGCCAGCTGATGCAGGAGCTCTGCGGCCCCGGCGCGATGGCCGCGGTGTTCGCCGAGCCGGAGCCGGTGCGCCGGGCGCTGGCGCCGTACGCCGGTGAGCTGTCGCTCGCCGCGGTGAACGGCCCGCAGAGCGTGGTGGTCTCGGGTGACCCGACGGCGCTGGCGGCGCTGCTGGCCGAGCTGGCCGAGCAGGGCATCCGGTCCAAGCCGATCGAGGTGACCCGGGCGTTCCACTCGCCGCTGGTCGAGCCGATGCTGGACGCCTTCGAGCAGGAGGCCGCCGGGATCAGCTACGCGGCTCCGCGGATCCCGGTGGTCTCCAACGTCACCGGCCAACTGCTGAGCGGCCAGGACGCGTTCAGCGCCCCGTACCTGCGCGAGCACGTCCGGCGCCCGGTCGACTTCCTGGCCGGCATGACCACCCTCTTCGAGCTCGGCCACCGGGTCTTCCTGGAGATCGGCCCCGCGCCGACCCTGCTCGGCATGGCCAAGCGCTTCGGCCCCGCCGACTGCGTCTTCCTGCCCTCGCTGCGCCCCCGCCAGGACGACTGGCAGGTCGCGCTGGGCAGCCTGGCCGAGCTCTACACCCGGGGCTTCCCGGTGGACTGGGCCCGCCTGGACGCCACCCACCCGCGCCGCCGGGTCGACCTCCCGCTCTACCCGTTCCAGCGCAGCCGACACTGGTACACGCCCAGCGAACGGCAACCGGCGGCACTCGCGCCGACCGCCGCCGCGGCCACCGCTGTCCCGGCCACCCTGCTGGGCCGGCGGATCCCGTCCCCGCTGGACGTGGTGCAGTACGAGTCGCGGCTGAGCACCGAGACCCACCGCTGTCTGGGCGACTGCGTGATGGACGGCCTGACGGTGGTCAACATCGGCGTCTACCTGGAGTCCGCCTTCGCCGCCACCCGCGAACTGCAGGGCCCGGGCCCGTTCGTGGTGGAGGACTGCCTGGTCCTGCAGAGCCTGGTGCTCGACCAGGACGGCAGCAAGAACGCCCAGTTGCTGGTGGAGCCGAGCGGCGCGTTCCAGTACCACGCGCAGCACCAGGACGAGGACGGCGGCACCCGCTGGCTGCCGCACGCCCGCGGGCGGATCCGCCGCGAGCCGACGCTGGCGACCGCCGTCGCCGGTACCGCGCAGCTGGAGGCCACCCGGCTCGCGCTGGGCGAGGAGGTCTCCTCCGCCGACTTCTACCGGCAGATGTGGCAGCGCAAGCTCTACCTCGGCCCGTCCGCGCAGTGGATCGACCGGATCTGGCGCCGCGAGGGCGAGGCGATCGCCCGGATGCGCACGCCCGAGGACGGCGAGGCCGGCCCGTACCTGCTGCACCCCGGGTTGACCGACGCCACCTTCCAGACCCTGTTCGCCTGCCTGGCTCCCGACGGCCCGGCCGACGCGGTCTACGCCCTGGTCGGGATCGACCGGCTGGAGTTCCACGAGTACGACCCCGAGCAGGCGCTGTACGCCCATGCCGTGCTGCTCCCGGCGACCGAGCCGGGCAAGATGCTGGTCGCCGAGGTGCGGCTGGTGGACGAGCAGGGCCGCCCGGTCGTGCTGGCCACCGGCGTGGTCGCCAAGCGGGCCGAGCGGGACACCGTGCTGCGCACCGGCGGCGCCCAGACTCCCGCCCGGATCGCGCCGGCCCCCACCCGTACGTCGGCTGGTCAGGACGGCCTGGCGGAGCTGCGCGCCGCGTCGCCCGCCGAGCGCGAGGAGCAGCTGCGCACCATCCTGACCCGCACCATCGCCAAGTCGCTGCGCGCCAAGCCGGCCGACCTGGAGGTGCACGAGCCGCTGCAGAACCTCGGCCTGGACTCGCTGATGGCCCTGGAGGTCAAGGACGCGCTCTCGGCCGAACTGGGCGTCGCGCTGCCGCTGGTGGCCTTCCTGGAGGGCAACGGCATCGCCAAGCTGGCCGAGATCATCCTCGGCATGCTCGACCTGCCGCAGACCGTGTCGGCGCAGGCTGTTTCTGTGGTGTCCCCCAACACCCCGGCCACGGCGGGCCCGCGGCGCACCGGCCTGCCGGTGATGGAGGCCGACCCGGCCGCCCGCTACGAGCCGTTCGCGCTGACCGACCTCCAGCAGGCCTACCTGGTCGGGCGCTCGAACGCCTTCGCGCTCGGCAATGTCTCGACCTACTTCTTCATCGAGGTCGACCTGGAGGTCGTCGACCTGCCCCGGCTCGACGACGCCCTGCAGCAGCTGATCGCCCGGCACGACATGATGCGGGCGGTGGTGACCCCGGACGGCTACCAGCGGGTGCTGCCCGAGGTGCCGCGGTACGTCATCCGCACCACCGACCTGCGCGGCGACGACCGCGAGCGGCAGGCGCTGCGGCTGGAGGAGATCCACCAGGAGATGAAGCGCCAGGTCCTGGACGCGGCCACCTGGCCGATGTTCGACGTCCGCGCCACGCTCCTCGACGACCGGACGACCCGGCTGCACATCGGCCTCGACGCGCTGATCATGGACGCCTGGAGCACCTCGCTGCTGTTCCGCGAGTGGTCCACCGTCTACCGCGGCGAGCAGCTGCCCGAGCTCGAAGTCACCTTCCGCGACTACGTGTTGGCGCAGCGCTCGATGGAGGGCAGCGAGCTGCACCAGCAGTCGGTGGACTACTGGCGGGCCCGGATCCCCACCCTGCCGGCCGCCCCCGAGCTGCCGCTGGCGATGGACCCGGCGCAGCTGGACCGGCCCGAGTTCGCCCACCGCACCGGCCGTCTCGAGGAGGCGGACTGGACCCGCTTCAAGCAGTTCGCCACCGCCGCCGGGGTGACCCCGTCCTCGGCGCTGTGCACCGTCTACTCGCAGGTGCTGGCCGCCTGGAGCAAGTCCGACCGGTTCACCCTGAACGTGCTGTTCTTCAACCGGCTGCCGATGCACAAGGACGTCAGCGAGCTGGTCGGCAACTTCACCGCGACCACGCTCCTGGAGATCGACAGCACCGCCACCGACGCCTTCGCGGTCCGGGCCGACCGGATCCAGAAGCAGCTCTGGAGCGACCTCGAGCACAGCCACGTCAGCGGCGTGCAGGTGCTGCGCGAGCTGGCCCGGGCGCGCGGCGGCTCCGGCCGGATGACCATGCCGGTGGTGTTCGCCAGCACCGTCAACTTCGGCGTCAAGGAGAACGCCTCGACCAACGGCTTCGCCGCGCACCTGATGTCGATGGGGGAGAGCGGCCAGGAGGTGTGGAGCTCGATCCGCACCCCGCAGGTCTGGCTGGACCACCAGGCGATCGAGGACAACGGCGCCCTGGTCGTCAACTGGGACGTGGTGGAGGAGATCTTCCCGGCCGGGATGATCGACGCGATGTTCGCCGCCTACCTCGACGTGCTGCGCGGGCTGTGCTCCGAGGAGCAGGCCTGGCACCGCCCGTCGCCGGTGCTGGTCCCGGACGCCGACCTGGCGCGCCGCCAGGAACTGAACGCCACGGCGGCCCCGCTGCCCGGCGGCCTGCTGCACGACGCCTTTGTGGCGCATGCCGCGGCCACCCCCGAGCGGACCGCTGTGATCGCCCCCGAGCGGACCCTGAGCTACGGCGAACTGGACGGCCTGGCCAACCAGGTGGACCGGCTGCTGCGCCGCCACGACGTGGCGCCGGGAGCCCTGGTCGGGGTGGTGATGGAGAAGGGCTGGGAGCAGGTCGCCGCCGTGCTTGCGGTGCTGAAGTCCGGTGCCGCGTACGTCCCGATCGACGCCGCGGTGCCGGCCGAGCGGCTGCGGGTGCTGCTGGACACCGCCCGGATCTCCACCGTGCTGACCCAGCAGCGGGTGGCCGAGCGGGCGGTCTGGCCGAGCGGCATCGCGGTGCTCGCGGTGGACGGCGAGGACGCGGCCGCGCAGAGCACCGAGCCGCTCGCGATCCCCGCGACGCTGCCCACCGACCTGGCCTACGTGATCTTCACCTCGGGCTCCACCGGAGTGCCCAAGGGGGTGATGATCGAGCACCGGGCGGCGCTGAACACCGTGCTGGACGTCAACGAGCGCTTCGGCGTCACCGAGCAGGACCGCACGCTGGCGCTCTCCGCGCTCAACTTCGACCTGTCGGTGTACGACGTCTTCGGACTGCTGGCGGCCGGCGGCGCGCTGGTGCTGCCCGAGCCGGGCGCGCACCGGGAGCCCGCGCGCTGGGCGAGCCTGGTGCGCGAGCACGGGGTGACGGTCTGGAACAGCGTCCCGACCCTGATGGAGATGCTGGCCGAGCACGTGCTGGCCGAGGACGTCCTGGCTGAGGACGCCGGCGCCTCGCCGCCCCTGCGGGTGGTGATGATGAGCGGCGACTGGATCCCGGTCACCCTCCCGGAGCGGATCAGGGCGGCAGCGCCCGGCGCCGCGATCTGGAGCCTGGGCGGGGCCACCGAGGCCGCGATCTGGTCGATCTGCTACCCGATCGGCGAGGTGCCGCCGGAGTGGACCAGCATCCCGTACGGCGCGCCGCTGCGCAGCCAGCAGTTCCACGTGCTGAACGACGCGATGCAGCCGTGCCCGGTCTGGGTGCCCGGCCAGCTCTACATCGCCGGCGCCGGGGTGGCCCGGGGCTACCTGGGCGACGAGGCCAAGACCCGCGCCTCCTTCGTCCGCCACCCCTCGACCGGCGAGCGGCTCTACCGCACCGGCGACCTGGGCCGCTATCTTCCGGACGGGAACATCGAGTTCCTCGGCCGGGAGGACTTCCAGGTCAAGGTCCGCGGCTACCGGATCGAGCTGGGCGAGATCGAGGCGGCGCTGCTGCAGTGCCCCGGCGTACGGGCGGCCGTGGCCACCGCCGTCGGAGCGGACCAGAGTGCCAAGCGGCTGATCGGGTACGTGGTACTGGACGGCGAACCGGCCGACGGCGAGGCATCGGCCGACGCAGAGGCCGAGTTGCTCCGCACGCTGCACAAGGTGCTGCCCGAGTACCTGGTGCCGCAGCGGATCCTGCTGCTGGACGCGCTGCCGCTGAGCAGCAACGGCAAGGTCGACCGCTCGGCGCTGCCCTCCCCGGAGGACGGCGTCGGCGACGGCCGCGAGGTGCTGCCCAGGGATGAGATCGAGCAGTTGCTCGCCGACACCTGGGGCGACTTCTTCGGCCGCGGCCCGCTCGGCGTCGGCGCCAACTTCTTCGACCTGGGCGGTGATTCACTGACCGCGGTGCGGATGATGGCCGAGGTCAAGCGCCGACTGGGCCGGGACCTGCCGCTGTCCGTACTGTTCGCCCGGCCGACCATCGAGCTGCTGGCGCAGGCGCTGCGCGACGGCGCCGCCCTCTCGATGCGCACCGCCCTGGTGCCGATCCGCCCCGAGGGCACCCAGTCGCCGCTGTTCTTCATCCACCCGGTCGGCGGCGACGTGCTCTGCTACGCCGAGCTGGCCGGCCAACTCGGCGACGACCAGCCGTTCTACGGGCTCCAGGTGCCCGATCTCGCCGAACCGCTGACCACCGTCCCGCAGCTCGCCGAGCACTACGCGGCGGCGATCGAGGCGGCCGCCCCGGACGGTCCGCTGCGCCTGGGCGGCTGGTCGATGGGCGGCGTGATCGCCCTGGAGCTGGCCGGCCGGCTGAGCGACGCCGGGCGGGAGGTCGAACTGGTCGCGGCCATCGACCTGTTGGAGGCGCCGAACCCGACCGCCACCGAGCCGGTGGCCGACGCCGACCTGCTCTGCTGGTTCGCCCGCGACCTGGCCGGCCAGCGCGACTGCGACTGGACGCCGCAGCCGCAGGACTACCGGCCGACCGACGGCCGCAGCCCGATCGAGGTGCTGCACGGCGACGCCTGCCGCACCGGCGCCCTGCCGCCCGGCATCGACCTGGCCACGCTGACCCGGATCGTCGACCGGTTCACCGTCAACTCCCGTGCGCTGCTTGCCCACCAGGCGCAGCCGTACGGCGGCCGGGTGACCCTGGTGCGGGCCGAGGACGGCTCCACCCGGGAGACCTCCGAGCGCTGGCTGGCCCTGTGCGGTCCGCAGAGCGAGCTGATCGAGCTGCCCGGCGACCACTACTCGGTCATGCGGACGCCACGGCTGTCCGCACTGGCCGCCGGCCTGCGCGCAGCGCTGGACCCGGCCCCCGCAACTCCCTGAACCACGCACCTGAACCACCCATCTGCTACCACCCCCTGCTAGAGGAAGCGAACACAATGTCTCTTAAGTTCGGCGCGTTCATGGCCCCCTTCCACTCGCTCAACGAGGACCCCACCATCGCCCTGTGGCGCCACCTGGAGCTGATCGAGTGGCTGGACACCCTCGGCATCGACGAGGCGTGGGTCGGCGAGCACCACTCCGGCGGCTTCTCCCCGGTGGCCTGCCCCGAGCTGCTGCTGGCGGCCGCCGTCGAGCGCACCCGCCGGATCAAGCTCGGCACCGGCGTGGTCAGCCTGCCGTACCACCACCCGCTGACCGTCGCGGAGCGGCTGGTCCAGCTGGACCACCAGAGCCGGGGCCGGATCATCATGGGCATGGGCGCCGGCGTCTCCCCGGCCGACGCCTACATGATGGGCATCGAGGCCGCCGACCAGCGCCGGCGGATGGCCGAGTCGCTGGACGCCGTGGTCAAGCTGCTGACCACCACCGAGCCGGTCAACGCCAAGACCGACTGGTTCGAACTGCGCGAGGCCCGGCTGCAGTTGCGCCCCTACAGCGAGCCGCTCTTCGACCTCGCGGTGGCCGGCGCCGGCTCCGAGCGCGGCATGCGGCTGGCGGGCAAGTACGGCCTGGGCTCGCTCACCTTCGCGGGCCGCCCCGGCATGAAGGACCTGCCGCTCGCCCCGCTCTGGCAGGCCGCCGAGGACGAGGCCGCCCAGCACGGCACCACCGTCGACCGCTCGAAGTGGCGCGTCGCGGTCTGCCTGCACCTCGCCGACACCACCGAGGAGGCTAAGGACCAGGTCCGCCCGGGCATGACGCACTGGTTCAAGGAGTGCGTGCGGGACACCTTCGGCGCGCCGGCCACCCTGCCGGTCGGCCGCGAGGTGGACGCCGCGGTCGAGGCCCGTACGGTGATCGTCGGCTCGGTGGACGACGCGATCGAGGCGATCGAGCGGATGCTGCAGGAGAGCGGCGGCTTCGGCACCCTGCTGGTCAACACCCACGACTGGGCCACCCGCGAGCAGGTCAAGCACAGCTTCGAGCTGCTGGCCCGCTACGTGGCACCGCACTTCAGTGGCGCGCTGACCGGCATCCGGGCCTCGCAGCGCTGGATGGCCGCCAACAAGGAGAAGTTCGCGCTGGAGGGCGGCGCCGCGGCGCAGGCCGCAGCGGCCGCGTCGGCCGCCCCCGTGCAGGGCTGACCCACCCCATGACCGGGCGTGCGCCCGCGGCGGCTACCCCCTGGGCTGCTGCGGGCGCACGTCCCTTACTGATGGAGTATCAGCAATGCCCACCCTGACCACCGAACAGCCCACTATCCACACCTCCACCGTTGACGCGCAGAGCTTCCGGGACGCCATGTCCCTGCTCGCCGCGCCCACCGCGATCGTCGCCACCCGGGATGCCGACGGGCAGCCCTGGGGCTTCACCGCCAGCGCCGTCACCTCGGTCTCCCTGGACCCGCCGCTGCTTCTGGTGGGCATCGCCCGGACCTCCAGCTGCCACCAAGCCCTGGTCTCCGCCGCCGAGTTCACCGTCAACGTGCTCGGCGAGCAGCACCAGGACATCGCCCGCCGGTTCGCCACCCACGGCCTCGACCGCTTCGCCGGCAGCGGCCTCACCAGCTGGCCGGGCACCGCCCTCCCCTGCCTCCCCGACGCCCGCGTCCTCCTCCGCTGCACCGTCGCCCAGGTCACCCCCGCCGGCGACCACGACCTCCTCCTCGGCGCCGTCACCGGAATCCGCATCGGCCACCCCGGCCGCTCCCTCGTCTGGTACCAACGCACCTTCCACACCGCCGGCTGACCTGCCCACGCTGCGACACCGCGGCCCCGGCGGCTACCGCCAGGGCCGCATCGTCATGCCCGGACGGGTGGAGCAGGAGCGGCACGGTTGACTGTGTTACCAGAAGGTCGACCTGGCCGACTTTCACGGCGTCCTCGACCAGTTGCCGTGCTGCCGGATCAGACAGCGGCACGCAGGTCGGTGGCCGTCAGCAGCGACAGCAGGTCGATCCCCTCGGCCCCAAGAGCCTCGGCGCCGCCCTGTTCGCGGTCGATGACACAAAGCGCCTCACGCACATCGGCCCCCAACGCACGCAGGTCGGCAGTCGAGAGCACGATCTGTCCGCCGCTCGTGACCACGTCTTCCACCACCAGCACACGCCGGCCCACGATGTCCGAGCCCTCGGCGAGGCGGCAAGTGCCATATTCCTTGGCCTGCTTACGGACGAAAGCGCACGGCAAGCCCGTGTGTCGGCCGAGAGCGGTGACCACAGGGATGCCGCCCATCTCCAACCCGGCCAGCACCTCGGTGTCAGCCGGCACCAACGCGGCCATCTCTTTGGCAATGGCATCCAGAAGAACAGGATCGCCCTCGAAACGGTACTTGTCGAAGTACTCGGTGGCAGTCCGTCCTGATCGAAGGATGAACTCACCAGTGAGGTGAGAAACGGAACGAATTCGGCTGGCAAGCTCTGAGCGCGTCACAGAAACCCAGTCTCCCAGCCCGCCGCCACGCCGCCTCGGCTGGGGGCACCCCAGACCTGGCCACCACCGCCAACGCCGCTCCCCCATCGAGACCGTGGGACCGCTGATCGGTGGTCAGCTGGCCCTGAGTCGCTCCAGGAATTCCGGGACGCCGTCCACCTGGCGGTAGGGCTTGAAGGCCGGCGCGAGTTCGCGGACCAGGGTGACGCATCGCTCGGCGCCGATGCGGGTGGCGAGGTCGAGGGATTCGTTGGTGACGGCGAGGGCCTGTTCGACCTCGCGGGCTTTGAGGAGGTTGCGGGCCTCGTAGGTGAGGAAGATCCCGCGCGTCTTGTCCCGGGCACGCGGCAGCAGGCGCTTGCCTTCGGTGATGCGGGCGTGCGCGAGGTCGGTCTGTCCGAGGTCGAGCATGCACTGGCCGGAATCGACGGCGAGGTCGGCCGGGCTCATCCACGCGCACCAGCCGGGAGCCGGGTTGGCGGCGGTGACAGACAACGCGGTCTCGGCAGCCGCCAGGTCCCGGTAGCAGTCGGAGCTTTCACCGAGCGCGGCGTGTGCCCGAGCACGGCGGAGGAACAGTAGGGACCTGGCGGTGGGATGCTCCGTACGGGACAGCGCGTTGCCGAGGAGGTCCACGGAGATGTTGGGCTTGCCGAGCCAGTTCGACTGGTAGGCGAAGTCGGACAGGACTCCGGCCCCGAAGTCGCGGGCGTCGGCGGCATGTGCGCTCTGCAGGGCCGAGGCCCATAGGCGGCCCGCGGCCGAGTGCCGGCTCTGGTCGAATCGGTGCCAGCCGCAGGTGGTGGCCAGGGACGCGGCCAGGACGTGCAGACGTTTGCCGGTCGGCTCGGTGTACCGGCCGGCGTCGATCAGGTCGGTGACGGTGGCGAGGTGGGCGTCCATCAGCCGGGCGGTGTGCTGGCGCTGCTCGGTCGGCAGGGCCGTCAGCTGCGCGCTGGTGTCTTCCAGCCAGTTGACCAGCTCCGTGTCCACGACCTTGCCGTTCAGGGCTGTGGTCAGGCGGTCTGGCTCGATGCGCGCCCACTGAGCGGCGAGGCCGGCCAGTGAAACGGCGCTGAGGGTCATGAAGTTGCGGCGATCCATCGCGGTTCTCTGAGCCTCTCGAAGTGCTTGGACGGTGTACGCGGAGCCCAGCGGCAGAGGAACGTCGTGGCCGGGCAGCCAGTCCGGCCAGTCGAACAACTCGACGTCCTCTGTGGGGACTTCGAAGGCTTCGGCGATCCAGATCTGGGTCTCCGCATTGGGGCCCTTGCGCCAGTTCTCCCACTTGCTGACGGCAGCCTTGTCCGCGCCGGAGCGGAGCCCATGTCTGCGGGCCGCCCGGTCCATCTGCAGGGCGAGGTCTGACTGCGACCAGCCGCGCAGGTCGCGTGCGTAGGCGAGGGGGTGCCGGATCGTGTCATCCACGGGCCCAATTCCATCATCGACAGTGACGGTGAGCCTACTGCGAGCGAGGGCGGGACCACCCCGGGACTACAGGCAAAGTCTGTTCGGCGACTGTCCGTTGGGCTGTACTCGACACGCATCGACAAGTTCCCGTACGAAGCGGAAGGAGTCTGCTCATGAGACGTCGAGTTGCCGTCATCGGCCTCGGCCACCAGGCGCTCGAAGACCACCTGCCCGGCCTGCTCGGGTCCGGCAGAGCCGAGCTGGTCGCGGTCTGCGACAGCAACCCGAACGCCCTGCGGACCCAGCAGGACGTCCACCAGGTGCCGGGGTTCGCCCGCTCCGCTGACCTCTTGGACACGGTGAGGCCGGACTTCGTGATCGTCGCCGTCCCGCACCACGCGGGCCGGACCGTGATCCAGGAGTGCGCCACCCGGGGCGTGCATGTCCTCAAGGAGAAGCCGTTCGCCACATCCCTCGCCGAGGCCCGCGAGCTCGCGGGGATCTGCGAGGCGGGCAGGGTGGAGCTGATGGTCACCCTCCAGCGGCGTTTCAACCCGCTCTACACCTCCGTGCCGCAGCTGCTGGATCAGATCGGTACCCCGTTCCTGATCGACGGCCAGTACACCTTCCACACCGACGATCCGGGCGCGGGGTGGCGCGGGGACGTCAGCCGGGCCGGCGGTGGCTGCATCATTGACATGGGCTACCACCTGGTCGACCTGCTGCTGTGGTACTTCGGCATGCCCACCCGGGTGCTCGCCGAACTCTCGGCCTCGGCGGTGCCAGAGGGCGGCTACGACGCCGAGGACACTGCCGTCATCCAGCTCGGCTACGACTCAGGCCTCTACGGCTCCATTCTGCTCTCGCGCTGGATGGCACCCAAGACCGAGAAGCTGCATGTCGTCGGTACCCGTGGCTCGGTCCTGCTGACGAAGGGCCAGGTCCAGCGCCTTGCCCTGGACGGCACGGTGGTCGAGGAGCTGTCCCGCCCGCAGGCCCCGGCGGGCGCCGCGACCGCCCAGATCGACTACTTCTGCCGGGTCCTGGACGGTGACCGCCCCAACTCCTCCGGCCCGGACCAGCACCTCGCCCACGCCGCCTTCGTCGCCTCTTGCTACGAGTCGAAGAAGGCGGGGCGCTACATCGACCCGAAGGAACTGCTGTGAAAGCCCTCGCTCTGCTCGGCGGCGATGCCGCGGTGACCGCCGCCAGCCCGCACTTCGCCTGGCCGCCGATCGACGACACCACCCGCGCGAGGGTCGCCGCCCAGCTCGACACCGCCGTCTCCATCCCCGGCCGCTCCGGCATCGTCGCCGAGTTGGAGGATGCCCTGCAGGAGTACTTCGGGGTCCGGCACGCGATCACCCTCAGCTCCGGTACCTCCGCGCTGCACGCCGCCCACTGGGCCGCCCGCGTCAGCGCAGGGGATGAGGTGATCGTCCCGGCCTGGACCTTCCACGCCACAGCCTCCCCGTTGTTCCACCTGCGGGCGGTGCCGGTGCTCTGCGAGACCGGCCCGGACGGAAACATCGACCCGACCCGGGTGGAGGAGCTGATCACGCCCCGGACGCGGGCCATCATGGTGACCCACCTGTGGGGCAGGCCGGCCGCCATGCTCGCGCTTCGGGCCATTGCCAAGACCCACAAGCTGGCCCTGCTGGAGGACGGCTCCCACGCCCATGGCGCCTCCCAAGGCGGGCGGAAGGTCGGGACGTTCGGCCTCGCCGGGGCGTTCTCCCTCAACGGCCCCAAGCCGCTGTCAGGCGGTGAGGGCGGGTTCGTCCTCACCGATGATGACGACACGTACTTTCGGGTACTGACGTTCGCGCACTACAACAAGCGGGCCAAGTCGGAGATCCCGGAAGGCCATCCGCTCGCGCGGTACGCGGTCACCGGGTCCGGCCTCAAGCTCCGCATCCACCCGCTGGCCGCCGCCCTCGCGCACGACCAGCTCGATCGCCTCGACGGCTACCTCGCCGGCCGGGCCGAGATCGCCCGGCACCTCAGCGGGCAGTTCGCCGATATGCCTGGCCTGGACGTCATCCCGATGCCCGACGGGGTGATCCCGTCCTGGTACGGGTTGACGCTCACCTACCGGCCGGAGGAACTCGGCGGGCTGGGCATCGAGCGGTTCCACCAGGCACTCCTGGCAGAAGGCGCCACCGAGTTTGACCTGCCCGGCTCGACCTGCCCGATGAACCAGCTGGCGCTGTACCAGCAACCGGGCCCGTTGTTCCCCGGCCACCCGCACTCCCACCGCCGGTACATGGACGGGGACTTCCCGATCGCCGAGCACACTTACCGGCACACGGTCAAGCTCCCCGTCTGGCATCGTGAGGAGGATCTTCCGCTGGCCGAGAGTTATGTTCGCGCGGCCCGCAAGGTGATCGACCACCACAAGGAGCTTCTGTGAGTGCCTCCCTCTTCACCACCGAACCCGACCTCGTCCCCGGCCTCCTGGCCGAAGCCAAGCAGGCAGGCATCGGGCAGTTCGTCGTCGGCGCACTGGTCGCTGACGAGGCCGGTCGCGTCCTCCTGCTGCGGCGAAAGCCCGACGACTTCCTCGGCGGCCTGTGGGAGCTGCCCGGCGGCGGGGTCGAGCCGGGCGAGCACTTGGGGGAGGCCCTGAGCCGGGAGATCACGGAGGAGACCGGCCTCACCCTCGCCGAGGTCACCGGCTACGTCGGCGCCTTCGACTACTCCTCTGACAACGGCCTGATGACCCGCCAGTTCACCTTCACCGTCACCGTCGAGAAGCATGAACCGGTCATCCTCACCGAGCACGACGACTCGACCTGGGCGGACCGGAGCGAACTGCCCAACGTGAGCGATGAGACGCGAGCGCTCCTCATCCACTGACATCCGGTGGTCGAACTTCCAGCTGACATTCCTCAACCAACAGTGACACCGTCGAGAACGTCGAGATGATGCGGGTTCCCCGGAATTCGGTGACCCGCTTCATCTTTGCCGATACGGATTTCTCACCCATCCTGGCTGCCCTGGAGGAGCAGACGTGACAGAGCAGACTTCCGAGGAGCGGCCGGGTATTGCCGCCGCGATCGTGGTGAACGAGGGCCGTGTGCCGATGGTGCGACGCCGGGTCAGTGAGGGCCAACTCTCGTGGCAGTTCCCGGCTGGCGAGATCGAGCGTGGCGAGTCGTCCGAGGATGCTGCTGTCCGCGAGACCGTCGAGGAGACCGGACTCGTGGTGGCGGCCCTCAGGCTCCTGGGCGAGCGTGTCCACCCGAAGACGGGGCGGCGTATGTCGTACACGGCCTGCGAGGTCGTCAGCCGTACGGGCCCTTCGAGCCGGTGCAGGAGTACCTGAACGCCGTTCTCAAGGGCTGACGGAACGGGTCAGGCCTGTGGGCGGCCACCAGCTGGTGGCCGGCGTGTCGCTGACCGCTCCCTGGGTGCCCCCCGCTAGCTGCACGCCGGCGGGGTGCCGGTGTACGGGTGGAAGTCCACGGTCGGGACGCCATCGCCCTGGAAGCGTGCGTGGTTCGCGGCGATGAGCGTCATCGTGCCGTACGCCTCGGTGTACGCTCCGGCGGCCGTGGGGGCCGGCGCTGGTGTGTCCGCCTCCCACCAGCGCCCCGAGAAGTCAGCGAAGCGGATCCCGCAGTGGATGTTGAGGTAGTAGGGGTATGCACTGGCAATCACGGCGGCCGTGGGGACCGGTGGTCGGGCTTGGACCCCGTAGACCCGGGGTTGGGGCGCGCAGCCGGCCATGAATAAGGCCGTTGCCACGGTTGCGACGGCAAGCGAGAGAACCGAAGCGCAGCGCCGTGTGGTGGAGCGGGAGGTGTCGGTCATGTCGATTGGACGCGGTCGCAGCCCGATGCGCTCCCCGGTGTGCCGTTTCGCCACACAAGCGATTCCGCACCGTGACCGGAAGGGGGCCAGCACTGGTAAGGGACGTTGATCGACGCGGCCTGCAGGTGGGAAGCCGTTCCCTGCGAGGATGCGTCTCGTGCCTTATTTCACCTCGTATGACGGAACCAGGTTGTTCTACTCGGTTGCCGGGAGCGGCCCAGCGCTGGTCTGCCTGGCGGGCGGACCGGGGGCGGACGTCCGCGATCTCGGCGATCTTGGAGGTCTGGATCGCCACCGCACTCTGGTACTGCTGGATGCCCGTGCCGCCGGGCGGTCCGAGGTCCCTGCGGACCGTGGCAGTTGCGCCTTCACCGAGCAGGGCCGGGACGTGGAAGAACTGCGCCGACACCTGGGCATGGAGCGTGTGGACTTGCTCGCCCACTCTGCCGGCACCCTGACAGCTCAGGAGTTTGCGGCCTGCCATCCGGAGCGATTGGGGAGGCTGGTACTGGTCACGCCTGCTGGCCTGGTCGCCCGGGAGGTGGATGAGGCTGAGGTGGTTGCCATTCGGGAGCGGCGTGCCGGCGAGCCGGGAAGTGCTGAGGCGCTGGCAGTTGGGGCGTTGCCGTGGAGCTATGGTGCCTGGTCGGAGGCGACGCGGAGGCACCACGAGGCCGAGGCCGACTATCCGCAGCCGCCTTCGTGGCTGCGCGAGACCTTCTATGTGAGCCCTGTCTCCGCAGCGGCTGCCGCAGCTGAAGTTGCCCGCCGTGCTGCTGTGCTCAGCCCGGTGCTGGTGGTTGCCGGTGCCGAGGACGGCGTGGCGGGCACCGCGCCGGCACGGCTCGTCGCGTCCTGCTACCCGGCGGCCCGGGTGGAGGTGCTGTCCGGGTGCGGGCACTGGCCCTGGGTCGACTTGCCGGCGGAGTTCTGCGACCTGGTGGCCGGATTCCTGGGCAGCCGGCAGGACGTCGAGGCTGGCGGGCATACCGCTGAACAGGTGGTTGCCATTCCTGACGTTTGATCCGTCGACGAGGCGTCAGTTGCTATCGACTGTGGTTGCCGGGGGCGTAGTGCTTCCAGGTTCCTCCGGCTTCCGCGGCGATCGCTTCGGCGTGGACGGTGTGGTAGCCGAGCATCCCGGCGACCACGGAGGGCGGGGCCTGGAGGACGAGCTGGCGCATGGCGGCGGTCCGACTGGACGAGATCGTCGTGGCCGCCGTAGCCAACGGCACCGCTGCACCGGGAGCGCTGATGGTGGTCGACGGGTGTTGAGGGTCAGCCGCCGTGCCAGGAGTGCCACAGGGCTGCGTATGTTCCGTTCAAGGCCACCAGTTCCTCGTGGGTCCCGAGCTCGGTGACCGATCCGGCGTCCATGACCGCGATGCGGTCGGCGTCGTGTGCGGTCTGCAGGCGGTGGGCGATCGCGATGACTGTGCGGCCTTTCAGTACCGCCGCGAGCGCGCGCTCGGTGTTGCGGGCGGTGGCCGGGTCGAGGAGGGCGGTCGCCTCGTCGAGAATCACCGTGTGCGGATCGGCGAGGACGACGCGGGCCAGGGCGAGTTGTTGGGCCTGGGCGCCGTCGAGGCGGTGGCCGTTCCCGGCGACGGTCGTGTTCAGGCCCTCGGGTAGGGCGTCGACCCATCCCGCGTCGACGGCGGCCAGTGCGGCCAGCACCTCGTCGGCTGTCGCACCCGCCTTGGCCAGCGTCAGGTTTCCGCGCAGCGTGTCGTCGAAGACGTGGTGTTCCTGAGTGACCAGCACGACCTGGCGGCGCAGACGTTCGGGCGGCAGGTCGGCGATCGGGATGCCGCCGACGGTGACAGAGCCATGGCTCGGTCGGTCGATACCGGCCAGCAGGCGACCGAGCGTCGACTTCCCCGCGCCGGACGCGCCGACGATCGCCAGCCGTTCCCCTGGCTGGACCACCAGATTGACCCCGTGCAGGACATCGCCGTGATCGGCGTTGTAGGCGAAGCGGACGTCGGCGACCTCGATGTGGTCGCCCTGCGGGATCTCGCCGGTCGGCGCCTGCTCCTGGGGTGCCGCGGCCAGACCCTCGACCCGCGCGTAGGAGACGGCGGCGTTCTGCAGCATCTGGACCCACAGCAGCATGGTGTCCAGCGGTCCTACCAACTGCCGCATGTAGACGGTCGACGCGACCACCGCCCCGAGCGAGATCTCGCCGTGCTCGTACAGGACTCCGCCGATCAGCAGGATCCCGGCCAGCGGCAGGACATAGGAGGCGTCGACCGTCGGGAACAGGACCAGGCGCAGCCGCAGCGAGCGCAGTTGGGCTTTGATGGAAGCGGCGAACGCGGTCTCGGCCGCCTCGATCCGCCGCCGCTGCAGGCCCAGCGCCTCCACGGTGCGCGCGCCGCTCGCGGTGCTCTCCAGGACGTCGGTGATCGCCGCGCCCGCGAGGCTCTGGGCCAGGAACGCGGGCCGGGACCGGCGCAGATACCAGCGCAGCACGAACACGTCACCGGCCAGGCACAGCACTGCGGATATCCCCAGCAGCGGGTTGAGGACCAGCACCGCGCCGGCGATGCACAGCACCTGGACCGCCGAGACGAAGATGATCGGTGCGGCGTCGCGCAGGGTCGTGGCGACCATCCCGGCATCGCTCGTCCCGCGTGAGACCAGGTCGCCGGTCGTCGCGTGCTCGGCGACCGAGGCCGGCAGGGCGAGTGCGCGCTCGAGCATGCGCTCCCGGATACGGGCGGAGGTGCGTTCGCCGAAGCGCGCGCCGACGAGCAGCGCCCAGCGGGACAGCAGGATCTGGGCGAGCGCGAACACGACGATGACCAGGGCGTCGCGGTCCACTGCGGAAACCGAAGGATGCGCGCTGGTGACCGCGTCGACGATCCGGCCGAGGTAGGCCGGGCCGACCAGGGCCGCGATCGCCGCGAGCGCGTTCAGGGCGAGCGTTGCGGCGAAGGCGCGGCGATCGGACCGCACGTCCTGGCGCAACGCGGCCCTGACCTGTGGGGCGTCGGCGACGGGTATGCGGGGTATGCGGGGGTTCACCGGGCGGCCTCCTGGTCCCGTGGCGCGGTGGTGCGCGAGACGGTCGCGCGGTAGGCGGGGTCGGACAGCCGGAGCTCGTGATGGGTGCCCGTGGAGGCCACCCGCCCACCGATCAGGTGCAGGACGAGATCAGCTTGGTCGAGCACCAGCGGTGAGGACGTGGTGACCACGGTCGTCAGCCCCCGCCTCGCTTCCCGGAGTCGGGCTGCCATGGCGGCCTCGGTGTGCGCGTCCACGGCGGAGGTCGGCTCGGTCATCAGCAGGACCTCCGACCGTGCGTACAGGGCGCGGGCCAGCCGCAGCCGTTGCCGCTGGCCGCCGGAGAGATTGCGGGCCTGGGAATCGAGCGTCGAGTCGAGGCCCTCGGGCAGCGCGTCGACGATGTCGCCGGCCACCGCTGCCCTGACCGCGTGGCCGAGAGCCGGCTCGCGCGCCTCGAGGCGCCCGGCCACCGTCTCGCGCACCGTCCCGGCGAACAGGGCGGCGTCGTTCTCGGCCAGCAGGATGCGCGAGCGGAGCCGCGGGAGTGTCACCTCGTCCAGACGCACCCCGCCCCAGGTGGCATCCGACGCGGTGAAGCGGGCGAGGCGTTCGAGGACCCCGGCGCAGTCCGCAGGCTCGGCGCTGACCAGGGCGACGAACACACCGGGCGGAACCTCCACACCCGACAGCGGGTCGTGCAGCACACCGGGGTCGAGGCCGAGCTCACGCACGCCCTCGCTGTGGTGATCGGGTTCGAGCGCCAGGAAGCGGATCACTCGGCGCGCGGCCACGGTCGCGGCCGTGAGCTGCTGCGCCCCCTCGATGAGGATGGAGACCGGCAGCACCAGCATCGCGACATAGCCGTAGACGGCGATCAGCTGGCCGACCGTGATCGACCCCTCGGCCGCCATCCTGGCCGCCACCCACGTGACGGCCGCCAGAAACAGCGTGGGCAACCCGGAGCCCAGCGCCTCGGTCCAGCTCGACGCGGCCCCGACCCGGTAGCCCTGACGGACCAGCGCCTGCGAATCCTCCCGGTAGCGCGCGAGATACGTCTGCTTGCCGCCGAGGCCTCCCAGTACGCGCAGGCCGGTGACGATGTCGATCAGCCTGTTGATGAGGACTCTGTGCTGCTCCCGGTACGACGTCATGGCCCCATGGGTGCGGTGCAGCACCGGCCCGACCGTCACGGCGATCACCGGCACGCCCGCCGACACGACGAGGGCGAGCAGCGGGGAGATGGCGAACAGCAGCACCGTGACCACCACGTACGCCACCACCGACCCGACCCCGGGACCGGTGACGGTCAGCGACGTGGCGATGTCCTGGACGTCGCCCAGCCCGATCGCGACCACCTCTCCGGACGAGGACTTCCGGCCCAGCGCCGCCCCCAGCCGCGTCGAGTGGCGAACGGTCGAAAGGCCGATCTGATAGGCGGAATACGTGCGGATCCTCGTCATCGTGGCGTGCCGCAACCCGCCCACCACCGCGTTCGCCACGCAGACCGCCACCAGTGCCAGCACCCACCCGACCAGGGCGCCGGTGTTCCGCGGCCGCAGACCCTCGTCGATCGCCTGAGAGAGCAGGTAGGGAGGGGCCGCCAAGCCGACCAGCCACGTGCTGCCCAGCAGGGACGCCCGCAGGACCCGCCACTTCTGACCGGCCATCAGCCAGAGCAGGAAGTGCCACGGACTACGCAGGTGCCCGGGGCGCGGGTCGGCGTACTGGTCGGCGATGCGCGCAGCGTCGTGATCGGCCATGCCGCGACCCTATCGACCAGGGAAGTCCTCCACCGCAGCGGGACCGCTCTAGGCGGTCACGGGCGGCTTCGTCGGCGGGCAGCGCTTCGCCCCGCCGGTCAGCCGGCGGGGCGAAGGGGTGCTGCAGAGGTCTGAGCTGTCGTCACCAGGTGACGGGGACGGAGTGGATGCCGAAGAGCAGGCCCTGGTGCTTGTACGGGAGTTCGGTGACCGGGGTGGCCAGCTTCAGGCCGGGGAGGCGGGAGAACAGGGTGGTGAAGACGATCTCCAGCTCCAGGCGGGCCAGGTTCTGGCCGATGCACTGGTGGACGCCGTAGCCGAACGCGACGTGCTGGCGGGCGTTGCGGTGGATGTCCAGGATGTCCGCGTTCGGGAACTGCTGCGGGTCGTGGTTGGCGGCCGCGCCGAGGGCTATCAGGCCCTCGCCGGCCTTGATGACCACGTCGCCGAGGGCGATGTCCTCGGTGGCGGTGCGGAAGGTGACCAGGTCGGCGATGCTGAAGTAGCGCAGCAGCTCCTCGACGGCCTGCGGGACCAGCGACGGGTCCGCCTGGATCTCGGCGAGCTGCTCGGGGTGCTCCAGCAGGGCGACCGCGCCCAGCGCGATCATGCTGGTGGTGGTCTCGTGGCCAGCGTTCAGCAGCACCATCGCGGTGCTGATCACCCGCTCGGCGTCGTAGGTCCCGCTCTCCTTGTACTTGACGATCAGTCGGCTGATCAGGTCCTGCTCGGGGGCCTTCTCCTTGTCGGCGACCAACTTGGCGAGGAAGGCCCGGATCTCGCCCATGGCGGCGCCGATCTCGGGCGGCGTGCTGCCCTGCCGTACCAGCACCTCGCTGATCCGGGTGAAGGTGTCGCGCTCCTCGTAGTCGACGCCCAGCAGCTCGCAGATCACCATCGCGGGCACCGGCACGGCCAGCGCCGGCACCAGGTCGGCGCTGCCGCCGGACTGCAGCATCTCGTCGATCCGCGCGTCCACGAGCTCCTGGATGCGCGGGCGCATGCCCTGGATCCGCTTGAGGGTGAACTCGTTGGTGACCATGCGCCGGTGGGTGGTGTGCTCCGGCGGGTCGAGCGCGATCAGCGGGGTGGAGGACGGGCGCAGCGCCTGCGGCGGCACCTGGATCAGCCGGGGGCAGCCGGGCAGCGTCCGGTCGGAGCTGACCCGCGGGTCGGCCAGGATCTGCCGTACCAGGGTGTGGTTGGCGACCACCCAGGCGGTGGCGCCGGTCGGCAGGGTGACCTTGCTGACCGGCTCGGTCTCCCGCAGCCCCGCGTACTCGGCCGGCGGGGAGTACGGGCATTTCCTGGCCATCGGGAAGGTCGGGAAGGACGTTTCGATCGGCGCCGTGTCGGTCATGGTGCTACCCCCATGGTGGTCTGTCAGGTCTTCAGGTCTTCAGGTCTGTTCGGATACGCGCGCGGGTGGCCGCCGACGCAGGCAACTGCGCCGGCGGCCACCCCCAGTGGACTACTTGGCCCAGGGCAGCGGCTGGCGGACATCGCTGCCCGGGGCGCCGGCCTGGCCGTCCGGAAGCATGGCGACGAGCGCCCGGCCGGGACCCTCGAGCACCCGGAACTGCCGGGGGATCTCGCCCTTGACCACGACGCACTCGCCCTCGACGACCTTGGCGCTCTCGCCCTCGACGTCGAACTCGAACGCCCCGCCGATGACCATCCACACCTGGTCGCGAGTGATCACGTGCAACGGCGACTCGGAGCCCTCGTTCATCTCGACCCGCCAGGTGCTCACCTCGTCGCTGCCCTGGCTCGGGCCTGCCAGCGAGGCGGTGACGGCCGCCGGGGTGGTGATGGTGCGCTCCTCGGTCTGCCTGATGACGTGCATGGAAATCTCCCAACTCGTACTGCTCGAAAATCCAGACGAATGCGTCCTGCGTTGAAGAGCGTCCCAGCCCCCGCGCGCGCGGACAACCCTTGACCGACCCCAGTTCGGCGGGTACCCCTGAATGCCTTTCTAGGGGTGTTTCCGACTTACCGCGCACGACCGGAATGGGCAGGATTATGTGCGGTCCACCCTGCTTTCCCACTGATGTGGAGTGAATATGCAAACGGAAATCGGCCAGGGGCGCCGCCAGGCGATCCTGGTCCTGCTTGCCCTGACCGGCCTCGTCGTGGTCATGGACCTGACGATTCAGAACGTCGCCCTGGAGACCATCCAGCGCGAACTGCACGCGTCCAGTGCCGGGCTCGAGTGGTCGATGGACTCGTATCTGATCACCTTCGCGGCCTTCATCTTCACCGGCGGCGTCTCGGCCGACCGCTTCGGCCGCAAGAAGACCCTGCTGGCCGGCCTGATTCTGTTCGGCGCCTCCTCGGCGCTGGCCGCCTCCTCGACGTCGATCGGTGAGCTGATCCTCTGGCGCAGCCTGATGGGCGTCGGCGCGGCACTGGTGCCGTCGGTGTCGCTGGCGATCCTGATCAACGTCTTCCCGCCCGCCGAGCGCCCGCGCGCGATCGGCTGGTGGGCCGGTGCGGCCGGGATCGCCCTGGCGGTCGGTCCGGTGATCGGCGGCATGCTGCTCGAGGTGCTCTGGTGGGGCTCGGTCTTCCTGGTCAACGCGCCGGTGATCCTGGCGGCGGTGGCGCTGATCATCTGGCTGGTGCCGGAGTCCCGCAACCCCAACAACAACAGCTTCGACCCGCTCGGCGTGCTGATCTCGGTGCTGGCCGTCGGCACCCTGGTGTACGGCATCGTCCGGGGCGGCGACCACGACGACTGGCTGAGCCTGGCCACCGCGGGCCCGATCGTGCTGGGCCTGGCGCTGGTCGCCCTGCTGGTCAAGGTGGAGAGCCGGATCAAGCACCCCGCGCTCGACCTGAGCTTCCTGCGCAGCGTCCGCTACTCGGCGGGCACCTTCGCGCTGGCTCTGGCGTTCTTCGCGGTGCTCGGCGCGTTCTTCATCACCGCGCTGTACTTCCAGGGGGTGCACGGCTACTCGCCGTTCACCGCCGGCATGCTGATGCTGCCGATGGGCCTCGGCTCCTGGCTGATGTCCTTCCGCTCCGCCAAGATGGCCGCACGCTTCGGCGCCGGCCCGGTGGTCGGCGGCGGGGCTCTGGCCATCGCGGTGGCCTTCGCCGGCTTCAGCCAGATGGACAAGTCCACCGGGATGCCGCTGATCGTCCTGGCCCAGGTGCTGTTCGGTCTCGGCTGGGGCAGCATGGTCGCGCCCGCCACGGCCGCGCTGATGTCCGATGTCCCGATGGTCAAGGCCGGCGCGGGTCAGGCCGTCTCCCAGACGGTCCGCCAGGTGGCCGGCGCGCTCGGCGTCGCGATTATCGGCAGCCTGCTCGCGGTCAGCTACCGCTCCTCGCTCGGCAGCGCGATCGACGTGCTGCCGGCCGACGTCCGCGACCAGGCGGCCTCCTCGCTCGGCGCCACCATGCACGCCATCACCCAGGCCGGACTGCAGCCCGGTCAGGTGGCCGCGCTGACCACCCGGGCGACCCAGGCCTACCTGGACGGCATGCAGGTCACCATGCTCACCCTCACCGCGGTCTCGCTGGCCGCGGCCTTCATCGCGTACCGCTGGCTGCCCGGCGCCGCCAAGGCTGCTCCGGCCGCCCCGGTCGCTCCGGTCGCCGTGGCGCAGCCCGCCAAGGGCGAGCCCGCCCGCACGTGACCACCGGCAGACGGAAGCGGGCCCCGGACGAGATCCGGGGCCCGCTTCCGTGTGTGTTGAGCCTTCCGTCTGTGCTGAGCGCGGGTCGACCGCTCAGCCGGCCAGCACCTCGTTGCGCGGCGGCACGGCCTTGAAGCCGAGACCGGTCTTGCGCCCGAGGTGCCCGAGCTTCACCAGCTGCTCCAGCAGCACGGCGGGGGCGAACTCCGGCGTCGGGAACTCCTCGTGCAGCCGGTGCTGGATGGCCAGCGAGACATCCAGCCCGATGGCGTCCAGCAGGGCGAACGGGCCCATCGGGTAGCCGAAGCCCAGCTCCACCGCCGCGTCCAGCTCCGCGACGCCCACGTCGTGCTGGTCGAGCATCCGCACCGCGCTGCCCAGGTAGGGGAAGAGCAGGTAGTTGACGATGAAGCCGGCCCGGTCCGGGCAGTCGACGCCGGTCTTGCCCAGCCGGGCGCAGAAGGCGTGCGCGACGGCCAGCGCGGCCTGGTCGGTCGACTCGGTACGGACCACCTCGACCAGCCGCATGACCGGGGCCGGGTTGAAGAAGTGCAGCCCCAGCACGTCGCGGCGGCGCACGGTCGCCTCGGCGCAGTCCGCGACCGAGAGGCTGGAGGTGGTGGTGGCCAGCACGGCGCCGGGCCGGCAGACCGCGTCCAGGCGCCCGAACAGCTCCCGCTTCACCGCGAGGTCCTCGGCGACGGCCTCGATCACCAGGTCGCAGTCGCCCAGCGCGGCCAGGTCCGCGGTGCCCGCCAGCCGCTCCAGGGTCTGCGCCTTGCCGTCCGGGCTGATCCGGCCGCGCCGCACGCCGCGCAGCAGCGAGTCGCCGATGGCGCCGAGCGCCGCGTCGGCCTTCTGCTGGCTGCGGGCCACCAGCACTGTGCTGAAGCCCGCGGCAGCCACCACCTCGGCGATGCCGCGGGCCATCGTGCCGGAGCCCAGCACCCCGATCCGGCGCAGGTCGCACGGCGCGGCCGCGTCGGCCCCGTCCGCGGCCTGCTCGACCCGCGCGCCGAGCGCGTCGTAGCGGTGGAAGCCCGCCTCGGACTTGCGGCCCAGCAGGCCGGCCTCGACCATCCGGGTGAGCAGCGGCGCGGGTGCGAAGGCGGCCGCGCCGACCGAGTGGTGCAGGTCGGTCAGCACCTCGTGCGCGGTGTCCAGGCCGATCAGGTCCAGCAGCTCCAGCGGTCCGTACGGCAGTCCGCAGCCGAGCCGCATCGCGGCGTCGATGTCCACCGCGTCGGCGTAGCCCTGCTCGTACAGGTCGACGGCGCGGTTCAGGTAGCCGTACACCAGCGCCATGGCGGCGTCGCCGGGCCGGGCGCCCACGCTCGCCTCGGTCAGGCCGAGTCCTGCCACCAGCGCCCGGACCTCGGCCAGGCACCCGGGGTCGGTGGCGGCGGTCCCGGTCAGCTCGACCTTGCCGACGCCGCCCGGCGGCAGGAAGAGCCGCAGTCCCACGGTGTGCGCGGGGCTGCCGGCGGCTATCGCCAGGTAGGGGACGGCCAGGGTCGAGGTGGTGGTGACCGTCGGGGTGGCCGGCCCGCAGCTCTCGTTGATCCGCCGCAGCACCTCGATCTTGGTCTCCCGCCGGTCGGGTACGGCCTCGAACACCACGTCGGCGGCGGCCAGCTCGGCCAGGTCGGACGTCAGGGTGACGGTCCGCTCGGCCGTCAGCACCGTGCCCGCCGTCGCCTCGGCGCCGGCCTGTGCGGCGGCGGTGCGCCGGGCGACCCGCTCCAGCACGCCGGGGTCGCAGTCGACCCCGATCACGCGGTGGCCGGCGGTGGCCGCCAGCCCGAGCAGCGCCTCGCCCACCGTGCCCAGGCCGACGACCCCGATCACGCTCCGGTTGTGCTCCATCGTTTCCATACCTTTCGTCGTGGCCGCGCGCCCTAGAGGCTGCGGAACCTGTTGATCGCCGGCAGGTGCTGCTCGCGCAGCTCGTGGTCCCGCACGCCCAGGCCCTCGGTCGGGGCCAGGCAGAGCACGCCGACCTTGCCGCTGTGCCGGTTGTCGTGCACGTCGGAGGCGGCCTGGCCGACCTCGTCCAGCGGGTACGCGATGGACAGCGTCGGGTGCACCATGCCGCGGGAGATCAGCCGGTTGGCCTCCCACGCCTCGCGGTAGTTGGCGAAGTGGGTGCCGACGATGCGCTTGAGGTTCATCCACAGGTAGCGGTTGTCGTACTGGTGCTGGAAGCCGGAGGTGGAGGCGCAGGTCACCACCGTCCCGCCGCGCCGGGCGACGTAGACGCTGGCGCCGAAGGTCTCGCGGCCCGGGTGCTCCAGCACGATGTCCGGGTCCTCGCCGCCGGTCAGCTCCCTGATCTTGGCGCCGAGCCGGCGCCACTCGCGCGGGTCCTGGGTCTCGGCGTCCCGCCAGAACCGGTAGTCCTCGGCGGCCCGGTCGATCACCAGCGGCGCGCCCATCGACTTGACCAGCTCGGCCTTCTGCGGGCTGGACACCACGCAGATCGGCACCGCGCCGCCGTTCAGCGCCAGCTGGGTGGCGTACGAGCCGAGCCCGCCGGCCGCGCCCCAGATCAGCACCACGTCGCCCTGCTTCATCCCGGCGCCGTTGCGGGAGACCAGCTGGCGGTAGGCGGTCGAGTTGACCAGCCCGGAGCAGGCCGCCTCCTCCCAGGTCAGGTGGGCCGGCTTGGGCATCAGCTGGTTCGTCTTGACGACGGCGAGCTCGGCGAGGCCGCCGAAGTTGGTCTCGTAGCCCCAGATCCGCTGCTCGGGGTCGAGCATGCTGTCGTCGTGCCCGTCGGGGGACTCCAGCTCCACCGAGAGGCAGTGCGCCACCACCTGGTCGCCGGGCTGCCAGCGCCGCACGCCCGGGCCGGTGCGCAGCACCACGCCGGAGAGGTCCGAGCCGAGCACGTGGTACGGCCGGTCGTGCTGCGCGGCGCCGGGCAGGCCGCTGCGGCCGTAGCGTTCCAGGAAGCCGAAGGTGGGCACCGGCTCGAAGATCGAGCTCCAGACCGTGTTGTAGTTGATGGAACTGGCCAGCACGGCGACCAGCGCCTCGCCCGGGCCCAGCTCCGGGGTGGCGACATCATCGACCCGCAGTGACTTGCGCGGGTCCTTGTCCCGGCTCGCCATGCCGTCGAACATGCCGACGTCCTCTTTTCGGACGACGCAGCCGCGATAGCTCTCCGGCACCGGAAGCGCGGCGAAATCCGCGGCGACGGCTTCCTCGGACAGAACAGTTTCGATGATTGTGTTCACGGTAATCCACCCTATTTGGACCGCGGAACGGAAATAACCCCTAGCGTGGCCCGTCCGGCCCTCCAATAGGGCGCAATGGCACGGACTTGCCACTAGGGGTTGCGGCGCACTCGGGCGCCCTGTCAGATTCGCTGGTCGGTACCCTGGAAAGGAATACGGACATGACCGAACCGACCAGTCCTGATCTGTGGATCAGGCGTTTCCATCCGGCTCCCGGCGCTGAGGTCCGGCTGGTCTGCCTGCCGCACGCCGGCGGCTCGGCGAGCTTCTACGTCCCGGCCTCCCGCGCTCTCTCTCCCGCCGTGGACGTCCTCGCGGTTCAGTACCCCGGCCGCCAGGACCGGCACGCCGAGGCCCCGTTGGACGACCTGGACACCCTCGCCGGGCGGATCTGCGCGGCGCTGCTGCCCTGGACCGACCTGCCGCTCGCGCTGTTCGGGCACAGCATGGGCGCCGTCCTCGCCTTCGAGGTCGCCCGGCGGCTGGAGACCCATGGCGTGCGGCTGCGTCAGCTCCTGGTCTCCGGTCGCCGCCCGCCGTGCCTGCCCGAGCGCGGCCGCACCCACCTGCTGCCCGACGACCGTCTGCTCGCCGACCTGCGGTCCATGGACGGCACCGCCGCCCAACTGCTCGACGACGAGGAGCTGATGCGCCTGCTGCTGCCGGTGCTGCGCGCCGACTACCGGGCGGTGGAGACGCACCGCTACCGGGCCGGCGCGCCGCTCAGCTGCCCGATCACCGTCCTCACCGGCGACCGGGACCCCAAGGTCAGCGTCGAGGAGGCCTGCCGCTGGTCCGAGCACACCTCGGCGGACTTCGAGCTGCAGGTGCTCCCCGGCGGTCACTTCTATCTGACCGAGCAGCTGCCCGCGGTGCTCGCCACCATCACCGAGCGGCTGGGCATCACCGAGCGGACCGGCATCACCGAGCGGATTGGGATCTCCGAGGGGATCGGGATCTCCGGGGGGACCGGGCAACCGGCACCCGCCGAGCGTCGCAACGCCGCTCAGCAGGTGCCGGTCGATTCTGGTTACCTGGCCCCGAGCGCCGCGGGCAGGTCACTGCGCCGACCGACGTTGAGCTTGCGGTAGGCGCGGGTCAGGTGCTGCTCCACGGTGCTGACCGTGACGTACAGCCGGGTGGCGATCTCCCGGTTGGTGTAGCCCTGCACGGCGAGCTCGGCCACCCGGCGCTCGGCGTCGCTGAGCACCAGCTCGGTGCCGGACAGGCCCGCCTCGTCGTCCGCGCCCGACTCGCCGCCGCGCTGGCCGAGCTCGGCGCCCAGGATCCGGGTGAGCGGCAACGCCTGGCACTCCTGGGCGAGTTCCCAGGCCCGGCGGCCACTGAGCCGGGCCCGGCGCAGCTCGCCCAGGTCGTGGTACGCCCGGGTCAGGTCGGTCAGCGCCTGCGCCTCCTCGTAGCGGTCCCTGGACTCCCGCAGGATGTCGACCGACTTGCGCAGCAGCGCCGGGCGCTGGCGCAGCTCGTAGGTGCCGGCCAGCAGGCGCATCGCCACGCCCTTGGTGCGCAGCGAGGAGGGGGTGCAGAGCTCCAGCTGCTCCTCGGCCAGCTGCCTGGCCTCCTCGCGCTCGCCCACCAGCAGCAGCGTCTCGGCGCAGTCGCTGCGCCAGGCGATCAGCCCGGGCACGTCCAGACCCCAGCGGCCCATCAGCTTGCCGCAGGCCTGGAAGTCCCCGAGTGCGGCGTCGAACTGACCCAGCGACAGCTGGTGGCGGCCGCGGGCGCGCAGGTAGTGCAGCCCGTAGCGGCTCTGCAGCATCGCCTCCGGGACGGGCCGGTTGAGCTGGTCGACCGCCTCGTCGTAGCGGCCCATCGCGCTCAGCGCGGTGAGCAGGCTGGCCAGCGAGGCGCCGACCGCGACGCCCCAGCTGCTCGGCGGGATGATCTCCAGCGCCTGCTGGGCGTAGCGCGCGGCTTCGGGCAACTCGCCCTGGCGCAGGCTGATCTCCGCTCTGATGGTGGACAGCCGGGCCTGCCGCCCGGGGGACTGGCGGTCCACCGCCTGCTGGATCAGGCCGTCGCACCAGGGCGCGGCCCGGTCGGCCCGCTCGGCGAAGGTCAGCGCCAGCAGGGCCGACTCCACGGTGTCCATGCCCATCTCGTCCAGCCGGGAGCTGCGCAGGATCCGCTCGGCCTCCTCCACCACCGGCTCGGAGAGGCCGCCGCTGAGCACGGTGTCCAGCACGGTGGCGGCGTCCATCCGGTGGCTGACCTTCATGGTCGGGGCGGTGGCCACCCCCTGGCCCTCGTCCAGTTCGGGCATCAGCTCCAGGAACGGGGCGTAGCTGCAGCGCATCCACGGCCGGGTGGTGCGCAACTCCGCGGCGGTCTGCGGGTCCTGCGCCGCGGCCGAGCCGCCGAGCCGGGCCAGTACGTCCTTCGCGTCCTGGTAGCGGCCGTGCCAGAGCAGGGCCTTGGCCAGCACGATGGCGTCGCTGCCCGGCAGGTGGCCCTCGTGCAGCGCCTCGGTGAGCTCGGCCAGGTGCGGGGTCGGCGCGCCCGGGTTGATCCGCCACTCGGCCCGCACCAGCGACATCCGCAGCTGCGCCAGCCGGGGCTCGTCGGCGCAGACCCGGCAGGCCAGCTTGAGGTAGTCGATCGCGGCGCCGACCCGGCCCTCGCCGAGCGCGAGGTGGGCGGCCTCCTCCAGGACGGGCAGTGCCCAGTCCGCCTCCGCCGCGCCGGTCGCCACCAGGTGCTCGGCGATCACCGGCGCGGGCGCGCCGTCGTCGTGGGCGAGTTCGGCCGCGCGCTGGTGCAGCGCGCTGCGCTCGTCGGGCTCCATGCTCATCAGGACGGCGGAACGGGCCACCGGGTGGCGGAAGTTGCCGGCCTCCAGCAGGCCGGCCGCGTTCAGCCGGAAGAGGGTCAGCGCCACCACGCCGCTCTCCAGACCGAGCAGCCGGTCGACCGATTCGGGCGCGCCGAGTACGGCCAGGCCGTAGCCCAGCCGCAGCAGCGCGGGTCCGCCCTGGTGCAGGCAGGACAGCACGGCCTGACCGAAGCCGTCGCCCACCGACAGGACGTCCGGCGCCGCGCCCGCCCGGACCGCGATGGCGTGGTCGTCAAGGAGCGCGCGGACCAGCAGCGGGTTGCCGCCGCTGACCGCGTGGCACTGGTCGGCGAACCCGGCCGCGGCGGCCGGGCCGAACCGCTCGGCGGCCAGCTCCGCCACGCCGGCCGAGCCGAGCAGCGCCAGCGGTACACCGCGGCTGTTGGGCTGGCGCAGCAGGTCCAGGCGGAACGCGCTGTGCCGGTGCGCGGGCTTGTCGCCGTGGCTGAACACCGCCATCACGTGGGCGCTGCGCAGTCGGCGGGAGAGGTAGGACAGGCACTCCAGCGAGGCGGGGTCGGCGTCGTGCACGTCGTCCACCACCAGGGCCAGCGGCTGGCGTTCGGCGAGGCCGAGCAGCAGCAGGCACAGCCCGTGCACCACGGTGTGCTCAAGCGGCTGCCCGGGCAGGGCGGTCGCGAGCAGCTGCTCGGCCCGGGCGCGCTCCTCGCCGGTCAGCGGTGCGCGGTGCAGCAGCTGCCCCATGACACCGAGCGGGATCCCGCTCTCGGGGACCGAGCCGACGGCGGTCAGTGCCGTCGCCCCCAGGTCCGCGGCGCGCCCCGCGAAGACGTCCAGCAGTGAGGTCTTCCCCACCGACACGGTGCCGCTGACCAGGGCGATCTGCCCCCGGCCACGCAGCGACTCCTCCAGCATTCCGGCCAGGAGCGACAGCGCGGTGTCCCGCTCGACCAGCATCATCCCCGTTTTCCCTTCATCGTCAGCTCAAGTGGTGATTCGCGCGCTGTTCCCCCGTGCGCCGCGCCACGCGCTGGACTCTCGCTAGGCGGCCCTGACCGCTTCCTCGGCCGGGGCGCTCTGGCCGGCTCGGGCGGCTGCGGCGCGCACCGCGGAGAAGGCGGCCGCCTGGACGTCCCGATGCAGACCGAATCCCCAGAACGACTGATCCTCGAACGTGCACCGGGCATAGACCGCTGCGGTCTCCCGCTTGAACTCGCCCGCCGCGCCGGTGCCGTGGACGGACCGCACCTCGACGCCCCAGGGCGCCAGCGTGGTGCCGAGCTCGCGGACCGCCTCGTCGGCGAGGTCCAGCTCACCCTCGATGAAGAGCTCGGCGAGCACAGGTTCATGACGCACCCCCAGCGGCCGGGACGAGTCGGCGGCGACCCGGTACTCCTCCTCGAAGATAGCCCTGATCCGGTCCGGCGCGAGCTCGTCGCCGGTCCGGTCGGTGACCGCCTGGACGACCCGGGCGAACTCGACCTGCAGCTCCACGGGCAGCCGCAGCCCGTGCCAGGCGCTCATGATGTACGCCACCCCGCCCTTGCCGGACTGGCTGTTGATCCGCACCACGGCCTCGTAGTCCCGGCCGACGTCCTGCGGGTCGATCGGCAGGTAGGGCATCTGCCACGGCAGTTCGCCGATCGGCTGCCGCGCGTCGGCGGCCTGTACGGCCAGCGCGTCGAAGCCCTTCTTGATCGCGTCCTGGTGCGAGCCGGAGAAGGCGGTGTAGACCAGCGAGCCGCCGTACGGGTGGCGCGGCGAGACCGGCATCTCGTTGCAGAACTCCACCGTGCGCCGGATCCGGTCGATGTCGGAGAAGTCGATGCCCGGGTCCACGCCCTGGGTGTACAGGTTGAGCCCCAGGGTCACCAGGCAGACGTTGCCGGCCCGTTCGCCGCTGCCGAACAGGCAGCCCTCGATGCGCTGCGCCCCGGCCAGCATGGCCAGTTCGGCGCTGGCCACGCCGGTGCCCCGGTCGTTGTGCGGGTGGATGGACAGACATCGGTAGTCGCGCCGGGAGAGGTTGCGGTCCAGCCACTCGATCTGGTCGGCGAACACATGCGGAAGCGAACGTTCCACAGTGGAGGGGAAATTGAGCACAATGGGGCGATCCGGACCGGTCTCCCAGGTGTCCATCACCGCCTCGCACACCTCGACCGCGAACTCCGGCTCGGTCTCGTTGAACAGCTCAGGCGAGTACTGGTACCCGAGATCGCAGCCGCCCAGGTACTTCTCGGCGTACTTCATCATCCACCGGGTGCCGCGGACCGCGAGCTCCTTGCACTCGTCCCGGCTCACCCGCAGCACCAGGTCGCGGAAGAGCGGCGCGGTGGCGTTGTACACGTGCAGGGTGGCGCTGTGCGCGCCGACCAGGCAGCGCGCGGTGCGCTCGATCAGCTCCTCGCGGGCCGGGACCAGGACCGAGATCCTGACGTCCTCGGGAATCCGGTCCTGCTCGATCAGCATCCGAACGAAGTCGTAGTCGTCCTGGCTGGCCACCGGGAAGCCGACCTCGATCTCCTGGTAGCCCATCTCGACCAGCAGATCGAACATCGCCAGCTTGCGGGCGGGCGTCATCGGATTGACGAGCGCCTGGTTGCCGTCCCGCAGATCGGTGGAGAGCCACCGCGGCGCGGTGCTGACGCTGCGGTCCGGCCAGCTGCGGTCCGGAAGGGAGAGCGGTGCAAACGGCTGGTAACGCCGGGTTCCTCGGGAAGCCATCTCGCACGAAGCCTTTCAGGGCTGCTGGATCACGGAGTCTGCTGGAGCGAGGACGGGGCCCTGGTGCTCCCAGACCTGTCCGAACCGGTCGTGCCGACCTGCTGCACATCACGCTAGAGAGCAGCTCGAATGCCAGACAAGGGCAACCCCCGGGTTGGTACACCCCCCGGCTACCGAAGGGACCATTCGGTGCACCGAAAGTTGTAGTGATGGGCGCTGACCGGCCCAATCGCCCCCTAGCGCACCCCGGTTCGCCTCTTGACGGCGCTCGTAGGCTTCGACCCGAAAGTGGTGGGGGACCACTCGAGGGGACAGACATGCTGCGATCCATCGCCAGGTACACCCGACTCTGTCTGGCCGAGGCCAGGCCGACCGTCCAACTGGCTTTCTTTTTCCGCTATTCAGCCGGCTCGGCGCTGACGCTGCTCCGGCATATGCCCGATCTGCAACGCGTTGCCACCGGAGAACTCGGCTGGTTCTGCTCGACGGTGGCGATCTACGCCTTCAACGGCGTGACGGACCGCGCGGAGGACCGCAAGAACGGGTCCACCAGGCCGATCGCCACCGGACGGCTGCCGGTCGCGGCGGCACTCGCGCTGATCGCCTGCTTCGCCGCCGTCGGCACGGCCTGCGCCTGGTCGCTGGGCCAGCGTCAGGGCCTGTTGTCCACCGGCTTTCTGGCCATCGGCTACGCGTACTCCGGGCGGCCGTTCCCGCTGAAGCAGACCTTCTACACCTGCACCGGCGCCGGCCTGGGTCTTGGCCTGCTGACCTATATGGCCGGTGGCGACGCGGCCGGGGCCCGGGCCGGCACCGGCCTGCTGCTGCTCGGCGGGGCGATGTCCGTCTGGATGGGCGGAGTCGGCGGCATCGCCAAGGAGTTCTCCGACATCGACGGGGACCGGCTGGTCGGCCGGCGCACCTGGCCGATCGTGCTCGGCGAGTACCGGGCCCGCCGGCTGCTCGCCATCGTGGCGATCGGCACCGGCCTGGCCTTCGTGCTGATCGCCGCGTGCTACGACACCGTCCTGCTCGGCTGCGCCCTGACCGTCCTGCTCGGCGCCCTGGTGGTGTCGGCCACCGGTCTCGACCGATCCGCGCCGACCGGCCGCCGCGGTGGCCGGCGCCCTTATCACGCGTTCATGTGGACGCAGCACCTGGCTCATCTCGCTCTCGCCGGGACCGTTTTCCTACTGATTGCCGGATAAGCCGGACTGCTATATCACATACCGGACCGACGGCTCCGGTCGCGACCTGCGCGTGATTGAGTCGAGACCGTGCGGGACCTCGTCTGCTAGCTTGGGCAGGATGGTCCGAACTGGCGAGGGAGCAAGAGTAGGTGACACGCGCGGAGCGGGCATCGGGGGAGAACGCTCACTGTCTGGCCGATCAATTGGAAGCGAATCGGCCGGATATCCTCAACGCCTATGCAGTGAATCTCAAGGCCGCCGGAAGCCTGCTCATCCAGGATCCGCATTCCCTCATGCAGGCGATGGCCAACGCCGAACAGATCCTCAGTGACATGGTCAACGCCCTGCACGCGGGCCGGGTCCAGGTCAACGAGAAGTACAAACTGATCGCCTGGGACATCGGAGCCACCAGGGCCACCGCCGGGGTCCACCCGCAGGAGTCGCTGGAGGCCGCCTCGATCTTCTTCCGCACCGCGCTCGCGGCACTGACCGACCTGGTCGGCCCCAGGCCCGAGTCCCTGGACGCGTTCACGGTGGCGGCCCTGACGCTGGAGCAGAGCATCGCGCTGCGGGTGCGCGAATCGGTGTCGAGCTACAACGGCGTCCTGCTCAACCGGGTACGCGAGGCGCAGATCGACGAGCGCCGGCGCATCGCCCGGGACCTGCACGACCGGATCGGCCACGGCATCAGCGTCAGCCACCACCAGCTGGAGCTCTACAACATCTACCGTGACACCGAGCCGGCCAAGGCCTCCGAGAAGGTCGAGAGCGCGCAGCAGGCGATCCGCGAGTCGATGCACCACCTGCGGGCCGTCACCTCCGGGCTGCACGCGCAGGAACCGCTGAAGAGCCTGGAGGACGCGCTGCTCAACTACCTGGGCACGGTGGCCAGCGAGGAGCTGCCGGTCCGGCTGCGGGTGAACGGCGACGAGAGCTGGGCACCGCCGGAGATCCTGGACGAGGCCTTCCTGATCCTGCGTGAGGCGGCCCGCAACACGCTGCGCCACAGCGGCGCGTCGATGCTGCTGATCAACGTCGACATCACCCCGCACGAGCTGCGGGCCTCGGTCGAGGACGACGGCTGCGGCTTCGACCCGCTCGGCCCGCCGGTCTCCGACGGCGTCGGGGTGGCCTCGATGCTCGAACGCGCCGAGCTGCTGGGCGGCCGGGTGACCATCACCAGCCGCATCGGCGCCGGTACCCGGGTCGACCTCTGGCTACGCCTCACAGAACGGTTCGCCAATGAATCCGCCTGACAGCAAGATCACCGTCCTGCTGGTGGACGACCACACCCTGGTCCGCGCCGGGGTGCGCGAGATCCTGGAGTCGCACGACGACATCGTGGTCGTCAGCGAGGCCGCCACCAGCTCCGACGCGATAACCGAGGCCCGGCGCCACTCCCCGGACATCATCCTGCTCGATGTCGAACTCCCCGGCGGCGAGCCCGTCGACACCGTGCGCCAGCTGCGCGCGCTCGTCCCCCGCTCGCAGATCATCATGCTCAGCATGTACGACGGGCCGCAGCTGCTGCGCCGGCTGATCTCCGCCGGGATCCGCGGCTACCTGCTGAAGAGCGTGGACCGCCAGCAGCTGCTCTCGGCGATCCGCAGCGTCCGCAACGGGCCGGACGGGATGGTGCTCGCGGTCTCCCGGGACAGCCTGGCGCAGATGCAGCAGGTCACCGAAGGGGTGCTCTCCGCCCGCGAGTTGGAGATCCTGGAGCTGGTGGCTGACGCACTGAGCAACAGTCAGATCTCCACCCGCCTTGCGATCACCGAGGCCACCGTCAAGCGGCATCTGAGCAATGTGTTCGTCAAGCTCGGCGCGGTCTCCAGGATCGACGCGGTGAACAAGGCGATCGCCTCCTCGCTGATCACCTCGAAGCGGGATCACCAGGTGCGTCGCTTTCCGGCTCCCTGAGCGGCTGCGCGGAGTCGGCAGACTCGTGTGCGTCAGCCGATTCGTGCGCGTCGGCCGGGTCGGCCGACGTGTCGTCGAACAGTGACGCCAGCTGCTCGCTGGTCTCCGGGGTGAGCCGCAGCGCCGCCGCCGAGAGGTTCATCTCCAGGTGCACCGGGTCCCTGGTGCCCGGTACCGGCACGATGTCCTCGCCCCGGCTGAGCAGCCAGGCCAGCGCCAGCCGGCCCGCTCCGACGTCCAGCTGCGCCGCCGCCCGCTCCAACTCGGCCAGCCGCGCCGCGAAGAACCGCGGGTCGCTGTGCCGCCGCGGGTCGCTGTGCCGAGGGTCGCTGTGCCGAGGGTCGTCCGGACGGCGATCGGTGCGGAGCAGGCGTTCCGGCGCGCTGACCCGGCCGGTCAGCAAGCCCCGGGCGAGCGGCTGCGCGGCGACCACGCTGATGCCCAGCCGCCGGGCGATCGGCAGCCGCTCGCGCTCCACCTGCCGCTGCCACAGCGAGTACTCGACCGCGAGCGCGGTGATCGGGTGGACCTGGTGCGCCCGGACCAGCTGCTCGCCGGTCACCCCGCCCACCCCCAGGTGGCGGACCTTGCCCGCCTCCACCAGCCCGACCAGCAGACCGATCCGCTCCTCGATCGGCACCAACGAGCCGCCGGGGTGCAGGTAGTAGAGATCGACATGGTCGACGTTCAGCCGGCGCAGCGCGGCGTCCAGCCCCTCCACCGCAGCGTTCGGCCCGTCCTCGCCCTGCCCCGCGCCGCCGACCGGCCGGCTGTGCGCGGCGATGGTGACCTGGTCGCGGCGGGCCGCCACCGCCCGGCCGACGATCTGCTGCACCTCACCGCGCGCGGACCCGTCCGCCGCGTCGAGCAGCACCACGCCGGAGTCCAGTGCCAGTTGGATCAGCCGGACGGCGTCAGCCGGGTCGACCGGCCCGTACGCTCCGCCCAGCGGCAGACAGCCCAGGCCGAACCTCGAGGTCATCGGTCCTGTCGTGCCCAGCCGCCTCGCCGTCATGCTGCCCGTCCTCTTCTGTTGTTCCGCCCCTCGCCACTCCAGCATTCGGCACCGCACGGGGATTTCTCAACCCCTGCCGAACTCCTATTGCCCCAGTTCGGACAGGACCGACCCGGCTGATTGCGGCCGCATTGTTCCGGTCTCCCGGAAGGAGCGGTACGGTGATCGGGTGATTGCTATTCATCTTCAATTTCCTCATTTCCCAGCCCGAGGTACCTGATGATCGAGACAATTCTCGGGCCGTCCGTGGTGTCCGCCGAAGCCCGCGAGGACGATCCGAATGCATTCCTTTTCCCGGACGAGGAGGAGGCGATATTCCAGGCCGTTGCGAAACGCCGGTCGGAATACACCACGGCCCGGGTCTGCGCCCGCCGGGCGATGGCCGCGCTGGGGCTGCCGCCGTCGCCCGTGGTGTCCGGTCTGCGCGGCGAACCGCACTGGCCGGACGGCGTCGTCGGCAGCATCACCCACTGCGCCGGGTACCGGGGCGCGGTGCTGGGCAGGGTCGGCGAGGTCACCTCGATCGGCATCGACGCCGAGCCCAACCTGAAGCTCTCCCCGGGCGTGCTGGAGTCCGTGGCGCTGCCCGGAGAGCAGGTGTGGGTGCGCGACCTCGGCATCGCGGAGCCGGAGATCTGCTGGGACCGCCTGCTGTTCAGCGCCAAGGAGTCGGTCTACAAGGCCTGGTTCCCGCTCGCCCACTCCTGGCTGGACTTCGAGGACGCCCTGATCACCGCCGACCCCGAGCAGGGCACCTTCGCGGCCCGGCTGCTGGTGCCGGGCATCGAGGTCCACGGCAGAAAACTGACCGGCTTCTCCGGCCGCTGGCTGGTGCGGGACGGACTGATCCTCACCGCGATCGTCGTACTACCGCCGACTTCCTGACCGATTGTCAACCATTTGATCGCGCTGGGATGATGCTTGGATCATGCTTTGATCGCGCATTGATCCCGCGTCGAGGCCCGCTTTTGGCCGACCTCGGCCGACCGGGGGCTAACCGGGGGCTAACCGTCCTCCGGAGTCCGCCGCGGCGGGTCCTCGGCGGGGGCCAGCCGGGCGACCACTTCGGCCAGCGCGATGCAGGCGTCCTGGATTCTGCGGTAGGTGCTCTTGCGCTCCGCGACGACCGCGGCCAGCAGCAGGGTGGAGAGCGCCGCGGAGCCGTTCAGCGCTTGCAGGATCACCATCACCGCGACATAGCCGTGGTGTTCGAACGGCCCGCGGTGATCGGTCGCCGCCACGATGGTGAGCACCGACATCAGCAGGGCGCAGGGAGTCCCGCCGACCAGCTCGAAGCGCAGGGCAGCCCAGATGAGGATCGGGAAGACCAGGAAGAGCAGGTCGAGCACGGTGCTGGTGACCAGCACGGTGACGGTGGCGGTGGCGATCAGCAGGCCCGCCAGCTCGGCGTACTGCAGCGGGCCGATGTCCTCGGGTGGTTGCCGTACGGCCGAGTACAGCGTCAGCAGCAGGGGCGTGACCAGCAGTACGCCCATCGCGTCGCCGGTCCACCAGGGCGACCAGGTCTGCCAGAAGGCGCTGAGCGGTACCGTGTCGTCGAGCAGCAGCGCGGCGGTGCCGATCGTCGAGCTGATCAGCATGCCGCCCAGCGCGCCGAGGAAGACCAGCGCCACTCCGTCGCGCAGCCGTTCCAGCGCGACGTCGAAGTGCACCCGGCGCAGCAGCAGACAGGCGCAGACCGGCGCGAGGGTGTTGCCCGCGACGATGGCGAAGCTGGCGGGGTGCAGCGGCCCGAGCGTGATGATGACGAGGAGGGCGCCGAGCGCGATCCCGGGCCAGATCCGCAGGCCGAGCAGCAGCAGGCAGGCGAGTGCGATGCCGGTGGGCGGCCAGAGCGGGGTGACCTTGGCGCCGGCGACCACCACCTGCTGCAGCAGGCCGAGCCGCCCGCCGGCGAGGTAGGCGGCGGCGACCGCGAGGATCTGCAGGCCGGCCGTGGCGAGACGTCGGACTTGCTCGTTGCGCAGCACAGCAGCCATCAGACAACGTCCGGTGTCGGACGCGGCCGGTGACACGCTCAGTCATACCGGCTCTGCGGGCGCGGTGGGTGCGTCGGTGGGTGTGTCGGTGCGTATGTCAGTGGGTGCGTCAGGGGGTACGTCGGGAGGTACGTCGGGGGGCGCGTCATGGCGCAGTACGAGTACGGCGGCGTCGTCGGCGTGGCCGGTGAGGTCGGCCACCTTGATCACCTCGCCGGCCAGCTCGCCCGGGTCGGCGTCGACCCCGGCGAGCACCACCTTGGCCGCCGCCTCAAGACCGGCCTCGATCGGGAACGACGGGCCCTCGATCACGCCGTCCGTGAGCAGCACGAACGCGCCGGCGGTGGGCAGGCTGTGGTGCTCCACCGGGTACCCCTCGCCGGTCATCACCCCCAGCGGCAGGCCGCCCTCGTCCTGGGTGACGCCGCACTGGCCGTCGGCGGTGGCCCAGATCGCGGGGACGTGGCCGGCCCGGGCGTAGCTGAGCTCCCAGCTGACCGGGTCGAAATGCAGGTAGGTGCAGGTCGCGAAGAGCGGGGTGTCCATCGAGAGCAGCAGCTCGTTGGCGCGGCCCAGCACCTCGCCCGGGTCGCCGGCGGCGCCGGCGACGGCCCGCAGGCCGATCCGGACCTGCCCCATGAAGGCGGCCGCCTCGACGTCGTGCCCCTGCACGTCACCGATCGAGAAGCCGAGCGAGCCGTCCGGCAGCCAGAAGCCGTCGAACCAGTCGCCGCCGATCGCCAGTCCGTGCCGGGCCGGCGCGTAGCGGGCCGCGGTGCGCAGGCCCGACAGCTCGGGCAGCGCACCCGGCAGCAGCTCGCGTTGCAGTGCCTCGGCCAGCTCCACCCGGGCCTGCTGGAGCTCGGCCCGCTCCAGTGCCTGGGCGGTCAGCCGTCCGAGTTCGCTCAGCAGGTCGTCGGCGCTCGCGGGTCGGGTGGGTCGGCGTCTGGTCATCGGCCCTCCGAGATGCGTCGGGCCAGGTCGCGTCCGGCACAGATCGACCGGGCACGCCCTGAAGCCCGCGTTCATCCTATTTGGTACGGCTCTCCGCCGCCGTCCGGCCGCTACCGGCGGTAACCAGATGTGATGGCTCGATCTCGCAGCGTATGGCGCACCCGTCCCGGGGAACCCGCTGACTGCTCGGGGGTGGCTCTGCCACACTGGCGGATTCGCACACTGGTGGAAGCGGTGGAAGGACGGTCCCCTCATGAGCCACCTCGTCATGAGCCACCTCGCCCAAGCCGCAGCGGAGCGGGCCGCGCTCGACGCCGGTGTGACCATCCGGGAGCTGCACGACCTCGGCCCGATGGAGGAGGCCTGTCGGCTGTTCGACCGCGTCTGGCGACCCGACGCCGACACCTCGCTGATGACCTCCGAGCTGCTGCTGGTCTTCTCCCACACCGGCAGCTACGTGGTCGGCGTCTACCAGGGCGACCGGATGGTCGGCGCGTGCGTCGGCCTGCTCGCCACGGTCGGCCTGCACTCGCACATGGCCGCCGTCGAGAACGGCACCCGGGGCCGCAGCATCGGCTACGCCCTCAAGCTCCACCAGCGTGCGTGGGCGCTGGCCCGCTCGCTGACCACCGTCACCTGGACGTACGACCCGCTGGTCGGCCGCAATGCGTACTTCAACCTCGCCAAGCTGGGGGCGGTGCCGGGGGAGTACCTGCGGAACTTCTACGGCGTCATGCGCGACGGGCTGAACGCGGGCGTGGAGTCCGATCGGCTGCTGGTCCGCTGGGAGTTGGCGGGCGAGCGGGTCACCCGGGCCTGCGCGGGCCACCCGCACACCGTCGACCTGTCCGCGCGGCACCGGCAGCCGGTGGTCGGCCTGGCGGCCGGGCCGGACGGGCGGCCCGTCGCCGGACGGCTCGACGGCGAGCTCGTCCTGGTCGGCGTCCCGCCCGACATCGAGACGCTGCGGCTGAGCGATCCGCAGGGGGCGCGGCAGTGGCGCCACGCCCTGCGAGCGGCGCTCGGCGAGCTGATGGCGGAGGGGCGCGCCGTGACTGGCTTCACCCGCGACGGCGGGTACGTCGTCGAGCGGTACTAGGACCAGCGGTTGATCGGGGGTTGCGCGGGCGTCGCTGAGGGCGTTCAGGTGCTCATCCGGACAGCACGGGGGGTGAGCTGGATGAACTCGGTCACGCGGGTCTCGTTGCGCCAGGGGGCGAGGTCGGTGACGAAGCGCCGCAGGTAGTCGTGGGCGCGGGCGGACTCCACGCCGCCCAGGATGGCCAGCGCGCGGTGGCCGACCTCTAGGCCCCGGTCGAGGTCGCCCTGCTGGAGGTGGGCTGTGCTGGCGACGGACAAGCGGATGCCGGTGGCGCGGGTGAAGCGGCCGGAGGGCATCGCGTCGGCGTGCCCGCTCCATTCGAGTGCCTTGCGCGGCTTGCCCAGGTCCCTGTAGATCTCGACGGCGTCCGACGCGAGACGGGCCGGCGTGTAGTACTCAAGCCAGGCCGGGTCACTGCCATCGTTGCGGACGGCGGCCAGGAGGTCCTCGCTTTCGCGCAGGGTGCGCTCCGCCGCCGGCCCGTTGCCGGCTTTCGCATGGGCCCTGGCTTCGGCAAGTTTTGCAAACGACAGCACCCGCTCTGCGGCGACGTGGCGGGCGCTGTTGAAGGCGCCCTGCGCCATGTCGATGGCCTCGTTCGGGAAGCCCCTGATCAGGGACTGGAGCGCCATCGTGGTGAGGACGTAGCAGCCCGACTCCCGGTCGGCGCCGGCCTTGGCCATCCGCAGGCCCTGGATGAAGTACCGCTGCGCGGTGTCGTGGTGGCCCATGTCGAAGGCGCTCCACCCGGCCAGGCGCGACAGCTCTGCGGTCACCGTGAACAGCTGCCGGCCGACTGCCTCGCTGTAGCTTCCGTGCAGCAGCGGGGCAGCGCGCAGGTGGAGGCAGTCGTTGACGGAGGACAGCTTCCAGTTCCCGCCGCCGTAGCGGGCATCCCAGCAGCGGGCGTCCTCGGCGATCTCGCGCAGCTCGTCGATGTCGGCCTGCCCGACGCGGCGCCCGGCCAGGGTCGGAAGGATCTGGTCGGCGGGGCTGATGAGCCAGCGGGTGACCGGGGTGGCGTACGCGGCGATGGCGAACGCGGCTGTGGTGCTGGTGAAGGTCCGGCGTTTCACGGCGCTCCAGTACTCGGCGGCGGTGCGCACCGCATCGCCTGGTTCTCGCGGGAACTCAAGTCCCATGTCAGCATGCGTTGTACCGGACGAACTCATGCCGATGTCGGCGATGCTCACCGTACGGCCGAGTCGCGCGGTGAGGACCTGTGCAAGGAGCCGGGGGACGGGCGGCTGGGGGATCATTCCGCGCGTCATCCAGTTCGAGATGCTGGTGTTGGTATACGTGCGCGGGCATCCGGCCTGCTCACAGAGCTTGTTGAGGCTGTGGGCCAGGGACTTCTTGCTCGCTGCGCTCTCTTCGAAGATCCGTATCAGGGCTTCGTTCGGTTCCCTGCTCGGGTGGTCGGTGTTCGCCACGGCAGACCTCCTTCGAAGGATCACCATCAGTAACGGCGTGTTGACGAAGTGTAGAGCGTAGGGCAGAACCGATGCCCACGGCAGTCGAGCGCGCGCGATGTGTGAGCCCCCCGCGTGAGCCTCCTTCCGTCCGGGTCTGCGGGTGTTCGCTGTTCCTCCCGGCGACACCAGCTTCCGCACCCGGCCAAGGCCGACCGATGCGGTCTGGGGTCCCTGCCGGTCACACACCCAAACCGCAGATTGGCACTTCTTATGGACAAGATCCTCGTCACGGGTGGCGCCGGATTCATCGGCTCTCACTTCGTCAACCGCCTCCTCAGCCGCGACGACATCGAGCAGATCACCGTCCTGGACGCCCTGACCTACGCCGGGAACGTCGACAACCTGGCCGGCGCGACGCGCTCGCCGCGGCTGACCTTCGTCAGGGGCGACGTCCTCGACAGCCGCCTCGTCACCGACCTGGCCGCTCGGCACGCCGCCATCGTCCACTTCGCTGCGGAGTCCCACGTGGACCGCTCGTTGCTGGACGCCGGCCGCTTCCTGGCGACGAACGTGCTCGGCACCCAGACCCTGCTGGAGGCTGCCACGCGCACCGGCATCACCAAGTTCGTCCACGTCTCCACCGACGAGGTGTACGGGCCGCTGCCCACCGGATGCGCCACCGAGGCCTGGCCGCTGGCCCCGACCGTCCCCTACGCCGCGTCGAAGGCGGCCAGCGACCTCGTGGCCCTGTCCTACTTCGAGACCTACCAGGTGCCGGTCTGCGTCACCCGCTCCTCGAACAACTACGGTCCCCACCAGTACCCGGAGAAGGTCATCCCGCGGTTCGTCACCGCGCTTCTCCAGGGTCGGCCGGTCACCATCCACGGCACCGGCGAGCACGTGCGCAACTGGCTGCACGTCGAGGACAACTGCGCCGGGATCGAGCTGGTGTTGCGCGGCGGTGCGCCCGGTGAGGTCTACAACATCGGCGGCGGCACTGACCTGACCACCAACCAACTCACCGCGTTGATCCTCGACATCATGGGCGAGGGCCGGGAGCAGGTTCAGTACATCCCCGACCGGCGCTCCAACGACTGTCGCTACTCCGTGGACTGGTCGAAGATCGCGAACACCCTCGGCTACCAGCCCCTGCAGGACCTCGCTGACGGCCTGACCGAGACCATCGCCTGGTACCGCGCCAACCCGTCCTTCTGGGCGCCTACCGCGCCGGCCGTCCAGGCCCCCGCGGCCGCCACCGTGGTGCCCTCCGTGGAGCTGGCCTCGTGACCGGCACCGCCGCCAAGCGCATCGTCGTCACCGGCGTCGGCGCAAACCCCGGCTTCGACCTCACCCGCAGCCTCCAGCGCCTGGGCCACCACGTCATCGCCACCGACGCCGACCCGCTGGCCCCCGGCCTGCTGCTGCCCGACGTCACCGCCCGCCTCACCCCCCGCGCCGACGACCCCCGCTACACCGCGGCAGTCCTCGATCTATGCGGCAGCACCCGCGCGGACGCGCTCATGGTCGGGATCGAGAACGACCTGCCGCCCCTGCTGCGGATCCAGCGCTCCCTCACCCGCGCCGGAGTGCGCACGTGGCTGCCCAAGCCGGACTCCGTGCAGACGTGCCTCGACAAGGCCGCGTTCCACGATGTCCTCACCGCAGCCGGCATCCCCACCCCGCGCAGTTGGCTCCCTGACCAGCTCGACCAGGTCCCCGACGATATCTCCCTCGTCGTCAAGCCCCGCACCGGCCACGGCGCCCAGAACGTCTACTTCTGCCGCACCCGCGGGCAGGCACGGGTGCTGTGCGAGCTCGTCCCGGCCGCGCTGATCCAGGAGAAGATCACCGGCAGCGAGTTCACCGCGGACTGCCTCGTGGACCGGGGCGCCCGGGCGTCGGCGATCCTGCGGCACCGCACCCGCGTCAAGGCAGGCCTGGCTACGGTCTCCACCACCTTCCACGACGGCCAGGTCGCCGACCGCGTCAAGCAGACCCTCAGTGCCGTCGGCGCGGCTGGCCTGTGCTGCGTCCAGGGCTTCATCACCGACGGCCCGCAGCGTGTCCTGATCACCGAGGTGAACGTCCGCGTCGCCGGCGGCTTCGCCCTGACCGAAGCCGCCGGAGCCGACCTGATCGGACAGACCATCAACGGCCTTTTCCACCAGTCGGTCCAGCACGACCTGCTCGCCTACCGACCCGATGTCTTCCTGACCAAGTACACCGAGACCCTCGCCAGCGGCGAGGCCGCAACCCTGCGAGCCCTGAAGGAGTCCCAATGACCACCGCTGACCCGGCTCGGCCCGACGCCTCCCGCAACGCCAGCCCCTACCTGTACGGGCCGGAAATGGCCGCCGTCATCGCTGTCCTCGACAGCGGCCACTACGGGCACACCGCCGTCACCGAGACCTTCGAGCGCGACGTCGCCGCCTTCCTCGGCGTCCCCGACGCGATCGCCGTGACCTCCGGCACCGCCGCCCTGCACACCGCGCTCGTCGCCGCCGGCATCGGCACCGGCGACGAGGTGATCGTGCCCTCGCTGACTTTCTGCGCCACGATCCACGCGATCCTCGCCTGCGGGGCGACGCCGCGCTTCGCCGAGGTCAGCCCCGAGAACCTGTGCGTCGACGCCGAAACGGTCCACGACGCCCTGACCGATGCCACCACCGCGGTCATGCCCGTCCTCTACGGAGGGCGTGCCGTCGACCTCACCCCGATCGCCGACCGGCTCGCCGACCGCGGCATCACCGTCATCGAGGACGCCGCGCACGCCTTCGGCTCCCACCACGGCACCGACCTGGTTGGTGCGACCGGCGCCCTCACCTGCTTCAGCTTCGGCCCCATCAAGAACCTGACCTGCGGCCAGGGCGGCATGATCATCCCCCGCAGCCCCGAAGAGGCCGCCAAGATCCGCGACATGCGGATGCTCGGCGTCACCGACTCGGCTGCCACCCGCGCCGCCTCCACCGGCTACCAGGTCACCGGCCCCGGCTTCCGCTACCAGATGTCCGCCATCAACGCGGCCATCGGCAGCGCCCAGCTCGCCCGCTTCTCCGAGACCGCCCGCAGGCGCGGAGCCCTGTGGAGCGCCTACCGCGACGCGCTGGCCGACATCCCGCAGGCCACCCTCGTGGATGTCGACCTCGACCACTCGGTGCCCCAGCTCGCCGTCGTCACCGTCCCCGACCGCGACGCCGTCTGGGCCCGCCTGCACGCCCAGGGCATCGGCGTCGGCGTCCACTACCCGCCCAACCACACCCAGCCGGCCTTCAAGGCGTGGCACCGGCCGATGCCCGTCACCGAGCGCCTGGGCACCGAGATCATGACGCTCCCCCTCCACCAGCACCTGACCCACAGCGACATCCAGCACGTCGCCGACGCCCTGCGCGGCGCCCTCACCGCCCTCGGAGCCGCGCGATGACCCCCGCCCACCGCCCGCGCCGGATCCTGACCGTGTGCCTGGGCAACTACTGCCGCTCCCCGCTCGCCGCCTGCATCCTCGCCATCCAGAGCAACGGTGCCCTCGACGTCCGCTCGGCCGGCCTGATCGACAAGTGGGCCGGCCACGGCGCCCACCCCGCCATGATCACCGCCGCCGCCGCCGCCGACCTCGGCTACGACCTCACCACCCACCAGCCCACCCAGGTCACCGCCGACCTCATCGACTGGGCCGACCTCGTGCTCGCCATGGACCGCTCCGTCCTGGAGCAACTGCTCCCCATCGCCGGCACCGCCAACGAGCCGAAGCTGCGCCTGTACCTCGACGCCAGGACGTGCCCGACCCCATGGGGCGCAGCACCGAGGAGTTCGCAGCCTGCGCCGCCGTCATCGCCACCGGCGCCGCCGCGCACCTGCCCTGAATCAGCGGCGGACGCCTCGGCCCCCTGCCTGCGCCAGTACATCGCAGGCAGGGGGCCGACACGCGATCCCGGCTCAGGCCGCTCGGCTGACCAGCCGCACGCCCGCAGCGGACAGCAGAACATCCACCAGCCGCTCCGCGGCATCCGGTCGGCCCTTCTCGCGGGCCCGCTGGGCGACCTGGGCACGCAGCTCCCCGTCCGCGAGCAGCGGCGCCAGCGCGTCCTGAAGGCCCTGCGCGGTCACCTGCCCAAGCAGCGCCACCGCAGCGCCGGCCTCCTGCAGGTGCCGCGCGTTGTGCTCCTGCTCGCCGCCGGCCGACGTCGCCAGCGGGACGAGGACGGAGGCCTTCCCGAGCGCCGTCAGCTCGGCGATCGTCCCGGCACCGGAGCGCGAGACCACCACGTCGGCCAGGGCCAGGACATCCGGCAGCTCGGCCTTCACGAAGCCCGTCACCAGGTAGCGGCGCGCCAGCTGCGGCGGCAGCGACGTGGCCTGCTGTCGCAGCCCTTCGAGGTTCGCCGGGCCGCACTGGTGCACGACGTTGGCGCGCGACAGCAGCCACGGCAGGCAGCCCGTCACCAGGCCGTTGATCTGCTGCGAGCCCTGCGCGCCGCCAGTGACGTACACGGTCGGCAGTGACCGGTCGAAGCCGTCCAGGCCCAGCACCGCGATCGCGTTGTCGGCGCGGCCGGCCAGCACCTGCGGGCGCACCGGGTTGCCCGTGACCACCGCCGTCTTGCGGGCCGCCTCCGGCAGGAACTCCAGCGTCGAGGCGGACGACACGGCGAAGCACGACGCCGCCCGCGCCAGACCCCGGTTCGCCAGACCGAGCCGGACGGTCTGCTCGTGCACCACCAGCGGCCGCCGGCACATCCGCGCTGCCAGGCCGACGGGAACCGCCACGTAGCCGCCGGTGGCCAGGACCACGTCCGGAGCGAAGTCCGCGACGATGTTCCGGGCCTGAGCCACCCCCCACGGAACGCGGCCCATGTCCTTCAGGTTCGCAGGCGACGCCATCTTCAGCGGGTTGCTGCTGCGCCGGATCTTGCCGGTGGCCACAGCCCGGAACGCGATGTTCTCCTCGGCCGCGACTCGGGCCTCAAGTCCGTCCGCCGTGCCGACCCACAGCACCTCCAGCGACCGCCGCGCAGCGGCCAGACGGCTCTCCAAGGCGCGCACCGCGGTCAGCGCCGGGTAGGTGTGGCCGCCCGTCCCGCCGCCGGTGACGAGCAACCGGAACGGCAGCTGTCCGGCTCCGCCGACACCATCACTGTTCATGCTGAACTCCCACTCTCACGGATGCTGAATCAACTGCGGCGCGCCGGCGACCAACAGGTGCCCTCCGTGACACTGGCACGGCGGGCGGACCGGAGGCCTAGATAACGCCCCTCCTCGTCCCGCACGATCAGGGCGCCGTAGCAGGTGGCGTTAGCGATCGACTCGACATACTCGTGCGGAGGAAGCCACCCCGAAAGCGGACCCGCCTGCTCCTCGGCATCACGCGACCCATCGGTGCCAACAGGCGGGTCAGTGAAGTGGCCAGCCACATTTCCTCCTTGACTGCATGTCAGAGCAATCTGCAGCCCGACCATACCGGCGTCCGACCCGGCCCGTAGACCCACCGCTCCTGGGTACCTTGTCCTGCGGGGTGAAGACGGCCATTGCGCGCTGCGGGGTTCGCGTCCTAGTTGAGGCGCCCTTCGAGCGCGGCGTCGATCATCTTCTGGGCTCGGACGCGAATGTTCGGCGGCTGACTCGCGAGGTTCCCCTGGACTTCCTTCGCTGACATGTCCAAGACCTTGTCGAGATCCGCGATCATGCCGGGGAATGGGCGGAGAGCAGCGGCGAGCGCCTCCAGGTTCTCCTGCCAGCCGGCCTGCAGCATTGCGACCACAGTAGGCACCAGCAGGACGGCGATCTCCGGCTCCTGGTCGAGGCGGGCGATGTTGTGCAGGCCCGCCCGATTCTCGTCCCCGGTGGCGGCGCCGATCAACCTGGCGGCGATCGGCAGGTTCCGGAACAAAGCGGCCGCCAGCGTGCGTGCCGACTCGAGCTCCCCGTCGGTCGCCTGGGCAACGGCCTGCGCCAACTGCGGAAGCGCAATCGGGACGGCGTCGAAGAGATCCTTGGCCGGACCGGTCAGCCAAGGGCCTGACCCTTCGACGCGCTGGCGGCGGCCGGGTGAGATCCCGAGAACCTTCTCAACGACCAGGGCATGCTCCTCGGATACCTCGCTCTGTTCCCCGAGTACGAACCTCCGCAGCAGCGATTCGAACGCACCTGCCCGCTCGGCGGCCGTCACCCGCACGGTGCGCGGTAGCGCGTCCACTCCGCGCTTGGCGGCCAGACTGCCGGACGATGGCGGCCATCGCCGGCCCGTGCGCCCATGTACTCGCCAGGCGATGGGCACTACAGAGCGGGTTCCGGCCGTGGGAAGCGGCAGTGATCGCCTGGGCGGCCGGCGCGGCCGCCTCGGCGGTCGTCCTGCGGCTGTGACAAAGACCTGGTGAATGAGCCGGCGCCGCTGCTCCCACCACCGTCGCCGCTCGGCCGGGCGTTGTGGAGCAGGGCGTGCTGCGCGGCCTTGTGAAGCCGCTTGCTCAGGTCAACCCATACATGATCTGAACTCCGAACAAGCCTAGGAGAAGCGCGGGAAGGTGCGGATGGCGAGTGTTGCGCAGGCTGCTGCGAGGGGCAACTCGACGAAGGCGGCCATCAGTTCGGCGGTGAGCAGGTCGGTGCCGGGGGTGGCGGTCATGGTGTCGAACCAGGCGTCGATCAGGAGCAGGGTGGAGGTGGCCGCGGCGGTCAGGCAGGCGCGCTGGTCGCCCCGGCGCAGCAGGAGACCGGTGGAGAGCAGGCCGATCGCCTCCAGGGTGTCCAGGCCGGTCCAGGTCCAGGCCCAGTGCGAGGCCTGGGCGGTGGCCGGGAGCCCGGTGTGCAGGACGAAGAGCCACGGGATCATCGCCAGTCCGAGCACGGTGAGTGCGGTGGCGACGCGGCGCGAGGGACGCGGCAGCTGCGGTGCGGCGGTGTCCGTCGCGCGCCTGGCGTAGGTCTCGACGGGTGCCGCCTGCTGCAGTTCGGCCAGTGCCATGGCGACTTCTCCTCCCCGTGCCCGGCTCTCGGGCACATCACCAGGATGTCGCGGCAGCGGGGCGGAAACAGTAGCCCTCCTATCCGAGTTGGGGGTGGTGCTAAGTACACCTCCGGGGTGTCCAGCGCTCGCGGCCACCGCCCGATCGGGCGGTGGCCGCGCTGGGTTCAGGCCCAGCGGTCGGAGTGGGGCGCCGGGTTCAGGGTCGCTGGGTCGGCTGCTCCGAGTCAGTGGCGAGTGGTGGGTCCGGGGCCGGGTCAGGCGGCGATCGGTGCGACGGTCGGCTGTGCGAGGTCCAGGTAGTCGGTCACGGACAGGGCGACCGAGACGTCGAGTCGGCCGGCGTTGAAGAAGATCTCGTCGTGCACCAGCAGCTGGCCGTCCACCAGGAGGTCCAGCTCGGGTGAGAAAGCGAACGGGGTGATCGACCCGCTCTCGCTGCCCGCCAGGCGCTCGGCGACCTCGCGGGTGGCGAAGGACGCCTCGCGGCCGCCGTAGCGCTCCGCGAGGGCGTCCAGGTCGACCTTGCGGTCGCCGGGGACCACCGCGAGGACGTAGCGGCGGGAGCGCTTGCCCGTCGCCACGCGGACCACGATGGACTTGGCGGCCTGCTCCAGGGGGTGGCAGCGCAGCCGGCTGGCCACGTCGGTCCGGCCCTCGGGCGGGTGGGGGATCATGCGGTAGCGGGCCGCCCGGGACTGGAACAGGTCCGTCAGCTGCTGGAAGACCTCCGGGGTGTCAGGCATGGTCGCCCGGCAGGTCCTGAGGCAGGTCCAGGGGCAGGTCCATCCCGTCCAGCACGTGCGGGCACGCGCACCCGCGCTCCTGCGGGAGCAGGCCGACGGCCTCCAGGACCAGCTCGCGCATCCGCTCGATGTTCCGGGCGAAGACCTCGAACACGTCGGCCTGGGCCACGCTGCCGGCGGCTTCGATCCCCGCGTCCAGGTCGGTGACCAGGGCCAACGGGGTGTAGCACAGGGCGAGTTCGCGGGCCAGCACGGCCTCGGGGAAGCCGGTCATGTTGACCAGCGACCAGCCCGCCGCGGCGAACCACTGCGATTCGGCGCGGGTGGAGAACCGGGGGCCCTCGACGACGACCATGGTCGCGCCGTCCACCGCCGGGATGCCGGCGCCGGCCGCGGCCTTCAGCAGGGCGGACCGGCCGACGGGGCAGTACGGGTCGGCGAAGGAGACGTGCACGCCGCCCTGGTCGTAGTAGGTCTGGATCCGCCCGCTGGTCCGGTCGACCAGCTGGTCGGGGACCACCACGGTGCCCGGGCCCAGCTCCGGGCGCAGCGAGCCGACGGCGCACGGTGCCAGCACCTGGCGCACGCCGAGCGAGCGCAGGGCCCACAGGTTGGCGCGATAGTTGATCTTGTGCGGCGGCAGTCCGTGCCCGCGTCCGTGACGCGGCAGGAAGGCCACTCTGCGCCCGCCGACGGTGCCGACGGCCACCGTGTCGGAGGGTGCCCCGAAGGGCGTGTCGATGGTGAATTCCTGCGCGTCTTCGAGGAGTTGGTAGAAGCCGCTGCCGCCGATCACGCCGATCTCGGCGCGCTGCCCGGCTGGGAGTGCGGTCATGGTGTGCGTCCTTCCTTCACGGTGGAGTCGGGGTCGAAGGGTCGAAGGGGTCGAAGGGGTCGAATCGGAGCTCGTCGAGCGCGGCGACGGTCGGGTGGCCGGGGAGGTGCGGCCCGCGCCGGTCGCCGGCCCGGCGCACCCCGGTGACCCGCCAGCCGGCGGCGGCCGCCGCGTCCAGCTCCTCGCCCACGTCGCTGAGGAAGAGCACGTCCGCGGCCGGCACGCCGATGGTGCGCAGCGCCGTCCGGTAGGAGTCGGGCTCGCGCTTGCCGCCGGTGTTCTCCAGGTCGAAGTAGCCCTGGAGCAGCGGGGTCAGGTCGCCGTGGCCGGAGTGCCTGAACCAGTCCCGCTGCGCCGAGGCCGCGCCGGAGGAGTAGATGTACAGCGCGATCCCCTGCCGGTGCCAGCCGCGCAGCACCTCGGGCACCTCGGGGTAGAGGTGGCCCCTCAGCGTGCCGTCGGCGAAGCCCTCGGTCCAGATCAGTGCCTGCAGCGCCTTCAGCGGTGCTGCTTTGGTGTCCGCGTCGGCCCAACCGGTCAGCAGCTCGACCGCCTGGCGCTCGTCCAGCCCGGGCGCGCCCTGGTGGTCGCGGACGGCCGCCAGGATCCGGTCGTGCGCCTCGGAGCCCTGGTGGGCCTCGAACCAGGGGGCCAGCCGGCGCCGCGCGTACGGGAAGAGCACCTCGTGCACGTGGTCGATGGAGCCGACGGTGCCCTCGATGTCCAGGACGACGGCGCGCGGCCGGACCCCTGACCTGACCGTGGTCACGGCTGCGCCGCCAGCAGGGCGTCAAGGAGCGGGAACCGCTTGGCGATCGGCGAGCCGGTGAAGTCGCCGATCCAGCCGTCCGCCTGCTGGAAGAAGCGCACGGCGGTGAAGGCCGGGCGCTCGCCCATGTCGAACCAGTGGGTGGTGCCGGCCGGTACCGAAAGCAGGTCCCCGGCCTCGCAGACCACCGCGTGGACGGCCCCGTCGAGGTGCAGGTAGAAGCAGCCCCGGCCGTGGACGAAGAAGCGCACCTCGTCCTCGGCGTGCCGGTGCTCGTCCAGGAAACTCAGCCGGGCCTGCGCGGCCCGCTCCCGCCCTGGCGCCGTGTCATCGCTGTACAGCCGTGCCACGTCGACGAGTTGGAGGTCCTGGCGGGCGCAGAGCTCGTCGATCTCGGAGCGGTGGGCGGCGAGGATCAGCTCGGGGTCGGTGTCCGGGCCGACCGGCAGCCGTACCGGCCAGCGCCGGAAGTCGACGCCGCACTCGGCCAGCGCCTCGCCGATCACCAGCGGATCCGTGGTGCGCAGCCGCACGTGCTCCGGTGCGTCCTCGGGCATGATCTGCAGCAGGGTCATCCGACCGGCCTTTCGGTAGGGACGGCGTCGACGCCGAGCTGCAGCAGCCGGCAGATCGCCTCCAGGCATTCCAGACGGTTCCGGGCCTCGGCCAGGTCGCGTCCCCAGGTGGTCACGCCGTGGTCGGCGATCAGCAGGCCGGGGGGCGCCTGCGGGTGGGCCGCCAGGTGGGCGGCGATCTCCTGCGCGATCCTCGGCACGTCGGGCCAGTTGGCGAAGACCGGCAGCTCGGTGCGGCTCGGGTCGGCCAGGTCGAGCCCCTTGAGCAGCTCGAAGCCGGCCAGCGTCAGGGCCCCGGTGCCGCTCCCGCTCCCACTCCTGGCCCCGGTGCGGCAGGCCGCCCAGGTGGTGTACGGGGCGTGCACGTGGATGACCGCGCCGGCGTCCGTGCTGCGGTAGACGGCGGCGTGGATCGAGGCCTCGGCCGACGCGCGCGGGCCGCCGGGGAGGCTGGGGAGGCTGGGCCGAGCGCTGTGGGCGTCGATCAACACGGTGTCCGCGATGGTCAGTTCGCCCTTGTCCCGACCGCTGGCGGTGATCAGTGCCAGCGGCTCGGAGCCGGGCAGCCGCACCGAGAGGTTGCCCGAGGTGCCGGGCATCCAGCCGCGCGCGTACAGCGCGCGGGAGAACGCGGCGAGCTCGGCGGCCGGGCGCGAGCAGTCCGCGCCGCTCGCCGCCGACGGGGCGTCGGAGGAGTCGGAGGGGTCCCACCAGAGGTCGACATTGGTCACGCTCACGCTGCCACCTCGCACAGCGCCAGCACGGGATGTCCGGCCAGCCGCTGTTCCCAGCCGAGGCCGCTGAGCGCCACCAGTGCGGCCAGGCCCGCGACTTGGCCGCCGGAGTCGGTGACCAGACGGGCGGCGGCGGACAGCGTGCCGCCGGTCGCCAGCACGTCGTCCACCACGAGCACCCGCTCGCCCGGGGCGATCGCGCCCTTCTGCAGTTCGAGCCGGTCCGTGCCGTACTCCAGGGCGTAGGACGCCTCGTGCACCGCGCCGGGGAGTTTGCCGGGCTTGCGCGCCAGCACCAGCGGCATCCGCCCGCGGGCCGCCAGTGCCGCGCCGAGGACGAAGCCCCGGGACTCGACGCCGAGGATGCGGTCGTAGCGGCCGTCGAAGTCGGCGAGCACCTGGTCGGCCAGCTCGGCGAGCATGCCGGGCTCGGCGTAGAGCGCGGCCAGGTCCCGGAAGACCACGCCGGGCTTGGGGTGGTCCGGGTACTCCGTGAGCAACGCGACTGTCCGGGCGGCCAGTTCGGCCGGGTCCGCCGCGACGGGGGCCGCCGGACGGCTTGGGCGCAGCGTGCGCCGCTCCGAGACGACGGCCGTGATCAGCGCTCCCGGGGTGACGTCGAAGGCCGGGTTGAAGACCTGCGCCTCGGCCGGAGCCACCCGCACGCCGGCCAGCTCGGTCACCTCCCGCGCGGGCCGCTCCTCGACCACGATGCCGCTGCCGTCGGGGAGTTGGTCGTCCCAGCTGGACTCGGGAGCGACCACCACGAACGGGATGCCGTGCCGGGCGGCGGCCACGGCCAGCGCGTAGGTGCCGATCTTGTTGGCGGTGTCGCCGTTGGCGGCGATCCGGTCGGCGCCGACCAGCACGCAGTCCACCATGCCGCGCGAGATCGCGGCGGCCGCGGCGGAGTCCACACACAGCCGGTAGGCGACGCCCGCCTCGCCGAGCTCCCAGGCGGTGAGCCGGGAGCCCTGCAGCAGCGGCCGGGTCTCGTCCACCAGGACCTCCTCGACCCGTCCCCGGGCGGCGAGTTCCAGGATGGTGCCGAGCGCGGTGCCCACCGCGGCGGTGGCCAGCCGGCCGGTGTTGCAGTGGGTGAGCAGGCGCAGCGGACGGTCGGGGGTGAGCCCGATGACGAGGTCCGCGGCGCGCTGCACGGCGGCGCGGTTGGCGGCCGCGTCCTCGGCGAGCATCGCGGTGGCCTCCGCCAGCAGCGCGTCCGCCCCCTGCGGCAGGTGCTCCAGCACCCGCTGCACGGCCCATCGCAGGTTGACGGCGGTGGGGCGGGCGGCGGCCAGCCGCTCGGCGTCCGCCCGTACGGCGGCCTCAGCGGCCTCGTCGAGCGTGCCGTCCGCCGCGGTGTGCGCGTAGCCGGACAGCGCCACGCCGAGCGCGCCGACCAGCCCGATCGTCGGGGCGCCGCGCACGGCCAGGCACTGCACGGCGGCGATCACCTCGTCGACCGTACGCAGCGTCAGCGTGCGGTACTCGGCGGGCAGGGCGCGCTGGTCGACGGCGACCACGGCTCCCTGCTCCCAGGACACCGAAGACTCGCTGTGCACCGAAGACTCGCTGTGCACCGAAGACTCGCTGTGCACCGAAGACTCGCTGTGCACCGATGACGCGCACTGCACCGAAGACTCGCTCATGCCCCCGCCGCCTTGCGCAGGGCCTCGGCGCGATCGGTGCGCTCCCAGGTGAAGTCGGGCAACTCGCGGCCGAAGTGGCCGTAGGCGGCGGTCTGGCCGTAGATGGGCCGCAGCAGGTCCAGGTCGCGGATGATCGCGGCCGGACGCAGGTCGAAGACCGTGCTGATGGCGCGCTCGATCCGGTCGACGGCGACGGTCGCGGTGCCGAAGGTCTCCACGAACAGGCCCACCGGCTCGGCCTTGCCGATCGCGTAGGCGACCTGCACCTCGCAGCGCGCGGCCAGGCCGGCGGCCACCACGTTCTTGGCGACCCAGCGCATCGCGTAGGCGGCGGAGCGGTCCACCTTGGACGGGTCCTTGCCCGAGAAGGCGCCGCCGCCGTGACGGGACATGCCGCCGTAGGTGTCGACGATGATCTTGCGGCCGGTCAGGCCGGCGTCGCCCATCGGGCCGCCGATCTCGAAGCGGCCGGTCGGGTTCACCAGCAGGCGGAAGTCCCCGGTCTCCAGGGTGCTGCCGGTCGCGGCGAGTTCGGCCAGCACGTGCTCCACCACGTGGGTGCGGATGTCCGGCGTCAGCTGGGTGAGCAGGTCGACGTCGCCGGCGTGCTGGGCGGAGACCACCACGGTGTCCAGCCGGACCGGCCGGCTGCCCTGGTACTCGATGGTGACCTGGGTCTTGCCGTCGGGGCGCAGGTAGGGGACGGTGCCGTTCTTGCGGACCTCGGACAGCCGGTGCGAGAGGCGGTGCGCGAGGGTGATCGGCAGCGGCATCAGCTCGGCGGTCTCGTCGCTGGCGTAGCCGAACATCAGGCCCTGGTCGCCGGCGCCCTGCTTGTCGAGGTCGTCCTCAACACCTTCGACGCGGGCCTCGTACGCGGTGTCGACGCCCTGGGCGATGTCGGGGGACTGCGCGCCGATGGAGACCGAGACGCCGCAGGACTCGCCGTCGAAGCCCTTCTTCGAGCTGTCGTAGCCGATCTCCAGGATCTTGTCGCGGACGATCTGCGCGATCGGCGCGTACGCCGTGGTGGACACCTCGCCGGCGACGTGCACCTGGCCGGTGGTGATCAGGGTCTCGACGGCGACCCGGGCGGCCGGGTCCTCCTTCAGCAGGGCGTCGAGGATCGCGTCGCTGATCTGGTCGGCGATCTTGTCGGGGTGCCCCTCGGTGACGGATTCCGAGGTGAACAGGCGGCGGGACATGACTCTCCTGAGGTGGTGGAAGGTGGTTCGGGGGTCAGGCGATCAGGCGGCGTGGCCGCCCTGCCGGGCCAGCACGGCGGGCCCGCGCAGGTTGTGGGCGAGCAGGCGGACCAGTTCGTGGAAGCCGTACTCGGTGTGGAAGGGGGAGCCGGAACCGTTGACCTCCAGCAGGCGGGCGCCGACCAGGTCGTCCAGGACCTGCTCGGTGGGGCCCTCGCCGGTGCCGAGGACGGCGGCGGCCAGCTCGGCCGGGAAGTGCGGCGTGGAGATGGCGGCCAGCTGCGGCAGCGCCGTACGGGCCTGCGGGCTGACACCCCGCAGCGAGCTCAGCAGCCGCTGGCCGACCGCGAGTTCGCCGAAGCTGAGCTCGTCGAGACGGGTGCTGGGCGCGGCCAGCCGGCGGGCCAGCTGGCCGGTGGACCAGTGCGGCCGGGTGGCCAGCCGCAGACCTGCGATCCGCAGCGCCAGCGGCAGGCCCGCGCACGCCTCGATGATCGCCTGGGTCGCGGCGGGGTTCTCCAGGATCCGCTCCGGACCGGTGATCGACGCCAGCAGGTCGAGCGCCTGCTCGTCGTCGAGCAGCGGGACGGTCACCGTGTGGCCGCCGGTGGCCAGGTGGCCGCGGCTGGTGATGATCACGCCGACGCCGGGGTCGTTGGGCAGCAGCGGGCCGATCTGCAGGTCACTGGCGGCCCGGTCCAGCACCACCAGCAGGCGCTTGCCCGCGGTGTGGGCGCGGTAGAGGCTCACCAGCTCGTCCAGGTCAGCCGACTCCCGGGTGTCCAGGCCCAGGGCGTGCAGGAAGAGGACCAGCACCTCCCACGGGTTCTTCGGCGAGCCGTCCGGGCGGCGCAGGTCGGTGTAGAGCTGGCCGTCGGGGAAGGCGTCGCGGCAGGCGTGCGCGGCCTGCGTCGCCAGCGCGCTCTTGCCGATCCCCGGCATGCCGGTCAGCAGGACGGCGCCGGCCCGTGAGCTGCCCGGCTGCGGGGCCAACACCCGTCGGATGTCGGCGAGTTCGGCCTCCCGTCCGGCGAAGTCGGCCAGCTCGGGGGGGACCATCGCCGGGACCGGGCGGGCCGGGACGCGCAGCCGGGTGGGGAGCGCCGACTGGGCGCCGGGCGCCTGCGCCGGCGCGCCCGGTGCGGGGGTGCCCGGGAGTAGCGTGCCCGGGATCAGCGTGCCTGGGATCGGGGTGCCCGGGATCGGGGTGCCCCGCAGGATCGACTGGTGGACGGCGATCAGCACCGGTCCGGGGTCGACCCCGAGCTCCTCGGCAAGCACCCGGCGGCCGGCCTGGTAGACCGTCAGCGCGTCGGCCTGCCGGTCGCAGCGGTAGAGCGCGGTCATCAGCTGGGCGCGCAGCCGCTCCCGCAGCGGGTGCTCGGCGAGCAGGCCGGTCAGCTCGGGCACCAGCTCGCGCTGGCGGCCGAGGACCAGGTCGGCCTCGATCCGGTCCTCCACGGCCACCACACGGGCCTCGTCCAGGCTGGGCCGCTCGGCGTCGGACAGGTAGTCGGTGACATTGGCCAGCGCCGGGCCCTGCCAGAGGGCGAGCGCGGAACGCAGGTGCACCGAGGCGTCGTAGTAGCGGTGCTGCTCCAGGGCCTCGCGGCCGAGTCCGGAGCTGCGCTCGAACTCCTCCAGGTCCAACCGGGCGGAGCCGGGGTGCATCAGGTACCCCTGGGCATGGCGGACCAGGTCGACCTCGGGGCCGAGACGCTTGCGCAGCCGCGAGACGTAGGTGTAGATCTGCGCGCTTCTGGTCGCGGGTGGGTCCCACCCCCAGAGGGCGTTGCTGAGGCGTTCGTCGGAGACCACCGTGCCGCGGTTGAGCAGCAGGACGGCGAGCACGGTGTGGATCTTCGTTCCCGAGAGCGGCACTGCGTCGTTGCCCTGCCGGACCTCGACCGGGCCGAGAAGCTGGAATTCCATAGTTCCTCCTGCCACGAATTCACGCCGCATGTGGGGGCGGCGGTGCGCGAAAAGTGAACGGGGCGAGCTATCCCCCGTTGGATCAGCTCTGACTTCGGACCCCTGCGTCGGTGGACGTCGGTCCGGCTGACGTAATTCTGCGCGAGCCCGGCCCTCTGAACTGCTCTGACGGCTGTCAAGATCTTGTCGGGGCAATGTCCTGCCACCGCTCGCACCCCAATCGGCGCAGGCCGCGAAGTAGATTGCCAGTGCTACCTGATGAGCGGTTGTCATTGCCGCCGCCGCCGGGAAGCAGTGCGCCGGGTGGACGACCTGCCCGCGCTCATGACTGGGGAGGAATCTTGACCGTTCGCTCGCTGCTGTCGAAGAAGGCCACCCGCCGGGTGCTGGCCGGCGGCGTCACCGCCGCTGCCGTTGCTGCCTGGTGGCTGACCGACTCCGCGCCCTACCCCTACTCGCAGCGCTGGCTGCTGGACCTGCCGCTGCCGTTCCTGACGCTGGGCCGGCTGGACTCGGTGCTGCAGGCGAAGCCGGGGGAGCGGATCCTGGAGATCGGCCCGGGGACCGGCCTGCAGTCGCTGCACGTCGCACCGCAGTTGGGCGTGAGCGGCCGGCTGGACATCGTCGACATCCAGCAGGAGATGCTGGACCACGTGATGCGCCGGGCGGAGCAGCAGGGGGTGGCCAACATCGTGGCGACCCACGCCGATGCACACCAACTCCCGTTCGAGGATGGCTCGTTCGACGCCGTCTACCTGGTGACGGCGCTCGGCGAGATCCCCGAGCCGCAGGTCACGCTGGCCCAGCTGCGCCGGGTGCTCAAGCCCACCGGGCGGCTGGTGATCGGGGAGTTCTTCGACCGCCACCAGATCCGGGCGTCCTCGCTGCTCGGCCTGGCCGACGGTGCTGGGCTGCGGGTGTCCAAGCTGATCGGCCCGCCGTTCGCGTACTACGCGGTGCTGCGCCCGTTCGCCGCGGAGCCGGCCCTGGCGGCGGGGGCCGGCGGGTCCGCGTTCTCCCACAACTTCGCCTGATCCCATGGATGTTCCGCTCCGCGCCGATCCGGTCCACGGGTCAGCGCGGGGCGGGGCGGGCGACCCGGCGCAGCCGCAGGTCGTCGGCCAGGTGGCTGCCGAGGTGGCGCAGCAGCGCGTCCTCGGCCTGCTCCAGGTAGAAATGGCCGCCCGCAAAGGTGTGGAACTCGGCTCTGGCCATGGTCAGTTCGGACCAGGCCCGGACCAACTCCGAGGTGCAGCCGCGGTCCTGCTCGCCGGAGTACACCACCACCGGGCAGCCGATCCGCTCCGGTGCACTGGGCCGGTAGCTCTCGATCAGCCGGAAGTCGGCGCGCAGCGGCGGCAGCAGCAGCTCGCGCACCGCCTCCTCGGAGAGCAGGCCCACGGTGGAACTGCCCAGCCTGGCCAGCGCCCCGAGCAGCGTCTCGGTGTCGGCCTCGGCCAGCGGGACGGCGGAGGGTTCCACCCGGTGCGGCGCGCCGCGACCGGAGGCGAACAGCCGGGTGGGGCGCAGGCCGTGCTCGCGGGCCAGGCGCAGCGCGCACTCGTAGGCCACCGCGCTGCCCATGCTGTGCCCGAAGAAGGCGAACGGGCGGTCCAGTCGGGGCAGCAGGGCCCGGGTCAGCCGGTCGGCCAGCTCGGACATCGCGGTGATCGCCGGCTCACCGATCCGGTCCTGCCGACCCGGGTAGCAGACCGCGAGCAGCTCGACTCCGGCCGGCAGCCGGCGCTGCCAGGAGCGGTAGAAGCTCGGCGAGCCACCGGCGTGCGGGAAGCACACCAGGCGCAACCCCGGATCCGCCGGGGCGTCGTAGCGGTGGAACCAGGTGCCGGCCGTGCTCATCGAACTCCTCCAGGGTGTGGGCGCAGGGTGCCGGGCAGCATGGGTGGACGGTCTATGCGCCGGCCATATCGGCCGGGCGCGCAACCCCTGCCAGGAGCGGATATCGCTGCCGTATAGGCACACCTCCCAGCCTCGCTGCAGAGCGGCATCGCACCTGCCGCACCAGCCTGTGAGGAGTTTCTATGCCGACACCCCAACTGACCTGGACGCCGCAGGAGATCCACCCGTCCGACGTGGGCGTCCCGGCGACCGTGGCGGGTCTGACCGCCTATCTGAGCGGCGCCGGGTCGGCGCTGGACGAGCAGCTGCTGGCGTCGAAGGCCCTGGTCTTCCGGGGTTTCGGCGTCGCCGAGTCCACCATGGACCCGGTCCTCGACCTGCTGCTCGCCGACCGGCTCGCCTATGTGCACGGCAACTCGCCGCGCACCAAGGTCGGCGCCAATGTCTACACGTCGACCGAGTACCCGGCCGCCTTCACCATCTCGATGCACAACGAGCTCTCGTACAGCACGACATGGCCTGCCCGCCTGCTGTTCCTCTGCGCGCAGCCGTCCGAGACCGGCGGTGCGACCTCGGTGGTGGACGCCGCGTACTGGCTGGACTCGTTGGACGAGGAGGTCCGGGCCGCCTACGCGGGCGGGGTGCGCTACACCCAGAACCTGCACAGCGGCTTCGGCCTGGGCAAGAGCTGGCAGGAGACCTTCGAGAGCACCGAGCGCGACCGGGTCGAGGAGTTCCTCGCGGAGGCCGGCGCCGAGTGGACCTGGCGCCGCGACGGCGGCCTGCGGATCACCCAGACCCGCCCGTCCACCACCTGCCACCCGGTCACCGGCACCGAGGTCTGGTTCAACCAGTCCGACCAGTGGCACTCGGCCGCGCTCGGCGACGAGGGCACGGCGCTGGCGAAGATCCTGCCCGTCGACGAGCTGCCGCAGTCGGTGAGCTTCGCCGACGGCAGCCCGATCCCGGACGACTACATCCTGCAGGTCCGCGACCGCGGCCTCGCCGGCGCCGTGGATGTCGACTGGCGGCGCGGCGACCTGCTGCTGATCGACAACGTCCTGGTGGCGCACGGCCGTCGGCCGTTCACCGGCAGCCGCCGGGTACTCGTCGCGATGTCCGCCTGATGCACCGCGCGCATCGTACCCACGAGGACCGTACCCCGACCACCACTGACTGACCGACGGAAGAAGGAACTTCATGAGCACACTGACCGAAGCGGTCCAGGCGCCGGCCCGCGGCTCCCTGACGCTCTGGCTCACCGACCTCGAACGCTCCCAACTGGCCAGACTGGCCGAGGAACTGGCCGCCCACGGCAGCGGCCTGGTGGACGACCCGCAGTGGCTCGACCACGCCCGCGAGCTGTCCTGCCGGATCCCGCTGCGGCTGCGCGAGGCGATCCGCGAGTACCGCTACGACTGCGGACCGGACGCGCTGCTGATGCTGCACAACCTCCCCGTGGACGAGCACACCCTGCCCGAAACCCCCACCGTCCGGGAGTCGGTGGAGCGCCGCACCACCGTCCCGGCGGCCATCTCGGCGCTGCTGTCGCTGCACCTCGGCGAGGTCGTCGCGTTCCGCGAGGAGAAGTCCGGCGCGCTGGTGCAGAACGTGGTGCCGGTGCCGGGCATGGAGGCGTCGCAGAGCAACGCCGGCTCGGTCGACCTGCAGATGCACGTCGAGAACGCCTTCCACCTCAACCGGCCCGACTACGTCGGCCTGCTCTGCCTGCGCAACGACCACACCAGGACGGCCGGGACGCTGGTCTCCTCGATCCGCCGGGCGCTGCCACTGGTCCCCGACCAGGCCCGCCGGGTGCTGGCCGAGCCGCGCTTCGTCACCCAGCCGCCGCCGTCGTTCCAGGGCGGCGACGCCGCCGAGGTGCACGCGGTGCTGTACGGGGACCCGGTGGACCCGAACATCCGGGTGGACTTCGCGGCCACCGTGGCGCTGGACGAGGAGGGCACGCAGGCGCTGGAGCAGCTGCGCGACGCGATCGTGCTGGCGTCGTCGGTGCTGGTCCTGCAGTCCGGTGACCTGGCGTTCATCGACAACCGGATGGCGCTGCACGGGCGCAGCTCGTTCGTGCCGCGCTACGACGGGCACGACCGCTGGCTGCACCGCACCTTCGTGCACCTGGACAACCGTCGCAGCCGGGTGGACCGTCCGGACAACGGCGCGATCCTGCGCTGACCCGGACGACCGTACGGCCTGTACGGGCCTGTATGGCCTGTACGGCCCTGCCACTCTGCTGCCGCGTACCGATCCGGCTCCACGCCGGTCGGTGCGCGGCAGCAGGCGTCTCATCGACCGACCAGCACCCCCGCGAAGTGGATATAGAAGCGCTATAGCACCGGGGCGGAATCTACAACTGGCCCAGTGAGCCGAGTGAGTTGACCTCCGCTTGCGCACCCACGGCCCCGCCAGCGTCCGACCCCACTCGCGAGGAGCATCCGTTGACCCGCCCTCTGCTTCTGCCCAGTACCTTCGTGCAGCAGGCGTCGCCGGCGCCGGGCGCGGTGGCCGTGGTTGATCAGGACCACGAGTTCACCTACCAGCACCTGGCCATCGAGGCCGCGCTGCTGGCAGACCGGCTGCGCGCCGCCGGTGTCGGACCGGGCTGCCTGGTCGGCGTCCTGCTGCCGGCCGGCGTCGAGCTGCCGACCGCGCTGCTGGCCGTCTGGCAGGCGGGCGCCGGCTACCTGCTGCTGGACCCCGCGCAGCCGGTCGACAGGGCCGCCGGGCTCCACCTGGTGCTCACCACCGGCGAGTTGGCCGCGCCGGCCGGCGCCACCCGCACGCTCTGCCTGGACGCGCCCGCCGAGGCTGCGCTCGCCGAAGACGCGGCGGTGAGCACCGAGCCGATCGAGCACGCCGAAGCCGTCGCCGCCCTCTGCCGCACCGCCGACGGCACGCTGCTGACGGTGGACCACGCCGACGCCGCCCGCGACGCGCTGGGCCGCGCCGAGCGCTACGGCCTCTCGCCGCGCGACCGGGTGCTCTGCACCGCTACCCCCGGCCGCCTCGCCTGGGAGGTCTTCGCCACCCTGGCCCGCGGCGGGACGCTGGTGATGGCCGGCACCGACCCGCTCGCCGCCGTCCGCGCGCACCGGGTCACCGTGCTGCCGCTGGACGCCGAGCTCGCCGAGCAGGACCCGCAGGAGTTCGCGGGGGTCCGCCTGGTGGCCGCCGCCGACCACCTGGCGCAGCAGCAGCTGATCCGCTGGGCCGAGGGCAGCCGTGCCGAACTGTGGCAGTCCTTCGGCCCGCAGCTCTGCGGCGTGGAGGTCGCCGCCGGCCGCTTCGACCCCGCCCAGCCGCAGGGCCCGTCCCCCGTCGGCCGGCCCGAGCTGTGGGTGCTGGACGAGTACGGCGACCCGGTGCCGCCCGGCGTCCCCGGCGAGCTGCACCTCGGCGGCCTCGGCACCGGCTGCGCCGTCCCCGGCCGGCCCGACGCGACGGCCGACCTGCTGCTGCCCGACCCGGACGGCGAGGACGGCGCCCGCCTGCTGCGCACCGGCCGCCTGGTCCGGCTGCGCCATGACGGCACGCTGGAGCAGCTCGGCCTCACCGACCCCTCGGCCCAGGCCCAGGCCGCCGCCCCCTCGGCCTTCGAGCGCCCCGCCTACGTCGCCCCGCGCACGCCCGAGGAGGCGATGGTCGCCGCGGTCTGGTCGGAGCTGCTGGCCCAGGACGGCATCGGCGCGGACGACAACTTCTTCCAACTTGGCGGCCACTCGCTGCTGTTGACCAAGCTCACCGAGCGCCTGCGGGCCGCCACCGGCCGCGAGCTGCAGCTCACCGACGTCTACGGCGCGCTCACCGTCGCCGACCAGGCCCGGCTGGTCGCGGACCCCGCCGCCGGACTGCCCCCGGTGCTCCCCGTCCCGCGCGACGAGCCGCTGCCGCTCTCCTTCGGCCAGCGCCGGCTGTGGCTGCTGGACTCCGTCAAGGCGAGCCCGGAGTGGGTGATCCCGCTCTTCCTGCGGCTGCCGAGCACCGTCGACACCGCCACCGCGCGCCGCTCGCTGGACCGCCTGGTCGAGCGCCACGAGTCGCTGCGCACCCGCTACCTGACGGTGGACGGTGAGCCGCGCCAGCTGGTCGGCGCCGCCGCGCCCGTCGAGTGGCGGGAGTTGGACGCCGCCGCGACCGAGCGCGAGGCCGTCTTCCGGGCCCAGTTCGAGGACGGCTTCGCCTTGGCCGCCGGCCGCCTGCTGCGCGCCCTGCTGGTCACCGAGCAGGACGGCGAGCGCTGGCTGCTGGTCACCATCCACCACATCGCCTGCGACGGCTGGTCGGCGACGCTGCTGGAGCAGGAGTTCCAGCAGCTCTGCGCCGGTGGCCCCGAACTGCCCGCGCTCCCGGTCCAGTACGCCGACTACGCCGCCTGGCAGCGCGAGGCCCGCACCCCGCAGCAGCTCGCCGCCGACCTGGACTTCTGGCGCGCGACGCTGAACGGGACGGCCTCGCTGGAGCTGCCGACCGACTACGCCCGCCCCGCCGAGCGCGACCCGCGCGGCGACCTGGTGCCGTTCACCTTCTCGCCCGAGCTGGCCGAGGCGGTCACGGCGCTCGGCCGGCAGCGCGGTGCGACCCCGTTCATGATCCTGCTGACCTCCTTCGCGACCCTGCTGGCCCGGCACACCGGGCAGTGGGACGTGCCGGTCGGCGTCCCGGTGGCCGGTCGCGGCCGGCCCGAGCTGGAGCGGGTGGTCGGCTTCTTCCTCAACTCGCTGGTGCTGCGCTGCCGCCTGGACCCCGCGCTCGGCTTCACCGACGCACTGGACCTGGTCCGCGACACCGCGCTGGACGGATTCGCCCACCAGGACGTCCCGTTCGAGCGCCTGGTGGAGGAGCTGCGCCCCGAGCGCGACCCCTCGCGCACCCCGCTCTACCAGGTGGCGCTCAACTTCACCGACGGCCCGGTCAACGGCGGCATGCCCGACACCGAGCACGGCGAGAAGTTCCTCTACGCCCGCCAGGCCGCCAAGACCGACCTGACGCTGTATGTGCGCACCGAGGCCGACGGCAGCTGGACCGGCGCCCTGGAGTACGCGACCGCGCTGTTCGCGCGCGCCACCGTCGAGCGCCTGGGCGCCGGGCTGCTCCAGCTCGTCGAGTCGGTGACGGCCGAGCCGCAGGGCGCGCTCGGCGCCGCCGAGATCCTCCCGGCCGCTGACCGCAGCGAGGTACTGACCCGCTGGAACGACACCGCCGAGCCCTGGGAGCGCACCCCGGTCATCGACCTGATCGAGCGCCAGGCGGCCGCGACCCCGCAGGCCACCGCGCTGGTCAGCGGCGAGACGCGGATCGACTACCGGGAGCTGGACGAGCGCGCCAACCGGATCGCCCACCAGCTGCGCGCCCTCGGCGCCGGCCCCGACACCCCGGTCGGCGTCCTGCTGCAGCGCGGCCCCGAGCTGCTGCCGGCCCTGCTCGGCGTCTGGAAGGCGGGCAGCGCCTACATCCCGATCGACCCGGCCAACCCGGCCGAGCGGATCGAGCACATCGTCCGGGACAGCGGCGCCGCCGTGCTGGTCACCGAGTCGGCGCTGGCCCCGCTGGCAGCCGCCCACCAGGGAGCGCGGCTGCTGCTGGACGCCGACCGCGCGGCGGTGGACGCCCAGCCGTCCACCGCGCCGGCCCGGGTGCTGAGCCCCGAGCACCTGGCGTACGTGATCTACACCTCCGGCTCGACCGGCCGCCCCAAGGGCGTCATGGTCACCCACGCGGGGCTCTCCAACCACCTCCAGTGGGCGGCCCGCGAGCTGGTCACCACCCCCGGCGGCGCCCCGCTGTTCTCCTCGATCGCCTTCGACCTGCCGGCCACCAACCTCTACGCGCCGCTGATGACCGGCCAGCCGGTCCACCTGCTGCCCGCCGACCTCGACCTCGGCTCGCTGGGGCGCACGCTGGCCGCCGCCGGCCCGTTCAGCTTCATCAAGCTGGCCGCCGGGCACCTGGAGCTGCTGGCCTACCAGCTGTCCGACGAGCAGATCAACGGCCTCGCCCAGTGGGTGGTGGTGGCCGGTGAGGCGCTCACGCCCAAGGTCGCCAACCGCTGGCAGCAGGCGCTGGGCGGCGGCCGACTGATCAACGAGTACGGCCCGACCGAGAACTCGATCGGCTCGACCATCCACCCCGTCACCCACCCCTACACCACCACCGTGCCGCTGGGCCTGCCGCTGCCCAACACCACCGGCTTCATCCTGGACGCGGCCGGCCGGCCGGTGCCGCTGGGCGTGACCGGCGAGCTCTGCCTCGCCGGTGACGGCCTGGCCCGCGGCTACCTGGGCCGCCCCGAGCTGACCGCCGAGAAGTTCGTCCCGCACCCCTACGGCCCGCCCGGCAGCCGGCTCTACCGCACCGGCGACCTGGCCCGGCGGCTGCCGGACGGCGCCATCGCCTTCCTCGGCCGGATGGACGACCAGGTGAAGCTGCGCGGCTACCGGATCGAACTGGGCGAGATCGAGACGCAGTTGCTGGCCCACCCGCAGGTGCGGGCGGTCGCGGTGGTGGTCCGCGAGAACCAGGCCGGCGAGCGCGCGCTGGCCGCCTACCTGGTCCCGGTGGACGGCGCCGAGCTCGACCCGGCGCAGCTGCGCACCCGGCTGGCCGGCGCGCTGCCCGAGTACATGGTGCCCAGCACCTTCACCGTCCTGGACGCGCTGCCGCTGACCCCCAATGGCAAGCTCGACCACCGCGCGCTGCCCGAGGCGCAGTCCGGCGCCGACCGGTACGAGGCGCCCGCCACCCCGACCGAGGAGCGGATCGCCGAGATCTGGTGCGAGGTGCTCGGCCAGGAGCGGGTGAGCGTGCTGGACGGCTTCTTCGAGCTCGGCGGCCACTCGATCCTGGCGATCCGGATGGTGGCGCAGTTGCAGGAGATCTTCGACCTCGACATCCCGATCCGTACGGTCTTCGAGTTCACCACGGTCCGCGAACTCGCGGGCGCCGTCGAGGACTTGATCCGCGCCGAGATCGACGACCTCTCCGCGACCGAGCTGGACGCGCTGACTCAGGAGTACTCGGCATGAGCCTGCCCACCATCGACGCCCGCGTCGCCCCCTTCGCGCTGATCCGCGACGAGGACCGCCTGCGGCTCCCGGACGGCCTGGTCGACGCCTACCCGCTCTCCATGGTCCAGGCGGGCATGCTGGTCGAGACGCTGGCCGCCACCGTCGACAGCCCGGTCTACCACAGCCTGCGCGCCTTCCAGGTCCGCGAGGACCGCCCGTTCGACGCCGAGGCGTTCACCGGCGCCGTCCGCGAACTGGCCCGGCGCCACGTCGCGTTGCGCACCACGATGCATCTGACCGGCTACTCGCGTCCGCTGCAGTTCGTGCATGCCGACGCCCTCGGGGTGACCGCGCAGATCCCGACCCGGATCCACGACCTGCGCGGGGTCGGCGACGACCACCGCGAGTGGGCGCTGTGGGAGTTCACCGCCGACCAGCGGGCCACCGGCTTCGACCCGCAGACCGGGCCGCTGCTGCGGATCAACGCCCACCTGGAGTCCGACGAGGCGTGGCGGCTGACCTTCACCCACCACAGCGCGCTGCTCGGCAGCCAGGGCCCCGACATGCTCTCCGAGGAGCTGCTGGAGCTGTACGGCTGCCTGCGCGACGGCGTCGAGCTGCCCGAGCACCAGCTGCCGCCGGTCGGCTTCGCCGACTTCATCGCCGCCGAACTGGCCTCCCTGGAAAGCCCGGAGGACCGCGCGTACTGGAAGAGCATCACCGACACGCACGCCCCGCTCACCCTCCCCGAGGCCTGGGGCAGCCGCCGCGGCCCGGTCGAGCGCTACCGCCTGCATGTGCGCTTCGACGACCTGGTGGACGGGCTGCACGCGCTGGCCGCCCGGGCCGGCGCCTCGCCGCGCAGCGTGCTGCTCTCCGCGCACCTCAAGGTGATGAGCGCGCTGACCCGCGAGGAGGTCTTCCACACCGGCCTGGTCACCGACACCTCGCTCACCGTCCCGGGCGCCGAGCTGCTGCTGGGGATGCAGCTGAACACCCTGCCGTTCCCGCACAGCGGCAACCCGGCCAGCTGGGCCCGGCTGGTCGAGCAGACCCGCGCCCGGGAGAGCGCGATCTGGGGCCACCGGCGCTTCCCGCTGCCGGCCATCCAGCGCGCGGCCGGTACGGACCGGCTGATCACCGTCCTCTTCGACTGCCTGGACCCGCAACCGTCCAGCGCGATCGGCGAGTTCGAGTCGGCGCCGAACGAGTTCGCGCTGAGCGTGACGGTCGTCGGCGACCGCCTCCAGCTGGCCTCCAGCACCGACGTGATCGGCCGCGACTACGCCGACCGGCTGGCCGGGATGTACCGCCAGGTGCTGGAGTCGATGGCCGCCGACCCCGACGGCGACGCCACCGCCTCGCCGCTGCCGGCCCGCGAGACCGCGGAGCTGATCACGGCCTGGAACCCCGCCGTCGGCACGCCGCCCGCGCGCTGCGTGCACCACGCCTTCGAGGACCGGGCCGCCCAGACGCCGGACGCGATCGCGCTGGACTGCGCGGGCGTCGAGCTGACCTACCGCGAGCTGAACAAGCGGGCCAACCGGATCGCCCACCACCTGCGCGCGCTCGGCGCGGGACCGGACACCCTGGTCGCCGTCAGCCTGGAGCGGGGCATCGAGCTGATCCCCGCGCTGCTCGGCGTGCTCAAGGCGGGCGCCGCCTACCTGCCGCTCGACCCGGCCAACCCCGCCGAGCGCCTCGGCTACATCCTGGAGGACGCCGGCGCCCCGCTGCTGGTCACCAGCTCCACCGGGACCGCGGGCATCCCGGCCGGCTACCCGGGCACCCGGATCCTGCTGGACGCCGACGCCGACGCCGCGGCGATCGCCGCCCGCCCTGCCGGCAACCCGGACGTCGCGGTGACCCCGGACAGCCTGGTGTACGCCATCTACACCTCCGGCTCGACCGGCCGGCCCAAGGGCGTCATGCTCCCGCACGGCGCGCTGGCCAACCTGATCGGCTCCTTCGCCGAGCTGGCCGGGCCCGGCACCCGCTGGCTCGCCGCCACCTCGGTCTCCTTCGACATCTCCAACCTGGAGATCCACCTGCCGCTGACCACGGGTGGGCGGATCGTGCTCGCCTCCCGCGCGCAGGCCGCCGACCCGGGCGCGCTGCGCACCCTGATCACCGACCGGGGCGTCACCCACGTCCAGGCCACCCCCTCGGGCTGGCGGGTGCTGCTCGCGGCCGGCTTCGAGGGCCCGGACACCGTCGCCCTGGTCGGCGGCGAGGAACTGCCGCTGCAGCTCGCGGCGGAGCTCCGCGCGCGGGTCGGCCGCCTGGTCAACGTCTACGGACCCACCGAGGCCACCGTCTGGGCCTCCGGCTGGGAGGTCCCGACCGACCCCGAGTCCGTGCTGCTCGGCGCGCCGCTGCTCAACTACGTGCTGCACGTGCTGGACCGCACCGGCCGTCCCGCCGCCCCCGGCGTCCCCGGGGAGCTGTACATCGGCGGCCTCAGCCTGGCCCGCGGCTACGTCGGACGGCCCGAGCTCACCGCCGAGCGGTTCGTCCCGGACCCGTTCGGCCCGGCCGGCGCCCGGCTCTACGCCACCGGCGACCTGGCCCGCCGACTGCTGGACGGCTCGCTGGAGTTCCTGGGCCGAATCGACACCCAGGTCAAGATCCGGGGCTACCGGATCGAACTCGGCGAGATCGAGTCGGCCCTCACCAGCCACCCGCGGATCCGCGAGGCGATCGTCACGCTGCGGGAGAACGGCCTGCTGGTCGCGCATGTGGTGGCCAGTGGCCGAGTCGACGCCACGCGCTACCGCCGCTACCTCAGCCAGCTGCTGCCGACGTACATGATCCCGAGCAGCTTTGTGGCGATCGACCGGATCCCGCTCAGCATCAGCGGCAAGGCCGACCGCCGCGCCCTGCCCTGGCCCGAGCACGCCCTCGCAGCCCCCCGCCCACCAGTGACCGTGCTGCACGAACTGCTGGCGGCCTGCTGGAAGGACGTCCTCGGCACCGAGCCGGCCGGCATCGACGAGGACTTCCGCCAGAGCGGCGGCAACTCCATCCGAGCCGCCCGCCTGGCCGACCGCCTGCGCGAGGAGCTCGGACACGACATCGGCCTGCGCACCGTGCTGGACCACCCGACGGTCAGCCGGCTCGCCGACGCCATCGAGGCGATGACCTCGCCCACCACGCTCGAGGCGATGACCTCGCCCACCACGCTCGAGGCGATGACCTCGCCCACCTCTGCTTTCACCACCGACACGGTCAAGGAGCCCCAGGCATGAACAGCAACGGACCAGTTGCCCAGAACCAGGACACGGCCTCGTTGCGCGCCGAGCTGCTGCGCCGCCGACTGGCCGGCCGCGGCAACGGCGGCGGCGGCCGCCGCACCACGATCGAGCGGGCCGACCGCACCGCGCCCCTGCCGCTCTCCTTCGGCCAGCAGCAGATGTGGTTCCTCAACCGGATGGACCCGGACTCCACCGAGTACGTGGTCCCGCTGGTGCTGCGCCTGCGCGGCGAGCTCGACCGGGGCGCGCTGACCGGCGCTTGGGAGCGGATCGTCGAGCGGCACGAGATCCTGCGCACCCGCTACGCGCTGGTGGGCGGTGAGCCGGTGCAGGTGATCGACGCGCCGCGGCCGGTCGGCCTGCCGCTACTGGAGGTCACCGGGGAGGCGGAGCTGCGCGCGGCCGTCGAGGCCGAGATCGCCCTGCCGTTCGACCTGGAGCACACCGCGCCGGTCCGGGCCAAGCTGATCAGACACGACGCCACCGACCACGTCCTGGTGGTGGCCTTCCACCACATCGCCTGCGACGCCTGGTCGATGCGGCTCTTCGCGGGTGAGCTGAGCGACCTCTACCGGGGTGCGGTGACCGGTGCCAGTGTGGCGGGGCCGAGCGTGACGGCTGAGCCGCTGCCGCTGCAGTACGCGGACTACGCAGCCTGGCAGCGCAAGCACCTCACCGGTGACACCTTGGAGCGCGAACTCTCCTACTGGCGTTACCAGTTGGACGCCGTCATGCCGCTGGAGCTGCCCACCGACCGGCCCCGCCCGGCGGTCCGCAGCTGGGCCGGCGACTCCGTGCCGTTCACGGTTCCCGCCGCGCTCGCCGACCGGGTGCGCGAACTCAGCCTGGAGCACGGCACCACGCCGTTCACCTTCCTGCTCACCGTCTACCAGCTGATGCTCGGCCGCTACGCCGGCTCCAGTGACATCCCGGTCGGCGTCACCGTCTCCGGCCGCAACCGGCCCGAGCTGCAGCAGATCATCGGCTACGGCATCAACACCCTGGCGATCCGCGGCCGTTGGACCGGGGACCCGAGCTTCGCCGCGGTGCTGAAGCAGTCCGCGCAGACCGTGCTGGAGGCCTTCGACCACCAGGCGGTGCCGTTCGCCCGCCTGGTCGACGAGCTCCAGCCGCAGCGCGACCTCTCGCGCACCCCGCTCTTCCAGGCCGACTTCGTGATGCACGAGGACCGCGAGAGCGCCTTCGACCTGCACGGCCTCCGGCTGGAGTCGGTCCTGGAGGACCGGATCGCCAAGTTCGACCTCACGCTGAACGTCACGCACGCCGCCGAGGGCGAGCTGCGGGCCCGCCTCGGTTACGCGACCGCGCTGTTCGACCGGACGACCGCCGAGCGGATGGCCGGGCACTTCCTGCAGCTCCTGGAGTCGGTCACCGCCCGGCCGCAGGACCGGCTCTCGGCGATGGGTCTGCTGTCGCCGGAGGAGTCCGTCCAGCTGCTGGAGCAGTGGAACCCGGTGGTGGTGGAGCCGGTGGAGCGTTGCGTGCACGAGGTCTTCGAGGCGCGGGCTGAGCGGACACCGGATGCGGTTGCGGTCGTGTTCGAGGGTGTGGAGCTGTCGTACCGGGAGCTGAACGAGCGGGCGAACCGGATCGCGCACCACTTGCGTGAACTGGGTGCGGGTCCGGACCAGTTGGTGGGTGTTTCGCTGGAGCGCGGTCTTGACCTACTGCCGGCGCTGCTGGGTGTGCTGAAGTCGGGTGCGGCGTATCTGCCGTTGGACCCGGCGAACCCGGTGGAGCGGTTGGGTTACATCCTGGAGGATGCGGGTGCGTCGCTGCTGGTGACGATGTCGGGGCTGGAGAGTGTGCCGGCGGACTACGCGGGGACGCGGGTGCTGCTGGATGCGGACGCGGCTGTGATCGCGAGCCGCCCGGCGGTCAACCCGGTGCCTGTGGCATCGCCGGAGAACCTGATCTACGTGATCTACACCTCGGGTTCGACGGGTCGGCCCAAGGGTGTGGCGTTGAGCCACGCGAACGTGCTGCGGCTGCTGCGTTCGGCCGATCACGACTTCACGTTCTCGTCCGAGGACGTGTGGACGCTGTTCCATTCCTACGCGTTCGACGTGTCGGTGTGGGAGATGTGGGGTGCGCTGCTGCACGGTGGCCGTCTGGTGGTGGCGTCGTTCGACACGCTGCGCTCGCCGGATGAGTTCCTGGACCTGCTGGTCGCGGAGCGGGTTTCGGTGCTGTGCCAGACGCCCACGGCGTTCCGTTCGCTGACGGCGTTGGCGGCGGCGGGGGACGCGCGGATCGATGAACTGGGCCTGCGGGCGGTGGTGTTCGCCGGTGAGCGGTTGGAGACCGGGGACCTGCTGCCGTGGACGGACCGGTTGGGCCTGTCGGGTCCGGTGCTGGTGAACATGTACGGCATCACCGAGACGACCGTCCACTCGACGTACCACGAGCTGGGCGAGCTGGACCTGGCCCAGCCCAACCGCAGCTTCGTCGGCCGTCCGCTCTCCGACCTGGCGATCCACCTCCTGGACGAGCAGGGAAACTTGGTGCCGGTCGGCGTGCCCGGGGAGATCTACGTCGGCGGCGCCGGCGTGGCCCGCGGCTACCTGGGCCGCCCCGAGCTGACGGCCGAGCGCTTCGTCCCGGACCCCTTCGGCCCGCCCGGAGCCCGCCTCTACCGCTCCGGCGACCTCGCCCGCCGCCTGGAGGACGGCAGCCTGGAATGCCTGGGACGCATCGACACCCAGGTCAAGATCCGCGGCTACCGCATCGAACTGGGCGAAATCACCAACCAGCTGCGCACCCACACCTCGGTCCGCGACGCCGCCGTCATCGCCCGCGAGGACATCCCCGGCGACAAGACCCTCGCCGCCTACATCGTCACCACCGAGGATGCGGCGCTCGACCCGATCGAGCTGCGCACCCACCTGTCGGGCCTGCTGCCGAGCTACATGGTTCCCAGCGCCTTCGTCGCCATCGACCGCATCCCGCTGACCAACAACGGCAAGCTCGACGCCCGCGCTCTGCCCGCCCCGGACCGCGACGCCTTCGCCACGGCTGCGCACGTCGCACCGACCACAGCAACCGAGTTGCTCTTCGCCGGAGCCTGGGCGGGGATCCTCGACCTGGACGTCGAGCAGATCAGCGTCCACGACAGCTTCTTCGACCTCGGCGGCGACTCGATCCGCGCCGTCCGACTGGCCGGTGCGCTGCGCGAGTTGGGCCACGTGCTGACCATCCGCGACATATTTGCTCACCGCACCATCGCCCAGCTGGCCGCGCACGCGGTGCCCGGCTCGGCGGCCGAGGCGTTCGTGCCGGTGGCACCGTTCGAGCAGATCGGCGCGGCGGACCGGGCGGCGCTGCCGGCCGACGTGGTCGACGCCTACCCGCTCTCCCAGGTGCAGACCGGCATGCTCGTCGAGATGCTGACCAGCACTGTCGAGGGTGCCTACATCAACCTCAACTCCTTCCGGATCCCTGACACTCAGGCGTTCTCACCGACCGCCCTGGAGGCCGCGCTGCGGGTCGTTGTGCAGCGTCACGACATCCTGCGCACCTCGATGCACCTCGACGGCTACAGCGAGCCACTCCAGCTGGTGCACGCGAACGCCGAGGTGCCGGTTGCCGTGCACGACCTGCGCGACCTGGACACCGCTGAACTGCACCAGGCGCAGCAGGAGTTCGTCACCGCGCAGCGGGCCGAGCCGCTCGACCCGTCGGTGGCGCCGTTGCTGCGGGTGAGCGTGCACCTGGAGTCCGATGCCGCCTGGCGGCTGACGCTGACCCAGTGCCACGCGATCACCGAGGGCTGGAGCCTCAACTCCCTGACCATGGAGCTGCTGACCGCCTACCGGGCCATCCGGGACGGCCAGGAGCAGCCCGTCCACGAGGCCGCGGGCGTGCGCTACGCGGACTTCGTGGCAGCGGAGTTGGTGTCGCTGGAGAGCGAGGAGGACCGGTCCTACTGGAAGGGGATCACCGATGGCCACACGCCGTTCGTCCTGCCGCAGGCTTGGGGGAGCGACGAGGGGGCCGATCCGCTCCGGGTCACGGCCGAGTACGGGGATCTGGAGGACGGGCTGCGCGCGCTGGCACGGCGGGCGGGCGCTTCGCTCAAGACCGTCCTGCTGGCGGCGCACCTGACGGTCCTGAGCTCGCTCACCACCGAGAGCGCCTTCCACACCGGTCTGGTGACCCACGGCCGACTCGAAGTGCCGGGCGCCGAGCGGGTGTTGGGCATGCACCTGAACACCCTGCCGATCGCCTTCACGGCCGGGTCGGCGACGACCTGGGTCGAGACCGTGCGGCAGGTGTTCGCCCGTGAGACGGAGATCTGGGGCCACCGGCGCCACCCGCTGCCGGCCATCCAGCGTGCCTCGGGTGCGGAGCGACTGATCACCGTCCTGTTCGACTACCTGGACTTCCACCAGGTCGACGACGGCAAGATCGACCGGGCGGGCACCATCGGTGGCGCGGTCAACGAGTTCGCGCTCAACGTGATCGCCCAGAACGGCGGCATCCACCTCAGCGCGACCACGCGCAGTCTGACGGCGGACTCTGCCGAGCGGCTGGCGGCGATGTACCGCACGGTGCTGGCGGCGATGGCCGCCGACGCGGACGGCAGCCCGCTGGGCGCGGTCGTCCCGGCGGACGAGCAGGTCCGCCTGCTGGCGGTCGGTACGGCTGTGGAGCGGCCGGTGGCGGATCTGGTGATCGACCGGTTCGAGGGTCAAGCCGCGGTGACTCCGGAGGCTGTCGCGGTGGTCTTCGGCGAGCAGCGGATGAGCTACCGGGAGCTCGACGGGCGGGCCAACCGGATCGCCCGTGAGCTCGCGTCGCTGGGCGTGGACGGCCCGGTGGGGATCTACCTGGAGCGCTCGACGGACATGGTGGCGGGCCTGCTGGCGGCGTGGAAGGCGGGGGCGGCGTATCTGCCGCTGGACCCGAAGCTCCCGGCCGAGCGGCTGACGCACATCCTGACCGACACCGCCGCGCAGGTCGTCCTGACGACCTCCGCGCTGGCGTCGACGCTGCCCGAGACGGGGGCGCGGCTGGTGCTGCTGGACACCGTCGACGGCTCGGAGGCGACCGCGCCCAAGCGGTCGATCCACCCGCTGGACGTCGCCTACGTCATCTACACCTCCGGCTCGACCGGCACGCCGAAGGGTGTGCTGGCCCACCACGAGGGCCTGGCGAACTACCTGGCCTTCACCAAGGCCACCTACGCGACGGCCCCCGGTGGTGCGCCGCTGTTCTCGCCGATCACCTTCGACCTCGGCATCCCGAACATCTTCACCCCGCTGGTCACCGGCCAGCCCGTCCACCTGCTGGCGCACGACCTGGACACCGCCGACCTCGGCGCCGCGCTTGCCGCCGGGGCGCCGTACAGCTTCATCAAGCTCACCCCCGCCCACCTGGAGCTGCTCACCCACCAGCTGTCCGCCGAGCAGGCGTCCACGCTGGCCGGGCAGGTGATCGCGGCCGGTGACACGTTCACCACCGATCTCGCCGAGCGCTGGCGCAGCCTGGCTGGCACGGAGACGGTCCTGGCGACGGAGTACGGTCCGACGGAGATCACCGTCGGCAACTCCGGCCAGGTCGCGACCAGCGAGCTGAGCACGATCCCGCTGGGTGAGCCGATCCCGAACACGGCGATGCACGTCCTGGACGCCTTCGGCGCGCTGGCGCCGGTCGGGGTCCCGGGCGAGGTGCACATCTCCGGTGCGGGCGTGACGCGCGGCTACCTGGGCCGTCCCGACCTGACGGCCGAGAAGTTCATCCCCAACCCCTACGGCCCCGCCGGATCCCGGCTCTACCGCACCGGCGACCTCGCCCGCCGCCTCGCCGACGGCAGCCTTGAGTTCCTGGGCCGGATCGACACCCAGGTGAAGATCAACGGCTACCGCATCGAGCTCGGGGAGATCACCAACCAGCTCCGCCGCCTGGACGGCGTCGAGGACGCGGTCGTCATCGCCCGCGAGAACTCTCTCGTCGCCTACCTGGTCGGCGCCGAACCGGAGGCGGAGGCGCTGCGCGAGCAGCTCGCCGCCGTCCTGCCGGAGTACATGATCCCGAGCGCCTTCCTGGCCATCGACCGGATCCCGCTGACCAACAACGGCAAGCTCGACACCAAGGCCCTCCCGCTCCCCGGCCGCGACGCCTACGCCAGCGCCGAGCACGTCGCTCCCGCCACCGACACCGAGAAGCTCTTCGCCGCCGCCTGGGCGGACGTCCTGGGCCTGGACCTGGAGACGATCAGCACCGCCGACAGCTTCTTCGACCTCGGCGGCGACTCGATCCGCGCCGTCCGCCTCACCGGCGCCCTGCGCGAGAGCGGGCACAGCCTGACCATCCGCGACATTTTTGCTCACCGCACGATCGCCGCCCTGGCCGCCAACAGCACCGCCAGCGACGCGGAGGTCCTGCTCTTCCGCAGCGTCGAGCCGTTCACCCTGATCAGCCCCGAGGACCGGGCGGCTCTCCCCGCCGGCACCGACGACGCCTACCCGCTCTCCCAGATCCAGACCGGCATGCTCGTCGAGATGCTCGCGGGTGCGGAGCGCCGCAGCTACCACAACATCAACTCCTTCCGGATCCCGGACGGCGAGCCGTTCTCGGCCGAGGCCCTGCGCGAGGCGATCGCGACCGTCGTCGCCCGCCACGACATCCTGCGCACGTCCGCTCACCTGACCGACTACTCGCAGCCGCTGCAGCTCGTCCACACCACCGTCGAACTGCCGCTCGCCCTGCACGACCTGCGTGCGCTGGACGCCGAGCAGATCGAGGCGGCCGGTGCCGAGTTCGCCGCCCAGCAGCGGGCCGACCTCTTCGACCCGGCGGTCGCGCCGCTGGTCCGCGCCACCGTGCACCTGGAGTCCGACGAGGCGTGGCGGTTGACCTTCACCCAGAGCCACGCGATCACCGAGGGCTGGAGCTACCACTCCATGCTGATGGAGATCCTGGACGTCTACCGCGCCGTCCGCGACGGCGAGCAGCAGCCCGCCTACGACGCGCCGGTCGTGCGCTACGCCGACTACATCGCGGCCGAGTTGGAGTCGTTGGACAGCGCCGAGGACCGGGCGTACTGGAAGGGCGTCACCGACGCCCACGTCCCGTTCACCGTCCCGGAGACCTGGGGCGACCAGGACAGCCCGGCCGAGCGCTACCGCGTCCCCGTCCGCTTCACGGACATCGAGGACGGCCTGCGCGCCCTGGCCACCCAGGCCGGCGCCTCGCTGAAGACCGTGCTGCTCGCGGCGCACCTCAAGGTGCTGAGCTCGCTCACCACCGAGACCGCCTTCCACACCGGCCTGGTGACCCACGGCCGACTCGAAGTCCCGGGCGCCGAAAAGGTCCTGGGCATGCACCTCAACACCCTGCCGATCGGCTTCACCACCGGCTCCGCGCGCACCTGGGTTCAGCTGGTGCAGAACACCTACGCCCGCGAGCTCGAGGCGTGGGGCACCCGCCGGTACCCGCTGCCCGCCATCCAGCGCGACACCGGCAGCCAGCAGCGGCTGATCCCGGTCATGTTCGACTTCATCGACTTCCACCACGTGGACACCGACAAGGTCGACGTCCGGGCGACGCTGATCGACGGCGCCACCGAGTTCGAACTGCACGTCTCCGGCAGCGCCGAGGCGGTCAACATCATCGGGTCCACCGAGGTCGTCAGCCGCTCCAACGCGGAGCGCCTGGCGGGCATGTACCGCCACGTGCTGGAGTCGATGGCCGCCGACCCGATGGCCACGGCGACGGCTGGCGTGTTCGCGCCGGCCGAGGCCGCGCGCCTGCTCGCCGAGTGGAACCCGGTGGTTCCGGAGCCGGTGGAGCGCTGCGTGCACGAGGCCTTCGAGGCGCAGGCTGAGCGGACACCGGATGCGGTCGCGATCGTCTTCGAGGGTGTGGAGCTGTCGTACCGGGAGCTGAACGAGCGGGCGAACCGGATCGCGCACCACCTGCGTGAACTGGGCGCTGGCCCTGACCAGTTGGTGGGTGTCTCGCTGGAGCGCGGTCTTGACCTGCTGCCCGCGCTGATCGGTGTCCTCAAGTCCGGTGCGGCCTACCTCCCGCTGGACCCGGCCAACCCGGCCGAGCGCCTCGGCTACATCCTGGAGGACGCTGGCGCCTCGCTGCTGGTGACCACCTCGGTGCTGGAGAGCGTGCCGGCGGACTACGCGGGGACGCGCGTCCTGCTGGACACGGATGCCGCTGCGATCGCGAGCCGCCCGTCGGTCAACCCCGTGCCGGTGGCAACGCCGGACAACCTGATCTACGTCATCTACACCTCCGGTTCGACGGGTCGGCCCAAGGGTGTGGCGTTGAGCCACGCGAACGTGCTGCGGCTGCTGCGTTCGGCCGATCACGACTTCACGTTCTCGTCCGAGGACGTGTGGACGCTGTTCCATTCCTACGCGTTCGACGTGTCGGTGTGGGAGATGTGGGGTGCGCTGCTGCACGGCGGCCGTCTGGTGGTGGCGTCGTTCGACACGCTGCGCTCGCCGGATGAGTTCCTGGACCTGCTGGTCGCGGAGCGGGTTTCGGTGCTGTGCCAGACGCCCACGGCGTTCCGTTCGCTGACGGCGTTGGCGGCGGCGGGGGATCCGCGGATCGATGAACTGGGCCTGCGGGCGGTGGTGTTCGCCGGTGAGCGGCTGGAGACCGGGGACCTGCTGCCGTGGACGGACCGGTTGGGCCTGTCGGGCCCGGTGCTGGTGAACATGTACGGCATCACCGAGACGACCGTCCACTCGACGTACCACGAGCTGGGCGAGCTGGACCTGGCCCAGCCCAACCGCAGCTTCGTCGGCCGCCCGCTCTCCGACCTGGCGATCCACCTCCTGGACGAGCAGGGCAACCTGGTGCCGGTCGGCGTGCCCGGGGAGATCTACGTCGGCGGCGCCGGCGTGGCCCGCGGCTACCTGGGCCGCCCCGAGCTGACGGCCGAGCGCTTCGTCCCGGACCCCTTCGGCCCGCCCGGAGCCCGCCTCTACCGCTCCGGCGACCTCGCCCGCCGCCTGGAGGACGGCAGCCTGGAATGCCTGGGACGCATCGACACCCAGGTCAAGATCCGCGGCTACCGCATCGAACTGGGCGAAATCACCAACCAGCTGCGCACCCACACCTCGGTCCGCGACGCCGCCGTCATCGCCCGCGAGGACATCCCCGGCGACAAGACCCTCGCCGCCTACGTGGTCCTCGCCGACGACGCGGCGCTCGACCCGATCGAGCTGCGCGCCCACCTCGCGGCCGCGCTGCCCGACTACATGGTCCCCGGCGCGTTCGTCGCCATCGACCGCATCCCGCTGACCAGCAACGGCAAGCTCGACGCCCGCGCTCTGCCCGCCCCCGACCGGAAGGCGCTGGCGAGCACCCAGCTGGTCGCGCCGCGTACGCCGGTCGAGCAGGACATCGCCCGCGCCTGGGCCGAGGTGCTGCGCATGGACGCCGAGCAGGTCAGCGTCCACGACAGCTTCTTCGACCTCGGCGGCGACTCGATCCGCGCCGTCCGACTGACCGGTGCGCTGCGCGAGTTGGGCCATGTACTGACCATCCGCGACATCTTCGAGCACCGCACCATCGCGCGGCTCGCCCTCTGCGCGGTGCCGGGCTCGGGAGCCACGGCGTTCGTGCCGGTGGCGCCGTTCGAGTTGATCGATGCCACGGACCGGGCGGCGCTGCCGACCGGTGTGGTCGACGCCTACCCGCTCTCCCAGGTGCAGACCGGCATGCTCGTCGAGATGCTGACCAGCGCCGAGCGCGGTACCTACATCAACATCAACTCCTTCCTGGTCCCCGACGACCAGGCGTTCTCGCCGGCCGCGCTGGAGGCCGCGCTGCGGGTCGTCGTGCAGCGTCACGACATCCTGCGCACCTCGATGCACCTGGAGGGCTTCAGCGAGCCGGTGCAGCTGGTGCACGCCGAGGTGGACGTTCCCGTTGCGGTCCACGACCTGCGCGGGATGGATGAGGCCACCCAGCGTGAGAGCGAGCTCGCCTGGGCCGGTGCCGAGCGGGCCCGCGGGCTGGACATGGCCTCGGCCCCGCTGCTGCGGGTGACCGTGCACCTGGAGTCCGACGCCGCCTGGCGCCTCACCCTGACCCAGAGCCACGCGATCACCGAGGGCTGGAGCCTCAACTCCCTGACCATGGAACTCCTCACCGCCTACCGGGCCATCCGGGACGGCCAGGAGCAGCCCGCCTTCGAGGAACTCACGGTCAGGTATGCGGACTTCATCGCCGCCGAGCTGGAGTCCCTGGACAGCGACGAGGACCGCGCGTTCTGGCAGGGCATCACCGACGCCCACGCCCCGCTCACCCTGCCCGAGGCTTGGGGCACCACGGCCGGCGAGGCCGAGCCGGTGCGGGCCGAGGCCGTCTTCACCGACCTTGAGGGCGACCTGCGGGCGCTGGCCACCCGAGCCGGCGCTTCGCTCAAGACCGTGCTGCTGGCGGCCCACCTGAAGGTGCTGAGCTCGCTCACCACCGAGAGCGCCTTCCACACCGGTCTGGTGACCCACGGGCGGCTCGAAGTTCCTGGAGCCGAGCGGGTGTTGGGTATGCACCTGAACACCCTGCCGATCCCGTTCGCGCACACCGCGCGCAGCTGGGCCGAGTTGGTCGAGCAGACCTACGCCGCCGAGACGGAGATCTGGGGTCACCGGCGCCACCCGCTGCCGGCCATCCAGCGCGCCTCGGGCGCGGACCGACTGATCACCGTCCTCTTCGACTACCTGGACTTCCACCAGGTCGACACCGGCAAGGTCGACACCGCCGGCACCATCGGCGGCGCGGTCAACGAGTTCGCGCTCAACACCATCGCCCAGAACGGGCGGATCCAGCTCACCGGCACCACCCGCACCCTCACCCACGAGAGCGCGCAGCAGCTGGCGGCGATGTACCGGACGGTGCTCGTGGCGATGGCCGCCGACGCGGACGGCAGCCCGCTGGGCGCGGTCGTCCCGGCGGGCGAGCAGGCCCGTCTGCTGGCGCTTGGTACGGCTGTCGACCGGCCAGTGGCGGACCTGGTGATCGACCGGTTCGAGGGTCAGGCGGCGGTCACGCCGGAGGCCGTCGCGGTGGTCTTCGGTGAGCGGGAGATGACCTACCGGGAGCTGGACGGGCGGGCCAACCGGATCGCCCGCGAGCTGCTGGCGCTGGGCGTGGACGGTCCGGTGGGTATCCACCTGGAGCGTTCGACGGACCTGGTGGCGGGTCTGCTGGCGGCGTGGAAGGCGGGGGCGGCGTATCTGCCGCTGGACCCGAAGCTCCCGGCCGAGCGGCTGACGCACATCCTGACCGACACGGCGGCGCAGGTCGTCCTGACGACCTCCGCGCTGGCGTCGACGCTGCCCGGGACGGGGGCGCGGCTGGTGCTGCTGGACGCCGTCGACGGCTCGGAGGCGACCGCGCCCAAGCGGTCGATCCACCCGCTGGATGTCGCCTACGTCATCTACACCTCCGGCTCGACGGGTACGCCGAAGGGTGTGCTGGCCCACCACGAGGGCCTGGCCAACTACCTGGCCTTCACCGCCGCCACCTACGCGACGGCTCCCGGTGGTGCGCCGCTGTTCTCGCCGATCACCTTCGACCTCGGCATCCCGAACATCTTCACCCCGCTGGTGACCGGTCAGCCGGTGCACCTGCTGGCGCACGACCTGGACACCGCCGACCTCGGCGCTGCCCTGGCTGCCGGGGCGCCGTACAGCTTCATCAAGCTCACCCCCGCCCACCTGGAGCTGCTCACCCACCAGTTGACCGCCGAGCAGGCGTCCGGCCTGGCCGGTCAGGTGATCGCGGCCGGCGACACGTTCACCACCGATCTCGCCGAGCGCTGGCGCCGGCTCGCGGGCACGGAGACGGTCCTGGCGACGGAGTACGGTCCGACGGAGATCACCGTCGGCAACTCCGGCCAGGTCGCGACCAGCGAGCTGAGCACCATCCCGCTGGGTGAGCCGATCCCGAACACGGCGATGCACGTTCTGGACGCCTTCGGCGCGCTGGCGCCGGTCGGGGTCCCGGGCGAGGTGCACATCTCCGGCGCCGGCGTCACCCGCGGCTACCTGAACCGCCCCGACCTGACCGCCGAGAAGTTCATCCCCAACCCCTACGGCCCCGCCGGCAGCCGCCTCTACCGCACCGGCGACCTCGCCCGCCGCCTCGCCGATGGCAGCCTTGAGTTCCTGGGCCGGATCGACACCCAGGTCAAGATCAACGGCTACCGCATCGAACTCGGCGAGATCACCAACCAGCTCCGCCGCCTGGACGGCATCGAGGACGCGGTCGTCATTGCCCGCGACAACACCCTCCTCGCCTATCTCGTCGGCACCACCCCCGACACCGTGCGCGAGGACCTCGCCGCCGTCCTGCCCGACTACATGATCCCGAGCGCCTTCCTCACCCTCGACCGCATCCCCCTCACCAACAACGGCAAGCTCGACACCAAGGCCCTCCCGCTCCCCGGCCGTGACGCCTACGCCAGCGCCGAGCACGTCGCCCCCACCACCGACACCGAGAAGCTCTTCGCCGCCGCCTGGGCAGACGTCCTGAGCCTGGACCCCGAGACGATCAGCACCGCCGACAGCTTCTTCGACCTCGGCGGCGACTCGATCCGCGCCGTGCGCCTGACCGGCGCCCTGCGCGAGAAGGGCCACAACCTCACCATCCGCGACATTTTTGCTCACCGCACGATCGCCGCCCTGGCCGCCAACAGCACCGCCGGCGACGCCGAGATGCAGCCCTTCCGCAGCGTCGAGCCGTTCACCCTGATCAGCCCCGAGGACCGCGCCGCCGTCCCGGCCGGCATCGACGACGCCTACCCGCTCTCCCAGATCCAGACCGGCATGCTCGTCGAGATGCTGGCCGACGAGGAGAAGCGCAACTACCTGGACGTCAGCTTCTACCGGATCCCCGACCCGAAGCCCTTCTCACCCGAGGCGCTGCGCCAGGCCGCCGACGCGGTCGTCGCCCGCCACGACATCCTGCGCACCTCCACCCACCTGACCGACTACTCCCAGCCCCTCCAGCTCGTCCACACCACCGTCGACATCCCGATCACCACGCAGGACCTGCGCCACCTGGACGACGCCAGCCGTCTCGCCTTCGGCCTCAAGGTCCTGGCCGACGAGCGCGCCGCCGGATTCGACATCGCGACGGCTCCGCTGCTGCGGATCGGCGCGTACGTCGAGGCCGACGACGCCTGGCGGCTGAGCTTCACCCACTGCCACGCCGTCACCGAGGGCTGGTCCATGCACAGCTTCACCATGGAGCTGCTGGACGCCTACCGCGCCATCCGCGACGGTGAGCCGCTGCCCGCCTACGACGCCCCCGCCGTCCGCTACGCCGACTACATCGCCGCCGAGTTGGAGTCTCTGGACAGCCCGGAGGACCAGGCGTACTGGAAGGAGATCACCGACACCCACACCCCGGTCGCCCTGCCCGAGGCGTGGGGCGACGCGGACGGACCGCGCGAGCCCCACCGCGCCATGGTGCCGTACCGCGACCTGGAGGACGGCCTGCGCACGCTGGCCCGCCGGGCCGGGGCCTCGCTGAAGACCGTCCTGCTCGCCGCGCACCTCAAGGTGATGGGCGCGCTGAGCAGCGAGGACGCCTTCCACACCGGCCTGGTCGTGCACGGCCGCCTGGAGGCGCCGGGCGCCGAGAAGGTGCTGGGCATGCACCTCAACACCCTTCCGGTTCCGTTCCGTTCGAGTGGGACGCCGGCGACCTGGGCGGAGCTGGTCCGCCAGGTCTTCGCCCGGGAGACGGAGATCTGGGGCCACCGCCGCTACCCGCTGCCGTCCGTGCAGCGCGCGGCCGGGGTCGGGGTCGGGGCGGAGCGACTGATCAGCGTGATCTTCGAGTACCTCGACTTCCACCAGGTCGACACCGACCGGGTCGATGTGGAGGCCGAATTCCACGCTGCTCCCAACGAGTTCGCGTTGAACGTCACCGCGATCAACGGCTATGTGAACCTCGCCACCGGCACCGACGTGCTGAGCCGCGAGTCCGCCGAGCGCCTGGTCGCGATGTACCGGGGCGTGCTGGAGGCGATGGCCGCCGACCCGGAGGGTTCGGCCCTCGACGGCGCTGTCCCGGCCGCCGAGGAAACCGCTCTGCTGGCTCTGGGAACCGCTCCCTCGGCGGCCGAACAGCCGCTGACGCTGGACCAGTTCGAGGCGCAGGCGGCGGCGACGCCAACTGCGATCGCGGTCACCTTCGGGGACCAGGAGCTCACCTACGCCGAGCTGGACGAGCGGGCCAACGCCATCGCCCACCAGCTGCTGGCGCTGGGCGCCGGCCCGGACATCCCGGTCGGCGTGCTGCTGGAGCGTTCCACCGACCTGATCGCGGGCCTGCTCGCGGCCTGGAAGGCGGGATCCCCGTACCTGCCGCTGGACCCGAAGCTGCCCGCCGAGCGGCTGGCGCACATCCTGGCCGACACCGCGGCTCCGCTGGTGGTCACCACCACGGGCCAACTCGGGCTGCTGGCAGGGGTGTTCCAGGGCCGACTGGTCCTGCTGGACGAGCCCCTCGACACCCACCCGGTCGTCACCGCTCCGGCCCGCAGCACCCAGCCGGACAACCTGGCCTACATCATCTACACCTCGGGCTCGACCGGCACGCCGAAGGGCGTGATGGCCCACCACGGCGGCCTGGCGAACTACCTGGCCTTCACCAAGGCCACCTACGCGACCACCCCCGGCGGTGCGCCGCTCTTCTCGCCGATCACTTTCGACCTCGGGATCCCGAACATCTTCACCCCGCTGGTCACCGGCCAGCCCGTCCACCTCCTGCCGCACGACCTGGACACCGCCGACCTCGCGCAGGCGCTCAGTGCCCGCGCGCCGTACAGCTTCATCAAGCTCACCCCCGCCCACCTGGAGCTGCTCACCCACCAGCTGTCCGCCGAGCAGGCGTCCACGCTGGCCGGGCAGGTGATCGCGGCCGGTGACACGTTCACCACCGAACTGGCCGAGCGCTGGCGCACCCTGGCGGGCACGGAGACGGTCCTGGCGACGGAGTACGGCCCCACCGAGATCACCATCGGCAACTCCGGCCAGCAGGCCACCAGCGAGCTGAGCACCATCCCACTCGGCGAGCCGATCCCCAACACGGCGATGCACGTCCTGGACGCCTTCGGCGCCCTGGCGCCGGTCGGGGTCCCCGGCGAGGTGCACATCTCCGGCGCCGGCGTGACGCGCGGCTACCTCAACCGCCCCGACCTGACCGCCGAGAAGTTCATCCCCAACCCCTACGGCCCCGCCGGATCCCGCCTCTACCGCACCGGCGACCTCGCCCGCCGCCTCGCCGACGGCAGCCTTGAGTTCCTGGGCCGCATCGACACCCAGGTGAAGATCAACGGCTACCGCATCGAACTCGGGGAGATCACCAACCAGCTCCGCCGCCTGGACGGCATCGAGGACGCGGTCGTCATCGCCCGCGACAACACCCTCCTCGCCTACCTCGTCGGCACCACCCCCGACACCGTGCGCGAGGACCTCGCCGCCGTCCTGCCCGACTACATGATCCCGAGCGCCTTCCTCACCCTCGACCGCATCCCCCTCACCACCAACGGCAAGCTCGACACCAAGGCCCTCCCCACCCCCGGCCGCGACGCCTACGCCAGCGCCGAGCACGTCGCACCCGCCACCGACACCGAGAAGCTCTTCGCCGCCGCCTGGGCGGACGTCCTGGGCCTGGACCTGGACACGATCAGCACCGCCGACAGCTTCTTCGACCTCGGCGGCGACTCGATCCGCGCCGTCCGCCTCACCGGCGCCCTGCGCGAGAAGGGCCACAACCTCACCATCCGCGACATTTTTGCTCACCGCACGATCGCCGCCCTGGCCGCCAACAGCACCGCCAGCGACGCCGAGATGCAGCCCTTCCGCAGCGTCGAGCCGTTCACCCTGATCAGCCCCGAGGACCGCGCCGCCGTCCCGGTCGGCATCTCCGACGCCTACCCGCTCTCCCAGATCCAGACCGGCATGCTCGCCGAGATGCTGGCCAACCCGGACCGGAACACCTACCACAGCGTGAACTCCTTCCGCCTGCCGGACAGTCGGGAGCTCGATCAGCATTCCCTGCGCACCGCCGTCGACATCGTCTCGGCCCGGCACGAGACCCTGCGGACCTCGATCCACCTGGCCGGCTACTCGCAGCCGCTCCAGCTGGTGCACGAGGTGGCGCAGATCCCGATCGCCGTGCACGACCTGCGCGGGCTGAACCCACAGGAGATGGAGCAGGCCGGTTTCGCCTTCGCCATCGAGGAGCGCGACACGCTCTTCGACCTGGCCACGGCTCCGCTGCTGCGGATCGGCATCCACCTGGAGTCGGAGGCCTGGCGCCTGACCTTCACGCACTGCAACGCGATCACCGAGGGATGGAGCTACCACTCCCTGCTGATGGAGATCCTGGCGGCCTACCACGCCGTCCGCGACGGCGAGCCGCTGCCGGAGTACATCTCGCCGGTGGTCCGCTACGCCGACTACATCGCAGCCGAGTTGGAGTCCCTGGACAGCCCGGAGGACCAGTCCTTCTGGAAGGAGATCACCGACACCCACACCCCGATGGCCATCCCGGAGAGCTGGGGTGACCAGGACAGCCCGGTGGAGCGCTACCGGGTCCAGGTGGACTTCCGCGACATCGAGGAGCGCCTGCGCGCCCTGGCCACCCAGGCCGGCGCCTCGCTCAAGACCGTGCTGCTCTCCGCCCACCTGAAGGTGATGAGCGCGCTCACCGCCGAGGAGTCCTTCCACGCCGGCCTGGTCTGCCACGGACGCCTGGAGGAGGCGGGCGCAGATCGCGTTCTGGGCATGCACCTCAACACCCTGCCGTTCCCGCACAGCGGCACCCCGGACACCTGGGTCGAGCTGGTCGAGCAGACCTACGCCCGGGAGATCGAGGTCTGGAGCCACCGCCGCTACCCGCTGCCCGCCATCCAGGCCGCGGCCGGCAACACGCAGCGCCTGGTCTCGGTGATGCTGGAGTTCCACGACTTCCACCAGATGGACAGCTCGCTGGTGGACGCCGGGTCCGAGCGGAACTCGGTCGCGACGGACTTCGCGTTCCATGTGATCGCCTCCAACGGCGCGTTCAACATCATCAGCGCCACCGACACGGTGACCCACGACTACGCCGACCGGCTGCGCGGGATGTACCGCCACGTGCTGGAGTGCATGGCCGCCGACCCACACGGCCCTGCCACCAGCGGTGTCCTGCCGGCCGCCGAGCAGGCCCGTGTCCTGCTCGCCGGCAGCGGGAGCCTGCAGCCGGAGCCGGTCGAGCTGACCGTCCACGAGGCGTTCCTGCAGCGGGTGGCCGCCCACCCCGACACCGTCGCCGTGGTCGCCGGCCAGGACCGCCTGACGTACCGCGAGTTGAACGAGAGGGCCAACCGGGTCGCGCACCACCTGCGCGACCTGGGGGTGGGGACGGACTCGCTGGTCGGGCTCTGCCTGGACCGCGGTCCGGAGCTGCTGCCGGCCCTGCTCGGCATCCTCAAGTCCGGTGCGGCGTATGTCTCGCTGGACCCGGCCAACCCGATGGGCCGGCTCACCCAGATCCTCGCCGACACCCAGGCGCCGGTGGTGCTGACCAGCTCCGGGTACGCGGCGGAGCTGGCGAAGTCCTACCCCGGCGAGCTGGTGGTCGTCGACCGGGCGGCGGACCGCGAGGCGATCGCCGCGCGGCCGGCCACCGACCCGGTGAACCGGACCTCCCCGGCCAACCTGGCCTATGTGCTCTACACCTCGGGATCGACCGGCACCCCGAAGGGCGTGGGCCTGACCCACGCCAACGTGATGCGCCTGTTCCGCACCTCCGAGCGGGAGTTCACCTTCCGCGAGGCGGACGTCTGGGCGATGTTCCACTCGTACGCCTTCGACACCTCGGTGTGGGAGATGTGGGGCGCGCTGCTGCACGGCGGCCGCCTGGTGGTGATCGCACCCGAGATCGCCCGCTCGCCCGAGGACTTCCTGGACGTGCTGGTCGCCGAGCAGATCACCGTGGTCTGCCAGACGCCCACCGCGTTCCGGGGCCTGGCCGCACTGGCCCAGGACGACCGGGTCGGACGGATCGCGCTGCGGGCGGTGGTGTTCGCCGGCGAGCGCCTGGACATGTCCGAACTGCTGCCCTGGGCCCAGCGCCTGGGCCTGGAGCAGCCGGCGCTGGTCAACATGTACGGCATCACCGAGACCAGCGTGTACTCGGTCCGCCACCAGCTGGGCGACCGCGACCTCAGCCGCCCCACGCTGAGCGTGATCGGCACCCCGCTGGGCGACCAGAAGATCCACCTCTTCGACCGTCGGGGCAACCTGGTGCCGGTCGGGGTGCCCGGCGAGATCCACGTCGGCGGACCGGCCGTCGCCCGCGGCTACCGCGGCCGTCCGGACCTGACCGCCGAGCGCTTCGTGCCGGACCCGTACGGCGAGCCCGGCGCCCGGCTCTACCGCTCGGGCGACCTGGCCCGGCTGCTGCCGGACGGGACGCTGGAGTTCCTCGGCCGAATCGACACCCAGGTGAAGATCCGCGGCTACCGGATCGAACTCGGGGAGATCCAGGCGCGGTTGCGCCAGCTCCCAGGCGTGCGCGACGCCGTGGCGATCGCCCGCGAGGACGTCCCCGGTGACAAGACGCTGGCCGCCTACGTGGTGGCCGAGGGCGAGACGGTGCTGGAGCCGGCCGGGCTGCGCTCGGCACTGGCCTCCGAGCTGCCGTCCTACATGGTGCCCGCGGCCTTCGTGGTGATCGACAGGGTGCCGCTGACGCCGAACGGCAAGCTGGACCACCGCGCGCTGCCGGTACCGGAGTTGGCCGCACTGGCCGGCGCCGACCGGGTGGCGCCGCGGAGCGCGACCGAGCGGCGGATCGCCCGGGTCTGGGCCGAGGTGCTGCGCCTGGACGTGGATCGGATCGGCATCGACGACAGCTTCTTCGAGCTGGGCGGCGACTCGATCCGGGCCGTCCGGATGCTGCCGATCGCCCGCCGGGAGTCCCTGGAGCTGTCGCTCTGGATGCTCTACCAGTCCAAGACGCTGGCCGAGTTGGCCATGCTGATCAGCGGATCCGCCGAGGAGTCGGTGGAGTTGGCCCTGACGCCGGCCCAGCGGCGTGCGACCGAGGGGGTGTTGGGCGGCCAGTCCGTCCGGCTCTCGCTCAGCCACCGGCCGGACGCCGAGCTGCTGGAGCGGGCGCTGCACGCGCTGGTTGCCCGGCACGAGGCGCTGCGGCTGCGCTGGTCGCCGCAGGCGGGTGCCACGGCGGCGATCGCCGGCACGGAGGACGCCGAGCTGCTGCGGGTGGTCGAGCTTGGCGAGGTCCCGGCCGAGCACCGCTCGGCGGCGATCGCCCAGGCGGTGGCCGAGGCGGCCACGCTGGTCGACCCGGAGCACGGGCCGGTGCTGCGCGCCTCGCTCTTCCACTTCGGCTCGGCCAAGATGCTCAACACCGACGTCCTGCCGGAACTGTGGCTCACCGTCCACGACTTGGCCATCGACCAGGTCTCCTGGCCGGTCCTGGTGAACGAGTTGAACCAGGCCCACCAGCTGCTGGCCGCGGGTGACCAGGCGGCGCAGCCCGCGCCGGTGGCGGCCCCGCTGTCCGTGCTGGCTGGGGAGTTGGCCGAGCTGGCCGCCGCCGAGGCGCCGGCCGGGCACGCCCAGGCCTGGCTGGACCAGCAGCCGGGCGTTGCTCTGCCGAGGGACCACGCCGACGGCGTGAACACCCACGGCGAGGCGCGCACGCTCAGCGCCGCGCTGCCGGCCGCCCTCACCGAGGCGCTGCTGGCCGCCGACGACCCGCAGGCACTGCTGCTCACCGCGCTGGGCCGCACGCTGGCCCGTTGGGCGGGCGGCGAGCGGATCAGCCTGGACGTCACGGCGGACCCGCGCGAGGCGGCGGACGCGGCCGGCACCGTCGGCCTGCTCGCCGACCGCTTCCCGCTCACCCTGTGGCTGCCGCAGAACCGCCAGGCACCCGCTCAACTGCGAGCGGTGGCCCGCCAGTTGCAGGCGCTGCCGGAGCCGCGCTTCGGCTACGGCCTGCTGCGCTACGGTGCGGACCAGGACCTCGCGGAGGACCTGGCCTTCCTGCCGCAGCCGGAGGTGGGGTTCACCTTCACCGAGCCCGCCCCGCAGGCCATCGAGCCGGCCGATTCCACGGAGTCCGCCGAGCTGCCGCTGGTCTTCGTCCCGCAGCTGATCGAGCCGGTCCGCCCGGCCCAGGCCCAGCGGCCCAGGCTGCTGGACGTGGACGCCCGGGTGCACGACGGCCAGCTCTACGTCCGCTGGACGCACAGCGCCTCGGTGCACGACGCGCAGACCGTCCGCCGGCTGGCCGACGAGCAACTCGCCGAGCTCGCCGCGCTGCTGGAGAACGCTCCGCGCGCCCCCAAGGCGCAGCCCGTTGCCTCCATCAAGCCCTCCCGCACCGCCTCGGCCAGCGCTTCGGCCACGCCGCAGAAGCTGGCCGAGGAGATGACCAGGCACGGCATCCCCGGCGCCAGCCTGGCGCTGATCCGCGACGGCGAGGTGGCAGAGGTCGAGACCTTCGGCACCCTCACCGCGGGCGGGGACCAGCCGGTCACCCCCGGCACGCTCTTCGCGGCCGGTTCGATCAGCAAGCACCTGACCACGGTCGGCCTGCTGAAGCTGGTCGAGCAGGGCGGCGTCGACCTCGACGAGGACGTCAACCGCTACCTCACCTCCTGGCGCATCCCCGGCGACCCGGCACCCCGGGTGACCCTGCGCCACCTGCTGTCGCACAGCGCCGGGTTCGCCGTCCAGCCGCCGTTCAAGCGCTACGAGCCGGGCGAGCCGATCCCCTCGGTGCTGGAGATCCTGCACGGGCAGCCGCCGGCCTCGCCGGTGACCTTCGCCCACGCGCCCGGCGAGGTGTTCGCGATGACCGCGCTCAACTTCTCGGTCGTCCAGCAGGTGATGTCCGACCTCACCGGCGAGCCGTTCGCGGCCCTGATGCAGCGGCTGGTGCTGGAGCCGCTGGGCATGGCGGACAGCAGCTACGACCCCGCCTTCGTGCGCGAGGGGGCCCGCCCGTACGCCCGGGGCCACGAGGTCGGCAACGTCCCCGTCCCCGGCGGCTACCAGGTGATGCCGGAGCTGGCGGCCGGCGCGCTGTGGAGCACGGCCGGCGACATCGCCCGACTGACCGTGGCGGTGCGGCGCTCCTACCTGGGGCTCCCGGACGCCTTCCTCCCGCAAGCCCTGGCGCAGCAGATGCTCACACCGCAACCCGACCGCCCCTATGGATGGAGCACGATCATCGACAACACCGGAGCAGATCTCGAGATCGGCCACGGTGGCCAGGCGACCGGCTTCCAGGCCATGTTCGGCCTGCGGCTGAACGCGGGGCTGGGCGCGGTACTGCTGACCAACGCGACCACCGGGCGCGAGCTGGTGACCAAGATCCTCACCAGCCTCTGGCCCACCCAGACCAGGTTCTCGACCCTGTGGCGGCAGGCGACCGACGCCGCGCAGGAGCGCGAGTCCCGCGCCGCCGAAGCGCAGCAGCAGCAGCAGGTCGTGGCCGGCGCCAACCTCGGGGAGACCCACGGTGAGTGACACCCTGACCCCCCCGGACGTCGACACCGACGCCGACGCCGACGCCGAGCTTCCCGCAGCCGCGCCGCTCAAGCCGCTGCGCCGCAACGCCGCCTTCATCCGGCTCTGGCTGGGCGCGGGAGTCTCCCGCTTCGGCGCGACCATCGGCATGACGGCCTATCCGCTGCTGGCCCTCTGGTACACCAACTCGGCCACCCTGACCGGCCTGGTGACCTTCGCCGGCGCCCTGCCCAACTTCCTGATCCAGCTCCCGGCCGGCGCCCTGGTCGACCGTTGGGACCGCCGCAAGCTGATGCTCTGGTGCGACGTGCTCGGCGGGCTGTCGATCACCGGCGTCGCGCTGGCGGTCTTCTTCGGCCACGTCTGGATCCCGCAGCTGATGCTCGCGGCCTTCATCGAGGTCACCCGGGGCATCTTCTACGACCTCGCCGAGCGCGCCACCGTGCGCAACGTGGTGCCGCCCGAGCAGCTGTCCACCGCGATGGCGCAGAACGAGGCGCGCGGCGCGGCGATCGGGCTGGTCGGCCAGCCCGGCAGCGGCCTGCTCTTCATGCTCGCCCGCTGGATGCCGTTCGCCTTCACGGCGGTGGCCGACCTGGCGGCCGTGATCTGCCTGCTCTTCCTGCGCGGCAACTTCCGCCCGGCCGTGAGCGGCCCGCCGAAGGCACTGCACGTGGAGATCCGCGAGGGCGTCCGCTGGCTCTGGCAGCACCGCTTCGCCCGGGTGCTGGTGGGGATGTTCGCCGCCAGCAACCTGATCTTCCAGATGCTGATGCTGACCGTGATGGTGATCGTGCGCCGGCACGGCGATCCGGCGGCGATGGTCGGCACGGTGATGGCGGTGGGCGGCTCGGGCGGCCTGGTCGGCGCCCTGCTGGCGCCGCGCTGGTCCAAGCGGTTCAGCCTGCGCACCACCTTCGTGGTGGGTTGCACGGCCTGGACGCTGCTGATCCCCTCCGTCGTCTTCATCCGCCAGCCCGCCGAACTGGCCGCGGTGCTCTTCGGGATCGCCCTGGTCTCCGGGGTGTTCAACGTGACGGCCTGGACCTACCAGGTGCAGAACACGCCGGACGAGCTCCAGGGCCGGGTGAACGGCACCGGCCGCTTCCTCGCCTCGGGTGCCAACGCGCTGGGCGCGCTGGCCGCCGGACGACTGCTCGACTCGATGGGGATCGCCTGGACCGGCCTGGTGATCAGCGTGCTGATGCTGCTGCTCACCGTCACGGTCACGACCAGCCCGACCGCCCGCAACCAGGCCCGCGAGGACGCCGCCGCCGCGGCGCGGGCCGCGTAGAGAAAGGGACAGAACCAGGATGACCGGGAAAGCCCTTCATTCGCTCAGTGTGACCCCGATCGCCGAATCCACCGATCCCCACTCCGCGTTGGCGGCGCTGCGGACCCGGACCAGCGAGAAGTGGCGCCGCCACGACTCCGGCGTGCAGCCGGTCTACATCGCCGAGATGGACTTCCCGGTCGCCCAGGAGATCCGTACGGCGGTCGGCCGGCTGGCCGCCAGCGGGGACATGGGCTACGCCTTCTCGTACACCGACGACAGTCCGGCGCAGGCGGCGCTGTCCGGTTGGCTGCTGCGCAGCTACGAGTGGTGGGTGCCGCCGTCCCGGATCCTGTTCTACGCGGACGTGATGCGGGTGCTGGAGGCCGGCATCGAGGCCTTCTCGGAGGTCGGCGACGCGGTGGTGGTGGACATCCCGGCCTACCCCTCGTTCTTCGAGGCGGTGGCCGAGCGCGGCCGCGAGCTGGTGCCCAACCCGATGCTGCTGCGCGAGGGGCGCTGGCAGCTGGACCTGGTGGGGTTGGAGCGGGCGTTCCGGGCCGGCGCCCGGATCTACATCCTGTGCAACCCGCACAACCCCACCGGCATGGTCTGCTCGGTGACGGAGCTGACGGCGATCGCCGAACTGGCCCGCACCTACGGCGTGACGGTGCTCTGCGACGAGGTGCACAGCCCGCTGGTCTTCGCCGGACGCCGGCACGTGCCGTTCGCCTCGCTGCCGGCCGCCCAGCAGGTCCGCAGCGTCACCGGGATCTCGGCCAGCAAGGGCTGGAACGTGGCCGGCCTGAAGTGCGCGTTCGGGGTGCCGAACGGCCCCGGCACGGCGGACGCGCTGCTGGCCCAACCCTCGCGGCTGCGCGACGGCGTGGGCATCTTCGGCGCGGCGGCCAGCGAGGCGGCCTTCACCGTCGGCGACCGCTGGCTGAGCCAGACCCTGCGCTACCTGGACGGCAACCGGCGGCTGCTCGCCGAGCTGCTCCCCGCGCACGGCCTGGGGGAGCTCGGCTACCACCTGCCGGATGCCACCTACCTGGCCTGGCTGGACTGCCGCCGCACGGCGGACCGGCTCGGCCTCGGCGCGGACGAGCTGGCCGAGCGGGTGCTGAGCGTGGGCGGCCTGGCCGTCAGCGACGGCGCCGGCTACGGCAGTCCGGGCTTCCTGCGGCTCAATCTGGCCACCCCGCAGCTGCTGGTCGAGGAGATGGTCCGGCGCCTCGCCCGCGGCCTGGACGCCGATCTCGCCGGCAGCACCTCCGCCACCGCCACCGCCGGCGCCGGCGGGCGGTTGCTGGATATAGGAGCGGTATAGCGCGCCGCTCGAAGGTAGTCAGTACCAGAAGGGCGCCGTCCCACCGGGCCCTCACCCCAAGCCACCAGCCATCATCCCGAGGAGCACCCATGTCCGTGACCGCGACCGACGCGCCGACGTATCGCGTCGTCCTCAACCACGAGGAGCAGTACTCGATCTGGTGGAGCGACCGCGACCTGCCGGCCGGCTGGCGCGCGGAGGGCACCCAGGGCACCCGCGAGGAGTGCCTGTCCCACATCGCCGAGGTCTGGACCGACATGCGTCCGGCCAGCCTGCGCAGCTGGATGGACGAGAACGCGGCGGTCTGACCAGCACCCCGGACCGGCCCCCACTGCCCGTCCCCTTGAACTCGCAGGGCCGCTTCCCCCGGCGGCCCTGCGGCGTTCCCGGCCCTGGAAGAAATGAGAGTTGACCTTGACCGCAACCGCAACAGAATCCGCTACCGCTGGCCTTTCCGCCGCCGCTTCCGTTCCCGCCGCCCTCCCCGTTCCTGTCCCCGTTCCTGTCTCCGCCCGCAGCGTCCCGCGGGCGGAGCAGATCGGCGGACTGCTCATGCTGATCTGCATGATCTCCCAGGGCTTCGGCGTGGTCTGGGACGTCCAGTGGCACAACGACGTCGGCCCCGACACCTTCCTGACCCTGCCGCACCTGCTGATCTACGCGGGTCCCTCGGTGGCCGGGTTCGCCGCCGCCATCGTGGTGCTGCTGCGCACCGGCGCCGAGCGCCGCGCCCCCGAGCAGAGCGACGGCACCGTCGCGGTCAAGGTGCTCGGCACCTTCCGCGCGCCGGTCGGCTTCCTGATCGCCGGGATCGGCGGCGCCGTCGACCTCTTCTACGGCATGGCCGACCTGTGGTGGCACACCGAGTACGGCTTCGACGTGACCCTCAACTCGCCGCCGCACGTGGGCCTCGCGCTGGGCGGCGTGGCGATCTGCGTGGGCACCATCGTGGTCTTCGCGGCCCAGCACCAGACCCTGTTCGGCCGGGTGGGCCTGGTGCTGAGCTCGGCGCTCTCCATGATCACCGTGGTCTTCGCACTGTTCTGGGCGCAGCCGTTCGAGGTCTCGGTCACCACGGTGGCCTTCCTGACGCTGACGCTGGTGGGCTGCGTGGTGCGCCGGCCCGGGTGGGTCAGCCTGACCGGCCTCGCCTTCGGGGCGATCGTCGGCCTCCAGTGGCTCTTCGTCCCGTGGGCCACCAGCACCTACGCCGCCAGCGTGGGCCTGCCGTTCCGCGACGGTGTCTCCACCGTGCCGCAGATGCCGGCGCTGGACCCGCTGGTGCTGCCGCTGATCGCGATCCTGCTCGACCTCGTCCTGCTCAACCGCTGCCGTGCCAAGGCCTCACCGCAGCGCGCGCTGGTGATCGCCGGCGGTGTGCTCGGTGTGGCGATGGCCGTCGTCTACGGCCTGCAGATCAAGGACCAGCTCACCCCGACCACGCTCGCGCTGGCCGGCCTGCTGAGCGCCGGAGCCGCGCTGCTCGGCTACCGCTTCTCGTTCCCGCTGCGCCGGCTCACCGGCCTGGACGACGCCCAGCCGCTGCCTGCCCAGCCGCTGCCCGCCCAGGAGCCCGCCCCGGCCCCGCTGACCGTCGTGGAGAACTGATATGTGGACCAGGATGAGCGCGCTGAGCGCTGTGCGCGCTGTGCTGCGCCGGGCCGTGGCCGCAGCCGCCGCCGTCACCGTGCTGGCGCTGAGCACCGCCCCGGCCGCGCAGGCCGTCGGCCCGGCGCCCGTGGTGCACTCGGAGTACGTCACGGCCGGCCCGTACCAGGTGCAGGTCTCGTTCTCCGAGTGGCCGGTACTCGCGGACAAGGCGCTCGACTTCACCTTCCTGCCCGACGGCGGCATCGCCGGCCACAAGGCCGCGCTCACCATGTACTCGCCGGCCGGAACGGACTTCCTGCACCGCCGCAACACCGACCACATGCTGCGCGTCTACACCCGCGACCACAGCCGCTGGGGCCTGGACACCTACCAGCTCCCCGCCCAGGGCACCTGGAAGCTCCAGTTCACCGTCGACGGCTCCTCCGGCTCCGGCACCGGCACCCTCGCCCTCCCGGTCGGCCCCCGCCCGGGCCCCTCGCTGACCCTGAGCTGGGGCCTGGCCCTGCTCCCACTGATCGCCACCATCCCGATCTGCTTCCTCCTCTGGCTCCGCGGCCGCCGCAACCGCCACGCGAACGAGTGGGTTTGGGCTGCCTAGCCGCCTGGTCGCTGATGGGCGGGTGCAGTCGGTTCTCCCAAACCCCTGATGGGGGGAACCCACTACACCCGCCCACTTGTCATGTCAGTGCCCCATCGGCCAGCCTGTGCCCTGTTGCTGCCAGACTGCTCGAATGATCGTCAGACGTGCAGGTGAGCAGGACAGCGCCGGCTTCCTCGGCCTGGCGGCCCAGGTGGAGCACTGGTTCGGCCCGATGGTGGAGGACCCCGGTTTCCGCGCCGCGGTGGACAAGCACATCCGCCGCTCCACGGCACTTGTCGCCGTGTCCTCGGAGCAGCCAGGTCTCCTCGGCGGCCTCCTGTTCGGCGCGAAGGCCCCGACCAATCACGTCCACTGGCTCGTCGTCTCGGAGCAGGCGCGCGGCAAGGGCGTAGGCCGTGCGCTGATGGCAGAGGCGGCACGGAGCTTCGCCCGGGGGCCGGGTACCAGCATCGAGGTGGTCACCTTCGGGGCGGACCACCCGGGCGCCGTGGCCAGCGGGGCGCGTGCCTTCTACGAGCGTCTCGGCTTCGCTGCCGCCGAGGTCACGACTCCGGGCCCTGAAGGCGGTTCACGACAGGTCTACCGCCGGACCGTCGCCTGATTCCGGCGACAGTCCGACGGTAGACCTGTGGCAGCATCGTTGCCGGACACCGGGACTGGTGGGCCGGCTGCCGGGCGGTCTCGGCGAGTACGCGCAACGGCGTTACCTCCGCAGGGTCCGGTGTCCGCGAGATCATGGAGGCTCCTCGATGGGTTCGGGTGCGACGGGCGTCACGTTGGGCGTGGTGGTGCTGACGATGGGCGATCGGCAGCAGGAGCTGTTTGCGCTCCTGGAGTCGGTGGCGGCCCAGGAGGGCGAGGGCGTCAGGACGGTGGTGCTCGGGCAGGGGGTGAGGCTCCCGGAGCTGCCGACGTGGGTGGATGCCGTGGAACTGCCGGAGAACCTGGGCATTCCCGGTGGCCGGAACGCCGGTGTGCAGCGGCTGCGCGAACTCGGCGGCGTAGACGTCCTGGTGGTCCTCGACGATGACGGGCTGCTGCCCAGGAACGACACCTTCCGGCTGATCCGGGAAGCCTTCGAGCAGAACCCGCGTCTCGGGGTGGTGTCCTTCCGGATCGCGGACGAGACCGGGTTCACGCAGCGTCGGCACGTTCCCCGCTTCGGTGCCTCGGATGCGATGGTGTCCGGGGAGGTCACCACCTTCCTGGGCGGCGGCCACGGCATCCGGATGAGCGTGATCGACCAGGTCGGCGACTTCCCGGCGCCGTTCTTCTATGCGCACGAGGAGACGGACTTCGCCTGGCGCGCGTTCGATGCCGGATGGGAGATCCACTACCGGGCCGACATGGTGTTGCAGCACCCCCGCACCGACCCGGCCCGTCACGCCGCTTACTACCGGATGACGGCACGCAACCGGGTCTGGCTGGCCAAGCGGCACCTGCCCGCCGTCCTCGTGCCGGTCTACCTCACCTCCTGGGCGCTGTACACGCTGGTCCGCCGGCCGCCGCTGTCCGGGCTCAGGGCGTGGTGGTCCGGGTTCTTCGAGGGGGTTCGGACGGCCTGTCCTCCGCGACGTCCGATGCGGTGGAGCACGGTGGTGCGGATGACGCGGCTGGGCCGTCCGCCGGTGATCTGACCTCTCAACACGCTGGACCTGACGAGGAAGATGAACCAGCCGCGATGCGCTCGTGCACAGCGCGCATCGCCCTCAGCGTGACATCCAGCTCCTCCTCGGACGCGCCGCTTCGGGCCTGCCTGTCGGCCGCCCGTCCCAGGCGGCGCAGCTCGGCCCGCGCGTCACGGAGGCTGAACGGCTGGTCGGCGGTGGCGTGAGTCATGCGTGCTGCTCCTTCTCGGTAGAGTTGATCAATTGGCCTTGCACAGTGGGCAATTCGGCCAGTGAAGCGGGCAGGGCTTGGCTCGGGTGGTCCACCGGCGCCCGCACCAGGCGAGCAGTCGTTCGGCCGACAGGGCGCTCGCCCCTTCGCATGGCACGTCAGGAGGCGAGTGCAGCAGGGGAGTTGCCCGCCCGGTATCGGCGTCTACGCTCATGCTGGGCCTCCTCCCTGAGGGTGATGCAGACGGCCTTGCCGTTCCCCCGCTCCTCGGAGTGCCACTCCTCAGCGAGCGCCGCCACGATGGGGATGCCGCGCCCCGACTCGGCCGAGTCCGGCGCCATGCCCCGGTCGACCGGCCGTACCAGGCAGTCGTCCACCACCTCCATCCGCAGGCGCAGGTGGCCGGCATCGTCCTCGCAGGGGGTGAAGACGACGACGGCGAACGCCCCTGCGGCGTGCACCGAGTTGGTAGCCAACTCGCTGACGAGCAGCGCGATCACGTCCGTCTCGGCCCAGCCACTCTTTCGGGCGGCATCCACGGCGAAACGCCGCGCTATCGGCACCGACTCCGGTACAGCTACGAAGACGCTGGTTCGTACGTCGTGATCGTGGTCAACGCCCATGGTTCCTCCAACCGCGGCACGGAGGGGCATTGAGCCGCCCGTGCGTGACTTGGGAACGCTCCGTAGCGAAGTGACTGCGGTGCGTGGCGTTATGAGTGTGGACCCAGTGTGGCGGCGATGGCAAGCCAAACCCGTGGACAGAGCAGTACGATTTTGGCAAAGGTCAGCCTTGCAACTCATCTATCAGGGACGCAGACTGACGGAGTGACAGGAAGGAGGCCCATGCCTGAGCGTGAGAAGGAGACGATCTCGGCTGTCAACGCCGAGGCCCTTGGCGCGGAGCTGCGGAGGATCCGAGGCCGGAGGACTCTGCACGAGGTGGGCCGTGGCGCCAAGGTCGACCCGGGTAACCTCAGCAAGATCGAGCGTGGGAAGCGAGTCGTCGCAGAGAAGGAACTCACGCGTCTCCTTGACTACTTCGGCACTGGTGGTACCGAGCGCGAGGATTTGATGAGCCTGCTCACCGAAGGCCGTGTCGAAGTCTGGTGGACTCCGTACAAGCACCTGATCACGCCGGCCCTTGCGGGGCGTCTCACTGTCGAAGCCAATGCCACGCTCCAGGAGGAACTGACTCACGACACGTTCGGACTGGTCCTCCAACGCCGGTCGTACGCACGTGAGATCATCGAAAGCGGTTGGTCGGCCCCCGGCGCGGACGATGTGGAGCTCTATCTGGACATCCGAGAGGCGCGGCAGCGGCGCATGTTGGATGGTCGTCTGCGCGTCCACTCCATCTTCTCCCAGGCCGCTCTCGACTCCTCGGCCGACCACGAGATCATGGCCGACCAGTTGGAGCACCTGCTCAAACTTCCGGACACCGTCACTCTCCAGATGGTGCCCACTTCCGCAGGCCGCCCTGGTAGGCCCGGTGCGGCCTGCGTGGACCGCCTGAGCTTCGACACTCCGGATGCACCCCAGTACGTCTTCAGCGAAGGGCTGAGCCAGCGGAACGCCCGGGAATTCGCGATCGAGAGCATCCGGTTCAACCGAGTGTTCAAACGCATCCGCAATCTGGCGTTGACACATGCTGACACCGCCGCAGTCCTTAAAACCCGACTGAAAGAGATCAGCTGATGGACCGGCACGACCCCTACAGTCACGACGTTTCCGAGAGCCTCGACGGCTGGGGCAAGCCACTCGCTTCGGAGGACTCCACCAACTGCGTCGACGTAGCCGAGTTCCCCAACGGCGACATCTGGGTGGGCGACACCAAGCGTCCAGACCTCGACTACCTGGCCTTCAACCAGGCTGAGCGCATCGCCGTGCTGCTGGAGATCGCTCTCGGCAAGGACCCGCGCTTCCACCTCGGCGAGAACGTCCGTCTCGCCGTCCTCAAGGCCCTGGAGACCGGCGACACCAGCATCGCCTTCGATGCCGCCCGCACGGAGATCACCTCCCTGGCCTGAGCACCCCACCCCACCCCGCGAAGCCCCCGAACAGCCTCCTCCTGTTCGAGCATCCCCTCACCGGAGTTGCGCGAGTACACGCGCGTTGTCCTACCGGCGGCGGACCGAGCCGCGACGGCTACGGCTACGGCTACGGCTACGGCTACGGCTCGCGGAGCATGAGCCTGTCGTAGAAGTCGAGCTCGGCCAGCAGCGCGCGCTCCAGCGCGGCCGGCGCGGACAGGTAGTGGCCGACGCCCTCCAGGAACAGGGCCTCGTGGGGGCGGCCGAGTGCCGTGAGGTCGTTGGAGAGTCGGCGGGTGTCGTCGACTGCGGCGATCTCGTCGGCCGTTCCGTGGATCAGCAGGACCGGCACGCGGACAGCCTCCGCGCGGACCTCCCCGGCCGGGCCGGCCAGGATCGCCGCGTGGGGCCGTTGGAAGCGCGGGACGGCTTTCTCCCAGCGTGCCGGGTCGATGATCGCGGAGGTGGCGGTCGCTGCGGTGAACGGGCCCTGGCGGCAGGCGGCCTGCAGCGCGGTGTAGCCGCCGGCGCTGGCTCCGGTGATGAAGACGGCGTCTCGCCGCACCCGGCCGCTCTCCAGCAGCTGGCGGGCGACGGTTGCGCAGTCCTCGACGTCGTACTCGCCCCAATGGCCGTGCAGGGACTGCCGGAAGGCCCTGCCCTGGCCGGTGCTGCCGCGGTAGGCCACCTCTGCGACGGCAAAGCCGCGACTGACGAAGAACTGCACGGCCCAGTCCAGGCGCAAGGGGACGTCGTCGGTGGGCCCCGGGTGGGCGCGCACGATCAGCGGAGCGGGGAACCCACCGTCGGGCTGGTGCAGCAGGTAGCGGATGGACAGCTCACCCGAGCGGGCGGTGCGGATGACCGGAGGCGAAGCGGTTGCCGGGGCAGGGACGCCGCCGATGCTGGGGCCGACCGGCAGCGCCGGAGTCCCGTCCGGTTCGCCGAGGTCGATCACGCGCACGGACGGTCGGCTGGTCGGGGTTGACCCGATAAGGAACACCTGATGGCCAAGAGCAGCGACGTAGGGCTTGATCGAGGTCAGGTCGGTGGCGTGCCGGAGCAGCAGCCCGTCGCGGTCGACGGTTGCCAGCTCGGCGCGGATGCCGTCGTGGATGGTCAGCACGATCTGCCCGAAGTCGGTGAAGGCGTACGACCTGTACCCGCCCTCCCACGGTGCGGGCGCGCAGTCGGCGTCCACCCACTGGGCGTCGGCGGCGACCGCGAAAGAGCCGCCACCGTACGCGTGGAGCCAGCCGCCCACCGACACTCCGGGCGGCGTCTGCGCCTGGGCCGGGCCGGATGGGCTCGCGCGCATCAACCGGCGGGCCCCGCCCAGGTCGGGATCGGACTGGATCCACCACAGGAAACCGTCCGCAGTGAGTAGTTCATCGTGCGACACCTGCTTGCGCGCCACCCACTTCGCCGCGAGCGGCCCGCCGTTCTCCCCGGTCATCGGTTCCCCTCGGCCGTCGATGTACCCGGGCTCGAAGGCTACCCGCATGGTCGTCCGGTGCTGGACGAACCGCTCGCGGCTGCGACCCATCGGCCACCACCCCACAGCGCGCCAAATTCAGGCGGCAGTCCGGGCGGTGATGAGCAACGTGCCCAGGGCGCCCCGTTCCGGCGAGGGGATCACCCGCGTGCGGACGTCGGTGAAGCCGTGCCGTTTGAGGAGGTCACCCCACTGCTCGGGGGTGTGCTGCCAGCGCAGGACGATCAGTTCGTCCTCGCGGCCTTCCAGCCACGTGCCGGCCATCTGCTGCGCGCCGTACTGGTCCGGGCTCGGCTCGCGATGGGAGAACGCGAAGACGCCTTCGGGAGCGAGCCTCTTGGCGATCCGGGGGAACAGCTCGTCGGGGTCGGTGAACCAGACGGCGCCCCAGGTGGAGTAGATCGCGTCGAAGAGCCGGCCGTCCTGGTCGAGGAAGTCGAGAGCGTCGGCGTGGATGAACTCCAAGGTGGGAAGGTCCGCCCAGAACCCGCGGGCGCGCTCGACCTGGACGGCGGAGAAGTCCACGGCGGTGACCTCGATGCCGTTGCGGGCCAGGAAGGCGGCGTTCTCACCCTCGGCGGGTCCCAGGTCCAGCGCGGTCTTCGGCTCTCCCAGGATCTCCGCACCGGGGGCGCCGTCGTCCAGTCCGGTCCAGTCGAACCGGGTGGCGCACGGCCGCTGCGTCCGTTGCGGCCGGTACTTGTCCCAGTACTGCGGGGCGGTCGTGGGCGCGCTGTGCTCAGGGGGCGCAAGACTCATGTCGCGGAACGCTACTCACACCTCCTCTTGATCGCCAATTCGCCTGGTTTTAGTCGGATTTGATCGCAAAAAGGGCATGCCGAAGGCCGACCGCCCACAGAGGGAGGCCGGGCCTTCAGCGCACTCAGCCGTTCAGTGGCACTTCTGCCCCGGCGCGCACGGCGAGCACTTCGCTGCGTCCTTCTCCCACAGCGGCCAGTCGACCGCGAAGCCGAAGGCGGCGATGACCTCGGCGGTTCGCATCACCGTGCCGTCGGCCTTGCGGTCGATGTAGGGGATGTGGTCGAGGAACTTCCCGTAGTGGCGGTCGCAGAACTCGCGGTAGATCTTGGTGTCGAGGATGAGCTGGTGCACGCCCTCGTCGACCAGTTCCCCGCATCCCACCCCCACGACGTCTGACTGCATGACGGTGATGAGATAGGCGACGGCCTGGCAGAACACACGCTCCGCCATGACGATGTCCCAGTCGTGGTGGTCGCGGGTGAGGAGCTGGATCTCTCGCTCCCACTCCTGCGGGGAGAGGTAGGTGTGCGGGTCGCGGGTGACGGTCGGTGCAGCCATGGTGCCCTCCGATACCTTCGGTCGGATGGTGCTGGGCCGCCCGGGGATTCCCGACGGAGTTGGCTCCCTGTCAGCTCCCGGGCGACTGCTACGACGGTAGGGAGCAACACCGGGGGCTCTCAACGAAGTTGCACGGGACGTCGGCCTGCTCCTCCGCCGCTTCCTCAACGCCGTGATTCGCACCAGGACAACGGCGGCCCGCTGAGTGTCCGAAAGTGAGCTCTGGTCGATCTGGTGGCCTTGCGCAGTCCGTGGGACGCCCGCGAGGCTGGGTGAAACTCTGTCGGCAACTCTTCTTCTCCGCCTGCAGGAAGGTTCCGCTCGTGCCGCCTTCGTCGACCTCCCCGCTGCTGAAGTACCGCACTTCCACCAGCCCGGCGCCGCTGCAGGCGGATGCCGACTTCCCCACCCCGGCCACCATCAACCTGGCCGTCCTGCCCGGGAACCAGGCCGTTCACTGCTCCCGCATCGAGATCGCCGTGCCGGCGGACGACACCCGCGATCGGGCGTACTTCGCCCAGGCGCCGGTGCCTGCCAGCAGCAGCAGTGACTGGACCTTCTCGGTCCGGAAGGACACCGGGCAGAAGTTGAAACTCCCCGGGGCTCCTGTGGGCTCGTACTACCTCATCACTTTCCAGCTGCAGAACCCGCAGCGAGACCTGATCAACTACCCGCTGAACTTCGGTCTCAGCGGCAGTCTGCTCTCCTCCGGCGGCCCGCTCACCTACCGCATCCTGGAGCGCTCGAAGACCTCCGCGGGTGCCGGCTACACGCAGAAGTACAGCAGGCGGACCCTGACGGTCGTCGAACCCGCCTTCTACCTGCACAGCTTCCTGGCCCGGGGCAGCCAGGCCGCGACTAGCGCGCCGCTGACGAGCTTCACCTCCGGTGGCCCCATCCACCTCACCTGGGAGAGCAACGGCACCGACTTCCAGCTGTACGACGGCAAATCCAGCAGCCCCATCCAGCAGGGTTCCGCCACGTCCTTCAGCCTCCCGAACGGCATTTTCAGCGACACCACGTTCATCGTCGCGGCAACCGTGCTCTCGGGGTCCCAGGGAGCCGCCAACGGCTTCACCCCGGTCTACCAGTACGCCACTCTCACGCTCACCGTCCCCAATCCCACCCTGGACTCACTGACCGTGCGCGGCGGCATCGCCGCCCAGTCCACGGTGATCGTGAACGGACCGCTGTACGCCAACGACAACCTCGCCGTCAGTGAGGGCGGGCGAACGAAGTTCTCCACGGTCGGCGTCACCGGGGCCCGCGTCCTGGGGGACCTCTCCGCCGACTACCAGCTCAGTGTCACGGGAACCCTCGTCGCGAACGGCTTCCTCGTCGCCAACAGCAACGTCATCGTCAGTGAGGGCGGGCGAACGAAGTTCTCCTCGGTCAACGTCAACGGGCTCCGCGTCGTGGGAGAGCTCACCGCCGAGTCCAGCCTCAGCGTCGCGGGAGACCTGGTGGCAAACGGCGTGCTCCATGCCAACAGGGACATCAACGTCAGCGACGGCGGCACCACGAAGTTCACCACGGTTGGCGTCAACGGCCTCCGCGTGACGAGAGAGCTCGCCGCCAAGTCCGGACTCAGCGTCGAGGGAGACCTGGTGGCGCACGGCGTGCTCTATGCCAACAGGGACATCAACGTGGGCTACGGCGGTACCACGAAGTTCACCACGGTCGGCGCCAACGGCCTCCGGGTGACCAAGGACCTCACCGCCGAGGGCGAGCTTTACGCCAAGAAGGGCGTCAAAAAGTCGCCGTGAGTACGGTGAAGCGGTAGTAGTACTTCGAGCCGCGACTTGGAGGTCGCGCAGACGTTGTGTACGGGGCCCGGTCAACGGCGGGCCAACGCCGCGACCTCCCAGCCGAAGCCCACCACCAACCGACCATCCGGCACCACGGCCAGCGCGCAGACCCGCAGCGGGAACACCAACTCCGGCCCGACCTGGCCGCCGGTGGTCAGGTCCCAGACCCGTACCGTGCAATCGTCGCCGCCGGTGATCGCCACGGGGCGGCCGTCGATCACCGTCGTCGCCACGGCGTTCACATCGTCGGTGTGGCCGGTGAGGGGTTGGCCGATCTGCCGACCTGCCGTCAGGTCCCAGAGCCGCACCGTGCCGTCTTCGCCGCCGGTGACCGCGACGGGGCGGCCGTCGATCACCGTCGTCGTCACGGTGTTCACATCGTCGGTGTGGCCGGTGAGGGGTTGGCCGATCTGCCGACCTGCCGTCAGGTCCCAGACCCGCACCGTGCCGTCTTCGCCGCCGGTGACCGCCACGAGGCGGCCGTCGACCACCGTCGTTGCCACCGCGTTGACATCGCCCATGTGACCCGTCAGGGGCTCGCCGATCTGCTGACCCGCAGGCAGGTCCCAGACTCGTACGCCATCGAAGCTGCCGGTGATCGCTACAGGGCGGCCGCCGACCACTGCCGTCGCCACCGCCACCACCCAGCCGTCGTGACCCGCAAACGGCTCACCCACCGGGTCGCCTGCGGTCAGGTCCCACACTCGCGCCGTCGCATCCTGGCAGCCGGCAATCGCGTGGGGACGGCTGTCGACCACCGCCGTCGCCACCGCCCACACCAAGTCGTCCTGGCCGGTGAGGTACCGGCCGATCTGCCGACCGGTGGTCAGATCCCATACCCGCACGGTCCCGTCAGCACTGCCGGTGACCGCGACGGGACGGCCGTCGACCACCGCCGTCGCCGTCGCCACCACCCAGCAGGTGTGGGCGGTGAGCGGCTCACCCACCTGGCCTCCTGAGCTCAGGTCCCACACCCGCACCATCCCGTCCTGACTGCCGGCGATCACGTGGGGCCGGCCGTCCAGCACCGCCGTCGCCATCGCCCGCACCTTGTCGGTAGGGCCGATCACCGGCTCGCCGACCTGCTTGCCCGTGGCCGGATCCCACACCCGGAGCGTCCAGTCCTCGCCTCCGCTGACGATGCAGGGGCGGCCTTCGATCGTTGTGGTGACCACCGACAACACCCAGCCGTCGTGGCCGGTGAGCGGTTCGCCGATCTGCTCGCGCGTGGTCAGGTCCCATACCCGCACGGTCTCGTCATGGCCACCGGTGACCGCGACGGGACGGCCGTCGACCACCCCCGTCGCCACCGCTCGCACCCCCTCCTTGTGGCCGGTGAGCGGCTCGCCGATCTGCTCGCCGGTGGTCAAGTCCCATACCCGCACGGTCTCGTCGTGGCTGCCGGTGACCGCGACGGGACGGCCGTCGAGCACTGCCGTCGCCACCGAGTACACAGCAGAGGTGTGGCCGGTGAGCGGTTCGCCGATCTGCTCGCGCGTGGTCAGGTCCCACACCCGCACCGTCTCATCGCCGCCGCTGGTGATCGCGACGGGACGGCCGTCGAGCAACGCCGTCGCCACCGTCGCCACCGCAGCTGTGTGGCCGGTGAGGGGTTGGCCGATCTGCCGGCCGGTGGTCAGGTCCCATATCCGCACGGTCCGGTCAGAACTGCCGGTGACGGCCACGGGGCGGCCGTCGAGCACCGCCGTCGCCACCGCGCACACCTCGCCGGTGTGGGCGGCGAGGGGTTGGCCGATCTGCCGGCCGGTGGTCAGGTCCCATACCCGCGCGGTCCGGTCAGAACTGCCGGTGATGGCCACGGGGCGGCCGTCGACCACCGCTGTCGCCACCGCCAGCAACGGTTCGGTGTGGGCGGTCGGAATACGACGCAGGGACCGGTCGAGCTGGGAGCCGGTGGCCCACTCGACGCCCCACGCTGCGGCGGGTTCGTCCTCCACCGGTACCGCGGTGATCCGTGCCGACAGCTCCCGGTCCCCGTAACGGGCCGCGTCCAGCGCCAGCAGCTGTCGGCGTACCCCCGCAGTGACGTCACGATGCAGGTGTGTCGAGGCGCGGTACACCGACGCGGTCAATCGCGCCGCCGGACCCGACGCCGCATCCAGCAACGCCATCACCGATCCCGGGTCCGCGTTCACCAGGAACCCCGGATCGGCCAACTGCCCAACGGACACGGCGGATTCAGCACTCGGACGGATGTCCCGCAGATCATCAGACATGACCGGCACAGTAGCCGTACCCAGCACCGCAGCACCGCAGCACCGAGACATACGACAGCCAGAACCCCCGCCTGCACATGGCAGGGCACCGCCAGGACGCGAGCGCAGGCACACGACGGCCGCAAACCGCACCAAGAGCCCACTGGGTGAGCTGTCAGCTCGTGCTGAGTGGCGCGGTCTGCTCAGCGTCGAGCTGGTGGTCAGCCCAGACGTAGCTTTCGGGAAGCAGGTCGGTGATGGAAACGGTCCGGAGGCGGTCGTCCGCACCGACGATGACCTTGAGGGTCGGGAAGTAGTCGAGGAGGGCCTGGCGGCATCGACCGCACGGGGGAACGACACCCCGATCGCGGTCGCCCACGGCGACGATCGTGTCCAGCTCGTAGACGCCTTGGGCGGCTGCCGCGCCGATGAGGACCAGCTCGGCGCAGGGGCCTCCCGTGAAGTGGTAGGCGTTCACCGCGGTGACGATCCGGCCGTCCAGGGCGCGGGCCGCGGCAGCCATCGTGTGGTTGTCGCCCCGGCAGCGGGTGCGCGCGACGTGGGCCGCGGCCTGGATGAGTTCGTGGTCGACGTCGTGGGTCTGCGTGGTCATCGTCCCTGCCTTCGTTTGGTGTCAGGAGACGTTGACCCGAGTGACGATGGTGCGCAAGCGAATATCGTCGGGCTCCTTCATCAGGCCGCGGTCCGGGCGGTGATGAGCAGTGTGCCCAGGGCGCCCCGTTCCGGCGAGGGGATCACCCGCGTGCGGACGTCGGGGAACCCGTACCGCTTGGTGAAGCCGTGCCGCTTGATAGTGGCGGTCGCAGAACTCGCGGTAGATCTTGGTGATTGCATGACGGCCCGACTCCCTTGGGGGAGTCGGGCCGTCATGCGCGAGTCGGGAGTGAGTGGGTTCAGGCGGGGTGGACCGGGAGGTCTTCGAGGCCGCGCATCATCAGGCTGTGGCGCCAGCGGAGCTGGTCCGGCTCGGTGGCGAGACGGAGGTCGGGGAAGCGTTGGAAGAGCCGGCTGATGACGATCAGGCCCTCCATGCGGGCGAGTGGGGCGCCCAGGCAGTGGTGGATGCCGTAGCCGAAGGACAGGTTGGCGCTGTGGGCGCGGGTGATGTCCAACTGGTCGGGCTCGGAGTAGCGGTTCGGGTCCCGTCCGGCGGCGCTGAGCGAGATGGTCACGAACTCGCCCTCGGGGATGAGCACGTCACCCACCTTCACCGGTTCGGTCGTGAAGCGCCAGGTGGTGTTGGAGACCGGGCCGTCGTAGCGCAGGAACTCCTCGATGGCGCCGGGCCACAGCGTGCCGTCGGCGGCGAGCTGGGCTCGTGCCTCGGGGTGTGTGAGCAGGGCCAGGGTGCCGTTGCCGATCAGGTTGACCGTGGTCTCGTGGCCGGCGACCAGCAGCAGGAAGGCCATCGCCATGAGCTCGTCGGTGCTCAGCTGGTCGCCGTCGTCGGTGGCGGCGACCAGGTCGCTGAGCAGGTCGTCCGCCCCCGCGGAGCGCTTGTCGTCGATCAGCGACCGGAGGTAGCCGATCATGGAGACGCTGGCATCGCGGACCTCGTCGGTGCCGGCGCCGGAGACGAGCAGGTTGGACCAACGGCGGAACTCGACGCGGTCGTCGGGGGGAACGCCGAGCAGCCAGCAGATCACCGTGAACGGCACCGGGAAGGCGAGCGCCTCCATCAGATCGACGCGCGGCTGCCCGTCGAACCCGTCGAGCAGCTGGTCGGTCAGTTCGACGATCCGCGGGCGCAGCGACTCCACCCGCCTGGCAGTGAAGGCCCGGCCGACCAGGCGGCGCAGCCGGGTGTGGTCCGGCGGGTCGCTGTCCAGCATGTGCACGCTCAACTCGTGGGCGAACTGGCTGCGTTCGCCTTGCTCACGCGCGAACGCGGCCTGCTTCGCCGGGTCGACGAAGTTCTTCCCGATCAGCCCCCGGCCGGCCTGCATGTCCTTGCTGAGCCGCGGATCGACGAGCAGCGCGCGGGCGTCGTCGTAGCGGGTCACCAGCCAGGTGCGCAGTCCGTTCGGGGCCATCACCGGGATGACCGGCGCTGCGTCCCGCAACTCGGCGAGCACGGTGTGCGGTTGCTGGTAGTAGCCGGGGGTGAACAGGTCGATCGGCTGGTCTGGCTCAGGCCGGTCCGACATTTGGGGCTCCTTTCGTGGCCGACTCGCAGCGGCCGGCTCCGTAGCTCGCGAGTTCTCGGTAGATCTCGAACGGCCGATCCCGTTTGCCGTCGCGGAACGGTCGCAGCGGGGCGGTCTGCTCCTTGTGCTCCGCCCCGCCCTCCCACCGCGCGAAGGACTCCCAGTCCGCCCAGCGGCTGATCACCACGAAGCACGACGGATGGTGCACGGCGGTGAGCAGTTCGTTGCCGAGCAGGCCGGCCGTACCGGCCATCCGGCGGCTGGCCTCGTGATAGGCGGCGAGGACCGCGTCGGGGTCCTCGCTCAGGTGGTAGAGCACTACCTCGACGGCGCCCCCGGTCACCGGGCGCAGCCTGCGGACCCGGCAAGGGCGGCGACCACGTGCATGGTCGTCATCGAGCCACCGCTGCGGTACGGGTGCAGCTTCTCCCGGTGGGTGAGATGGCGTTCGCTGGTCTCGAACTCGCGGAACCGCAGCTCGTCCGTCCAGTCGCTGACGATGTAGTAGACGCCCTCCTCCTCGGCGCCGCGGGAGAGCCACTGGCCCAGGTTGGCGGGGTGGTCGGTGACCGAGTCGCCGACCTCCCGCCACACCCGTTCGAAGTCCTGCTCCATCCCGGGCTTGATCTGCATCCGCAGCATCACCCGGAAGGCCGAGGCGGCCATCTCAGATTCCTCCGTCGACGTTGACGGTCTCGCCGGTGACGTAGCCGGCCAGGTCGCTCAGCAGGAAGAGCACGGGCGCGGCGAGCTCCTCGACGGTACCCAGCCGGGCCAGCGCGGTCTTCTGCGCGTAGGTGGCGCGCAGGCCGGCGGCGCGCTCGGCGGGCATCGTGTCGAATGCCTCGGTCTCGATCACGCCCGGTGCGACGACGTTGACCCGGATGCCGCGCGGGCCGAGCTCCTTGGCCAGCGAGCGGGTCAGCCCGATCATGGCGGCCTTGGCGGCGGTGTAGTGGGCCCGCAGCGGTATCCCGGCGGCGGCGCCGCGCGAGCCGATGTTGACGATCGAGGTGCCGGTGCCCAGCAGCGGCAGGGCCTGCTGGATGACGCGGTAGGCGGCGGTCAGGTTGGTGTCGATGATGCGCGACCACTCGTCGGCCGGCAGGTCCGCGAACGGGATGTGGCTGATCACACCGGCGTTGTTGACCACGCCGTCGAGTCGGCCGTAGTGCTCCTTGGCCAGCGCGACCAGCTTGTCGACCTCGGCGATCTCGCCGACGTCGGCCCGGACGGCGTGGTGCTCGCCCGGGATCTCCTTCAGTGCCTGGAGCAGGCTCTCGACGGCCTCGCTCTCCTGCCGGTAGCAGGTGAGCACGTCGGCGCCGGCCCGGGCGGCGGCCAGCACGATCGCTCGGCCGATGCCGCGGGTGCCCCCGGTGACCAGGATCTTCTTGCCGTGCAATGCGAGTTCCATGGGAATGTCCCTCCTAAAGGGGGCGACGGTCAGACGCAGCCGTCGACGTGGATGTTCTGGCCGGTGATGTACGCGGCCTGGTCGCCGGCGAGGAAGAGCACCACCTGGGCGACCTCCTCGACGGTGCCGAGCCGGCCGAGCGCGGCGAACGAGGAGAAGAGCCGGCGCTGCTGCTCGGCGGCCTCCGCCGGCAGCTCGTCGAGCGCCTCGGTCGCGATCCGTCCGGGCGAGACGGTGTTGACCCGGATGCCCTGCGGGCCGAGCTCACGGGCCAGCGAACGGGTCATGCCGACCAGCGCCTGCTTGACGGCGGTGTAGTGCACGCCGCCGACCATGCCGATCCGGGCCACGGTGGAGCCCAGGTTGATGATGGATCCGCCCCCGTCGAACAGCGGCAGTGCCCGCTGGGTGACCAGGTGGGCGGCCGTCAGGTTGCCCTGGACGGTGGCGGCCCAGTCGGCGGAGCCGAGCTCGGGGTAGAGCTTGGGCTGGAAGGCGCCGGCGTTGTTGACCACCACGTCGACGCCGCCGAGGCTCGCCTCGCACTCGGCGAGCAGCCGCGCGACGTCGCGCTCGTCCGCGGCGTCGGCCTGCAGCACCCGGTGCTTGCCGGGGGTCTCGGCCAGCTCGCGCTCCAGCGAGTTCACGCTCTCACCGGGGCTGCGGTAGCAGGTGACCACGTCGGCGCCGGCCCGGGCGGCGGCCAGCACGATGCCACGGCCGATACCCCGGGTGCCCCCGGTGACCAGGAACCGCCTGCCGGCCAGCTGGCGGTCGGCCCGGGCGGCAAGCTCGACCTTGTCCTTGATCAGCCGCAGCTGGACCAGCGTGTTGCGGTTGAGCCGGGCGGTCATCCCGGCGTCGTCGAGCGGCGCTCCGGGCTTCATCGCGAAGTCCTGGACCCAGCGCATCAGGACGCCGTCGGTCTGCTGGACGTACTCCCAGTGGATCTTCATCTGGGCGAACGGGCCGGTCTCCACCCGGTGGGCGCTGACCGTGCGGGTGGCGGGGTCGACGGTCCGCTCCGAGACCCAGCTCCAGACCTGGCCGTTCTCGTCCGGGTGCAGGGCGAGCCGGAAGGTCACGGTGTTCCCGGCGCGCTCCAGGATCTCGGCACAGGCGTACTCGCTGAACAATCGCGGCCAGGACGCCACGTCGTTCGTCATCGACCACACCAGCTCCATCGGAGCGTCGATGACGATGGCGTTGTCGGTGTGCCCGGCCATCAGCAGGCCACCTCGGTGAGAAGGGAGTTGACGTACTCGACGACCTGACCCGGGGTCTCCTTCTGCTCCACCTCGCCGTCCGGGATCGCGATACCGTACTCGCGCTCGATCCGGCTGGTGAGTTCGAGCAGGGCCAGGGAGTCGTATCCGAGCTCCGCAAACGGGGTGTCCGTAAGCTGCTCCACGGCCACCTCGATCCGGGTGTCCGTCCCGGCACCCGCCCGCAGGATCCGCAACAGGTCGTCCACGCTGAACCGGTTCATCACATACCGCCTTTCGTCATGTTCGGTCACTTCCTGAGGTGCTTGCGGTCCCCGGCACCCACCAGCAGCGCTGAGGTGAATCCGCCGTATCCGCGGGCGAGCACGAGGGCGGTCCGCGGGCTGGTCTGCCGCGGCCGGTCGAGCACCAGGTCGATCTCGCAGTCCGGCGCGGGTCGGCCCAGGCCGGCGGTGTGCGGCACGACGCCGGCGCTCAGCGCGAGCAGGGCGGTGGCGGTGTCCAGGGCTGCGCCGCCGGCGTAGAGCCTGCCGGTGAGGGTCTTGGGCGCGGTCACCGGCACCGCGCCGGGGCCGAACACCTCGGTGATGGCGCGGGCCTCGATGCGATCGCGCTCCGGGATTCCGCAGGCGTCCGCGAAGACGACATCCACCTCGCCCGGGGCGAGCCTCGCGTCGGCCAGCGCCCGGCGGATCACCGAGGCCAGCACCGGCGGCCGGTCCGATCCCGGGGGAGGGTCGAACCCGGCCGCGTAGCCGAGCAGTTCACCGTAGTGGGAGGCACCGCGCTCGGCGGCCGAGGCCGCGGTCTCCACCACCAGGAAGGCACCGCCCTCACCCGGGACGAACCCGGAGGCGGAGGCGTCGAACGGCAGGTAGGCGCGGGCCGGGTCGTCCTCGGTGGACAACTCGCCGGTGGACAGTTGCGCCACCAGCCCGTACGGGCAGAGCGAGGCGTCCGTACCGCCGCTCACCACCAGCCGCGAACCGGTGTCGAGCAGGCGACGGGCCTGGCCGAGCGCGTCCAAGCCGCCGGACTGTTCGCAGCAGAGCACCCCGCAGGGGCCGCGCATGCCGTGCCGGATGGAGACCTGGCCGGTGGTCGCGGCGTAGAACCAGGCGATCGATTGGTAGGCGCTCACCCAGGACGAGCCGTTCTGGTAGAGCTGCTCCATCTCGCGCTGCCCGAACTCGGTACCCCCGGAGGAACTGGTGCTGACCACGGCCAACTCGTACTCGGGCAGGTCCGCCGGGTCGGCGCCGGCGTCGTCGAGGGCGGCCTCGGTGGCGGCCAGCGCGAAGTGGGTGAACCGGTCGGTCTGCGGGACCAGTCGCCCCGGCACCTCGTCGTTGGCCTGGAACCCTGAGACCTCGCCGGCGACCCGCACGGGATAGCCGCCGGCGTCGAACCGGGTGATCCGACCGAGCCCGCTCTTGCCCGCCAGCACCGACTCCCAGTGCTGGCGGGCCCCGATACCGGTGGGTGCCACCACTCCGAGCCCGGTGACCACGGGCCGGCCGCGCCGGCTCGTCGTCAGTCCCGACGCGCTCATGCCGCGCACCTCCCCGCGACCGCTTCCGGCCGGCCGAGGACGACGGCCGTCTGGAACCCGCCGAACCCGCTGCCCACGCTGAGCACATGGTCCATCCGGTGCTCGCGAGCGGTGACCGGCACGTAGTCCAGGTCGCACTGGGGGTCGGGCACCGTGAGGTTGGCCGTCGGCGGAACGACCTGGTGGCGCAGCGCGAGCGCACAGGCGGCGATCTCCAACGAGCCGATCGCGCCGAGCGAGTGGCCGATCATCGACTTGATCGAGCTGACCGGCACCTCGTACGCGCGGTGGCCCAGGCTGCGCTTGAACGCGGCGGTCTCGTGGCGGTCGTTCTGCTTGGTGCCGGACCCGTGGGCGTTGATGTAGTCGATGTCCTCGGGGTCGAGTCCGGCCCGGTTCATGGCGGTCTTGATCGCCTCGGCCATCTCCCGCCCGTCCGGCTTGAGGCCGGTCATGTGGAAGGCGTTGCTGCGGCCCGCGAAGCCGAGGACCTCGGCATACACCTCGGCGCCCCGGCGCCTGGCCGCCTGCGCCTCCTCGATCACCAGCACCGCCGAGCCCTCGCCGAGCACGAAGCCGTCCCGCCGACCGTCGAACGGCCGGGAGGCGTGTTCGGCGTCGTCGTTGTTCGGGGTGGTGGCCTTGATCGCGTCGAAGCAGGCCAGGGTGATCGGCGACAGCGGTGCCTCGGTGGCGCCGGCCAGCACGATGTCGGCGCTTCCCTCCTCGATCAGCTGCACGCCGTGGGCGACCGCGTCCAGCCCCGAGGTGCAGCCGGTGGAGATCAGCGCGACCGGTCCCTCCGCCCCCGCCTGCCAGGCGACCTCGACCGCCAGCGTGCTGGGGACCATGTAGCCGTAGAGCTGGGGGACGCCGTAGGTGTGGTCGACGAGCCAGTTGCGGCCCTGGTCGGAGAGCACGGCGTACTCCTCCTCCAGTCCCATGGTGCAGCCGACCGCGCTGCCCAGGCTGACCCCCACCCGTGCGGGGTCGGCCGTGCTCAGTGCGATGCCGCTGTCGGCGATCGCCTCGCGGGTGGCCACCACGGCGAACTGCGCCGCGCGGTCCATCCGCCGGATCTCCCGCAGCGAGAGGCCGGCGGCCAGCGGGTCGAAATCGCACTCGGCGGCGACCCGAGAGCGGAAGTTGCCCGCGTCGAAGAGGCTGATCCGGCGGGTGGCGGTGCGTCCCGCGGACAGCAGGTCCCAGTAGGTGTCCCGCCCGATGCCACCGGGCGCGACCACGCCGACGCCGGTGATGACGGCACGGCGGGTCATCGGGCGCCCCCCACGTCGGGGTTGCCGCCCGCAGCGTTCAGCGGTGGCTCGATGTCCACGTGGCCGAGCTCGGGCCGGGGTGCGAGCGGGGAGAGGTGGAAGACGGCCTCGGCCTGCTCGTCACCGGCATTGACCAACCGGTGACGTATCCCGATCGGGACCAGCAGCGAGTCGCCCGGCCCGAGTTCGATCGGCTCACCGTCCAGGCTCATCGTCACGGTGCCTCGGACGATGTGCAGGAACTCCTCGGAGTACGGGTGCAGATGCTCGGTCACGTACTCACCGGGCGCCAGCCGCAGCACGCCGCCGAACCCGGAAGTGCACCCCACGGTCTTGGGGCTGAGGGTGACCCGGATGTCGCCGCCCCGCTTGGTGTTGGCCTCGACGGAGTCCACGGCGACCTTGGTGGCGAACTCGCTCATGCGCCACCGCCCAGGTTGGCGCCGCCCGGTCGGGTGATCTGCGAACCGCGGTCAGGCGTCCAGGAGTAGAACGGGACGGCCATGGCGTCCTTGGGCTCACGCCAGTTCGGGTCGTACGGTGAGATGAACTGCCCCAGCCGGGTGTTGATCTCGTTGTACAGCGGGTGACTGCGCGCCTTGTAGAGATCGGGCGCGATGTCCCGCTCCGCCTCCACCAGGTGGAAGTAGAGGTTGTGGAAGGCGAACAGGCTCCGCCTGGACACACCCACCAGGTGCGGTAGTTCCGTGCTGTCCGAATCGGCGAAGACCTGGGCCACGCCCTCGGCGTCGGCGAGGTCCATCCTCGCCACGATCAGTGTTCGATGCACGATGCCCTCCGTTGCTCGTCGGTACCCGGCCATGCTGGTCGCCGAGGTTCGAATGCGTCTGAAGGACGTCTGAAACCGCTCGGTCGCCGCCGCAGCGCGCAGCGGCCCGTCGCGCCACAGGCGCGACGGGCCGCTATATCGAGCCAACAACTCACTCTCTACAAAGGTGAGTTGTCGGAATCATCGCATCGGATAGGCCGAGGCGACGGTCAGACGATCTCCATCGTGGGCCTGCGGGGTCTGCGGATCCTGCGCGCTGCACCGCTGCAGCAGCAGCAGGGCCTGCCTGGTGAGGCGGGGCACGGTATAGGCCGGCTCGATGTCCAGCCGGCCCTCCGGAACCGTGTTCGGGAGCTCGTCCATCACGTGCACGTCGACCAGGTCCTCGAGAAGGGTCTCGGCATCCCCCGTGGGCCGAGACAGCAGCTCCGCGACCTGACCGACCTGCCAGTATGCCTGTTGGCGGCAGGTCAGCAGACTCAGCAAGTCCCGGTGCGAGTCCGGCAGATGCCGATAGCTGGACTCGATCGTGCTCACCAGGGACTGGGTACCGGCGGGGAGTTTGAGAATCGCCGACTCGTTGTTGCGCAGCCGCTCCAGCAGTCGGACCGCGGACCACCCGGGCCGGGCCGTCAACCGCTCGGCCACGGCCCGGATGACCAGTGGCAGCCCCTCGCACATTCTCAGCAGTTCGCCCACCGCGGCCGGCTCGTCCTGCCAGCGCCGGCCGCCCGCGACCCGGTTGTAGAGCTGGCGGCAGTCGGCCGCACCGAGCGCCGGCAGCATGACCTTGCGCCCGATGCCCAGGCTGTGCGAGCGGTAGCGGTTGGTGGAGATCACCGCACACCCAGGCCCGCCGGGGATGAAGGCACGCAGCTGGGAGGCGGAGACCACCTCGTCCACCACGATCAGCATCCTGCGGTCCGCGGTATGGCTGCGCAGCAGGCGACTGAGCTCGTCGATCCCGGTCGGCAGCTTGTCCTTGGCCAGCCCGAAGGAGCTCAGGCTGGATCTCAGCAGCTCAGCCAGGACCGCGGTCCCCTTGCCGGCCTCGGAGAGGTCGACGTACAACTGGCCGTCCGGGAAGTACTGTCGGACCCGGTGGGCGACTCGGATGGCGAAGCTGGTCTTGCCGACGCCGGGGGCGCCGTGGACCTCGACCACCCGAGTGCTGCCCTGGGGTGCCCGGTCGGAGTCGCCCAGATAGTCCTCCAGTTGGGCGATCTCACTTTCCCTGCCCACGAAGTCGTCCATCTGTGCCGGAAGTTGGGCGGGCTCCTGATGCGGGGGACGCTCCGGCGCGACGCCCCGGGGGACCGCCTTCGTCGTGCCGGCGCCCCCTCCCCGATCGGTGAGGACCTCCTGGTGCAGCCGCTGGAGCGCGTCGGAGGGCTCCAGCCCGAGGTCGTCGACGAGCCTGGTGCGCAGGGCGCGGAAGACGTCCAGTGCCTCCGGGCGGCGGCCGCAGCGCTGCATCGCCCTCATCAGCTGGCCGGCGAGTGCCTCGTCGGTGGGGTGGGACCGGACGGCGTCCGACAGTTCGTCCAACACTGCCCGGTGCCGCCCGAGTTCCAGCTCGATGGCGAACCGGCGCTCCATCGCGCCGCGACGCCGCTCTTCGAGCTGGGTGGACCAGGCGGATAGCCGTCGGCCGTCGGCCACGCCGACCAGCGCCTGTCCGTGCCACAGGGCGAGCGCCGCCTGCAGCGTGCCGGCCGCCTGCTCACGGGCGCCACTGCGATGCTCGGCCTTGCCCTGTTCGACCAGTCGCTCGAAGCGGAAGGCATCGACCGACTTCTTGTCATCCAGCTGCAGTTCGTAGCCGCCGACACGGGTGAGCAGCGCGGGTCTGCCGCTCGGCGGAACGGTGCCGAATGCCTCGCCGGTCTGACCGCTGGCGAGCCGCAGCCTTCGACGCAGTTGGTAGATGTAGGTCTGCAGAGTGGTGACGGCTGTGAGCGGCGGGCTGTCCTCCCACAACTCCTCGCACAACTGGTCAAGACTGACCAGTGCGTTGGTATTCAGCACCAGCAGCGCCAGCACCTGGCGAAGCTTCGGCGCGGACGGGGTGACATCCTCCTCGTCCCGGCATACGCGTAACGATCCCAGAAGGCTAATCTCCAACACTGCATTCCCCCCTAGAAATGCTTGCCCTGATCAATCGGTCCATCAGTCCGGACTCGAAGCAGGTCAAAGGTGCTGCGCTCGTGAGCAAATCGCCGGCAGGGTGTAAGCACCCCTTCGCCCGCTCGCGCAGCAGCCACCTCCGTACCATATTTTCCGGGGCCAGCACATGCAACAGGCATGTCGTTCGTACCGGTCAGAGTCGAAGATCGACCTGGTACTCCGTCAGCCAAGTGTCGAGCTGGATCATCATTTCCATGCTGGCCCGCTCCACCCAGGCGAACGGGCCCTGCGGAGCGCCATCGGCCGCCAGCGCCGCGGCAGTCGCCTGCTCGTCGAGCAGCGGGGCGACCGCGCTGCCGCAGTCCGCGGCCAGTTCGGCGAACCTGGCTCGCACCAGCTCCCCGTACACCGCGTCCTGGGTGGTCGGGTACGCGCTCTTGCGCCGGTTCAGCACCTGCTCCGGGAGCAGGTCGGCGACGGCCGTGCGCAGCAGGCTCTTCTCCTGGCCGTCGACCCGCTTGAGCGTGGCCGGCACGTTGTAGACGTACTCGACCAGGGCGCGGTCGCAGAACGGCGGCCGCAGCTGGACGCCGTGGGCCATGCTCATCCGGTCGGCCCGGTCGAGGTGGGTGGGCGCCCAGCGGGTCAGCGCGAGGTAGCTGACCTCGCGGGCCCGGCGCTCCTGCGGGCTCTCGCCAGGCACGTGCGGGACCTCGGTGAGCGCGTCGCGGTAGTGCTGGTCCGCGTACTCCAGGAAGTTCAGTTGCTTGCGCAGCCCGAGGTCCACCAGCGAACAGCCGAGCCCGCCGGCGGCGGCGTCGTGGCCGCGCTCGAAGGAGACCCACGGGAAGGTCTGCGAGTTGCTGTGCGAGGGGTCGTACGCCCAGAAGTAGCCGTTGAACACCTCGTCGGCGGTCTCGCCCGAGAGCACCGCGCTCACCCCGGCCCGGCGCAGCGCGCCGAAGAACAGCAGCAGGGAGACGTCCATGTCGCCCAGGGGCGAGGGCGCGTCCTGGACGCGCAGGGCCGCCGCGTGCACCTGACGCTCGGCCAGGGCCGCGGTGTCCAGCAGGATCTCGGTGTGGGTGGTGCCGATGTGCCGCGCGGCCAGATCGGCGAAAGGTGCGTCAGGGGTGGCCCGCATGGTGGGGTGCGGCTCGAAGTTCTCGGTGTAGCCGGCGAAGTTCACCGAGAACGTTCGCAGCGTCCCGGCGCCGGACTGCCGAAGCGACTGCTGGGCGAGCGCGGTCAGCGCGCTGGAGTCGATGCCGCCGGAGAGCATTGCCGCGACCGGCACGTCCGCGCGCAGGTGCTTGGACACGGCGTCCGCCAGCAGTTCGCGCACCGTGGCCACCGTGGTGTCCAGGCTGTCGGTGTGCGGGCGGGCGGACAGTTCCCAGTAGCGCTGCTCCGCGCCGCCCGAGCGCCCCAGCACCAGCCGGTGGCCGGGCAGTACCTCGCGCATGCCCTGGAAGACGCCGGTCCCGGGCTTGCGGCTGTGGGCGAAGAGCTCGCGCAGCCCGTCCGCGTCGACGACCGGGCGGACCTCGGGGTGCGCGAGCAGCGCCTTCGGCTCGGAGCCGAACAGGATGCCGGAGGAAGTCCGGTAGTAGCAGAGCGGTTTGACGCCGAGCCGATCGCGGGCCAGCAGCAGCTCCTGGCGCCTGACGTCCCAGACGGCCAGCGCGAACAGGCCCTCCAATCGGGTCAGGAAGTCCGGGCCCCACTCGAGGTAGGCGTACAGCGCCACCTCGGCCTCCGACCGGCCGGCGAACCGGTGACCTTTGGCGGCCAACTCCCGGCTCAGCTCGACGTGGTTGGTGATCGCGCCGTCCAGGGTCAGCACGGCCGCCGGGTTGGCCGCCGGGGCGATCGCGGGGCCGGCGCCGGCATCGAGGTCCAGCAGCGCCAGCCGCCGCTGGGCGAGCGCCGCGTGGCCCTCGATCCACTCTCCCGCGCCGTCCGGACCGCGATGGGCCAGCGTCGCGGACATCGCCCGTACGGTGGCCGTCTCGCGGGACATGTCCCGTTCGAAATCGACCCAACCAGCAATCCCACTCATGGTCTTGTCCTCATTCGTGAGTAGCGGTTCCAGCCAGCCGGTCAGCGGGCTGGTGGACTGTCGGAAAGCGGAGTTCGCAGCGGAGTCGCCCGGTCCGCTGGAAGGGTCACCTCGACCAGCGAGAGACCGCAGCGCTCGACCGCGTCCCTGAAGTCGTCGAGCTCGGGCTCCGACCCCTCGGCCACGGCGATGCCGAGGCGGCGCTGCGCGGTGGCGGCGCCGTAGCGGCGGTACAGCTCCAGGTAGCCGCGGGCCGTCAGCTCCGGATCCCGCAGCAGCAGGAAACCGGCCGGGCGGCACACCCCGCGCCAGGTCAGCTCGCCCTCGCGGCCGCCGGCGAAGTTGTGCCGCCAGGAGCTCCCGGTGGCGATCATCAGTGCGGTGCCGATCCCGTGCACTCCGGCCGGCACGGTGTAGCGGCGGCCGCTGCGCCGGCCGCTGAAGTGCAGCAGCGCGAGATACTCGGCCACCGGGCCGGGATCGGGACGGGAGAGCAGCTCACGCATCCGCGCGTCGGCCTGCTCGCTCTCCGGCCCGGTGCGCAGTGCCCGTTCGATCAGTCGATCCGTCATGACAGCACCACCGCGACGGCGGTGAAGGCACAGCCGGCCAGTGCGCAGCCGGTCCGGACCAGGTTCCAGTCACGCCACTGGAACCGCGGATCCTCCCAGCCCGGGCCGGGGTCGCCCGGCGGAGTGCCCTTGACCCCTCGGTTGATGGGCACGTTGCGGGTCTGCGAAACGACCGCCACCGCGGCCAGGCAGAGCGCCGCGATCGCGAAGAGCGAGCGGGAGGCTCCCGAGGCGTTGACCGCGAGCCCCACGTCGATCGCCGTCGAGCCGGTGACGATGAAGGGCATGATCCGGTCGTAGTAGCGCCCCAACAGCTTGTGGGTGGAGATATACCGTTCAGGGGTCATCGCGATCAGCGCGGGCATCACGCTGATCGCGACCGCGAACAGCACCCCCGCCACCAGTCCGCTGCCCACCAGGGCCACCACGCTCAGTGTTTCAACCACGGCTGCTGCCATCCCTTCGCCCCCACTGGTCCGATCCTCCACTTGCGGACGAGCATCACCAGAGGAGGTGGGACAGCGCTGAAATTTGATTGAACGCCATGCCCGGACAGCGTCCCGACATCCTGCCGTCGCACGAGCGTGGTTCTAGGTTCGCCCTATCGACTCTCCCTCGTATGTCCAGAACTCCGTGGCAGACAGGAGCAGGCGATGGTGGACGAGTGGACCGACGTGCTGATCGTCGGCGGGAGCATGGTGGGCCTCGCACAGGCCCTCTTCCTGGCCGGACAGGGTGTCCGGCCGATAGTGGTGGAACGTCACCCCGAGGTGTCGACCCACCCCAGGGCGCAGGCGGCCAGCCCACGGACGATGGAGCTGATGCGCGCGCTGGGCCTGGAGGAGGCGGTACGCGCCAGGGAGACACCGCACGCCCAGTACGGGGACATCCTGCAGGTGGAGTCACTGGCCGGGGCCGAACTGGGCCGCTTCGACGGCCCGTTCCGCCATGACCCGAACGAGGTCGCGGCCACCGGCTGGACGCTGATCGGGCAGGACCGCTTCGAGCCGGTGCTCCTGGAGCGCGCCCGCGAACTCGGCGCGGACATCCGCTTCGCCACCGAGCTGATCAGCCATCAGCAGGACGACGAGGGCGTGACGGCGGTCCTGCGGGACGTGCGCGACGGCTCGCGGCGCACGGTGCGCTGCCGCTACCTGGTCGCCGCCGACGGCTTCCACGCCCCGATCCGGGAGGGCCTGGGCATCGGGTCGCACGGCCGGGGTGTGCTCGGCCGGCAGATGAGCGTGGTCTTCCGCGCCGACCTGGACCGCTACGTCGCCGGGCGCCGTTTCTTTCTCTGCTTCGTCAGCAACCAGCAGGTGAAGGGGGTGCTGGGTCGACTCGACGGCCCGGACTCGGACCGCTGGGTGCTGGCCCCCAGTCTGTCGGCCGAGGGCAGCCACGAGGAGTACTCCGTCCAGGAGTGCGTCGAGCTCGTCCGGGCCGCTGTCGGGGCGCCGGACCTGGCCGTGACGGTGGAGTCCGCGAGCAGCTGGGAGATCGCCGCCGATGTCGCGGACAGCTTCCGCAGCGGCCGGGTGCTGATGGCCGGCGACTGTGTGCACGTGATGCCGCCCACCGGCGGTTTCGGCGGCAATCTGGGTGTCCAGGACGCCCACAACCTCGCCTGGAAGCTCGCCCTGGTGCTGCGCGGCCAGGCCGCCCCCGCCCTGCTGGACAGCTATCAGCAGGAGCGCGCGCCGATCGCCGAGTTCACCGTGGAGCAGGGCGTCATCCGGTATCTGCAGCGCAGCGGCCTGGACGCGGAGGTGGCCGCCCGGCACCGTCCGGAGATCACGGTGCTGTTCGGCCACGTCTACCGTTCGAGTGCGGTGCTCGTCGAGGACGGACCGGACGACGGCGCTCCGGTCGAAGACCCGACCCAGCCCAGCGGTCGCCCGGGCACCCGGGCACCGCACCTGGTGCTGCACACCGAGGGCCATGGCACCCCCCTGCACGACCTGCTGACGGGCGGCTTCCTGCTGCTGGCCGGTCCGGTCGGCGCGCGCTGGCCGGCCGCGGCTGAAGCCGTCCGCGCCGCCACGGGTCTCGACCTGCGCTGCCGCCTGGTCGGCGCCGCGGAACCGGCGGAGACGGTCGAGAGGTTCCTCAAGGCATACGGGGTGGGCCAGGCCGGGGCCGTGCTGCTGCGACCGGACGGGTTCATCGCCTGGCGCACGGCCACGCCGCCGGCTGACCCGGCCGGTGTCCTCGGTGACGTTCTGCGCCGTCTGCTGAAGGGCTGACGTCCCTGGAAAACCCGACGGGGTGTCCTCCACGAGCAGTGGAGGACACCCCGTCGCCGTGTCCGGGTCAGCGGGCGAGGACCCGCCGCAGGGCCTCGCCGACCTCGGCCGCGGCGTCGGCCCCCTGACCGGTGGTGCGCCAGCAGACGAACCCGTCCGGCCGCACCAGTGCGGCGCCGCCCACCGTCAGACCGTAGCGCGCGAGGAAGTTCCCTTCGGGATCAGTGGATTCGCCGCCGGCGCCGATCCGGTGCAGCGCGAGCCGCACGCCGAGCCGGGCCGCGCTCAGGGTGGCCTCGTCGGTCCACCGGCCGGCCGCACTGTCGGCCAGCAGGACGAATCCGCTGCCGAACAGGTCGAGGCAGGACAGGCTGCGCCCGGCTGCCTCCAGGGCGACATGCGGTGCCCGCGCGCCCGGGCGCCCGCTGGGCCGGTCGGGGGCTTCGATCAGCGCGGTGTCGGCGCCCGGCTCGGCGACGAAGGCACCCTGCGGGTAGCAGTAGCCGAAGGTCACCGTGGTCTCGTCCAGCAACTCCGGTGCCACCTCCTGGAGCTGCTTGCCCTCGCGGACGGCGAACCGCAGCATCGCCTGGCGCACCGTCTGCTCGGCGACCGGGCGGCGCTCGGCGTCGTAGCTCTCCAGCAGCTGCGGACCGGCTGTGCCGGCCAGCACCAGGCCCAGCTTCCAGGCCAGGTTGTAGGCGTCCTGGATGCCGGTGCTGGCACCGAACGCGCCGGTGGGCGGCATCACGTGCGCGGCGTCGCCGGCGACGAAGACCCGGCGGGTGGCGAAGGAGTCGGCGACTCGCGAGGAGATGTCCCAGGAGGGCAGGTGGGTCGATTCGATCTTCAGCGGCAGGTCGGGCACGCCGACCGCGGCCCTGATCACCTCGACGCACCGCTCCTCGGTGAAGTCCTCGGCGCTCTGGCCGCGGTCGGGGAAGTACGAGACGTTGAGGACCCAGCGCCGGTCGTTGTCGATCGGGATGATCGTGCCGCGCACCTCGGGGTTGTTGACGTAGGCGGCGATGATCCGCCGGCCCCGCAGCGGCTCGGTGAGGTCGGCGTCGAAGAAGACCGACACCAGGTTGGTGATGGTGCCCGGCCCGTGGGCCGCGATCCCCAGCAGCTCGCGCATCGGGCTGCGGCTGCCGTCCGCAGCGATCACGTACTGGGCCAGGACTTCGGACTCCTGACCGGTGCCCAGGTCGGTAAGCCTGACCGTCACCCCGTCCGCGTCCTCCGCCAGCGCGTCCGCCCGGGTGTGGAAGCGCACGTCGGCGCCCACCTCGAGCGCCCGATCGCGCAGGATCGGCTCGAGCTGGTTCTGGTCGATCAGCGTCCACTGGGCGGGGCTGATCCGGCCGATGTCCTCGGGCGAGGCGTTGGGCATCTTGACCCGCTCCGCACCGGCCAGCGTCTCGACGTGCACCAGATCCGTGTTGCCGGAGATGGGGGAGCGCCCGGCCCGGACCCGGTCCGCGATGCCGACCGCGTGGTAGAGCTCCATGGTGCGCGGGTTGATGGCGCGCGCCTTGGGGTGCGCGGAGGTGTCCGGATGCTTCTCCACCAGCATCGCGCGAACTCCGTGCTCGGCCAGGAAGACGGCCGCCGACAGACCGGTGAGGCCGCCGCCGACGATCAGGACCGGCACCTGCTGCTGTTTCATGCTCTCTCCTTGGAAGTTGGGTCCGGCCCGGTCACCGGCGGGCGGTCACCAGGGTGTGGGTGCCGAGCATCGGTTCGGCGGCGGTCTCGGTGAAGCCGGCCTCACGCAGCCAGGCCCGGCAGTCGGCAACCCGGTACTCGGAGCCGTCCTGGCTGACCAGCCGCATGTGCAGACTGCTCAGCAGCCGCTCCGGGTCGCTGCGGTCGTCGTCGAGCATCCGGTCGTAGACCACCACCTCGCCGCCGGGACGGACCGCCTCGAAGACCCGCCGCAACAGGGTCCGGCGACGCTCGTCGTCGAAGCCGTGCAGGATGTGGCCCAGCAGCACGACGTCGGACTGCGGCAGCGCGTCGGCGAAGAAGTCCCCGCCGTGGAAGGTGACCCGGTCGGCCAGCCCGAGCCGGCCGATGTGCTCGGTGAACAGCGGCCGGGTGCGCTCCAGGTCGAAGCAGCCGGCGGTGAGGTGCGGGTGGGCCTGGACGAGAACGGCGGCGAGGTTGCCCCGGGCGCCGCCCACGTCCAGGAACGAGCCGTGCCGGCTCCAGTCGACCCGGCGCGCCAGTTCGGCGCCCATCCGGTCGCTGTAGGCGTCCAGGCCGGCCAGGAATCGCTTCATCTTGGCCGGGTCGCGGTGCTTGTCCCCGACGAAGCCGCCCTTGTCCGGGTCCAGGAGCTGCGGCTCACCGGTGCGCAGCGCCTCGGTGAGTCGGCCCCAGGTCTGGTAGAGGGTGTCGTTGGTGAGCTCGACGAAGCCGCCCAGGTAGGACGTTCCCTGCGGCACGAGATACGCCTGTGCCAGCGCGGAGTTGCGGTAGTGCCCCTCGACCCGCTCCAACAGGCCGAGGCCGGCGAGCGCGTCGAGGAAGTCCTGGGCCATCCGGGGGTGTAGTCCGGTGCGCTCTGACACCCGGATGCCGTCCGTGGGCCCCTCGGCCAGCGCCTCGAAGACGCCGAGGGTGACGGCGCTGTGGAGCACCTTGGCCCCGCAGTCCGCGATGGTCATCCGGATCAGCGGACCCGGGTCCACGGGCGGTGCAGTCGTCGGGTTGTCGGTTGTGGTCACGTGCGCCTCCAGGTCAGGTCGATCCTGCTCTGCTCGACGATGGCTGCCGGTTGTCCAGGTGGGATCGAGGAGTGCTGAACGCTGGTCGGCCCTCCTGCGGGAACGCGAACGGGCCGCCTCCGGCGATGCCGGAAGGCGGCCCGTCGGGTGGTCGGCCGCATACGGGGGATGCGACCGGCCACCGGCTCGAGGAGGCGTCAGGGGATCAGCACGATCTTGCCCAGGTGCGTTCGCGCCTGCATCAACTCGTGGGCCTTGGCCGCGTCCTCCAGCGGGAGCCGCTCGTGGACGATCGGGCGGACCCGGCCGCTGGTGATCATGTCGAGTAGGTCACGCTGACCTGCCGCGATCGCCTCCGGGCGGTTGTAGAGCATCGCGTAGAGCGCGAAGCCGGCCACCGTCTTCATCCGGCTGAGCGCCAGCGGGTGGATGGGCTGGAGGTCGCCGCCAGCGGCCCCGTAGAAGACCAGGCGGCCGAACTGGGCCGTCAGGCCGACGCTCTTGGTGAGGATGTCGCCGCCGACGGTCTCCAGCACCACGTCGGCGCCTCGGCCGTCGGTGGCGGCCTTGACCTGCTCGTCCCAGTCGGCATCCGTGTAGTTGATGGTCACGTCGGCGCCGAGGCTGCGAACGAAGTCCAGCTTGGCCTGGGAGCTGGCGGTGGCGATCACCTTGCCGGCGCCCATCGCCTTGGCGATCTGGACCGCGAGGTGGCCGACGCCGCCGGACGCGGCATCGATCAGCACGATCTCGCCCGCCTTCAGCTGACCGGACTCCTTCAGCGCGTGGTACGCGGTCTGCGCCGGGCTCGGCAGAAGCGTCGCCTGGCCGGCGTCCATGCCCTGGGGGATGGCGATCAGCCAGGAGGCATCGGCGACGACGTAGTCCGCGTAGGCGTCGCGGGCGACGTCCACCACCACGCGGTCACCGACCCGGACGTTGTGCACTCCCTCGCCGAGCGCCTCCACGGTGCCGGCGACATCGCCGCCGGGGGCACCGGGCAACTCGGCGTGGCCGCCGATCGGGATGCCCTGGCGGCGCTGGACCTCGGCGAAGTTGACGCCGACAGCCTCGGTGCGGATCAGCACGTAGCCCGGGCCGGGCTGCGGCTTCTCGGTTTCCTCGACATGCAGGACCGAAGGGGCCCCGTGCTCGTAGTGGCGGACGATGCGCATGAGCGTTCTCCTGACGGAAGTGTCACTCGGTAAGTAAATGCGTGCTGTCATGCATGTAGTTTCAGTCTACATATACATGCATGAAGTGCAAGTCGGCGTATGTGATCAGACGGTTCCGAACCAGCGGGTGAGTGCCTCACTCAGCCCCTTGTGCAGTTCCGGACCGGTGGCCTCGTGGTCGGCGGCCCATGCCACGTAGCCGTCCGGGCGCACCAGCAGGCCGACCAGCCCGGACTCCTGCGTGCACTGTGCCTCGACGTGCTGCACCCGGCCGGCCCGGGAGAGGCCGTCGGCCCAGTCCTGGTATGCCTGGCCGATCTCCGGACGGCCCGCCAGGTCGAGCAGCAGGCCGGTGCCGCGGTGCAGGTACTCGGGCAGCGTCCGCTCGCCCTGCGCGGTCCGCAGGTCAAGGTCGCGGGCGAAGTCACCGAGCAGCCTGTGCTCCGGGCCCTCGAGCTCGTAGCGAACCGTGACGCCGCTGAGCATCTCGGCCAGCTGCCGATTGACCTGCTCGTGGCCCATCAGGCTGGTGAAAAGGCTGCGCAGCTCAGTGACGTAGGGGTCGGGGTTCATCAGGGCGATCTGGGCACGGGTGTTGGCGATCACCTGCTGGGCCGGCTCCCGGCGCTCCGCCCCGTAGCTGTCGAGCAGGCCCTCGGGGGCCCAGCCCTTCACCGTCGCGGCGAGCTTCCAGCCGAGGTTGAGCGCGTCCTGCAGGCCCAGGTTGAGCCCCTGGCCGCCGACCGGGAAGTGCGTGTGGGCGGCGTCGCCGGCCAGCAGGATCCGGCCCTCGCGGTAGCGGTCGGCCAGGCAGGCCGAGTCGGTGAACCAGGACAGCCAGCGTGGTTCACGGGCGCCGAGGTCCTCGCCCCAGACCTCCCGAAGGCTGGCGGTGAGCTCGTCCATGGTGAGCTCGCTGCCGGGCTCCTTGCCCTGCTCGAAGTCGAAGGTGGCGATCCGGTGGTGGGTCTCGTCCAGCGGTACGCAGAACAGCAGGCCGCGCGCGGTGCGCTCCATGCCCATCGGGGCGTTCTCGCCGTCGGGCAGGATCACGTCGCCCAGCCGGGCGGTGACCCGGCCGCCGCTGCCGGGGAACGCGATGCCGGCCGCCTTGCGCACCAGGCTGCGGCCACCGTCGCAGCCGACCAGGAACTTGGCGCGCAGTGTGTAGGGGCCCTCGGGGCCGGTCACCTCCACCTCGACACCGTCCGCGTCCTGGCGCACCTCGGTGACCTCGTGGCCGCGCCGTATCCCGGCGCCGACCTCGACCGCATGCTCCTCCAACAGCCGCTCGGTGCGGGCCTGTTCGGAGAGCAGCGCGTAGTTCTGCCGGCTGTCGAGACTGGAGAAGTCGACCCAGACGTCCAGGCCGGCGAAGTGCCCGTTGTCCCAGGAGCGGGCGCCCTCGCGGAAGCGAGTGAGCAGGCCGCGGCGGTCCAACGACTCCAGCGAGCGGGCGTGCAGCCCGAACGCCTTGGAGTACGGGGAGCGTTCGGGCAGCCGCTCCAGGACGAGTGCGCGGACGCGGGCGATCCGCAGTTCCGCGGCGAGCAGTAGGCCGACCGGCCCGCCGCCGACGATGAGGACGTCGAAGTCCTGATCAGTGGACACGTTTTCACCCTTCATATACATGCGTTCAGTCATGCAGATAAGTGCGAGCATATAGATGCTCATCTGTCGTCATCGACTCGCCTCAGTCGCGCGAGAGAACGACGCGCAGCACCTTTGCCAAGACGTCCGCCGCGGCCCCCGCCGCCTGCGCCGCAGGCGCCCGCCAGGCCACGAAGCCGTCCGGCCGAACCAGCACGGCGCCCTCCGGTCCGACCCCGTACGCCTCGCCCCACCGCCCGGCCGGGTCGGCCAACTCCGGGCCGCCCACCCGGTGGGCCGCCAGGTCGATCCCCAGCCGTCGCCCCGCCTCGGCCGTGGCGGCCACCCATGCCTGGCCGCGCTCGCCCGCCAGCAGGGTGAACCCCGGCCCGAACAGGTCCAGGGTGGCGATCGGGCCGCCGGCACCGGCCAGCACCACGTACGGCGCCCGTGTGCCGGGCTCGCCGCCCAGAGTGCGCGGGTCGGAGGCGATCGGCAGCAGCTCGGTGCCGGTCTCGGGCACGACCGCGGTGGAACGGTAGGACTGCCCCATCGTGACGGTGAGCGCGTCGGCTGCCGCCTCCTGCTGCTCCGGGGTGGCGGTGCCGGAGCGCACCGCGAGCTGCAGTGAGCCCTGGGCCGCCGTGTACTCGCCGATCGGTCGACGCTCCGCGTCGTACGTGTCGATCAGGGCGCGGCCCGCGCTGCCCCGGATGACCAGGGCGAGCTTCCAGGCCGCGTTGTGCGCGTCGGCGATGCCGGTGTTGGCTCCGTAGCCGCCGGTGGGCGGGATGACGTGGGCGGCGTCGCCGGCGAGCAGCACCCGGCCGTGCACGAAGCCCTCGGCCACCTGCTCGGCCATGTCCCAGGGGAATCGGGAGCGGATGGTGACCTCGACCTCGGGCGAGCCGATCGCCGCGCTGACGAGCTCGGCGCAGCGCTCGTCGGTGAAGTCGTCCAGGCTCTCGCCGTCCTCCGGCCGGTAGCCGACGATCAGAGTGCCCTCGGTCAGCGTGTCGTCATGCACCAGAATGCCGGTGACCTGCGGGTTCTTCACATGGACCACGCTGTAACGGCGTTCGCCCAGCACGCCCCCCAGGTTTGCGCGAAAAGCGATGCTGACGTGCCGGGAGAGCACACCGCGACCCTGCCGGTCCACCTTGAGCGCCTCCCGGACGGCGGAGCGCGGCCCGTCGCAGGCCACCAGGTAGCTGCCGGTGAAGGAGGTGACGCCCTCGGCGGAGGCGAGCTGCGCGGTGACCTTGCCCGGCTGCTCGTCGAAGGAGAGCAGCTCGGTGCCGAACCGCAGATCGGCCCCCAGGGCCTCGGCCCGGGCGCGCAGCAGTGGTTCGAGCCGGTCCTGCGGGAGCAGCAGCAGTCGACTGGGCGTCAGGTCGGTGAGGCTGTCGGCTCCGTCCAACTCCTCTCGGCTGAAGAGCACTTCGCCGGCCAGCGACTCCACCCCGGCCCTGGTCCGATGGGACTCGAAGCCGGCTGCCGCCCGCAGCGCGGCCGGTTCCACGCCGGCCTGGCGCAGTAGTTCGACCGTGCGCGGGTAGTAGCCCACCGCGCGCGGGTGCACCGAGGTGCCGGGGTGGCGCTCCACCAGGGTGCACGGCACCTCGTGGTAGGCGAGGAAGAGCGCGGTCGACAGGCCGACCAGGCTGCCACCCACGATCAGTACGGGTGCTTCGTCGGAACTCATCGGATGTGTCGTCCCTCTCGTGTTGGGGCAGGGCGGGTCAGAGCGTGAGCGCGTAGGTGTCCCAGGTCGAGTCGGTGGTGAAGCCGAGCTTGCGGTTGAGCGCCACGACCGCGGTGTTGGAGGTGGAGTTGAACACCTGCACCAGGGCGAGCCCTGAGTTGGCGCGGGCCGCGCTGAGCAGCAGGTCGGCCTTGAGCCAGGTGGCGAGGGAGCGGCGGCGGTGCTCGGGAAGGACGAGCACCTCGCCGGTGTCGGCCATCGGCCCGTCCCGCACGAAGAGCGTTCCGTACCCGACGACCTGGTCGCCGCCTTGGGCCAGCGCGGCCACCCCGTACAGCCGGTGGCCCGCCCGGACCGCCTCCGCCTCGCGGGCCCGCACGTCGGCGGGGGACGGATCGCGCGGCCTGGCCTGCCCGTTGACCGGTGCGTCCAGTGCGCCCCAGGCGTCGGCGTAGGAGGCGACGAGCTCCTGCGGACAGGCCCCGGTCCAGTGGACCAGGCGGTAGTCGGGTACCGGCTGGCCGGCCGCGGACTCGATCACCGTCCGGGCCGGACCGGCCAGCAGCAGCCGGCTGCGCAGCGCGGTGCCGGTCCGCTCGGCGCCCGCCTGGTCGGCGAAGGCCCGAGCTGCCGGGCCCGCCGGTGCGTCCAGCAGTAGCGATGTCCGACCGCGGGCGCGCAGTTCGGCGCCGGCGGCGGCGAGCAGGGCCCGCCCGCAGCCCCGGCGCCGGGACCCCGGGAACACCCAGAGCGAACCGTGCCCGGGCCCGGCCGGATCGGCCAGGTCGATGCCCAGCTTCAGGCACCCTGCGGGCTGTCCGTCGAGGTAGCCGACCAGCAGGATCCGGTCGGCGCCGTGCCGACGCTGCAGCAGTCTGGCCAGCAGGGCCTCGGTCACCGGTGGGTCACCGGGCAGTTCCACGCTCATGGTCTCCCGAAAGCCCGGGAGCAGGGCGGCGACCGTGCTCGGGTCGTCTCCGTCGAGGCTGCGAATCTCCATGGCCGTCAGCCTCTCCGGCCGCTCTCGAAGAGACGTCCAGGAGCCTTGGGGCGATGGTCCGGATCGGGGTGGTGGTCTCGTCGACTCGTCCACCGCATGGGCCATCAGCGACCAGGCCGAGGTCAGGCGCCTCCGGTGACCCGCAGGGTCTCGCCGTTGATGTTGCCGTTCGCCGCGGATCCAAGGAAGACCACGGCGCGCGCGACGTCTTCGGGCTGCGACATGCGCCCGGACGGGAGACTGCGCCCCTTCTCCTCCAGGAAGCCGGGCGGGACGTTGGCGCGGACGGTCTCGGTCGCGGTCTGGCCGGGTACGACCATGTTGACCAGGATCCCCTCCGGCCCCAACTCCCAAGCCAGGCTGCGCATCAGGCCGAACAGGCCGGACTTGCCGGCGCCGTACGCGCCGGCGCCGGGCTTGCCGGTGTCGGCCAGCCCCGCACCGATCAGCACCACCCGGCCCCACTCCCGCCCGCGCATCACCGGGAGCGCGCTCTGAAGAGTGTGGAAGGCCGCCTCCAGCGAGGTGTGCAGGACCTCCTGCCACTGCTCGGGTGGGACGTCCTCGAATCGCGGTACGGGTCGACCGGGTCGGGGGATCGCCTCGCTCCACACCACGGCATTGGCCACCAGTACATCGATGCCGCCCCATTCCCGCCCCACCTCGCCGACCGCGTCCCGGATCGAGCGCACGTCCGCCAGGTCGTAGCGAACCACCAGGGGAGTGCCGCCGGCCTCCTTGACGCGGTCGGCCGTCAGCTCCGCGCCCTCCCGATTGCCGTGGTAGGTGATCGCGACCCTGGCGCCCTCCTGTGCGTACGCCATCGCGGTCGCCCGGCCGATGCCCGAGGAGGCGCCGGTCACCAGGACCACCTTGTCCCGCAGTTCCGTCTTCATGTGCCTTCCTTCCTCATGAGCCGGCCCCACTTTGCGGGGCCTGGCTGCTGATGCTCTGCCGGTGCCGGAAGAACTCGTACGGGTCGTAGGTCCGCTTCACCTCGCGCAGCCGGGCCGCGTTCCGGCCGTAGTAGGCGCTCTCCCAGTCCTGCGGCACCCGGGAGCTGGGAAAGTTGATGTAGGAGCCGCAGCCCAGCGGGGCCAGCGCGGCCTCGCAGCGGTCGGCCCAGGCGGTCAGCTCGGCCGCGGTCCCGGCGGACGGCTCGGGCTCGCGGCTGGCGATCTGATAGCCGACCAGGAAGCGCGCGTCGCGGTGGGCGTACGCGGTCTCGGTCGGGTCGATCCGGTTGGCGGCGCCGCCGACCGCGATGCACAACAGGTAGCGCTCCCGCTCGATCGACGGGTCCCAAGCCTCCAACAGCGCCGATGCCTCGGCGACGGAGGCCGCCCGTGCGGTGAAACGGTAGCTCTGGCGGGTGTAGGGGTGGCGATGGCCCTGCGCGACCGGGTTGGTCCCGGTGCGGTGGCACTGCTCGACCGTCTTGGAGTCGCACAGCGCCTCGTGCATCACGTCCGCATACGCCCCGCGCGGGCGCACCTCGCGGATCATCGGCTTGGCCCCGGCCCGCTCGGCCAACTCGTCGAGCAGGCACTCCAGTTCGCGGCTGGATCCCAGATGGACGCCCCAGATCTTCACTACCGGGAGCCCGGCCGGCCCGAACATGCCGGGCAGTACGACCAGGGAGGTGCCCAGCTCGTCGGGCCCGGCCACGCACCAGTCCTGCCAGGCTGCGAGCAGCTCCGGCGCGTCCCGGTACTCCCACAGCGTTTCGAAGCCGGTCATCTCGGGGGCGTCGATCGGCCGCACCTCGAACTCGGTGACCACGCCGAAGCTGCCGCCGCCCCCGCCGCGCAGCGCCCAGTAGAGATCGGGCTCCTCGGTCGCCGAGCAGTGGACGAACCGGCCGTCGGCCAGCACCACGTCGGCCCCGACGATCCGGTCGGAGCCGACCCCGAACATCCGGGTCTGCCAGCCGATGCCGCCTCCGGTGAGGAAGCCGGCCGCGGCGACGGTGGGGAAGGTGCCAGTGACGATCTGCCGCCCCTGGCGCTTCAGGACGTCCAGCGCGTCCAGCGACTGGGCGCCCGCGCCGAGTCGGACGGTCGATCCCAGGGCGAGCACCCGGTTCATCCGGGACACGTCGACCACCAGGCCCGAGCCGGTGGACCACCCGTTGAAGCTGTGCCCGCCGCTGCGCAGATGCACCCGGTATCCCTGCTCCTGGGCATCGGCGAGGCAGGCGCGGACATCCTCGGCGCTCTCGCAGTACGCGATGGCGCGGGGCGAGACCGTGTCGTACTCGGTGTTCTGTAGCTGCCGGGCGAACGGATAGCCCGGGTCGGACGGCAGGACGAGATCGCCCTGGAGTCGGTCGCGCAGCATGATCCCTCCAGATGAGCGCCCGGCTGGCGTCCCGGCGGACGCCGGCCGGTCCGCACGGTCGGCGTGCGGCTACTTGTCGATGCCGAACTTGCGGGCCGTCACCTTGGCCCCGTCGTGGCCGCGCAGGAGCTTGCCCTGCGGGTCGTAGAAGTTGGCACCGCCGGTGCCCTCCCAACTGCCATCGGGGAGCAGGGCCGCCTCGACGCGGATGTGTGCCTCTCCGACGTGCACGCCCTCCTCGTTCACCGCCAGGATGTGGAAGTTGTACGAGAAGGCGTCGGGGCCGGTGCTCTCCCAGTTCCCCAGACCGATGTTCTTGGTGTTCACCTGGGTCGACACCACCGCGCCGTCGCCGGTGAACGCGACCAGGCCGACCACCGACTTGCCACTGTCGTCCAGCACAGTGGTCCAAGTCCCCAGCAACCTCTCGTCCGCCATGACTGCCTCTCCTTCTGCCGTGGATGGGCGCTTCTGCGCGCCGACCCGAACGCTGGCCCGGCGATCTCGAAGAACCGTCGGAGCGGTCTGAAGCCGCTGGCGGGCAGTCGGGATGCTCTGGCGATTCAGAGGCGTTCGAACGAGCCTTCAGACCGGCCCCCCACAGTGCCCGGGAGCGATGGGGAGGACGGATGGGACGGTTTTGGACGCTGATCTTCGAACGCTGCCTGTGCCCGGTGGGGCGGGCCATCGTCGCCTACGGGGTGCTGCACCTGCCCGAGGCGTCGTGCCACCCGGATGACCACCGCGCCCTGCTCCAGGGGCCTCCCGCGGGGCACCCCGAGAGGCTGTGTCCCGAGAGCTCCCTCAGCCGGGCGGAGTCGCTGCTCTGGGCCGAGCTCTTTCCCAAGAGACCGACCCGGTTCTGGCGATGACCAGGCGCGGAGCCAAGGCCATGCCGCCCCGGCCGCCGTGCGCCCATGTCTCGCCCGACGGCGTCGATGCGGCCCGCAAGCAGCTCACCGAGGCGGGGCTCAGCATGTACGCCGCGTTGACCGGTCTGGACCTCGAAAACGATGTATGCATGTACTCTTCCACATGCTTGTCAATCAGCAATCACTTGTCGTCCTGCAGATGTTCGACCAGTCATCGACTCGCCTAGAATGGAGAGCTATGGAGACCACGCCGCAGCAGCAGAGCTCGTCCCGAGCCGACGAGCTTCTCGACGCGGTTGGGCCGGCGTTCTCCCGGTTGCGGCGCAACGCGGCGCTCAACGTCGTGAAGAAGGTCGCCCCGAAGGACCTCACCAGGACCCTGGTGCTCAATATCGTCCAGGAGGGCGCGGCCCAGGACGGCCAGGAGATCACGGTCGGTGTGATCGGCGAGCGGCTCGCCGTCGACCCCTCGGTGGCCAGCCGGATGGTCTCCGACTGCATCTCGGCCGGCTGCTTGCTCCGCGTCGCTTCCCAGCTCGACGGCCGCCGCACCATCCTGCGGCTCACCGAGGCGGGCGAGGAGATGCTCAGGGGCTTCCGCGACCACCAGCGGGCCTCCTACGAGCGGATCACCGAGGAGTGGCCGGACCAGGAGCGACTCGAGTTCGCCCGCCTGTTGATCAAGTACGTGGACACGCTCGCCCAGCTGCAGCGCGCCGCCGACTCCTGATCTGAGCACGGCCGGCCCCGCTCACGCGGTGAGGCGGGCGACGAGCTCGCGCTTGAGGACCTTCCCGCTGGGCCCCAGCGGGAAGGCGTCGACGAACTCCACGTTGCGCGGGTACTTGTACGCGGCGAGCCGGGTCCTGCCCCACGCGACGATCTCCTCGGCGAGCTCGGGTCCGGGCCGGAAACCGGGCCTGGCCACCACGACCGCGCAGACCTCCTGGCCGTGGCGTTCGTGAGTGAGTCCGACGACCGCGACCTGGGCGACGGCCGGGTGGTGCACCAGCACCTCCTCGACCTCCCGTGGATACACGTTGAACCCGCCGCGCAGCACCATGTCCTTCTTGCGGTCGACGATGGACAGGTAGCCATCGGCGTCCTTGCGGCCCAGGTCGCCCGACCTGAACCAGCCGTCCACGATCGCCTCGGCGGTGGCCTCGGGCCGGTTGAGGTACCCGGCCATCACGTTGTGGCCCCGGATGACGACCTCGCCGAGTTCGCCGGTGGGCAGCAGTTCGATCCGCTCCTCCACTTCGGCGCGGGCGATCTCGACCTCCACCCCCCAGATCGGCCGCCCCACGGTGCCGGGCCGGCACGGCCAGGCCCGCTGGTTGTAGGCGACCACGGGCGAGGTCTCGGTCAGGCCGTACCCCTCGTAGATCTCGCAGCCGAACACCTGCTGGAACTCCTGCAGGATCTTGACGGGGAGTGAGGCCCCGCCGGAGAACGCCCGATCGAGGGCCGGCCGCCGCGGGTCGGCCGCCGCCGCGTCGAGCAGGGCGAGGTACATCGTCGGCACCCCCATGAACACGGTGCAGTCGCGAGCCACCATCAGGTCGAGCGCCCCGGGGCCGTCGAACCGCTCCATCAGCGCCAGGGTCGCGCCGGCCCGGAAGGTGGTGGCCATGCCGCAGATCTGGCCGAACGTGTGGAAGAGCGGGAGGCAGCCCAGCACCACGTCGTCCGCGCCGAGGTCGAACGGCGAGAGCATCGAGACGGTGACGTTCATGACGATGTTGAGCTGCGTCAGCATCGCCCCCTTGGGGTGGCCGGTGGTCCCCGAGGTGTAGAGGATCAGTGCGACGTCCTGCGGCCGGCAGGGCACCGGGCGGTCGATCGGCACGGCCCGCTCGGCCAGCACGTCCAGTCGTGGCCGGCCGACGTCGCCCTCCTCCAGCACGGTGAGCACCGCGACGTCGGCCGATTCGGCGGCGGGCAGACCCTGCTCCAGCAGCGGCGCGGCGCACACCAGTGCCTTCGCCCCCGAGTCGCGCAGGACGTAGTCGATCTCGTCCGCCCTGAGCAGCGCGTTCACCGGTACGACGACCGCGCCCAGCGCCAGCACGCCGAAGTAGGCCATCGGGAAGTGCGCCGTGTTGCCGAGCAGCAGGGCGACCTTGTCCCCGGGGCCGACTCCCTGCTCGTGCAGCACCGCGGCGTACTGCCCGGACCGGGTCCACAGTTCGCCGTACGACACCTGCTGCGCCCCGCACACGAGGGCCGGGTGCTCCGGCCTGCGCGCCGCCGTGTCGGCCAATATCGCCGCGACCGAAATAGACATGGCAATCCTCGCTCACCCGAACGGAAAGGGCCCGAATTGGGCACAAGGAGCATCCCACGAGTCGGCCCCGGTGTGGGTCGCGGATTTCCACCCGCCGGTATTCGTCCGGTAACCGGCTCTCCTTGGCCCTCCGATGGAGCGCCGATTACCGGACAGTGGACGCAGCCGGGATAACCGGCCTGTACAGCCGCCGGGGGCGCCTTCTAGGGTGGGCCGCAGATCGACCAAAGAAACCAATCACAGTCTTCCTCAAGGGAGTTGGAATCCATGACCGACCTGATGGACTTCTTCGCGCAGCAGCTGGATGAGATGAACGGCCAGCGGCGCGAGTTTCTCGAAATCGACCGTATCGCCGGGCGCTTTCCCAGCGCCGTCGCGCGGGACCGGTACGACGGCAGTTCCTCGGAGGTCAGTGTCTGGTGCAGCAACGATTATCTCGGAATGGGTCAGAATCCGAGTGTCCTGGCCGCGATGAAGCAGGCCGTCGACGAATTCGGGGCGGGTTCGGGCGGCTCGCGGAACATCGGCGGAACCAACCACTACCACGTTCTGCTGGAGCACGAGCTGGCCTCACTGCACGGCAAGGAGGCCGCCCTGATCTTCAGCTCCGGGTACACGGCGAACGACGGCGCGCTGTCGGTGCTCGCCGGCCGCAAGGACGACTGCCTGGTCTTCTCCGACGAGCTGAACCACGCCTCCATCATCGACGGACTGCGCCACAGCGGCGCCGAGAAGAAGATCTTCCGCCACAACGACACCGCCCACCTCCACCAGCTGCTGGCCGCCGCAGACCCCGCGCGCCCGAAGCTGGTGGTCCTGGAGTCGGTCTACTCGATGTCCGGTGACGTCGCGCCGCTGGCGGAGATCGCCCGAATCGCCAAGCTCCACGGGGCGACCACCTACATCGACGAGGTGCACGCCGTCGGCATGTACGGGCCCGAAGGCGCGGGGATCGCCGCTCGCGAGGGCCTGGCCGACGAGTTCACCGTCGTCATGGGCACCCTTGCCAAGGGCTACGGCACCGCCGGCGGCTACATCGCCGGACCGAGGATGCTGATCGAGGCGGTCCGGAACTTCTCCCGCTCCTTCATCTTCACCACTTCGCTGGCGCCCGCCATCGCGGCCGGCGCGCTGGCCGCCGTCCAGTACCTGCGCTCCTCGGACGTCGAGCGCTCCAGGCTGGCGGCCAACGCCCAGCTGCTCCACCGGCTGCTCGACGAGCGGGACATCCCGTTCGTCTCCGACCAGTCCCACATCGTGTCGATCTTCGTCGGCGACGACGCCACCTGCCGCAAGGCATCCGCCCTGCTGCTCGGCCGTCATGGCGACTACGTCCAGGCCATCAACGCCCCCAGCGTGCGCACCGGCGCGGAGATCCTGCGGGTGGCGCCCGGCGCCGTGCACACCGCCAGCGACGTTCAGAAGCTCGCCGAGGCGCTCGACCAGATCTGGCGCGAGCTCGACATCCCGCGGACCGTGCGCCCCCCGCGGATCGCCGCCTGAGCAGGGCCGCCCGCTGCGTTCCCAGGTCGACACCAACGGCTTTTGAGGTGGGTCCGGGACGATCCGGTGGTCCGCACCACCGTCGCCCACGATTGGAACGCAGTGACAGCACATCCTTCCGGCGGCTCCACAGCGTCGCTGTACGCAGACAAACACTACGTCGCGGCCATCCTGGCGACCCTGGAGCAGCGCGGCGACGACGCCGTGCTGCTCTGGCAGGGAGTCTGGGTCAGCGCGCTGGAGTTCCGCCAGAGCATCATCCGTACCGCCGAGGGCCTGCGCCTGCTCGGGATCGGGTCGCAATCCACGGTCGGCCTGCTGACGGAGGCGAACAGCCCCCTGGCGCTCACCGCCCGTTACGCGGCCCACCTGCTGGGAGTCACCGTCGTGCACGTGCGCTCGACGAACCCCGGGCCGTCGGCCCCGCAACTCCCCGCCGTGGCGCAGGCGCAGGCACTGCGCGACAGCGCGGCCGACCTCCTGCTGGTCGACCCGGCCCACGCCGACCAGGGGCGCGAGGCGGTCCGGCTGCTGGACCGCCCGATCCGGCTGGCCGGCTTCGGAGCGTGTGGCGCGGGGATCACGGACCTCACCACGGCGTCCGGCGCCGAGTGGAGCGAGCCGCCCGCGTTCGCCGCGCCGGACCCGGCCGTGGTGACGTACACCAGTGGCAGTACCGGAGAGCCCAAGGGGATCTGCCAGTCCTTCACCGCCTGGAACAGCACGGTGCTCTCCGCCTACCCCACGCTCGCGAGCGTGGGCACGATCACCTTCCTGGTGGCCACCCCGGTCAGCCACGCCGTCGGGGTGATCCTGGACATCGTGATCGGCGCGGGCGGCAACGTCGTGCTGCACGAGCGCTTCGACCCGGCCCAGGCGCTGCGCGCCATCGAGGCCGAGCGAGTCACCGGCACCTACATGTCGGTCCCGCAGCTCTATGCCCTGCTCGACCAGCCGGAGCTCGCGGGCACCGACGTCTCCTCGCTGCGCCAGCTGATGTACAGCGGCTGCCCGGCGGCGCCCGGCCGGCTGGCGGAGGCCGTCCGTACGTTCGGCGCCGCGCTGATGCAGAACTACGGGACCAGTGAGGGCGGCCGGATCACCCTGCTGAGCCCCGCCGACCATCAACGGCCGGAGCTGCTCGCCAGTGTGGGCCGCCCGTATCCCGAGGTCGACCTGCGGATCTGCGACCCCGACACGGAACAGGTCCTCCCGCGGGGCCGCACCGGCGAGGTCTGGTTCCGTTCACCGAACATGATGGCCGGCTACCTGGGAGACCCGGAGCTGACCGCGCGTACCCTGCGTGACGGGTGGCTGCACACCGGGGACCTGGGCTACCAGGACGCCGAGGGCTACCTGTACCTGGTCGGGCGGATGAACGACCTCATCAAGTCCCGTGCCACGAAGATCTACCCGGCCTCGGTGGAACTGGCCCTGATGACCCATCAGGACGTCGTGCACGCGTGCGTCTACCCGATGCGGGACGACGACCGGCTGGAGCACGTCCATGCCGCGGTGGTCATGCGCCCCGGCGCCGTCTGCACCGCCGAGGTCCTGCGCAAGCACGTCGCGCAGGCGCTGTCGCCGCTGCACGCCCCCGTTCGTGTCGTCCGTCACCCCGAACTGCCGCTGACGCAGGCCGGCAAGGTGGACCGGCGCCTGCTGCAGTCCTGGGACGAGTCGGCACCCGTGTTGGACGACTAGTGAACCCGCCCGCCCCGAGCGAGCCCTCACCCCGGTTCCGGGTGCTCGGGCCCCTGGAGGTCACGGGCGGCGACGGCGCGCGCCTGCCGCTGAGCGGGATCCGCCAGCGCGCGGTCCTGGGCCTGCTGCTGCTGCACGCCAACCGTGTGGTGGCCACCAGCGACCTGGTAAAGGCGCTCTGGCCGCACCACGCGCCGCCGACGGCGCGCAAAGTGCTGCAGAACGCCGTCTCCGCGCTGCGGGCGACCCTGGCCGCCGGCGACATCGGCACGGCCCATGCGGAGCTGCTCAGCCGGGCGCCCGGCTACCTGCTGAGGCTTGATCCCGACGGTGTGGACCTGAGCCACTTCCGGCGTCTGGCACAGCAGGGGCAGGCGGAGCTGGCCGCCGGTTCTCCGGAGTCGGCGGCCCGTCTGCTGCGGGAGGCGCTCGCCCTGTGGCGCGGCTCCGCGCTGCAGGACCTGCAGGAGTCCGGGGTCCGCTGGCCGGAGCTGGCCGGCCTGCAGAGCGCCAGGATGACCACCTGGGAGGACTGCTTCGAAGCCCTCCTGGCGTCCGGCCGCCATCATGAGGCCGCCTGGGAGCTGGAGGTCGCGGTCGACCTCGACCCGACCCGGGAGCGGATGTGCGGCCTGCTGATGCTGGCGCTGTACCGCTGCGGTCGCCAGGTCGACGCGCTGACCGTCTATCGCCGCCACCGGTCGCGACTGCTCGACCAGTTGGGCCTGGAGCCTGGCCGGACCCTGCGGAGCCTGGAGCAGGCGATCCTGAACCAGGACCCGGCGCTGGACCTGTCCGGCACCGGGCCGGCGGCGCGAACCCCGGCCGTGGCCTTCCGGCCGGTCGCCTCCCCGGTGCGCACCTCGGTGCGCACCGGGGCGCCGCCGGGCACCTCGCCGCCGGCCGCCGCGCCACCGGTCAGCCTGGTCGACCGCGGCCCCGAGCTGGAGATGCTGCGCAGCGTGCTCCGGCTGACCCAGCGCCGCCGGGAACCCCACCTGGTGACCATCCTGGGCGCACCCGGCAGCGGCAAGAGCCGCCTGATCTCCGAGTTCCGGAGCATGCTCCGCAAGGACGAGGGAGCCGTCCGGTGCCTGGTCGGCCGCACTCCGCCGCCCAGCGTCGGCCAGGGGCTGGCCGCCCTTGCGGAGATCGTCAGGTCCCCGGCCGGCGCGGCGCGCCGGGGCGGGCTCGGGGCCGACGCCGGGCCGGGCTCGGAGAGCCTGGCCGCGTACCGGGGAGCGCTGCAGCAGATGGCGGCCGTGCGGCCGCTGGTGGCGGTCCTGGACGACGTGCACTGGGACAACGGGGTGCTGCTGGACTTCCTCGACGACGTGGTCAGCACGACCTCGTCGGTGCCGCTGCTGCTTGTGGTGGCAGCTCGGCCAGAGCTGCTGGAGGTCCGGCCGGCTTGGGGTGGCGGTCGGTCGCGTACGACCACCATCACGCTGGACGCACCGCCGGCGCGCCCGGCCGACACGGCGCTGCACGGGTCCGGCATCGGCTTGACTTAAGAACTTCATAGCCTAATCATTAGGCAATGAACTATAACGAAGGGGCGACCCCCGACGACGAGCCGTTCAGTGACACCTCACTCGGGCAGCTGTTCGCTCATGCCGCCAGACTGTCCGGCAGCGTGTGGCTGCGACTGCTCAACGACCGCCTCGGCATCGGATGGACGGCGTTCAACGTCCTGCGCCAGCTCGACAGCGAGGACGGCCAGACCTCAAAGGACATCGCGCGGGTCGCCATGGTCGCGGCCCCGACCCTGACCGGCGTGGTGGACACCATGGAGAAGGACGGGCTGATCGAGCGGCGCCGCTCGGAGACCGACCGACGGGTGGTCCGCCTGTTCCTCACCGAGGCGGGCCGGCAGCGACTCGCGATGTCCGCCGGTGAACTCTCCGAGAGGTTCGACGTCCTGTTCGAGCCGGTGGACCCGGCCGACGAGCCGGCGATCCGGCAATTCCTGATCGCCGCCGTCGAGCGCTTCTCCATCGAACTCGGCCTGCCGCCGGCGCATCCGCCGCAACCCTGACCAAGCATCCGGGAGACTGCCCATGCTGATCCGACTGCTACGTACCCACCTGGCGCCCTATCGGGGAGCCATCACTCTGGTGCTCCTGCTCCAGTTAGCCCAGACTCTGGCCACGCTCTACCTTCCCGCCCTCAACGCGGATCTCATCAACAAGGGCGTCGTCATCGGCGACACCTCCTTCATCGTGCGAAGCGGCGCCCTGATGACCGCGGTGTCCGCGGCGCAGATGCTCTGCTCACTGATCGCCGTCTACCTCGGCTCGCAGATCGCCGTCGGCGTCGGCAGCGACGTACGGGCGGCTGTCTTCGCCCGCGTGCAGAGCTTCTCGGCCCACGAGTTGAACCACTTCGGCACGCCCTCGCTGATCACTCGCAGCACCAACGACGTCCAACAGGTCCAGACGCTGGTGCAGATGACCCTCACGCTGATGGTCGTGGCCCCGCTCACCTGCATCGGCGGCATCGCCATGGCGTTGCGGCAGGACTCCGGGATCGCGGTCATCGTGCTCATCGCGGTGCCGTCCCTGGCCGCCGCTGTCGCGGTGATCGTCAGCCGGATGGGGCCGCAGTTCCGCGTCATGCAGACCCGCATCGACCACGTCAACCTGGTGCTGCGCGAGCAGATCAGCGGCGTCCGGGTGATCCGGGCCTTCGTCCGGGACCGGCGCGAGCAGCGGCGCTTCGCCAAGATCAACACGGAGCTGTCGGTCGCCAATCTGCGGGTCGGCCGGTTGATGGCGCTGATGTACCCGACCGTCCTGCTGGTGATGAACGGCTCCTCCGTGGCGGTCCTCTGGTTCGGCGGGCATCGGATCGCCTCCGGCGCCATGCAGGTGGGATCGCTGACAGCCTTCCTCACCTACCTGGTGCTGATCCTGATGTCCGTCATGACGGCCACGTTCATGATGATGTCCGTCCCGCGGGCCGCGGTCTGTGCCGAGCGGATCATCGAGGTGATCGACACCGAGCCCAGCATCAGGCGTCCCTCCCAGCCGGCCACGCCCTCCGGAGCAGGTGAACTCGACTTGCGGGGTGTGGAGTTCCGCTACGCCGGGGCCGAACAGCCGGTGCTCAGCGGCATCGACCTGATCGCCCGCCCGGGCCGGACCACCGCGATCGTCGGCCCGACCGGCAGCGGGAAGAGCACCCTGCTCAACCTCATTCCGCGCCTGGTCGACGCCACCGACGGGACCGTCAGCATCGACGGCTGCGACGTGCGCACCCTCGCCCCCGAGGCCATCTCCTCGGCCGTCACGCTGGTGGCACAGCGCCCGTTCCTGTTCTCCGGAACCGTCGCCTCGAACCTGCGCTATGGCAAGCCCGACGCCACCGACGAGGAACTCTGGCGGGCCCTGGAGATCGCCCAGGCCCGTGACTTCGTCGAGCAGATGCCGGACGGGCTGGAGACCGCGATCTCCCAGGGCGGCACCAACGTCTCCGGCGGCCAGCGCCAGCGGCTCGCGATCGCCCGCGCCCTGGTCCACCAGCCCCGGATCTACCTCTTCGACGACTCCTTCTCGGCCCTCGACTACGCCACCGACGCCGCCCTGCGCAGCGCCCTGGCCCGCGAGACCGCCGGCGCCACGACCGTCATCGTCGCCCAGCGGCTCAGCACGGTCCGCGACGCCGGCTGCATCGTCGTCCTGGACGAGGGGCGGGTTGTCGGCACCGGAACACACGACGAACTGATGAACACCAACCAGACCTACCGGGAGATCGCGCTCTCCCAACTTGTCGATAGCGAGGCTGTCTGATGCTGACGAAAGAAAACGAGGGCAGGCAATTATGAGTCGTCAGAAGGCTGAGAAGCCAAGGGACTTCCGAGGCAGCAGCCGTCGCCTGTTCGCCATTCTGCGTCCCGAACGAACACTGGTGGCGGTTTCCCTGCTCATCTGCGCATCGAGCGTCACCCTGTCGGTCATCGGTCCGAAGATCCTCGGCCACGCCACCGACCTCATCTTCGCCGGCGCCGTCGGCGGCCACCTGCGAGCCGGTACGACCACGGCCCAGGCCGCCCAGGAACTGCGCGACCAGGGCCACCGCGCCCAGGCCGATGCCCTGACCGCGCTGCACGCCGTGCCCGGCCAGGGAATCGACTTCGACCAGGTCGGCAACATCCTGCTCCTCGCGTTGGCCGTGTACGTCGTCGCCGCGCTACTGATCCTCGCGCAGGGACGCGTGACCGCGGTGATCGTGCAGCGCTCGATCTTCCGCCTGCGGGAACAGGCCGAGGCGAAGCTCTCCCGCCTGCCGCTGCGCTACTTCGACGGGCAGCCGCACGGCGAGGTGCTCAGCCGGGTCACCAACGACATCGACAACGTCAGCCAGACCTTTCAACAGACGTTCAGTCAGGTCGTCAACTCCCTGCTGACGGTCGTGAGCGTGCTGGTCGTCATGTGCCTGATCTCGCCGTTGCTCGCCCTGATCGCGCTGGTGACCGTGCCGGTCTCCATCTACGTGGCGACCATCGTGGGCAAGCGCTCGCGCGCCGAGTTCGGCCGGCAGTGGGCCATCACCGGACGTCTCAACGGCCACATCGAGGAGATGTACACCGGCCACTCCCTGGTGAATCTCTTCGGTCGCCAGGAGGAGGCCATGGAGACCTTCGACGAACACAACACGGCGCTGCGCACGACCGGTTTCAAGGCCCAGTTCATCGCCGGCGCGATCCAGCCCGCGACGATGTTCATCGGCAACCTGAACTACGTCCTGATGGCCGTCATCGGCGGTCTGCGGGTCGCCTCCGGCACCCTGTCCATCGGCGACGTGCAGGCGTTCATGCAGTACTCACGGCAGTTCAGCGCGCCGCTCACCCAGGCCGCGAGCATGGCCAACGTGATCCAATCCGGAGTCGCCTCCGTCGAACGCGTCTTCGCCCTGCTCGACGAGCCGGAGCAGCAGCCCGACCCGCTCGAGCCGGCCAAGCCCGGCCTGGTCCGCGGCCACATCGAGTTCCAGGACATCTCATTCGACTACACCCCCGGCTCACCGCTGATCGAGGGCCTCTCGCTGGCGGTCAAGCCCGGTCAGACGGTGGCCATCGTCGGGCCCACCGGCGCCGGCAAGACCACTCTGGTCAACCTGATCACGCGGTTCTACGACGTCACGGCCGGCCGCATCGTCCTCGACGGCGTGGACATCGCCGCGATGTCGCGTGACGACCTCCGCTCGAACTTCGGCGTCGTCCTGCAGGACGCCTGGCTCTTCGGCGGGACCATCGCCGAGAACATCGCCTACGGCGCCGAGGACCCCACCCACGACGAGGTCGTCGCCGCCGCCCAGGCCACCCACGTGGATCACTTCGTGCGGACCCTGGCCGCCGGCTACGACACCGTCCTCAGCGGCGACACCTCCGGCGTCAGCGCCGGTGAGAAGCAGCTGATCACCATCGCCCGCGCCTTCCTGTCGAACCCCGCGATCCTGATCCTGGACGAGGCGACCAGCTCGGTGGACACCCGTACCGAGGTGCTCATCCGGCAGGCCATGCAGTCGCTGCGCCAGGGCCGGACCAGCTTCGTCATCGCCCACCGCCTCTCCACCGTCCGGGACGCCGACGTGATCCTGGTGATGGAGTCCGGCCGCATCGTCGAACAGGGCACCCACGAGGACCTGCTCGACGCCCAGGGCGCCTACGCCCGGCTGTACGCCGCACAGTTCACCCAGGCCCTCACCGCGGTCGACTGACTGACCGACCGTTTTCACGGCGCCTTGAACACTCCTTGAACACTCCTGGAGGCCCGGCGGCGATCCTGGCCGAGCAGACCGTATCGACGACGTTGAGGCAGGTAAGACGGTGACCAGGAAGTCCAGTACGGGACCGGACACAGACCGTAACGCCAGGTCGGTCCGCCGCTTGGTGAACGAGATGCACGCCGGGCATGGGTTCGACCGGCTCGACGAGTTCTACGCGCCGGGCCATCTGGAGCACGACCCGCGCGTCTCGCCCGGACCGACCGGCCTGCACGACTTCTGGCAGGAGCTGCTCCAGGGCTTCCCGGACCTCACGGTGACCCTGGACGTCATGGTCGCCGACAACGACCGGGTGATGGCCTTCCTGATCTGGCGCGGCACCCAGCGCGGACCGCTCGCCGGACAACCCGCCGGCGGCAGGGAGTTGGAGCTGCACACCAGCGAGCTGTTCCGACTTCGGGACGGCCTGGTCGTCGAGCACTGGGCCGTCGTCGACTACTCGATCCTGCGGACCTTCGGCATGACCGCCCGCCAGGGGCCGGGCCCGGACCGGCCGCAGCTGCTCGGTCCGCACAGTGCCACCGAGGAGGCCAACGCCGCCGTCATCCTGGCGGCCTACCGGGAGGTGCTGTGCGAGCACCGTCTGGAGCGCGCCGACGCCTACTACGAACAGCACTACATCCACCACAATGCCCAGATGCCCGCGGTCCCCAACGGAGTCGAGGCGTTCAAGGAGTACTTCGCCGGCAACTTCGCCCGGTACCCCGACCTGACCGCGACCGTTGACCAGGTGCTCGCCTCGGGCGACCGCGTGATGGTGTTCGCCACCTGGCGCGGCCATTTCACCGGCTCCTCGCGCGGCCGGGGCCCGACCGGCAAAGCCCTGCTGATGCACACCTCCGACCAGTTCCGCCTGGTCGACGGCAAGGTCGCCGAACACTGGGAGGTCGTCGACTACTCCGGGCTCGAGGACGTCGGCATCCCGATCCGCTCCTTCACGGCGGCCGGGCAGGGCTAGCGGCCGGGCAGGGCTAGTGCTGCTCCGCGGATGTTCACGGAGGTGTCCGGTGCACGGTCCAGCGCGGGTGGTCGGCCAGACACGCTTTCCCGCCGGTGCTGTCAGTAGTGCGTACTAGACTGATCGTCATGTCTGCCACCGCGCCCACCGCCCGCCGCCTGCGCGCGCGGTGGGCGGTCGGGCGGCTGCCGTGGTCGGCGGGGGTGTGGCGGGATACCGCGTTCGTCGTCGCGGGGGTGCCGCTGCATGCGGCGGGGGTGGTGGCCACGTTGGCGCCGCTGCTGCTGGGGCTGACCGCCGCGCCGCTGTCGGTGAGCCTGACCGTGATGCTGCTGGCGACGGTGGTCTTCGGTGCCGTCGTCGCGGTGCTGCTGGTCACCTGCGTCCCGCTGCTGACCAGGCTGCAGCGAAGCCGGCTGGCCGCGCTGTCGTCGGTTCGCCTGCCGCGCCAGCCCGAGGGTGCTCCGCGCCTCACGCACTGGCGCGCGGTGGTGGCGACCCTGCGCTCCGAAGCGCTCTGGCGCCAGGTCGGCTACCACGTGCTGGCCGGGCCGGCCGCCGCGCTCGGCGCGCTGCTGACCCTGGGGCTCTGGGCGTGCGGGGCGGCGCTGGCGCTGCTGCCGTGCTACGGCCTGCTGCTGCCCTCGGCGAGCGCGCTGAGTCTGCGGACGCAGCCGGAGTCGGCCGCCGTCGCGTGGGTGCTGGGGATCGCGCTGCTGTTCGCCGCTCCGCTGGTGGCCGGCGTGGTGGCCCGGGTGGATGCCCGCTGGGCCCGCAGGCTGCTCGGCCCCAACCGGGCACGGGAGTTGCAGCGCCGGGTGGATCACCTCGCGGTCAGCCGGGCCGCCGTCCTGGCGGCGGCCGACACCGAGCGCCGCCGGATCGAGCGGGACCTGCACGACGGCACCCAGCAGCGCCTGGTCGCGATGGCGATGAAGATCGGTATCGCCCGGGCGACCAACCCCGGCTTCCCTCCCGAGGTGCAGCGGCTGCTCGCCGAGGTGCACGGCGAGGCCAAGCTGGCGCTCTCCGAACTGCGCGACCTGGTCCGCGGCCTGCACCCGGCGGTGCTGGACGAGCAGGGCCTGGACGCGGCGCTGTCGGGGATCGCGGCCCGCGCGCCGTTCCCGGTCAAGCTGCACGTCTCCGCGGAGGCCGAGGGCCGGGCCGAGCCGGCCATCGAGGCCGTCGCGTACTTCGTGGTCTCCGAGGCGCTGGCCAACATCGCCAAGCACGCCGAGGCCTCCCGGGCCGACATCCACCTGGAGCGCGCCGCGGATATCCTGCGGGTGACCGTGATCGACGACGGGCGCGGCGGGGCCGACCCGGCGCGGGGGAGCGGCCTTACCGGGCTCACCCAGCGCGTCTCCTCGGTGGACGGCACCTTCCGTATCAGCAGTCCCCTCGGGGGACCGACCAGAATCACCGTGGAGCTGCCGTGCGAGCTGTGATCGCCGAGGATTCCGTGCTGCTGCGGGCCGGACTCGTCCAGCTGCTGCAGACCGCCGGGATCGAGGTCGTCGGCGATGTCGGCGACGCCGAGGCCCTGTTGGCGCTGGTCGAGGAGGTGCGCCCGGAGCTGGTGGTCACCGACGTCCGGATGCCGCCCTCGCACAGCGACGAGGGGATGCGTGCCGCGCTGACGATTCGTCAGAAGTGGCCCGGTACGGCCGTGCTGCTGCTGTCGCAGTACGTCGAGGAGCGCTACGCGGCGGCCCTGCTGTCCGGCAACACCCGCGGGGTGGGCTATCTGCTCAAGGACCGGGTGGCGGATGTCGCCGAGTTCATCGAGGCCCTGCACCGGGTCGCCGGTGGCGGGACGGCGCTGGACCCGGAGGTGGTCGCCCAGCTGCTGGTGCGCAAGAAGAGCGACCCGCTGGACCAACTGACCCCCCGCGAAAGGGAGGTGCTGGCGCTGATGGCCGAGGGCTGCTCCAACGCGGGCATCGGGCAGGCGCTGGTGGTGGGCGACAGTGCGGTCGCCAAGCACATCAACAACATCTTCGCCAAGCTGAATCTCTCGGTCGCCGACGGCGAGCACCGCCGGGTCCTGGCGGTCCTCCGCTTCCTGGGCGTCCAGGCGTGAGCGATACCGGGGGCGATACCGGGGGCGATACCGGGGACGGGGGGAGTGAGCGGGCCTGGATAGCGGTGGCGGCGGTGACGGCCGTGGTGCTGCTGGTGCCGGCCGCGGTGGTCGGCTGGGCCTGGCTGGGCCACACCACTCGGATCGACGACGTCCGGCTCCAACACCGGGTCACCGCACTGCGCCTGGACGTGCCGGACGGCTCGGTGGTGCTCCGCCCGGGCCCGGTGGACCAGGTGCACGTGCACTCCACTCGCAGCTGGACGCTGCGCGCGCCCGAGGTCGAGCAGAGCTGGGACGGCGACACCCTGAGCATCCGGGTCACCAGCCCCGGGCCCGACCTGGACGGCCTGGCCGCCACCGTCGCGCTGGAGATCGAGGTCCCGCCGCAGGTGTCGGTGGACGCGCAGACCCGCTCGGCCTCGCTGGATCTGGCGCACCTCCAGGGCGACCTCCAGCTGCAGACCGGCTCCGGGGCGGTCACCGTCGCCGACGCCCAGGGGCGGTTGCGGGCGCTCAGCGACTCCGGCGCGATCCAGGCCGGCGCGCTCGCCTCGCCGATGGTCGACGCCCAGAGTCACTCCGGCGGGGTCAGCCTGGAGTTCGCCGCCGCGCCGCGCCAGGTCTCCGCCTCGCTGGGCTCGGGCGAGCTGGCGGTGGTCGTCCCGCCGAACAGCCGCTACCGGGTGGCCGGTTCGGCGGCCGGCAGCGGCCTGCGGATCGCCGACGGCCTGGACGATCCAGCCTCGGACCGCCTGATCACGGTCGAACTCGGCAACGGCCAAGGCAAGTTGGGCTACTGAGCCTAAGCAGTATCGACGGAGTATAGACGCGCTGGCGAGGGTGAATCGTCCCCCGCCGTCGTCGGGGCCCGGCCCCGACCCGCGGAGGTGCGCATGGCGCTCACGTCTCTACTCGCTCGCCTCGCCCGCCCCGTGCGCCGCTGCGCCGCCCTGGTGCTGCTCCTGGTGCTGGCCGCCCTGGCGGCGGCCGGGCCGGCGGCCGCGGACGGCGTGAGCCAGTACGCCGACGTATCGATCGCGGCCAGCTTCGGCGGCAACGAGCTGACCGTGGTGCTGCGCCAGGAGCAGTCCGTGCCGGGCCCGCTGCAGGTCGACGTGATCGCCCACGACCCCGTGCACGCCGCGGTGTTGACGCTCTCCGTGCTGGCCTCGCAGGGCCTGCCGGGCGCCGACACGCAGGGGCAGGCGACCGTGCGGCTGGTCCCCGGCCGACCGGGCACCTACCCGGCCTCGCTCTTCGTCGACCGGACCGGTCCATGGGAGCTGGACGTGGCCGACGGCCAGGACACCATGCGGCTGCCCTTCCAGGTGCTGATGCCGCGCGCGGCGCCCTGGGAGCGGATCGCCTACCCGGCGCTGCTGGTCGCGGGCCTGCTGCTGCTCGGCGTCTTCGCCGCCGCGGTCTGCGGCCGGCGCCGACTGGCGGTGCCGCTGGCCGCGTTGGTGGCCGTGGCGCTGACCGTCGCCTCGACCACCGCGCTGCTCTCGGGCGACTTCACGGCGACCAATGCGGCCGGCTCGCCGACCGAGAAGCTGCTGGTCAACGCCGACGGCACCACCGCCAACGGCCGCGCCTTCGCCGACCAGCTGCTCTCCACCGTCCCGGCCGCCCCGCAGGCCGGGAGCGCGTTCGCGCTGGACCTCCAACTGAGCGACGGCGCCAGCGGCGCGCCGATCAACGACCTGGTGGTCCACCACGGCGCGCTCGCCCACACGGTGATCACCAGTCAGGACTTCACGTACTTCGCGCACCTGCACCCCGTCCCCGTCCAGCCCGGCGACCTGCTGCTGCGCCTCACCCTGCCCCGGCCGGGCCACTACCTGGTGCAGACCGAGATCACCCGGGTCGACAGCGGCAGCCAGCTGCTCACCACCACCCTGGACGTCGGCGGCACCGCCCCGTCCACGTCTGCGCAGCCGGCCGCGCCGCAGCCGGGTCTGGACACCGCGCAGGACTCCCAGGTCACGCTGTCCCCGAGTCGGCCGGTGGCCGGTCGGCCGGCCGAGATCACCCTGCACGCGGGCACCGCCGCGGCGCCCGAGAGCGACCTGCAGGGCTGGCTCGGCATGTCCGGCCACCTCTTCGTCCGCGCGCCCGGCAGCGACTTCTTCGGCCATGTGCACGAGACGGCCTCGATGGCCGCGCTGGCCGTCCCCGGCGCCGTCATCCCCGACGAGACGGTGGGTCAGTACGGGCCGCTGCTGCACTTCGTCTTCTCCTTCCCCGCCCCGGGCCGCTACCCGGTGTGGATCCAGTACGAGCGGGGCTTCCGCATCCACACGGTGGCCCTCACCGTCGACGTCACCGGAGACACCCCATGACCGTCCCCTCCATCCGTACTCAAGCGTTTCTCGGGTCCGCCGTGATGGCCTTCGTCCTGCTGCTGATGTTCTGGCCGCACGGCGGCGGGTCCCGTGCTGTCCAGGTGGCGGCCGCGACCCCCGACTACGCCGTCCAGGTGCGCCTGCCGCACCCGGACACCGGCTCCGACCAGGCCGACATCACCGTCGACCGGCGCGATCACGGCCCGGTGCAGCTGTCGCAGGTCACCGTGGACGCGCTGATGCCGAGCATGGGTCACGCGATGCCCGCGCTGACCGCCGCCGCCACCGGCCCCGGCCAGTACCGGACGCAGGGTCAGTTGTTCCTGATGGCAGGCAGTTGGCAGCTCTCGGTCCACCTCTACGGGGCGGCCGGCAGCGAGGTGGTGACCGTCCCGGTGACCGTTCCCGCCTCCTGACCGATGTGACCGATGGATTCCTCCTCATCTGAGCTGATTCGTCCTGGCCGGGAGCTGACAACGGGCTGCAATGACAGCCCCTTGCCACCTCCTAGCCGGGACAGCGGACCCCTACCGGTGTTGAATTGAGTCAACAGGGGGACGAAGTTCACGGAGCACCTGGAATGGTGCGGCAGGGCCCTAGTGGCCCGCCCGTGAGCGGGGTCCAAAAGCGATTTTGAGAAAAGGAAATACCCACATGCTCAAGAATGTCGCCGTGACCGTTCTGGCCCAGCGCATCGCCTGCATTGTGCTCCTCTCCGCCGCCGCTGTCGGCGCCGTCGCCCAGCTGGACACCGCACAGGCACGGCCGCAGCAGAGCGTTGTCGCCGACACGACTCCCACCCAGGTCGGCAATGCCGTGCCGGCCCCGGCCCCGGGTGGCAACACCACCGGCTGGGAGTAATACCCACGGCATTCCGCTCGGCCGATATATGGCGAGAATATAGGGCTGCCGGATAGCTTTCCGATCGAGCGCACCGGAATTCTTCGGTGACAGTGGATGCCACGGAGGACATCAGATGGCAGCAGCGCATGCAGACTCGTTCGTGCAGGCCGGATCGCCTGCGCCGGATATGCGGTTGGTCTGCTTCCCGCATGCCGGCGGCGCACCGAGTGCCTTTAGGGGTTGGGCGGATCAACTGCCAACCGGCATAGGCCTGCTGACAGCCTGTTACCCAGGGCGCCACAACCGCTTCATCGATCCGCATCCGGCCTCGCTCGAGGAGCTCGCCGACGAACTGGCCGACGCACTCCAGCCCTACCTGGACACTCCGGTGGCGCTCTTCGGCCACAGCATGGGCGCCGCCCTGGCCTACGAGGTGGCGCTGCGGCTGGAGCAGCGCCACGGGGTGGGCCCGCTGCGGCTGTTCGTCTCCGGCCACCCCGCGCCGCAGCTGGCGCGGGAGGCCGGAACGGACCACCAGGACGCCGAGGCGCTGATCAGCCACGTCAACCGGCTGGGCAGCGCCACGGCCGGCCTGCTCGACATCCCCGAACTGCGCGAGATCGCGCTCGCCACACTGAGCGCGGACTACGGGCTGATCGAGACCTACCGTCCGCCGGCGCCGGCCGCGGTCGGCTGCCCGGTGGTCGGCTACGTCGGCGACCAGGACCACGACTGTCCGCCCGATGACGTCCGGGCCTGGGCCCAACTGTCCAGTGGCCGTTTCGAGTTCCGCTCGTTCCCGGGCAACCACTTCTACCTGGAGGAGCACGAGGCCGAGCTGGTCCGCCAGGTGGTCGGCCACCTCCAGGACGACCTTCGCCTGCGCCGCGTGCTGGGCGCCACCCCGGTGGGAGGCGGCCGTGCTCGCTGAGCTGCACGCGTTGTCGCAGAACCAGGAAGCGCAGTGGTTCCTGCACCAGCTGGCCCCCGACTCCGCCGCCTACAACACCGGTGTCGCGGTGCGGATCCGATCCGCCGTGGACGTCCCGGCGCTGGAGCGGGCCGTGGTCGAACTCGGGCGGCGGCACGACATGCTGCGCTCGGTCTTCACCGAGCAGGACGGCCAGCCCGTCCGGCTGGTCGATGCCGAGAGCCTGTGCCCGCTGGAGCTCTGCCCGTTGCCCGGCGCGACGGTCGAGGAGCTGGACGCGGCCGTCCGCGCCCGGCTGCGGGCGCCGTTCCTGCTGGCCGACGCCGGCGCGTTCCGGATCGTGCTGCACACCCGGGCGCCCGAGGACTCGGTGCTGCTGATCGCCGGTCACCACATCGCCACCGACGCCGCCTCGGACTCCGTGCTGCTCGCCGACCTGCTGGAGCTCTACCGGCAGATCCGCGCGGGCGGGCCGGTCGGCCTCGAACCGCTGGCCGACTCCTACGACGAATATGTGATCAAGGAGCGGCGGCTGGTCTCCTCGCCGCTCGGCGCGGTGCTGGAGAAGCACTGGCAGGACCTCTGCCAGGGCGCCGCCGCCGTCAGCCTGCACCCCGACCGGCCGCGTCCGGCCCGGCAGTCCTTCACCGGCGACACCTGCCGGGTGATCGTGCCGGCCGAGCCGACCAGCCGGCTGCGGGAGGTGGCGCTGGAGTCCGAGGTCTCCTCGTTCGCCTTTCTGCTGGCCGTCTTCCAGGGTGTCCTGCACCGCCACATCCGCACCGCCGACTTCCTGATCGGCGCCCCGGTCACCACCCGGCTCAGCTCGCGCTCGCGCAGCCTGGTCGGCAACTACATCAACACCATCGTCTTCCGCGCCGCGATCGGAGGCACCACCACCTTCCGCGAGGCGGCGGTGGAGGCCAACAAGCAGCTCAAGAAGGCGATGGCCGGGCTGCGCTACCCGTTCGCGCACCTGGCCCGGATCCTGGCCGCCACCCGCGAGGCCGGGGAGTCGGCGGTCTACCGGGTCACCTTCAACATGCTGGCCACCTCGCACCTGCCCGAGCCGCTGCAGGCCGTCCTCGACAGCACCAAGGAGGACGAGGTCAGCCAGTACGCGGGCCTGCGGCTCTCGGCCTACCGGCTGCCGCAGCAGGAGGGCCAGGTCGATCTCGGCGTGGACGTGCTGCAGACCGAGGACGTCCTGGTAGTGGACTTCCGTTACGACAGTGAGCTCTACGACCGCGGCACCGTCGAGCAGTTCGCCGCGCACTTCGTCCGGGCGGTCGAACTGGCCACCGCCAACCCGGACACCGCCGTCTCGCGGGCCCGGATCTGGGGCCGCGCGACGGCGGCCGTCAGCACCGTCTGAGCACCTGCTTGCTGACCCACCGCCCTCGCGGATCGGCCCGTCGATCCGCCCATCGAAAGGAGTACCCGGCCGTGTCCGAGACCATAGTGGACCGGATCGCCAGCCACGCCCGCGAGCTGTCCACCAAGGCGGCGGTGGTCTTCGCCCAGACAAGGGCCGGCGGTCTCGCCAGCGAGCAGCTGACGTACCACCAACTCGACCAGCACGCCCGGGCCTTCGCCCAGTTCCTGGCCGGTCACTGCGCGCCGGGCGACCGGGTGCTGCTGCTCTACCCCGCCGGTCTTGACTTCGTCACCGCGCTGATCGGCTGCCAGTACGCGGGCGTGGTGGCGGTGCCCGCCCCGGTGCCGGACAGCAGCGGCCGCCGCGACACCCGCACCGGCGGGATCGCCCGCGACGCGGGCGCCGTCCTGGTGCTCACCGACACCCGCCGCCACGCCGAGGTCGGCGAGTTCCTGCGCGCCGAGGGCCTGGGCGAGCTGGCGGTGCTGGCCACCGACGAGCTGGACCTGGGGGAGGACGCCGCCGCGCGGTGGACGCCCCCGGCACTGGCCGCCGACAGCATCGCCGTCCTGCAGTACACCTCCGGCTCCACCAGCGAGCCCAAGGGCGTGGTGGTCAGCCACGGCGCGCTGAGGCACAACGTCGGCCTGATCAGCCGCTCGTTCGGCGCCGGCGAGCAGACCAAGGTGTGCAGCTGGCTGCCGCACTACCACGACATGGGCCTGGTCGGTACGCTGCTGGCTCCGCTGGCGCTGGGCGGTGAGATCGTGCTGCTCTCGCCCACCGACTTCCTGCGCCGGCCGCGGCTCTGGCTGGAGCTGATCCAGCAGTACCGCAGCTCCTTCACCACCGCCCCCAACTTCGCCTACGACCTGCTCACCCGGACCGTCACCGACGAGCAGCTCGCCGCCCTGGACCTCTCCAGCCTGCGCTTCGCCCTCAACGGCTCCGAGCCGGTCGACTCCGGCACGCTGCTGCGCTTCGCCGAGCGCTTCGCCCCGGCGGGCTTCAGCCCCGAGGCGTTCAAGCCCTGCTACGGGATGGCCGAGGCGACGCTCTTCATCACCGGCACCCCGCCCGAGCACGGCCCGGTCTTCACCCGGGTCGAGGCCGAGGCCCTGCAGGCCCACCGCTTCGCGCCGACCGCCGACGAGGGCGGCCAGCTGCTGGTCAGCAGCGGCCCGCCCACCGACCTGGAGGTGGTGGTGGTCGACGCCGACACCGCCGAGGTGCTCCCGGAGGGCGCCGTCGGCGAGATCTGGGTGCGCGGCGAGAGCGTCAGTCAGGGCTACTGGCAGCGGCCCGAGGAGAACGCCCGCGCGTTCGGCGCCCGGACGGCGGACGGGCAGGACGGGTACCTGCGCACGGGCGACCTCGGCGTCCTGCACGAGGGCGAGCTCTACGTCACCGGCCGGCTCAAGGACGTCCTGATCGTGCGCGGCCGCAACCTCTACCCGCACGACATCGAGCGGCTGGTGCAGAGCATGCACCCCGGCTTCCAGGGCCTGCAGGGCAGCGTCTGCGCCGTTCCCTCGACGCAGGAGGAGATCGTCGTCATGCAGGAGGTGCGCCCGCACCGAGGCGAGCCGGTCGACCTGCCCGAGCTCTCCCGCCGGATCCGCACCGAACTGGCCGAGCGCCTGGGTGTGCGGGTCTCCAACCTGGTCTTCCTGCGCCCCGGCCAGGTCCGGCGCACCACCAGCGGCAAGGTCCGCCGCTCGGTGATGCGCGAGCTCTTCCTGAGCGACGGCCTGACCGCCGTCCACCAGGACCTCGACGCGGAGATCGTCCGGCGCTACCGCAGTGCCCCCGAGCCGGTCCTCGAACCCGTCCTCGAGGGGGCGAACTCATGAGGCACCGCCCGTACACCGCCGCCGCCACGCTCGACCGCCGGCTCGGCGACCCCGAGGACGACGGACGGCTGTTCAGCTACCGCCGCAGCGCCGCCCTGGACGAGGGCGAGGAGTTCCCGCTGGAGATCTGCCGCGAGCTGGACTTCCTCGGCCTGCCGCGCGCCTATGTCCCCGTCGAGCACGGCGGCGACCTGCGCGGCTACGACGAGGCCATGCAGCTGATGCGGGTGGTCTCGCGGCGCGACCTGACGGTGGCGATCGCGCACGGCAAGACCTTCCTCGGCGCGGTCTCGGTCTGGGTCGGCGGCGAGAGCGAGCAGGCCCGCCGCCTGGGCGCGCAGATCGCCGACGGCACGATCGTCTCGTGGGGGCTGACCGAGCGCGAGCACGGCAGCGACCTGCTGGCCGGCGAGCTCCAGGCGCAGCCGGAGGCCGGCGGTGGGGAGCGCTGCTACCTCCTCAACGGCGAGAAGTGGCTGATCAACAACGCCACCCGGGGCCACCAGGTCTGCGTGCTGGCGCGCACCGACCCCGACGGCGGGCCGCGCGGCTTCAGCGTCCTGCTGGTGGACCGCCGCACCCTCGATCCGGCAAGTCACCGCCCGCTGCCCGCCGTTCGGCTGCACGGCATCCGCGGCGCGGACATCAGCGGGATCGCCTTCACCGACGCCGCCGTGCCCGCCTCGGCGCTGGTCGGCGGCGAGGGCGAGGGCCTGGAGATCGTGCTCAAGAGCCTCCAGCTCACCCGCACGCTCTGCGCCTCGCTCTCGCTGGGAGCTGGCGACCAGGCGCTCGGGATGGCCGTCGAGTACGCGCTGGAGCGCCACAACTTCGGCCGCCCGCTGGTGGATCTGCCGCAGACCAGGCGGCTGCTCACCGAGTCCTACGCGGACCAGCTGCTCGCCGAGGCGGTCTCGCTGGTCTCCGGCCGGGCCATCCACGCGCTCACCGCCGAGCTGCCGGTCAGCTCCGCGATCACCAAGTACCTGGTGCCGACCCTGGTCGAGCGGATGCTGCCGCGGCTGGCCAAGGTGATGGGCTCGCGCGCGCTGCTGGTCGGCGACACCTACCGGCACGGACGCTTCCAGAAGGTGCAGCGCGACCACCGGATCGTCGGGATCTTCGACGGCAGCACGGTGGTCAACCTGCACTCGCTGGTCAACCAGTTCCCCGCGCTGGTGCGCGGCCACCGCCGAGCCCGGGTGGACCAGGTGGGCCTGCGGATGGCGACCACCCTGGACGAGCCGCTGAGCACCTTCGACCGCGAGCGCCTCGAACTGGTCTCCCGCTCCGGATCCAGCGTGGTCCAGTCGCTGCCGGCCGCCCTGGCCGAACTCCGCGGTCTCGATGAAGTACCGGACTCCCTCAAGGAGTTGGCGACCCGGATCAGTGCCGCCTGCGACCGCCTGATGGCGCGGGCGGCCGAGCACCGGCCGACCGCCCTGGACGTCCCGGCCGAGGTCTTCGAGCTGGCCGAGAGCTACACCGGCTGCTACGCGGCTGCCGCCGCGCTGCAGCTGTGGCTGCGCAACCACCAGGCGATGCGCGGCAGTTCGACCGAGCAGCTGTGGGCCGGCGGACTCTGGCTGGAGGCGGCGCTGACCCGCGCGCTCGGCCTGATCGAGCGCACCCCCGGGCCCGCCGGCGACGGCGAGGTCTTCGACCGGCTGGCCGCGCCGCTGCTGGCCCAGCACGCCGGATCCCGACTGCCCTCGCTGCTGCCCTACCCGTGCGAGGAGGAGAGCGCATGACCCTCACCGACCACCGCCCGGCCCCCGGCGAGCTCTGGAATCACGACGACCGGGACCATGACGACCCGGACAGGGTGGAGCCGCTGGAGGCCCTCTTCGGCGACCCGGACGACCCCGGCAACCCGACCGGCTTCACGGCCTTCCTGGACGCCGACGAACGCGGCCAGCTGCTGCCGGCAGGGCGCAGCCTGCTGGACACCTACCGGATCGGCGCGGAGTTCGTCCCCGCGCGGCACGGCGGACGGCTGCGCCAGGCCGACCACCTCGCGCGCACCCTGCGCGCGGTCTTCCGGCGTGACGCCGCCCTGGGCCTGGGCCACGGCGCGATCAACCTGATCGCCTCGGCGACCGTCTGGGCGGCCGGCGCGCCGCAGCAGCGCCAGGCACTGGCCGACGTACTGCTGAACGGCGGTCAGTGCGCCGGCGCCTACACCGAGCTCGGCTCCGGCCACGACCTCACCAGGTCCAAGGTGACGGCCACCCGCAGCGGCGCGGGGTTCGCGCTGAGCGGGCGCAAGGAGGTCATCAACAACGTCAACCGGGCCGACACCGTCACCGTGCTGGCCCGCACCGGGGACGGCTCGGGCAGCCGCGACCACTCGCTGCTGCTGCTGGACATGCGCGCCGTCCCCCGCGAGACGCTGCGCTTCCTGCCGCGCTACCGCACCTCGGGGCTGCGCGCGATCCACCTCGGGGGAGTGGAGTTCCTGGACTGCCCGGTGCCCGAGTCGGCGGTGGTCGGCGAGGTCGGCGGCGCGCTGGAGACGGTGCTGCGGGCCTTCCAGGTCACCAAGGCGACGCTGACCGGCGCCACCATCGGCTGCTTCGACACCCAGCTGCGCACCGCCACCCGGTTCGCCGTCGAGCGCCGGCTCTACCACCGCTCGGTCTCCGAACTCCCGCACGCCCGCTCGGTGCTGGCCGGAGCCTTCGCCGACCTGCTGATCTCCGACAGCCTCAGCACCGTGGTCTGCCGCGCGCTGCACGTGCTGCCCGGGCAGAGCGCGGTGCTGGCGCCGGCCGCCAAGTACCTGGTGCCGCTGCTGATCCAGGAGTCGGTGGACTCGCTGGCGGTGGTGCTGGGGGCGCGGTCCTTCCTGCGCGAGGGGCGGTACGGGATCTTCCAGAAGCACCTGCGGGACCTGCCGGTCGCCTCGCTCGCGCACTCGGGCGCCACCGTCTGCCAGGCCACCGTCATCCCCCAGCTGCCCAGGCTCGCCCGGCGCAGCTGGCTGGCCTCCGACGGCGCCCCGGCCACGCTCTTCAGGCTGCGCGAGCCGCTGCCCGAGCTGGACTTCGGCGCGCTGGGGATCTCGGCGGGCGCCGAGGACAGCCTGCTCGGCACGCTCCCGGTGCTGGCCGAGGAGCTGCGCGGCGACGCCGAACTCGGCCCGCTCTGCGAGCTGCTGGTCGCCGAGCTGCGCGCCCTCAGGGCGAGCTGCGCGGACCTGGCACCGCGCAACCGCACGCCGCTGGCCGAGCCGATCGGCTTCCAACTCGCCGAGCGCTACAGCATCCTGCTCGCCGCGGCCGCCTGCCTGGGCGTGTGGCGCTACAACCACCAGCACCCGACCGCGTTCCTGCGCGACAGCGCCTGGCTGACGCTGGCCCTGCGCCGGCTGATCGCCCGGCTCGGCCTGCCGCTGCCGCCCGCCGGCGCCGGCACCGAGCAGCGCGTCTTCACCGAACTGCTCTCCCGCGAACGGGAGAACCGCTCCTTCGACCTCACCGGCCGGCTACTCGCCTAGCCGATATTCCGTCACTGAAAGGAAGTCCCCGATCATGGCTACCCCCACCACCACCCCCACCACCTCGTCCGAGCCGATGAGCACCGAGGAGATTCGCGACTGGCTGCTCGGCAGAGTCGCCTTCTACCTCCAGCGCCCGGCCGAGGAGATCGACAGCACCGTCAAGCTGGCCGAGTACGGCCTGGACTCGCTCTACGCGCTGACCCTGTGCGGCGACATCGAGGACGAGTTCGACATCCCGGTCGTCCCCACGCTGGCCTGGGACCACCCGACCGTGGACGCGATCGCCGAGCTGGTCCACCAGCAGGTCGCCGAGCTGCACCAGGGCGACGCGGCGGACCAGACGGATCAGGCCGACCCGCGGTGAGCGCCCGCCGCGGCTGGGCGGTGCTCGTCGCGGCACTGGCGATGGTGGTGCCCTGGGCGCTGAGTGTCAGCAGCGCCTTCCCGGCCACCATCACCGCCTACCACTGGACCCGGACCTGGCTCGGCTTCGACTACGTGCTGACCGGCGGCCTGGCGCTCACCGGGTGGTTCGCCCGGCGCGCGGACCGCCGGGCGATGCCCTTCGGCGTGGTGACCGGCACCCTCCTGTTGATCGACGCCTGGTTCGACGTGTGCACCTCGCCGGCCGGCCTGGAGTTCGGCCAGGCGGTGGTGGACTCCTTCTTCGAGGTGTCCGGGGCGCTGCTCTGCTTCGCGATCGCCCTGCGGGCGGCAGCTCCCGGGGCCGCCGCCGGAGGTGGAGCCAGCACCACCATCGAAACGGGTACCAGCGTTGAGGACCCGGCGGCCCCGCTGCGGGATCGTTGAGCACACGACAGCACCGCTGACCGAGAGGGGAGTTGCTCATGTTCTCGTTCGTTCCCGTGGCCGTGGCCACGCGTTGGGCACCCCGGATCGTGCTGGCGGCCGCCGTCGCCATGATCCCGTGGATGCTCTACCTCGGCCTCTGCCTGCCCTCCACCGTGTCGGCCCGGCACTGGCAGCTGGCCTGGGTCGGCCTGGACGTTGCGGGCCTGGCCGCGCTGGCGGGGGCCTGCTGGCTGGCCCACCGGCGCGACCCCCGGGCCCTCCCGGTGGCGATCATGAACGCCACCCTGGTGGCCGCCAAGATCTGGTTCGGGATGTCCACCTCGCCGTCCGGGCACACGCCGAACGGGCCGCTGCTGGTCGAGGGCGGTCAGCTCGCGCTGGCGGTCTGCTGCCTGCTGCTCACCGCCGCCGAGCCCGCCTCCGCCCGCCCGGTCCGCCCGGCCGGCCGCTTTCCTCGTACCTCCCTGGAGAACTGACACCATGAGCGCCCTCTCGTCCTTGACCTCGACCCTGACCTCGTCCAAGCACCGCAAGGCCGTCCGCCGGGTCGCGGCCGGGACGGCGGTCGCGGCCGCCGTCGGCGCCTGGTGGGCCTTCGACTCCGCGCCCTACCCGTACGCGCAGCACTGGCTGCTCGACCTGCCGCTGCCCTTCCTCTCGCTGCGCCGCCTGGACGGCATGCTGCAGAGCAAGCCCGGCGAGCGGATCCTGGAGATCGGCCCCGGCACCGGGCTGCAGTCCCTGCACGTCGCCCCGCAACTGGGCGCCACCGGGCGGCTGGACATCGTGGACATCCAGCAGCCGATGCTCGACCACGTGATGCGCCGGGCCGCCGAGCAGGGCATCGCCGCCATCCACCCGACCCTCGCCGACGCCCACCTGCTGCCCTTCGAGGACGCCACCTTCGACGCCGCCTACCTGGTCACCGCCCTCGGCGAGATCCCGGACCCGACGGCTACCCTGCGTGAGCTGCGCCGGGTGCTGAAGCCGAGCGGGCGGCTGGTCGTCGGCGAGTTCATGGACCGCCACCAGATCCGGCCCGCCCGGCTGATCGGCCACGCGGAGGAGGCGGGGCTGCGGGTCGGCAAGCTGATCGGCCCGCCGTTCGCCTACTACGCCCGGCTGCGCCCGTACGTGCAGGCCATCCCCGACCTCACCGCCGACTCCCTCCAGCCGGCCACGGCGGGCCACCTGCGGCTCAGCTGAGCCGCGCGGACCCGCTCAGGCGGGCCGACTCGCTCAGGCGAGCGTGTCCAGATCGATCCACCCGCGTAAAGCGGCCACCGCGCCCGCCTGGAACCGGCTCCCCGCCTCCAGGCGGGCCATCAGGCTGGCCGTGATGCGGCGCCCGGTACGGACGGAGACGCCCAGGCGCCGGCCGACCGCCTCGTCGGCGTAGCCGCGGGCGAGCAGCGTCAGCACCGCCTGCTCCTGGGTGGTCAGCCCGTGCTCGCTGGGCTCCGGGCGCCGGCCCAGCGGCAGCGACCCGGCCCAGACGTGGTCGAACAGCGCGCAGAGCGCGCTCACCATGCCGGGGCTGCGCACCAGCATGGCGCCGGCGCCGGGCGCATCCGGGTCCACCGGCACCATGGCCACCCGGCGGTCGTAGATCGCCATCCGGGGCGGCAGGGTGGGCGCGGTGCGGACCTGGGCGCCGAGTTCGGTGAGCCAGCGCGCGTACTCGACCGTCGCGGCGTCGTTGGCGACGCTCTCCAGGTAGATCGAGCGCATCTTCACGCCGCGTCCCAGCAACTCCTTGTCGGTGGGCCGGCTGTTCTCCATGTTGACCGGCGACTGCGCGCCGCCCGGCACCAGGGCCATCAGCTCGCTCTCGCAGTTGGCCACCAGTGTCTGGATCCTGAGCCGGATCGCGTCCAGCCCGGTCAGCACCTCGACGCTCAGCTCCTGCTGGGAGCGGGTGTACTGGGTGTACTCGGCGACCACGTGCCGCACCACCAGCCGGCTGGCCTCGATGGCCTCCTGCTGTTTTCGCAGCTCGGCCTCCTGATGGGAGAGCAGCGCCACCAACCCGACCTCGGGCTCCACCGCGCGCAGTTCGCCGGGGACCTGCCAGGACGGCCGTACCAGCTGCAACTCCTCCAGCTCGCCGAGTGCCTGACGGACCCGTGGTTCCTCCCAGCCGAGCACCTGGGTGATCTGCGCGATGCCCGCGTCGGTGTCTCTGAGCATCTCCTGGTAGACGGCTGCCGCGTCCGTGTCGAGCCCCAGCAAGTCGAGTCTGAAGGACACGCTCTGCACCAACCCTTTCGCCGACCGGCGTCACATACAGCAGCCCCCGCTGCCACCGGCACTCACTCACGACGCTTGATTCTCACTCAAGGGAGCCTCGAAGCGGAGGGTGGTATGCAAATTAGCCGCGGGCCCCCGCACCTCGGCAAGAATGATCGACTACGGATCTTACTGTCTCATAGTGCTCCGGCGGTCTTGACGGGGGACACCGATGGGAAGAAACGCCTTGCCGCGGCGGACAGGCCGACGATCAGTGCCGCGCAGGTGAGGGCCGCCAGGTGCTCCAGGCCCGCGAGGTTCGGCAGCAGGATCGCCTCGACGGACATCACCGCGATCACGCCGGCCCCGGTGTACCAGGCTCCGTAGCGCCAGGCGGCGCACAGTGCCAGGCCCACCACGGCCGCCGACGGCCCGGTGTCCCGGACGTGCGCGAACCAGGCCGGCAGATGGGCCGGCAGCCCGGAGTCGTGGGAGACCCCGATCCGGGTGAACAGCGTCCCGGCCAGCGTGCAGGCGTAGCCGACGACGAGCGTCCGGCGCAGGCCGAGCGCCAGCTCGGCTATCCCGAACACCACCAGGACCTGGAGCATCGCCCCCCAGACCGGCAGGTCCAGCGCGGGGACGAAGAGCGACAGCGGCGTGCGCAGCAGCGAGAGGGCGAACGGCTGCGCCGCGCAGACCACCCCGAGCCGGGCGGCCAGCGCGGCGCCCCCGGGCAGGTGCTGGAGCACACCGAACAGCAGGACCAGCAAGGTCGCCAGCACGGTGAACGGGATCGCGGCCAGTCGTCTCTCCATCAACCGCCCGCGCACCGCGCTGAACAGCGCCCCCCATTCGGACACCGCCGCGCTGCGCGTCAGGTTCATCACCCGGGTGCTCACTGCCGTCCTCCTCGCCGCCGTTCACTCCGGGGCGTTGACAGGCCCCTGAGGACGATCCTCAGGGAACGAACAATGATCTAACTACACATCAGCTAGTTCTCAGGGGGATATCGGGGTTCCCCCCCAGGGGGACCCCTGAAGCGGGAGCCGGGGTCGACGGTGCCCGCGGGCGATCCGAGACGGTGACCGGATCGGTCCGCTCCCAGGCAGGATCCGGCCTTCGCGGAGGGGGCCCGGCGGCGCCAGGATGGGGGCATGAAGAAGAAGAGCGCACTGATTGTCATCGACGTCCAGGAGTCCTTCCGCCGGCTGGAGAACTGGGCGGCCGTCTCCAACCCCGACATCGTCGCCCGGGTGAACCGTCTGGTGGCCGCCGCCCGGGCGCGCGGCGAGCTGGTCGTCTGGGTGCTGCACGCCGACCACGGCAGCGGCACGGCCTTCGACCCCGCGCTCGGGCACGTCCGGCTGATCGAGGGGCTGGAGCCGGCCGAGGGCGAGCCCGTCGTCACCAAGACCGCGCACAACGCGTTCACCACCACCAACCTGCAGCAGCTGCTCACCGAGCGCGGCATCGGCGAGGTGGTGGTCTGCGGCATCCGCACCGAGCAGTGCTGCGAGACCACCACGCGGGTCGCGTCCGACTTCGGCTACCAGGTCACCTTCGTCACCGACGCGACCGCCACCCACCCCATCGAGCACTGGCAGGCGCCGGCCGGCCGCAGCCTGGCGGAGATCCTGGCCGACCCGCGTACCCTGGGCACGGACGAGATCATCGCCCGCACCGAGTACGCGCTGGCGGGCCGTTTCGCTCGGATCGCCACCGTGGAGGAGCTGACCGGATCGTGACCCGTGTGGTCTTCCTGCTGGTCCCGCAGGTGCACCTGCTGGACCTCGCCGGGCCGGCCCAGGTCTTCTCGACGGCGGCCGGACTCGGCCACGGCTACCAACTCGACTACGTGGCCGAGCGGGAGGACGTCCCGACCGCCCAGGGCGTGGTGCTGCGGGCCCGCACCCAGTGGCCGGAGCTGACGGCGCAGGACCTGCTCGTCGTCCCCGGCTGGAGCTCGCCGGCCCTGCACACCCACGGCGCGCTGGAGCGGGCGACGCTGGAGCGGCTGGCGGCGCACCACGCGGCGGGCGGCACGGTGGCCAGCATCTGCGCGGGAGCGGACGCCCTGGGCCGGGCCGGGCTGCTGGACGGCCGCCGCTGCACCACCCACCACGACCTGCAGGACGAGCTCGCCCGCCGCTACCCCCGGGCCGGCGTGGTGCGCGACGTGCTCTATGTGGTCGACGACCGGGTGGTCAGCTCGGCCGGCATCGCCAGCGGCATCGACCTGGCCCTGCACCTGGTCGCCGTCCGGCACGGCCCGGGCACCGCCGCCCGGGTCGCCCGGTCGATGGTCGTCTACGCCCGCCGCAACGGCGACGAGCAGCAGACCAGCGCGATGCTGCGCCACCGCGCCCACCTCAGCGACGCCGTCCACCGGGTCCAGGACCTGATCGACGCCCGGTTCACCAGCCGCCTCGCGCTGCCCGACCTCGCCGCGACCGCCGGCGTCAGCGAACGGACCCTCACCCGCCACTTCACCGAGGCCACCGGCCTGACACCGCTGCGCTACCAGCAGGAACTGCGCATCGAGCGCGCCGAACACCTCATCACCCAGGGCGCGACCATCGAGGCCAGCGCCCGCGCCGTCGGCTTCCAGGACGCCCGCATGCTCCGCCGCCTTCGCGCGAGGTAGGCTCCCCGATCTAACTGCCAGCGCCCCGAAAGGCCTTCATGTCGGCTCCCCACGTGACCCGCTCCGCATCCGCCCCCGACCCCGCGCCGCTCTCCGAAGCCGAGGTGGTCGTCCGGTTGCGGGCTGCCGGGTGCGTCTTCGCCGAGGAGGAGGCGCAGCTGCTGCTCGCGGCAGCGGCCGGGACGCCGGCCGAGCTGGAGAGCATGGTGCAGCGGCGGGTGGCCGGACTGCCGCTGGAGCACGTGGTCGGCTGGGCGGAGTTCCGGGGCTTGCGGATCGCGGTGGACCCGGGGGTGTTCGTGCCGCGCCGGCGCACCGAGTTCCTGGTGGAGCAGGCGGCCGAACTCGCTCCGGCGCGGCCCGTCGTGGTCGATCTCTGCTGCGGCTCGGGCGCGTTGGGGGTGGCGCTGGCGGCGGCGGTGGAGGGCGTCGAGCTGCACGCGGCCGATGTGGACCACGCCTCGGTGGAGTGCGCCCGGCGCAATGTCGGGCCGGCCGGCGGCCGGGTCTACGAGGGCGACCTCTTCGAGCCGCTGCCCGTCGCGCTGCGCGGGCGGATCGACGTGTTGCTCTCCAATGTGCCCTATGTGCCCACCGCCGAGATCGAGTTGCTGCCGGCCGAGGCCCGCGAGCACGAGGTGCGGGTGGCGCTGGACGGCGGCCCGGACGGCCTCGCGGTGCTGCGCCGGGTGGCCGCCGCCGCGCCGTCCTGGCTGGCCCCGGGCGGACACCTGCTCTTCGAGACCAGCGAGCGCCAAGTGCCCTACGCCGTCGAGGCACTGACCGCGGCCGGGCTGTCCGTCCGGATCGCCACCGACGACGAGCTGGACGCCACGGTGCTGATCGCCACCAGGCCTGCCCCGCCACTGTAGGTGGCCGTAGGCTCCGGGCATGCAGGGGGCGAAAGAAGGCGAGAGAGCCGGCGAGAGAGCCGGCGAGGGGGAGCCCGTCGTGCGGGTGCTAGTGGTCGAGGACGACCCGGGCATCGCGCGGTCGATGGTGCGTGGGCTGGAGCGCGCGGGGTACGCGGCGGACGCCGTCGGGACGGGCCGCGCCGCGCTCACCGCGCAGCCCGTGCCCGACGTGGTGCTGCTCGATCTGGGGCTCCCGGACCTGGACGGCGTCGAGGTCTGCCGCCGACTGCGCCGGCACTCCGGGGTGGCGATCATCGTGGTGACCGCACGGGGCGAGGAGGGCGACCGGGTGGCCACCCTGGACGAGGGGGCGGACGACTATCTGGTCAAGCCCTTCGGCCTGGCCGAACTGCTGGCCCGGATCCGCGCGGTGCGGCGGCGGATCCACCCGGCGGCGGCGCCGGGGCCGCTGCGCCACGGACGGCTGACGGTCGACCCGCGCACCCGCCGGGTCACCGTCGACGGCGCGGAAGTCCCGCTCACCGCCAAGGAGTTCGACATCCTGGAGTGCCTGGCGGTCGATCCGGGCCGGGTGGTCGCCCGGCAGCAGATCCTGGAACGCGCCTGGGACGCCCACCGTTATGGCCCGGCGAAGGTGCTGGACGTCCATCTGGCCTCGCTGCGCAAGAAGTTGGGCATACCGGGGCTGATCGAGAACGTCTACGGCCGGGGCTTTCGGCTCGGCGAGCCGCTGGACCCGCCGTGACCCGCCGGATCGCCTGGACGGTCCTGGCGCTGATCGCCGTCCTGCTGGTGCTCGCGGTCGCGCCGCTCGGCTGGCTGCTGACGGAGCGTGAGCAGACCTCGTTCCGGAGCACCGCCGAGGCCGCCGCCGCGAAGCTCTCGGCCGCCGCCGAGGAGCACCTGTCGGACCACAAGTCCGACGCGGCGATGCACCGACGGCTCGACCAGGCCCAGCGACGCGGCGACTGCGCGGCCGTCTACACGGTGGCCGCCCGGCTGCTGGCCCGGACGGCCTGCACCGCCGCCGCCTCCGCCGACGGCGCGACCACCGTGGACACCGCGACCACCGTGGCCACCGTCGACCCCCGGCACCCGAGCCCCGCCGCGGCGCTGGTCGCCGCCACGCTCGCCGACCGCCGCACCCGGACCCGACTGGTCGCCGGCCGGGTGCTGGTGGTGGTGCCGGTGGGGGAGTCGGACGACCTGGCGGGGGTCGCGGTGCTCTCCAGGTCGGCGGACCCGCTCAGCGACCGGACCGAGATGGTCTGGGGCTGGCTCTCGCTCACCTCGGCCGCCGTGCTGATCGGCGGCGCGCTGGTCTCGGTCGGGCTGGCCCGCTGGGTGGGCGGCCCGCTGCACGCGGTGGACCAGGCGGCCCAGCGGCTGGGGCAGGGCGCGCTGGAGGTGCGCGCGCCCGCCGGGGCCGGGCCCCGGGAGGTCCGCCGGCTGGCCACCACCTTCAACACCATGGCGGCCCGCACCGAGGCCCTGGTGCACGGCCACCGCGCGATGATCGCCGACGTCTCGCACCAGCTGCGCACCCCGCTCACCGCGCTGCGGCTGCGCCTGGACCTGCTCGGCGCCGACGCGGACGACGACACCGCCGCCGAACTCGCCGGCGCCCAGGGCGAGATAGCCCGGCTCTCCCGGCTGGTGGACGGTCTGCTGGCCGCCGCCCGGGCCGAGAGCGCGGTGCCCCGCCCGGTCGCGGTCCGGGTGGACGAGGTGGTGCGCGAGCGGCTAGCGGCCTGGGAGCCGGTGGCCGAGGAGCGCCGGGTGGCGCTCACCGCGCGGTGCCGGACGGCGGTGGCCGCCGCACTCGGCGAGGGGGACCTGGAGCAGGTCCTGGACAACCTGATCGCCAATGCCCTGGAGGCGGTGGCCGAGGGCGGCACGCTGCGGATCGAGGCCGCTCCCGGCACCGGCGCCCAGGGCCAACCCGTGGTCCGGCTGCTGGTGGTGGACGACGGACCGGGGATGACCGCCGCGGCGCGGCGCGCCGCCTTCCGCCGCTTCGCCACCGCCCACGTCAGGGGCACGGAGTCCAGCGGGGGCCTCGGTGTCCTCGGCCCAAACCCCTGCGGGTACGGTGGTTCACGCTCGGGCTCAGGTTTGGGCGGTTCCGGCCTGGGCCTGGCGATCGTGCACCGGCTGGCCACCGCGAACGGCGGGACGGTCCGGCTGACCGACACCGCCGGGGGCGGCCTGACCGTCGTCCTGGAGCTGGTACCCGCTCGCCAAAAGTAAGGCCCGAGCCTTCCGGTGCGATGCATCCGGGCCCACCTGCGCGCTTAACCAGACCTGAGGGATTACCTCAAAAATGCCTGGTAGCACGGGTGTTGACCCCTGTTCGCCAACTCTGGTTTGCTTCTGCCCGGCACCACCGGAAACTTGACGCGTCACTATCAACCCTCACTCCGTGACGTCGTCGCGCTGTCGACATTCACCCCTGCCCGGGCCGTACCGCGCTCGGTCGGTACCGGCTGAGGTGAAACGCAATCACCACGTCCGGTGAAGCCTGCCCTTCCCGTTGCATGCACCTGATCCCGTGCCGCCCAACCGGCGGACGCGACATCAGCATGAGAGGAATCCCCCACGATGGGTACACCCCAGGCATCACGCCGCGTGCGCCGGTCGGTCGTCACCGGCCTGGCCTCGCTCGCGATCGCCGCGGCCGGTATGGCCGGCTCCGGCGCGGCCGTCGCCGCACCCCTGGCGACCGGCGCGTCGTCCGCGGCGCAGACCAGCACGGCTGCCAACCCGTACAGCCCGGAGTACCAGCACGCCTACCGTCACGGTGCGCTGCCGACCATTCAGACGAACGCCAAGATGAAGTCGTGGGCGGCATCCCAGGCGACGCCGAACGTGGCGACCGGACCGGAGACGCTGTCCTACGGCGGCGGCACCAACGGTGTCGGCGTCAACGACGGCAAGTCCCAGGTCTACCTGGTGTTCTACGGCTCCCAGTGGGGGACCCAGAGCACCGACAGCAACGGCGACGCGAAGTTCTCCGGCGACGCGGACGGCGCTGCCGGTGCCGCGCAGCAGATGTTCAAGGGCATCGGCACCGGCAATGAGCTGTGGTCGGCCGACCTGACCCAGTGGTGTGACGGCCCGAACGTGGCCGCTGGCGCGACCAGTTGCCCCTCGAACGCCAGCTTCGTGCCGTACCAGGCCGGCGGTGTGCTCTCGGGCGTGTACTACGACAACTCGGCCGCCTCGCCGAGTGCCACGACCGGCAACCAGCTGGGCCAGGAGGCCGTCAAGGCCGCCGCCCACTTCGGCAACACCACGGCCGCGGCCAACCGGCACGCGTACTACGTGATCATGTCGCCGACCGGCACCAACCCGGACAGCTACCAGGGCCAGTACTGCGCCTGGCACGACTACACCGGTGACAGCTCGCTGACCGGTGGCGCGGTGAACTCGCCCTACGGCGACCTCGCGTTCAGCAACCAGCCGTACAACATGGACTCGGGCTCGGGCTGCGGCGTCGGCTTCGTCAACTCGCCCGGAACCCTTGACGGTTGGACGATGACCCTCGGCCACGAGTGGCACGAGATGATGTCCGACCAGTTCCCGGCCGGCGGCTGGACCAACCAGGTCAGCGGCAGCTCGTTCAACGGCCAGGAGAACTCCGACGAGTGCGCGTGGCTGGCGCCCGGCACCGCCGGTGGCGCGGCCATGGTCACCATGGGCACCGCCGGTACCTTCGCCGAGCAGGCGAGCTGGTCCAACGACACCAACGCGTGCTCCATCTCGCACCCGATCGTGGGCGGCGGCCAGGGCAACACCGTCACGGTGACCAACCCGGGCACCCAGAGCGGCACCGTCGGCACCGCCGCCTCGCTGCAGATCAGTGCCTCCGACTCGGGCAGCGCGACGCTGACCTACTCGGCCACCGGTCTTCCCGCGGGCCTGAGCATCAACGCCTCCACCGGCCTGATCTCCGGCACCCCGACCGCCGCCGGCACCAGCTCGGTGACCGTCAAGGCCACCGACAGCACCGGCGCCTCGGGCAGCACCTCCTTCAGCTGGACCGAGAGCGGCTCGACCGGTGGCAACACCGTCACGGTGAGCAGCCCCGGCAACCAGTCGACCACGACGGGCAGCTCGGTCAGCCTGCAGGTCAGTGGCAGTGACTCGGCCAGTGGCCAGACGCTGACCTACTCGGCCACCGGTCTGCCGACCGGCCTGTCGATCAGCTCCTCGGGCCTGATCAGCGGCACCGCCTCCACCGCCGGCACCTACAGCGTGAGCGTCAAGGCCACCGACGCCACCGGTGCCAGCGGCTCGGCGTCCTTCACCTGGACCGTCAGCACCTCCACCGGCTGCTCCGGCGCCGGCTCCAACCTGCTCGGCAACCCCGGCTTCGAGACCGGCTCCGCCTCCCCGTGGACCGCCACCGCCGGTGTCATCAACGGTGACACCGTCTCCGAGCCCGCCCACTCCGGCAACTACGACGCCTGGCTGGACGGCTACGGCGCCGCCCACACCGACACCCTGTCGCAGACCGTCACCATCCCCGCCGGCTGCCACGCCTCGCTCACCTTCTGGCTGCACATCGACACCAACAAGACCAGCACCACCGCGGCCGACAAGCTCACCGTCTCGGCCAACGGCACCACGGTGTCCTCCTTCTCCAACCTGAACGCCAACAACGGCTACTCCCTGCACACCTACGACCTCTCGTCCTACGCCGGCAAGAGCGTCACCCTGAAGTTCAACGGCGTCGAGAACTCCTCCTCGGCCCAGACCAGCTTCGTGATCGACGACACGGGCATCACCACCTCCTGACACCAGCTGTAGGAGCCTGAAGCGCTGCCCCGGGGACGGGAACGTCCCCGGGGCAGCGCTGTGCCATGTCGACATGCGGCGGTTGATATGTGGTGATATCACTCGTTTCAGGGGGCCTTCTGTGCTGCCGACGGGACGGTGGCCTGCCGAGACGGAGCACCCATGACCAACTACCCGCTGCTGGACCTGTTCTGGACGATGCTGGAGTTCTTCCTCTGGGTCCTCTGGTTCTTCCTGCTCTTCAAGATCATCACTGACATCTTCCGCAGTCACGACATGGGCGGTTGGCACAAGGCGGCCTGGACCGTCTTCGTGATCCTGCTGCCACTGGTCGGCATCCTCGTCTACCTGATCGTGCGCGGCGGGTCGATGCACGAGCGCGACCTCGAACAGGCCAAGCGTGCCGATGCCGCCTTCAAGGCCTATGTGAAGGACGCGGCCGGCCCCGACGGCGGCGGCGAGGCCCCGCGCAGCCATGTCGAGGAACTCGCCAAACTCGCGGACTTGAAGACCAGCGGCGCCCTCACCGACGAGGAGTACCAGAAGGCGAAGGACAAACTGCTCGCCTGAGCTCCCGATCCGCCGGACACCTCCCCGCGGGGAGGTGTCCGGCGTTTTTCGGCGCTGCGTCGCAGGTCAGGTGGTACAGACCACCAGTGCGCGCGGATCGCCGGTTTTCCCGTCCGGGCACACCTGCTGCACATTTAACCTGGAGTCAACCTCTATACCTTGACAGCTATTTGGCCAGTGGAAATACTCACGGCCAGCCCCCGCCTCCGCTTTCCCCGAGGTGGCGGTTCCCGGCCCGCCAGGCCGTCGGGCTTCCGAAACCCGTCTTCAACGCGCCTTCCGCCGGCGCGGTATGCGGCATGCCAGGAAAGGCGCCACCGATGAGCACCCCCCACTCCTCCGGAGGAAGAACGGGCCTGCGGGCGAACGTCCTCGGGACGTTCGACACGATCGTGATGGCGGTGGCGGGCAGTGCTCCCGCGTACTCGCTCGCCGCGACCACCGCGACGCTGGCCGGAGCGGCCGGTCTCTTCTCACCGGCCGCGCTGCTCTGGTGCGCGATTCCCATGCTGGGCATCGCCTGGGCCTTCAACTACCTGGGCCGGATCGACGTCAACGCGGGCGCCAGCTACTCCTGGGTCGGCCGGGCGCTGCACCCCTCGCTGGGCTTTATGAGCGGCTGGGCGCTGGTGGTCTCGGCCACCCTCTTCATGGTCGCCGGCTCGCTGCCGGCCGGCTCGTACACGCTCTCGCTCTTCTCGGCGAGCCTGGCGAACAACACCGCGCTGGCCACCGCCGTCGGCGCGGGCTGGTTCCTGGTGATGGCCGCACTGGTGCTGATGGGGGCGCGGATCACCGCGCACGCCCAGTGGATCATGACCGGCATCGAGATCGTGATCCTGGTCGTCTTCGGGGTGGCGGCGCTTGTGCACGGCGGCGGCGCGGCGGTGTTCTCCTGGTCCTGGCTCTGGGGCTTCGGCCACTTCGGCGGAGTGAAGGGCTTCGCGGCCTCCGCATTGATCGCCGCGTTCTACTTCTGGGGCTGGGACGTCACCGCCAACCTCAGCGAGGAGACCAGCAACAGCAAGCGCAACGCCGGTCTGGGGGGCCTGCTCGGCGTGGTCACCGCGTTCGCCATCTTCGAGGTGGTCACCATCTCGGTCAACCTGCTGATCAGCCAGAACGACATCCAGACCAACAGCAGCACGCTGCTCTCCGACATCGGCGAGATCGTCTGGCCGGGCTGGGGCGGCAAGGTGCTGGTCGTCGCGGTGGTGCTGTCGACCATCGCCACCCTGGAGACCACGCTGATCCAGGTCTCCCGCTCGCTCTTCGCGATGGGCCGCGACCGCACGGTGCCCGCCGTCTTCGGCAAGTCGCACCTGCGCTGGCAGACCCCGTGGGTCGCGATCGCGGTGGTCTCGGTGGTCTCGCTGCTGCTCTTCATCGGATCCAACGCGATCGGCTCGGTGAACACCATCCTCACCGCCGCCATCAACGCGATCGGCCTGCAGATCGCCTTCTACTACGCGCTCGCCGGGCTCGCGGTGGTGGTCGCCTACCGCCGACTGCTGCTGAAGTCGGTCTCCAACGCGATCTTCATCGGCATCTGGCCGCTGGCCGGCGCGCTCTTCATGGGCTTCGTCTTCGTCGAGGCGCTCTTCAACTTCACCGGCCTGCAACTGGGCCTGGGCCTGGGCACGCTGGCGCTGGGCCTGATCCCGATGGCCTGGTACTGGACGAAGGGCAGCTCGTACTACCGCCCGGCGCGCCTGGACGCGACCGACGCGGACGAGATCGAGGCGCGCTACGGGGGCAGCGACCTGGCGCTGTCGGGTGCCGAATCGGGGCTCGCGACCGACCTGTAGACACCGGGTGGGCCCGCCCGGTCGGGCGGGCCCACCGTCGGACCCACCCTGCCCGTCCCCAACTGGAGATCGAGAACCCCGTGGCCCGAGCGCGCCGTCCCCAGGCGTCCCTCTACGATCCGACCCTCGGCGACCGGCTCCTCGCCGAAGCCCGCCAGGACGTCCTGGTCGGCCGCTGGCAGGGCGCGCGCGACCTGCTGCGGGACACCGGCCGCGACTGGGACCGCCGCACCCACCGGGTCCGCCTGCTGGCCGATGCCGCGGCCGGCAACCGCACCGTCGAGACCTGGCAGGCCGCCGAGCCGGCCAACCCGGACGCCATGGTGGTGCGGGCCGAGACCGAGGTGATGCGCCTCTTCAACGCCATCGCGACCGGCCCCTCGCCCACCCCCGACCGCGACGCCACCGACCGCGACCGGCTCGACCGGGTGGTGCGGATCTGCCTGCAGGCCGCGGGCGGCTACCCGGACGACCCGATGCCGTGGGTCTCGCTGCTCACCGTGGCCCGCCTCTACGCGGGCGGTCACCCGCACTCCAACCAGTGGTGGCGCGAGCTGCAGGCCCGCGACCACGACAACCGCGAGGGCCACCACCAGGTCCTGCGCCACATCTCCGCGCGCTGGCACGGCTCGCACTCCCAGATGTACGACTTCGCCTGGGACACCGCCTCCTTCGCCCCGCTCGGCTCGCCGCTGCTCGCGCTCACCCAGGCCGCCCGGGCCGAGCACTTCCGCGGCCTGCAGCAGAGCGGCGGCGCGAGCGCGCTCAGCCTCTCCCAGCACTGGCGCAGCGACGTCGCCGTCCGTGACCTGAACCGGACCTGCGAGCGCTGGCTGGCCCACCGCAACTACGAGCTTGCCCAGGACGTCGCGGACCTCAACTTCGTCGCCCACGCCCTGGTGCTGGCGGGCATGAGCGAGCAGGCCAGGTCCGTCTTCCGGCTGCTCGGCAACCGGCCGACCCGGGCCCCCTGGTCCTACACCGACGAGCCGGAGGAACTGTTCCGCCGCTGGTACGAGCGCCTCAGCCGGTGACCCCGGGTGGCCCTGCCCCGGCCCGCCGCCGGCGGCCCGGGGCCGTTACCGGGTAGACAATGGGCTCATGGCCCGGTTGATGGCCCGATCCTCGGCCGCCCTGCCCACCGGTCGCGGTCTGCGCGGCGGGCAGGAGCCCCCGTCTGCTGACGGGGGCAGGCCCCGCCGTCGCTCACGGATCGTGCGCGCGCTGCGCAGCGTCGCCGGCCAGGTGTTCGCGCTGCAGGTGGGCGTGGTCCTGCTGCTCGTTGTGGCGGCGGTGCTGGCCCTGGTCCTGCAGTCGCAGCACGCCAGCACCACGGACGCCCGCGACCGCTCGGTCGCCGTCGCCCAGACCTTCGCCAACTCGCCCGGCATCGTGGCCGGGATCGAGTCGCCGAACCCCACAGCGGTGCTGCAACCGCGCGCCGAGGCCGCCCGGATCGCCTCCGGGGTGGACTTCATCGTGGTGATCAACACCGACGGCATCCGCTACACCCACCCGCTACCGGACCGGATCGGCAAGAAGTTCGTCGGCGACTACCAACCGGCCCTGCAGGGCCAGGTGGTGGTGGAGCAGATCAAGGGGACCATCGGCCCGCTCGTGCAGGCGATCGTCCCGGTCTACGACCCGCACGGCACGATCGTCGGCGCGGTCTCGGCCGGCATCACCATCAGCAAGGTCAACGGCGTGGTCGACCACCAACTCCCGCTGCTGCTCGGCACCGCGGGTGGCGCGCTGGTCCTCGCGATGGCCGGCACCGCGCTGGCCGCCCGGCGGGTGCGGCGCCAGACGCGCGGTCTCGGCCCGGCTGAGATGACCCGGATGTACGAGCACCACGACGCGGTGCTGCACGCGGTGCGCGAGGGCGTGCTGATCATCGCTGCCGACAGCCGGCTGCTGCTGGCCAACGACGAGGCGCGCCGGCTGCTCGCCCTGCCCGCGGACGCCGAGGGCCGCTCGCTCACCGCGCTCGGCCTGGAGCCCGCGGCTGCTCAGCTGCTGGCCTCGGGCGAGGGCGTCAGCGACCGGGTGCTGCTGACCGGGGACCGCCTGCTGGTGGTCAACATCCGCTCCACCGACCGCAACGGCGGGCCGCCCGGCACGGTGGCCACACTGCGTGACTCCACCGAGCTGCACGCCGTCTCGGACACCGCCGACACGGCCCGCCGCGGCCTGAAGCTGCTCTATGACGCCACGGTGGCCGTCGGCACCACGCTGGACGTCACCCGCACCGCCGAGGAGCTCGCCACGGTGGCCGTCCCGCGCTTCGCCGACTTCGTCACCGTCGACCTGGCCGAGGCCGTGCTGCGCGGCGAGGAGCCGGTCGGCGGCAGCGGCGTGCCGATGCGCCGGGCGGCGCTCAGCGGCGTACGCGACGACTCGCCGCTCTACCCTGTCGGCCAGCAGATCAGCATCCTGCCCACCACCCCGCAGGCCTGGAACCTGGACACCGGGCAGGCCGGCTTCGACCCCGACCTGCGCTCCTCCACCGCCTGGCTCGCGCAGGACCCCGAACGAGCCGGCCGGCTGCTGGAGTTCGGCGTCCACTCGGTCGTCCGGTGCCCGCTGCGGGCCCGCGGCGTGCTGCTGGGGATGGCCAAGTTCTGGCGCTGGAACGAGTCCGAGCCCTTCGACGCGGACGACCAGTCGCTCGCCGAGGAGCTGGTGGCCCGCGCGGCGGTCTGCGTCGACAACGCCCGCCGCTTCACCCGCGAGCACGCGATGGCCGTCACCCTGCAGCGCAGCCTGCTCCCGCACGGTCTGCCCGCGCAGAACGCCCTGGAGGTCGCCCACCGCTACCTGCCGGCGCAGGCGGGCGTCAGCGGTGACTGGTTCGACGTGATCCCGCTGCCGGGCGCCCGGGTCGCGCTGGTGGTCGGCGACGTGGTCGGCCACGGCCTGCACGCCGCCGCGACCATGGGCCGGCTGCGCACCGCGGTGCACAACTTCTCCACGCTGGACCTGCCGCCGGACGAACTCCTCGGCCACCTGGACGACCTGGTCAGCCGCTTGGACCAGGACCCGACGACCACCGGCGGCGGCGACCCGGTGACCGGCGCCAGCTGCCTCTACGCGATCTACGACCCGGTCTCGCGGATCTGCACCACGGCCCGGGCCGGCCACCCGCCGCCCGCGATCGTCCACCCCGACGGCACGGTGGAGTTCGCCGACGTACCGGCCGGCCCGCCGCTGGGCCTGGGCGGGCTGCCGTTCTTCGCGGCGGAGCTGCGGGTGCCCGAGGGCAGCCGCCTGGTGCTCTACACCGACGGGCTCGTCGAGGACCGCGAGCGCGACATCGACGAGGGCCTGGAACGGCTGAAGCGCGCCCTGGAGGCCTCCGGCCCCGACCCCGAGGAGACCTGCGACGCGGTTCTGGACGCCCTGCTGCCCGCCCACCCGACCGACGACGTCGCCCTGCTGGTGGCCCGCACCCGGGTGCTCGGTGCCGACCGGATCGCGCAGTGGGAGGTCCCCTCTGACCCCGCCGCCGTCTCCAACGTCCGCGCCGCGGTCAGCCGGCAGCTGGCCGCCTGGGGCCTGGACGAGCTGGCCTTCGTGACCGAGCTGATCCTGAGCGAGCTCATCACCAACGCCATCCGCTACGCGGACGAGCCGATCCGGGTCCGCCTGCTGCTGGACCGCTCCCTGATCTGCGAGGTCTCTGACAGCAGCAGCACCTCCCCGCACCTGCGCTACGCGGCGAGCCTGGACGAGGGCGGGCGCGGGCTCTTCCTGGTCGCCCAGTTCGCCGAGCGCTGGGGGACCAGGTACACCGCGACGGGGAAGGTGATCTGGGCGGAGCAGACGCTGCGGGAGGCAGGGCCGGGCGGGTGAAATTGATTTCGCTTGGGAATTCGCGTCCCGCATTTCCAAGCCCATTCCAGGCTGCCGGCTCGCAGCTGAGACCCGCTTTCCGCGCCGCCCGAAAATGCCCGATACCGTTATTTCACCGATTCCTTCTCTGTGAGGTCGTCCCCATGAGCCTGAGCATTCGGAACCAGATCCCCGGCACCGTCACCTCCGTCACCACCGGCGAGGCGATGGCAGCCGTCAGGGCCCGGCTGGACGGCGGTCAGCAGATCACCGCAGCCGTCACGGTGGACGCCGTCAAGGAACTCGGCCTCGCCGAGGGCAGCGCCGTCCGCGCTGTGGTCAAGTCCACCGAGGTCGCGCTCGCCACCGGTCCGGTGAGCGGCCTGAGCATCCGCAACCAACTCCCCGGCACCGTCAGCGCCGTCACCACCGGCGAGGCGATGGCCACCGTCCGGGTCTCCATCGAGGGCGGCGAACTCACCGCGGCCATCACCCGCGATGCCGTCACCGAACTCGGCCTGAAGGTCGGCTCCCCGGTCGTCGCCCTGATCAAGTCCACCGAGGTCGCCCTCGCCACCGCCTGAACGGGTGACTCCTGGGCGCGCGTTCGGGGTTGGGCAGGGCGGGGGGTTAAGGATCGCTGACGGCCGGGCCCGTTGCCTTCCCCGTGCGCGGGCGGCCGGGAGGCAGTCGTGCGGATTCTGCTCGTCGCGAGCGCGTTCAACAGTCTGACCCAGCGGGTCTTCGTCGAACTGCGGGACCGGGGACACCTGGTGGGTGTCCAACTGGCCCTGGGGGATGACGAGTTGCGCGCGGCCGTGGCCGAGTTCGGGCCGGAGTTGATCGTGGCGCCGATGCTGCGGAGCGCGCTGCCGGCCGACCTGTGGTCCGCGTACACCTGTCTGATCGTGCACCCCGGGCCGGTCGGCGACCGCGGGCCGTCCTCGCTGGACTGGGCGCTGCACGAGGGAGCGGCGCAGTGGGGCGTCACCGTGCTGCAGGCCGACGGCGTGATGGACGGCGGCGATGTCTGGGCGACCGTGGCCTGTGCGGTGCCGCCGGAAGTCGGCAAGAGCGACTTCTACCGCAACGAGGTCTCCGATGCCGCGGTGGAGGCGGTGCTGCTGGCGGTGCGGCGCTTCGGCTCGGGCGGCTACCGGCCCGAGCGGCAGGCCGAGTTGGCCGCCGTCGGGCGCACCCGTCCGTACTTCGCGCAGAGCCTGCGGCGGATCGACTGGCAGCGGGACGGGACGGCGGCGGTGCTGCGCGCCCTGCGGGCAGCCGACTCGCAGCCCGGGGTGCTCGACGAGCTGTGCGGGGCGCAGTGGTTCCTGCACGGCGGCCACCCCGAGGAGCGGCTGCGCGGGCGCCCGGGCGAGCTGCTGGCGACCGGGGCCGGCGCCGTCTGCCGGGCCACCGCGGACGGCGCGGTGTGGATCCCCGAGCTGCGCGCCCGCAGGCTCCCCGGCGGACCGCTCGGGGTGAAGCTCCCCGCCGTCCAGGCGCTGGGGAGCAGGCTGCCGCAGCTGCCCGAGGCCGACGGGTGGCGCGATATCGAGTACCAGGAGGACGGCCCGGTCGGGGTGCTGCGGTTCTCCTTCCCCGGCGGCGCGATGAGCACCGGGCAGTGCCGGCGCCTGCTCGCCGCCTACCGGGTCGCCTGCGCCCGCCCGACCACCGTGCTGGTGCTCGGCGGCGGGCGGGACTTCTTCAACAACGGCATCCAGCTCAATGTCATCGAGGCCGCCGCCGACCCGGCCGAGGAGTCCTGGGCCAACATCCAGGCGATGGACGACCTGGTCGAGGCGGTCCTGACCACCACCGACCGGCTGGTCGTCGCGGCGCTGGGCGGCAACGCCGCCGCGGGCGGGGTGATGCTGGCGCTGGCCGCCGACGAGGTGTGGTGCCGCTCGGGCGTCGTGCTCAACCCGCACTACCGGCTGATGGGGCTGTACGGCTCCGAGTACTGGACCTACACCCTGCCGCGCCGGGTGGGCGCCTCCCTGGCCCGGCGGCTGACCGAGGAGGCGCTACCGGTGAGCGCGGCCACTGCCTGCTCGCTGGGCCTGGTGGACCGGATCGTGGAGTGCGGGCCCGGACGCTTCGCAGCGGACGTCCGGGCCCTGGCGGCGCGTACGGCGGCGCTGGGGACCGTGCAGGAGCGGATCGCCCGGAAGAAGGCGCGCCTGGAGGAGGACGGCGCCGCCAAGCCGCTCGCCGCCTACCGGGCGGAGGAACTCGCCCGGATGCACCGGATCTTCTTCGACCCGAGCCAGCCGTACCACGCGCTGCGCCGCGCCTTCGTCCGCAAGGAGCGCCCGGCCGGCAACCCCGAGCAGCTCAGCTCACCGCCGCCCAGAAGGCCGCAGGGGGAGTCGCGTTGGTCAGCAGGTTGATCGACGCCGGGGCCGTGGTGTTTCCCGTGGTGTTCTGGAAGAACCGGTATCCCGCGACCGGAAGGTTGAGATTGCCGACCGCGCCGCTGCCGGCATTGCGGCCCAGCGACACGGTGCCCGTGTAGCCGCCGGCCATGACGCACGCGTAGAGGTATCCGGGGGTCACCACCTGGGGAGTGATCGGGACCGACTGCATGCCCACCGACTTGAGCACGTTGTCGGCGCTTCCCGCGGCCAGCTGGACGACCGTGTTGGAGCCGGGGCTGAGGTGGTAGAGACCGAAGAAGTTGGTGCCGGGCGTCGTCACGGTCGCGGCCGCGGCGACGTCGAACCAGACGGCCGAAATCGTCGTGACGTACCGCACCGGCAGTTTGACGAAGTACGCGGTACCGGACACCAGGTCCGAGCTGGCGGAAATGGCCGCGGGGTCGTAGGCCCAGGAGATCAGGCCGTGGTCCTCCGCCTGCCAGGTGTTGCCGATCATCGCCTTGGTGTGGGCGTATATGTCGCCGCCGTGCGAGGTCCTGGCGTTCAGGATGATCGGACTGATGGCGCCGTTGTCGACGATGTTGGGCGTGAACTGGGTGTCGTTCTCGATCGTGCCGCCGATGACGGTGGGCGACAGCACCCCGGCCGCGAACCGCAGGTTGGCGACGGCGTTGTCCTCGAGATACGCGTCGGTGATGGTGGTGGCGACGCCGGTGAGTCCCACGTCGATGCCGACCCCGCCGGCTTCCTGGCAGTTCGGCGACTGGAGCGAGCAGGATTTCGCATTGATGTAGTAACCGGTGTTGCTGGGGTCACCGGCCGGCAGGAACACCCGCCCGCCGACCACGTGGTTGTTGTTCGAGCCGTTGCTGATCCGGATCCCGATCGCATTGGTCCCGGCCGCGTTGACCTGGCACCAGTTCACCCAGTTGTAGTAGGCGCTGCCCCCGTTGATATCGATGCCGATGTTCGGCGCAGCGGTCGTGCCGGCGATCAGCAGCCGGGTGAAGTCCGAGTTGATGAAATAGCTCGCATCGATGGCCGTGCCCGCCGCCGAGGCATTCGTCTGAATGATGCCGATATCGCGGATGCAGAAACTCCGCCGTGTCGTGTCACCCATTCCGAAAAGGGTCGGATTGACCGTCCCGTCGAAATGGATGGCCGATGCGTGGCCGGCGCCCTGGAGGGCGACGCCGTCCACCGCGGTCAGCTTGGCCTGGTTGCACACATAGGTGCCGACCTGCAGGTAGACCACGCCCCCGGTCGCCGACAGCGAGTTCAGCGCCTGCTGGATCGCGCTGGTGCTGTCGGTCGCCCCGCTGGGGTCCGCGCCGAACTGGGTGACCGCATTGACCCAGTCGGTGATGCCCTGGCCGGCGCCGGCAGCCGCGGCCGGCGTGTCCGGCATCGCCATCGTGAGCGCGGCGATTCCGGCGGCACCGGCAAAGGTGCGACCCAGAATCGACCGCCTGCTCGTGCTGATTCCGGATTGACCTGATTTGTCGATCGAGTCGCTGGTCACAGCTTCTCCATTCTGTAGGGATCTGAACAACCATCAGTAAGAGGCCGGACGGACCCTACCAAAGAGTCCGCCGGTATCAATTTCTTTTTCCCGGTAAGGTGACTGGTGAGGTCGGGAGGCTGCCATGACCACGATCGAGCGCTACGCCGTCACGCTGCCGGGCACCCCGGGGACACACGCACCGCCCCGGGTGGTCACCGTGACGCTGACCGAGCGGGTGGGCATGGACGGGCGCCCGGTCTACGCGGACGACGCGGGCGAGTTCCTGGTGCAGATCAGCGCCGACGGCATCGCCGAGCCGCTGACCACCGAGCAGGGCGCCGCGACCGCCGCCAAGTGCCTGCACGCAGTCCCGCTGCCGGCGCAGCGCTGACCCCTGCGGGCACTCACTCAGCTCATTCCACGGCCGGGCCGTGCAGCTCGCAGATCACCGCCCAGGCCACCGAGACGATCGGGACGGCGACGACCGCGCCGATCACGCCGGACAGGATGCCGCCGGCGGCCACCGAGAGCGCCACCACGACGGGGTGGATCCGCACCGCCCAGCTCATCACCAGCGGGTGCAGCAGATGCCCCTCGATCTGGCCGATCACCACGATCAGCGCCAGCACGATCAGCGCGGTGACCGGCCCCTTCGCCGCCAGCGCCACCACGGCCGCGACCGCCAGGGCGACCGGCGAGCCGATCAGCGGGATCAGGGTGGCGAAGAACTCCAGCACGGTCAGCGGCAGCGCCAGCGGCACCCCGAGGACCACCAGCGCGATCCCGACCAGGGTCGCATTGGTGGCAGAGATGATCATGATGCCCCGGGTGTAGCCGGCGAAGGTCCGCCAGGCGGCCTGCCCGGCCCGCGCGGTGGCGGCCCGCGAGCCCGCCGGGAGCCGGAGCTGCGCCCAGCGCCACATGGCGTCGCCCGAGTGGATGAAGAAGACCGCGCAGAACAGCGCCAGCGCCCCGCCGGTGGCGATCTGCACCACGTGTCCGGCCTCGTTCACCGCCGTGCTGACCAGCGCCGCGCGGTGCGTGGCGACGAAGGAGCTGAGCTTGGCCTGGAGCCCGGCAAGGGCGCCCGGGTGCAGATGGAACGGCGAGCCCTCCAGCCACTTCTCGATCCGGTCGATCCCGCCGCTGAAGTCGTGGGCCAGCTTGTTCCACTCGCCGGCCACCGTCTCGCCGACCAGCGCGAGCAGCCCGGCGAGCAGCAGCAGCGAGCCCAGCACGGCCACCACGACGGCCGGCACCCGCGGCAGCACCCGGTGCAGCAGGTCGGCCACCGGCCGCAGGATGGCGGTGATCACCAGGGCGACGAAGACCGCGGCCGCGGGCAGCACCAGGCGGCTGACCACCAGCAGCACCGCGTAGAGCGCGCCGCCGATCACCAGCAGCCGCCAGGCGTAGCCGGCCGCCCGCTGCACCCCGGGCCCGACCCGCCCCGGCGGCTCGACCGGCGGTCGCCGGGCCAGGGCGGCCCGGCGAGCGGCGTTCCTGCTGCCCGGCGATCCACTGGGCGATCCGCTCGGCCCTCTGCTCGGCGCTGGCATCCGGCACCTCCTGGTCGGCACGACTGGCGGCGGCTGTGTGAGCCCGACCGGCAAACCGTAGATCGCTGCGGCGCGCCGAGGTCCGCGCGCCACGAGCTACCCCCCGAATGGCTGGCTCGGGGCCGGAACGGCGCAACCGCCCGCCGCAGCCGGGATCCGGCTGCGACGGGCGGTGCGAGTGGTGCAGGTCCTACGGGCGGTGCAGGTGGTTCAGGACTCGCGGCCCGAGGCGTCGTCCACCAGGAAGGCCGTGGTGGGGGTGGCGCCGGTCTCGTTCGAGACGAGCTGCAGACCGATGGTCCGTACCGAAGCCGACCTGGTTGATGAACGGGGTCAGGTCGACCGACTGGTACTGGTAGCCGGGGGTGGAGCCCGCGCTGCTCCAGGTCCTGACCGTGCCGAGCGGCTGGCCGGTGTACTGGTCGATGGCGATCAGCGACAGCGTGTCCGGCTTGGCCGAGGTGTTGGTGGTCTCGGTGTCCAGGTAGAAGGAGAAGTTGGCGGAGGTGTAACCGGGGTACGTGTTCAGGTAGTTGGTGATCGAGTCGGTGTTGCCGGCGTCCTGGCCGAGCCAGGCGTACCACTGGCCCGAGTGCGCCGCGTGCAGGCTGGACGGGGTGATCACGTTGTAGCCGGATGGGCTCCACGCGTCGGTCATCACGGTGTGGTCGACGTCGGCCGAACCGTTCTCGAAGCCGGGGTCGGTCAGCTGCTCGATGCCGCTGCAGCCGTGCTGGCCGCCGGCCGTCACGTCCTCCCAGAAGCCCGCGGTGGCGGTCTTGCCCTGGGCGTCCTTGGCGTTGACGGTGATCCGCTGGTAGCCGCCGGTGCCCGCCGAGCTACCGCTGATGACGCCGGTGCTCGCGTTGATGCTCAGGCCGGCCGGCAGGCCGGTGGCGCTGTAGCTGACCGCCGACCCGGTGGCGTCCGCGGCGATCGCCGGGATCGAGAGCGGCGAGTTGGGGGCGTCGGTCCGGTCGCACATGGTGCTCAGGACGAGGGAGGGACCGGTGTAGATCGGGTCGGAGGCCATGCAGAGGTGGTCGGCGTTGGACCACAGGGTCTGCAGCGGGAACGAGCCGGTCGACAGGTTCTCGGTGAAGAGGCCGCCGTTGGAGCCCTGCGGGATCCAGGCGCACTTGTCGCCGAGTTCCTGGCCGGTGGCGTCGGTCCAACCGCCGGGGGTGTTCGGGTCGGTGACGGTCTCGGCGTACTCGTGGCCGCCGATGATGCCGTAGCCGTCCAGCCGGCCGCGCGGGGTGTTCTCACCGAACCAGTTGGTGCCGCAGCCCGCGACATCGGTCAGGTACGGCATGTTGGTGTACGCCAGCGAGCCGTAGGAGGAGCGCTGGAAGTCGTGCCAGGCGCAGTAGCCGAGCTCGCGCCACTTGTCGGGGTCGGTGCCCTGCGGCGAGTCGATGACGTACTGCACATTGCGGTTCTGCGCCGCGGTGGTGTTGCCGAAGTGCTGGGCGGCGGCCAGGGCCTCGGCGCCGAGCTGCGGCTCGTTCGCCGACTGCGGGGCCGGCGCGGCGTTGTCCACCCAGACGCCGGCCAGCACGCTGCCGGGCGCGGGGTAGGGGATGTGGGCGGCGTTCGACGGGCACTGCATGCTGCCGCTGGCGATGCCCTCGCAGTACTGGGTCAGCACCGCGCTCCAGCCGTCGCCGGAGCTGCCGAGGCCCTTGAAGAAGTCCTGCTGGTACGGGACGGCCTGGTCGGCGTCGTGCGACAGCACGGTGTCGCCGGTGGAGTTGGTGGACGGCGTGCCCCACTGGGAGCCCCAGACCACCAGGTAGACCTTCGGCGCACCGATGACCACACCGGTCGAGTCCTGGCTGCCCTTGTACGTCAGCGGCAGGTCGTACTCGTTGGCGACGTTCCCGTCGCCGCCAGGGCCCGGGTCCGCACCATCGCTGAGCTGCGGCTTCACCGTTCCACCCGAGCCCTTGGCGGCGCCGGCCGGAGCGGGCCTGGCGGCGTTCAGCCGGCCCGCCACGCGCTTGGTCGTCGCGGCGGGAGCGGCCGGGATCTTCGGGGTGCCGGGCTTGGCCGCTATCGCGATGGCGGCGCCGATGTGCGGAGCGGCCGTGGCGGAGAGCGGGTTGACGAGCCCGGCGGCGGCCATGGCCACGACGAGGCTGGTGAACACTGCTCTTTTGCCGCGCCGGAACAGACCGGAGTTGAGTCTGGTCACGTTGACACAGTCCCTTTCAGGTGGGGGAACACGGGAGAGTGCGGTGACGGGCGTTCACAGTGGGAGGCGTTGCGCGGATGCAGGGGGGGATCGAGAACGCGACCGAATCCGGCGCATTGTGACGCTCTATCAGTGCAATACTATATTGCACATGTCGCACTGCGCACAAGAGTCAACACGTTCGCGCACGACTGAACACGGCTAACCTGATGCCAGGTGGGATGGTGACGGAGGCGGGGACCGTGGAGCTCGAGCTGGATCCGAAGCGGCTGCTGGTGCTGCATGCCGTCACCCGGGCCGGCGGGATCGCGGCGGCCGCGCGGGGGCTGGCGGTGACGCCCTCGGCCGTCTCGCAGGCGCTGGCCCGGCTGGAGCAGCAGGCGGGGGTCGCACTCCTCGACCGCGCCGGCGGTCGCCTGGAGCTGACCGAGGCCGGGCGGGCGCTGGCCGCTCGGGGGGCCCGGATAGCCGATGAACTCGCCTCGGCCGCACGGGACCTGGCCGAGCACGGGCAGCTCGGCGGACGGGTCACCCTGGGCGTCACGCTCGGTGTGCTGACCACCGTGGGCACCGCCGTCGTCCCGCTGCTGGCGGCCGGATACCCGGGCCTGACGGTGGAGTTGCGCGAGGCCGAGCACCCGGCGAGCCTTCAGGAGCTGCGCCGCGGCCTGCTGGACGTGGTGGTGCTGACCGCTGACCGCGAGCACGCTCCGCCGGTCCCGGACGGCGCGCAGTGCCGGGTGGCGATGGAGGACGAGTACCGGCTGGTGGTGCCGGAGAGCTGGTCGCCGACCCCGGTGTCGGTCGCGGACCTGGCCGGACGGCCGTGGATCAGCGCCCCGCCGGACTCCGCGCGCGGCCACGCCTTCGCCCGGTTCGCCCGGGAGCACGGCCTACGGCCCGCACGCGAGCATCTGGCGGTCACCGCCGCCGCCGTGCGCGCCATGCTGGCGGCCCAGTTGGGAGCGGTGATCGTGCCGGCCAGCTCGGCCGCGCAGCAGGAGCGCCGCACGGTGACCGGGATCCCGGTCACCGGCACGTTCGAAACCCGTGTGCTGTACCGGAGTTCGGCCGGTGAGCCGTCGCCGGCGGTGGGCGCGGTGCTGCTCGCACTGCGGCAGGCGGTGCTCGACTCCGCCGAGCGGCTCGCCGCCCGCGGCGTGCTGGAGCGCGAGCCGATCGTCAAGCAGTCCCTCTGGGGACGTCCTTAGAACGTGGCGGTCCCCCGCGGAGTGGCGCGCTGGGTCTGCGCCGCCGCCACCGTCCAGTCCGGGTGGCCGGGCATCGGCGGGGTGCGGGTGCCGTAGAGCCAGTCGCCGAGGAAGCCGCTGAGATCCTGCCCGGAGACCTCGGAGGCGACGGCGATGTAGTCCTGGGTGCCGGCCGTCCCGCTGTGGAAGCGCTGCAGGAAGGTCCGCTCGATGCGCTGGAAGTCGGCGTCGCCGACTTTCTGGCGCAGTGCGTACAGGACCAGCACGCCGCCCAGGTAGCGCTGGCTGTCGAAGAGGGTGGCCGGCGCGCTCGGCGCGGCCACCGGACCGGAGTCGTGGCGCCACTGGTCGCCCTGGGCGTAGGTGTCCCGCATCCGCTCGTCGAGCGAGTCCAGCCCGAGCGAGTCGGGCCAGCCCTGGTCGTAGCGGTAGAGCAGCCCGTAGTAGTCGGCGTGACCCTCGTTCAGCCACAGGTCCGCCCAGGTGCTCGGGGTGACGCTGTCGCCGAACCAGGAGTGCACCAGCTCGTGCATCATGTGCGAGCCGATCTCGGCCTCCGGCTGCTCGAGGAAGCCCGGCTTGTAGAGCGTCAGGGTCTGCGTCTCCAGGCCGGTGAAGGCGAACGCGTCCGGGTCGTCGGTGTTGACGGGCAGCAGGCCGTACGACTCCAACGGGAAGTCCCCGAGCCGCTGTTCGATCCAGCCGAGCTGGCCGGGCGTCAGCGCCAGCGCCGGTTCCAGCGCGGCCGCCCGCGCGGTCGGCACGACGTCGCGCAGCAGGACGCCGGCCGGCCCCTGCCGCTCGCGCACGGTGTAGCGGCCCACCGTGACCTGCACCAGCTCGGTGGCCATCGGCTCGCGCGAGGTGTACGTGCGGGTGGTGCGCCCCTGCTGCTCCGTGCTGCCGTCCAGCGTCCCGTTGGCCACCCCGAGCAGCTCGTCCGGGGCGCTCACCCGGATGGTGAACTCGGCCTTGGCGCCGGGGACATCGTCGCAGGGGAACACCGTGTGCGCGCTGTCCGGCTGCCCGGCCACCGCGAACCCGTCGGGGGTGGGAACCCACCCGCTGTGCGGCAGCTGTGCCCGCGGGTCGGCGGTGTAGCGCACCTGGACGGTCAGTACGGCGCCGGCCGGCACGGCCCGCGCGGGGGTGATCGCCAACTTCTCGTCGTGCAGCGCGAATCCGGCCGGCTGCCCGTCCACCAGCACGCTGTGCACGGCAAGACCCAGGCTGTCGAGCTCGAAGCGGTCCAGCGGTCGGCTGCTGCGCGCGGTGATGGTGGTCGTCCCGTCGACGGTCCTGGTCGCGGGCAGATAGCTGAAGTCGAGGTCGTACCGCAGCGCCCGGTACCCGCTGTTGCCGAGCCCCGGGAACACCGGGTCCGGCGCGCCCGCGCCTGCGGCCGCCGCGGGCAGGGTCCCCAGCCAGCAGACGGCCGCCAGCGTGAGCGCGCCGAGGGGAGAACAGCGGGAGAGGGGCATGCGGATCACCGTTTCTGGTTGGCCCCCCGGCGGATCGTAGACGGACCGGGGGACCAGGTCTCGGTGCCATGCCGCAGGCATGGTCCGGCCGTCGCAGCGGGGTGCTGCGACGGCCGGGGGGAGTGGGTGCGATCAGGGGGCCGGGTGGGCCTTGGCGGGGTCGTCGTGGACGCACGGGCCGTCGGGCCACGGGCAGTCCGGGTGCTCGTCGACGGCGGCCGGATCCTGCGTCGGGTTCGCGGCCGTGCTGCCTGTTATCGCTGTCATCGGGTGTCCTTCCTTGGGCTATAAGCACCGACGACAATGCACCGGCGGGCACCGATATTGCCTGATCGGGCACCAAAAAATGCGATTTGCCGGTCTCGGAACCGTCAGAATAGGGATTGTTCAGAACGCGCCCGACCGGTGCGCGAAGGTGGCCTCGGACGGAGCGATCACTGATGACGGACACCCCGCCGACCGGCTGGCTCGACGCCTTCTGCGCCGAGCTGCGCGGCCACCGCCGCGGCGCACCGAGTACCTCGACCGTGCTGACGGCACCGTGGTGCGGCCCCGCGCTCGGCCTGTCCTGGTATCGGCGGCTGCTCGGCGGCGGAATTCGCCCGCCGCAGGTGGCCGTTCTGCGGGGCGGCGAAATGGTTCCGGCGCTGGATTTCTGCCGACCCGGGAAAAGCGCCGCGAATTACGCGGTTCCGGTGGCCGACCCCTTGGCGCTTATCCGGCAGCTGGAGGACGGCTGCACCGTGCTGCTGCCGCGCATCGACCAGTGGAACGCCGAGGTGGCCGCGCTGTCCGGCGCGCTCGGGCGGCTGCTCGGCTGCAAGGTCGAGGCCTCGCTGTCCGCGACCGCCTTCGGCGCCGAGCGCCTCGCCGCGCGCCACGAGGACGGCGACCTGCTGCTCGTCCAGCTCAACGGCGCCAAGAGCTGGCGCATCCACCCCGGCCCCGGCGCCGACGTCCTGGACACCGAGCTCACGGCGGGTCGGCTGCTCTACCTGCCGCGCGGCTCCGCGCACGCGGCGACCGGCAGCGAGGGGCTCTCGGTCCACCTCACCTTCGCCCTCCGCGACCACGACGCCCGCCGCCCCCAGCCCGCCACCCGCCAGCTCCTCCTGAGCGCCGTCCCGGCCTGACCCCTCGGTCAGGCCGCCGCTTCCGCCGCCGCGCTCTCGCGCTTCTCCCGGGTTTCGCGCAGCTCGCGGCGGAACAGGACCACCCAGCCGGCCGGGATCAGCAGGGCGAACAGCCACCACTGGATGGCGTACGGCAGGTGCACGCCCTTGCCGACCACCGCGTCGTCGCCGGACTGGCTGCTGTTGGAGCCGCTCGGGCTGGGTACCTGTTCGGCCTGGTCGGAGGCCGGCGGGGTGGGGCTGGTCGCCGTCAACTCCAGGTAGCCCGCGACCACCGGTTCGGGTAGCTGCTTGGCCTGCTGCCCGCTGTTGATCAGCATGTACTGCCGCGGGGGCATCCCGTAGCGCTCGCGGATGCCGGTGGAGGCGCTGGTCTCGTCCGGCCGCAGCCGCCCGGTCACGGTCAGCTGCCCCGAGGGAGCGGGCGGCACCGGCGGGTAGTCGCTCGCCGAACCGCCGCCGGCCGGCGCGACCCAGCCCCGGTTCACCAGCACCGCCTCGCCCTGCGCGGTGACCAGCGGCGTCACCACGTAAAACCCGATCGAGTCGCCCGCGGCGTCGGTGCGCTGGCGGACCACGAACTCGTGCGCGGTGTCGTAGTGCCCGACGGCGGTGACGGTGCGGTACGTGTCGTCGGCCGGCACGGTGCCGCCGGGCTTGGAGATGACGTCCATCGCCACCGGCGGCGCGGCCAGGCTGGCGTTGATGCTCCCGTTCTGCCGGTTGGTCTGCTGGTAGCGGTGGAACTGCCAGAGACCCAGCCAGGTCATGGCGGGAATGAGCGCGAGGAAGACGAGGGTCAGGATCACCCACCGCCTCGTAAGCAGGATGCGGAACACCACACGACGGTACCTCCGTCCCCGCACGGTCCCGCCGCTGCCCCCCAGCGTGGCCTGCGGCGAGGACGCTCAGAGTGAGGCAGAAGCGGTCGTGGGCAGATAAAAACGATCGAATGTGATCGGCGCGCATGGTCCGTGCACGGCGGAGGAAGGATCGGCCTGGTGCCGGGGCGGTCCGGGCCTGCGGCGCGGAGGGGCGGGGCTGGGGGATGGGGCAGGTCGAGCGGTTCGTGGGGGTGTCGGTCAAGCTGACCGGGTTCGACGAGGGGGAGCTGGTCGCGACGGGGATGGCCGGCGAGTATCTGCGGGTGGTCGTGGAGCGGCTCGGTGCGGAGCGGTACGGGCGGCTGGCGCAGGCTCTGGAGCAGCGGGAGCCGGCGGAGCTGGGGGAGCCGGCGGACCGGGAGCTGCTGGCGGCGGCCCGGGCGGTCACCCAGCTGTGGTACCTGGGGGCCTGGCCGCTGGAGCCGGCGGCCGTGGTGTCGGCGCGGGCTTACGAGCAGGGACTGGTCTGGCGCACCTTCGACGGGCGCGCGCCCGGGACGCAGGGGGCCGGGCCGGGCAGCTGGGCGCTGCCGCCGCAGGCCGTGGCGCGTGGGGGTGCGGGACGATGACCGCGGAGCGGTTCGACGCGGTGGTGGTCGGCGCCGGGTTCGCCGGGTCGCTGGTGGCGGATCGGCTGGGCAGGCGCGGATGGCGGGTGCTGGTCCTGGAGGCCGGGGCCGAGCAGCCGCCGGCCGAGCAGCTTCAGGCCTTCCGGACCGCCGTCGCCAAGGTGCCCGGCTCGGCGCTGGCGCCCAACGCCGTCGTCCCCTCGCCCGAGGTGCTGGACCTCGCGGCCCGTGACGGCGGCGGCCACCGGGCCACCGGTCACCTGCTGCAGAATGGTGAACTCCCGTACGGCAGCGGCTATCTGCGGGCCAACGGTGGCAGCGGCCTGGCCTGGACCGGGCTCACCCCGCGGATGCACCCCGAGGACTTCCGGGCCGGTGACTTCGGGCCCGCTCGCAGCTGGCCGATCGGCTACGACGAGCTGGAGCCGTACTACCGGGCCGCGGAGCGCGAGATCGGGGTGGCCGCCGACGCCGACGAGCAGCGGGTGCGGGTCGGCCTGCCGCTGCCGGAGGGCTATGTCTTCCCGATGCGGCCGGTGCCGCCCAGCTATCTGGACCAGGTGGTGGCGGCGGGGCTGGACGGCCGGTCCGTGCGCGATCCGGCCGATCCGCGTCCGACGCCGGTCGAGTTGCGCGTGGTGGGCACCCCGTCCGGCCGCGCCACCACCCCGGCCACCTTCCCGGCCACCGCCGAGGCGGCCGAGGCAGCCGAGGCGGCGGCCGACCGACCGGCCTGCGCGGGGAGCGCGAGCTGCATCCCGGTCTGCCCGACGGGCGCCAAGTACACGCCGCTCAGCACGCAGCGCCGCTGGCCGCCCACGGTGCAGCTGCGCACCCAGGCGGTGGTCAGCCGGGTGCTGGTGGACGCCGGGGGCCGCGCCACCGGCGTGGAGTACCAGGCGTACCGCGACCCGGCCTCGCCGCGGCACACCCGGCACACCGTCCACGCGGACGTCGTGGTGCTGGCCGCGCATGCCGTCGAGAACGCCCGGCTGATGCTCGCGGGCGGCCTGGCCAACAGCAGCGACCAGCTCGGCCGCAACCTGATGGACCATCCGGTCCTGCTCACCTGGGGGCTGATGCCCGAGCAGACAGGCCCCTACCGTGGCCCGGGTTCGACCTCCGGCATCGAGGGTTTCCGGTTCGGCGCGGCACGGGCGCACCGCGCGCCGTTCCGGATCGAGATCGGCAACTGGGGCTGGAGTTGGGCCGTCGGGCCGGTGGACGGCGACATCGCCGAGCTGCTGCACCGCGGCGACCCGGCCGCGCCGACCGGCATCGGGCTGTTCGGCAAGGAGCTGAGGCAGGCCGCGCGGGACCGGATCGGTCGGCAGTTCGCGCTGCAGTTCGAGATGGAGCAGGAGGCCGATCCGGCCAACCGGGTCACCCTGGACCACGCCCGCCGCGACCTGCTCGGCAACCCGCGCCCGGTGCTGACCTATGGGCTGTCGGACTACGTCAAGCGCGGGATGGCGGCCGCCAAGGCGGTCTCCGACCAGCTCTTCGCCCTGCTCGGGGCCGAGGACCACACCGCCCACCACCCGGGCCTGCCAGGCTACTTCGAGTACCAGGGCGCGCCGTTGCGGTTCCACGGCGCCGGCCACGGCGCCGGGACCCACATCATGGGCGACTCGCCGGCCACCTCGGTGGTCGACAGCGCCCAGCGCTGCTGGGACCACCCCGGCCTGTACGCGGTGGGGTGCGGCAGCATGCCCTCGGTCGGCACCTCCAACCCCTCGCTCACCATGGCGGCCATGGCGCTGCTCAGTTGTGAGCGGATCCACCAGGATTTGACGAACCGTCACCGGATATCCCTGTCCACCTGATCCCACAAGGAGCCGCCGCCATGTCCGAGTTGATCGGCCGATCAGGGCCGCTGGGTCGACCGCCCGTCCCGGCGCCGTACCAACTGCCGTTCCACTACGGCGCCCTGCACAACATCGGAGTGGACTACCTGGTCGACCCCGACCCGGTGCGCGCGCTGCTCGCCAAACGGCATCCGGCGCTGGCCGCCGCCGACTTCGGCGGCCGTGCCTGCGTCACCCTCAACTACCAGCTCTACTTCGCGCAGTACCCGAACGGCGGCGGCGTCACCCAGGAGATCGAGTACAGCATCATCGCCCACCCGGCGGGCGAGGCGGACCGGGTCGCCGGGTTGTCGTACCAGGAGTTCGCCCACGGGCACGACCAGACCAAGCTGCTCGGCATCGCCCGGCTGCATGTGCTGTGCGACAACCCGATGGCGATCGACGCGGGCACCAGGCTCTACGGCGAGCCCAAGTACCCGGCCTGGTTCGAGGCCGAGATGCCCTCACTGAACGGGCCGTCCGGAGAGCGCTGGAGCGTCACCTGCCGTTCCGCGGAGCTGAGTTCGGACGGTACGGCGCTGGAGCGGCGGGACACCGAGCTGTTCTCGCTGACCGCCGACCTCGCCGGCCTGGCATCGGACCCGGTCAACAACACCCCGATCACCGGCTACGGCACCGACGCCGACGGGCGGCCGCTGGCCGGGCCGATGAACGTCTACCACCCCTACCGCCACCACACGGTGGACGCCGCCGGCGCCGACCGGATCCGGCTGAGCGTGGCCGACGGCGCGAGCGAGGTCGGCGAGCACCTGACCGGGCTGATCGCGGACCGGCCCGCCGCCGGAGTCTGGTGGTACCAGTCGCCGCCGGTCGCCGCGCACAATCACCCCTACTACCTCCCAGGCCACCTCCAGCAGTGACTACGCGGGCGGCGCAGGCGCCTGAACGGACGCCAACGCGGCTTCCTGCGGCGGCTGTTCACCCTGCTGACGGTCGGCCTGCTGACGGTCGCCCGGATACCACTCGCCCGGATACCACTCGCCCGGACCGAAGCGCGCCTGGGGCACCGCCTCGGCGTGGCCGAGGAGCGCTTCGGTCCGGGCGGCCAATCGGACGGACCAGCCGCCCTCGTCCGGCCAGGCGGCGGCGAGCAGCTCGTGGCCCGCGGCGTACTGGGCGGTGAACAGCTCGGGGCCGTCCAGCCGGCGCAGCGGGGCAAGCAGCTGCTCGCTCTGCTGGAGCGTCAACTTGTCGGCGCTGGCGGTGAATCGGGCACCGTGGACGGTCTCGTGCAGCAGGATTGCGGGCAGGAACTGCGACAGCCGCAGTCCCTGGTCGTTCGGCTCCCAGCCGGCGTCCTCGTCCACCAGCCGGTGGTGCACCAGCGGGTCGCCGCCGCCGGGGGCGACGCCGAAGTCCTGCCACCCGAAGTCGTCGGCGCAGAACGCGAACAGGCTGTCGTCCTCGGACAGTTCGGCGGCCGGGACGATCCGGTGGTTGAACAGGACCGGCCGGCTGTAGCCGGAGGCGATCCGATACCACGTGCGCAGCGCCGGCGGCAGCCGGTCCGAGCCCGGCCGCGCGTCCGCGCTGGGTCGGTCGGGCGGCCCGTACCAGGAGGCGAGGAAGCCGGTGATGTCGCCGCTGCCGTCGAGGAGTTCACGCATGCGGGACAGTCTGCCGGTTGCCACTGGCAAGCGGAAGCCACTGGCAAGCGGAAGCCGCCCGCACACCGGGGAACGGTGCGCGGGCGGCTTTCTCAGCGTGGTCGGCGTGGTCGGCGTGGGCCGAGTCGGATCAGGGAGCCGAGTCGGGGACGTCGGGGCTCTTGGAGTACGCCTGGATCGGGGTCATGCCGACGCCGTTGATCTCGACGGTGCGCTGCGTGCCGACCTGGGCGCACTTGCTGCTGTCGTCGGCGGTCTGGGCGCTGGCGTTGTTAAGGGCGGCCTGGGTGTCGACGGGGGCGGGTGCGGCGGGCGCGCCGCCGCCGGACGGCGTGGTACCCGTGGAGCCGCCGAAGGTGGTGCCGGTTGTCCAGTCGGAGCCGATGATCAGCGTGATGCCGCTGCCTTCGCCGGGGACGACGGCGGAGGCGGGCAGCCCGAGCGAGGCCGCGACCTCCTTGGCGTCGGCCTCCCGGCCGGCGGTGTAGCTGACGGTGGTCCGGCTGGTGAGAATGCCCTTCACGTCGGTGCTGCGCGAGCTGTAGCCCTGCGCGATCAGTGAGTTGAGCACGACGGTGCCGCGGCCGCTGACACCGCTGCTGTTCTTGATCTGGACGGCGATGTCCGCGGCCGGCGCTCCGGCGGGCTTGGGCGCCGCACTGGTGGGCGCCGGGGCGGGCGCGGGCGCGGCGGCCGCGCCGGTGGCCTGGGCGGCGGCGGAGGACTTGTCGCCGCTACCGGTGGTCAGCGACTGGTCGTTGATGATCGTCTTGAACAGGTTCTGCGCGGCGGGCGCCACGATGATCCGGGCGTTGTTGCTCGGGTCGGGCTCGTTCTGCATGGTGGTGAAGGTGATCCGGTCGCTGGGCACCTTGTTGAGGTCGTTCGCCAGGCCCATCAGCTGCGGGATGCCGCTCAGGCCGGTGTCGACCGTCAGCGCCTGGGTGGCGGCGTTGGCCAGCGACCAGACGGCGGAAGGGTTGGTCAGCGTGCCGGCGCTCTTGAGCTGGCGGACCATCGAGCCGAGGAACATGTGCTGCGCGACGGTACGCCCCAGGTCACTGCCGTCGCCGAAGCCGTGCCGCGAGCGGACGAACGCCAGCGCGGCCATGCCCTTCAGGGTGTGGTCGCCCTTCTTCAGCTTGAGGTGCGAGTACGGGTCGTAGACGTTGTCGCTGACGCAGATCGGCACGCCGCCGACCGCGTCCGACATCTGCACCACGCCCGAGAAGTCGACGGTGATGAAGTGGTCGATCGGGATGCCGGTCAGCTGGTGGACGGCGGCGACCGTGCACCCGGGACCGTAGTCCAGGGTGCTGTTGATCATGTCCGTGTGGGCCTTCATCGAGGTGTGGTTCTGGGTGTCGGTGCAGCCCGGCAGCTGGGTCACGGTGTCGCGCGGGACGCTCATCACGGTGGCGTTGCTGCGGTCGGCCGAGACGTGCAGGACCATTTCGACGTCGGCGTTGGCACCGCTGCCGCAGTCGCCGCCGATCGCGCAGTCGGCGGCGTTGTCGCGGGTGTCGGAGCCGATCACCAGGATGTTGATCGGGGTCCGGCCGAACGCGTCCGGCGTCTCGTGACCCGCGTCACCCGAGGTCCCGGCGAAGAGCGGGGCACTGTGGATGTTGCCGTTCAGCTTCTGGTAGGCGTAGGCACCCACGCCGGCGGTCAGCAGGATGGCGCCGGCGCTGGTGTAGGCCACGATCCGCAGCACCCGGCGCGGCTTCTTGCCGCGTCCGCCGTTCTTGGTGTTCTTGCGGGCCGCCGCGCGGCCACCGGCGGCCGGCGACGGGGTCGAACCCGCGACGCGGCGCGCGCGGCGGCCTTCCCCGGACTGGCCCTGCGGTATCTCGGTCATGCCCGGTGTCCTCATTCCTCGACCGATCGGCACCAGTGGTGCATCAGTTGCGCAACTTAGCAAGTTTTCTTCGGTAGATCACACAGTGGCCTGCCTGCTGGGGAGGGCCGGCGTGGCACTTTCCGGTGCCGAAGCCTCGCGGAGGAGTGACTTTTCGCCATTGGCCAACCGAAAGACGCATGTCGAAAGCTGTCGGTTCCCGACAGGTTCCAACACCGTTCCGACATCGTTTCGCCATGTACGCGCCCATGACCTGGACAGACCGCTGCTAACTATCACTAATCGGCTGGCGTTCGGTCGCCCGGATCGGATCGGGCCGCCGTGCGACAGGCCGCTCGGTGCGCGGAGGGTGAGACGCCGTAGTGGCTCAGGAAGGCCTGCCGCAGGGTCTCGGTCGAGCCGAAGCCGCACTGCCGCGCGACGACCGCCAGCGGTAGCGTCGTCGAGCCGATCAGTCGGGCGGCGGCCTCGGCGCGCGCCGAACGCACGTACTCCGCAGGCGACTTGCCGAGCTGGTCGGCGAAGATCCGGGACAGCTGCCGGGTGCTGAGGCCGGCCCGGGCGGCCAGCGCGGGCGCGCCGAGGTCGTCCGCCGGGTGCGCGGTGATGTGCCGCACCAGCCGCCGCACCGCGCGGTGCTCGGTCGGCACAGGAGCGGTGAACATGCTCACCTGCGCCTGGTTGCCCGGGCGTTGCAGATAGGTCACCAACTGCCGTGCCACCGACCGGGCCAGGCCCGGTCCGTGGTCGTCCTCGACGAACGAGAGCGCCAGGTCCAGCGCGCTGGTCACGCCGGCCGAGGTGTAGATCGCGCCGTCGCGGATGTGGATCGGCGCGGGGTCCACCCGCACCGCCGGGTAGGTGTCGGCGAGTTCGGCCGCGAAGGCCCAGTGGGTGGTGACCCGGCGGCCGTCCAGCAGCCCGGCGGCGGCCAGCACGTCGGCGCCGGTGCAGACCGACCCGACCCGGCGGCTGACGGCGGCCAACCGCCGTACCTGGGAGATCAGTTCGGGATCGGCGGCGGCCGCCCGGTGGCCGAGCCCGCCGGCCACCAGCAGGGTGTCCAGCGGGCCGCGGAGCTTCTCCAGCGCCGACTGCGCGGCCAGCACCAACCCGGAGCTGCACGGCACCGGTTGGCCCCGCACGGTCGCCAGCCGCACCTGGTACGGCGGGTCGGCGCCCAGCCGGTTCGCCGCGTCGAAGGTGTCGCTCACGCAGGCGATGTCCAGCAGCTCCGCGTTCCGGTAACCGGCGATCACCACCCGCCGGGCATCGGTCGTCATGGCCCGTGAGCATAGCCGAGATGTCCGACAGACAGGTATCGCAGGATTTGGGACGTCAGCGGGCCCGGCCGGTTGCCCGCGTCGCGGCCCGGGCGGCACGGTGCGGAGCGGGCGGAACGACCGCCCGGACCGCCAACCGCCAACGGAGAACGACATGTTCGATGACGACGACGTGAAGACCATCGCGTTCGCGCTCTACCCCGGCATCACCGCGCTGGACCTGGTCGGCCCGCTGCAGGTGTGCAGCGCGCTCGCCGACCTGGTGCCGGGTTTCCGGACCGTCGTGCTGGCCCAGCGCATCGAGCCGATGGCCACCGACACGCCGCTCTCGCTGCTGCCCAGCCACACCTTCGAGGAGGTGCCCGCGCCGCACGCGCTGATCGTGCCGGGCGGCCTGCTGCCCACGCTGACCGCGATGGCCGACGAGTCGCTGCTGGCCGAGCTGCGGCGCACGGCCACCCGGGCGCAGCTCGTCGGCTCGGTCTGCACCGGCTCACTGCTGCTGGGGGCGGCCGGTCTGCTGGAGGGCCGCCGGTCCACCACCCACTGGATGTTCCGCCACCTGCTGCCCGGCTTCGGCGCCACCCCGGTGGCCGAACGGTGGGTGGAGGACGGGCCGTTCCTGATGGCCGCCGGCGTGTCGGCTGGTATCGACATGGCGCTGCACCTGGTCGCCAGGCTGGCCGGTGAGCAGACCGCGCGGACGGTGCAGCTGCTGATCGAGTACGACCCGCAGGCGCCGTTCGGCGGCATCGACTGGGCGACCGCGGACACCGGCGCCTACCGGCAGACCGCGGCCGACCTGCTGGCCGTGGCGCTGGCCGACCACCCCGAGCTGCACGCCCGCCTGAGCGCCTGAGCGCCGCCCACCCGCCCGTGGCCGCCGCCCACCCGCCCGTGGCCGCCGCTCACCCGCCCCCGGCCGCTGCTCACCCGCCCGTGGCCGCCGCGAGTACGGTCCGGTCGCTCGCGGGCGCGGGCGTGGTGGCGTGCGCCAGGCCCAGCAGTACGCAGCTCTCGGCCAGCACCGGGACGTCGTACGGCAGCGGCCGCGGCGCCACCTGCTCGGGTCGGCCGCGGTAGCCGCCGTCCGGCTGCCGGCAGCCGACCAGGTGGCCGAGCGCGCGGCGCAGCGCCGGGCCGGCGGCAGGGGAGCGGCTGAGCGCGGCCGCCGCGTAGGCGGTGCTGACCGGGTCGCTGGGATCGCCGCACCGGTGGCCGAACCCGCCGTCCTCGTTCTGCACCGCGCACAGGAAGCCGATGGCGAGCTGCCGGGCGGCGGGCCGGGTGGCGTCCAGGGCCTGCACGGCGTGGAAGGCGGTCGCGGCGGCGGTGCGGCCGCCGCGGCGCTCGAAGCCGCCGTCCGGCCGCTGGTGCACGGTGACGAAGTCCACAGCCCGCTCCACGGCGCGGTGGTGGGCCGGGTCGGCGGCGAGGGCGTGGGCGACGGCCGCGGTGGTCGCGAGGTCGCGGAACCCGCCGTCCGGGGCGTGGCGGCTGAGCAGGTACTCCTCGGCGGCGGTGATCGTGCCGTGGTGGCGACCCGGCGCGACGGTGCGCAGGAACGCCAGGCAGCGGGCGGTGTCGTCGACGTCGCTGAGCGCGAGCCCCGGGTGGCAGCCGAAGCCGCCGTCGGGGTTCTGCCGGGCGGCCAGTGCGTCGGCCAGCACGCCCGGATGCGGACCGGGGTGGCGGGCGCCGACCAGCGCCAGACCGGCGACGGCGGTGGCGCGCACGTCCATCCCGGCGATGAACGGCAGGCCGCCGTCGGGGCGCAGGCCGGCGGTCAGGTAGGGCAGGGCCCGTCGCACGGCCGGGCGGTAGGCGGGGTTGTTGCGCAGCGCGAGCAGGCCGAGCAGCCGGGCCAGCTGGGTGTTCTCCCGGGCCGGACCGGGGCGGCAGGCCGGTGCGAGGGTGGCCCAGTCGTGGCCGCTGACCGCGTGCGGGGTGCCGCTGCCGTAGGCGGCGAGCACGCTGACCGCCGTCATCTCCAAGCCGGCGGGGGCGAGCGCGGCGGGGGCGGGTGGGGCGGATGGGCCGGTGCGCGGGAAGTCGATGGCGCCGACTTCCGCCGCCGCGATCCGCAGGAGCAGATGCTCGGGTTCGCTGCTCAGCTGCGCGACGGCGTCCAGCGCGTCCCGCGCGTTCCGCGTGCCCAGCGCCGCCATGCCGCCGGGGGCCCCGCCGATAGTGCCCCCGCCGAGCGCGGCGCGGGCGATCGCGCACTGCAGCGGGTCCGGTGGCGACTGCGTGAGGGTGCTGCGCAGGTAGCCGGTCAGCCGGGCAGCGGCCGCCGGCTCGGCCTGTTCGGCGGTGAGCAGCCGCAGCGCGAGGGCGGACTCCAGCACCCGGCTCTCACACGGCGCCGCGATCAGCCCGTCCGGACCCAGTCGGGCGGCCACCCGCTGGGCCAGCCGGTCGCGGCAGCGCAGTACCTCGGCGTCCTTCTCGGCCATGACTGCGGAGCGTAGCGCAAGGAGTACCGACGGTGGAAAACCGGTCAGCTCGATCGGGGAGCACGGGGTGGCAGCGTGGTCAGCAGCGCCAGCACGGCGAAGGCCAGCAGGGTGCCGACGGCCGTGCGCGCTCCGGCGTCGCCGGGTACCAGGTGCAGCGCGAGCGTGACGGCCGCGACCCCGATCGCGGTGCCGAGCCCGCGGGTCATGTTGACCATGCCGCCGCCGGTGCCGGCCGAACCGGCCGGGATCGCCTTCATCACCAGGGCGTTGTTGGCGGGCACGAAGGTGCCGAGGGCCAGGCCGAGCAGGGCCAGCGGGCCGGGCAGGGTCGCGGCCTGCTGCGGCACGACCGCGAGCAGCGCCAGCGCCGCCACGCAGCCCGCCGCGCCGGCCCGGCAGCGGCGGGTGTCGCCCCAGCCGCGCGGCAGCAGGCGCTCGGCGCAGGTCGCGGCGAGCGCGAAGCCGACCGGCAGTGCGGTCAGCACCAGCCCGATCGAAAGTGCCGAGCTGCCGTGCCGGGCGAGGCCGGCCGGGACCAGCACCAGCGGGCCGAACAGCACCAGGTAGCCGCAGAGCCCGGCCAGCAGCCCGGGGCCGATCCGGCCGGTACGCAGCAGCCGCAGGTCGACCAGCGGGTTGGCGCCGTCCCGCTGGCGGCGGACGAAGGCCCAGCCGGAGCCGGCGGACAGCACGGCCAGCGCGCCCGCCGTCCAGACCGGCAGGCCGAGACCGGAGGCGACGGAGAGCGCGAGCAGCGCGCTGGTGGTGGTCGCCGCCAGCAGGGCGACGCCGGGCACGTCGATCCGGGTCGAGCGCACACAGCCGCGCGTGCGCGGTAGCAGGTAGTGGCCGGCGATCAGGGCGAGGATGCCGATCGGTACGTTCACACCGAAGACCCAGCGCCAGCCGAGGGTGGCCACCAGTGCGCCGCCGATGGTCGGGCCGAGCGCCAGCCCGACGGCCTGGCCGGCCGCCTGGATGCCGAGGGCGGCGCGCATCTTCCCGGGCGGCGCGCTGGTGGTGACCAGGGCGACGCTGTTGGCCTGCATCATCGCCGCGCCGAGCGCCTGGACGACGCGGAAGACGACGAGCAGGGTGAGGCTGGGGGCGAGTCCGCAGGCGGCGGAGGCCGCGGTGAAGACGGCGAAGCCGTAGAGGTACATCAGCTTGCGGCCGTGCGCGTCGGAGAGCCGGCCGACCGGGACCAGGAAGGCCACCAGGGTCAGCAGGTAGGCCAGCGAGACCCACTCGACGCCGGCCGGCGAGCTGTGGAACTCGGTGCGCAGCGGGTGGTAGGTCAGCGTGACGATGCTGGCGTCGAGCTGGCCCATGAACGCGCCGAAGCAGACCGTGGCCACCGCCAGCCGCCAGGCCAGCGGGTGCTCGCGGATCCGGTCCGGGCGCGGTCGCTCGGTGGTCAGCAGAGCGCGAAGGCGGGGCGCCGCCGGCCGGGGCCGGGGGACCACCGCCTCGCGTATCGCCGCGCCGGCGGGTCCGGGGGAGCTGCTGGTGTTCACATGCTGAGATTACATCGGCCTGCGACATATTCGGAAGGCGAGGTAGTCGCATGCAGATATGTTCCGCAGGAAAATATGGCGCCGACCGATCGGCAGTGCACCGCCGTCTCTCTAGGACAGGCCCTGGCCGGGAGGGCGGGCCGAGCGCGGGCGGAGGGTGGTGGCGGTTACCGCGCCGGCCAGGGTGGTGAAGGCGAGGGCGAGGACCCAGTCGCCCGTGCGGTCGTAGGGGGTACGCCCGGAGGCCAGCGGCATGGTGACGGTGAAGGCGCCGCGGAACGAGGGCGGGTACCAGGCGAGTTGGCGGCCCTGGGCGTCGAAGGCGGCGCTGACGCCGGTCAGTCCGGACTGGACGACCGGGCGCCCGGTCTCCGCGGCCCGCACCGCGGCCAGCGAGGCGTGCTGCGGCTGACCCCAACTGCCCTGGAACGTCGAGGTGCTGGTCTGGTACACGATCAGCTGGGCGCCCTTGGCGACCTCGTCCCTGGCCATGTCGGGGAAGGCGGACTCGAAGCAGATCAGCGGCGCGAAGCTGAGCGATCCGGTGTGCAGCACCACGAGCCCGTGGCCGCGCAGGCGGTTGGTCTGGGCGGCCTTGCTGAGGTCGGCGGTCCAACCGAGCAGCGGGCGCAGCGGGATGTACTCGCCGAACGGGACCAGCCGGTTCTTCTCGTAGCTGCCGGCCTCCCCGTTCGGGCTGATCAGCACGGACTGCTTGTACCAGCCCCCGCTCGAGACCGAGGGGGCGTCGACGTTCACCAGCAGGTCCGCGCCGGCCGTCGCGGAGAGCGCCTGCAGCCTGGCCAGCAGGGCCGGGTCGCCACTCAGATCGGCGTCGACACTGCTCTCGCCCCACACCACCAGGTCGGCGCCCGGCGGGAGCCCAGCCGTCGCCGCCTCCTCGGCGGCCTCCCGGGCGGCGGGGGAGTCGAGCACCCCGGGCTGGACCACCGCGACCCGCACGCTGCCGGTCACCGGCGGCTCGGTGCGCAGCGCGTACCAGACCGGCCCGGTCGCGGCGCAGGCGCCGGCCACCAGCAGCGCCGTGCCGCGCGTCCACCAGCGGCGGTTCAGCCAGGCCACCACCAGCGCGGTGTTCGCGGTCACCAGTAGGAACCCGGTGAGCCACACCCCGCCGAGCGAGGCCGAGGCGAGCAGCACGGGCTGGCGCCACTGGCTGGTCCCGAGCAGCGCCCACGGTCCGCCGAGGCTCTGCCAGGAGCGCGCCGCCTCCGCGCAGCTCCACGCGCTCGGCACCACCAGCAGCGCGGCGGCCGAGCGCCCCCCGCTGACCGGAGCGCTGAGCAGCCGGTGCACCGCCCAGCCCCAGGGCAGCCAGAGCGCGCCGAGCAGCGCGCCCATCAGCAGGATCGCCGGTCCGATGTTCGGCGTCAGCCAGTACTGCGTCGCCATCACGAACGCCGCCGCCCCCCACCAGGCCCGCACCATCGCCTCGCGCCGGGTGGGCGCGGCCCGGACCACGAGGAGCAGCGGCACCAGCGCGAACCAGGCCAGCCACCACCACGAGGGCGCGGGGAAGACCAGCACCAGCAGCGCGCCGGCCGGCAGCGCCGAAACCCGCCCGCGCAGCCGCGCCCAGCTCGGGCGGGGTCGGTGCCACAGCCCCCGCCGGGGCGCGCGGGGCGCCCGACGCAGCGGTGGTACGAGCCGCACGCCGCGGTCGGCCGCCGTCACCACCGCCCAGCCGACCGCGAACGCGGCGGCCACCCACCAGAGCAGCGCCCGCTCGCGCCCCTGGTGCCACCACGGCACCATCGCGAGGCCCGCGAGCGCGAAGGCCACGTTGTAGAGCACGTCGTAGATCGAGAAGACCCGACCGCGGACGGCGTCCGGCGTGGCCCCGCCGATCAGCGCGTCCGCCGCCACCTTGAGCACCGCGAACGCGAAGCTGACCATGCCGACGCAGGCGATCAGCACCCCGAGCGTGGGCGACAGCCCGCCGACGTACACGGCCGCGGCCGCCGGCGGGAACGCCGCCGGGACGAGCGCGCGGGCCCCGAAGCGCGCGGCCAGCGGGGTGGCCGCCACGCTGCCGGCGAACGAGGCGATCCCGGTGACGGCCAGCGCGATCCCGTATCCGGAGGCGCGCAGCCGGTACTCGCTGTCCGCGACCAGGATCAGCACCACGAAGCCCGCGCCGAGCAGCAGCCGGTGCACGGTGACGCTGAGCATCGGCCGGCGGATCTCCGGCGTACGCGCGACCACCCGCGCGCCGTCCGCCAGGTCGGTCAGGGTGCTCCGCAGGCGCGGCAGCAGCGGGTCGCCGAGCCGGCCGCCGCCCTCGCCGCCCAGCGGCGGCACGGTGGTGAAGGCCGCCGCGGCGGTGGCGTAGAGCAGTCCGGCGACCAGGAAGCCCGCCACCGCGGAGTGGCCGACTAGTTGCGAGCCGCCGACCGCACCGATGAACGCGGCGCTCATCCCGGCGATCGCGGAGAGCGCGTTCGCGGGCACCAGCCGGTCGCGCGGCACAGTGCGCGGCAGTGCGGCGCCCTTGGCGGTGAGCACCAGGCGTGAGGTGGAGAGCAGCAGGACGACGATCACATAGGCCGCCGCCGTCGAGCGGGCCTGCACGACGGCGGCGCCGCCGACCACCAGCAGTGCGCGCAGCAGCGATACCGCGATCAGCGTCCGCCGCCGGTCGAAGCGGTCGATCAGCACGCCCGCGATCGGGCCGACCAGGCTGAACGGGAGCAGGGTCACCGCGAGCACCGCCGCGATCCGGCCGGGGGTGGCGCCGTGGCCGACGTCGAAGAGGGCGAACTGGGCGAAGGCGATCTGGGCCAGCCCGTCCGCGCCCTGGCCCAGGCACTGGCCGGCCACCAGCGGGCGCAGCGGGCCCGCCAGATCCTGTCGCACCGAACCGGGACCCGGCGCGGACGGCGGGTCCTGTGCGGTCACCGCGCGATTGCCCATGCGCCCATCGTCCGGCTGCCGCCGCGCGTACGCCAGGGGACAGGGGGGCACCCGGGCGTACGCGCGACGTGTCTCAGGGGGCAGGGGCAGGGGCAGGGGGAGCAGGGGCGGGTCAGGCCAGCGTGTAGCCGAGCAGGCCGTCGATGATCTGGCCCTCGCAGTTGACGTCGTTGGAGTCGAAGTGGTCGGCGGCGCGGCAGCGCATCAGCGGCCGGGTGGCGACACCGGCCGGCGGGGCGGTGTAGACGTAGCCCAGCAGACCGAGGTACCGCTGGCCCTCGCAGTCGGCGGCCCGCGAGGAGAAGGTGTCGGTGCCGACCTCGCAGGCGTAGAGCGGGGCGGTGCCGGCGGCCTGGCCGGTGTACACGAAGCCGAGGCTGCCCTCCAGGTAGTAGCCGGCCGGGGCGGTGCCGGTGGTGGTCAGGTGCTCCGGGCCGTTGTACCGGTTGAGGTTGACGCTGCCCGCCACCGGCGCACTCGCGCACTGGACCTGGACGTCGGCCTCCCAGACCGTCGGCCACGGGAGCATCTGCGGCCGCACCGCCAGCTCGTTGATCACGTCGACCGACGGGAGCCCGAGCGGCAGGCACTGGCTCTGCGCGAAGCCCGCCGCGGCGGCCGCGCTGTACGCGTGGCTGTACGCGGCCTGCTCGGCGCCGCCGGGGCTGGTGGCCGTGGCGTAGCCGCCGTAGTCGGCCTGCTGCGGGGTGGCCGCCTGGGCGGCGGTGGGCAGCACCCCACCGGCCAGCAGGAGTGCACCGGTGGCGAGCGCAGTGCCGAGGAGGCGGTTGAGCACAGTCATGGTGGGACCCTTCGGTTGGGCTTCACGGGGTGGGAAGCGCTGGCTGGGGTGTCCGGAGCGCGGTGGTCGCTGGGTCCATTGAGGCAGCGGGAGCAGCTGGTGTCATCAGCTGATATGAATGAAGAAAGGGAATTGTCTGAAATCGTCTTCACTTTGGCTGATGAGCGAGTGGGCCCGGGGAGGGTGCGCGATCGGCCGTGGAGGGGGCACCTACGATGGAGCGGTGGCCCGATTCCAGCGTCCGATCCGCGCACTCACGTCGCTGCCCGCCCCGATCCGCTGGCTGGCCCTGCCGCTCGGGCTGCTGGCCTGCTCCGCGTTCCTGCTCGGTAGCTGGGGGGACTGGCAGCCGCCGCTGACCGCGCCGACGCCGGACGCCAAGGCCGTCGGCTACTGCCAGGCGCTGGCGAAGGCGCTGCCGCAGGCCATCGAGGGCCGCACCAGGACCTCCCCCTCCGCGGACGTCGCCGTCTGGAACAGCACGCCGCGCACGGTGCTGCGCTGCGGGGTGCCGCGCCCGAAGGCCCTGGACAAGCTCGCCAACCAGGAGTCGACCGGCCCGAACGTCAACGACGTGCAGTGGTACCTGGAGCAGGACGGCCACGGCGGCTACCGCTTCACCTGCACGCTGCGGCTGGCCTACGTCGAGGTGAGCGTGCCGGCCAAGGCCTACCCCAACTACCTCGACCCGCTGAGCTCCATCTCGGACGCGGTCAAGGCCACCGTCCCCGACCTCAGCGGGCAGCTCGGCGCTGCGAGCACCTCGTAGCCGCAGGGCCTGCGCTGCGGCGCGTCGGCAGGGCTACGCGGCCCAGTGCGCCGGGCGGGTCAGCGTCGGCGGGAGCTTGGTGGCCGCGTCGCCGCGGGCCGCCTCCAGCTGGGACTGGATCAGGAAGACGGTCCCGGTCAGGTCGGCCCCGCTGAGATCGGCGCCGCGCAGGTCCGCGCCGATCAGGTCGGCCGTCCGCAGGTCGGCGCCGCGCAGGTCGGCCTCGATCAGATACGCCCCGCGCAGACTGGCGCCGCGCAGGTCGGCGCCCTTGAGCTTGGCGCCCACCAGGTCGGCACCGCGGTGGTCCTTCTTCTTCTTCTTGACGCCTGCCCTGGCCAGCTCGCTGGCCCGCAGCAGCAGCCCGTTGACCTCGCGCCGGTGCTCGGCCACGTCGAGCTCCACCAGCGCCTCGGGGCTGCCCTGGGCCAGCTGCTCGGTCTGCTCCAGCGCGCGGCTGAGTTCGCCGTGCAGCGGACGGGCGGCGGGCAGCGCCCGGGCCTCGGTCAGGTAGTAGCGCAGCTCGTGCAGGTCGCGCATGATCGGGAAGACCGCGAACATCTGCCGTGCGGTGCCGGGGGCCTGGCGCCAGTCCTGGCCGCCGAAGGTGACCTGGGAGACCTGCTGCCCGGCGCCGAAGCAGTCGTAGACGGTGCAGCCGCGGAAGCCCTTGGGGCGCAGCTGGGTGTGGATGCCGCAGCGGAAGTCCTGCTGCAGGTTGCGGCAGGCCTGCCCGGCGCTCTTGTTGATCGCGAAGTCCACCGAGGCGGAGAAGGCGGGCACCACGCAGCACAGTGCGAAGCAGCTCTCGCAGTCGGCCCGCAGCTCGGCGCCGGGCGGGGCTGGGTGGTCGTGGTTCTCTGGCACCGGGCGCGGTCTCCTGTACGCAAACATCTGAGTTCAGCGGGCAGCCTAGCGTCAAACTTCGGGGATCCCCGGTGGAGCCCAGGGCACGGATGGCAGGATGGCCCCGCCATGCCAGCCACCGCCCGCGCCTCCGCCGCTTCCGCCCCCGCCACGGCCGCACCGCTGCCGCCGGTCCGGGCCGGGTTCGGCCTGCGTGCCGTGCGGGCGGTGCCGTTCGCCACGGTGTGCGTCGCGCTGGCCGCGGCCGGGCACGTGCTGGCCACCGGCGCGGGGACGGCCATACCGCTGCCCGCTCTGCTGTTCGGCTGGCTGGCCGTGGGCGCGGCGGCGGTCGGCACGGCGGGCAGCGAGCGCTCGCTGCCCGCGCTCTGCGGCGGGCTCGGCGTCGCGCAGCTGGCCCTGCACATGCTCTTTACCCACCTCTCCCCGCACGCGGCGTCCGGGGCCTCCGGGATAGCCGAGATGACCGGGATGTCGGACATGGCCGGGATGCCCGGCATGGCCGCCGTCCAGCAGCCCGCGGCGGCGAGTGTCGGGACGGCCGCCGTCGCCCCGCATGCGGGGCTGCTGGGGATGAGCCCGCAGATGTTCGCCGCCCACCTGCTGGCCGCACTGGCGGCGGGTTGGTGGCTGCGCCGGGGCGAGGCCGCGATCTGGCGGCTGGTCCGGCTCGGCGCCAAGGCGGCCGAGGCGGCCGGGCGAGCCTGCGCGGCCGCCCTGCGCGGCGCCCGGCTGCTCGCCGCCGCGCGTCCGGGCGGCTGGGCCGCGCCGCCGGCCCGCCCGATCCCGCCCGGCACGGACGACGGGTGGCTCAGGCTGCCCGCCCCGCTGCGGCACTCGGTGATCCGGCGCGGCCCACCGACCGGGGCGACGTTCTAAGTCCCCCCTGTCATCGGGCAACCGCCCCTCGGCTGTCGCCGACGGCTGCCCAGCTCCGGATGGAGAACACCGCTCATGTCCAAGAACACCCGTCTGCCCCGCCGCGCCGCCGCGCTCTCCGCGCTGGCCTGCGCCACCGTGCTGCTCGTCGCCGGCCCGGCCTCGGCGCACGTCACCGTCCAGCCGTCCGCAGCCCCGCAGGGCGCCTCGGACCAGTCCTTCGCCTTTCGGGTGCCGAACGAGGACGACACTGCCAGCACGACCAAGGTCGAGCTCTACTTCCCGACCGACCACCCGATCGCCTCGGCGCTGATCGCGCCGGTCCCGGGCTGGACCGACCAGATCGTGACCACCAAGCTGGCCACCCCGATCAAGACCGACGACGGTTCCATCACCGACGTCGTCTCCCAGGTGACCTGGACCGGCGGGAGCATCGCGCCCGGCCACTACCAGGACTTCACCGTGGACTTCGGCCAGCTCCCGACCGGCACCGACCAGCTGGTCTTCAAGGCGCTGCAGACGTACTCCAACGGCACCGTGGTCCGCTGGATCGACACCACCCAGCCCGGGCAGCCGGAGCCCGACCACCCGGCGCCGACCCTGCACCTGACCGCCGCCGTGCCGGACGGGGGCGCCGCACCGGCCGCCGCCGCCCCGAGCGCCGCCGCGACCACCAAGAGCGCCGCCGACGACTCGACGGCCCGCTCGCTGGGCGTCGCCGGGATCGTCATCGGCGTCCTGGGCGTGCTGACCGGAGCCGTGCTGGGCCTGCGCCGCAGGCCGGCCGGCACCGGCGGCGGCTCGGCCGGCAGCACCGGGGGTAGCACCGGGGAGTGACGCGGGGTCGGGCCCGGGGCACCTCCCCGGGCCCGACCACCGATGCTCCGTCTGCGCAGCGTTTGGGCCTAATCGTTCCCCCGCGGGGATGAACCCCACCGACAAACGGGTGACCAGGGCCATTCGCAGGTGTCTTCGCACCGAATGCTGCTCAGACATGCCCGTGCAGGACGGGCATCCGAAGAGATGGGGAGAGATGGGCCGAGAGCGCATCGACACCCGATTGCTCGAAGAACTCATCGAGCAGTCAGAGGATCTGAACAGCGACGCCGTGAAGCTCACGCGCAGCGCACTGACCGATTTCGGGCAGAGCACCGAGTCCGAGCGGCGCCGCTGGTGGCAGCGCGGCGGCGCGCTGGTGGGCATGGCCGGGATGGCGGCGCTGCTGGGCACCTCGCGTGCCTTCGCCCAGTCGCCGTCCGCCTCCGCCTCCGCCTCCGAGTCGCCCTCCGCGTCCGAGTCGGCATCCGAGTCGGCATCGGCCTCCGCGTCCGGGTCCGCGTCGGGGCTGTCCGTCGCGAACGACATCATGGCGCTGCAGACCGCCGCGTCGATCGAGACCCTGGCGGTGAGCGTCTACCAGACCGCCGCCGGGCTGCCGTTCATCCAGAACGGCAACAAGACGGTCATGGCGTTCATCACCAAGACGACCGCGCAGCACCAGGCGCACCTGCAGGCCTTCAACGCCGCGGCGACCAACGCCGGCGGCCAGGCGCAGAACAACCCGGACCCGAAGTACAAGGCGATCGTCGACCAGGCGCTGCCGACCATCAAGACCCCGGCGGACGTGGTCAAGCTGGCCCTCACGCTGGAGGACGTGGCCGCGCAGACCTACACGGCCAACGTCAGCCAGGTCAGCAGCGCCGACCTGCGCAAGCTCTTCGCCTCGGTGGCGCCGGTGGAGGCGCAGCACAGGTCCGTCCTGCTGGCCGTCCAGGCCCTGCTGGCCGCCAACGCGGCCGACCTGATCACGATCCCGGTGGACCCGGCCAAGCTGCCCGCAGCCGCCGGCAGCGTCGGCTTCCCCGACGCGTTCTACCCGACCAAGGACGCGTCGCCGATCAGCGAAGGGGCCGTGCAGTGACCACTCGCCGGGGCAGCTGGCAGCTGCCGATCAGCGAAGGCGAACTCTCCTCGCTCACCCCGGGAGATGGAGCAGGCCCACCGCGAGACGCTGCCCGCCATGCGGGCCGGCGCGGTGGACCTCGCGGAGGAGATCCGAACCAAGCAGCAGCAGCAGCGCGGCGGCGAGGCGCGGGACGCCGGACGCCGGCGCTTCCTGCTCGGCGCCGGCGGCGCGGGTGTGGCGCTGGTGCTGGCCGCCTGCTCCAGCAACAAGACCAGCTCCAGCGGCTCCCCCTCGCCGGGCACCTCCCTGATGGCGGCCTCCCCGTCCGGGTCCGGCCTGTACACCGGTGACCTGCAGATCGTCGCGCTGTCCACCGCGCTGGAGAACCAGGCGGTGGTCGCGTACAAGGCGGCGCTGGACGCGGCCACGGCGGGCAAGCTGGGCACGGTGCCCCCGGCGGTGGCGAACTTCATCACCACCGCGATGGCGCAGCACGCCGACCACGCCAAGGCCTGGAACGCGGTGCTGACCGGCGCCGGCAAGCCCGCGATCACCGATGTGCCGCTGTCCAACCAGGCGCAGACGCTGCAGGCGCTGGGCGCGGCCACCGACGTGCCCACGGTCGCCAGGCTGGCGCTGTCGCTGGAGGACCAGGCCGCGCAGACCTACCTCTTCGCGACCTTCAGCATCACCAACCCGGCCGGGATCGCCACTGCCGCCACCATCGCACCGGTGGAGGCGATGCACGCCGCGATCCTCAACTACGTGCTCGGCCAGTACCCGGTCCCGGACGACTTCCTGCCCACCGACGCGGCCGCCAGCACCAGCCTGCTGACCGTCTGACGCACCTCCGAGCCCCCTGGCGGGTCGGCACCGGGCACCCCCTCCCGGTCCCGACCCGCCAGGGCATCTCCGGCATCTCCCTGAAAGGCCGTAGCCATGTCCCTGACCCTCCTCCGCCCGCGACGGTCCGCCCTGGCGGCCGGCGCGGCCTTCGCGCTGCTGAGCCTCGCGGGCTGCTCCAGCAGCGGCGGCGGCTCCACGACGGCCGGCTCGTCCGGGGCCGCCACCTCGTCCGCGGCCGCCGCATCCTCCGCGGCGTCCTCCGCGGCGTCCTCCGCGGCCTCTTCAGCGCCCTCGGCCGCGGTCAGTGCCTCCGGTGCGGCGATCAGCATCAAGAACTTCACCTTCATCCCGGCCGACCTCACCGTCGCGCCCGGCACCACGATCACGGTGACCAACCAGGACACCACCGCGCACACGCTGACTTCCCTCAGCACCCCCAAGGCCTTCGACGCCGGCACCCTGGACCCCGGCAAGTCGGCCATCATCACCGCGCCCGCGACGGCCGGCGGCTACCCCTACTTCTGCATGATCCACCAGTTCATGAAGGGCACCCTGACGGTGCAGTGAGCCGCCCCGACCCCGGGCCGCCTGCCGCGTTACGGCGCCGAGACGGCGGCGATACGGCTGGGGCGCAAGATGGCGGAGACAGCTCATGGGGCACGTGCCCCGGCGGCTGTCGCTCCCATGAGCTCTTGACCGCGATCCGGGTGCCGTACAGGGGTCGGTACCCGGACGCGGTTCAGGCTCTCTCCCTTGGAATGCCGAGGTCGCAACATATGCGCGCACAGGTGCGACAGCTCTCCGCTGCTCGGGACACCAGCTGGACGACCGTGCCGGCCGGAGGTTCAGAGCGCCGCAAGCAGCGATGACCGGCCGCCGGTCCGCTGGCTGGGCACCAGGGCGAGTCGCGGCTGGGTGCGGCCCAGCGCCCGCGCCCGGTCCTGCTCGGAGTCCCGGAGCAGGCTCTGGCGACGGGCGAACGCGCGCAGCAGGCTCTCGTACCCGTAGTGCCCCGGGGCGCCGGAGACCAGCAGGTGGGCGTCGACCAGCTGTTCGAGCAGCTGCTCGCAGTGCGCCGGTGCGACGTCCAGCAGCCGGGCCGCGCCCGGCACCTCCAGCACGGCGGCGTCCGGCAGCGAGAGCAGCCGGAAGGCCCGGGCCGTCTCCGGCGCGAGCGCGTCGTGGCTGAGCACGAAGGCCGCCTGGACGTCCAGGGTGCCGACCCGCAGCTCGTCGAAGAGCCGCGGCTCGTCGGCCAGCCGGTCGGCCAGGTGCCGGACGTCCCAGGAGCCGCGGGCGGCCAGCCGCGCCGCGCAGATCCGCAGGGCCAGCGGCAGCCGTCCGCAGGCGGCCGTCAGCTCGGCCGTCGCGGCGGGCTCGGCGGACGCCCGTGCCGGGCCGAGCAGGCGGCCGAACAGCTCGGCGGCCTCCGGCGCGGACGGCACCTCCAGCGCGAGCGGATGCGCGCCGGTCAGATCGATGAGCCGGGTGCGGCTGGTGACCAGCACGGCGCTCGCGGCGGTGTTCGGCAGCAGCGGGCGGACCTGGACGCTGTCCCGGGCGTTGTCCAGCACCACCAGGACCCGCCGGTCGGCCAGCACCGAGCGGTAGAGCGCGGTCCGCGCGTCCAGACCGACCGGCAGCGTCCGCAGCGGGACGCCCAGCGCCAGCAGGAAGCTGCCGAGCACCGTGCAGGGCAGCGCCGGGTCCCGGTCGGACCCGTGCAGGTCGGCGAAGAGCACGCCGCCGGGATAGGCCGAGCGGACGGCATGCCCGAGGCGGCCGGCCAGCGCGCTCTTGCCCACGCCCGGTTGACCCGAGAGCACCGCGACGAACGGGGCCGTCCGGCCGGACGCCGTCAGCCGGCCGGTGAGCTCGGCCAGTTCGGCCGCGCGACCGGTGAAGTCCGCCAGGTCGGGCGGGAGCTGAAAGGGCGTCACCACCAGCTCGGCGGCCTGCTCGCCCGCCCGTGGCCCGGAGGCGGCCTGCACGGAGGTCAGCGGCTCGGAGATCTCGCTGGCCATCGGGTTGTCCATCAGCCGATCGGCGCACAGGATCCGCTGATGCACCTCGCGCAGCTCGCTGCCCGGCTCGACGCCGATCTCCTCGTCCAGGATCCGCCGGACCTGCTGGTAGACGGTCAGCGCCTCGGACTGGCGGCCGTCGCGGTAGAGCGCGGTCATCAGCTGCGCCCAGAACCGCTCGCGCCCGGGGTGCGCGGCGGTGAGCGTGCGCAGGTCGGAGATCACCGACCGGCGGCCCAGCCGCAGCTCGGCCTCCAGCTTCGCCTCGACCGCGTGCAGCCGGTCCTCGGCCAGCCGCTCGCCCTCCTCGCGCTGCAGCAGGTCGGAGGGCACGTCCACCAGCGCGGAGCCGCGCCACAGGCCGAGCGCCTCGTCGAGCCGGCCGGCGGCCAGCTCGAAGGCGCCCCGGCGCAGCGCGGCCACGCCCTGGTCGCGCAGCGCCGCGAAGCGCTGGACGTCGAACTCCTCGGGCTCGACGTGGATCAGGTAGCCGCCGGCCCGGGTCTCGATCCGCTCGCCGGCCGTCCCGAGCGCCTGGCGCAGCCGCATCACGTAGTTGCGCAGCGCGGTGGAGGCGCTGCGCGGCGGCCGGCCGTCCCAGACGGTCTCCGCCAGCAGCTCGGCCGGCGTGAGCTGCCCGGGCCGTACCAGCAGGGCTGCCAGCAGGACGCGCTGCTTGGCCGCCGGGACGCTGCGGAGCCCCGCGTCGTCCCGCACCAGCAGTGGACCGAGGATCCCGAAATCCATCCGGCCTTCCCCTCATCTGTCGATCAACCGAGAACGGTGGTCGGACCGGCGGCAGCCGGTCCGACCAGCGGTTCCGTTCTATCCCGGCGGGCGTTGTCCGGGACGGTTCGAGCGGGCCGGACAATCAACTCCGGACAACGGTGAACCGCGCGTGATCGATCGACAGCGGAGAGTTCCGGTGGATCGGCCCGGCTCAGCCGGGGTGGTAGTAGCCGCAGGCCGTCTGCTCGCCCTTCGCCAGCTCGGCCGGGCTCAGCACCGCCGGCTGGGTGGTGGCCGGCGCCTGCGGATTGAACAGCCGGGCGTCGGCGACCGAGGTGGGCGCCAGGCCGGCCAGGCAGGCCGTCGCCACCACGGGGATCGGCCCGGCGTTTCTGGGGTCGGCGCGCAGGGTGCCGAAGCGCCACTCGGCCGCCAGCTGCGTCTGGTCGCTGAAGCCGAGCTGGTGCCAGGCCGGCCCCTGCGCGGTGCCGCCGCCCGGCGCCACGTAGTACGCGGCGAAGCCGGCCAGCCACAGCTGCGGGCCGGTGGCGACCAGGTTGACCATGTCGGCGTCGCCGGCCTCGGGGGCGACCGCCAGCGAGATCGCGCTGGGAGCCGGGACGCTGTCGGTGCACGGGGTGGGCTGCATGGTGCTGGGCGGATTGCCGTGGATGATCGCCGAGGCGATCACCCCGCCGCCGCTGAGCTCCAGCCAGCGCATGTCGGGGATGCCCTCGGTGGCGTCGACGGTGACATCGCCCAGGCAGTAGCCGGTGAACCAGAGCTGGCACTTCATCGGCACCTGCTGGATGACCGCCGCGGTCAGGCTGGCGCCGGCCCGTACGTTGGTCTTGACCGTGTAGGTGCTGCCGGGGAACCCGCCGGGGACCGGGCTGGACGCCGGGCAGGGGGCCGCCGGCGCGGCGGCGGTGGGTGTGGCGACGGGGTGCCCGGAGCCGGAGAGCCGGACCACGAACAGGCTGGTGACCAGCAGCACGATCACCGCGCCGACCGCCGCCCATGGCGCCCAGGGCCGGCGCCAGGCAGGCGGCTGCGGCAGCTCGCCGCCGCCGCCGGACGACTCGATCCGGAAGACGCCCGCCCCTGACTGCGGGGCGGCGGGGTCTTCCGGAGTCGGTGATTCCGCTTCGGGTATCGGGTCGGCGGCCGGAGCAGCGGCTTCGCGTTCGCTCTCCAGCAGGCGGTCCAGCTCCCGCCAGCGGCTCTCCCAGCGCGTCGCGTCGCCGCCGCACGCGCCGACATAGGCGAGCGTCACCTCAAGGCTCGGCAGACGCACGCCGCCGGCGGCGTCGCTCAGCGTGGTCGCACTGAATCCGGCCAGTCCGGCGAGCGCGCGGTAGGTCGGGTTTCCGGCCTCCTCGCGCACCCTCCGGAGGTCGTAAGCGAACGCCTGCAACGGACCGTCGGTCGGATCGATCGGCCGTGGTCTGCGGGCCATGGGACCTCCTGTCTTCCTCATGGGGGTGAATGCACGCTATTTCTACCGCCCCCGCCTTACGGGCACGGCGACGCCCTGCGTCCCCCGTCCACCGTGAGGTACGCATTGATGACGCGTGGTCAATATAGGGGTGCGCGCCGTGGTGCGGCCTACCCTGGCGGGTGTGACTCCTGAGACTCGGGCGCGCTGATGTCCGCACTCATCCCGCGACCGCGCCTGGTGCTCGCCCCCGGCGCGGTGCACGTTCCCGGCTGGCTGACCCTGGAGCAGCAGCGGGAGCTGGTGGCGGCCTGCCGCGGCTGGGCCACCGGTCCGGTGCCGATCCGGCACACCGAACTGCCGGGCGGCGGTGTGATGTCCGTACGAACGGTCTGCCTCGGCTGGCACTGGCAGCCGTACCGCTACAGCCGGACCGCGGACGATGTGAACGGCGCGCGGGTCGCGGAGTTTCCCCACTGGCTGGTCGAGTGGGGGCGGCGCGCCCTGGTGGACGCCTACCAGGACCCGGCGGCCGGTGACGGCTACACGCCCGACACCGCGCTGATCAACTTCTACGACGACCAGGCGCGGATGGGCATGCACCGCGACCACGACGAACGCTCCGACGCCCCGGTGGTCTCGCTCAGCATCGGCGACAGCTGCGTCTTCCGTTTCGGCAACACCGAGGGACGGGCCAAGCCGTACACCGACCTGGAACTCGCCTCCGGCGACCTCTTCGTCTTCGGCGGCCCGTCCCGCTTCGCCTACCACGGCGTCCCGCGCGTGCACCCGCGCACCGGTGATCCGCGCACCGGCCTGGCCGCCGGCCGGCTCAACCTCACCCTGCGGGTCACCGGCCTGACGTAGCGGGGTCTATGGCGTGGGCTGGGTGCTCTCCTTGTGGACGGCGGTGAGCAGCACGCCGAGCTGGCGCAGCCAGTTCTGCTCGGCGGCCGCGTCGCCCGTCCGGCGCTTGACCAGTTCGCGTACCTGGTCCTGGGCGTCGCGCAGCGGGGGCTCGGCGAGCAGGGGGTGGCCCTGGGCCAGTGCGGTGGAGGCGGTGTCCAGCGACTTGACCAGGTTCTGCTGCCGGTCGGCGGGCAGCTGGGCCCGGTTGACCTGGGTGCTCAGCTGCTGCAGGCCGATCGCCGGGCTCTGCTTGTCGGTGGTGTCCACCGGCGCGATCGGCGCCGTCGTCCGGGCCGGGCCGGTGGCCGCGCTCGCGGCGGTGTTCGCGGTGGTGCTCGCAGCGATGTGCGGGCTCGGCCGGTCCAGCGCGAACGCGGTGGTCGCGGCGAGGACGATGAGGCCGAGCGCGCCGAACACCAGCGGGCGCGTGCTGCGACCGCCCCGGGTGCGGGACGGGGGCGTGAGCGCGGGCTGCTCGGCGGTGCCGGCGGGCTGCTGCTGCACGTACTGGTACTGCTGCTCCGCGGTCGGCTCGGTGACCGAGGCGAGCAGCTCGGCCCGGGCGGCGGCCGCGTCCGCCGGCCGGTCGTCCGGGTCCTTGGCGAGCAGGCGCAGCACGGCCGCCTCCAGCGCCGGGGGCACCTCGGGCCGCTGGACGGTGAGCGGTTCGGGCGGCTCCGACACGTGCTTGAAGGCGACGGCGACCGGAGTGTCCGCGAGGAACGGCGGTTGGCCGGTCAGCATCTCCACCAGCACGCAGCCCAGCGCGTACAGGTCGGAGCGCCCGTCCACCGGCTTCGCGGTGGCCTGCTCGGGGGAGAGGTAGGCGGCGGTGCCGAGCACCATCGCGGTCTGGGTGAGCCGGCTGCTGGACGAACTGACCCGGGCGATGCCGAAGTCGACCACCTTCACGCCGTCGTCGTCGGTGATCATGATGTTGGCGGGCTTGACGTCCCGGTGCACAAGACCGGCCTCGTGCGCCACCGCCAGCGCCTCGCAGACCGCCGCGGCGATCGAGACCGCGCGTCTGACCGGCAGGCCGCCGGTGCCGGCGACCAGCTGGCTCAGCGGTTCTCCGTGCACCAACTCCATGACGATGTAGGGCGATCCCTGGTCCACGCCCGAGTCGAAGACGGTGACGATGCCCGGGTGGACGAGCATCGCGGCGTGCTGCGCCTCGCGCTGGAAGCGCTCGGCGAAGCGCGGGTCGTCGGCCAGGCCGCCGTTCAGCACCTTCACCGCGACCGGCCGGCCCAGCACGTTGTCCACGCCGCGCCACACGGTGGCCATCCCGCCGACGCCGAGTATCTCCACGAGCACGTAACGCCCGTTCAGTGCCCGTCCGTTCACGTGCGGCCTCTCCTCATCGTCGGCAGGGGCGAGATTATCGCGCGTTCTTGTGGATTCCCTGTGAGTCCGACCGGTCTGCGTCCGGGCCCGGCTGTTTTATGCAACTAGTTGCATAGGGGTGGTTCGGCAACCTACCGTGAGGCGACGACTTCGGCGTGAGGAGCCCTTGATGAGCGAGTACCCGCACCTGTTGAGCCCGCTCGACCTGGGCTTCACCACGCTGCCCAACCGCGTGCTGATGGGCTCGATGCACGTCGGCCTGGAGGAGGCCGAGCAGGGCTTCGAGCGGATGGCCGAGTTCTACGCGACGCGCGCCCGCGGCGGTGTGGGCCTGATCGTCACCGGCGGGATAGCCCCGAACGAGGCCGGCCGCCCCTGGTCCGGCGGCGCCAAGCTGACCACCGAGGCCGAGGTGGCCCAGCACGCGACCGTGACCGCCGCCGTCCACCGCGAGGGCAGCCGGATCGCGATGCAGATCCTGCACTTCGGCCGCTACGCCTACCACCCGGACCTGGTGGCGCCGAGCGCGATCCAGGCCCCGATCAGCCCCTTCACCCCGCACGAGCTCACCGCGGAGCAGATCGAGCAGACGATCGAGGACTTCGCGCGGACTGCGCAGCTGGCCCGCCAGGCCGGCTACGACGGCGTGGAGATCATGGGCTCCGAGGGCTACCTGATCAACGAGTTCATCGCCGCCCCCACCAACCGGCGCGAGGACGACTGGGGCGGCTCCTACCGCAACCGGATCCGGTTCCCCGTCGAGATCGTCCGCCGGGTGCGCGAGCGGGTCGGCGCGGACTTCATCATCATCTACCGGCTCTCCATGCTCGACCTGATCCCCGGCGGCTCCACCCTGGAGGAGGTGGTCACCCTCGCCCGCGAGATCGAGGCGGCCGGCGCCACGATCATCAACACCGGCATCGGCTGGCACGAGGCGCGGATCCCCACCATCGCCACCTCCGTCCCGCGCGGCGCCTGGGCCTGGGTCACCAAGAAGGTGATGGGCGCGGTGAGCATCCCGCTGGTGACCAGCAACCGGATCAACACCCCCGAGCTGGCCGAGCAGCTGCTCGCCGACGGCTGCGCCGACCTGGTCTCGCTGGCCCGCCCGCTGCTCGCCGACCCCGACTTCGTCGCCAAGGCCGCGGCCGGCCGGGCCGCCGGCATCAACACCTGCATCGGCTGCAACCAGGCCTGCCTGGACCACACCTTCAGCGGCAAGATCACCTCCTGCCTGGTCAACCCCCGGGCCTGCCACGAGACCGAGCTGGTGCTCGCACCCACCCGGCTGCGCAAGCGCGTCGCGGTGGTCGGCGCCGGCCCGGCCGGCCTCGCCTGCGCCGTCACCGCCGCCGAACGCGGCCACCAGGTCACCCTCTTCGACGCCGCCGACGAGATCGGCGGGCAGCTGAACATCGCCCGCAAGGTCCCCGGCAAGGAGGAGTTCGACGAGACGCTGCGCTACTACCGCCACGAGCTGGACCGGCTCGGCGTCGACGTCCGGCTCGGCGCCGCCGCCAGCGTGGAGACCCTCACCGGCTCCGCCGCCGGCGCGGCCTTCGACGAGCTGGTCATCGCCACCGGTGTCACCCCGCGCGACCCCGGCATCGAGGGGAGCGACCATCCCAGCGTCGTCAGCTACCTGGACGTACTGCGCGACAAGGCGCCGGTCGGCGAGCGGGTCGCGATCCTCGGCGCGGGCGGCATCGGCTTCGACGTCGCCGAGTTCCTCACCGACCCCGGCGACGCGGCCGCCCTCAACCCGCCGGTCTTCTACCAGCAGTGGGGCATCGACGCCGAGCACAGCACCCCGGGCGGCGTGCTCGAACCCCGCCGGCGCCGCTCGCCGCGCGCTGTCCACCTGCTGCAGCGCAAGACCAGCAAGGTCGGCGCAGGCCTCGGCAAGACCACCGGGTGGATCCACCGCACCGAGCTCAAGCACCGCGGCGTCACCATGGTCGCCGGTGCCACCTACCACCGGATCGACGACGAGGGCCTGCACCTGAGCGTCGACGGCGCACCGCAGCTGCTGGCCGTCGACACCGTGGTGCTGTGCACCGGCCAGGAGCCGCGCCGCGAGCTGTACGAGGCGCTGCTCGCCGCGGGCCGCACCCCGCATGTGATTGGCGGCGCCGACGTCGCGGCCGAGCTCGACGCCAAGCGGGCGATCCGCCAGGGCACCGAGCTGGCGGCGGCTCTGTAGAGCCTTAGGTGCTGACCGGACCGACCCAGAGGCTGGTGATCCCCGTGACGAAGCGCGCGCCGCAGGAGTCGGCGGGGACCACGAGCTGCGGGCCGACGCCGTCCAGCGGAGCGCCGTCGACGCTGGTGGCCAGCAGGATCGGCCGCCCGCCGAACTCGGGGTCGACCTCCGCCCAGGAGAGCACCACGCAGTGCCCGTCGGCCCCGGTGACGGCGACCAGGTAGCGCAGCCGCGGCTTGCGGCCGCTGAAGTCGATGCGCGGGCGGGCCGCGCGCAGGACGTCCCAGAGCTTGGGACCCTCGAAGCCGTGCCGCTGCTCACCGTTGGTACGGCAGTCGAAGCTCACCTGCACCCGGTGGACGGGCAGGTAGCGCAGGTGCTCCACCGTCAGTTCGGCGGGTTCGTCCAGGTGGCCGTGGAGCAGCAGGGTGGCGGCGGTGCCGGTGGACGTGCTGGAAGGGGGCATCGGCGGTCCTTTCCCGGGGGCGGCTCCGTGCTGCCCCGCGGGAGGTGGTACCCGACTGTCACTTCCGACACTCTCAGATGCCATGGTGAAATCGATATTTCAGTCGCATTCGCCATGGCTCGACCTCTTCAGCCCCCTCTTCAGCCCCCTCAGCCGTCTCACCTGGGCAGCGGCGGGAACTCCTCGGCGTCCTGGCCGGCGAGCTTCGCGTGCACCTTGGAGATCTCCTGGTGCAGCGCCTGGTGCTGGGCGGTGAGGATCTCGAAGTTGGCGGTGAGCCGCTCCAGCAGCTCCTTGGCCTGCACGTCCGTCTCGTAGTCGTGCTGCGCCAGCTCGCTGGAGATCTGGTCGCTGCGCTTGGCCGCGATGAGCAGGATGGCGCCCTGCATGGCGGCCAGGCAGGAGAGGATCAGGTTGAGCAGGATGAACGGATAGGCGTCGAACCCGTGTCTGCCGTTGAAGAGCATCCACGCCGCGAGGAACGCGAGGGAGCCGAAGACGAAGGCCCATGAGCCCATGCCGTTGCGCATCTTGTCGGCGGAGCGCTCGCCGAGGGTCAGCTGGTGGGGGCTGCGGACGCCCGGGTGGCGGTGCCAGCCATGGAGCTTGCCGGTGGTGCCCTTGAGTACGTTGATCTGCTGCTGAACGGTCATGGGCTGGGATTGTGCCAGCACCGCGCTCCCGGAAATTCAGCAGCCCACCCGGCCCCGGACGCCGCTCAGCCCTGGGCCGTCGCCGAGCGGCTGCTCTACGCTGACCTGCGGCTCCTCGCCTAGCCGCGTGGCAGGGTGCCGTCCAGGAGGTCGCGGACGAGTTCGAACAGTTCGTCCGGCTCGGCGGCGGCGAGCTCGTCGAACGCGCCGCCGCTGCGGGCCAGCACCACGCCGACGAACGCGGCGACCGCCACCTCGGCCCGCAGCTGCGGGCGGTCCAGGCCCTCGCGGGTGAAGTGCTCGCGCAGCGGGGTGACCAGTCGGTCGTGCAGCTGGGCGCGGGCGGCGTCCTGGACGGCGGGGTCGTCGTGCGGGAGCGCGGCGGCCCGGAAGACCGGGCCGGCGCCGCGCCGGCTGATCCGGGCGAGCAGTTCGCGCAGCCGCTCGGGGGCGAGCAGGTCGGCGGGGGTGGTGTCGCCCTGTTCGGCGCGCATCACGGCGATGTAGAGCTGCGTCTTGCCGCCGTAGTAGCGGGCGATCAGCGCCGGGTCCACTCCGGCGCGCTCGCCGATCTCCCGGGTGGTGGTGCGGTCGAAGCCGCGTTCGCCGAAGAGTTCGCCGGCCGCCTCCAGCAGCAGTTCGCGGCTGCGGGCGGCGTCGCGGCGCCGGGCGGGCGGGCCGTCGGCCCGTACGTTGTCGGCCCGTACGTTCTCGGCGCTCAACGGGCGCCCAGGTCAGCCCGGGGGCCTGCGGCCGACGGGATCTCCTCGGCGGTCGCCGCGTCGGCGATGCTCTCATCCATCAGCAGCTCCTCGTCCGGCTCCACACCCGCGACCACCTGTCCGGCGCCCGCCGCCGAGGCTCCGCGCCGCAGCAGGACGATCGTAACCGCGCCCGTCACCACCCACACCGCGCACCCGAGCAGTGCGGCGCTCTGGTAGCCGGAGCCGGTGGGCAGCAGCTGCCCGGCCGGGGTGTGCGCCTGCAGCATCGCCGCACTCAGCGCGCTGCCGGTGGAGTAACCGACGTAGCGCAGCACCTGGTTGAAGCTGATGGCGCTGCCGGTCTCGTGCGCCGGGACGGAGCTGACGATCAGCCCGGGCATCACCGCGAACGTGCAGCCGACCCCGAGCCCGGCGATCGCCATGGTGGCGAACAGCTCCCACAGGCTGTGCCGGGCGAACGCGAAGGCCAGCATCGACAGCAGCGAGACCGCGCAGCCCACCGGCAGCACCACCGACGAGGAGGTGCGCCGGGCCAGTACCGGCACGACCTTGCTGGAGAGCACACTGGCGACCGAGAAGGGCAGCAGGACCAGCCCGGTGACCACGATGGACGCCCCGAAGCCGTACCCGGCGGTGGCCGGGGTCTGCACGAAGCGGGTCACCAGCGACATCAGCAGATACATGCCGATGCCCGCGATCAGGCCGGTCACGTCGGCGGTCAGCACCACCGGGTGGCGGGCCAGCCGCAGGTCCACCAGGGGGTGGACGGTGCGCAGCTCGTGCAGGGTCCACCAGACGGCGAGGGCGATCGCGGCGGCGGCCAGCGCGAGCAGCCGCGGCGAGCCCCAGCCCCAGCTGTCGCCCTCGCTCAGGACCAGCAGCAGCCCGGCTATCGCCGCGCCGAGCAGGACCGCGCCGAGCACGTCCAGCGGGTGCTTGGCCCGTCCGCCGGTGCTGGGCAGCACCAGGGCGACGGCGGCCAGGGCCAGCGCGCTGATCGCGGCGCCGAACCAGAAGCCGGCGTGCACGCCGAAGGACTGCGCGATCAGCCCGGTGAGCGGGTAGCCGAGGCCGACGCCGGCCACCGTGGTGATCGACAGCAGCGCGACGGCGGGGCGGGCCCGCTCGGTGGGCAGGGAGTCGCGGGCGGTGGCGATGGCCAGCGGCGTCAGGCCGAGCCCGACGCCCTGCAGGCCGCGGCCGAGCACCAGAAAGCCGAAGCCGAGCGGGAGCGCGGCCAGCACGCTGCCGAGCAGGACGACGGCCGCCGCGCCGATGATCACCTGCCGCCGCCGGGGTCCGTCGCCGAGCCGGCCCATGGTGGGGGTGGCGACCGCGCCGACCAGCAGGGTGATGGTCAGCGACCACTGTGCGTCGGAGAGCGAGACGTGGTCGCTGACGGCGATGGTCGGCACCAGTGGCGCGCCCAGGCTGCTGATCACGGCGACCACCATGCCGAGGAAGACCAGTACGGGCACCAGGGCCCGTTCCCGTGGCGTGCGTCGTCCTATCCCGGTGTCGCTGCTGTCGCTGTCCACGGTTTTCCGCCCCTCGGTCGCTTTGCTGCGACTTTGTCATCGCCTGATGTCTTCAGATGATGACATGGCTTGTCCGTGTCTCCTATAGCCGGGGTCGCTGAACGTGGGGGACCGCTTGAGTCTCCAGTTACCCGAGACGGCAGGCTGCGAGCCCACGTCGACGCCGCCCAGCGGTGTTTCGCGTGGCTCGCCAAGTGGGCTGCGGGCGGCGCCTGATCACGGCAGGACCGCAGCTGCGGATCACGCTTCCAGTGCCAGCAGCCTGGTGATCCGTGCCTCGGCGCCCGGGTCCGAGTCGGCCAGCAGTGACCGGGCCCGGTGGAACGCGGACACCGCCTCCTCGCGGTCGCCGCGCGCGGCCAGGGCCATGCCCAGGTACTCCCAGCACCTTCCCTCCAGGTGCGGGTGCCCGACCTCGTGGTTGGCCTCGATGCCCTGGCGTGCCGCGGTGACGGCCTCCGCCGGCCGTCCGGCGCTGTAGAGCAGCAGGGTGAGCTGCTCGTAGGCGATCGCCGTGTTGTAGCGGTCCCCGAGCTCCTGGTAGACCGCCATCGACTCGGTGTGGAGCGTCAGACCGCGGTCGGGGTCGCCGAGTGCCAGGGCGACCTGTCCCAGCCCGCTGAGCGTCGCGCCCTCGCCGAACCGGTTGCCGATCGATCGGTGGAGCGCCAGTGCCGCCTCCAGCATCTCCCTTGCCTCATCCAGGCGTTGCAGCTCGAAGTAGGCGTTTCCGAGGTTGTAGCGTGCGGCCGCCTCACCGCGCGTGTCGCCCTGGGCATGTCGCATCGGGATGGCGCTCCGGTACGAGCCGACCGCTTCGGCCAGCCGCCCGGCCCGCAGCTGTGCCGAGCCGAGATCGATCAGCAGGCTCGCCCTGGAGCGGTCGTCGCCGACGAGCGTCGCCGCGGTCAGGCCCAGGGTGCAGGCGGCGATCCAGTCGTCCCAGTGGCCCCGGTGGTTGAACAGTTCCCACAGTGCGGTGGGCAGCCGCATCGCGGCGTCGTGGCGTCCGGTCGTGGTGGCGGTGCCGAGCGCCGCCATGAGGTTGCGGTGTTCGGCGTCGAGCCAGTTCTGCGCCGCGTCGTACGAGTCGAACTCAAGGCGCTGCCGGCCGGGTTGGACCTGGTCGGATACCGCGTGGCGGCGCTGCGGGGTCATCACCCGGGCCGCGGCGTCCGCACTGTTGAGGTACCAGGCGAGCAGCCGGTCCAGGGCCGCCTCGCGTCCCTCGGCCGGCACGTCCGCGGCGGCCCGTTCCCGGGCGAACACCCGGACCAGGTCGTGGAACGCGTACCGGTGCGGCCGGCCGGCCTCCAGGAGGTGGAGCCGGGCGAGGAGATCGAGGGTGCGCTGGGCGCCGCGGGTCTCGACGTCCAGCAGTGCCGCGGCCGCGGGGGGAGTGATGTCCGGGCCGTTCCACAGCCCGAGCAGTCCGAAGGCCTCGGCATCACCTCGCGACAGGCCGCTGATTCCGAGCGCGAAACTGGAGCGGACGGCACGGTCCTCGACCTGGAGCGCGTCCAGCAGCCTGCTCTCGTCCCGGAGTTCGTCGGCCAGGGTCTGCACGGTCCAGCCGGGTTGGCACGCCAGGCGGCTGGCGGCGATGCGGATGGCCAGCGGCAGTCCGGCGCAGCTCCTGAGCACCGATGCGACGGCCTCGGGGAACGCCGCGGCCGCCGCACTGCCGACGATGCGCGTGAACAGCTCCAACGCCTCGCGGTCGTCCAGCACGTCGACGGTCAGTCGCCGCACTCCGTCCAGCCCGGGCAGGGCGCTGCGGCTGGTGATCAGCACCGCGCAGGAGCCCGAGCCCGGGAGCAACGGGCGTACCTGGGCGGCGTCCTTGACGTTGTCGAGCAGGATCAGCACGCGTCGTTCCGCCAAGGTGCTGCGGTAGAGCGCGGCACGCTCCTCGAAGTCCGGCGGGATGTCATCCTGGGCGACCCCCAGGCCGCGCAGGAACCGGCCGAGCAGGTCGCTCGGATCCGCCGGCGGCGCGCCGGCACCGTGCAGATCGGCCTGGAGCTGGCCGTCGGGAAACCGCGAGCGCACGCGGTGGGCGACGTGAACTGCCAAGGCTGTCTTGCCGATACCGCCGGCTCCGTCGAGTGCCGTGAGCACGAGCGGTCCGTCGTGGCGGTGGTCGGCCGTGCTGTGGAGCAGCTCCTCCAGGCGTGCCACCAGCGCTGAGCGGCCGGTGAAATCCGCCAGGTCGGCGGGCAGTTGCGCCGGGCGGGCCAACCCGGGCCGAGCCACCGGCGCGGCGAGGACCGCAGCCGCCCCTGGCGTGGCAGGGACCGCAGTCGCTCCCGGCGCGGTGGGGACCGCAGTCGCTCCCGGGTGGCCCGGCAGCAACAGCGAAGGATCATCGGCCAGCACCGCCCGGTGCAACTCCTGGAGCTCCGAGCAGGGTTCGATCGCCAGCTGCTCCACCAGCATGCGCCGACCGGTCTGAAAGACCTCCAGCGCGTCGGCGCGCCGCCCGCTGCGGTGCAGCGCGAGCATCAGCTGGGCTCGCATCCGCTCGTCGAACGGCTGGGTCTCGACGCGTGCACCCAACTCGCCCAGCAGGTCGGCATGTTGCCCCAGCCGCAGCCGCAGGTCGATGTGCTGGTGCCGGGCCCGCATCCGTGCGCTCTCCAACGCCTCGACCTCGCGGCGAAGCACGGCGCTGTCCGGCACGTCGGCCACGGGCTCCCCGCGCCACAGCCCCAGCGCCTCACCCAGGACTCGCTCCGCGGCACCCAGGTCGCCGAGCTCCCGGAGCGTCTGCGCCCGCTCGCACGAGTCCTGGAAGGTGACCAGGTCCAGCTCGCCGTCGCGCAGCTCGACGGCGTACCCGCCGCTCCTGGTCACCACGCGGCTACCCGCCTCCCGGCCCAGGGCGCGCCGCAGGCGCATCACATAGCTGGGCAGGGCCGCCGGGCTCCGGGACGAGAGACGACTGTCCCACACCGCCTCGGCGAGCTGATCACGCGTCACGGTCCGTCCGGCGCGCATCAGCAGCAAGCCGAGCAGCGCCCGCAGACGTGCGCCGCCCACGGTTATCTCGCCGCTCGAGTCCGACACCCGTAGCGGACCCAGCACCCCGAACTCCACGCCAGCCCCCTGGTGCCGGTACCGCCCCCGCTCCGGAACAGCCGGATGCTACCAGTCTGCTAGCGAACTGCTACGCGACTTCGGCCAGACTCGCCCTGCGCCCCGGCCTGGGATCGGGGACCCAGGCCGGGGCGCACCTGAGATCGGGAGGGATCTCGTTCCCATCCCGCCCCCTGCAGAGAGGCAATGTCCATGCACATCCGCAAGTCGATAGCGACCCTGTCGGTGGCCGGTCTGGCCGCACTGGGGATGACCGTGGCCACCGGGCCGGCTGCCCACGCCGGTGGGTACGGCTGCGCCGGCAGTCCGTCGTGGTCACACTCCGTCGCGAACGGCACGGTGTACGACTACTTCGACGGCACCAACAACTGCTCGGTGTTCGTGAAGTCCACCTACGCGGGCACTCCGACGAGCACCGCGATCCAGATCATGACCAACGCCGGAACCTGGGGCAACTACAACCAGGGGAACTTCAGCTGGTACGCCGGACCGTCGAGCGTCAACGGCGTCGGGAAGTGCATCAGGGAGTTCGTGTACGAGGAGGACCCGTCGGGGAACGTCATCACCGACGAGACGACGCCGTGGCATTCCTGCAGCTGACCTCGCTCTTCTGCACCCACCAGATCCCGGAGTGCTGACCGGGCGTCGTGCTCGGCCGGGCGGCGCCCGGAGGTGCTGGAGCAGGCCAGGGCGGAGATCGACCGCGCGGTCGGCGCGGCCAGGATCGTCCCGGTCCAGGCCGATCTCACCGACCCGCACCAGGTCACCGCCGCCGCGGCTGCGATCGCCGAACTGGGCCCGGTGGACGTCCTGGTGAACAACGCGGGCGCGGTGATCAGTGCACCGGTGGACGACAGCCTGTCCGGTCTGGCCGAGGCCTGGCGGCGGGACCTGGACACCAACCTGCTGACGGCCGTCCTGCTCACCACCGCCCTGCTCGGCCAACTGCGCAGGCCCGGCGGCCGGTTGATCATGATCAGCTCGGCCGCCGCCCAGCGCGGCGGCGCGGGGCCGCACTCGGCCGGCTCGTATGCCGCCGCGAAGGCGGCGCTGCACGGGTGGGCCTTCGGCCTGGCGCGCCAACTGGGGCCCGAAGGCATCACGGTGAACGTCCTCGCGCCCGGATACGTCGCCGACACCGAGATCTTCGGCGAGCAGTGGACCCCGGAGTTCCACGCGGGCAAGATCGCCGACACCCTGGTCGGCCGCGCCGGTACGGGCGAGGATGTGGCCGCCGCCGTCGACTACATCGCCTCACCCGCCGCCGGCTACCTCACCGGCCAGGTCATCGGCCTCAACGGCGGTGCGGTGCTGGGGCGTTAGCGCATGCTGATCCGGTAGTGCTTCAACCGCCCGTCGTCCTCGACGAGTTGCATGCCGACGGCGGTCATCACGCGCTGCGACGGGACGTTGTCGTGCGTGGTGTTGCCGGTGACGGCGGTGATGTCGTGCGCGCGGGCGAGTGCCAGCAGGGCGCGGACGGCCTCGGAGGCGTAGCCCTGGCCGTGCGCGGACGGGATCAGGCCGTAGCCGATCGCGACACAGCCGTCCTCGTCCGGGGCGCCGTGGAAGCCCAGGCCGCCGATCGCCAGGCCGTCCTCGCGGCGGAGCAGCTGGTAGGCGCCGAACGGTCGGGGGTCACCGCCGGCGGCGGCGCAGGTGCTCAAGAACCCCCGGGCCCCGGCCAGCACCCCCGCGGACGGGTAGCCGTCGGCCCACCGGTCGCTGTCGCCCGGCACGCCCGCCACCACGTGCTCCGCCTCGGTGATGCTCATCGGGTGCAGCAGCAGCCGGGTTGTCACAAGATCATCCATGGTCGCCATGACTACCATGCGCGACGGTCGGCGCGCAGCCGGATTGTCCCGCGTCCCGGGCGCCGCGTCACGACGCCGCGTCCCCGGCGCCGCGTCAGGACGACACCGTGTTGCGCTCGCGGATGGCTGCGCGCAGCGCGCGCGGGATGGGGCCGGAGCGGGCGGTCAACTCGGCCAGCCGCTCGCGGTACTCGCGGCGCTGACGCCAGGTCAGGACGGTCCGCAGCTGCGCGGCGCCGGCCAGAGCGACCAGCGCCGCGTCGGCCTGCTCGACCTGGGAGAGCCGGCCGCGCAGGGTGGTGGAGACGATCGCGAGCAGCGCCTTGCGCACCCGCGGGTCCCGTTCGCTGATCCGGGTGGACGGGAAGAGGCCCAGCAGTCGGTGCTCCTCCAGTCGGATCCAGCCGGCTGCCGCCAGCTCGTCGCGGACGGCACGGGCGGGCCGGGCGGTACCGGCCGGGCGGTCGCGCAGTCTGATCCACCAGCCCCAGGAGCGCGGCTTGCTCTCGGAGATCCGTCCCAGCAACTCGGTGAGGACGGGGCTCAGCTCCTGCGGCGCGCGACCGTCGACGCTGGGTCCGCCCGTGCCCGGGACGTCCAGCAGCAGGCCGCGTTGAAGCAGGTCGGTCAGGGCGGCCGCGCGTAGCAGCAGGCCAAGGTCCGCTCGGCCGACCGGGCGGCCCTTCTCCGGGTTGAGCGCGAGCAGGTACAGCTTGCCGGGGAGCGTGTCGGGCAGGTCCATCGGTGTCTCCTCACAGCTCGTCGGAGTCGGGCTCGGGCTCGGAGTCGGGCTCGGTCGCCGGCTCTGGCTCCGGCTCCGGCTCTGGCCCTGGCTCCGGCTCTGGCTCTGGGGTGGTGCTTGTGTTGGGGGCGGCCTTGGGGGGCCGGCCGCGTCGGGGGAGGCCGGCGGCCCCGCCCGGCATCCGGCCGGCGTCCGTGAGCGCGCGGCGGAGCAGGAACTCGATCTGCGCGTTGGTGCTGCGCAACTCGGTTCCGGCCCAGCGGGCGAGCGCATCGTGGACGGCGGGGTCGAGGCGCAGCAGGATTTTCTTCCGCTCGGTTGCCACCGGGCTGTTCCTCCTAGTGGCTACTGGTAGAGCGAACCGGTGTTGACCACGGGCTGGGTGCCCCGATCGCCGCAGAGGACCACCAGCAGGTTGCTCACCATGGCGGCCTTGCGCTCCTCGTCCAACTCGACCACGTTCTGCTCGGCCAGGCGGTCCAGGGCGAGCTCGACCATGCCGACCGCGCCCTCGACGATCAGCCGACGGGCCGCGACCACGGCGCCGGCCTGCTGGCGCTGGAGCATCACCTGGGCGACCTCCGGCGCGTAGGCCAGCCGCGTGATCCGCGACTCGACCACCCGTACGCCCGCCGAGGCGACCCGCGCGCCGATCTCCGCGGAGAGCGTCCGGGTGATCTCCTCGGCGCTGTCCCGCAGCGACATCTGCCCCTCGGTGTGGGCGTCGTACGGGTAGCTGTTGGCGATGTGCCGCACGGCGGTCTCGGTCTGGATGGCGACGAACTCGACGAAGTCGTCCACCTCGAAGAGCGCCTTCGCGGTGTCCTCGACGTGCCAGACGACGACGGCGGCCATCTGGATCGGGTTGCCGTCGGCGTCGTTGACCTTCGCGGTCTCGGTCTCGTGGTTGCGGATCCGGGTGGAGATCCGGCGTCGGGTGGTGAACGGGTTGACCCAGGTCAGGCCGTCCGCGCGGATCGTGCCCCGGTAGCGCCCGAGCAGCTGCACCACCCGCGCCTGACCGGGCGCGATGGCGGTGAGCCCGCGGGAGACGATCATGCCGAAGACGGCGATCACCGGGCCGACGCAGGCCAGCGTGACCCCGGCGGCGCTGCCGCCGCTGCCGTTCAGGAGGCCGATGCCGGTGATCGTCATCGCCGCGCCGCCCAGCAGGCAGAGCAGCACCAGGCCGAGTATCGGCAGCCCGGGAGCACCGGTGATCACCCGCTCGGTGACCTTGGGCGCGGGCATCTCAACGGCGAACCCGTCGACGGGGGGCACGGGGGAGCTGGGAGAGGCGGGAGCGTTGCTGTCGTGAGCGGCCATCGGGCCGACTCCTCTCATCGGGTCCTGGACTCCGGTCTCAGCCTTCGTCCTCGCTGGCGCGAATCTAGCATAGTGATATCACTTTTTCGGCCCCCCGAAACCCCGCCGGCACAATGAAAACGCCCGACCGGCTGGCGGGCCGGTCGGGCGGTTGGGGTGGTCGGATCAGGCTGCGTCGAACGGGGATCGTCTCCGGAAGGCCTGGGCGGCATGGTCCTTGTCCGCGCGGTACTTCTCGGCCTGGGCCGCGCTGAGCCGCTGGATCATCAGGACGGCCAGTACGGCGGCGACCAGGTTGGTCACCTGTATGAGGGGCGAGAACGCGGTCCAGTCCACCGACAGGTAGGGAGTGGCGACGACCGCAGCCCACTTGGCGAGCCACGCGACCCACCACACGTTGACCGGCCAGGTGCCGGCGAGGCCGCTGGCCCGCCAGACGTCCACCGTGATCCGGCGCGGGATCCACCACATCGCCACCGGGATGAACCAGCCGCCGACCGCGTAGCCGGAGGTGTACTTGTGCGCGCCGGGGGCGTATGCCTGCGCATTGAGTCGGCAGCGACGGAACCAGATGACGAAGACCACGATGGTGGCCGTGGACAGAAGACTCTGGAGGGTCACGAACTGCCCGGCCGGCTCGGGGCGGTCTCCGCGGGCTATTCCTCCCCAGAACACCAGGGCGATCTGAGCGATGATCAACGCACTGGTGGTGATGCCCAGTCGCCGCGGATCTGTGATCAGTCCGCGGTGTACTAGGGCGCGAGGCGTCGTCGGCGCGGCGTCGATCGATGGAGAGTTCACTGCGGGGCCCCCAAGCACAGCTGCGGTGCGGGTCACGCGCAGATATCGCCTGCAATATAGGGGCGATCTTCGCGGGACGTCCATGCGTTATCCCTCAGGCCGAGTCGGGGGTGCTGCAGCCGAGCTGGCAGACGGTGGCACTGATCGCCACGCAGCTCAGCATCCCGCTCGGCCAGTTGGGGCTCACTGTCGCTGCTACCGACCATGGCCCACACGGGGCCGCTACGGTGGATCGATCGGCCCACCACCCTCAGGAGGATGCGGTGCTCCGCAGAGAACTCTTCGCCGGCGCGGCGGGCATCGGCATCGCCATCGCGGCCGGTACACCTGCCGTTGCGGCGCCCCGCAACGCCCCAGCCGTCGACCCTGCGGCCGGCCTGGAACAGGCGCTCTTCGAACCTGCAGCTGCGGCCCCCGTCACTCTGCCGCGGCTCGCCACCGGCCTGGCGGCAGCGCACCGGGACTTCGGCGCCGCCCGCTACGACTCCCTGGGCCGGCAGCTGCCCGCCCTGCTGGGTGCGGCGGAGGCCACTCGTGACGCCTCGTCCGGCCGGGCCAGGGAGGAGGCGCACGCCGCGGTCGCCCGCGGGTACGTTCTCGCCACCGAGCTCGCGGTGAAGCAGCACGCCGAGGTGGCGTGGGCGACCGCCGACCGGGCTCTGACCGCGGCACGGGCATCAGGTGACCCGGTGGTGCTCGGCGAGGCCGCCCGCGTACTGGCGATCACGATGAGGCGGGCCGGCCGCACCGGTGCCGCGGTGGACCTGCTGCGCCGCACCGCCGCCCAGCTCGGCTCGGGTCAGCCGGCCGAGCAGCGGGCTGTCGCCGCGACGCTGCTGATGACCGCGGCGTACACGGCCGCGTGCAACGCCCAGCGTGGCGAGGCCCTCGACCTGATGGCCGGTGCCGAGGAGACGGTCCGCACGATCCCGGTCGTCCGGTCGCGGAGGCTGTTCACCGTCGACGCGACGACGGCGCAGGTGGATCTTTACTGGATCGGCATCCACAACGCGCTCGGCACCCCGGACGAGGGCGTCCCGTATGCCAAGCGCTTGTCCGGGGTGTCGTGGCCGTCGGCGGAGCGGCAGGCCAGGGCCGGCACGGATGCGGCCAGGATGTGGCACCAGCTCGGCGATCACCGCCGGACGTTCGGGGCGCTGCGCTCCGTGGAGCAGGCCGCGCCGGAGGAGGTCCGCCGGCCGGCGCTGCGGGCGTTGACTGCGGACCTGCTGTACGGGCCCGTCGCGCTGCCCGGGTTGAGGGCGTTCGCGCAGCGGACCGGGGCCGTCCCAGCCTGACTCGTGACTCATGACACGCGGAAGGCGCTCACCACGAGCAGCACGGTGAGCGCCTTCCGCGTGCGGGACGTCCACGCGTTATCCCTCAGGCCGGGTCAGGGGCCCGGGTCCTGAGCTGCGGACCTGGGCTCCTGACCCGGGTGGGATCAGACCTGCGGGCCGGCCGGGTCCTGGTAGCCGGTGCTCGGGGTGAGCACGCGCAGCTTCGAGGTGGCGCCCGGGGTGGTGGTCGGCGAGGCGCTGGGCGCGGCGGGCTTGACCATGAACTCGTCGGGCGTGTTCGCGGGGAGGAAGAGCTTCAGCAGGCCCAGCGGGTTGATCTGGACCAGGTGGGACGGGGCGTAGAAGTGGTAGCCGTAGTCCAGGCGGGCGCGGTTGTGGGCGTCGACCAGGGGCTCGCTGGTGGCCGTGGCGGCCGTGGCGACCAGACCGGTGTGGCTCTTGGTCACGCCCGGGCCGGCGTAGGTGACGACGACGTCGCCGGGGCGGGCCAGCTCCGGGTGGTCGCCCACGTCGGTGCCGAGGCCGCTGTCCATCAGGTAGTCGTACAGGTTGTGGTACTGCGGCAGGTCGCTGATCAGCAGCAGGTCGTAGGTCTTGCCGTTGGGCGCCGCGTAGTTGAAGTAGGCGTCCTGCGGGTCGTCCGGGCCCAGGCCGGGGACCAGGCCCGCGGCGGCGAGCGCCCGTGCGACGAACTCGGCGCACTGGAAGTTGTCCTGGTCGGCACCGAACGCGACAGGGGTGCTGTCGTTCCAGGCGGTCCACGCCCAGTGGCTGTCCGCGTACTGCACCTCGACGGCGCGCAGCGCGTCGCTGAACGGGTCGGAGGCCGCGGGGCCGGCGACCGGGGTGGTGACCGGAGTGGTGTCATCGGCGAAGGCGGGCGAGGCGAGGCCCGCGGTGCCGCCGACGAGCAGGCCGGCGGCGAGGCCGGTGGCGGCAAGGCGCTTGAGAAGGGCGCGACGCATGGTCATGACTCCTGGGTTTAGCGGCAGAGCGACAAGTGATGATGCGTGAGAACAGTAGTTCGCATCAGATGAAACGATCCTGAACGTGTCAATGGTTCAGACCTTGATCATATTGTGACGCCCTGATGAGTGGCCACTTCGCCTACTCCGCCTGCTGCGCCTACTCCGTCTGCTCCGTCTGCTCCAGTGCGAGCCGGCGGAAGCGCTCCAGCCGCGCTGCGGGGTAGTCGCCCGCCGCCGCGGTGGCCAGCTCCTCGCTCAGCGCGCTGACGATCCGTCGGACGAAGCCGTCCGGATCCTCGGAGCCCGGCACCGGCTCCGGCAGGACCCGGTCCACCACCCCCTCGCGATGCAGCTCGGCGGCGCCGATCCGCTGCTGCACGGCCAGTTCGGGGGCGCGGTCGGGGGTGCGGTGCAGGATCACCGAGGCGCCCTCGGGCGGCAGCGGCGAGAGCCAGGCGTGCTCGGTGGCGACCGTACGGTCGGCCGGCAGCAGGGCGAGTGCGGCGCCGCCGGTGCCCTCGCCGAGCAGCAGGCTGACGACGGGAGCGTCCAGCGTGCTCAACTCCGCCAGGCAGCGGGCGATTTCGCCGGCCAGCGCGCGTTCCTCGGCGTGCACGCTGAGCTCGGCGCCATGGGTGTCGATGACGGTCAGCAGCGGCAGGCCCAGCTCGGCGGCCAGTCGCATGCCCCGGCGTGCGGTGCGCAGGCCGGCCGGGCCGATCGGTCCGTGCAGCGCGGCGGCCGCCCGGTCGTGCCCGACGACCACACAGCCGATCCCGCCCGCTCCGTCGACCGCGCCGAAGCGGGCGAGCGAGAGTCGCAGCGCGTCGTCGCGCTCGCCGGCGCCCGTGCCGGACAGCGGGACGACGGTGTCGGCCTCCGCCAGCAGCTCGACCAGTCCGGGGCGCCCGGGCTGCCGGGTGAGCTGGACGGACTGCCAGATGTCCTGCTCCGCCGGGGTGTTCGCGGCGGTGTTCGCGGGGGTGTTCGTCGGGTCTGCGGCCGGTGGCAGCACCCCGCCCGGGCGGGCGTCCAGGACGTCCAGGATGTCGGCCAGCCGTCGGTGCAGCCGGTCCGGGGGCAGCACGGCGTCCACCGTTCCGTGCAGCCGCAGGTGCTCGGCGCGCTGCACGCCCTCGGGGAACGGCTCGCCGTACAGCGCCTCGTAGACCCGCGGGCCGAGGAAGCCCACCAGTGCGCCGGGCTCGGCGGTGGTCAGCTGGCCGAGCGAGCCCCAGGACGCCAGTACGCCACCGGTGGTGGGGTGGCGCAGGTGCACCAGGTAGGGGAGTCCGGCGGCCTTGTGCGCGGTGACGGCGTTGGCGATGGCGACCATCCGGACGAAGGCGGGCGTGCCCTCCTGCATCCGGGTGCCGCCGGAGGCGGGGAAGGCGAGCAGCGGGAGCCGCTCGGCGGTGGCCCGCTCGATCGCGCCGAGCAGCCGGGTGGCGGTGGCGTTGCCGATCGAGCCGGCCAGGAAGGTGAACTCGCTGAGCAGCACCGCGACCCGTCGCCCCGCGATGGTGCCCTCGCCGGTGAGTGCGGCTTCGTCGGCTCCGCTGCGGGCCCGGGCCCGGGCCAGCGCATCGGCGTACGGGCCGCTGCGCGGGTGCCGGGGCGGGGTGTCCCAACTGGTGAAGGAGCCCTGGTCGAGCACCAGTTCGGCGAAGCGCAGCGCCGCCGGGCGCGGGTCGGCGGGCGGCGCGGTACGCGGCTCGGCGTCGGAGGTGGCGGCGGCGGGTGAGATCGATTCGTCCACGTCGGCCAGTCTCGCGTAGGGGGAGGCCCGCAGGCAGCGTGTTCCTGATCACCCCTGACGTTCCGTCGACTCTTGCGGGAATCGGACGGGCGGAGCCGGGGCCGATCGGGCAGGCTTTGGCATCAGTCCGTCACAAACCGGAGGCGTCGGCTAGCATCGCCGTGCAGTGACGCGGCATCAGAGACGTGGGGGCGGACGACAGTGCACGACGACACAGTGCGGGACGGCGTGGTCCAGGACGATTGGCTGTGGGCCAACACCGACGACTGGGAGCCGCCGGCCGAGCTCGACACCGACATAGCCCACCCCGCGCGGATGTACGACTACTACCTCGGCGGCAAGGACAACTTCCCGGCCGATCGCGAGGCCGCCGAGAAGATCATCGCAGCGGTGCCGTTCGCCCGCCTGGGGGCCAGACTCAACCGTCAGTTCCTCGGCCGCGCGGTCACTTTCGCCGCCGAGCGCGGCGTCCGGCAGTTCCTGGACATCGGCACCGGCATCCCGGCGGTCGGCAGCACCAGCGAGGTCGCGCACCGGGTCGCTCCGGACGCCCGCGTCGTCTATGTCGACAACGACCCGATCGTGCTCACCCACGCGCGCGCTCTGCTGGCCAACCACCCCGCCGGGCACACCACGGTGATCCAGGCCGACCTGCGCGACCCGGCCACGATCCTCGCCGACCCGGGGCTACTCGCTGCCATCGACCTGGCGCAGCCGGTGGCCCTGATGCTGGTCGCGGTGCTGCACTTCATCCAGGACGAGGAGGCGACGCGGGTGGTGTCCCAGCTGCGCGACGCGCTGGCGCCGGGCAGCCTGCTGATCCTCTCGCACGGCAGCCAGGACTTCATGGAGCCGGCCACCGTCCGGGCCAGCACCGGCATCTACAGCAAGGCGAGCGCGCCGCTGGTGCTGCGCGACCGGGCGCAGATCGCGGACTTCTTCACCGGCTTCGACCTGGTCGAACCCGGTCTGGTGCAGTTGCCGCTGTGGCGTGCCGAGCAGTCGCAGCTGCCTGCGGACTGGCACCACGTCTCCGGCTACGCGGGCGTCGCCGTCAAACCCTGAGGCTGGTGACGCCCGATGCCCGTGCCTGCCGCGTGTCGCCTGACCTGGGCGGCGGCGCGGGGACGGACGTAGGGTGGTGGGAACTACCGTCCGGCTGACGGAGGCGGCCGATGGCCGATCCGAAATTCCTCAGCACTCCGCGTCGGCTGCGCGAGCGCCGCTCTCCGCAGGAGCGGGTCCGGGACTGGAACGAGGTCAACGCCGACCGCCGTCTGCTGCCGATCATCAGCGAGCAGGCCGGCCGCTGCATGGACTGCGGCATCCCGTTCTGCCACCAGGCCTGCCCGCTGGGGAACCTGATCCCCGACTGGAACTTCCTGGCCGCCCGCGAGGAGTGGGCCAACGCCAGCGCGCATCTGCATGCGACCAACAACTTCCCCGAGTTCACCGGCCGGCTCTGCCCGGCGCCCTGCGAGAGCGCCTGCGTGCTGGCCATCGACGGCGACCCGGTGACGATCAAGAACGTCGAGGCCGCCATCGCCGACCAGGCCTGGCAGCTCGGCCTGGAGACGCCCAGGCCACCCGCCCGCCTCTCCGGGTACAGCGTCGCCGTGGTCGGCTCCGGCCCGGCCGGACTGGCCGCCGCGCAGCAGCTCACCCGGGCCGGGCACGCCACCACCGTGTACGAGCGGGCCGACCGGATCGGCGGCCTGCTGCGCTACGGGATCCCCGCCTTCCGGCTGGAGAAGCGCCACCTGGACCGGCGGATCGAGCAGCTGCGGGCGGAGGGCACGCGGTTCTGCCCCGGCACGGAGGTCGGCGACGACCCGGCGGCCGAGGAGCTGCTCGCACCGTACGACGCCGTGGTGCTCGCCGTCGGGGCGACCGCCTGGCGCGAGCTGCCGGTGCCGGGCCGCGAACTGCGCGGCATCCACCAGGCGATGGAGTACCTGCCGCTGGCGAACCGGGTGCAGGAGGGCGACTTCGAGCGCTCCCCGATCAGTGCAGAGGGCCGGCATGTGGTGATCGTCGGCGGCGGCGACACCGCCGCCGACTGCCTGGGGACGGTGCTGCGCCAGCACGCGTCCTGCGTCACGCAGCTGGACATCAACCCGCGCCCGGACGAGGCGCGGGCGGACGATCAGCCGTGGCCCGTGCACCCCAAGGTCTATCGGCTCACCGCCTCGCACGAGGAGGCCGCGGCCCAGCCGTTCGCCTCCGGCGCCCCTGCCCCTGCTGATGCTGACGACCGGCGGGTCTTCTCTGCGGCGACGCTGCGCTTCGAGGGCGACGAGCACGGCGACGTCCGGGCGCTGCACTGCGTGGAGGTCGAGCCGCGCGCACGGCAGCCTCGGGCCGGCACCGAGTGGGTGATCCGGGCGGAACTGGTGCTGCTCGCGCTGGGCTTCGCCGGGCCGGAGCACGGCAGTGCGCTGGTCGACCGGCTCGGCCTGGAGCTGGACGCGGCCGGAAACCTCGCCCGTGGACGGGACTTCGCGACCCGTCGTCCCGGCGTCTTCGTGGCGGGCGACGCGGGCCGGGGCCAGTCGCTGATCGTCTGGGCGATCGCGGAGGGCCGGGCGGCGGCCGCAGCCGTCGACCGCTACCTCACCGGCTCCACCGCGCTGCCCGCCCCGATCACCGCCAGCGACCGGCCGCTCGTCCTCTGAGCGTTCCGACCGCTCAGACCGTTCCGACCGCCCCGACCGGAAAATACCTCCGCAGGACGCTCGTTCGGCTGGTAAGAAGAGCAGATGATCATCGAATCGCCCTTTGACCCGCTGGAGCAGCTGCTCGCCGAGCGCGCCTGCGAGCGCCTGATCGTCGAGTTCGTCCGCCGACTCGACCTCGGGGAGCCCGGCACGGTGGCGGAGCTGTTCACTCCGGACGGAGTGTGGGAGTGGCCGCACGGCGACCGCCGGGTGCAGGGGCGCGAAGCACTGCGCGCCTACTTCGGCTCGCGGCCCGCCGACCGGCTCTCCCGCCGGATGTGCACCAACGTCCTGGTCACCGTGGACTCCGCGACCCGGGCCCACGCCACCAGCTACTTCGCGACCTACCGCGTCGACGGGTACACCGGCGGCATGGTGGCTCCCCGGCTGCCCGCGAATGTGGGCCACTACGAGGACACCTTCCACCGGATCGACGGCAGCTGGCTGCTGGCGAGCCGGCGCACCATGCTGCCCTTCGGCGGAGACACCGAGCGCCTCGGCTGAGCGGTGAGCGGTGAGCGGGGCACCGGCCGAGGTCAGGCGGCGGCGGGCGGGTTGAAGCGGGAAAACTCGGGCTCGTCCCAGCGCAGCGGGCTGGCCCCCGGGGTCTCCACGACGGCGGTGACGGTGAACTCCACCAGCCGCTCGGCGCCCGGCACGGCGGCTGCGCGCTGCTCGTCCCAGTCGGTGCGGGCGGTGCCGGTCAGCTGGAGGGTGGTGCCGGTCCGCCAGTCGACGAAGAGCAGTCCGGCGGCCGGGTGGACGGCGAGGTTGCCCAGCGTGTTGAACATCGCGTTGCCGGGGTAGTCGGGCCAGACCAGCCGGTCGGGCGCGGGCACCGCGACGAAGCCGGGGAGGCCGCCGCGATGCGAGGCGTCGGTGTGCCCCTCGGAGTCGGCGGTGGCGATGAAGAAGGTGTCTGCTGAGCGGATCAACTCCTGCTGGGCGGTGGTGAGTTCGCTGCCGTTGGTGGCGGGGAGCGGGTGCGCCTGGCTGAACCGGTAGCCGCGCTTCTGGATGTACTTGGGGCAGTTGGAGTAGATCTGGTCCAGCGCGACCCGCAGACCACGCTCGCCGGCGCCGGTGCCGGTGCCGGTGCCGGCGTCCGTGCCCGTGGCGGTGGCCCGGCCGTTCATCCGCATCCGGCGCCGGCTGGCCGGTTCGATGGCGATCATGCCGACCTCGGTGGGCTCGGCAGACGCGAGCGCAAGCGCGAACGCCGCGTGCAGCGGATCGCCGGGCAGCGGACGAGCCGCGATCCGTACCGCCGCAGGCCCGTCGGCGTGCAGGAAGCCCGGGGTGCCGGTCAGCAGGGTGGCCCAGAGCCGGTCCTCGGCGTCGGCCGCGCCGAGGACCAGCATTGGTTGGGCGGCCAGGAAGGCGGCCGCGATCTCGGGAATCCGCGGGCCGCCGCCGACCCGTGCGGACGGCCCCGAGCGCGGCAGCCGGCCGGCCCGGCGCTGCACCTCGTGCTCGCCGCGGTGGTAGGGATCGGTCACGGGGTGCCTCCGGTTGCCTTGATGGGATTCCTGGGCCCGATGGGATTCCGGGGCCGATGGGATGCCTGGGCTGCGGGCTGTCGCCCGCACGGGCCCTAGAAGAAGCCGCAGGTGGGGGCGGTGCCGCTGGGGGCCGGGCCGGCGTCGGTGGCGGCCGGGGTGGAGACCTCCAGGCGGATGCCGTCCGGGTCGGTGAAGAAGATCCCGCCGGAGCTCGCGCCCTCGCTGTGCGGCACCACGCCGTCGTACTGGAAGGTGGCGGAGATGCTCACCAGCACCTGCTCCACGGCCTTGACCTCCTCGACGCTGTCCACCTGGAACGCGAGGTGGTGCAGCCCCGGGGCGGCGGTGGCAAAGCTGCCCGCGCTCTGCTGCCAGAGCGTGACCATCAGCTGCCCGCCGCGGCCGAGGAAGGCCCAGCGCCGCTCGGGGTCCTCGCCCTTGCCCAGCACCTCGAAGCCGAACACCTGCTGGTAGAAGCCGAGCGACCGGTCGAGGTCGGTGATGTTGAGACCGATGTGCCCGGTCCGCAGGGACGTGGGGCCGGTGGGGTCGGTGGGGTGGGTCATCAGATGCCTCCGTGGTGGTGTCCGGGCCGGCTCGCTTAACCGTTCTTCTGAAGTATGGGGGTTAGGTTCGGGTGGGGTCAACCGCTTTGAGGTCGGATGCCGGTTAGAATGATCCATCCGACCGCAGGAGGGCCCGATGTCCCAGTACGACGCACCGCCGACCGACCCGCGCCCACTTGACCCGCGCCCACTGCCGGGCGAGCCGCTCTCGCTGGACCTGCTCAACACCCGCTGGAACGGTGGCGGCACCCCCCAGGACCTGCTGGACTCCGTCGCCGGCCTGGCCCGCTGGCTGGCCTGGAACGGGCTCGCCGACCGGGCCGTCGCGGATCGCGCCACGCTGGACGCGCTGCTGGCCGCCCGCGAGGCGATCGCCCGGCTGGCGGACGTGCCCGGCGAGCCGCAGGCCGTGCTGGCCCTCAACGAGGTGCTCGCGCACGGCTGGATCAGCCGGACGCTGGGGCCGGACGGGCCGCAGCACCGGGCCGAGGCGGACGCCGCCGACTGGCTGCCGGCCTGGATCGCCGCCGACGACTACCTGCGCCTGCTGGCGGAATCCCCCGACCGGATCCGCAGCTGCGCGCACCCCGACTGCGTGCTGCACTTCTACGACACCTCGAAGAACGGCACCCGGCGCTGGTGCTCGATGGCCTCCTGCGGCAACCGCGCCAAGGCCTCGCGCCACTACGCCAAGACCAAGTCGGGCTGAGCGCACGGGAGCTGAGGCATTGATACGGGGGAGTCAAGCCCCCGATTCGGGGGTCGCCCGGCCGCCGGGTCGGCGGCGGGTGGGAGGCTTCGCGGCTACGGTTCTGCGGTAGTCCCTAACGGGCCGCCCGAGTCGGCGGAGCGAGGATGCCGACCTGGGGTCGGCCATGGGGAGGAGAGTGCGGGATGCGTCTGGGGCGTCGATACCGTGAGCACAGGGAGCAGTTGGGGCGGTGTCGCCGACTCGACCGGTCCTTGGAGCTGCCGGAACCCTTCGATGCCACGGAACTTGTCCGCCGAGTGGCCGAACAGCGCGGCAGGCCAATCGAGTTACTTCCGATATCGTGGAAACCGGGCATCCCCTGCGGCCTCCTGGTCGCCACCGGCTCGGCCGACTACATCGTCTACGCCAGCGACACCTCGCCGCTGCACCGGCAGCACATCCTGCTGCACGAAGTGGCTCACCTGCTCTGCGGCCACGCCGATGAGGCCGACACCGCCTCGGGTGAGCTGATGCCCCATCTCTCCGCTGACCTGGTACGGCGGGTGCTCGGTCGGACGGTCTACTCCGAGCCGCAGGAGCAGGAGGCCGAACTACTGGCTTCGATGATCATGAACCGCGCGGTGTGGGCGAATTCGGCGGCCGAGCCCGAGCCCGAGCTCGAGCCCGGGGCGGCGCGGGGCGCCGCTGAGCTGGACCCCTTCTTCGGCCCACCGCCCAGGCGCCGCCGCAAGGCGGGCCCGTCGGCGGAGGGTGGCGGCGCGCGTGGTTGACCCGGTGATCTACGCCGCGGCCGCAGTCCTCCTCGCCTTCGGGGCGCACCGCTGGGTCCTGCTCCGGGGCGAACGGCGGCTGCCGGCCCTGCGGTTCGCGGCCGACTTCGCGTTCTGCCTCGGTGCGGCGCTGCTCGTGCTGGCGCCGGACACGGCCGCGGCGATCGAGCGTACGGCCGGCCTGCCGGGGCTCGCCATGCTGGTGGGCGACGCCCTGCGGATGACCGCCGCCTGCTTCCTCGGCCTGCTCGCCGCAGCCCTGCGCGAGCCACGGTCCCCGCGTGAGCCGGTAGTTCCGCGCGAGCCACTGCCACTGCCACTGCCCCGGCCGCGCGGCGTTCCCAGCGTGACGGTGCTCGCGCTCGCGGTCGGCCTGGTGCTGGCCGTCGGCTTCTTCCTGGCCGCGCACGTCCGCTCGGTGGCCGGGGAGGTGTCCGTCCCGACCGCCGACCGCGCGGCCCTGGCAGGTTACGACGCCACCAGCCTGCTCTACGTGGGTTGGCAACTGGCCACCGTGGCACGGCAGATCCGCAGCCGCTCACGGTTCGCCGGCACGTCGGTGCTGCGGATCGGCCTGCGGCTGATCGGTTGGAGCGCGGCCGTCGGCGTGCTGTGGACCGCTTGGGGCTTCGACGACGTCCGGCAGGCGCTCGCCACCGGTCGGCAGACGGATGGCGAGGACCTGGTCTCCGTGGTCCTGGGCTTCCTCTGCGTGACGCTGATCGCCGCGGGTGGGACGGCCACCGGGTGGGCCAGGGCGGCGGCGCCCCTACGGCGTCGGCGCTGGGCCTGCCGCAGCCACCTCGCGCTGGCGCCGCTGTGGACCGCGCTGTACCAGGCCTTCCCGGAGATCGCGCTGGCCCCGCCCGGCCGTCGCCGCGCCCGGCGGCTGCCCCGCGACGTGCAGTTCGCGCTCTACCGGCGGGTGATCGAGATCCGCGACGGACTGCTGCTGCTCCGCCCCCATCTGCCGCCGCTGGGAGCGGAGTTGGAGGAGTCGGCCGCCGGCTCCGCAGGGCCGGCGGCCGAGGCGGCGGTGATCGTCCGCGCGCTGGCCCGGGCTTCTTCGGGCGAACGGTCCACCGGGGCAGGTGAGTTCGCCGATTCTCATCCGGCCGGCCTGGCGGCAGAGTGCGAGGTCGAGTGGCTGGTGCGGGTCTCGGCTGCCTTCGCCGACGCCGCAACGGGGAGTCGAGGCCTTGGCAATGTCATGAGCTGAAATGAATGCTGAACATCCGTCATAAACCTACGCTCGCTGGCCAGGTGATTGACCAAGGGGCAGTCAGGAGGCTCCCATCCCCCTATCTTCGCAGGGAATCCCGGCCTTTAGGCCGGGCGGGAATGCGATCCTTGGCCCGGAGCCGCGAAGCGGCGAAGTTCGCTGCGAAGACTGGTGCGCAGCGTCAGGCCGGCTGCTTCTGGTTCTCGATGTACTCCTTCACGATGCTTAGCGGCGCGCCGCCGCAGGACCCTGCGAAGTACGAGGGTGCCCAGAATACCGAGCCCGTCCCGATGCGGTTGATCCGTCCGGTGTACTCGGCCCGCAGGTAGCGGGAGCTGACGCCCTTGAGGCTGTTGACCAGTTTGGACAGGGCGACCTTCGGCGGGTAGTGCACCAGCAGGTGGACGTGATCGCCTTCGCCGTTGAATTCCCGCAGCTCCGCACTGAAGCTCTCGCATACGTCCCGCATGATCGCCTCGCAGCGCGTCAGCATCTCGTCGTTGAAGACCTCACGCCGGTACTTGGTGACGAACACCAAGTGTGCGTGCAGGTGATAGACGACATGGTTTCCCCGGCGGATATCAGGATCTGGTTCCCAGCGTGGTGACATGCGCCAAGTTTGACAGGTGTTAAGGTGACCTGCGATCAGGAAGGGGGGTGGACCCGTTGGACACGCAGATCCGTGCGTACAAGTTCCTCATGCGACCCACCGCCCGTCAGGTCCAGGCCCTCGCCGCGATGCTGGTCGACCACTGCTCGCTCTACAACGGGGCCTTGGAGGAACGGCGCGACGCCTACCGTCACGCCTCGAAGACGACGGTTAAGTACGGCCAGCAGTCGGCGCAGCTCAAAGACATTCGGGCGTTCGACCCGCAGCGCCAGGGCCGGTGGTCGTTCTCCAGCCAGCAGGCGACGCTTCGGCGTCTGGACAAGGCGTTCGCCGCGTTCTTCCGTCGGGTCAAGTCCGGCGAGAAGCCCGGATACCCGCGCTTCCGGGGCGTGAACTGGTTCGACACGGTGGACTTCCCCAGGGACGGGGACGGCTGCCGGTGGGACTCGATGCCCGGTCACCCTCCCAGGGTCCGGTTCCAAGGTGTCGGGCACGTCAAGGTCAACCAGCACCGTCAGGTGGTCGGCAAGGTCAAGACCGTCTCGGTGAAGCGCGAGGGCAAGCGCTGGTATGTAGTGCTGACCGCCGAGCAGTCCAAGCCCGAACCGTTGGAACCCACCGGTTCGGTGGTCGGCATCGACCTGGGCATCGCCAACTTCCTCGCCGACTCCAACGGTGGCTTCGTTTCCAACCCGCGCTTCGGCCGGGAGAACGCCGAGGCCCTCGCGCAGGCTCAGCGGCACCTGGCCACCTTCCCCCGTGCTTGCCGGGACAACCGCGCCAAGAAGCACCGCCGGGCCGTCGAGAAGGTCGCCGACCTGCACGGCAAGGTCCGCCGCCAACGGCTCGACCACGCGCACAAGACCGCCCTCACCCTGGTGCGCCGGCACGATCTGATCGCGCACGAGAAGCTGAGCATCAGCAACATGGTGCGGACGCCGAAGCCGAAGCCGGACCCCGCGCGGCCGGGCGGCTTCCTGCCCAATGGTGCCGCCTCGAAGGCCGGGCTGAACAAGTCGATCACAGATGCGGGTTGGGGGGTGTTCCTCGCGATCCTCACCAGCAAGGCTGCAAGCGCCGGCCGGACGATTATCGCGGTGGACCCCCGCAACACCTCCCGGACGTGCCCACAACCCGCGTGTGGCCACGTCTCCGGGGAGAACCGAACCACTCAGGCAAAGTTCCACTGCGTACGGTGTGGCCACACGGACCACGCGGACACGGTGGGTGCCATCAACGTTCTACGGGCCGGGCTGGTCCACTGCGACGCCAACCCGGCGTAACAGGAAGCCCCGTCCCCTTAGGGCGGGGAGGAGTCACGGCCAAGAGCATTGTCAGGAAAGCCGTCGCCGCCGCCTGCTCGGTGGCCGCCCTGGTCGCCGTGGTGGCGATCTCAGCCCCCGCGGCCTCGGCCGCCCCGGCCAGGCCCAACTGCACCGTCAGCGGCCCGCACCACTGCTGACCGGTTGCCCACTGCTGACCGGCTGCCCGCTGGTGCGGCGGCGCCGCACCTCGGCGGCCCGGCGCCAGATCCGCTCGCGGACGGCCTCGGCAGGCTCCTGACGGTCGCCCGCCGCCAGCACCTCGCGGCGGGCGACCGTCGCGCTGGAGACCATCGCGCGGTAGCGGTGGAAGATCTGCACCTCGCCGTCGGCCCGCCAGTTGTCGGTGAGGTAGGTGTAGTCCATGCCCGGGCACGGCGGCCGATTCGCGTCGAGCTCCGCCGTCGCGACCGCCCAGTGCCGCAGCCTGACCGGCGGAGCCGCCAGGGTCACCAACCCGCCCCGCCGGGTGACCAGGCTTGTCAGGTCGTTGCGCCCGTCGCACTCGCGCTCCACCTGCTGCCGCCAGGCCGCCCGGTCGGCGAGCGCCAGGTCGAGGCCGTGCGTGCGCCAGCGGACCGTTCCGTCCGGCGGCGTCGTCAGCGGCAGGCTGCGGCGCAGCGCGCGGGCCGCCGCCTCGCTCAGCGGCGTCAGATCGCGCGGCACGAGCACGATCGGGTCGCTGGCCTCGCCCTCGAACGGCGTCGGGTCCAGGAACGGCCGGTCGATCACGATCAGTGTGCCGGGGTGGCGCTCGTAGCTCAGCCCCCAGAGCAACCGGGCCAGCAGCTGCGCGCCGGCCTTGCTGGAGAGCAGGTGCCAGGTCTCGTGGAAGCGGTTGGTGGCGAACCGCGCGGTCGCCCCCGGTCGCAGCCCCAGGACGGTGTACGGGCGCCCGTCCAGCCGCAGCACCCGTCGGTGCAGTTTCAGACCGTCGCCGGCCACGTCGTGGTTCCTGGTGATGGGGTCCCGTCCTCCTGGTCGGCCTGCCGTTTCGAGGAATGATGGCCGGTGGCGGTGGGTGCCGTCAGCTGGTTTTCAGGCTGTGGTGGTCCGTGGCCCGACGGGTGAGGATCCGGTGCACGGGTGGGGTGGTTCGCGGTGATTGCCCGGTTTGTCACTTGTCGCACCTTGCCGGGTCCCTGACACCCGCTTACCTTCGAGCCTCATGCCGGAACCACTGATCAGCGTCGTCCTTCCCGCCCACGACCAGCAAGGTCAGCTGTCCAGCTGCCTGGACTCGATTCTCGACCAGTCCTTCGGCGGCTTCGAGGTCATTGTCGTGACGGACCCCTCGCCGCATTGTGCGAGCGAGCTCTCGCAGGCTGTCGACGAGCCGCGGGTGACGGTGCTCCGACTGAACGCGGCCGTCGGCGTCGGCCACAGCCGCAACGCCGGGGCGGCCCACGCCAACGGCCGCTACCTGCTCTTCCTGGACAGCGACCACCTGGTCGCGCCCGGAGCCTTCCTGACCCTGGCCGACCGGCTGCGCGAGCTGGAGGACTCCAGCGCCGAGCCGGAAGCCCGCCAGCCGGACGTGCTGCTCTTCGGGCACACCCGACTGCAGGCCGGCCGGATCTGGCCGGGCGCCGCCTCCGCACTGCTGGCGCAGGCCGGGCCGGACGCCTTCGGCCTGTCCGACCACCCCGAACTGCTCAGCGCTCCCGCCTTCGCCTGGGACCGGCTGATCAGCCGCGGGCTCTGGTCCGCTGCCTCGCTGGCCTTCCCCGAGGGCCGCTACGAGGAGGTGCCGCTGGTGCACCACGCGATGCTGACGGCCGATCGGCTGGCCGTCCTGGACCGCGAACTCGTCCAGCTGCGCCGCCGCGAGACGGTGCACCCGGCCGGCTCGCCCGGGAGCAGCCACTTCGACATCTTCGACCAGTACGAGCGCAGCTTCGCGCTGCTCGACGCGAGGTCCGAGAAGTCCCTGCACTCGGCGCTGTTCATCCGGATGATCCGGCACTACCTCTTCGTCTTCGACCTGGCCGGCTGCGTCCCGCGGGCCGTCCGCCCGCAGTTCTTCCACCGCGCCGCCGAGCACTACCAGCGCTGGGTGCCGGACGGCTTCAAACGCCCCGGCGGGCGCGAGGGCGTGAAGTTCTCGCTGCTCGCGGGCGGTTCGTACGGTGCCTTCGAGTTGGCCAAGCTCTCCCAGATCGCCCGCACGGCGGTCACCTCCCGCGCCGGACGTCGCACGGACGTCGCGTAGGCGTAGGGGTCGGAGCAGGAGCAGGAGCAGGAGCAGGAGCAGGAGCAGCAGTGGCTCAGGCGTGGGCCGAGGCGCGGGCCCACGCCCGGGCGGCGGCGATCCGGCGGGCGGTGCTCGGGTGGCTGGCGAAGAGCACCTCCAGCACCCGCGGCGGGTCGACGTCGGCGATGTTGGTGATCGCGAGCCGGCGCTGCATGGCGATGAACTGCTCGGGGTCGCCGGTCAGTTCGAGCGCGTGGCGGTCTGCGCGGGCCTCGATCCGGCGACTCGCGGCGCTCTGCGCCGGGCCGGCGACGGTGCCGAGCAGCGCGCCGCAGGCGGCCAGCAGCGGCAGCGCGCGCGGGTCTGCGACGCCTGGGACGCCGGCCGCGTCCAGCAGTGGCCGCAGCGAGGTCAGCAGGCCCAGCAGGCAGACCGCGCCGGCCGCGCCGAGCGCGCCCAGCACGGTGCCGACGGCCACGTCGCGGTGCTTGACGTGGCCGAGCTCGTGGGCGACCACCAGCTCCACCTCGCGCGGCTCGGCGGTGCTCAGCAGCGTGTCGTACGCGACCACCCGGCGGGTCGAGCCCAGGCCGGAGACGTAGGCGTTGAGCGCGGTGGTGCGCCGCGAGGCGTCGGCGACCAGGACGTCCCGGATCGGCACCCCGTCCCGCGCGGCCAGCGCGAGGAGCGCCGTGCGCAGCTCACCGTCCGGCATCGGCGTGAAGCGGTTGAAGAGCGGCTCGACGACCAGCGGAAAGAGGAACGAGACGGCCACCGTCAGCAGCGCCGCCGCCCCCGCCGCCGGGAGCCACCAGCGGTGCGCGGACCAGCCGGTCAGCGCGAAGAGGCCGAGCGCGGCCGGCAGCGCCAGCGCCAGCGTGAGCGCGAGTCCGCGCGCCAGGTCCACCGCCCAGCCGCTCCAGCTCTGGGTGACGAGTCCGTAGGCGGAGCGCACCGCGTGTATCCGGGCCGCGAACGGCAGCCCGACCAGCTGGCCGAGCAGCACCAGCAGGGCGGTGCCGGCCAGCACCTGGGCCGTCCAGGAGCCACCGAACAGCCGCCCGGCCCACTCCACCAGCCCGGCGCCGACCGAGGTGAGGCCGAGCAGCAGGCTGAGCGCCAGCGCGGCGGCGCGCCCGCCGAGCAGCCACGGCACCTGCGCGCGGCGCAGCGCCCGGCCACGGGCGAGCTGCTCGGGGGTGAAGTCGGGGCGATCGGTGTCCATCCCCCGATCCTTCCAGGCAATTCCGGCCTTTACGCCGCCTGGGACCGTTGGCCGGCGGCGACGTGCGGGTGAGCAGCACGGCGACGTCGTCCGCGCGGTGCGTGGATCGGCGGGCGTCGCCGATCAGCCGGTCGGCGAGCTCCTCCAGCGAGCCCGCATCCCGAGCCGCCCCGCCCCCCCCGGGATCACGCCACCCCCGCCGCACGCCACTGGGCCCCACCCCCGCCCACCTCCCGCATATGAGTCAACTCGACCAGGGCAATGATCTGGTGTTCGACAGCAATAAGTTGACGAGGGGTCAAGACTCGGCAGCGAAGCGATAGTCCAGAACGAACTGGTCGGCGGCCATGACGGTGTCACAGACCTCCACGAAGCGGCCGGCCTCGGCGACGGCCTCCCGGACGAGGTGGATCACGGGCGAGCCAGGACTCAGGGTCAGAGCGACACACTCGGCCTTGGTGGCGAGTCGGGCCTGGACGGTCTCGCCGAACTCGGCCAGCAGGTAGCCGTGTTCCTCCAGGCGGGCGTAGATGCCTCCGCCGCCCGGGTTCTCGGTGAAGAGTTCCGGGGTCGCGGTGGAGGTGCAGCGCCTGACCGGTGTGTACAAGAACCTGGCGCGCGGCATCGTCGCCCTGGTCTTCCGCTGCCGCCCCGAGGCCGGCCGGCCGCACCCGACCGATGAGGCCAGCGCCGTCGCGTGGCTCACCCCGGAGGAGGTGGGTGCGCGGATGGCGGAGGTCTATGCGGTGCGGGTGCTGGACGCGCTCGGGGCGGAGCAGGCGGCGCGGGTGCGGGCGCACGACGGGCGGCGGGTGGTCAGCGGCTGACGGCCGGCGACGTGCGCAGGGTCAGGCGCCCTGTTCCTGTTCGGCGTCCACCTGGGCGTTCCACTCGCGCTTGCTCGCCCGCCAGGCCTCGTCGCTCTGGCCGAGCCGCCAGTAGCCCGAGATCGAGAGCCGCTCGCGCCCGATGCCGCGCTCCAGGCGCAGCTGGCGCCGCAGCTCCTTCACGAAGCCCGCCTCGCCGTGCACGAAGGCGGACACCTCGCCGGCGGGGAAGTCCAGGGCGCCCACCGCCTCGACCAGGGCCTCGCCGATCGGACGGTCGCCCCGGTGCAGCCAGTTCACGCTGATGCCGTCGGGCGTGACGATCTTCTGCTCCTCCTCGGAGCCCGACACCTCGACGAAGGCGTGCCCCACAGCGCCCGCCGGCATCCGTTCGAGTGCCGCGGCGATCGCGGGCAACGCGCTCTCGTCGCCCGCCAGCAGGTGCCAGTCGGCGCTCGGGTCCGGTGCGTAGCCGCCACCGGTGCCCGAGAAGCGCACCGTCTCACCCGGCAGCGCCCGGGCCGCCCACGGCCCCGCGAGGCCCTCGTCGCCATGGACCACGAAGTCGATGGTCAGCTCACCCAGGCCCGGGGCCCAGTCCCGCACGGTGTACGTCCGGGAGACCGGCCACTGCTCGCGCGGGAACTCCTCGCGGATGCGGGCCAGGTCGAAGGGCTCCGGGTAGCTCACGCCCTCGGCCGGGAAGAGCAGCTTGATGTAGTGGTCGGTGAACTCCGACCCGGTGAAGCTCTCCAGCCCGGTGCCCCCGAGGACGAGGCGCACCATGTGCGGAGCGATCCGCTCGTTGCGCAGCACCTGTGCCTCGTGGGCCTGCGGTGTCCTGCGTGCCGGCTGCTCTGTCATAACGCCCCCCTGGCGATGTGTTTAGGTTGCCCTAAGTTAACACCAGGACGCTGGTTGCCCGAAGGGTGGAGCAAGCGGCCGGCGGGGGGTCGCCGGCCGGGCGGGGGCCGCGGAGCGTCTGCGAGGCGCCCTGAAGGTGCTGCCGAGAGCTGCGGGAAACTGCTTTCAGGGCGCACCCGTTTGCATGGCACAGCCGTTTCGCGACGCGCTGGACGCAGGCGCAGGCGCAGGCGCAGGCGCAGGCGCAGGCGCGGTTCAGCGCGGGGATTTGTGCGCGGCCTGTCGGCCCGGCCGTCGGCCCATACCCCGGGCGGTGGTGAGCTGGCGGACGAGTTGATGCAGTGAGATGACGGCAGTGAGGGGAGGCAGTCCGGTCACGACGAGGTCGGGAAGCGTCCGCGAGACATCCGCTACGCACAGTCCTGTCGCGAGACCGGAGAACAGCACGACCACGACCCAGGAGTGGACGGGCTGACGTCCGTGCAGGGCGGCACGCAGGACCGACAGGCACCCCGCGAGCCACGGTCCGTAGACGATGACCGGCCACAGTTGCGACAGTCCGCGCGGCACTCGCGAGTACGCCAAGGCCCGCAACGGGTCGTAGGAGAACGCCCAACCCAGCACGCAGACCGCGGCGACCGTGACCGCCGTCAACGCGCCGAACAGTGAGCCGATCACCTCCGGCCAGGCCGGCCTGGCCGGCTGTCGGCGTCGGCGCCCAGGAGCCGCCGGGCCTGCCATGGGCGAGCCTGCCATGGGCGGGCCTGTCATGACCGGCACGGCCCGGTCCGTCGGCATCCGGGGATGCGGAACGAACGCCGCCTCGGCCTCCCACCCGACCGCCGAATCGGCGACCGGGTTGAACGAGGGCGCGTCGCCGTATACGAGGCCGACGGCGCAGCCGAGGCCCTCGTCGTACCGCATGCCTGGTCCGTAGGTTCCGTCCCGGACGCGGTCGCGGGGCGCTGTCCGGGGGTCGTCGGGCTGGGCGTATCCCTCGGCGTATCCCTCGACGTAGCCCTCGATGTGGCCCTCGACGTAGCCAAAGAGCGGCGTCATGGTTCGACCGAGAACAGAGGGGGGCTGATCCGCATCGCGAGGTCGCTCTCCAGTCGGTGGATCTTCCGCAGGAAGTCCGCCAGCAGGCAGGAGGTGTGCGGCAGCGAGACCCGCTCCCCGGTGCGCGACAGGTAGCCGGGGCGCACGTCACCCGCGGCGTTCCGGCTGTCGGGGACGAAGAGCCACTCACCGATCCTGGCGACCGGGTCTCGTTCGGAGGGCGCGAATGCGCAGGGCTGGGATGTTGAGGTCATGGTTCATCAACGAGACGGCCGCAGTCGGGTTCGTACCTCATCCGGGCGTCGTTTCATATTCGGTCCCCGTGGCGCTCGGCGAAATTACCTGGGGTGGCGCGGGGGGTGGTACTTTTTTAGTCGATCGCTCACGGTGTCCGCATTCCCAGCGGGGCGGATCATTCCATACTCATCGCTGCCGGTGCTCACTGAAAATACCCGGCCGCCGTATATCGGCAGAAACGTTTCCGTCGATTGATCATCGACCTTCCGTGCTATATTTCCGCCTTGCCTCCGGCATATTTGCACTGCTGTGAGGTGCCGGATTCGATCGTCAGGGGGTTTCTTGATCAGCTGGGAGGAATACATGGAGGCGCTCAGGCTCCATCGCGAAGGATGGTCCGTCGCCGCGATTTCCAGGCATCTCGGGCGTGATCGGAAAACGGTGCGAGCGTATCTCGGCGGACAGCGGACCCCGGGCATCCGAATTCGCCCCCCGGACGGATTTCTCCAGTTTCTTCCGTACTGCCGCCAACGGCTGGCGGACGACCCGCACCTTCCCGCCGCCGTTCTCCTCGGCGAGATCGTCGAGCTGGGCTACCCGAGCGGCTACTCGACGTTCACGCGTGCTCTGCGCAAACACCACGCCCGGCTGCCCTGCGAGCAGTGTGAGGGCGACGGTCCCGCCGGGAGCAGCCCGGGCAGTGGTCGACGGAGCGAGGAGGCGGTCCGATTCGACTGGCTGGAGCTTCCCGAGCCACCGGGTGGATGGGGCTGCGGCAGGCATCCGCACCTGTTGCTGGGATCGCTCGCCCGCTCCGGCCGCTGGCGCGGAGCTCTGGCGGAGGACACCGATCTGCCGCACCTCGTCGAGGCGATGGAGCACGTGCTGAGGCGGTTGGGCGGAACCGCCGAGTGCTGGTGGCTCGGCCGGACCCCGGCCGTGTACTGCCCCGGCAGCGAGCGCGTGACGCCGGCATTGCGGCAGGTGGCGAGGTACTACGGTGCGAGAGTCGAGTTCCTCCCAGACGATGGCCGACTACCCCCGGCATCCGAGCAGGCCGAGCGGGCCACCCGGTCCTGGTGGAGCGCACTGGCGGACGGCACCGCGTTGGACGAGGCACAGCACAGTCTGGACCGGCTCGCGGCGGGTCTGGACCCCGAGGCTCAGGCGGTCGGCAACGCGCGTGCGGGCGGCCCGACTTCGGCCCCCGAACCGCTTCGAGAACTGCCCGCCGCACCGTTCCCGATCTGGGTCCGCGACCGTCGTACGGTCACGGCCCAGGGCCTGGTGCCGTTCCGCGGCAACCTCTACGCCGTACCGAACCACCTGGCCGGCGCCGTGCTGGAGGTCCGGCGGCGACTCGACCAGCCCTACCTCTCCATCGCCACCGTCGCCGGAGCCGTCATCGCCCGGTATGCGCTCGCCCAGCCGGGGGCCGGGCTGACGGTCGTCGAGCACAGTGGTGTCGTCGCCATCCTGGAGCGGTGGCCGACGACATCGGCGCGCGCGGACGCCCCGTCCTGCCGCAGGGTGACGCCGCGGCCGCCGTCCGAGAAGGCACTGGCCGAGGCGGATGCGCTGCGCGGGCGAACCGGGGGCGCGCCCGGCTGCCGAGGGGCGGACGGGCCGACCGCCACGGCGATGCGGGTGCCGGCCCAGCGGGACAGTCGGCCGACGAATCGGGGACCCGATCCGCGGCCGCCGCTGACCGGCCGCGCCACCTGACGGCTCAACGGTGCTCGGGGTTGTCGAAGTCGAAGCGGCAGCCGGCGTCCCACTCGGAGCGCTGGTTGCCGTGGGCGGGGATGCCGCCGGCGTCCTTGAGCATCCTCGCCAGGTGCAGGAGGTTCCAGGTCATGAACGTGGTGTTCCGGTTGGTGAAGTCGTTCTCCGGGCCGCCCGAGCCGGGGTCGAGGTAGGAGGGCCCGGGGCCGGCCGCGCCGACCCAGCCGGCGTCGGCCTGCGGGGGGATGACGTAGCCGAGGTGCTGGAGGCTGTAGAGGACGTTCATGGCGCAGTGCTTGGCGCCGTCCTCGTTGCCGGTGATCAGGCAGCCGCCGACCCGGCCGTAGTAGGCGTACTGCCCGGCCTCGTTGAGCAGCGAGGAGCAGGCGTAGAGGCGTTCGATGACCTGCTTCATCACCGAGGAGTTGTCGCCCAGCCACACCGGCCCCGCCAGCGTGAGGATGTCGGCGTCCATCACCTTCGAGTAGAGGACCGGCCATTCGTCGGTCTCCCAGCCGTGCTCGGTCATGTCCGGCCAGACACCCGTCGCGATGTCGTGATCCACCGCCCGCAGCACCTCGACCTGGACGCCCTGGCGTTCCATGATGCTGCGGCTCACGTCGATCAGGCCTTCGGTGTGGCTGCGCTCGGGGGAGCGTTTGAGCGTGCAGTTGATCACCAGCGCCCGCAGGTCACCGTAGGTCGCAGCTGTGTCTGCCATAGTCAGTTCGCTTCCTGCTTGCCTTGCTTGCATGGGGAGAGTGGGCTCGCATCGTGCATCCAGTCGATCAGCGCCGTCCCGGGAGCGCCCGACGGGCTGCGCCATTCAGCTCGACGGGTCCAGCGGGTCCAGCGGGTCCAGCGGGTCCAGGGGGTTCAGCGGGTCCAAGGGCTCCAACGGGTCTAGTGGGTCCAGAGGGCCTAACGGGTCGGCAGGCCCGGGCTGGTCGGTCAGGCGTTCGACGGCGACCATGGCGGCGTCGTCACCCAGGTGGCCGCCGGCGTGCGCGAGCAGGTCATGGCGCAGGTTCTGGAGCAGGGCGACGGGGTGTTCGCTGCTCCAGGCGGCCACCCGGTCGGCGAGCGGGTAGAAGTCGCGGTTGGCGTTGCGGGCCTCGATCACGCCGTCGGTGTAGATCAGCAGCCGGTCGCCCGGCTCGAAGTCGAAGACGTCGGGCCGGTACGGGGAGGCCGCCAGGTCGCCCAGGCCGAGCGGGGGCGCCGGGTGGCTCGGCTCCAGCGCGAGCGCCCGGCCCTTGCGCAGCAGCAGGGGCGGCGGATGGCCGCAGTTCACGACCCGGATCGCGGTGCCCCGGTCCGGGATGTCGAGCAGGACGGCGGTGATGAACGACTCGCCCGGCTCGCCCCCGGTCTCCTCGTTGAGGTCCCAGCTGAGGCTGGCGTCCAGGTGGGCGGCCAGCTCGGGCAGGGTGGTCTGCAGGTGCGCGGCCGCCCGGAACGCCCCCAGCAGCAGGGCGGCGTCGCTGAGCGAGGCCAGCCCCTTGCCGCGGACGTCGCCGACCAGCAGCCGGGTGCCGGTGGAGGTGCGGGTGGCCGCGTACAGGTCGCCGCCGATCTGCGCCTCGGCCTCGGCGGCCAGGTAGACGGAGGCGATCCGCAGCGAGGCGATCCGGGCCGGCAGCGGCCGCAGCAGGACGCGCTGCGCCGCCTCCGAGACCGAGCGCACTTGGACCAGTTCGCGGGCATGCCGGTCCCGGATCGCGCTGAAGAGCACTACCAGGCCGGAGACGACGATCAGCGCGACGATCTGGGTCTCGTGGTTGGAGGTGGTCAGCCCGTCGCGCAGCACCCCGATGATGGTCAGCGCGGTCACCGCGAGCACGCTGACCACAGCGGTGAGCCGGGTGCTGGCGAACGAGGCGGTGATCGCGGGAGCCACCACCAGCAGCGGGCCCAGGTGGATGTTCGGCGGGGACAGGATGTCGATGATGGTGATCACCACGATCAGCACAAGCGGCAGCAGCACCAGGGCGCCGACGGGTGGTCGGGGCCGGGGAGACGCTTCGGGTTGTTGCCGCTCGGGCACCTCTCCTGACTACACCCCGCCCGCCGCCACCGCACCGCGACGCGGTCGGCGGGGTGCCGGTGGCGGCGGGCGGGGTGGCCTTTATGGACGCCGGTCGCGGTCCAGCCAGTTGCCGGAGGGTATCGGGGCGGGCGCGGCGCGCAGCCGGGCGGCCTCGGCGGGGCCGGCCAGGTAGACCCAGGCGTCGGTGAGGCCTGCCGGGGCGGTCAGGCCTGCCGGGGCGGTGAGGCCTGCCGGGGCGGGCAGGTCGGGCAGGCCGGTCAGGACGGGCAGCCGCAGCCGGACGTACTCGCCGCTGCCGTCCGGGCGGCAGTCCTCCAGCTCGTCCAGCGCGGCCAGCACGGCGGCGTAGTCGGCCGGGCGGACGGTGACCAGGTCGCCGTGGACGCGCTGCCCCGGGTCGTCAGGAGCGAGGACGACGTACGGGTAGCCCGGGCCCTCGTGCAGCGCGGCCCCGGTCAGCACCGCCGGGCGGACGGCCTCGCAGCGGCCGCCGAGGTAGCGCGCGTGGTAGTGCCCGCCGGGGCGCAGCGTGCCGTAGACGAAGAAGGGGAGGTGCACGGTCGGAGGTCTCCTCGGTGGGCCGGGTGCGGGCGGGTCCGATGATTCCGCCCCCCCGGTGCGGGTGCCGCGCCGGGGTCGTACCGTGGGGACGAGGGGGTGGGGCGAGAGAAGGAGTGCGTGATGCCTGGATCCGTCACGATCGGTCACACCGAGGCTGCTGCCACCATCGAACACACCGATGCCCAACGACTGGCCGAGCTGCTGGACGATTTGGGTCACCTGCTGGCCATGGACGGCCCCAACCGGATGAGCGACGCGCAGGTCGGCGCGCTCTGTGAGGGGCGGGTGCAGGAGCGCGAGGCGCTCGCCCGCTGGTGCCGGACGCTCGCCGCCCAGCTGCACCACTGACGGCCCGCTGCGTTTCGCCGCCGTACCCGGTGTTCTGACGCCGGGTACGGCGGTTCTGCGCGTCAGGGGCGTCAAGGGCGTGCCTGAAGGTGCCTGAGGGCGCTCGAGGCCTTGACAGTGATCGCTGCGCATGAGTACATGCCAAGCGCATCAATGTCGTCGCGGTCGCGGAGCACGCAAGCAGTACGGTGCGAGGCCGCCGCCGGAGGAGCCCCATGAAGACACTCCCGCACCGCCGCCCGCGCGCTCTCGCCGTCCCCGCCGTGGTGCTGGCGCTCGCTGCGGCGCTCTGCCTCCCGGTCGCCTCGGCCTCGGCCTTAGCTTCGGCCGCAGCACTGGCGCCCGCATCCGCGTCCGCGCCCGCGTCCGGGCGGGGGCTGATACACGCCGATGCGGCCCCGGCTGCTCCCGCTGCTCCCGCTGACGCGGCGCCCGCGCCGTCGCCCGGCAAGGTCGAGACCAACTACGCCGACCCCACCACCGCGCTGCCGCCCGTCAGCCGTCCGAACACCCCGCACTGCACCGTCACGGCGATGCAGCACGACTTCGCCAACAGCTACGGCCAGCCCTTCACCGGCACCCTCGCCCCGCCCGCGAACTGCCCCGGGCCGTGGTCGAAGGTGGTGCTCGACTGGTCCGGCAGCGTCGCCGGCCGCCAGTACGACCGGCTCGCGGGCGTCTGGATCGGCGGCTCCGAGGTGTTCCGCACCAGCACCCCTGAGCCCGACCCGGCCGGCATCCACTGGCACGTCGACCAGGACCTCAGCAGCTTCATCCCGCTGCTGCGCACCCCGCAGCCGCTGGTGGTCGACCTCGGAAACATCGTCAACTCCACCTACACCGGCGTCTACCACATGACCATGACGGTCACCTACTACCAGGCCGACCGGTCCAACCCGCCGGCCGCCACCGCCGACCAGGTGCTCCCGGTCTCGCAGTCGACCACCGCGCCCGGCTGGTGGACGCTGACCAAGGGTCAGACCGCGACCTCCACGCTGATGTTCCCGCGCAACCTCACCGCCGCCCACCTCCAGGTGTACGCGCGGGGCGGCGGCTGCGAGGAGTTCTGGTACTCCAACGTGCCGGACGCCTACGCGGCGGCGCACCCCGACTACGGGCTGTGCGGCGGCGGCACCTACCGCGAGGTCCAGGTCATGGTGGACGGCCGACTCGCCGGGACGGTGCAGCCGTTCCCCGCGATCTACACCGGCGGCATCAGCCCGCTGATGTGGCGGCCGATCCCGAGCATCGACGCGTTCCGCACGCTGCCCTACGACGTCGACCTGACCCCGTTCGCCGGCACCCTGACGGACGGCAAGCCACACACCGTCACGCTCGTTCCGCCGGCCGGGATCAGTGACGGCTGGACGCTCGACGGCAGCCTCTTCCTCACCACCGACCCGCTGGCCAAGCAGACCACCGGCGCGGTCACCACCGACACCGTCACCGCCGCGCCGCAGCTCGACACCACGCAGAGCACCACCCCGGCCGGCGCCGACCTGATCACCGTGACGGGCGACCGGGACTGGACGGTGGCCGGCTACGTGGACACCTCGCACGGCCGGGTCAGCACGCGGATCGACCACCACGGCGAGTACCGCAACAGCGACACCATCGCCGACCAGGGGCAGCAGCAGGTCACTTCGCAGCGCGACAGCGGCTGGACGGTCACCAGCACGGACCGCAGCGGCGACCGCGGCGGCGACCCCAGTGCCAACCCCAGCGCCGGCCCCAGCGCCGACAGCGACCACGGCTACGGCCGGCCGCAGGTGACCCGCAGCAGCTGGTCCTACCCGATCGACGTGACCAGCTCGTACGTGCCCGGCGCCGACGCCGACAGCTACCTGGCCAAGGGTCAGGTCACCGTGGCCCGGCACCTGGCCGACCAGACCCTGCAGGGCTGGAGCTGGCGGCCCGGCGCCTCCACCGACGACGAGCTGACGGCGCAGGGCGTGCTGGAGCGGCAGTCCGGCACGCTCGTCCAGGCGGACGGCAGCGACGCGGAGCACTACGTGGGCCGGACGGCCGACGGCGGCTGCTACGACCACCAGCTCGCCGCCGACCACGGATATCTCACGCTGGACCTCCAACGGTCCTGCCGGTAGCGGAGGTTCCGTATCGGTCGCACCCGTTCCCCCACCTGTCGCCGGGTGGGGGAACGGGTGCTCACGCGTGTCCGGATATAGGAACCGGAATTGCGGAGAGGGGCGGATTTCCGGTCGCGGGAATGGAGTTACGAGCGAATCCGTGATCTGCGATCGGTCCGTAGCCGGTGGCCGCGAGTGCTTCTTGAGCGGCGGTCGAGCAGGCCCGGAAAGAAGGCTGGATGCTGCGCGGTTGAGGATTGAACCGAATCATCGCGCAGGTGAGATATGCGTCACATCGCCGTTGCCGACCGGTTGTTCGGCAGGCTCGGTGATAGATCCGCGACCTGCGCAAACGTCAACTCTGGGGGCTCGACGTGAAGAATTCGCTAAGACCCGTGAAAGAGTTGATCTTGTTTGTCGACCTTGGTTTACGCTTCACTCTTGCGGGTGTCAGCGGCGGAACGGGGTGCGGCCGTCTTCCTGAGAGCGATGTCCAAGGCCAGGCGTGGTCTGGGCACTTGTGGTCTGACGAGATTGAGAGCACCGTTGCGTAAGAGGATTACGGAGCGCCGCCGCACTGCTCGGGTGCCTGGTGAGCCGCGTGAGCGCGCCGTTGAACTCGTCGACGGTCAGCCCGTCGACGTCCGGCCCGTTGACGGTCAGCTCGTCGACGGTCAGCCCGTTGACGGTGGGATCGCTGCAGGGCGGCTGATGCGACGCCGCGCGAGACAGCTCCGCCGCCGACTGGTCGGCCCCCTGATCGGACTGCCGGCCCTCACCGCGATCTCCGGCTGCGGCCTCTCCGGCGGCGGGAGCGGTGGCAGCGGCCCGGCACTCCTGGTCGCCGGCTCGGCTGCGGCCGTCGTGCTGCTCGGCGGCACGGCCGTGGTGGTCCGGCGGGTCACCGCGCGGCCGCTGGAGCGGGCCCGCGACCAGGCGGCCCGCAACCTCGGCGCCCTGATCGAGGAGCGCTCCGGACTGCTCGCCGAGCGCGACGGACAGCTCGGCCAACTGCGCACGCTGGCCGGCGAACGCCAGCAGCTGCTCCAGGGGCGCGACGAACTCCTGCGTCGGCACGAGGAGTTCACCAAGCAGTGGACCGAGGCCGCAGCCGCCCACGCGGAGACCACCGGACGGCTGGACGAGCAGCTGCGCGAACAGCTCGGCGAGCGCGAGCGGTTGCTCTGGGAGCGCGACGAACTCCTTCGTGAGCGCGATGAACTGCGCCGGGAACGCGACGAGTTGGTCAAGGAGCGCGACGAGCTGCAGGGCAGTGTCGACGCCACCTTCGTGAACCTGGCGATGCGCACGCTCACCCTGGTCGAGCGCCAACTCGTGCTGATCGAGGCGCTGGAGGGCCGGGAGGCCGACGCGGCGCAGCTGGAGAGCCTGTTCCGGCTCGACCACCTGGCCACCCGGATGCGCCGCAACAGCGAGAACATGCTGCTGCTCGCCGGGATGGAGAACAGCCACCGCAGCCGCAAGACCGTGACGCTGCTGGACGTGGTCCGGGCCGCCGTCTCCGAGATCGAGCGCTACGAGCGGGTCAAGCTGGGCTTCCTGGCCGCCGTCCGGCTCACCGGATCGGTCGCCGATGACACCAGCCACCTGCTGGCCGAACTGCTGGAGAACGCCACGGCGTTCTCGCCGCCGCAGGACCAGGTCGAGGTCGGCGGCTGGCAGCTGGACAACGGCGAGGTGATGATCTCGGTCACCGACCGCGGCATCGGCCTGCCCGCCGAGCGGCTGCGGGCGCTCAACGAGCAGCTGGCCGAGCCCTCCGAGCCGGGCGCCGAGCGGCGGGACGCGCTGCTGGCCGGTGCGTTGACCGGGCGGAGCATGGGCCTGTTCGTGGTGGCCCGGCTGGCTCGGCGCCACGACATCCGGGTGCAGCTGCGGGAGAATGCGCAGGGCGGCGGCATCACCGCGATGGTGGTGCTGCCGCACCAGGCGCTGCAGGCGGACGCCGCGGCCAGCACCGCGGACCTGGACGACCAGCGGCGCGCGGAGCGCAGCCTGACCACGGCTGCGGCGACGGCGCGCGCGGTGGAGGCGCGGGTGGCGGAGGCGGCCGCGCGGGCGGTGCCGCTGGGCACGCTGCCGGCGGCGGGCTCGGGTGCGGGTGCGGGTGCGGCGGTGACGGATGCGGAGCTTCCCTTGCTGCCGCGCCGCAAGCCGGCCCAGCCGGCGCTGAGCGCGCCTGCGCCTGCTCCTGCGGCTCCGGCTGCTGAGCCGTCGCCTGCGCCCGCTCCCGCTCCCGTGCCTGTGGTGCTCCCCGAGACGGCGTCCGACGATGCCGCGACCGGTGGAGCCGTCACCGACATCGGGCTGCCCCGCCGTGTGCCGCGCGGCAACGGGCTGCCGGGCACCGGTGAGACGCCCGCGTCCGGGCTGCGGCGGTTCGCCGCGGAGCCGGAGGCGACCCCCGCCGCTCCCGTTCCTCCCGAGGCCCCGGCCCCCGCCGCCGGCCCCCGGCACGCGCTGCAGCCACCCGCGCAGCCCGTACAGCCCGTACCCGAGCAGTCCGCGCCCGCCGAGCTCGAGCCCGAGCCCGAGCCCGCTCCGCAGCGCTCCGGGATATCGCCCGAGGAACTGCGCCGCAGACTCGGCGGCTTCCAGAGCGGCCTGCGCCAGGCCGCCCGCGAGTCGGCGGCGGCCGGTCCGCCGGCGGACCCCGCACCGAGCACGGCAGAAGGACAGCGCGCCACCTCCGGAGAGGGAGAGGATCGATGACCGACTTCGACTCCGCACGGTCGGCACTGGCACCGGCCGGCCCCGCGCCCGTCAGCCAGGCCGCGAAGAACGTCCGCTGGCTGCTCGACGACTTCCTCGGCACGGTGGCCGGGGTCGCGGAGGCCGTCGTGGTCTCGTCCGACGGCCTGCTGCTTGCGGACTCGCACACCGGGGTCCGCAGCGACGAACTCTCCGCCATCGTCTCGGCGTTGACCAGCCTGGCGGCTGGTATGGCCCGGGTCCTGGAGTACGGGGGCGTCCGGCAGACCATGGTGACGATGGACCAGGGCCACCTGGTGGTCATGGCGATCAGCGACGGCTCCTGCCTCGGCGTTTACGCCACGCTCACCTGTGAACTGGGCGTGCTGGCTTACCAGATGGCGCTGCTCGTCGAGCGCGCCGGTCACGCGCTGACACCCCAGGTGCGCAGCGAACTCCACCGGGCGATGGCCGTCCGATGAGCCCAGAGGAGGTGGGAGACATGCCCGGCACCGCGAACAACAACAGCAGTAGCAGCAGCAATAGCAGCAACAGCGGTAGTGGGATCGGCGGTCGAGCCGGCGGTGGTTCCGGACCGCTGCAGGGCGGGCCCGTCCGTGGCCGCCGGACCGACACGGCCCGGCCGGGCCAGGGGCGTTCGTCCCGGGTGCGCCCGTACGCGATCACCCGTGGGCGGACCAGGTTCGGCCGGGTCCTGCTGGTCGAGACTCTGGTCTCCGCGCTGAACCGCCCCGCCGACCCGGCGGACCGCAGCCTGCCCGAGCTCACCGCGATCAGCGACGTCTGCCGCGGTCAGATGCGGTCCATCGCCGAGATCTCGGCGCTGCTGCGGATCCCGCTGGGTGTGGTGAAGGTGCTGGTCAGCGACCTCGCCGACCAGGGTCGGATCCGCGTGCACGGCGCCGACTCGGTGGACGGCGGAGCGCTGGACGGCGGGGACGAGGTGCCGGGAACGTCGAAGCGGGATCTGCTGGAGAGGGTGCTGGGTGGACTTCGCAAGCTCTGAGACGGCGGCCGGCCGGTCCGCGGTCCCGCCGGGCGTGCCGCTGGTGTCCGGCCACGCCACCTCCACCAAGATCGTGGTGGCGGGCGGCTTCGGCGTCGGCAAGACCACGCTGGTCCGCTCGGTCTCCGAGATATCGCCGCTCACCACCGAGGCCGTGATGACCGAGGCGAGCCTCGGCGTGGACGACACCGCCGCCGTCCCGGCAAAGACCTCCACCACGGTGGCGATGGACTTCGGCCGGATCAGCCTGGCGCCGGATCTGGTGCTCTACCTCTTCGGGACCCCTGGCCAGGGCCGCTTCTGGTTCATGTGGGACGACCTGGTGCGTGGCGCAGTCGGCGCCATCGTGCTCGTCGACACCCGCCGACTGGCCGACTCCTTCCCGGCGTTGGACTACTTCGAGGGCAGCGGCCTGCCGTTCGTGGTGGCCGTCAACCAGTTCGACGACGCCCCCGTCTACTCCGCCGACGCCGTCCGCGACTCGCTCGCGGTGCCGGAGCACATCCCGGTGCTGCTCTGCGACGCCCGCAGGCGCGAGTCGACGGTGGAGGTGCTGACCGCCCTGGTGGTGCACGCACTGGCCGAGGAGCCGGCGGCCGCCGCCGAGCTGGTGTGATCCCCGGGGTTCTCGGGGGCTCTCGGGGTTCTGGTTCTCCTCCCTGTACTCGTACCTCTAGCAAGAAGGCAGACAGCAATGCGCAGGATATTGATCGTCGGAGCCGGTCAGGCCGGGCTCCAGCTCGCGCTGGGTCTCCAGTCCAACGGCTACGACGTCACGGTGATGACCAACCGCACCGCCGACGAGGTGCGGGACGGGCGGGTGATGTCCACGCAGTGCATGTTCGACACAGCCCTGCAGACCGAGCGTGACCTGGGCCTCAACTTCTGGGAGGACGAGGCCCCGAGAGTCGAGGGCCTCGGCGTCTCGGTGGCCGGGCCCGACTCCTCCCGGGTGATCGACTGGGTCGGCCGCCTCGACGGCTTCGCCCAGTCCGTCGACCAGCGCATCAAGATGGCCGCCTGGCTGGAGACCTTCGCCCAGCGCGGCGGCCAGGTCGTGGTGCACGGCGTCGCCGTCTCCGACCTGGACTACTTCTCGCGGACGTACGACCTGGTGCTCGTCGCGGCCGGCAAGGGCGAGCTGGTCTCGATGTTCGGCCGCGATGCCGCCCGCTCGCCGTACGACACCCCGCAGCGAGCCCTCGCCGTCTCCTATGTGAGCGGCCTCGGCCCGCGCCCGGAGCACGACTTCAAGGCCGTGCGCTGCAACCTGGTCCCCGGAGTCGGCGAGCTGTTCGTGATCCCGGCGCTGACCGGCGCGGGCGAGTGCGACATCCTCTTCTGGGAGGGCATCCCCGGCGGTCCGCTGGACGTCTTCGGCAACGTGAAGGACCCGGGCGAGCACCTGCGGCTCACCCTGGACCTGATGAAGACCTTCACCCCCTGGGAGTACGACCGGGCCCGCAACGGCGTCGAACTGACCGACGCCGGAGCCACCTTGGCCGGCCGCTACGCCCCCGTGGTGCGCAACCCGATCGGCGAGCTGCCCAGCGGCGGCCTGGTGCTCGGCGTGGCCGACGTGGTGGTCGCCAACGACCCCATCACCGGCCAGGGTTCCAACAACGCCGCACGCTGCGCCGCCGTCTACCTGGCCGCCATCCTGGCGCACGGCGACAAGCCCTTCGACCGTGAGTTCATGCAGTCCGCCTTCGACCGCTACTGGGACGACGCCCAGCACGTGACGAAGTGGACCAACGCGATGCTCGCCCCGCCGCCGGAGCACGTCCTCAACCTGATCGGCGCGGCCGGCCAACTCCCGCCCGTGGCCAAGCGTTTCGCCAACGGCTTCAACAACGCGGCCGACTTCGAGCAGTGGTTCTACGACCCGGAGCTCGCCGGCGCCTACCTCGCGTCCGTGACGCCGCAGGGCTGACCCGCCCCGCGCCATCCCGCCCGACTGCCCCCGGCCCGCTGACGCGCCGGGGGCAGTCGGTTGTTGCTTAGACCGACCGGCAAATGGAGGGCGGCGTCGCGGCCCGATGGCTCTCGCCCAGACGGCTTCTCCTCAGTCGCCAGGGCTCCGCCATGGCTCCTTCGTCGGCACCGCCTGGACTCGGCCCTCGACCCTCCCCCAGCCTCCGGCCGGGGGGACCCCCTTCTTCTCCCACCCTCCATTTGCCGGTCGGTCTTAGCTGCTCTGTTACGTTCTCAGTCCGCGATGCGCAGCAGGAGCTTGCCGGTGGTGGTGCGGGTCTCCATCAGGCGGTGTGCGGCGGCGGCCTCGGTGAGCGGGAACTCCGCGGTGATCGGCAGCTCGACCGTGCCATCGGCCACCAACTGGAAGGCCCTGGAAGCGATTTCGCGCAGCAGCGCGGGGTCGCTCTTGGCCAGCGTGAGGACCGAGAAGCCGGCCACCGAGCGGCCCGGCGTGAGCTGGATCTGCCCTACCTGCCAGGGTGCCGCACCGCTCGCGTTGCCGTAGGAGACCAGTCGGCCGAAGGGGGCCAGCGTCTCCAGGTTGCGGCGGAAGGTGTCGCCGCCCACCGGGTCGAGCATCAGGTCCACGCCTCTGCCGCCGGTGATCCGGTACACGTCGTCGTCGAAGTCGTCGCCGACGAACACCTCGTCGTATCCTGCCTTCAGGGCGTGCTCCACCTTGGCGGTGCTGGAGACCACGCCGTAGACGGCCGCCGCCCCGCCGTGCCTGGCGAGTTGCCCGACGACGGTCCCGACACCGCCGGCCGCGCCGTGGACCAGGACGGTCTCGCCGGTGCGCAGCCGTCCGACCTCGTGCAGCAGTGCGTGCGCGGTCGGCAGCACGGTCGGCAGGGTGGCGCCGACGCGCAGCGAGATGCCGGCGGGCAGGGCGAAGACCGCGTTCGCGGAGGCGACGGCAACCTCGGCGTAGCCGCCGGAGGCCGTCAGCGCCGCGACCTCCTGGCCGGGGCGGAACCCCGTCACGTCGTCCCCGACCTCCCGGATCCGCCCGGATACCTCCAGGCCGGGCAGGTGGGGGAGCGAGGCCACCCGGTACCCGCTGGAGCGCGCCTTCAGCTCCGCGAAGTTGACGCCCGCGTACGCGACCTCGATGCTCACCTCACCGGGCCCGGGCTTCGGCACGGGGACGTCGGCCAGCGTGAGGACCTCCGGACCACCGAACTTCTCGACCAGTACTGCGCGCATGACTGCCACCCGTCGTCAGAGTGTTCACCTAAAACCGAACACCTTGAGTGTATGGATTTCACCGAACACTCCGCAAGTGCCATCCAGGACCCCGAGCCTCCCGCATGCGACGTCGTTCCTTGCCGCGTGGCACCATGAGGTTCCATGGCACAGGACAGTTCCAGCACGCTCCAGGCGGGACAGACCGGACTCATCGTCAGGATCCCGGAGGCCGAGCCTGCCGTCGGTGCATGGCGTGAACGACTTGACCCCTCAGCCCGATCCGGCGTTCCAGCCCACGTGACCGTGCTCTTCCCCTTCCTCCACGAGGATCTGATAGACGCTCACATCCGTGCTGCCATCGCTGACCCCCTGGGCAGCTACCCGGCCTTCGACGTGCGATTCGAGACCTTCGGACGGTTCCCCGGAATCCTGTATCTCGCCCCTGAGTCCGACGGGCAGCGGCAGTTTCTGCAACTCACCCACGCGGTCGCCGATCGGTGGCCGGAAGTCCCGCCGTTCGAAGGCCGGTTCGCGGAACTCGTCCCGCATCTGACCGTCGCGCAGAGCCAAGAAGCCGAAGTCCTGGACGAGGTCGAGGCAGCCCTGACGGGCATCCTTCCGATAGCGGCGCGCGTCTCGTCGGTTGAGCTCATGGTGACCGACGGCAGGACATGGCGACAGCGAGCGTCCTTCGCCCTTCGGGGATGACCTGCCCAATCCTCGGGTTTCCGCCTGCGCGAGCTCGCTGCCACAGCGACGGCTAGCGTATCGACATCAGCCACCGTTCGGATCACTGTCACGGTGACGCTGACCCGGACAGTCCTTCCGGCAGCTGACCGCATAGTTGGTGTCGCACCAGCGGCCCGCTCGCGCCGCTACCCCGGCCGTCCCGCACCGCCCGGCGCACTGGACCCCGCCACAGCCTTGTGGCTCAACTACAGCGAGTTGTACTTCTCCGCGATGACCCGACGCGTGATCCGCCACGGCGACTTCTCCAGCCGCGAGGACCTCATCGACAAGCTGACCGCCTACGCAATCAACCGCAACGAGACCGCGAGACCCTACAAGTGGGCCTATGAAGGCATCCCGCTCAAGGCGTGAGACATCCGGGCGAGGAGAGCACGTGGACGCACCGGCCCTCTGCATCCCTGCTGCCGTGACTGGACTCAAATCCGAGGCGCTCGGCCAGGCGCCGCGAGGGCAGGTTGTCCTCCCGGATGAGCGCCACCACGGGAGTGTCCGGGAAGAGCGAACGCGCCAGGCCCAAGGCTGTGCGGGCCGCCTCCCCGGCGAACCCGTATCCCCAGGACGAAGGAGTGAACCGATAGTAGAGATTGAGCACGCGCTTGCCCTCGATCTGGCTGACTCGGATCCCCGCGAATCCGATGACGGTGCCCGGGTCCTCGCGACGCGTCACGGCGCAGTAGCCGATGCTGTCACGGGTCCAGTCGGCGAGCATCGTCTGCAGGAATGCCTCGCTCTCGTCGAGCGACCGGTGAGGCCCATGCGGGTTGTGGAGGTTCGTGGCCGGGTCCCCATGCACCGCGAAGACTGCCGGAGCATCACTCGGATCAGGACGCGCCAGGATCAGTCGATCGGTTTCCGCGACTTGGGAACGCGTCGGCACGATCCACCCCTTCAGCTCAGTAATAGATGAAGACGCCCACAGCCTATTACTGACAGTGGGTTCAACACCATCCCTGGGCCCCTGCACCCCTCCACGAACTTCTGCGGAGCAGCACTGGGGAGTGGCCGGTGCCGGTGTCAGACCCTGTCGCTATGTTCGGCGGATGACTGATCGAATGGCGTACGCAGCTTCGTCCCCCGTCTCCGGCGAGGGCGGGTCGGCGCTGGTTTGCGGGCCGGTGACAAGCATTTTCGTCACGGACCGACCCGACGCGGACGATGTTGCACTGATCTCGGACGCGCTCGACGAGTTCAACGTTCAGGAGGCGGGTACCGGGGATCGGCGAGCGCTCGCGGTGCTGGTCCGGGACCCGGAGACGGGGCGGGTGGTTGGCGGACTCACCGGTCGAACGTCGCTGGGTCTGCTCTTTGTGGACTTGTTCCACCTGCCGCCCGAGCTTCGCGGCTCCGGCGTCGGCAGCGAGATCCTGCGGCAGGCGGAGGAGGAGGCCCGTCGGCGTGGCTGCCGCACCGGCGTGCTGTACACCATCAGCTTCCAGGCGCCCGGCTTCTATCGGAGGCATGGCTGGCGCGTCTTCGGTGAGGTCCCCTGTGATCCGCCCGGTACGAGCCGGGTGTTCATGACCAAGGACCTGGTGTAGCGAGCTGGTGGGCTGGCCTCTCAGTCCAGCAGGCGCGTGAAGCGTGGTGCGCGGTGGGTCGGGTTGAGGGTCTGCAGGGTGTCGAGGGCTGCGGTCAGCCGGGCGTGGGGGGCGGGGCCGGTCAGGACGCAGAGGTCCTCGCCGGCGTGCAGGACGGTCTCGATCGGTATCTCGTGGCGGTCGAGCGCTGCGACCACGTCCGCCACCGCCAGGGTGCCGAGGCTGAGTTGGCAGCGTGTCGGGATCTCGCCGATCTGCCGTAGCTGGCCCGGGAGTTGGAGTGGTGCGGGGGCGGCGGTGGAGCCCAGTGCGCGGCGCCGGCCGGTGGCGACCAGGTCGCCGAGGACCGCGCTGGCCGTGGGGGTGCCACCCGCGCCCGCGCCCTGCAGGAGCAGCCGGCCCGCGCCCGTGGACTCCACCAGGACGGCGTTGTCCGCGCCGTGCACCGAGGCCAGTGGGTGGCCGCGCGGGACCCAGGTGGGGTGCACGCGCACCGCGACGGCGCCGTCCCGGCGGTCGCGTTCGCAGATCGCCAGCAACTTCACTTCGTGGCCCAGGGATTGGGCCTGGGAGATGTCGGCGGCCGTGACGGCGGTGATGCCCTCGCGGTGGACCTCGGCCGGCGAGATCCGGGTGTGGAAGGCCAGCGCCGTCATGATGACGGCCTTGGCCACCGCGTCGTGCCCCTCCACGTCGGCCGACGGCTCCGCCTCGGCGTAGCCCAGCGCGGTCGCCTCCCGCAGTGCCTCGGCGAACTCCGCTCCGGTCGAACTCATGCGGTCCAGAATGAAGTTGGTGGTGCCGTTGACGATCCCGACGACCCGCTCAATGTCGTCGCCGGCCAGCGACTCGCGCAGCGTGCGCAGCAGCGGGACGGCGCCCGCCACCGCCGCCTCGTAGTGCAGGTCCACGCCCCGGTCGGCGGCCGCCGCGTGCAACTCGGGTCCGTGCGCGGCGATCAGCGCCTTGTTGGCGCTGACCACCGAGGCCCCGTGCGCCATCGCCTCCATGGCCAGTGAGCGGGCCGGTTCCAGTCCGCCGACCAGCTCGACCACGATGTCGACGTCGGCGCGCTTGACCAGCTCGAAGGGGTCGTCGGTGAAGAGCGCGGGATCGATGCCGGTGCCGCGCGCGCGGTCCAGGTCGCGCACCGCCACCCCGGCGAGTTCGATCGGCGCGCCGATCCGGCGGCCCAGTTCGGACGCCGCACCGTGCAGGCGGCGGACGACCTCCGTCCCGACCACCCCGCACCCCAGCACAGCCACTTTCAACGGTCGGGAGTTCATGACCCTTCCTTTCTCCGGCACTTGACGATGGGGGCGTCTAACGTCGAGGTCTGGCGTCGAGGTCTAGCGTCCCGTGCCGGCGTAGACGGCGGCGGTGGTCTCGCTGTCGAGGCCGAACCCGCTGTGCAGGGTCCGGACGGCTTCCTCGAGCTGGTCCGCGCGGCAGATGCCGGAGATCCGGATGCCCGAGGCGGACAGGAAGCCGACCTCGATACCGGCCTCGGCGAGCGTGCGGAAGAAGGTGGACACCGCGTCGGGACGCGAGCGCAGGCCCGCGCCGACCGCCGAGATCCGGCCGAACCCGGTGTCCTGGTGCAGGCGGTCGAAGCCGAGCCGGTCCTGCTGGTCGCGCAGTAGGGTGACCGCCTGCCGGGCGTCCGACTCGGCTACCGCAAAGGTGAGTTGGGCGGACTGCGAGCCTTCGCGCAAGCGCGGCGCGGGGTCGGCTGGGATGCCGGCCCGGGCCAGCAGCGCCGCGATCTCGGCGGCGCCGGCCTCGTGCACGGGCTCCACGGTGAGCAGCGTGACGGCGCGGGTGTGGGCGATCCCGACGACGACCGGCGAAGCCGGGTCACCAGGCGCGGGCAGCGCGGGCAGCTCGGTCGGCTCGGTCGCAGAGCCGGTGACGAAGGTGCCGCAGGCGTCGGTGTAGGAGGACCGGACGTGCAGCGGCACCTGGTGGCGCCGCGCGTACTCCACGCAGCGGGTCATCAGGATCTTCGCGCCGCCCGCCGCCATCTCCAGCATCTCCTCGTAGCTGACCGAGGGCAGCAGTCGGGCGTGCGGAACGACCCGCGGATCGGCGCTGAACACGCCGTCCACGTCGGTGTAGATCTCGCAGATGTCGGCCTTCAGCCCGGCCGCCAGCGCGACGGCGGTGATGTCGGATCCGCCGCGCCCCAGGGTGGTGACGTCCCCGGTCTCCGCGCTGATCCCCTGGAAGCCGGCGACCAGCGCCACCGTGCCCTGGTCCAGGGCCGCCCGGATCCGGGCGGGGTCGACCTCGACGATCCGGGCCCGGCCGTGCGCCGAGTCGGTGCGGACCCCGGCCTGCCCGCCGGAGAAGGAGCGCGCCCGCACGCCGAGCGCGTCGACGGCCATCGCCAGCAGTGCGTTGGAGGCCCGCTCGCCGGTGGTCAGCAGCATGTCCAACTCCCTTGCGGGCGGCGCCTGCGAGACCTGGCCGGCGAGTTCGATCAGCTCGTCGCTGGTGTCACCCATCGCCGAGCACACCACCGCCACGTCGTGACCGTCGCGGCGCGTCTGGCGCACCCGCTCGGCGACGCGTTTGATCCGCTCGATGCTCTGCAGCGAGGAGCCGCCGTACTTCTGGACGACCAGCATCACCGCTCACCCGCCCACGGCGTACAGCTCATGGCGGTAGAGCACCGACGGCTCGGCGTCGTTGGCCAGCGCCCAGGCGACCGTGCCGACCACCACGGTGTGGTCGAGCAGCGGCACGGCCTCGCGGACCGTGCAGACGACGCTGACCGAGGAGCGGGTCAGCACCGGCACCCCGTGCACCATGTCCCAGGGCACCCCCGCGAACCGCTCAGCGGCCGTGCCGGTGGCGAACTGCTGGGTCAGCGCGCGGTCCGACCAGGTCAGCACATTGACCGCGAAGGCGCCGGCCGCCAGTATCCGGTCCAGCGTGCGGCTGCCGCCGGTGAGCGAGACCAGCAGGCTCGGCGGGTCCATCGAGAGCGACATCACGGCGTTGGCCGTGCAGCCGGCCGGGCCGTCGGGGCCCGCCGCGGTGATCACCGTGACGCCGGTGGGAAGCCGGGAGATCGCGTAGCGGTAGTCCTCGGGGCTGACGGTCGCCTGGGCCGGGATGAGTCCCTGGGTCTTCATTGATGCTCCGTAAGGTGTCAGGTCTGCTGATATCTGCTGATCTGTACCGGAGTTGCTCAGCCTTGAGGGGCGGCGAGGGCGGCAAGGGTGGCGCCGACCGCGCGGCGGTCGATCTTTCCGTTGGCGCTCAGCGGGAGTTCCGCGAGGACGGTGATCTCTCCGGGCACCATGTACCAGGGGAGTTGGGCGCGCAGGGCCTGTGTCAGCTCCGCCGGGTCGAGGCCGCCGCCGGTGCAGGCGGCGGTCAGGGTGCTCTCGCCGCGTCCGTTCGGGGCGGCCAGCACGATCGCGTCGCGCACCCCGGGCCGGCTGCGCAACGCGGCCTCCACCTCGCCGAGTTCGATCCGGTAGCCGTGCACCTTGACCTGCTGGTCCAGTCGGCCGAGGTGGACCAGCTGCCCGTCCAGTCGGCCGACCCGGTCCCCGGTGCGGTACCAGTGCTGGTCGGTGAGCGGCTCGGTGCCGTCGTAGCCGCCGGCGCGCTCGCCGTCGAAGCTGAGGAAGCGGCCGGCGTTGTCGGCCGGGTCGAGGTAGCCGGGGAAGCGCTGCGCGCCCCGCACCACCAACTCGCCCTGGTCGGCGGGCCGTCCGTCCTCGCCGAGGACCAGGTGCGGCAGGCCGGGGAACAGTGCGCCGATCGGTACCGTGCCGTTGGCCGGCTCGGGCCACTGGGCGCGGTCCGAAGGGAGCCTGAACTCGGCGCAGCTGATGGTCAGTTCGGTGGGACCGTAGAGGTTCTCCAGGACGCTGCCGGGCGCCGCCGCCGCCCAGGCCTCGGCCTGCTGCAGGGTCAGCGGCTCGCCGCAGAACAGGCTCCAGCGCAGCGAGGGCATCCGACCCGGCTTCAGTGCGCGCATCCGGCGGGCGAACGAGACCATCGACGGCACCGAGAACCAGTGCGTCAACTCCCGTTCGGCCACCCATCGTACGGGCGCCAGCAGGTCCTGGCGGGTCGGCACCACCAGGGTGGCGCCGCTGCCCCAGGCGGTGAACATATCGAAGACCGAGAGGTCGAAGGTCAGGTCGAAGGTCTGCGAGATCCGGCTGCCGGGTCCCGCTTGGTAGCGCTCGATCACATGGGTCAGGTAGGTGTCGGCGTTCTGCTGGGTGACCGGCACGCCCTTGGGCTCACCGGTGGAGCCCGAGGTGAACAAGAGGTACGCGGCGCCGGTGGGTTCGTCCCGGTACGGCGGCAGCGCGGCCACCGGGCCGGCGTGCTGCGACAGTTGCAGCAGTGGCACCGGGAACGTGGCGGGCGGCTCGCCCTCCAGCAGGACCAGGTCCAGCGCGCCGGCGGTGGCGATCCGCTCGTTGCGGGCGGCGGGGAAGGCCGGGTTGAGCGGCACCACCGTGGCGCCCAGGCGCTGCACGGCGAGGTAGCCGGCGTAGGCGAGTGGGCTGCGCTCGGCCAGCAGGCCGATCCGGGCGGGCGCGGCGCCACCGCAGCCGGCCGCGCCACCGTGGGCCGCCAGGATGCGGGCCGCCAGGCCCTCGGCGAGCAGGCCCAACTCCCGGTAGCTCAGCCGGTCCTGGCCGATTTCCAGGGCCGGGTGATCGGGGTGGCGCGCCGCCGAGGCGGCGAACCGGGCGTACAGGGTCCGTTGCATGGTCATCCGTCCTGGGGGAGGGCGCGCAGCAGGTGGGCGAAGGCCTGGTCGACGACGCCGGTGCGCGGGCGGCCGCGCTCGGCGGAGCGGGCCGCGAAGCGCAGGGTCTTGGCGAGCTCGCCCCACGCGGCCGTGGCGTTGACGGCGGCCCGCGGGTCGAGCGCGTCGTCGGCGACCAGCACGATGTAGCGGTGGGCGTAGTGCCGGCCGGCGGCCCAGAGGTCGTCGGCGTAGCGGCCGGCGGCGGCCGGCTGGGCGGTCAGGGCGGTGTGCACGAGGCCGAGGGCCTCGGCGAGCTCGGTGGTCCACTGCGCCTGATCGGGCGCAGTCGGCTCGGCGGCCCGGGTCAGCCAGCGGTAGTGGCCCGGCGGCGGCACCTGGACGGCCCGGCCCAGCGCCAGCGCGTCGCGCCGGACCACCTCGGGCGCCGGAGCCGGCAGCGGGGTGAGCGCGCGGGCCAGCTCCGCGTCCTCCAGCCAGCTCAGATACGGCTCCTGCTCGCCGTGCGGGGTGAGCGCGCTGAAGTGGTCGGCGACCAGCCAGCACCCGTCGCGGTACTCGTGCAGCAGTAGCCAGTGCGGCGCGCCAGGGTGGCCGTAGCCGGGCGACCAGCTCAGTTGCGCGGTGTTGCCGACCGCCAGCACGCTGTCCCGACAGGCGAGTTCGGTGATCAGCCCGGCCCGGGCGGCAGACCACTCGGGGCTGCCGCGGTAGGCCAGCGTCCGGCCGTCCGCGGTGGCATCCACGGGGGTGTGCTGGACGAAGGCCAGCTCGCCGGCGGGCAGGTCGGTGCGCACCGCGAGCCGTACGGCGTGACCGATCCGTCGGCGGATGTCGGGGTCGTCCTGCTCCAGGCAGGCGACCAGATTGGTGCTGTAGCAGCTGAGCCGGGGCAGCGTGGCCGCCCTGGTGGTCAGGCGCATCGTCACTCCAAGTCGGCGGGCGGGTCGGTGAAGGCGCAGCTGAGCGGGATGGGCGAGTGGTCGCGCAGGCTGACCCAGGTGTACGGGCCCCAGCGGCCTTGGCGCCGGCCGAGCGGGACGTCGATCGACCAGGGACGGCCGGCCAGTCCGTCGCCGGTGGCCTTCACGCAGGCCTCCTGCACCGTCCAGACCCAGGCCAGCTCCCCGCCACGGCCGGCCGGCGGCAGGGCGGCCAACTGGTCGGCGCGTTCGCGCAGGCAGCGCCGCAACAGGTTGTCGGACGGTGCGACGGGCGGGAGTTGGACGTCCACGCCGACCCGCCGCCCGGGTGCCACGGCGGCCGCGACGGTGTCGCCGTCGTGCGAGACGCTGATGCCGACCTCCGGGTGCCCGGCCAGGACGGGCCGGCCGCGCGGGTCGGCCCGGACGGCCGCGTCCGCGAGGTCGGGCCGTACGGTGCGCAGCAGTTGGCGCAGCGCTGCCCGACCGGCCAGGAACTCGGAGCGCCGCCTCGGTGCCATGACGCGCGCCGAGGCCAGATCGGCCGGGTGCGCCGCGCTCTCGGCGCAGCACGGTCGGGGCGCGCTGAGCACCCAGACGCCGGCTGCGACCTCCCTGACCGACCCGGTCACGGAGCCGGCCGGCCTGGCAGCCGAAGCAACGGACCCGGTCATGACCGCAGGCCTTCGAGCAACTGCTCAGCGCTGTCGGCAACATGACTGAGCATCAGTTCCGTTGCTCCGCCGCCGATCCCGCACACCCCGGCCTCGGCCCGGATCTGCTGGACGCCGCCGCGGGCGAGCCCGTCGGCGCCCTGCAGCTGCGCGCACCGCGAGAGCACCGCGTCCACCGTCAGCCCGACTGCGGACTTCAGCAGCGCGGCCGCCGCGAGATCCTGCCGTTCGACGATCTGCTCGCCCAGGCTCTCGTGCAGCGCGCGCAGTCCGGCCACCTTGACCAGGCAGGTCGCCAGGTCCTGGCGGATCGCCTCGTGCTGCCAGAGCGGTCGGCCGTCCACCGTGCGCCGGGCCAGCCGCGCCTGGGTCTCGGCCAGCACCCGGCTGGTGAGCGCGACGGCCCAGTACGCGCCGGCCAGGCGCTCGGTGCCCATGTGCCGGGCGAAGACGGCCAGTCCGCGCCCGGGGCGGCCAACCAGGTGGTCGGCCGGCAGCCGTACGTCGTCGAACTCGACGTGACCGGTGCCCGACCCGGCGAGCAGGTCGGTGTCGGCCGCGCGCACCGTCAGGCCGTCGGCGTCGGCGGGAACCAGCACCCAGCTGAAGCTGGTGAAGTGGCGACCGGGACGCTGCCTGGCCAGCACCAGCAGGTAGTCCGCGCAGCACGCGGCGGTGATCCACCGCTTGCCCCCGCGCAGCGTCAACCCGCGCTCGTCGATGGTGACTTCGGTGCCGAGCCCGGCCAGGTCGGAGCCGGGCGCGGCCGCGTCGGTGGCGGCCAGTGCGACGGTGGCCGTCCCGGCCAGCACCCGCTGGTAGGCGGTGCCGCAGGCGTCGCCGGCGCCCGAGCCGAGGACCGGCACGGCGCTCGCCGCCTGCACCAGCACACCCAGCGTCACGCCGTTGTCGCCGCGGGCGTCCACCGCGCGCAGCAGCGCGGCGAGGTGGGCCGGCTCGGCGACCGGGCCGAGCGGGCCGCCGCGCCGGTAGAGCCCGGCCGGCACGCCGCTCTCGCCCAGTGCCCGCCACAGGTGCGGCAGTGGGGTCGGCGGTGGGAGGTCGGCCAGGGCCTGTTCGACGCGTTGGCGGAACCGGGCGGCCTCGTCGAGCCGGCCCGCCAGGGCGAGTTGGTCCGCGAGGGCGAGGTGGTCAGGCAAACCGCACCTCCGGGTCGAGCAGGGCGAGCTTGCCGTCGGCCAGGTGCAGCCGGTCGTTGCTGTAGTTCAGCACCGCCGAGCGCAGGTCCCGCAGCGAGTGCTCCAGCCGGGTCGGCGAGTCCTTGAGGTAGCCGTGCCGCATGCCGACCGCGTCGACCAACTCGTCGACCACCCGGTAGCACTCCTCCGCAGCGGTGATCTTGAGCGCGTTCAGCTGGAGCTGGATGCTGGGCCGGCTGAGGTCGGTGCCGCGTGCCACGGTCTGCTCGGTCCGCATCAGCAGCGCGTACACGGTGTCCAGCCGCTGGCGGGATCGGGAGAGCCGGGTCAGCAGCAGCTCGGAGTCCAGATCGACGCGGCCCCGGCTCTCCGGTGCGCGCAGCAGCCGCAGCACCCGGGAGAGTGCCCCGGCCGCGGTGCCCAGCCAGCAGGCCGACCAGCCCAGGTGCGCCAGCGGCCCGAAGACCGAGGTCACGATGGTGCGGAAGTCGCCGTGCTCGCCGATCACTTGGTGTGCGGGCACCCGCCCGCGCAACCGCAGCGCCACGCTGTGGCTGGCCCGCATACCCAGCGGCTGCCAGTCGCCGGAGGCCTCCACGCCGAGCTGGTCGCGGCGGGCGTAGACCAGCGAGACCTGGCTCGGCGAGGTGGCGCCGGGGCTGAGCATGGTGAGCAGGAAGGCGTCGGCGTGCTCGCCGCCGGTCACGATCGGGGCGAAGCGGTCCACCACGAGCTCGCCGTCCGCGGTGTCGAGCTCGGACTGCGCGGTCAGCAGGTGGCCGCCCTTGCCGGCCTCGGTGGTGACCGAGGCCAGGTAGCTGCGCCCGGCGGCGACCTCCGGCAGCAGCTCGGCGCGGATCCGGTCGCTGCCATGTCGGACCACGGCGGCGACCTGCTGGCAGTGCATCGCGAAGACCATCGCCACCGACAGGTCGGTCCGGCCCAGCTTGATGCTCGCCTCGATCAGGTCGGCGGTGCTGCCGCCGAGGCCCCCGTACTGGACGGGCACCAGCAGGCCGAGCAGCCCGGTGCGGCGCAGCTCCTCCAGCGCGGCGAGCGGGAAGAGCGCCTCCCGGTCGGTTCGGGCGAGCTCGGTGGCGGCCGCGGCGGCGACCCGGTCGGTGAGCTCCGCCAGCAGCTCGGGCAGCAGCCGCCCGGCGGCGCGGGCTTCGAGGACGGGCGCGGTCATGCCGGGCTCGCCGAGGTCTGCAGCGCCCCGAGGATGGCGTTCCACAGGTTGCCGGCGGTGGCGAAGGTGGTGTCGTTCATGTCCTCGTCCGGCAGGGAGACGGCGAAGGTGTCCTCGATGGCGAAGAGCAGCTCGATGGCCTGCATGGAGTCCAGGCCGAGCTCGCGCAGGCCGGATTCGGGCGAAAGCTCCCGACCGGCGGCGAACTTGAGGAAGGGGGTGAGCAGTTCGACGAAGCGCGGGTCCATTGGTTCACTCCTGAGTGGGCTCGGACGTGCGGGTCAGGGTCAGACGGGAGATCTCCGGGGCGCGGTCGGGCCGGTCGCTGTCGACCACGGCCTCCACGGGCAGCGGGTGGCCCAGGAAGGCGACCAGGCTGGCGTACAGGCCGTAGGCGCCGACGTTGGGCACCGCGACCAGGTCGCCGGGGCGCAGCGCGGGCAGCTTGGCGTCCCGCGCCCAGGTGTCCAGCGGCGTGCACAGCGGGCCGGTCACCATGGTGCTCGTGCTCGACTCGCCCTCCGAGCTTTGGCCCTCGGAGTGTTGGCTCAGCACGTGCGGCGAGAGCGGCGGCAGCCGGCGCAGCCCGGGATTGCCGCCCAGGTGGTTGATGCCGGACTCCAGCACCGCGATGGTCCTGCCATGCGAGCGCTTGACGTCCAGCACGGCGGTCAGCAGGGTGCCGGCGGTGCCGACCAGATAGCGCCCGGACTCGAAGGACACGTCGGGCGGCCGCGCCGACCAGCTCCCCAGCTCGGCCAGCAGCTCGGTGAGCGGACCGCGCAGCTCCGAAAGGTCGACGGCAGCACCGGACTTGGCGAACGGAGCGCCGAACCCACCGCCCAGGTCAAGGAGTCGAAGCCGTACGCCGTGTTCGGCCAGAACCGCCGCCAACCGCCGGGCGGTGTCCAGGGCCTGGCGGAACTGGCCCAGCAGGGCGCCCACTTCGCTCAGGTTGCTGCCCATGTAGAGGTGCAGTCCGACCACCTTGGCGTGCGCGCCGCCGGTGAACCGGGCCGGCTCGGCCAGCACCCAGCCGGTGTCGGCGCCGAACTGCGAGGGCACTCCGGTCATCGCCAGGCCCTGGCCGGGCACCGGCTGGTCGTCGTTGACCCGCAGCAGGCACTCGGCCGCCAGCGCGCGGGCCGCCGCGAGGCGGTCCAACTGCTCGATGGCATGGGGGGAGTCGACGGAGAAGAGCCGCACTCCGCGCTCCAGGGCGTCGGCGACCTCCGCGTCGCGCTTGCCAGGACCGCTGTAGAGGACGTCACCGGCCGGCCAGCCGGCGGCCAGCGCCGCGTCCAGCTCGCCGGTGGAGCAGACCTCGGGGTGCGCGCCGCACTCGCGCAGGGTGGCGAGCAGCGCGGGGTGCGGATTGGCCTTGAGCGAGTAGTACAGGCCGGCCCGCTCGGGCAGCGCGGCCCGCAACCGGTCGTGATTGCGCCGTACTTCGGCCAGGTCGTAGACGTACGCCGGGGTCGGCACGCCCGCCAGGGCCTCCAGTGCCACGGGCAGCGCGGTGGCCAGTGTGTCAGCGGGTGCGGACATCGCCGGCCTCCCGCACCCGAGCCGCCAGCGCCTTGCGGTCGACCTTGCCGTTGCCGGTGAGCGGCAGCTCAGGCAGGACCAGGCAGTGCCGGGGGATCTTGAACTCCTCGATCTGCTCGCGCATCCCGACCAGCACCTCGGCGGCGCTCAGCCCGTCGACCGCGGTGACGAAGAGCCGGGCCGGCTCACCGCCGCTCGGGGCGAGTACGGCGGCGGAGTCCACCCCGGGCAGCCGGCGGGCCGCGGCCTCCACCTCGGTGGCGCTGACCCGGAACCCGTTCTCCTTGTAGATGTCGTCGCGCCGGCCGGTGAAGTAGAGGAAGCCGTCGGCGTCCAGCCAGCCGTAGTCGCCGGTGCGCAGCTCGGGCAGCAGGCCCTCCACCCGGTGGAAGCGCTGTGCGTTCAGCTCGGGGCGGCGCCAGTAGCCGGCCATCACGTGCGGGCCGCGGACCACGATCTCGCCCACCTCGCCCGGGGGTTGGCGCCGGCCCTCGTCGTCCACCACGAACACCTCGGTGCCCGGCAGCGCCCGCCCGCTGGAGCCGGGGCGGGTCAGGTCCTCGTCGGCGGGCATGATGGTGGCCCGCTTGCACTCGGTGAGCCCGAACATCAGGTGCACCCGCAGCGCGGGGATCGCCGCCCGCAGCGCGGCCAGTGCCTCCTGCGGCATCGCGGCGCCGGTGTTGGTGAGCATCCGCAGCGGGAGCGTGCGGTCGCCGGCCCGGCGCAGCAGGCGGGCCAGCGCGTCGGCGACGGCGGGGACGGCGGGCAGCACGGTCGCCTGCGAGCGCCGCAGGTTGGCCAGCAGCGCCGGTCCCACCTCGGCGGGCCGGCCCAGCCAGACGTGTGCTCCGCCGTGCACGGCCAGGAAGAGCTGGTAGAGCCCGTAGTCGAAGGAGAGCGGCAGCGGGCTGTAGACCACGTCCTCGGTGCGGTAGGCCAGTTCGTGCTGGATCGCCTGGATGGCGAACACCATCTGCTGGTGGGTGCTGACCACGGCCTTGGGCAGCGAGGTGGTGCCGGAGGTGTAGATCAGGCAGACCGGGTCGACGCCCAGCGGGGCCGGCGGCAGTGCGGCGTGCGCATCGGCGTGCACGTCGAAGGCCGGGTCGAAGGCGTGCCGGGCAGCCGACTCGACGTCCAGCGCGGTGATGCCGCGCAACTCGGCGGCGGCCAGCGACGATTCGCAGTCGCTGACCAGCAGCGCCGGTTCGCAGTCGTCCAGGATGTGCTCCAACTGCAGCCCGCGGACCTGCTCGTGGAGCAGTGAGAAGGCCACGCCGACCCGGGAGGCCGCATAGACCAGGACCGGCAGCAGGGTGGAGGTGGGCGCGCTGACCACCAGGCGCTGCCCGCGCCGCAGTCCGACGCCGTCGGCCAGCCAGTGCGCGAGCCGCCGACTGGATTCGTCCAACTCGCGGTAGGTCAGGCTCTGTTCGCCGCTGGTGACGGCCGGGCGCTCGGGCCACCGGTCGGCGGCCCGGTCGAGCAGCTGGTGCAGGACGGATATCGCTGGCTGGGTGCTCATCGGACCTTCCCCTGGTGCGGAAGCGCTGCAGCGGCGGGTGCCGGCCTGGCGCCGGTTGACGGTGAACGCTGGACGACGGCGCAGAGGGCGTCGACCTGGTGCAGGTTCTCGGGGACGAGGTCGTCGGCGTCGAACTCGATGCCCAGCTCGTGCTCCAGGCGTTCGACGATCTCCACGATCCGGAAGGAGCTGAACGTCGCCAGCTCGCTGAGTGGTTGCCCGGCCAGCAGTTGCTCCGGCGTCGCGCCGAGCACCGCCGCCGCCACGGCGGCCACCGTGCGGCGCAGCTCCTCGACCGACTGCGCGGACTGCGCGGACTGGTCGGACGGGTCGCTCTGCGAGGGAGAGGCGGGCTGCTCGACCGGGGACCCGAAGACCTCGGCGTCCGAGGTCAGCAGCAGAGCGAGGCGGGCGAGGAGCCCCTGCGGCTCGGCCCGGCCGCGCTCGACCCGGCGGTAGGCGAGGTACACCTGCTCGGTCAGCGCGTCCCAGGCCCGAAGGTGCTCCGCCACGCGCGCCGTGCTCGCCCCGGTCGCCCCGGTGGCCCCGGTGGCCTGGGCGAAGGCCGCGTGCAGCTTGCGGGAGCGGGCCAGCAGCCAGGTCTCCAGGGTCAGTTGCTCCAGCGCGGCGGCCCGGTCGGAGTGCTCGGCATAGGCGCCGACATAGGTCAGCACGGCGGCCGGGCCGATCGGCTCGACGGCGCCCGGACCTGAGGCGTCGGTGGCCGCGCCGGGCCCGGCCGGGTCGGGGGCGAACTCCGCCACCGTCACCGGGCCGGGAAGCGCGGCCGCAAACCGCGCCGCGTCCAGCGTCCAGCGGCCCGGTCGCGCGCTGCCCCAGGGCGTCTCGTTGTGGTAGCCGTCCACGATGGTGATCGCACCGCTCGGGTCCGTCTCGGCCAGGAAGCTGTGTTCCAGGTGCCGCCGCCCGAAGTACGGTACCCAGGGCAGGTGGTAGGCGTCGGCCACCAGGTAGCAGCCGGGGCCGGGCCGGACGGCCGCGCCCGAGCTCTCGGTGCGCAGCTCGCGCAGCACCAGGCCGAGCCGCTGCTGCGCCTCGGCGAGCTGCTGCTCGGTGCTGCGCTCCACGGTGGGCAGGCCGCCGGGTCCGGGCCGCGGGTCCAGGCGCAGTGCCGCGCCGAGCCGCAGATGGGTGCCGCCACCGTGCCAGCGGTCGGCCAGCAGGCCCAGGTTGACCTGCAGGCAGTCGAAGAGTTCGGCGGGCAGGGTCGAGAGCGGGGCGGAGGTGTCGGCGGTCGTGCTCGTGCTCGTGGTCGTGGTTGTGGTTGTCACAGCGCCGCCTCCGTCGCGCCGAGCACCACCGCGATCAGGTCCTGCACGGTGCGGAAGGTGCGGCCGACGAAGATGTCGTCGGGCAGCAGCACCTCCAGTTCGTCCTCCAGTTCGACGAGGATCTGCAGCAGGGCAAGGGAGTTGAGGGCGAGCAGGCCGCCGGCCAGTGGTTCGTCGTCGCGGATGTCGGCGGGGTCGAGGGCTGCGGCGCACTGCGCGCCGAGCAGGCGCTTGACGCAGTCGCGGACGTCGCCGGTCGCCAGATGGGTGGTCATCGGGGGCTCCAGGGGAGGAAGTCGTCGAGGTGGCGCAGCAGCGCGCGGAAGTGCTCCGGCTGGAACACCTCGAAGTGTCCGCAGTCGAGGTGGCGGACCGTCAGTTCACTGGTACGGGTTTCCCATTGGGCGATCTGCTCGTCGCGTTCCGGCGCGGCGCAGGCCACCAGCAGGGTCCGCCCGGGCTGCCGGCTGGTGACCCGGTGGGCGGCGCATGCCGTCAGGTGCGCGTCGGCGGTCCGGGTAGCACGCTGCTGGGCCGCCGGGTCGAGCGGCAGGGCCGCCCCGCGCAGGATGGCCGCCATCAGCTCGTCGTGCGATCGGTGGTAGGCGGACCACGGTTCGGCGAAGCTGTCCACCATGACGACCGCGGGCGGCGGTCCGCCGCCGGCCAGTCGGGCGGCCAACTCCCAGGCCAGCAGGCCGCCGAGGGACCAGCCGATCAGCAGGTCGGGCGGCGCGGGCAGGGCCTGCAGCAGGGCCAGGTAGCGCTCGGTCATCGCCTGGAGGCTGTCGTCCGGCTGCTCGTCGCCGAACAGGCCGGGCGCCCGCACCCCGTGCACGACGCCCCGGCGGGCCAGCCAGGAGACCAGGCCGACGTACTGCCCCAGGCCGCCGCCCGCCGGGTGCAGCAGCACGGAGCTGAGCGGACCGGGCCGCCGGCTGAAGGAGCTGAGCAGGGGGTGGTCGAGGGTTCTCATGAGGCATCCGTTCGGGCCAGCGGCGGGCGCCGGAGCGCTGAGGCGGCCACCGGTGCGGCGATCGCGACCTGGCGGCGGACCCGGACTTCGGCGACCAGGCCCGCGCCCGCCGCCAGGACCGCGAGCAGCAGGGCGACCAGGCGGAAGTCCATGACGTCCGACAGCCCACCGGTCAGCAGTGTGCAGAGCACCAGCAGCCCGTTGCCGGTGGCGTTGGTGAAGCTGGTGAGCAGCACCAGCTCGCTCGGCGGGCAGTCCTGGATGATCTCGGCCTGCGCCGCGGTGAAGGCGAACTCGAAGAGGAAGAGGTAGCCGAAGTAGGCGGCGAAGAGCGTCAACGGCCCACTCGCGTACGGCAGCAGCACCATCGCCCCGGCAGTTGCGGTGTTCGCCGCCAGGCCCAGCCGCCGGCCCGGCGCCATCCGCCGCAGCAGGACCGGGACGGCGATCGCGCCCAGGACCAGCGCCAGCCCGCAGACGATCTGTAGGTGCATCACCGAGGCGTCGCCCAGGTGCAGCACCCGGATCGGCACGACCGTGCGGGCCGTGCTGTGGAAGCCCTGGAAGGCGCCGACCGCGACGATCAGATAGACCACCGCGCGGGTGAGGCCGGGCCGTCCGCGCAGCACACCCGCGATCTGGCGCCGCAGTCCGAGCCGACTCGGCTCATCGCTTCGGGCGGTGGCGGCCCGGGGCGCCGAGACCTGCGGCAGCCAGCGGTAGCAGCACGCCGAGACCACGAAGGTGGAGGCGTCGACGGCCGCCGCCGTCTCCACCGACACGTGGCCGGCCAGCAGGCTGCCCAGCACCCCGCCCAGCGCACTGCCGAGGTAGTAGGAGTTGTTGAAGGTGTAGGAGGCGAGCTTGAGGGTCGGCCCGTCGAAGAGCCGGCGGGCGTAGACCACCCGCGCCGTCTTGGTGATCCCCTCCAGCAGGCCGCGCACCAGGAAGCAGCCAAGCACCGCGGCCACCAAGCCGTGCTGCAGCAGCACGCCGATGGTCAACGAGACCAGCCCGCCGCCCAGTTCGACGCAGACCACGGTCCGCCGCAGCCGGGCGCCCTCGCAGGCCCGGCGCACGGTGGTGACCAGCAGGATCGGCAGGATCCACTGGAACCCGAAGACCGCCGAGGCGCTCAGCCCCGAGCCGTGCTGGTCGAGCAGTCGCGCCGAGACGGTGAGCAGCAGGAAGAAGGTGCCGGTGGAGCTGATCAGCATGGCCGCCCAGAGCACCAGGAAGCGCGGCGAGCCGAACAGCGCGCGCGCACCGCCGGCGGGCGTCATGACGGGCCTCCCGACGGGGCCACCGGCGTCATCCTGACGCCGAGCAGCTCCTCGATCTCGGACCTGATCTGCGTGCAGTCCAGCTCGGCCCGGGCGAAGTCCTTGGCGGTCACCCGGACCACCCCGTAGGTGTCGAAGTTGCCGTCCATCCGGCGCAGGCGGCTGCCCGCCTCGATGCTGCTGTCGCCGGAGTGCAGCCGGGGCCGGAAGGCCTCGAACCAGTCGGCCGGCAGGTCGCCGCGCACCGTGCAGTCCTCGGCGGTGGCCAGGAAGGTGTGGCTGGCGGCGGTCCGCACCGGGTACGGCTCGGCGGGCACCGGCCCACCGTCGAAGAGGGTGACCAGCGTCTCGAAGAGGTTCTGCCCGGTCGCCGCGCGGATCACCTCGGGCACCGTCCCGCCGGCGATCCGCGGGTTGACCTCGACCAGCCGGAAGCCGTCGGCGGTGCCGATCACCTCGACGTGGAAGATCCCGAGGTCCAGGCCGAGCGCCCGGCAGACCCGCACTGCGTACGCCCCGAGTTCGCGTTCGGCCTCGGAGTCCAGGCCGCAGGGCATGGTGGAGCCGAGTTCGAGCACCGGGTTGTCCAGGCCGGTCTTGCGCCGGACGGCGGCCAGCGGGGTGAACGACACGCCGTCGGTGGCCACTTCGACCGAGTAGAGCGGCCCGACCGCCAACTCCTCCACGATGAAGCGGTCGTCGAGTTCGGCGGCCAGCCCCGGCACGAGCTCGGCGCAGCGGGCGTCGGCCTGCGCGAAGTGGGCGCTCACCTCCTGCGGCGAGTGCGCGATGGCGGTCACCGTCTTGCCGAGCCCGCTGACCGGCTTGACCACCACGGGGTAGCCGATGGCGGCCGCGGCGGCGAGTGCCTGCGCGGCCTCGGTGACCACCGCGAAGCCCAGGCTCGGGATCTGCTGCTCGCGCAGAATGGTGCGGCAACGCCCTTTGTCCCGGGCTGAGTTGATCGCCTCGCGGGAGGTGCCGAGGGCGCCGATCGCCTCGGCCAGCTCGGCGGCCGGCAGCACACACATATGCAGGGTGGTGAGCACCGCGTCGATCTCCCCGGTGTGGATCCCGGCGCCGTGCAGGGCGGCCAGCACGGCAACCGGATCCTGAATGTCCTCGACCCGGATCGCCTGGTCCACCGACTCGCGCGCCTGCCGGCGCACCTCGGGGGCGGCAAAGAAGTCGTAACTCGGCGACCAGAGCAGGGTGGTGCGGTGGCCGAGCTTGCGGGCGTACTCAAGTGCGTGGATTCCCAGGCCGGTTGACTCGACGAACAGCAGGTGCTTCATCGGGTGCTCCCCGCGGTGGGCTGCTGGGCGGGGGCCGCGGCGCGCAGCCCGGCGATAAGGTCGGCCTTGAGGTCGGCGACCGCTTCGAGGCCCACCGACAGCCGGATCAGGCCGGGGGCGAGCCCGGTGTCGAGCTGCTCCTGCGCGGAGAGCTGCTTGTGCGTGGTGCTGGCAGGGTGGATCACCAGGGTGCGTACGTCGCCGATGTTGGCCAGGTGGCTGACCAGGCGCAGCGCGTCGACGAAGCGGACCCCCGCCTCGACCCCGCCGTGCAGCTCGAAGGCGACCACCCCGCCCACCCCGTTCGGCAGGTAGCGGCGGGCGCTGTCGTACCAGGGGCTGGACGCCAGGCCCGGGAAGTGCACTGCCGAGACCTCAGGCCGGCTCTCCAACCAGGCTGCCAGCTCAAGGGCGTTGGCCGAGTGCCGGGCCATCCGCAGCGAGAGCGTTTCCAGGCCCTGCAGCACCAGGAAGCTGGTGAACGGCGTGGTGGCCGGGCCGAGGTCGCGCAGCAGCCGCAACCGCAGCCTGCGGGCGTACGCGCCGGGGCCGAACTCCTTCCAGAACCGCAGGCCGTGGAAGCTCGGGTCGGGCTCGCTGAACTGCGGGAACCGCTCGGCGTGCGCGCCGAAGTCGAAGGTCCCGCAGTCGACGACCACGCCGCCGATCACCGTGCCGTGCCCGGAGAGGTACTTGGAGCTCGAATGCACCACCACATCCGCGCCGTGCTCCACCGGCCGCAGCAGGTAGGGGGTCAGGCCGGTGTTGTCCAGCACGAACGGCAGCCCGGCCGCGTGCGCGACGTCCGCGATCGCGGCGACGTCCAGCAGGTTGTTGCGGGGATTGCCGATCGTCTCGCCGAACAGCAGCTTGGTGTTGGGCCGGATCGCCCGCCGCCACTCCTCCAGGTCGTCCGGGTCGTTGACGAAGGTCGTCTCGATGCCGTAGTCCGGCAGCAGATGGCGCAGCAGGTTGTACGTGCCCCCGTACAGCGCCGCGCTGGACACCACATGGTCGCCCGCGCTCGCCAGGTTCAGCACGCTGAGCGCCACCGCCGCGTGTCCCGAGGCCACCGCGACGGACTCAACTGCCCCTTCCAGGGCGGTGATGCGCAGCTCGACGGCCTCGTGCGTCGGATTCTGGATCCGCGAGTAGATGTGGCCCTTCTCCTCCAGGTTGAACAGCCGCGCCGCGTGCTCGGAATCCCGGAACACGAAGGAGCCGCTCTGGTAGATCGGGACCGCGCGGGCGCCGGTGGTGGGGTCGGGTGCCGTTCCGGCGTGAATCTGCCGGGTCTCGAAGCTCCAGGTGGCCTGGTCGCCCGGATCCGACAGCGAATCCGGATCCGACAGTGAATCCGGCTCCGGCTCCGACTGTGCGTGGCTGGTGCGGCTGGCGGTCATTTCTTCCCTCGCGGTCATTTCTTCCTTCGCGGTCATTGAAGGATTCCGGTCAGAATCGCGCCGATCTGTGAGCCCTCGGCGAGGAACGCGTCATGGCCGACGGGCGAGTCGACGATGCTGAACCCGGCGCAGTCCGCCACCGCTTCGGAGATCAACCGCTGCTGCGGCAGCGGGAAGAGCCGGTCGCTGCTGATTCCGGCGACCACGGTGCGGGCCCGGATCCGGTGCAGCGCCGCGACGACGCCGCCGCGGTCGCGGCCGATGTCGTGGCTGTTCATCGCCTCGGTCAGCGCCAGATAGCTGCCCGCGTCGAAGCGGTGCGTCAACTTCTCGGCGTGGTGGTCGAGATAGGACTCGACGGCGTACCGCTCATCGGTGCGCTGGTCGTCGCCGACGTGTCGGCGGCGCCCGAACCGCGCGTTGAGTTCGAGCTCGCCGCGGTAGGTGATGTGCGCGATCCGCCGGGCGATGCCGAGTCCGCGGTGCGGTCCCTGCCCGGGGCGGGCGTGGTGGTAGTCGCCGCCGTGCCAGCCGGGATCGCTCCTGATCGCGTGCAACTGCGGTGAGGACCAGGCGATCTGGTTGGCGGAGGACACCGCCGAGCAGGCCAGCAGGCCCAGCCGGCGGACCCGCTCGGGCGCGCCGACGGCCCACTCCAGGGCGCGCATGCCGCCCATCGAGCCGCCGATGACGGCCGCCCAGGTGTCCACGCCGAGCGCGTCGGCGAGCGCGATCTCCGCGTTCACCTGGTCCCGGACGGTCAGTGCCGGGAACCGGCTGCCCCAGGGCCGTCCGTCGGGCGCGGCCGAGGACGGTCCGGTGCTGCCCTGGCAGCCGCCGAGCACGTTGGGGACCACCAGGAACCAGCGGTCGAGGTCCAACGGCCTTCCGGCGCCCACGAACTGGTCCCACCACCCGGCGGTCGGGTGCCCGGGCCCGGCTGGTCCGCCGACGTGGCTGTCGCCGGTCAGCGCGTGCAGCAGCAGGACGGCGTTCGAGCCGTCCGGCGCCCGTTCTCCCCAAGTCTCGTACGCGATACGCACGTCGGGCAGCACCGCGCCCGATTCCAGCCGGAGCGGCGTCGGCAGGTCGGCCCATTGTCGGCGGCCGACCGGATGTCCGGGCAGCCAGGCCCCGGTGGCCGGTGGTGGGCTTTTCGGAGCCGTCGGTTGTCGGGTTGCACTATGGCTCAACAGCTGGGTCATGGATAGGCCTTCGCGAGTGTCTTCGTGTAGGCGCTCAACGCTGCCGTGCTCGATATTCGCGCCTGCCGTGGTGAGGTGGCACCACCAAGAACACCAGCACGGCGGGTGCGGAACCAGATCAACTGGCTGTCTGAACGAGGCCTCCGGGTGTCAGGAAGGGGACACCGCCGGACACCGTCCCGGGCCGCGCCGGACCCCAAACCCGGTTGATCACAGGGTGCCGGCCCGATAGGAATGTCGCATGCTGCAAGGTGAGAAGATCGGGCTCCGGGCCCGGCACGAGAGCGACGTCGCTGTTCTGCACGCCGAGCTCTACGAGGACGTGGCCACCCGCTCGCGCTCCGACACCCGCCCCTGGCGGCCCATCCCCGCAGGACCGGCCTCGCCGTTCACTGTCAAGGAGCCCGCCGACAACGTCGCCATCTTCTCGGTGGTCGAGCTGGCCTCGGGGGAGCTGGCGGGCTCGGCGCTGCTCTGGGGCATCGACGCGCACAACCGCACGGCGCACCTCGGGCTCTCGCTGCGCCCGGCGTTCCGCGGTCGGGGCCTGGCGGGCGACCTGGTGCGGGTGCTGTGCCACTACGGCTTCACGGTGCGCGGACTGCAGCGGCTGCAGCTGGAGACGCTGGCGGACAACGCCGCGATGAGCCGCGCGGCGCTCGGAGCCGGCTTCGTCCAGGAGGGTCTGCTGCGCCGCAACGCCTGGGTGAGCGGGCAGTTCGTCGACGAGGTGATCTTCGGTCTGCTGGCCTCCGACTGGCGCTGAGCCGCTTGGTGAGCTGGGGAAGGCCTAGACAGATACCTCTTATTAAGAGCTAAAATGACAGCATGATGGAAGTGGGACTCAGCAACGATCTGGCCGGCCTACTGGCCGGGATCCAGCGCCTGTTGCGACGGCGGTTGCGGCTCGACCTGACCGCTCCGCGGCTGCGCGGCGCCGAGGTCGAGCTGCTGCGGCTGGTCGAGGCGAGCCCGGGGCTGCGGGTCTCGGCCGCCGCCAAGGAGCTGTGCCTGGCCGACAATTCGGTCTCCACCCTGGTCAACCAGCTGGTGAAGGACGGCCTGCTGCGCCGCGAGACCGACCCGCAGGACCGCCGGGCGGCGCTGCTGCTGCCCACCCCCGAGGCCGTCGAGCGCCTGCGCGTCTGGACGGCCAGGCGCGAGGCCCTGGTCGGTGAGCAGGTGGCGCAGCTCTCGCCGGACGACCAGGCGGCGCTGGCCGCCGCACTGCCGGCCCTGCGGCGGCTCGCCGCCGGGCTGCGCGACCGCGAGGAGGAGGACGCGTGAGCACGACCGACGAACGCAGCGCCGCGGACCCGGCTGCCACCACGGAGGCGGTGGTCTGCACCGGTCTCGAGTACTCCTTCGGCCAGACCAAGGCCGTCGACGGCCTGGACCTGACGGTGCACACCGGCGAGGTCTTCGGCCTGCTCGGCCCCAACGGCGCCGGCAAGACCACCGCGATCCGCTCCATCACCACCCTGCTGCCCATCCCGCCCGGCATGGTCCAGGTCTTCGGCAACGACCCGGCCCGGCGGCAGATGCAGGTCCGCCGCACGCTCGGCTACGTACCCCAGCAGCTGTCCGCCGACGGCGGGTTGACCGGCCGCGAGAACGTCTCGCTGTTCGCCCGGGTCTTCGATGTCTCGCGCTCCGAGCGGGCCGAGCGGGTGGCCCAGGCGATCGCGGCGGTCGACATGACGGAGGCCGCCGACCGCCTGGTCTCCACCTACTCGGGCGGCATGGTCCGCCGCCTGGAGCTGGCCCAGGCGCTGGTCAGCGCGCCGCGCCTGCTGGTCCTGGACGAGCCGACCATCGGCCTGGACCCGATCGCCCGGACCGGCCTGTGGGAGTGCATCGACGAGGTGCGGGCCGCCACCGGCATGACCGTCCTGGTGACCACGCACTACATGGACGAGGCGGATCAGTACTGCGACCGGGTCGCCCTGATGCACCGCGGACGGATCCGCGCGCTGGGCACCCCGCACGACCTGCGGGCCGAGGTGGGGGAGCAGCTCGCGCTGGCCGAACCGCCGACCCTGGACGACGTGTTCCGGCACTTCGCGGGCAGCACGCTCGCCAACCAGGAGAAGGAAGGTGAGTTCAACGATGTCCGTCGTACCCGTCGCACCGCGTCCCGAGTCGGCTGACCAGCCCGCCACCGGCGCGGCGGCAGCGCCCCGCCGCGACCTCGGCCTGCTGCTGATCCCGCCGCCGGCCCGCTCGGGCTGGCGAGTGGTGCTCGGCCGGATCCTGGCGATGTGCGTCGTGGAGCTGCAGAAGCTGCGCCACGACCGCACCGAGCTCTACACCCGCGCCGTCCAGCCGGCCCTGTGGCTGCTGATCTTCGGCGAGACCTTCACCCGGCTCAAGGCGATCCCCACCCACGGGATCCCCTACCTGGACTACCTGGCGCCCGGGATCATCGCCCAGTCCGCGATGTTCATCGCGATCTTCTACGGCATCATGATCATCTGGGAGCGCGACTCGGGCGTGCTCACCAAGCTGCTGGTCACCCCGACGCCGCGCGCGGCGCTGGTCACCGGCAAGGCCTTCGCGGCCGGTGTGAAGGCGGTGATCCAGGCGCTGGTGGTGGTCGTGATCGCCGCCCTGCTCGGTGTGGCGATGACCTGGAACCCGGCCAAACTGCTCGGCGTCGCCGTGGTGGTGCTGCTCGGTTCGGCCTTCTTCTCCTGCCTCTCGATGTCGATCGCGGGCATCGTGCTCACCCGCGACCGGCTGATGGGCATCGGCCAGGCCATCACCATGCCGCTGTTCTTCGGCTCCAACGCGCTCTACCCGGTCAGCCTGATGCCCGGCTGGCTGCAGGCGGTCAGCAAGGCGAACCCGCTGAGCTACGAGGTGGACGCGCTGCGCGGGCTGCTGATCGGCACTCCGGCCCACCTCGGGATGGACTTCGGCGTGCTGGTCCTGGCGGCCGGTCTGGGCATCGCCTCGGCCTCCGCGCTCCTCGGACGGCTGGCGAGGTAGGCCTCTCGGCGAATGTACTGACGGCCCGTCATATCGACGGGCCGTCAGTCATGTTCGTCGTCAGTCGTGTTCGTCGTCAGTCGTGTTCGTCCTCCTGGGCCGTCAGTCGTCCTCGGGGCGGTGCGACCAGAGCGCCGAGCCCAGCGCGAGGGTCGCCAGGCCCACGCCCAGGACGGCCGGCAGCCGGGCCCAGGACGAGGTGCCGGTCGGCAGGACGGCGGCCAGCAGCACCGCGGTGGCCGCGCCGTACGCGGCGAGCGCGGGCAGCGGGCCGGTCGGCCGGCGGCCGTGCGTCCGGGCGTCGACGTAGAGCAGATAGCCGAGCAGCAGCGCGGTGAAGGCGCCCGCGAGCCAGGCCGACGGCGCGTTCAGTGCGGCGAGCAGCACCGCGCCGACCGCCAGCAGGGTGTTGCGGTGCCGGGCGATCCGGGGGAGCAGCCGGGCCGAGCGACGCACCGGACGCCCGGTGACCGGCGGACCGGCCCACCATCCGAACGGAGCGACGACGAGCGCCAGCACCGCGTGCCCGACCGTCCACCCGGCCGGCCCGCCGGGCGCGCAGGCGGCCACGGCCAGCACCAGGCCCAGGCACCGGGGCAGCAGGTTGCGGCCGGCGGTTGTTGCTTCGCTGGTCACGTCAGCTCCTTCGCTCATCGCGCCCGTCCCTTCGCTCATCGCGCCCACCCCTTCGCTCATCGCGCCCGCCCCTGGATCCGGCTGCGCAGCAGCGGGGCGAGCGTCAGGTCGAGCGACTCGCCGGCGGTGTGGGTGACCACCGGGATGCCGCGGTTCTGCAGGGCGAAGCGCATCGCCCGCCGGTCCGCCTGCCACAGGCGCAGCGCGGTGGCGCCGATCCGGTCGTCCGGTTCGACGTGCGGGTCGCCGGTCGGGATCTCCACCACGACCAGCGGGTTGCCGCGGTCGGCCAGGTCGCGCAGCACGTCCAGGATCCGCTGGTCGGCCAGCGGCGTGAACGCGTAGACCAGCGCACCGGCCGGCAGGGCCGGCGGCGGCAGTCGGTGCAGGTCGGGGTTGCGGTAGCCGAGATCCTTGCGGACCTCCAGCACGCTCTCCACCAGCCGGTAGAAGTGCCGGTCGCCCGTGCCGGGCCGCAGCCAGCGCACGGCACCGCCGACCGACACCAGCCCGACCCGGTCGTGCTTGCGCAGATAGGCGCGGGTCAACCCGGTGGCGGCGCGCAGCGTCTCGTCCAGGCTGGAGCGGCCACTGGCCGGGTCGCGCAGGTCGGTCAGCGCGTCCAGCAGGATCACCGCGTCGGAGGTGCGCTCGGCGGCGAACTGGTTGATCTGGATGGACCCGCGCCGGGTGGTCGAGGGCCAGTGGATGCGCCGCTGGCGCTCGCCCCAGACGTGCGGACGCACCCCCACCACCTCCACCCCCTCGCCGCTCTGCCGGGTGGTGTGCTCGCCGAGCCGCTCCGGCAGCCGGACCGGGATCGGGGTCAGCCGACCCGCCGACGGGACGGGGTAGACGTCCACCGTGCCGAGCTCCGCCCGTACGGTACGCCGGGCCAGCCCGCCGGTGTCGTAGAGGTCGACGTCCACCGTGCCGAGCGACCAGCGGCCCCAACTACCGGCGGTCAGCCGCAGGATGACCACCGAGCCGACCACCTCCAGCTCGGTCAGCCGCATTCCGGGCCCGAGCGTGATGGCCGGGTCGATCAGGCCGGCCTCGCCGTCGTGGTCGAGCGTGATCCGCGCCTCGACGGTGTCGCCCTCGAAGCAGCGCCGCGGCTCGGCGGTCACCGCGGCCCCGAGCCGGACCGGACGCCGGCTGCGGGGCGCGGCCAGCGCCAGCAGTACGGCCGGCCCGGCGGCCACCGCGAGCAGCCAGGGCCGTCCGGTGACCAGCGCGGCCGCGGCCGCGGCGGCGGCCACCGTGGCCAGCCGCAGCGCCCGTTCGCCCAGCCGCCAGCGGTCCGTCGGCGGCGGCGGTGGCTCGCTCGGCGCGTCGGGGTCGGCGCTGTTGAGTGCCCGGGCCAGCACCCGCGGATCGGTGGTCACGACTGCGGAGCCCGGTCCTGCACCGGCTGGGGGCGGGGCACGGTCTGCGGAGTCGGCACCGAGGCGACCAACTTGGCCACCACGTCGTCCGCTTCGACCTGGCGCACCCACAACTCCGGCTTGAGGGTGATCCGGTGGGCGAGCGCGGGCACCGCCACCGCCTTGACGTCCTCCGGGGTCAGATAGTCACGGCCCTCCAGCACCGCGCGGGCGCGGGCGAGTTGGACCAGGGCAAGACCGCCGCGCGGCGAGGCGCCGACCTGGATCTGCGGGTCCACCCGGGTCGCGCTGATCAGCGCGATGATGTAGTCGACCAGGTCGTCCTCGACCTCCACCTGCTCCAGCGCGGCCCGCATGGCCAGCACCTCGGCCGGGTTGCTGAGCGCCCGCAGCGTCGCCTCGGGCGCGGCCCGGTCGAGCCGGGCCCGCAGCATGGAACCCTCCAACTCCGGTGCGAGATAACCCATCCGGACCCGCAGCAGGAACCGGTCGAGCTGCGCCTCGGGCAGGCTGTACGTCCCCTCGTACTCGATCGGGTTGGCGGTGGCGATCACCACGAACGGGTCCGGCAGTCGCCGGGTCGTCCCGTCGGTGGTGACCTGCGACTCGGCCATCGCCTCCAGGAGCGCGGCCTGCGTCTTGGGCGGCGTCCGGTTGATCTCGTCGGCCAGCAGCAGGTGGGTGAAGAGCGGGCCCGGGCGGAACACCATCTCGCCGCTGTTCTGGTCGTAGAACGGCGCGCCGGAGACGTCCGAGGGCAGCAGGTCCGGGGTGAACTGGATGCGTCGGAAGTCCAGGCCCAGGGTGGTGGCGAAGGAGCGGGCCAGCAGGGTCTTGCCGAGCCCGGGCAGGTCCTCGATCAGCACATGGCCACCGGCCAGCACCCCGAGCATGACCAGTTCGAGCGCCTCGGGCTTGCCGACCACGGCTCGTCCGATCTCGTCCAGCACCTGGCGGGCCCGCAGGCCGGCCTCCTGCGGCGTCAGCGGGGCATCGGGAGTGTGCAGCATGGTCGAAGAGCTCCTACCGGGATATGGGAACTGCGCGGGTCGCACGGATTGCGCGGATTGGACGGATTGGACGGATTGCGCGGGCACTACGCGGGGTCTACGTGGGGACTGCGCGGGGATTACAGCGCCTCAAGGCGGGCGACCAGGGCGACGAGCACCGGCTCGGGCACGGTGGTGTCGGGGGCCGGCTGCTCGGGGTCGAGCCAGGGCCAGAGTTCGGGGCCGACCAGGGCGGCGGCCGCGGCCGGCTCGTTGAGAAGGGAGACGCCGTGCTGCTCGGAGAGCCGGGAGGCGTAGAGGCGCTGCAGCCGGGGGCGCAGCACGTGGGTGAAGCCGTTCTCGTCCAGGCCGTTGCGGACGGTCCAGTGCCAGTCGTTGATGCTGGGTGAGTGGCTGCCCATCATCCGCAGGTTCTTGCGGTAGCCGCTGTCCTCGGCGGCGGCGCCGATCACGTAGCGGGCGGTCGGCAGGGCGACGGCAGCCAGCACGGCCGCGCCCATCGCGGCTCCGGCCAGCCCGCCGGCCAGCGCGAACGCGAGTTCGGCTCCGCCCGCCACCAGGCCGAGCACGGTCAGCGAGTCACGGATCGAGCCGGCGGCGACGCCTGAGCCGTCGTGGTCGGGGTGCGTCATCGTGAGACCTCGGTCTCGTCGTGGTCGTGGTGGGGTGTGGTCATGGTGAGGCCCCGGGTTCGTCGTGCTCGAGGTGTCATCATGAGACCTCGCACTCGTCGTGGTGGGGCGTGGTCATGGTGAGGCCCCGGGTTCGTCGTGCTCGACGCCATCGTGAGACCTCGCACTCGTCGTGGTGGGGCGCGTTCATCGCGATGCCCCGGTTTCGTTGTGCCTGAGCCGTCATCGTGAGACCTCACACTCATGGTGCTTGGCTGCGCTCATCGCGATGTCCCGGACTCGTCGGGCTCGGACGGCTTCATCGTGAGACCTCTGACGTAGCCAAGGCCTCCGAGCCCGCGGTGCGTTCGGCGATCAGTGCCCACTCGGCGAGCGTGGCGGCGATGGCGTCGAGTGCGGTGCGGGCGCGGTGCAGGTGTGGCTGGCTCATGGGGTGGCTGGAGTAGCGCGCCTCGCGGAAGAGTTCGGTGAGTTCGGTGGCGTCGGTGTCGCGCAGGATGCCGTTGGCGACGACGCGGGCCAGTAGGTCGGTGGGGCTGTCGGAGGCTTCGCGGGCGGTTCCGGAGGCGGCCAGCGACTGTTCCATCGCCGCGTAGCAGGCGATCACGGCGGCTCGCGCGTCGTCGCCGTGCAGGGCCCGGCGCGCGGACTCGACGGCTTCGGCGAGCGTCGCCTCGTCGACCACCGCCGCCGTCTCGGGCCGCAGCGGCCGCCGGTTCGGGCGCGCTGCCCGCTTGCGGCGCCGACTCGGCCACAGCATGATCACCGCAGCCGCCAGGGCGACCAGCGCCACCAGCACGACGAGGATCTCCAACGACACAGCGGGGTGACCGCCAGTGGGCCCGCCCGGATCCCTCGGCCGACGTATCACGACCTTCAGGTCCGGGTGCTGCGTCACGGTGGGCGTGCCCAGGACCACCAGCACGATCGGCAGCGCGACGGCCAGCGCAGGCAGCAGGAATCGCGTCGCGTCCTTCAGCCGCTCCGCGCGGGGCGACAGGCTCGTAGCGCCGCGCACCCCCGTGCGGTACCGGCCGGTCAGCCCGGTGAGCGCGAGCAGCCAGCCGAAGGCGAGCAGCAGCATCAGGGTGAAGTTCCCGCTGAGCGGGCCGCGCGCGGAGGTCCACGCGGCGCCGTCGGGCCGCAGCAGCACGGCGGCCAGGACCAGCCCGGCCACGGCCACCAGGGCCAGTGCGACCGCCTGCGCCGCGACTGCCCGCGTTGCGAGCGGCGCCGACCCGCCGGTTCCGGCCGTACGGCGGACCGGCCGACCGTCATCCGCGTTCTCGCGGCCCGCCGAGTCCTGTGGTGCTGTCATGCTGCGGTTCCCCCCGTGCCCTTGCGCCTGCACGACACGCATGCTGTGCAGACCGGCAGCTTCGCACAGCGCCCGCCCGGTTGTCAGCATCCCTATGGTCAATGCCCCTTCGGGCAGGGCGTGCACGTACGACGGTTTCGTTCAGGGGGAGGCGTCCGAGGTCTCCGCGTCCTCCGAGCCCGCGATGCGTTCGGCGATCAGTGCCCGCTCGGCGAGCGTGGCGGCGATGGCGTCGAGTGCGGCGCGGGCGCGGTCGAGTTGCGCCCCGCCCATCGGGTGGCTGGAGTAGCGCGCCTCGCGGAAGAGTTCGGTGAGTTCGGTGGCGTCGGTGTCGCGCAGCGTGCCGTTGGCGACGACGCGGGCCAGCAGGTCGGTGGGGCTGTCGGAAGCTTCGCGGGCGGTTCCGGAGGCGGCCAGCGACTGTTCCATCGCCGCGTAGCAGGCGATCACGGCAGTCCGCGCGTCGTCGCCGTGCAGGGCCCGGCGCGCGGACTCGACAGCCTCGGCGAGCGCCTCCTCGTCGGCCCCCTCCGGCGCCGCCGCCTGCGCGGGCACTGACCAGAGGTTGTTCCGGTGGCGCCACAGCACGGTCAGCCCCGCCACCAGCGCGGCCAGCGCCAACAGCCCGACGCCGATCTCGAAGAGCAGCACCAGATCGACGCTCAGGCCCTTGCCGCCCTTGTTGTGCTGGACCGGCGGAGTCGGCGGCGCGCTCGGCCCGCCAGCCGGTTGCGGCGACGGCCCCGAACCGTTCCGGTTACCCGGGGGCTGCGCGACCCGGCCGGGCGAGGCGAGGACCACCAGCACGATCGGAACGGTGACGGCCAGCACGGGCAGCAGCACGCGGGTCGCGTCCTTGAGCCGCTCGGCCCGGGGCGACAGGCCCTGCACGCCCCGGACGGCGGCGCGGTAGCGGCTGGTCAGCCCGGTGAGCCCGAGCAGCCAGCCGAAGGCGAGCAGCACGGCCAGGAAGAAGTTCCCGGTGAGCGGGCCGCGCGCGGCGGTCCACGCGGTGCCGTCGGGGCGTAGCAGCAGGGCGGCCAGGACCAGCCCGGCGACGGTGACCGCAGCCACCGCGATCGCCGGCGCCCCGGCACGTCGTCGCTCCGCCTGGTCGTGTGGTGCTGTCATGCCGATGTCCTGTCCCCCGTACCCTTGCCGGCGCCTGGCACGCCTTCACGCCTTCACGCCTTCACGCAGAACGGCAGCTTCGCACAGCGCCCATCGAATGAGCACTATCCGGATCGGAGTCGCCCGCGAGACGGGCAGCACGTGCACGCACGACTGCGGGCCGGGCGCAGTGCCCGGCCCGCAGTCAACTGCCCAGCCGTCAGGCGGCCTTGATGCTGTCCAGGATGTCCAGCCTGGCCGCCCGCCGGGCCGGCCAGAGCGCGGCCAGCAGGCCGATCAGCGCGGCGCCCAGCAGGAACCCGAGCACCTGCAGCGGCGGAACGACCAGCTCCATGCTGCGGAAGCTGCTGCCGATCAGCCCGGTACCCGCCCAGGCGATCAGGATGCCCAGCCCGATCCCCAGCACCCCGCCCAGCAGTGAGATCAGCAGCGACTCCAGCCGGACGGTCTGCCGCACGCCGCGCCGGTCGAGACCGATCGCGCGCAGCATGCCGATCTCCCGGCGCCGCTCGAACACCGACATCGCCATCGTGTTGATCACGCCCAGGACGGCCACCAGCACCGACATCCCGAGCAGCCCGTACATGATGTTCAGCACGGCGTTGACCATCTGCCGCGACTCGTCCTTGATGTCCTGCTGGTCCTTGACGGTGATCAGCGGGTTGCCGCCGGTGGCGTCCTTGAGTGCCTGCTTGAGCCCCTTGCTCGGGCCGTCCTCGCCCTTGACCAGCACCTTCTCCAGTCCGGCTGCCTGAGGAGCTCCCGCAGCACCTCCCGCAGCATCTCCCGCAGCGGGGCTGCTGCTGCTGTGCGGTGCGACCAGCGCGTCCGGTGCTATCAGCCCGTCCAGCACAGTGTTCGGCGCCAGCACCCCGCCGACCGTCAACCGGCCGGCGCTGCCGTCCGGGTAGGTCACTGCCAGCGTGTCGCCGAGCTTGACGCCCTCGGTGGCGGCGTAGTCATGGCCGACCAGCAGCTGACCCTGCTTCAGCGCGTCGGCGGAGCCCTCCCGCACGGTCAGCGAGGCGAGTTGGCCGATCGTGCCGGCGTCCACACCGGTCAGCCAGCGGGTGTCGCCGCCGACCTGTACCGCCACGCTGCGCAGCGGGCTGGCGGCCGCGACCCCGGGTGCCTTGGCGATCTGGGTGGCCACCTCGGGGGAGAGCAGCGAGTAGTTGGCCATCGAGACCGAGAAGTCGGCCTTCAGGTCGGTGCCCGAGGCCTTGTCCACGGCGTGGTTGACCGAGGCGCCGACCACCGTCAGCGCGGTGATCAGGGTGACGCCGATGGTCAGCGCCGAGGCGGTGGCGGCGGTGCGGCGCGGGTTGCGCAGTGCGTTCTCCCTGGCCAGCTTGCCGGGGGTGCCGTAGACGCGGCGCAGCAGCGGGCTGAACAGCGCGATCAGCGGGCGGGAGAGCAGCGGGGTGAGCACGAACACGCCGAGCAGCGTGGTCGCCGCGCCCAGCGCGACCAGGGCGGAGGTCCCGCCGGCCTGACCTGCCACCAGCGCGCCCAGGCCGATCAGCGCCAGGACCGCGCCGATGGTGTTGCGCAGCAGCAGGCTCTTCTGCGTCGCGGGCTGGTCCATGCTGCTCATCGCGGCCACCGGGGCGATCCGCGAGGCCCGTCGGGCCGGCAGCCAGGCGGCCAGCACGGTCACCAGCACGCCGGTGCCGACGGCGGTCAGCACGGTGTTCGGCGAGATCACCAGCGGTCCGTCCGGCAGACCGGAGTCGAACACGCTTGTCATCAGCCACTGCAGCCCGGACGCGATGCCGGCGCCGGCGATCAGCCCGGCCACCGACGCGATCGCGCCGACCAGCAGCGCCTCGGCCAGCACCGAGCGGGTGATCTGCTTGCGCGAGGCGCCCACCGCGCGCAGCAGGGCCAGCTCCCGGGTGCGCTGGGCGACCAGCATGGTGAAGGTGTTGGCGATGATGAAGACGCCGACGAAGAGCGAGATCCCGGCGAAGGCCAGCAGCGCCTTGCTCATCCCCTTCGTGCCCTCGGCGATCATGCGCTCCTGTTCGGCGGCCAGCTGCTTGCCGGTCTGCGCGTCGAAGTCGCCGGCGGACGGCAGCGCCGCCTTGACCGCGGTCAGCAGCGCGTCGTCGTCCGCGCCCGGACTGCCCTTGACGTCCAGCTCGTTGAACCGGCCGGGGGAGAGGTAGAGGGTCTGCGCGGTGGCGGTGTCGAAGGCGGCCAGCGAGCCGCCGGCCGAGATCCGCGGGTCATTGGTGTGCAGGGTGCCGACCAGCTTCAGTTGCATCACCGGGCCGTTGACGGCCACCCGTACGGTGTCGCCGACCTTGAACCCGCCCTTCTCGGCGGTCCTGGCGTCCAGCGCCACCTCGCCCGGCGCGACCGGACCGCGGCCGTCGACCAGCGGGTAGCGGCTGTCCTTGCCGTCCGGGCCGGGAACGTAGTTGGTGCCCGTGGTCGAGAAGCCGTCGCCGATCAGCGAGCCGTGCTTGTCGGCGATCCCGGCGAAGCCGCTGACCACTCCGCGGGCGTCGGCCGAGCCGGGCAGCGCGGCGATCTTGCGCCGGACGTCGTCGGTGAGGCCGGCGGCCGTGCCGGCGCTGCTGCGGCCGCCACGGTCGTAGCCGTTGCTCACCGCGTCGCGGTCGCTGACGGTGACGGCGATATCGATGTAGCTCTTGGCGTTCTCGGACTTCAGGGCGCTGCCGAGGGTGTCGGTGAAGACGAGGGTGCCGGCCACGAAGGCGGTGCCGAGCAGCACGGCGAGCACGGTCATCAGCAGCCGGGCCTTGTGGGCCAGGACGTTGCGCAGAGCGGTGCGGTACATGGGTCTCAGTTCTGGGGGAGGTCGCTGGACGGGCGGGCGGAGGCGACGGAGGTCAGCTCGTACGGCCCTTGGCGTCGAAGCGGCGCATCCGGTCCAGCACGCTGTCGGCGGTGGGCAGTTGCAGCTCGTCGACCAGTCGGCCGTCCGCCAGGAAGACCACCCGGTCCGCGTACGAGGCCGCCACCGGGTCGTGGGTGACCATCACCACGGTCTGGCCCAGCTCGCGCACCGAGTTGCGCAGGAAGGAGAGGATCTCGCCGCCCGAACGGGAGTCCAGGTTGCCGGTGGGCTCGTCGGCGAAGACGATCTCGGGTCGGCTGGCCAACGCCCGGGCGCAGGCCACGCGTTGCTGCTGGCCGCCGGAGAGCTGGCTCGGCCGGTGCGCGAGCCGCCCGGACAGGCCCACGGTGTCCACCACCCGGTCCAGCCACACCTGGTCGACCTTGCGACCGGCGATGTCCATCGGCAGCGTGATGTTCTCCAGCGCGGTGAGGGTCGGCAGCAGGTTGAAGGCCTGGAAGACAAAGCCGATCTTGTCGCGCCGCAGCTTGGTCAGCGCCTTGTCGGGCAGGCCGACCAGCTCCATGTCGCCGATCCGGGTGGAGCCCGCGCTGGCGGTGTCCAGGCCGGCCATGCAGTGCATCAGGGTCGACTTGCCGGAACCGGACGGCCCCATGATCGCGGTGAACTCGCCGCGCCGGAACTCCACGCTCACCTGGTCGAGCGCCACCACCCGGGTCTCGCCCTCACCGTAGACCTTGCTCAGACCGGTGGCTCCGGCGGCGGCGTACGTGGCGGTCGCTGTCATGGTCATCGGGAATCTCCTGCGGGTTGGGCGCTGATCCTGGGTTGGGCGCTGGTCTGCTCCTTTACAGTCTCTTTGCCGTCACCCCCCGATCTGTCGCCCCCGCGGACGGTTGCCGCTACCCCGCATGGAGGGTCGGCGGGGGTTCTTCTCCTCCGCTGGTATGACATCCACCCCTGAGACCGACCGTCAGATAAAACGTCATGCGGTGGGTGCCTGGATGCCGCCTCCCGGTCATGGCATCACGTCAGCGTTCCCCGCATGCCGAACCCGGGCCTGGGCCTGACCGCCGACGCGCAGCACTGCCGACGCCTGGGGCTGGCCGGGTCGGCGGCGCTCGCGGTGGGCGGACTGGCCTCGGGCGCGGGGCCGGTGGGCGTCCCGCCGTACCTGGCCGAACTCGGCCTGTTCCTCGCGTACTTCGGCATGGTGCTGCTGGTCGCCGGCTGGCTGCTGCTGGGCCTGGTGATCGGTGCTGCTCCGGGCCGCCGTCCAGCGACTGGCCCCGGCGAACGCTGGCTGCTGCACACGCTCGCCTGCTGGGCCGCGCCGCTGCTGCTCGGCCCGCCGCTGTTCAGCCGGGACGTCTACAGCTACCTCGCCCAGGGCGCGCTGGTGCAGGCCAGGGTGGACGTCTACACGCACGGCCCGGCCGCGCTCGGCGGGCCGCTGGCCGACCAGGTGCCCGGCGTCTGGCAGCACACCCCGGCGCCGTACGGGCCGGTCTTCCTCGCCGTCGCCTCCGCCACCGAGCGGCTGTTCGGCCCGGGGCTGCACACCGGCGTGTTCGGCCTGCGCCTGGTCGCGGTCGTGTCGACCGGCGTGCTGGTGGTGCTGCTGCCCGCGCTGGCCCGCGCCTGCGGGGTGGACCCCGCGGCGGCGCTCTGGCTCGGCGCGCTCAACCCGCTGCTGCTCTTCCATCTGCTGGCGGGCGCGCACAACGACGCCCTGCTGCTCGCCCTGCTGGTGGGCGGCCTCCTGGCGGCTCTGGGTGGCCACCCGGTGCCGGCGGGCCTCCTGGTGACTCTCGCGGCCCTGGTCAAGCTGCCGGCCGTGCTCGGCCTGCCGGTCGTGCTGCTGCTGTGGAGTGGCCAACTCCATGGTCGGGCCCGGCTGTTGCGTGCCGCACTCGGCACCGGTGCGGTGGCCTCGCTGACGACGGTCGCGGTGACCCTGCTGACCGGGACGGGCTACGGCTGGATCCACGCGCTGACAGTTCCCGTCTCGGCCGGGAGCTGGTCGCTGACCGGCGCGCTCGGCTGGGCCGTCGGCCGGGTGCTGGCGATCTGGCTGCCCGGGCTCGCCCCGATGGCCGTCGCGGCCGCACGCTGGTTGGGGCTGGCGGCCGCCGCGGTCGTGCTCGCCGTGCTCGCCATCCGGATCCGCAACCAACACTTGGGCGCCGTCTACGCGTTGGGGCTCGGCCTGGCGGCGGTGGTCGCCCTCGGGCCGGCGATCCGCCCCTGGTATGCGCTCTGGGCCGTCGTGTTGATAGCCGCGGCCGCCCCCGAAGGCCCGGTCCGCAGCTGGGCACCGGTCGTCAGCGGCCTGCTGGCCCTCGTGGTCGTGCCGGACGGATTCACCCCGGACCGCGAGCAGTTGGCGATCGCCCTGGCGGGCGGTGCCGCCGCCCTGGCCGTCCTGTGCAGTCTGCGGCTGCTCGGCGCACCGATCAAGGAGTACCGATCAGGATGGTGACGTATCGTCAACTACTGCTGAAACTAACGGTCCTGTCCGCACTGGCGGCCGCCGCCGGAATCTTCCTCGCCGTCATCCCGGGCCACCGCGGCTGGTTCGACGTGGGCGTCTACTACGGCACCGTCCAGCACTGGATCCACGGCGGCCGGCTGTACGACTACCAACGCCCAGGCACCGGCTACGGTTTCACCTACCCGCCGTTCGCAGCGCTCTGCATGCTGCCGATGGCCCTGGTCGGCTGGCACACCGCGATCGCCGTCGCCACCGTACTGAGCGTCGCGGCCAGCGCCGCACTGCTGTACTGGCTGGTCGATCCCATCGCCCGCCGCCAGGGCTGGGACCGGTGGTTCGCCTTCGGTCTGGCGGCCTGCGCCTTCGCGATCCTCAACCCGGTGCGGGACACCTTCAGCTTCGGCCAGATCAACCTGCTGCTGATGGCCCTGGTCTTCGCCGACTACCGCCAACTTGCGGACAGGAAGGGCCGGTTCGCAGGAATCGGGACCGGCCTGGCAGCCGCGCTCAAGCTCACTCCGGTCCTCTTCATCGGCTACCTGCTGATCGCCGGACGGCGGCGAGCCGCGCTGGTCGCCGCCGGCACGGCCCTCGGCGCGACCCTGCTCGGCCAGCTGCTCGCACCGCAGGCCTCGCGGTTCTTCTGGACCGACGCGCTCTGGAACACCAGCCGGATCGGCCGGCTCGACTACGTCTCCAACCAGTCGCTCCAGGGCATGCTGGCCCGGCTCGCACCGACCGCGCCCAGCCGCGGCCCCTGGCTGGCGGCCGTGCTGCTGGCGCTCGCCGTCTGGGCCTACCGGTCCCGCACAGCCGCCAGGCGCGGCGACCAGGCGACCGGCTTCGCCCTCACCGGCCTGGCGTCCTGCCTGGTCAGCCCGATCGCCTGGGTGCACCACCTGGTCTGGACGCTCCCCGCGCTGCTCGCCCTCGCCGACGCCGGGCTGCGCGCCCCGAGCCGGCGGCGCCGACAGCTGCTGCTCACCGGCGCCGGGGCCGGCTACCTGGTGCTGACCAGTGGCCTGGTCTGGCTCTGGCACCAACCGACCAGCGGCCTCGGCGACTTCCTGGGCGCCAACGCCTACCTGCTGCTCACCGTCGCCCTGCTGCTCGTCCTTCCGCTGCCGCTGCCCGCACCACCCGGCGACCGGGGGAGCCGCCCCCTGCCCTGCCGGTGCGAGGCTCAGCTCCAGGGCAGCCCCGACCTGTGCTGCCAGTACGCGCGGGCGGGTTCGGCCAGCGTGGCCAGTCCCGCGAGCTGGTCCGCGTCGAGCTGAACGGCGGCGGCCCGCAGGTTGCTGCCGAGCTGATCGACGGTGGCGGCGCCGGACAGCACCACGTCGGCCCAGGGCTGGTGGAGGACGGCGGCCAGGGCGACCGCGTCGCAGCCGGCGCCCGCCTCCTCGGCCACCCGGCGCAGGACGGCGGACTCCACCGCGTCGGTGGCGCGGCCGGCCAGGCGCCCGTTGGCCATGCCCTCCTTGACGATGACGAGGCAGCCGGCGTCGTGCGCCGCGGCGAGGGCGTCACCGGCCGAGGGTTCGAGCAGGTTGTAGGTGGCCTGCACGCTGCGGAAGAGCGGCTCACCGTCCACCGTGACGGTGAGCGCGGCACGGATGGCGTCCGCCTGGGACGGGCCGCTGGTCGACAGCCCGATGCGCACGCCCTCGGCGGCCAGCCCCGCCAGCCGGCGGTGCAGAACGGGGTCGGTGAGGGCGGGGCTGTCCGGCGTGACGGAGTGGATCTGGTAGAGGTCAAGGCGCTTGCCGAGCAGGCTGCGGCTCTCGGCCACCTGGCGGTCGTAGGACTGCACGCTGTGGTCCTTGACCTCGTGCACCTGCGCATCGGCCCGCCAGTCGGCCGTGTAGGTGTAGCCCCACTTGCTGCCGACCACGACGTCCCCGACCTCCGGCCGGCGTTCGAGCCACTCGGCGAGGAACTCCTCCGAGCGACCGTAGGAGCGGGCCGCGTCCAGGTAGCGCACGCCCTGCGCGTAGGCGGCGTCGAGCACCTCGTGGGCGCGTTCACGCAGCGCGGACACCGTGCGCTCGACCGGGAGGTCCTCGGCCCGGCCGAGGTTGATGTAGCCGGGCCGGCCCAGCGCGGCCAGGCCCAGCCCGAATCGAGGTGTCGGCGCGGCGGCCAGGAGGTGCTCGAAGGACACGGGGGAGTGCTCCCTACTCGGAGTTGACGTCCCCGCCACCGTACCTGCGCCGCGCCGCACGGTGGCGTACCGTGGCGTACCGTTCGTGCGTGCAGAGATTCGACAGGGCTTTCGACAGGGCTGAGGAAGCGACAGCGGCCGGGCGGCGACCGGCCGGCAGCGCGGGATACGGTCCCGCGGCTGACGAGCTGGCGCAGCAGTACGAGAGCGTCACCTTCGACGAGGTCCACCGCGATGCCCTCCGCTGGTTCCCGCCGGCGCCGAGCAGGATCGCGGACATCGGCGCGGGCACGGGTCGTGACGCGGCTGCCCTGGCCGAACTCGGCCACCGCGTAACCGCGGTGGAGCCCACACCGGAGCTGCGGGCGATCGGCCGACGGCTGCACGCGGGATCGGCGATCGACTGGGTCGACGACGTGCTTCCCGCGCTGGACCGCTTGGCGGGCGCGTTCGACCTCGTCCTGCTCACCGCCGTGTGGATGCACCTGGACCGGAGCGAGCGGCTCGACGCGATGCGGCGGATCCGTGAACTGCTGGCCGACGGCGGTCGGGTGGTCATCACCCTGCGGCACGGCCCGGTCCCGCCCGGTCGGCGGATGTTCGACGTGACCGTGGCCGAGACCCTCGAACTCGCCGAACGCTTCGGCCTGCACGAGCTGGACGTCAGCGGGCGCGCCGATCTGCACGGCCGCGACGGCGTGAGCTGGAGCACCGTGGTCCTGGTCTCAGGTGAGGATCACTGACAGGTCGCCTGCCAGTTGACGCTGTAGGCGGTGTTCGGCTGGCTGGAGGCCGGCGCGACAGCGCTGGCGATGGTGAAGCCCGTGGTGGTCACGTTCGTGACGTACAGCTGCAGGCCGGCCGCGGCCGCGTTCGAAGCGCCGACGGTCACGGCCGGCAGGTGGGCCGCGGGTGCTCCAAAGGTGACAGCGACCTGTCCGCCCGCCTGGGTCGACGTGCCGGTGCCCCAGGTGAGGCTCCCGTACATTCCCGCCGGGCCGGCGTTGACGGTCGGAGTCGGCGCGCTCGTGCCCGCACAGCTGGCGGCGGTCACGGTCGGCGTGGCCCCATCGACCCTCACCCCGACCGAGAGGCCCACCAGTTGCGCTCCGGTGAGGCCCCCGAGGTTGATCGCCGCGTTGTCGGGAGTGGCCCGGTAGTTCTCTATGAGTACCTGCTGGGTCCATGCGTCGAAGGCGATGTCGTACTTGCCGGTGCCGAGCGTGGAGTCCGATCGCATGCAGTTCTTGATGCTGATGCCGCGCGACCCGAGGTTCGAGGCGTTCCTGCCGAAGTAGATGAGATCGGCCGTGGAAGTCGATCCCGCTCCCAACTGATTGCAGTCCCACAGCGAGACGTTGTCCAGCACCGCCCCGAAGTGCGCGAGGGCGTAGATGGCTCCAGCAGCGCACTGCTCGAAGACGACATCGCGCCACACGTTGCCGTAGGAGAAGTTCTCGCTGTTCGTGGAGACCCAGTTGAAGAAGTACGCCGTCGACGGGTTCTCCATCGTGCAGACGCACTTCTCCCAGACGCAGGCGTTGAAGCCGCCGTTGGGATCGACGAGGTTGAAGGCGGCCACGCTGGGCGCGGAACCGCCCTGGGAGAGGTCGCAGTAACTGAAGTACGCCTCGACCAGTTGGCCCGACGACTGCGTCCAGATCGAGCCGATGTTGCTGTTGCTCTGCAACGAGCAGTGGTGGACGTGGAACGCCGACAGGTTGATCGCGGCCTGGAAGATGTGGCCACCGGAGTTGACCGCCGTCAGATGGGCGACTTCCCACCAGGAGGTAGCGGTGGAGGGAGCGACAGGGGCCGGGAAGGAGAAAATGCTCCCGGCGGAGGTGGAGGTGATGACGGAGGCCTTCTGACCGGCGCCGATGATCCGCAGCCCGCTGGAGATCGGGAGCGCGCCGGTGATCTTGTACCGTCCGGTCGGAAGATAGACCGTGCCGCCGCCGGCTGTGGCAGCGGCGGCTATGGCGCTCTGAAGGGCTGCGGTGTCGTCGGTGGTGCCGTCGCCGATCGCACCGTAGTTCTTGACGTCTTACCAGTCCAGTGAAGTGGTGGGCAGCACTGCCGCCTGGGCCGGGGTCGCTGCCAGGAGGGTGGTAGCAGCCCCTGCGCCTGCGAGCCCGGCGACGGTCCTGGTGAGGAATGTTCGGCGCGCCGAGTTGCCGGGGGTCTCATCTGAATGCATCACGGCGGGATCCTCTTGATGTCGGGCTTCGTGCAGGGCCTCGACAAGATCACAGCTGGGAATCCGGGTGTCAAGATCTTTTCGGCGGCGGTGGGGGGTGGGGGTCGGCGGGGGTGGGGTCGGTCAGCCGGCGCAGCCGTGTTCGGCGTCGAGGTTGGCTTTGGCGACGCGGCCGCGCAGGGTTTCGGCGCGGTCGGCGGGGCGGATCTGGTCGGGTGTGCGGGTGATCTCGATGCCGCCGCCGGGTGGGCGGAGGTAGAGCTCGCCGTGGCGGTTGTCCATGATGACCAGGATGCGCAGCGACTTGCGGTCGACGACGTAGGAGCCGGTCGGGGGGACGTCGTCGGGATCGTTGGTGCTGGTGCTGATCATTCGCTCAATTCCATTCGCACAGTGGGCAGTTCGGCCAGTCCAGTGGGCACGACGACCGTGCCGGGGAGAACGCGGCCCGAGCAGCGCGCGTGATCCTTGAGAAAATCGGCGATCGCCTGCACGGTGCGCACATTGCACCCGCCGATCTCGATGTGGACGCCACGCGGGTGGAGGGTGACCCTGCCCCCCTCCAGGCCGGGCAGCGGCGGCAGGCCGTTGAGCTCCAGCGCATCCACCAGCGCGTCGACGGCCCGCTGCGCGGCTTCGCGGAGCTCGCGGACCATCCGGTCCTCTTGGGACTCAACTCTGTTGCTTGTCACGGGCGTCCAGTCCCTCAAGGATCAGTTCGGCGATCTGAATGACCACATCCGACCGGGCACGACCGAGGTCGACCAGGACGGTGCCGGTCAGAGCCGAAGCCGGGTCGATGCCGACGGATGGAAGCGGCGACCCTGCGCGGGTCAGCGCGGCGGTCAACTTCGTTACTGCGATGCGTGCTTGCTGGCGTTGGGCATGGATCTGCCTACTCAGGATGGACATGAGTCAGTTCCTCTCTGTAGCGAAACCACTACCGGGGGTGCTCACTGTGACGTAGGATCGGAAACTCTTCAACCTGTCCATCGGCTAGGTATTGTTGGTGATGACCGTTGAACCGCAAGGAACTTGACCCCCAATCATCTCCGCGCGCCGCCTTCGGCTCGCAGCTTCGCAGCTCCCGGGAGGCTCGTGGCTGGTCGCAGGCTGAGCTGGCCGAGCGCATCAAGTGCTCGGCGAGCTACGTCTCGGCGGTAGAAACAGGGCGCAAATCAACTTCGTTGAAGTTCGCGAAGTCGGCAGATGCGGCGCTTGGGACCGGCCAGACGCTTGAACTGATGTGGATCGGCGCCCGTCGACGGGGCTTCATCGAAGGCTTCCCCGAGCACGCGGCGCAGGAGACGCGGGCGGTGGAGATCCGGATCTTTGAACCGAACCGGATCCCGGGACTTCTCCAGACCTTGGACTACGCCGCCGCGATCGAAGCGGCAGGAGTTGCCCGCGCGGGCGCCACCCAGGAGCAAGCAGACGAGCGCTTGAAGTTCCTCACCACCCGGCAACGACTCCTCAAGCGGGAAATGCCGCCGCTCATCCACGCCGTCATTGCCGAGAACTGCCTACGGCAGCCGATCGGTGGCGCGAAGACCATGGGGGCCCAGCTTGACCACCTGGTCGCCCTCGCGGCGCGGCCGCAAGTGATCATCCAGGTGGCGCCGTTCAGGATGGCGGAGCTCGTTCCGTTTACTGCTGTCATGACCTTGCTGACCTTCGCCGACCGATCCGTGGTCGGCTATGCCGAGTCGGCCGACGAAGGCCACGTGGTCAGGCGGGAGAAGACCATCAGCGCATGGGAAAGGGCCTACCATCAGCTCCAGGTGGAAGCGCTCACGCAGGCTGCATCTCTGACCCTGATCAGCAAGGCCCGAGAGGAACTTCAATCATGACCAATGTAGACCTGACCGGCGCCGCTTGGTTCAAGTCGTCCCACAGTGGCAACGGCGGCACCTGCGTAGAGGTGGCCCCCAACTTCCCCGGCGTCACCCCCGTCCGTGACTCGAAGGACCCGTCCGGTCCCGCCCTGGTCTTCCCCGCTGACGTGTTCGCCGCGTTCGTCGCCGGCGTCAAGGCGGGCGAGTTCGGGACCGTCTGACCAACTCCTGCCACGCCACTGGCCCCTGTGAAGCCGCTCAGGCCTCACGGGGGCTTCAGTACGTGCGCTGCTGGGTATGCAGAGACCTTGAAACGCGGTTCACAAGGTAGGGAAGGAAGTCCGCCATGACCCACACCGACCTGTCCGGCGCTGCTTGGTTCAAGTCGTCCTACAGCGGCAACGGCGGCAGCTGCGTCGAGGCCGCGCCCAACTTCCCCGGCATCGTCCCCGTCCGTGACTCGAAGGACCCGTCCGGCCCGGCCCTGGTGTTCCCTGCTGACGTGTTCGCCGCGTTCGTCGCCGGCATCAAGGCGGGCGAGTTCGGGTCCGTCTGATCAACTCCGGCCGCCCCGCTGCTCGTTCTACGGCCGCCGGCGGGGACGGTTCAAGGGGCCGGACAGTCCAGAGCCAGGGCGTACACGCCTTCGCCGATCGGGCGGAACCCGTGCCGTTCCCACGCCTTCCGGAGTTTGGCCACGGCCTCCTCGTCCGGCCGCCGGACTTCCGGGTCGTCAGACTCGTAGCTGCACGGTTCGTCCGGCCCGTGGTCGTGAAGCGGTGCCGGATAGCAGATGGCAACCGTCCCGGGGACGGCCAACCGACGGAGCGCGGTGACGGCCAGGCTCATGCCCACCCCCTTGCCGCGCCACTCGTCCGTGACGTGGACCGACTCCAGCAAGAGCAGAAGCGTCGGCTCCATCTCGGCCAGCGCTGGGGCCAGGCCGCCATCCTCGGTGAAGATCACGCGGGGAATGCGTTCGAGATAGCCGGGGTCGTTCGCCAGGGCCGCGCGCGGGTTCGGGGTGACGCCGGGGACGACGCGGGTGATCTCTGCCGTACCGAACACCCGGGCAACCCCGTTCTCGTAGAAGTTCGCCGTCCAGCGGTCCGCCTTCAACGACCAGTCCACGTCGGCGAAATGGCGCGACTCGTACGAGATGACAAGACGGTCGTCAGTCATTGACGCTCTCCCTTGCAAGTGGGGGCAGGCCCCTCACGTGGCACACCGTGAGGGGCCTGCCATTCTGTCAGCCCTTGCGGGCAGGGCTCGGGGTCGGCGGTGGCGGCACCGGGTCGGGGTGAGGCTTCCCTGGGTGGATCGGCACGCCTGCCACCCCTACTTCTGCGGCGGGTTGGGGTTCTCCGGGGCGGGGTTGCCCTGGTGCTTCGGCGGGGGCTTCTCGGCTCCCTTGTGCTTGGACACGATGATCTCGATACGCATGGGTTCCTCCTACTCGACGTCGTTGGCGGTGGCGTTGCCCTGCAGCGGCATCGGGCCGGGCGGGCGATCGCTCGTCATGAGCGTAGGAAGAGCCAGCAGCCAGCCTCAAGAAAGTTGCGGGTAGTTGCGGCTCTGATCAGCCCAGAGCCTCTACCGCCGCCGTGATCAGAGCCCGAGCCCCCGCCCCATAGACGGCAAGTGATTGCAGCTCAGCGAACCTTCGCACGTACTCGCGCACCTCGCTCGGCGTCGTCACGTTCACGGCAGCTGAGACGAGTTCGACTTGCACTCGCTGATCGTCGTAGACCCGGAAGGACTCCACGGGCCAGATCGTCCGCTCAGCTGTGAATGGGATGATCCCCAAGCTGAGACGCGGCAGCGGGATAACGGCGAGCAGGTGCCCGAGTTGACCGGCCATCGTCTCCGCGTTCCCGAGGCGGTAGCGCAGCACGGACTCTTCAACGACGAACACGAAACGGTGATTGCCTGTATGGATCACCCTCGCTCGCTCCATCTTGGCGGCGATGGCCCGTTCCATGTCGTCGGGCGTCCGGCTCGCATCGGCGAAGCGGGACATGATCGCCGTGGCATAGGCCGAGGTCTGGAGAACCCCAGGGATCACGTCCGAGGTGTAGAAGCGAAACGCCCTGGTCTCCTCGTACAGCTTGGCGTACGAGTCCTGGAGACTCCGAAGACCGCCGGCCCGAAGCCTTCGCCACTCCATGTACATGGACTCGACGGCCCTTGACGCCGCGATCAGGTCCTCTGCCTGATCTCCGGCTCCGCACGCCGCACACCACGTCCTGATGTCAGCCTCGGACGGCGCGGCTTTGCCGTCCTGGATGCGTGAGGTCTTGGCAGGGTGCCAGCCACACCGGGCAGACAGTTCACGCCCGTTGATCCCCGCAGCCTTCCGGATGCCCTGAAGTCGATCTGCGAGTGCCTTCCGTGCGGCTTGGGCGCTGGATGACGGGGAAGCTGACGGCATGAGCTGAGTGTCCGGTGTTCGTAGCTGCTGCGGCGAGGGTCAGACGTTGTACTGGTCGTGCGGGATGGCCCGCTCCCAGACTGCTTCGAAGGCGTCTACGCACAACTTCGCCACAGCCGGCTCAGCCCGCAGTTCTTTCGGAGGCTCCGCCCAATCTCCGTAGCCGGTAAAATAGTTGAAGACGACCGTCTCTCCATCGAAGACCCAGAAGTCATTTCCCGGAAGTGCCAGGTCTGACGCCTGACGCCTCGACAACCACCGGACCTGTTCCCCGGATGCGAGGTTGACGACGGTCCCGCCGTGTTCGTACCGGATGTAGTCGGTCACAGGCTCTGACACGATCCGGGCGCGGCGGATCACTACGCCGCGGGCAACAGTCGCTGCGATCTGCTCGACCCACGGCCGCCAGTAGTCCGAGTTCGGGTCGTTGTCCCGCTCGCCGGTCTTCTGCCACCGCCTGAAGCCGGAGGACTCGCCACCGACGCTGTAGGCGTCTCGCATCTCCAGATGCACGGCTGACCGTTGCGCCCTGGCCAGCAGGTCATCAAAGCTGGGCACCACCGGCTGCCCTGCGTTCTGCGGCATCGCACGCCTTCCTGATGATCGGCACCATGCGTGCCGGGATCCGAATGACTGACTCGTGAGCAGGAATCCCGGCCGAGTGGCCGGGTGCCCAGCTCTTGCCGCCAACTTCAGCGGCCAGCAACGTATCTGCTGTCTCGCCCTGAAAGATCAGATCCGCAGTCTCGTCCTCGACCCACACCGTGGGCGAGCCGTCTTTCTCCGTCTCAGGGTCGATCCCGAAGAACTCTAGGCTCATGGCCATCTCCTGTGCCGAGTCGGTTGCGGCTACTTGCGGCCTGTCAGCCCTACCCACCAGCTGCTGACACAACACACTGCGCCGTGGCGCGGCCGGCGTGCTACAGCCGGAGCAATTGTCAAACCTGCCTGATGGGAGGGCGTATTGGGGGCGCGATGGGAGTCTTGGAGTCAGTCCGTCATGGGCCGGCCAGGATGTGAACGACGATGATCTCCCCATCGAGGATGCGGTAGACGATGTTCATGCCCGGCACTGCGTCGTCCCTGGGCACCACGACGACCCGGCCGGACACGTCGTCGCCAGCCGTGTACGGCATGCCGATCTCCGGGTCCCGCTGAAGACACTGGAGGGTGTAGATCAACTTATTGCGCTGCCCCGGCGTCATGGCGATGGCTGAGACCCGCGCCGAGTCTTCCAGCGAGATGGCGAGCAGGTCAGACACTGACGTCCTCCCACTCGGGGAAGATCTCGCCGATCGGCGTGCGGGGCCGCGAGCCGGCGGTGCGCAGCGCCTCGCCGATCTCGGGGATCGTCCGCAGGTGCAACAGGTGCTGCCAGCCCTTGAGGTACTGGCGGATCTCGTGCAGGGGCACGTCGTCGATCTCGCGGTTGAATCGGATCAGGTCCGACCCAGTGAGGACCGCGCGGAACTCGCGGATCGTCTGGGGGCTGTGGTTGTCCGGTGAGCCGTAGTGCTCGATCGGCTGTGCGGTCATGGCGCGGTCCGTTCGCTGTGCCGTGGCGATGGCGGTGACTCCCTGCTGGGATGTGCTCACGCTACCGGGTGGCACGGCGGCGGGGGCGACTTCAGACGGTCAGCACTTAGGGGCAGGCGAAGTATTGTCAAGATGTATGGGTTGGCTGGAGTGCGTCGCCTCCAGTTGGAAGACTGTTCGGATGGACACTCCAACGAGCCCGCTGCAGAACTCGACGCACGATTGGGCGATCGCCGTGGACGGCGACCATCTCGCACGCATCCGCCGCGATCCGGCTACGTTCGCCCCTGGCGGCGTGCAGCACCTGGTTCTTGAGGTCATCGCCTATGCGGCCGATGAGGCGCAGTCCAGTAGCGGCGGCCGGTGCGTTGTCACCTTCCACCGTGATGGCTCGGTGTCTGTGTCCGACGACGGCCGCGGCACCGCCACTCGTGTCGATGACCGTGGCCGCGTGGTGAGAAAGCCGGTCATGTCGACGAAGGACTTGCGGTTCTTCGACTCTCCTGATGCGCAGCTACTTCCCGACGGGCATCCACGCCGTGGCATCTCCGTCGTCGCAGCATTGAGTGAATGGCTCGTCCATACCAACCGACGCCGCAACGGCGCCTGGACGCAGCGATATGAACACGGTGTGCCGGTCACTGACCTGGTGCCCATCCCCGGTAGCGACGAGACCGGGACGATAGTTCACTTTCGTCCGGACGGGACTGTACGGGCCAACGGTGCGCCCGCTGTCGTCGATCTGGTACGGCTGCCTGCTTCGTGGCGAGAACTTTCGGTCGAGGTCCGTCACGAGGATTAGATCCGCCGGAGCAGAGCGGCGAGCGCGGCGACAAGGCGGGGCGCGTAGCGCTTGGCGGCAGGCAGCCTCCGCGCCGTGGCGCGGTCGGCGTGTTACAGCCGCCGGGTGGCGCGGTCTTCTGCGTCGTGCTGCGCCAGAACCCGCGCCGCCGGTATGAGGGCCCGTCGGCACGGCTCGGCGTGCTCGGCCAGGCCGCCGACGGCGGTGTCCAGATCGGCCAGCGCATCGGCGACGATCTCCTGCGCCACCGCGTCCAACGGAACGCCGGGGCCGAGCTTGCTCACCGCGGCGGCCGCTCGTGCGGGGGCGAGCAGTGCGACGGCTTCGGCCAGCAGCCACGCGGGCAGCCCGGCCGCACCGTCCGGCGGCGGCGCGTACGGCCGGGAACCGTCGTAGCGGGAGTCCTCCGCGAACCGGTCGATCTTCGCCTTGGCCTGCGGGCGCGCCTCCCCGCGCCACTCCTCCGCGACCGCGACCACGATCCCCTCAGCGCGGTTGTCGGGGATGGCAGGCAAGCCGAGCAGCGCCGGAATGAGTGTGCTGCCGCCCGGAGTTACGCCCTGGACGCGGTGCAGCGGCCCGACGGCGAGCAGCGGAACGCACAGTAGCCCGGCGCGCACGGCGGCATCGCGCATCCGCTGCTGGCTGATCCAGACCCGATCTCCAGCGGTGTCCACCGCCGTGTCGAACATCAGCAACTCCACGCGAGGCGAGTACCAGACGCCCGTCTGCACGGGCTCATAGCCGGGCACCGCGGGTACGTCAGGGTGCGGGTAGTGACCACCGGCCAGCTCGCCGAACACCGTCACCTCGGCGTCGGGACCGTAGTGCCCACGCAGCAGCGCGGCGTACCGCTGGGCCGCGACACTGAGTTGCGGCCAGATCCGCGAGAGGCCGAAGAAGCCGTCCAACTCCGCGCTGCCCAATGGACGTTTGCGGCTGGCGGCCAGCACACTCCCGTCAGGCCGGCAGTTCACGGCAACGTGAGCGCCGTGCGCCTTCTCGGTGACGGCCCAGGCCTGGGCGCGATAGTTCGAGAGGCCCTGGCGCTCGGGAATCTTCGGGTACGGGCTGTACGGCTCCATCCTCGCATCGTGCCCCGAACACGCGGGAGCGCGCCAGCGGTTACTCGTAGCAAGGCTGCGTGACAAGGCCTCGTGGCCATCTCGACGGCAGGCTTTACGATCACGATCACGATCAGATGATCAGTCGAGGGGGATGGCGCAGCCATGTCGAGCAGTTCCACATCCGCGGTACCGCCAGGGGTGGTTGCGCGGTCCGGCCGGACGAGAGCGCGGTTGACCGAGTCCGGGATCGTGTCGGAACGGGATGGGACCGTCCTGCAGCGCATTCCGTACGGCGGCTTGGCCGGGCTGCTCGTGCCAGGGCTCGCATTCGGTTGGTAGTTGGGGTAGTCGGTCTTCGGTCGGCGGTAGCGACGTCCGGCCGGCAAGCCGGACGGACGCCGCTACAGCTCACTGTCAGGCCGGTGAGGTCAGCGCCCGGCCGAGGTGGCGGGCGAAGAACCGGACCGAGCTGTCGACCTCGAACCTGGGCATGTCCAAGTGCTTGCCCGCGTTGGCGTGCAGCGTCTTCTCCTGCGAGGCGAAGGCGTCGAACAGCGCGAGGCTGGCCTCGCGCGGGATGCGCTCGTTGTCCCATTGCATGGCGAACTCGATCGGGACGGTGATCTGCTTCGCCTTCTCGACCAGGGCATCGGGCCAGTGCATGCCGAAGACCGCGGCCGTGATCCGGGGCTCGATCGCCACCAGCGGCAGGCCGATCGCGGTGCCCAGGCCGATGCCGACGTAGCCCACCGGCCCGTCGGTGCCGATCTCCGGGAGTTCCTGGAGGGCGTCCAGGGTCGCCTTGTACTCGGGCACGGCGAGCTCCGCCAGGCGGGCGTTGTAGGGGACGATGATCGGCCCTTCCGGCTCGCCCGCCGCCTGCGCCCTGCGCAGCACGGCGATGTCCTGCTCGTCCTGCGCGGTGCGCGGCCGGTCGCCGTGACCGGGCGCGTCGATGACGGCGACATGGAAGCCGCAGCCGGTCACCAGGCGCTGTGCCCGGCCCGCCATCGCCGGGTGCTTCTTGTGGGCGCCGCCGCCGTGGCCCATCAGGACCAGGGGCGCGCGATCGGCCACGCCGGAGGCCGGCGACCAGAGGACGCCGGGGACGCCGGGGATGCCGCCGACGGTGAAGTGGCGTTCGACCATGCCGTTCGACGACGACTCGGCGGTGAATTGCAGAGAGTTCATGGGGTGTTGCCTTTCGGGAGTGCCTTGTGTCGAGGCGCTCCCGGCGACACCTACGTCAATCGCCCGACCGTGACGGCAAGGGGGAGCACCCACATCGATACAGCGTTCATGGGGTCTCACCTCCTCGGGCGTTGTCGCGGTCGACTGCAAGCTACAAGCCCGAGCATCATCCCGTCCAATCCATTTCCGCTCAGCCCACCGTGACGTCCCAGCGGCGGGCCAGGCCGAGGAGGCCGCCGGGGACGGTGTCGCCGGAGGGGGCGAAGTGCCAGCCGGTCGGGCTGCGGCGGAACGAGCCGATGACCATCGCGCTCTGCGGGACGCCGGCGGTGGCGCCCTCCCAGCGGACCGGCGCGGCGTCCTGCGGACCGCGCCGGGCCCGCAGGGTCAGGCCACTGACGGAGCCCAGCGGCAGCGGGGGCGGTGACTGGTCGTCGGTGGCGACGGCCAGCGCTATCTCGTCCACGGCGGGGGCCAGCCGGTCGAGGGCGAGCGACAGGCGGACGGACCGCGTGCCGCCGGGTGCCGTCGTGCTGGCCGCCGTCAGTGAGACGGCGCCGGCGGGGTCGGCGAGGTTGTTGAAGAAGACGAAGTGGTCGTCGTCGACCAGTCGGCCCCCCGCGCAGAGGAAGGCGCAGACGTCCAGTTCCACCGGGGCGCCGTCCGGGCTGTGCTCCTGCCAGCCGATCTCGACCTCGAGGGCGGCCGTCGCGGGTGGCGGTCCGCCGAGTCGCCCGCGCAGTCCGTGCTCGGCCAGCACCTTCACCAGCTCAGGACCGGTCACCAGGGAGAGCGGCTTGCCCTGGATGTAGCTGTACGAGCCCCGCCCGAAGCCGGCCGTGGTGACCAGGATCCCCTGGCGCGCGCCGTGGTGGCGGACGGTGCTGTCCAAGTCCCGGACGGCGGTGGGCGGGACGGTGTGCCGGTAGCGCTTGGCCTGGATGACGATCTTTCCGCCGGTCAGCGGGTCGAGGTCCTCGGCCAGGACGTCGACGCCCTCGTCCCCGCTGCGAGCGGTGGTCATCACCCGGAATCCCCGGCGTTTGAAGAGCTCGGCGATCAGCTCCTCGAAGGCGATCGGATCCATCGCGAAGAGGTCCGGACCGTCCGGATCCTCGGCCGGCTGAACAACCTCCTCGAGGCGAGCCGGCAGCCGGTCCGCCGCCCGGACCTCCTCCAGCAGGTCGGGCCGTACCGACAGGCGGCCGCCCAGGCCCGCCACGCAGTCCACCGGCACCACCCGGCCCAGCGCCACACGCGAGAAGTCGACCCGCCCGACGTTCAGCGCCAGCAGCACCCGCTCGACCTGCTGCCCGGTGGCCGGGTCGACGCCGTCCACCAACCCGTCCAGCGCGACCGAGGCGAGCTGCTCGTGCCGGTCGGCCCGGAACAGCTCGTGCAGCACCCGCAGCGCGCTCTGCGCCAGCACCTCGCGGTAGAGCCGCCGGCGCTCGCCGAGCGGGCGGGCGATCTCGTTCTCGCGGTCGTCGGTCTTCACATAGCGCACCCGCGCGCAGGCCGGCACCACCTCGAACGGCGGCAGCTCCCAACTGACCGACAGCTGACGGGTGCTGGGCTCCCAGTCGGCCGTCAGCCGGCGCGGGAATCCGGCCGGCCAGCCGGTCGAGCCGTAGAGCGCGGCGGTGAAGTACTCCTGGACGGCGTCGGGATCGCCCGCCCGCAGCCGCAGCAGCTGGGCCTCGATCTGGGCGATCCGCTCCGCGTCCTGCCGGCGCTGCTCCGCCTCCCAGGCCAGGAAGCTCCGCTGGTACTCGGCCAGCCGCAGCCGGCGGTCCGCCTCGGCGGCCTGGGCCTGCTGCCACTCGTACTCGAACTGCGCCCGCGCCTGAGCCTGCTCCTCCTCGTACCGGCGCCGCTGCATCAGCAGCCCGCGGGGCGGCGGCGACTGGTAGCGGGCAGGGTCGGGCAGCGGAATCGGGGTCCCGAGCGGGCCCGGGTCGAAGCCGGGCAGCTGGACCGGCGCGAGCAGCGTGTCCACGCTGAAGCCGGGCTGCTTGAGGCCGGAGCGCAGTACGGTCTGCAACTCCTCGACCCGGCCGACGAGTTCGGCGGTCTGGCGAGCGGCCTCGGCCTCCCGGTCCTGCTGGTAGGCCTTCAGCGCCTCGCGCTCACCGCGCACCGCCGCCCGCTCCGAAGCCCGCTGCGCCGTCCGAGCCGCCAGCTCGGCCTGCCGCTGCGCGGCCGCCTGGGCCCGCCGCCCAGCCTCCAGTCGCCGCTGCTCCTGCCGCTGCGCCTCCGCCCAGACCGCCAGCACCCCGCTGCTCCGCCGCCCTGCCACGCCCACCCCTTCGCCCACCACACCACACCGCATTGCTCTGCGCGGATCACCCTAGTGCCGCCGCCGGGGTGGGGGTGCTGCCGTGGGTTCAGCTCCGCAGGAACTCCCGGTTGAGCAGAGAGATGCCGGACAGCGGGATGCCCTTGGGGCAGGCGGTGGCGCACTCGCCGGTGTTGGTGCAGCCGCCGAAGCCCTCGGCGTCCATCTGCGCCACCATCGAGCGGACCCGGCTGCCGCGCTCGGGTGCGCCCTGCGGCAGGACGTTGAGGTGCACCACCTTGGCCGCCGTGAAGAGCATCGCCGAGCCGTTCGGGCAGGCCGCCACGCAGGCGCCGCAGCCGATGCACTCGGCGTGCTCGAAGGCGAGTTCGGCCGCCTCCTTCGGTACGGGCGTGGCGTGCGCGTCGGGGGCGCTGCCGGTGGGCGCGGTGATGTAGCCGCCGGAGCCGATGATCCGGTCGAACGCCGAGCGGTCCACCACCAGGTCCTTCACCACCGGGAAGGCGGCCGCGCGCCACGGCTCGACGTCGATGGTGTCGCCGTCCTGGAAGTGCCGCATGTGCAGCTGGCAGGTGGTGGTGCGCTCGGGGCCGTGCGCCTGGCCGTTGATCACCATGCCGCAGGCGCCGCAGATGCCCTCGCGGCAGTCGTGGTCGAAGGCGATCGGCTGGTCGCCGCCGAGGATCAGCTCCTCGTTGAGGGTGTCCAGCATCTCCAGGAAGGACATCTCCGGGCTGATCCCGCTGACCTGGTAGCGGGTCAGCGCGCCGGGCGCGTCCGGTCCGGCCTGGCGCCAGATCCGCAGGGTGAGGTTCATGCGTAGCTCCGCTGGGTGGGGTGGACGTAGTCGAAGACGAGCTCTTCGCGGTGCAGCACCGGCGGCCTGCCGGGGCCGCCGAACTCCCAGGCGGCGACATAGCCGAACTCCTCGTCGCGGCGGGCTGCTTCGCCGTCGGCGGTCTGGCTCTCCAGGCGGAAGTGGCCGCCGCAGGACTCGGTCCGGTGCAGCGCGTCCAGGCACATCAGCTCGGCGAGCTCCAGGTAGTCGACCAGCCGATTGGCCTTCTCCAGCGACTGGTTGAGCTCCTCGCCGGTGCCCGGCACCTTGATCCGCCGCCAGAACTCCGCGCGCAGCTCCGGGATCCGGTCCAGCGCCTTGCGCAGCCCGGCCTCCGAGCGGGCCATGCCGCACTCGTCCCAGAGCAGTTCGCCCAGTTCGCGGTGGAAGGATTCGGGCGTCCGGTCGCCGTCCACCGCCAGCAGGCGCTCCAGACGCTCCGTCACTTCACGTTCCACAGCCGCGATGTGCGGATGATCGGGAGAAGCGGCAGGAGTGGCCGGAAGCCGGGCCAGGTAGTCGTTGAGGGTGGCCGGCAGCACGAAGTAGCCGTCCGCCAGGCCCTGCATCAGCGCACTCGCGCCGAGCCGATTGGCGCCGTGGTCCGAGAAGTTGGCCTCGCCGATCGCGAACAGGCCGGGCAGGGTGGTCTGCAGGTCGTAGTCGACCCAGAGGCCGCCCATCGTGTAGTGGATCGCGGGGTAGATCCGCATCGGCATCCGGTACGGGTCCTCGGCGGTGATCCGCTGGTACATCTCGAAGAGGTTGCCGTACTTCTCCGCCACCGCGTCGCGCCCCAACCGGGCGATGGCGTCGGCGAAGTCGAGGTAGACCCCCTGCCCGCCGGGGCCGACCCCGCGGCCCTCGTCGCAGACGGTCTTGGCCGCGCGCGAGGCGATGTCGCGCGGCACCAGGTTGCCGAAGGCGGGGTAGATCCGCTCCAGGTAGTAGTCCCGCTCCGCCTCCGGGATCTCGTTCGGCGGGCGCCGGTCGCCGAGCGCCTTGGGCACCCAGATCCGGCCGTCGTTGCGCAGCGACTCGCTCATCAGGGTCAGCTTCGACTGGTGGTCGCCGGAGCGCGGGATGCAGGTCGGATGGATCTGCGTGAAGCACGGGTTGGCGAAGTACGCGCCGCGTCGGTGGGCGCGCCAGACGGCCGTCGCGTTGGAGTTCTTGGCGTTGGTGGAGAGGTGGAAGACGTTGCCGTAGCCGCCGGTCGCCAGCACCACGGCGTCCGCGAGATGGGTGGAGATCCGTCCGGTGACCAGGTCGCGGGCGACGATGCCGCGCGCCCGTCCGTCGATCACGATCAGGTCGAGCATCTCGGTGCGGGCGTGCATCTCCACACCCCCGGCGGCGATCTGGCGTGACAGCGCCTGGTACGCGCCGAGCAGCAGTTGCTGCCCGGTCTGGCCGCGCGCGTAGAAGGTGCGGGAGACCTGGACGCCGCCGAACGAACGGGTGTCCAGCAGCCCGCCGTACTCGCGGGCGAACGGCACGCCCTGCGCGACGCACTGGTCGATGATCTCCACCGAGACCTGGGCCAGCCGGTGCACATTGGACTCCCGGGAGCGGAAGTCTCCGCCCTTGACGGTGTCGTAGAAGAGTCGGCGGATCGAGTCGCCGTCGTTGCGGTAGTTCTTGGCGGCGTTGATACCGCCCTGGGCGGCGATCGAGTGAGCGCGCCTCGGCGAGTCCTGGAAGCAGAACTGCACGACGTGGTAGCCCTGTTCGGCGAGCGTGGCGCCCGCCGCGCCGCCCGCGAGCCCGGTGCCGACCACGATCACGGTGTGCCGGCGCCGGTTGGCCGGGTTGACCAGCTTGGCCTCGAACCGCCGCTGGTCCCACCGCCCTTCGATCGGCCCGCCCGGCGCCCTGGTGTCGGCGACGGGCTCGCCCACGCTGTAGTCGAGAAAAGTGCTCACCGAACGACTCCGATCATCACAGCCACCGGGACGGACAGGAACCCGGTGGTCAGCACCAGCGCGAGACCGTTCGCGCAGGCCTTCAACACCCGGTCCCGGCGCGGGTTGTTGAGGCCCAGGGTCTGCGCCGCGCTCCAGAACCCGTGCCGCACGTGCAGCCCGAGCGCCAGCATCGCCACGCAGTAGATTCCGCCGCCGTACCAGGTGGAGAAGGAGGCCACGATGTTCTGGTACGGATGCCCGGGCACGCCGTGCGGATTCACCGTCAGCGTGGTCAGGTCGAGGATGTGCCAGACGATGAAGAGCGCCAGGATCACCCCGCCCCAGCGCATCGTCCGGGTCGCGTAGCTCGTCTGCCGGCGCCGGTGCGCGTACTGCTGCGGCCGGGCCAGCCGGTCGCGCCGGCTGAGCTGGTACGCGGCGACCGCGTGCACCACCACCGAGGCCGTCAGCGCGAGCCGGGCGATCCAGAGGAACCAGCCGTAGCGCAGGAACGGCTCGCCGATCGTGCGCAGCCAGGCCGCGTAGCCGTTCAGCTCGCCCGGGCCGAAGAAGATCTTCAGATTGCCGAGCATATGGAAGACCAGGTACAGCAGCATGACCACGCCGCTGACCGCCATCGCCGCCTTCTTGCCGACGGTCGACCGCCACAGGGTCGTCAGGGTGGACGGGCGTCGGCCCGTTCCAGTCGCGAGTGCCATGCCGACCACGCTAGGCAGCCGGTCACTGTGCGTCCAAGACATGGTGGAGCTCGTGACGATAGGCTTGGCCTATGCTGGAAGGGTGCAGCTCCAGCAGCTCCGCTACTTCGCGGCCGTGGCCGAGACCCGCCACTTCACCCGGGCGGCCGACCGCGAGCATGTCGCCCAACCCTCGCTCTCCCAGCAGATCCGGGCGCTGGAACGGGAGTTGGGCGCCGAGCTGTTCCACCGCGAGCGCGGCAACATCGCGCTGACCGACGCCGGGCAGGCCCTGCTGCCGCTGGCCCGGCGGATCCTGGCGGACGCCGAGAGCGCGCGGTCGGCGGTGCAGGAGACCGTCCAGCTGCGGCGTGGCCGGGTCCGGCTCGGAGCGCCGCCGAGCCTGTGTACCAGCCTCGTCCCGGACGTGCTGCGCGCCTACCGCGCCCGCTACCCCGGCGTCGAGCTGCTGGTGCGCGAGGACGGCTCGCGCGACCTGGTGCGCATCCTGGCGGCCGGCGAGCTGGACCTCGCGCTGGTGATCACCTCGCAGGCGGGGGAGGAGCCGGGGCTCGCGGTCACCGAACTGCTGCACGAGGATCTGGTGCTGGTCTCCGCCGGGCCCGAAGCCGCTGAGCTTGAAACCCCTGCGCGCGGACGCCCGCCTGCCCGGATCGAGGACCTGCGCGGCCGGCCGCTGGTGATGTTCCGCGAGGGCTACGACCTGCGCGAGGCCACCCTGGCGGCCTGCCGGGCGGCCGGGTTCGAGCCGGAGTTCGCGGTGCAGGGCGGCGAGATGGACGCCGTCCTCGGCTTCGTCCGGGCCGGCCTGGGCCCGGCCGTCCTGCCCGGCATGGTGGCGGCCCGCTCCGGCCTCACCGTCACCCCGTTCGCCGACCCCGGCCTCGGCCGCACCATCGCCCTCGCGCACGGCCGCGAGCTGCCGCCGACCCGTGCGGCGGCAGCTCTGCACACCGTCCTGCTGAGCCACCTGACCGACGCCGCCCGGACCGGCGCCCTCCCCCCGGGGACCCGGCTACTCCTGCCGCCCAGCAAGTGAGGGTGGCTCAAGCGGCGGCGGGGGCGTCGGAGCGCCCGGCAGCCGCAGCGTCGCCAGCGCACCGCCCGTCCCGCCGTCCAGCGCACCGCCCGTCCCACCGCCCGTCCCGCCGTCCGCCAGCGACACCTCGCCGCCCGCGTCGCGCACGGTCTGCGCCACCATTGCCAGCCCGAGCCCCGACCCCGGCAGCTGCCGGGCCGCCGGCGAGCGCCAGAACCGCTCGAAGACGTGCGGCAGATCCTCGGCGGGTATCCCCGGCCCCTGGTCGCGCACCGTCAGCGTCCCGGACCGCAGCCGCACCTCCACCGCACCGCCCGGCGGGCTGAACTTCACCGCGTTGTCCAGCAGGTTGATCACCGCCCGCTCCATCGCGTGCACGTCCACCCGGGCGTACCAGGGCTCGAGTTCACTGCGGAACACCAGCTCGGGCCCGCGCAGCCGGGCCCGGTCCAGCGCGCGGGCGACCAGGTCGTGCAGCGGGACGATCTGCGGCGGTCTGGAGCCTCTGGCGCGCGCGGGGCGGGAGAGTTCCAGCAGGTCGCCGATGAGCGTGGACAGCTCCACCATCTGCGCCTTCATGGTGCGCAGCATCCGGCTGCGGGTCTCGGCCGGCAGCGCCCGGCCGGTCTCCTCGCTGCGCACCAGCAGGTCCACATTGGTCCGCAGCGAGGTCAGCGGGGTGCGCAGCTCGTGCCCGGCGTCGGCGATCAGCTGCGACTGCCGGTCCCGCGAGCTGGCGAGCGCGGTGCTCATCGCGTTGAACGACTCGCCGAGCCGGGCGATCTCGTCCGTGCCGGAGACGGCGATCGTGGTGCCGGGCTCCTGGGTCCTGGCGATCTCCTCCACCGCCTCGGTGAGCCGGCCCACCGGGCGCAGCGCGGTGTGCGCGACCCACAGCGCGCCCAGCGCGGACCCGCCGGTGACCAGGACGGCCAACCCGGTGAGCAGCAGGGCGAGGTGGTCCAGGGCGTCCTGCACCGGGGCGAAGGGCTGCGAGACCAGCAGCGCCATCGGCAGCGTCGTGCCGTCCGTGAGGCGCACGGGCATGCTCACCACGTACACCTGGACGGACTGGCCGGTCTTGGTCCGCCCCGAGCGGAAGGCGCTCTGCGCGTCGGGGCCCGAGGTCCGGCCGCCCGCGATCCGGACGTCGCCGGGGGTGATGACCACCGCCTTGGGGTCGTTCGGCGGGCAGGCCCGGCCGCTGCCGAAGACGACGGTGGGCACGGCAGGACCGGTGTCGTACGTCGGGTTCTCGGTGCACAGGCCGGCCAGGTGGCGCAGCGTGTTGTTGCTGGTGGGACCGACCGACTGCTGGAGCGTCTGGTCGACCTGAGTCAGCATCTGGTCGCGGGCGAAGAACCAACTGGCGGTCGCGCAGAGCACCACGGCCAGCGAGACGGCGACGGCCGTCAGCAGCGCCAGCCGTCCGCGCAGCGACATCCGGCGGTACCAGCCCGCTGCCGCACCCTGTTCGTCCCGCACCTGATCGGCCATGCCCGCCCCTTGCTCTCAATTCCCCGGGCAAGCGGTACCTGCCGTGCGCGAGCACCTCTCGCTCTGCGGAAGACCCCCGTCGCCTGTGGCAAAGCTCCATGTCGGCGATGAGAAATCCCTGAGAGTCAGCTGAACAGGGCGAGATAATCCACGGTCAGCGCGGTCTGGGCCGCCCTGCTGCTTCAATGAGCCGGGTGAACTGCGACTTCTGCGCCGTGGTCGCCGGCAGCACGCCGGCCCACCTGGTCCTCGACGACGAGGTGGCCGTCGCCTTCCTGGACCGTCGTCCGCTCTTCCCCGGCCACGTTCTGGTGGTGCCCCGGGAGCACTACGCGACCCTCACCGACCTGCCGCCCGCCGTCGTCGGGCCCTTCTTCGCCCGGGTGCAGCGCGTCACCGCCGCCGTCGAGCGCGGCATGGCGGCGGCCGGCAGCTTCGTCGCCGCCAACAACCGGATCAGCCAGTCGGTCCCGCACCTGCACGTGCATGTCGTCCCGCGCAATCCGAAGGACGGCCTGCGCGGCTTCTTCTGGCCGCGCACCCGCTATTCCGACGACGCCCACGCCGCCGAGGTGGCCGACCGCCTGCGCGCAGCGCTTGGTTAGGCTGGCGGCCATGCAGACCACCCCGCCTGAGCAGACGTCAGCGCTGTCCCCGCTCACCCTGATGGAGGACCCGTACGGCGGCTACGCGCAGCTCCGCCAGGCCGGACCGGTGCACCGGATCACCGGCCCCGACGGCCTGCCGATCTGGCTGGTCACCCGCTACGCCGACGTCCGGCAGGCGCTCGCCGACCCCCGGCTCTCGCTCGACAAGCGCCACGCGCGGCCCGGCAACTACCGGGGCCTGGCGCTGCCGCCCGCGCTGGACGCCAACCTGCTGAACATGGACCCGCCGGACCACACCCGGATCCGCCGCCTGGTGTCGCAGGCGTTCACGCCCCGCCGGATCGAGCAGCTGCGCGAGCCGATCCAGCGGATCGCCGACGAGCTCCTCGACGCCGTCGCCCCGCTCGGCACCGCCGACCTGATCACCGCCTACGCCGCGCCGCTGCCGATCGCCGTCATCTGCGACGTGCTCGGCGTCCCGCCGCAGGACCGCCGCGACTTCCGGACCTGGACCGACGCCCTGATCACCCCCGACCCCACCCGGCCCGAGGCCGCCAGGGCGGCGGTCGGCGCGATGATCGAGTTCTTCGCCGGCCTGATCGCCCGCAAGCGCACCGAACCCGGCGAGGACGTGCTCAGCGCCCTGATCGCCGTCCGCGACGAGCAGGACGGCGACCGGCTCAGCGAGGACGAACTCACCTCGCTCGCCTTCCTGATCCTCTTCGCCGGCTACGAGAACATCGTCCACCTGATCGGCAATGCCACCCTGGCGCTGCTCGAACACCCCGACCAGCGGGCCGCGCTGCTCGCCGAGCCCGGCCTGATCGGCAACGCCGTCGAGGAGCTGCTGCGCTACGACGGCCCCGCGCCGCTCGCCATCCGCCGCTTCACGCTGACGGACCTGGCGATCGGCGGGGTCACCGTCCCGGCCGGCGAGACCGTCCTGCTCTCGATCGCCTCCGCCAACCGCGACGCCGAGCAGTTCGCCGACCCCGACCGCCTCGACCTGGCCCGCGAGGCGGGCGGCCACCTCGCCCTCGGCCAGGGGATCCACTACTGCCTCGGCGCGCCGCTGGCCCGGCTGGAGAGCGAGATCGCCATCGCCACCCTGCTGCGCCGCTTTCCGGCCCTCGCCCTGGCCGTCCCGCGCGAGGAGCTGCGCCACCGGCCCTCGCTGCGCTCGCGCGGGCTGCTGGCGCTCCCGGTCCGCTACTGACCCGACGGCGGGCGCCCGCTCACCGGGCGCCCGCTCACCACTCAGCCTCAGGCCGGCAGTACGGCCTCGATCGCGGCGACGACCGACGCGTCCTCCGGCTCGGTGCGCGGACGGATCCGCGCGACCACCGTGCCGTCGGCGGAGACCAGGAACTTCTCGAAGTTCCACAGCACGTCGCCGGCCTCGCCCGCCTCGTCGGCGACCTGGGTCAGCTCGGTGTACAGCGGGTGACGGCCCTCGCCGTTCACCTCCAGCTTCTCGAACAGCGGGAAGCTCACGCCGTAGGTCGTGGAGCAGAAGGTCTGGATCTCCTCGGCGCTGCCGGGCTCCTGGCCGCCGAACTGGTTGCACGGGAAGCCCAGCACACTGAACCCGCGCTCGGCGTACTTCGCCTGCAGCCGCTCCAACCCCGCGTACTGCGGCGTCAGACCGCACTTCGAGGCCACATTCACCAGCAGCAGCGCGCGCCCCCGGTAGTCGCCGAGCGAGGCGTCCTCACCGGTCAGGGTGTGCAGCGGGATGTCGTACAGGCTCACGGTGTTTCCATTCGGTCGTGTGGTGCACCTCTTGCACCCCCCACCGTAACCAACCCGGGAAGTCGGCCGGTTCGACGTTCGGCACCCCGGAGCGGGCGCGCCGCTACGATCTCGCGCATGAGAGCTTCAGGCACCTTCACCGTCAAGGCCTTCGTTCCGACCGAACTGACCCCGGATCCCGCGGTGCCGACCGCCGTCCCGGTCGGTGTGGCGACGATGGAGAAGGAGTACGAGGGCGAGGTGGCCGGCCGGTCCGCGACGCTCTTCACCGCCGCGTTCGACCAGGCGGCCGGCGTCGGGACGTACGTGGCGATGGAGTCCTTCGAGGGCTCGCTGAACGGCCGGGCGGGTGCCTTCAACTTCGCCCACTCGGCGACGACTTCGGGCAGCGACCGGTCCGCCGAGTTCTTCGTCGTGGTGCCCGCCAGCGGCACCGGGGAGTTGGCCGGGATCTCCGGTACTGGCGGGATGGCGATCGACGAGGACGGCACGCACCGGATCTGGTTCGACTACGAGATCGCCTGAACCCCTCTTCTTCCTTGCCCAGCAGCAGTTCTGACGGCACGTCACGAGTCCCCCTGTAGCCGAGCGATGCCCGCCCCCGGCAGACTGGATCCGCGGGGGCTGGGGAGCAGAGGGCGGGAGTGGCTGATGGGGCAAGGGCAGGGAGAGGTTCGGGAAGTCGAGGAGTTCGCCGCGCACCTGTGCGAGTTGATCGCCGCCGACCGGGGGAGCGCGGCGGTCCGCCAGCTCACCGACTGGCTCGGCAGGACCGGTCCCCGGGGCGCCCTGCTGATGGCTTCGCACACCGCCACCGCCGTCGGCACCGAGATGGCCGCGCGGTCCGTGCCGATGGCCGAACTGGGCGGCGTCCTCCCGGTCGCGGACGCACCGCTACTGCAGCTCCTGGACGGCGCCGAGGCGGCGGAGGCTGTCGTCGAGTCGGTGCTGCGGCGAGCCGACGCCAGGCCGACGCCGGACGACCTGGCGCCCTTCCATGACGGCGAGCGGGCCCGGTTCGGCCTGCTCTATCTGCTCCAGTGCCTGACCGGCGCGCGGCCGGAGGCTCGCTGACCTCGCTGACCTCCGTCGGAGCAGCGGCGCGTGTCACGATGCCTGCGGAACGGCCGAGGGCGGCACAGTTGCACGCGGGGTGGTCGCTGCGTGCAAGGGTCGAACGCTCACCCGTATTCTGACCTACCAGAGTCCACCCCCCGACCTCCCCCGCCCTTCCCCGTCACGAACCGGACGTCCCGATGACAGTGCTTCATGTGCAGAACGCTGCAGTACCGCCCCAGGACCGCTCGGGCGGTCCCACTACAGACCACGGACCTGACGACGCCCGGGAGAACCTGCTCAGGTTCGCCGAGTTGGGCGGTTTCACCCTCGCCGCTGACACCCACGCCTGGTACGCCGCGCTGGACACCGTCGCAGGTCCGGAGGAGGCGCGAGCCGCTTCGACCGTCCTCGCCGAGGTGCGCGGCGGCGGCCTGAGCGGGCTTCTGGAGGCCGCCACCGCGCTCGCCGCCGACTCCGTGCTGCGCGAGCCGGCCACCATCGCCGAGGTCAACGCCCTGGTGGCCCTGGGCCGCAGGCTCCAGGACACCGCCGCGACGCTCGGCGTCAGCGCGTACGACGCGGACCTCGACGCCCTGGCGGCGGCGACCGCCAGCGGCACCTGGCGCAAGGAGCGGGGGCTGAAGCTCTCCTGGGGCCGACGCCGCAAGCTCCGGGCGCAGGCCCGCGCGCTGGCGGTCGTGGACCGGCCCCGGCGCGAGGCGCTGCACGCGGCGCTGGTCGCCGCCGCGGCCGAGCGCACCGACTGGGCCGCGCTGGGCGACGGCTCCGGTGTCCGGCCGATGGACGGTGGACAGCTGGAGGCCACCGCGCAGGCGGTCGACGCGCTGACCGCCGCGCTGCGCGAGCTCGGCCGCCTGCTGCCGGACCGCGACCTCCCGGCGCTCCCGTTCGCGGAGCTCGCCGACCTGGTCGACCGCCTGGCCGCGGACGAGGGCACGCTCTACCGGCTGCCCGAACTCCGCACCCTGCGCACGGCCTTGGAGGCAGCCGGACTGGACGAGCTGCTCGCCGAGCTCACCGCCGCCGGTGCCGACCGCGCCGCGACGGAGGCGGCCTACCGCCGGTATGCGGGCGACGCCGAGGCGGGGGCTGTGGCTGCGGCTGTTGTCGAGCCTGTTGCCGAGGTGGACGACGAGGTCGACGCCGAGGCGGAGGCGGCAGCGGACGCCGCTCGCCAGGTGCTGGCGGCCGGCCCGCGCGAGGCCCTCGACGAAGCACCGACGGAGCACCCCGAGCCGCTCGCCGAGGTCGAGGCTGAGGTGGAGCCCGTGGTCGAGGTCGAGATCGAGGTCGCCGCAGAGGTTGAGGTCGAGCCGGTGGTCGAGGTTGAGCCCGAGGTCGCCGCAGAGGTTGAGGTCGAGCCGGTGGTCGAGGCCGAGCCGATCGTCGAGCCCGTGGCGGAGGTTACCCCCGAGCCCGAGCCCGAGCCCGAGCCTGCCCCCGCCCCCGCCCCCGTGGTCGAGGCCGTGGTCGAGGCGGAGCCCGCCCCCGAGCTCGCTCCCGCCAAGCGTGCGCGGCGGCCGCGGAAGCCCGACTTCACCCCCGGGCGTCCGGTGACCGCCTACACGCCGGCCGAGCTGGTCGCCGTCGTGCGCTGGATCGACGGCGACGACGTTGAGCGCAGCGACGACGAGCTGCTCCGCGCCGCGATGAAGGAGCTCGGCTTCGCCCGCCTCGGCCCCCGCATCAAGGAGGCCCTCGGCACGGCCGTCGCCGAGGCCCGCGCGTAGTCCCAGTAGTCGCGGTAGTCGCCGACGCACACACCAGGGGCCCGGCCCCGAGGAGATCATCCTCGGGGCCGGGCCCCTGCCGTTTCCCGCAGTCCAGGACTACTGCAGCGGCACCGAGGCCAGCTGGCTCGGCGGCGTGCCCTGGAGCATCCCGCTGATCGTGTCGCGCCAGATCGGGCCGGCCAGCGTGCCACCGAAGGCCTGGTCGACGTAGTGTCCGCCGATCCGCTGGCCGTTCAGCGAGCTGGTCCCCTCGGTGTTGCCGACCACGGTGGCGCCGGCGGCCTCGGGGGTGTAGCCGATGAACCACACCTGGTTGCCGTTGTTGGTGGTACCGGTCTTACCGGCGCTGTCGCGGTCGGTCAGACCGGCGGGGCTGCCGGTACCGTCCTGCACCACGCCCTTCAGCATGGTGGTGATGGCGTCGGCGGTGTTCTGCGACATCGCCTGCGTGCAGTTGGCCTGCGGAACGGCGATCGGCTTGCCGTCCGCCGTGGTCACGGAGTCGATCGCGGTCGGCGCGCAGTAGCTGCCGTGCGCGGCGAAGGTGGCGTAGACGTTGGCCATCTCCAGCGGTGTCAGGTTGTTGGAGCCCAGCGTCATCGACTGCACCTGCTGGATCGCCTGGCCGCCCGCCTGCTGGGTGATGCCGAGCTTGTTGGTCATCTGCACCACGTTGCACAGCCCCGCGTCCGCCTCCAGCGAGACGAAGTAGGTGTTCACCGACTGCGCCATCGCCGGTGCCATGGTGAACGGCCCGACCAGCGACGTCGAGTCGTTGTGCACGGTGCCGGAGGCGCTCACCCTGGTACCGGTGCAGCTCTTCATGTCCGGCCACGGCATGCTGTACGGCGAGGGGTAGGACTGCGACGGGTTGATGCCGTTCTCCAGCGCCGCCGCCGCCACGATCGGCTTGAAGGTCGAGCCGGTCGGGAAGCCCTGTCCGCCGCCCATCGACTTGCCGACGTTCAGGTTGATCGTGGTCTGGTTGGCGCCGACGCCGTACGGGCGGCTCTGGCCCATCGCCAGGATCTTGCCGGTCCCCGGCTGCACCACGGTCATCGCGGTGGCCGCCTTGTCCGTCGCATAGACGTGGCTGGTGACCGAGGACTGCAGCGCCGCCTGCGCCTTGGGGTCGAGCGTGGTGTGGATCTGCAAGCCGCCCTTGCTCCACAGCGCCTGGCGTGCGGCGGCGCTGTCACCGAACGCCGGGTCGTTGACCACCACGTTCTTCACGTAGTCGCAGAAGAAGCCCTCACCCTGCTGCGCGGTGATGCAGCCCTGCTGCGGGCGCGTGACGTTCAGCGTGATGGGGGAGGCGATCGCCTGGTCGGCCTGGGCCTGGGTGATGGTCCCGTACTGGGCCATCTTCTTCAGCACGGTGTCGCGCCGCTCCTTGGCCGCCTTGGGGTTGGCGATCGGGTCGTAGCCGCTGGGCGACTGCACGATGCCGGCCAGCAGCGCGGCCTGCGGCAGCGAGAGGTCCTTGGCGTGGACGCTGAAGTACCGCTCGGAGGCCGCCTCGACCCCGTACGCCTGCTCACCCATGAACGTGATGTTCAGGTAGTTGGTGATGATCTGGTCCTTGGTGAGCGTCTGCTCGACCTGGATCGCGTACTTCATTTCCTTGATCTTGCGGCCGACGGTCTGGGCCTGGGCCGCGAGCACCGCCGCCTGGTCGTTGCCGGCCTCGTCGACGAAGACGTTCTTCACGTACTGCTGGGTCAGCGTCGAGGCGCCCTGGGTCCCGCTGCCGGTGGCGTTGTTGTTGATCGCCCGGAGTATGCCCTTGGGGTCGATCGCGCCGTGCTGGTAGAAGCGGTTGTCCTCGATGTCCACCAGCGCCGACTTCATGATCGGGGCGATCTGGTCGCTGGGCACGACCGTGCGGTCCCGGTCGTAGACCGTGGCGATCACGCCGCCGTCGGCGTCGTAGATGGTCGAGGCCTGCGAGAGCGGCGGGGTGGTGAAGTCGTCGGGCAGGCTGTTGAAGTCCTCGACGGCAGCCTTCGCGCCCAGTCCGACGCCCCCCAGGGCCGGCAGAGCCAGGCCCGCTGTGAGGACGCCGGCCACCGCGCTGACGCTGAGGAAGGTGGCGGTCAGCCTGGTCTTGTGTACGAAGGATCCAGATTTCGACGAAGGCATGCCTTAGACCTTAAGCACGCAAGATGAGTAAATCGGACCAATCGCCGCGCTTCCTGTGTCACAAGCCTGCGACAAATTCCGTCCACGAAGGATCATCGCTTGCGCGCCGACGCGCCGCGGTACCGGCTGTCACTCACAGTGGCAGCCGGTACCGCGACGCGTCGGCGGACGGAGGCGCTACGGAAGCGCTACGGCAGCACCCGCTCGATGGCGACGGCTCCGTCCCGCTCCAGAGCCAGGCGAGCCCGCTCGACCCGCTCGGGCGTGACGTCCCGACCGGTGGCCATCACGAGGTCCTCGGGGTCGATCTGGTTCTCGGATCCGGTGTGCAGCAGACGGTCGGGGGTGGGCAGCGACTCACTGTCGATGGACTCGGACATGGGATGCCTCCATGGATCGTGGGGCGGCCGGGCCTGACGGCTCTGTTCTCACGAGTGTGCAGCCGAAGCGCCGCGCCGCGCACCTGGAAACTGGCCGCCGGGGCCCGCTGGGTTCGCTGGATTGGCCGTCCGGGAGCGCCCCGGGTGCCCCCGCGCGCTTAATCTGCCCTCATGACCAGCCACGATGTGACGTCCCGGGTCGGGGCGCGTTCCCGGGAGCAGGTTGAGAGCGCGCTCGCGCGCCTGGAGTACATCGGCGACACCCCCTTCGAGCCGTCCCGGTTCCACCGCGGTTCGCTGGACGGCTACCTGTGGGCACTGGGGCGCAGCTCGCTCGCCCCGGTGACCGACAGCCTGGCCACCGGGCCGGAGGGCCCCTGCCCGGCGCAGCTCGGCGCCGAGCAGCAGGCCGCCCAGGTCCGCCAACTGGACCCGTCCGGTGATCAGGAGGCCCGCGACTACGCGCGCGGCGTGCACGACGCGCTCGCCTGGGTCTCCGGGCGCAGCGACGTCCAGCCGTAGGACAACCTCAGGAGGCAGGCAGCGAGCGCTTCAGGAACTCCACCTGGTGGCCGAGCATGTTCTCCAGCAGCGAGCCGTCGGTGGGCGCGGCGTGGCTGACCCCGCTGAGCGGCAGCACCTCGTGCGGGCGGCCCGCCGCCAGCAGGGCGCTGGACAGTCGCAGGGTGTTCGCCGTGAAGACGTTGTCGTCCGCGAAGCCGTGCACCAGCAGCAGCGGCCGGGTCAGCCGTGCTGCCGCGAGCACCAGCGAGTGGCGGTCGTAGCGCTCGGGGTACTGGTCGGGGTGGCCGAGGAAGCGCTCGCGCCAGTGGGTGTCGTAGAGCCGGAAGTCGGTGCCGGGGGCGCCCGCGACGGCGGCGTGGAAGACCTCGGGGCGGAAGATCACCGCGGCGGCCGCGAGCGTGCCGCCGAAGGACCAGCCGCGGATGGCGACCCGGGAGAGGTCGAGCTCGGGGTGGCGGCGGGCGGCCTCATGCAGGGCGGCCACCTGGTCGTCCAGGACCGGGGGCAGGATGTCGCCGTGGATCTCGCGCTCCCAGCGCGGCCCGCGCCCGGGGGTGCCGGCGCCGTCGGTCACCAGGACCGCGAAGCCCTGCTCGGCGAACCACTGCGACTGGTAGGTCCAGCCGCCCTGGTCGGCGGTCACCTTCTGTACGGCCGGCCCGCCGTACGGGTCCAGCAGGACGGGCAGCGGGGCGTCGCCGGTCCGGTGCCAGGACGGCAGGAAGAGCATCGTGCGCAGCTCGCGCGGCCCGGCGCTGAACAGCGTGACCCGCAGGTCGAGCACCGGCCGCTCGGTGTGCGAGGCGATCTCGACGGCTGGGCGGCCCGGGCGCAGCACGGTCACCCGGCTGCCGGGCCGGTCGAGCGAGCGCGCCGTGTGCACCAGGGTGCCGCCGCGCAGGACGCCGGTGTGCGTGCCGGGCTCGGTGCTGAGCGCGCGCAGGCCGTGGGCGGGGTGGTGGCTCCACAGGTGGGTCTCGGTGGGCTCCGCGGAGCCGGCGAACAGGACGGTGTCGCCGTCGGTGCCGAGGACGGCATGCAGCTGGAGGCCGGGAGGGGTGACGGGGGCGCCGTCGACGGCGAGGCGCCGGGTGTCGCCCGCGTCGAGCGCGGTGAGCAGGGCGCCGGAGGCGGTGCGGGCGGGCAGGCCGTCGATCAGCTGCACCCAGTGCTCGTCGCGGCTCTCGTGCAGCAGCCGGGTCGAGCCGTCGGCGCCGTCGACGGCCAGCACCCGCACGGTGCGCTGGTCGCGGCTCTGCACGGCGGCGAACGGGCCGTGCGCGTCCCAGCCGGCGGCGGCGACGTACTCGAAGGCCGCCCGGTCCCAGTCGACGGGCGTGCGGGAGCCGTCCAGCGCGGTGAGCCAGAGCGTGACCTCGGCGTTGGCGCCGCCCGCGGCGGGGTAGCGCATGGTGCGCGGCGGGCGGCCGGGATCGGCCGGATCGGCGAGGTGCCAGAGCGCCACCGGGCTGCTGTCGACCCGGGCGACCAGCAGCGCGGCGCCGTCGGGGGACCACCAGTAGCCGCGGTGGCGGCCCATCGACTCGGCCGCGACATGCTCGGCAAGGCCGAAGACGACCTCGGGGCCGTCCGGGGCGGCGAGCGCGCGGTCGCCGGTGCCGTCCGCCTCGATGACGCGCAGGGCGCCGTGGCTGACGTAGGCGATCCGGCGCCCGGTGGGGTCGGGGCGCGGGTCGACCACCGGGCTCTCGGCGGGCAGCCGGCGGGCCGCGCCGGTGGCGGTGTCGACGGTCCACAGGTTGCCGGAGAGCGCGAAGACGGCCAGCCCGGCCGCCGCGTCGGTGCTGTAGGCGACGATGCCGCCGGACTGCTCGCGGCTGCGCTCGCGCCGGGTGCGCTCCTGCTCGGAGAGCTGCTCGGCGGCGCCGCCCAGCAGCTCGGCCGGGTCGACCAGCAGCCGCTCGGCGCCGCCGGCGTCCGGATCCAGCGCCCACAGGCAGCCGAGCGGATCGTCACCGGCCCGGCTGCGCAGGAAGAGCACGGTCGAGCCGTCCGGGGCGACGGTGAAGTGGTCGGGCGCACCGAGAGTGAAGCGACGGGTGCGGGCGAGCTGCTGCGGCAACGTGATCGTCTGCATGGCTGACACCTTGTCATTCGCTGGTCGGCGCACCGCTGGCGGGTTCGATCAACCGGGCGCGCAGGAGTTCTGCGGGTCGGTCCTAAGTACGAAAAGGTGACCGGAAGGGTGGCAATCTGGCGGTCCGGGGTGCGGCGGGGCTCCGTCAGGGCCAGGCTGGGCACATGGGCGGAGTCGAGCGGGCGCACAGGGTGACCGATCCCGGATCCGCCCGGGACCCTGGAGACCTTCCTCTGGAGCTGATCCGATGACCGCAGATCTGACGTTCCACCAGCTCACCGCTGCTCGACCGCCGATTCCCATCGACTACCACCCGATCGAGGGCCCCGCCCAGCAGTTGCTGGTCACCGGCGAGCAGTTGCACGCCAACGCCTGCCTGCACTGCGGCAGTGACGAGCAGCAGCTGCTCACCGCCGGGCACGCGTACACCCACGCGGGCGGGCTGGCCTGGGTGGTGGTGGCGTGCGCCGCGCACCTCGCCCGCGGCTACGAGCACGCCGGGCGCGAGCAGGCCGACGTACCGCCCGCGACCACGGCGTGAGAGCCGACCCGGCCGGCCGCTCGGTGGGGAGCGGGATGCCGGCCGGGCAGGCGGCTCCACAGCGCGTCAGCTGCGTCAGAGCTGTTCGGGGGCGGCCATCCCCAGCAGGCCCAGGCCCAGCGCGAGGGTCCGGGCGGTGAGCCGGCAGAGCAGCAGCCGGTTCTCCCGGGTCGCCGTATCGGGGGCCTTGAGCACGGGCGCCTGTTCGTAGAAGGCGCTGAACGAGACGGCCAGTTGGTACAGATAGGTGCAGAGCCGGTGCGGCTCCCGGCTTTCCGCGACGGCTGCCAGTGCCGCCTCGCACTCGTCCAGCAGCAGCGCCAGCGCCCGCTCGGCGGGCAGCAGCGCGACCTCGGGGTGGGCGCGGCCGATGGAGTCGGCGGGTGCCTTGCGCAGGATCGAGTGGATCCGGGCGTGCGCGTACTGCAGGTAGACCCCGGTGTCCCCGGTGAGCGAGACCATCCGCGCGATGTCGAAGGCGTAGTCCCTGGTCCGGGCGTTGGAGAGGTCCGCGTACTTGAGCGCCCCGATGCCCACCTGGGCCGCCCGCTCGGCCAGTTGCTCCGGTGCCAGCTCCGGGTTCTTCTCCGCGATCACGGCCGAGGCCCGCTCGACCGCCTCGTCCAGCAGCTCCACCAGCCGGACGGTGTCGCCCGACCGGGTCTTGAACGGCCGGCCGTCGGTGCCCAGCACCATGCCGAAGGGCACGTGGGCGGCCGTCACCTCGGGCGGCAGCCAGCCCGCCCGGCGCGCGGTGTCGAAGACCATCCGGAAGTGCAGCGCCTGCCGGGCGTCCACCACGTACAGCAGCCGGTCGGCGCCGAGGTCGGCGACCCGCTCCCGGATCGCGGCCAGGTCGGTGGTGGCGTAGCCGTAGCCGCCGTCGCTCTTCTGGACGATCAGCGGCACCGGCTCGCCGTCCGGGTTCAGGATGCCGTCGAAGAAGACGCAGAGCGCGCCCTGCGAGCGCACCGCGACCCCGGACTCCTCCAACTCGGCGCAGATGGAAGCCAGCTGGGGGTTGTAGTGGCTCTCGCCGACCGCGTCGGCGTCCTCGAGCAGGACGTCGAGCCGCTGGTAGACGGTGGCGAAGTAGCGCTTGGACTCGTCCACGATCCGCTGCCAGGACGCCACCGTGGCCGGGTCGCCGGCCTGCAGGTCGACCACCCGCCGCCGGGCCCGCTCGGCGAAGTCCGGGTCGGCGTCGAAGTGCGCCCGGGAGGTCTTGTAGAGGGCGTCGAGGCTGGAGACGTCGTCCCCGCTCTGGCCGAACTCGTCCCGGTACTGGATCAGCATGCCGAACTGGGTTCCCCAGTCGCCGAGATGGTTGCGCCGGACCACCTGTTCGCCGCCGAAGGAGAGGATCCGGGCCAGCGCGTCACCGATCACGGTGGAGCGCAGATGGCCGACGTGCATCTCCTTGGCGATGTTCGGCTGGCTGTAGTCGAGCACCGTGACGCCGGTGCCGGGCAGCGGGCCGATGCCGAGCCGGTCGTCCGCGAGCCGGGCCTCGACCTGGGCGAGCAGCGCGGCGTCGGTGAGGGTCAGGTTGAGGAAGCCGGGGCCGGAGACCTCCCAGGCGGCCAGCACCCCGAGGCCGGCCGGCCGGGCGGCGCTCAGCTGGGCGGCGACCCGGTCGGCCAGTGCGCGCGGGTTGGCCTTCAGGGCCTTGGCCGTGGCGAGCAGGCCGTTGGCCTGGAAGTCCGCTCGGTCGCTGCGACGCAGCTGCGGGTCGCAGTCCGGAGCGTCGGGCAGTGCGACGCCGATGGCCTGCTGGAGGCCGGCGTGCACGGTGGCAGCGAGGGAGGGGACCGAGCTCATGAAGGGCAGCCGTTCTGTGCGGAGTCTGCGAAGTCGGGCCAGTCTGCTGGATCGGTGAGGACCGTGTCGCGGTAATTTCCAGTGGTCAACCGCTCCCAGAGCTCGCGGCTCGGGCTGTCCTGCGGGGGTGTGAAGCCGGGGTTCGCCTCGATCCAGCGGGCCACCCGCTCCTGGACCTCGGGTGCCCCGTAGGCCTGTGCGGGCGTCAGCAGCAGGTGCCTGGCCTGGGCGCGGGCGCGCATCACCAGTGGGTCCTCCAGGGCACACCACGGCAGCGCGGCCGCGATCGGGTCGGCGCCTGGGCGTGGGCCGGGCTCGCGGCCCGCGAGCTGGTCGCGCAGGCTGCGGTCGGCCACCACCTGGCGGTCGAACCAGGGCTTGAGGGTGTCCACCGCCCAGCGGTGGTAGTCGGTCTCCAGGTCGGTGCCGCCCGGCTGATCCACGTGGTGGGCCAGCCACTGGGCGGCCCAGAGGGTGAGCGGCAGGCCCTGGCCGTGCGTCGGGTTGGTGTGCACCATCGTGTCACCGATCCCGATCAGCCCGGTGGCCAGCGGGCCGTCCGCGTCCACCAGGGACGTCCAGCGGTTCTCCAGGCCGGCCATCGCGCGCACCGGGCCGATCGGGTCGTGCGGCAGCGCCAGCCAGTGCGCACAGCCGGCGAAGGTCCGGGCCACCGCCTCGAAGACCGCCGGATCGCGCAGCGCGCCTCGGGTGGGGTCGGCGGTGGAGAGTGTCAGGGCGACCGCGAAGACGCGGTTGTCGCTGGGGAACACCCCGCCGGTCGCGAACGCGGCGGCCGCTCCGCCGGGCACCCGGCCGGGATCCTCCGGCGCCTGCGGCCGCAGCCGGTACCAGCGGCAGAAGTACCCGATGCCGATCCGGTGGCTCTCCACCAGCGGCGCCCGGCCCGCCAGTTCGGCGATCCAGCCGGGGACGGGCGAGCGTCGGCCGCCGGCGTCGACCACCAGCTCGGCGCCGAACACCCCGGCGCTGCTGCGCACACCCGTGACGCGCTTGCCGCCGTCGGTCAACAGGCCTGTGACTGCTATACCTTGATGGATTGTCACTTCTGGCTGCTGTTCGGCTGCTTCACGCAGCGCCGCCTCCAGCACGATCCGCCGGGCCTTGACCCGGACCAGCTGCTCGTCCCCGGGCCGGTACGGAGGATGCTCGTCGAACCAGTCGAACTCGTGCTGCTCCCGGGCTCCCAGACGCAGCATCGCGTCATACACGTCGGGCGCCTCGGCCAGCAGCACGGTGCGTACGGGGGCGTTCAGCACGTGCGGCTGGACGGCCTGCGGGACGCCGGGGCGCTGCCAGTCGAGGAAGTCCCGGTCGAGATCGGCGCGGGCGCGGCGGATCTCCCTTTCCAGGACGGTCACTTGGTGTCCGCGGCGGCCCAGGAAGAGTGCGGCGGAGAGTCCGCCGATCCCGCCGCCCAGCACGGTGATGTGCACCATCAGGTTCCCCTTGCTCTCGGTGCGCTTTCACCGTAGCAAGGGTGATCAACTGGCCGGGCGGCGGGTCGGGGTCAGGCGGGGGCGCCGAAGTCCTGGGTCCACCACGGGCCGCCGGGGCCCAGGTGCACGCCGACGCCCAGTTCCTTGAAGGCGCAGTTCAGGATGTTCGCCCGGTGGCCGGGGCTGTTCATCCAACTGTCCATCACCGAGGCCGGGGTGGGCTGTCCCATCGCGATGTTCTCGCCCCAGGTGCTCCACTGGTAGCCGGTCGCGTCGATGCGCTGCTGCGGACCGGCGCCGTCCGGGTTGGTGTGGTCGAAGAAGTTGCGGGCCGCCATGTCGTCGGACTGTCCCTGCGCGGCCTGCTGGAGCTTGGCGTTGGCGGTCACCGGGCCGCAACCGTTCTGCGCGCGCTGGATGTTGACCAGGGCGAGCACCTGCTGCGCGTAGTCGCCCGAGGGGGTCGCGGTGGGGGTGGGCGAGGGATGCGCCGAGGTGCTGGCATGCACCGGTGGCGGCGCCAGCACCGGCGCCGGCGCGGACGTGGCGGGCGAGGCGGTGGGGGTGTGAGCCGCGGTGGGGGTGGTGACGGGGGAGGCGCCGGGCGCGTGCGGCACCGGGGTGGTCGCGCTGGGGGAGGCAACGCCGGGTGGCGCGGTCGGCGCCCCCGCCGGCAGCTGCGCGGCCAGGGTGTCGGGCTGCGCTGCCGCCGCGCCGCTCGCGTCGACCGGCGTGGCCTGCCCGGGGGAGAGGCTGTTCCAGGTCACCCCGGCGGCGGTCAGCGCCGCCAGCACGCCGAGCGCGACCGCGGTGCGGCGCCGTCCGCCCGTGCCGCCGCGCCTGCGCCGTCCGCCCGCCGGCCGACGGCGGGAACCGCCGCCCGCGCGGTGCCCGGCGGCCCGCGAACGCGGCGCGGGGGAGCCGTGGGCCGTGGTCGGCGGAGCCTCCAGCGTGTGCACCAGCGGCAGCTGGCCCACGTTCGGCTGCTCCCCGTCGCCGGTCTGTGCCCTGCTCGCCCCTGCGCGGTTACTGTGCGTGCCCACCCGTGTTCCACCTTCTCCGTCAGCCGGCCTGTCCACCCTGGGAGATCCGTGGCGGTGGGGTCGATAACAGAAAATCCGAAAACTAATCGGTGGGCGGCCGGGGGACCGGGAGGCGGGCGACCAGGCGGGCGCCGCGCGGGGCGTCCTGGGCGCGCAGCGTGCCGCCGTGGTGGGAGGCCAGGTCGCGGGCGATGGCCAGGCCCAGGCCCGCGCCGCCGTGGTCGCGGCTGCGCGAGTCGTCGAGCCGGGCGAACCGCTCGAAGACCCGCTCGCGGTCGGCCGCCGGGATGCCGGGCCCGTCGTCGGTGACCTCCAGGACGGCGCCCGGGCCCGCCGGTCCGTCCGGCTCGACCAGCAGGGAGACCGCGACCTGCTGCTCGGCGAAGCGCTGCGCGTTGTCCAGCAGGTTGGTCACCAGGCGGGTGAGCAGCAGCCGGTTGCCGTCCAGCGCGATCCCCGGCGCCAGCTCCAGTGCCACCGGGACGCGGTCGCCGCGCCGCGACTCGACGGCCTCGCGCACCAGGTCGCCGAGGTCCACCCGCTGGGCGGAGACCGGCCCCGCGGCGTCCATCCTGGCCAGCAGCAGCAGGTCGGCGGCGAGCTGCTCAAGGCGGGCGGTGTCCTCCAGGGCGCCGCTGATCAACTCGCGGCGCAGCTCCGGGTCGGCCACCGCCTGCGCCACCTCCAGCTGGGTGCGCAGCACGGCGATCGGGCTGCGCAGCTCGTGCGAGGCGTCGGCGATGAACTGGCGCTGGCGCACCCCGGAGGACTCCAGGCGGTCCAGGGTGTCGTTCATGGTGCTGGCCAGCCGGGCGATCTCGTCTTGGGTGGGCGGCACCGGGACCCTGCGGTGCAGGTCGCGGTCGCTGATCGCGGCGACCTCGGCGCGGATCGCCTCCACCGGCCGCAGCGCCCGGCCGGTGACCCACCAGGTGACCGCGCCCACGGTGAGCAGCAGCAGCGGCACGCCGACCGCGAGCGCCGCCGTGGTGGTGGCGTCGGCCGCGTCGGCGTCCCGCAGCGAGGTGCCCGCGTAGACGGTGACCAGGCCGTTCGGGGTCTCGGTGGTGACCTGGACGACGCGTTGGCGGTGCTCCTCGCCCATCCGCGTGACGTCCCAGGTGTTGCGCACGGTGCCCGGGGTGGTGGGGCGCTGGCTGGAGATGGCCGGTTTGCCGCTGAGGTTCTGGCTGGAGGTGAGGACCTTGCCTGTGGCGTTCACCACTTGAAGGAAGTCCGCGCCGTGGGTCGGCTGGAGCAGCGGGTCGAGGCGGCCGGCGATGGCCAGCTGCGCGACGGTGTCGGCCTGGTGCTCGGCGTCGGTCTCGGCGTTCTGCAGGAGGTTGGCGTCCAGCAGCCCGACCAGCGCGTACGAGGAGGCGGCCAGCGCGACGGCGACCACCGAGCAGGCGCCCAGGGTCGCCCGGGCCCGTACGGTCATCGGTCGCAGCTTGCGTCTGCGCCGCGGCGGCTGCTGCTCAGCCACCGTCGGTCGCCAGCCGGTAGCCGGCGCCCCGGACGGTCTCCAGCGCGGACCGGCCGAACGGCGCGTCGATCTTCCGCCGCACCGCGCTGACGTGCACCTCCACCACGTTGGGGTCGCCCTCGAAGGCGGTGTCCCAGACCTGCTCCAGGATCTCCCGCTTGGGCACCACCTCGCCGGCCCGCCGGGCCAGGTGCTCCAGCACCGCGAACTCGCGCGCGGTGAGCCGTATCTCGGTGCCGCCGCGGCTGCAGGAGTGCCGGGCGGGGTCGATCCGCAGGTCGCCGAACTCCAGGTTCTGCGGCCGGCGGCGGCCGGTGCGCCGGGCCAGTGCGCGCAGCCGGGCCAGCAGGACCACGTAGGAGAAGGGCTTGGAGAGGAAGTCGTCGGCGCCGGTGTCCAGGGCCTCGGCCTCGTCGTACTCGCCGTCCTTGGCGGTGAGCATCAGGATGCCCGCCTCGCTGCCGGCCGCCCGCAGTCGTGCGCAGACCCGGTAGCCGTTGATGCCCGGCAGCATGATGTCCAGCAGGATCACGTCGTAGTCGTGCTCGCCCGCCATCCACAGACCTTGCGGGCCGTCGTGGGCCACATCCACCGAGATTCCCTCGGCCTGCAGACCCCGCTGCAGAGCGGCGGCCAGCCGCCGCTCGTCCTCGACCACCAATACGCGCATGTCGACAAGGATCGCAGGCGTTGCGGCGAGTTGGCTGAAGATCCCTTCAGGAACCTTCAGCTTGGCTTCAGCAAGCGGGACCCATGCTGTGCGTTGCGCGCCGGTATTCGGCCATCCGAATGCCAAAGGGGCATGGACATGAAGAACTGTGAGGCCGGTCCGCGGCCACCGGTCCGTCGGTCCCCGGACACCCGGTGTCCGGCCGGGATATATCCCGGATATCGTTCGACGCCCTACGGTCACGTGCCGGGCGGGGTTTGCGACAGTCGCCCCCGCCGCGCCGATGCCACCACCCCACCCATGTCTTCGGCCCAGCGGGCACGGTCGCGAGCGCGCGGCCCGATCCGTCAGGCCCCTCTGGAAGGAGCCTGATGCGGTCGAGAGCGTCGAACCGGATCACCGTCGTGTCCGCGAGCGTGGGAGCAGGCCACGACGGCGCGGCAGGTGAGCTGGTGCGCCGGCTTCGGGCGGCCGGCTTCGAGGCCGAGTGCCACGACTTCCTCGACCTGCTGCCGCGCGGCTGCGGCCGGCTGCTGCGCGGCAGCTACGCGCTGGAGCTGAAGGTCGCTCCGTGGGCCTGGGGCTGGCTGCTGCGCGCGCTGGAGCGCCACCACCTGTCCGCCGCGCTGGTGGGCTGGCTGTCCGCGGTCGCGGGCGCCCGGCGGACCAGGGCGGTGGTGGGGCCGGACACCGGAGCGGTGGTCTCCACCTACCCGCTGGCCAGCCAGGCACTGGGCCGGCTGCGTCGGCGCGGCGCGCTGCATGTGCCGGTGGTCACCTTCCTGACCGACATGTCCGTGCACCCGCTCTGGGTCGCGGAGGGCGTCGACCTGCACCTCGCGCTGCACCCGGTGGCCGCCGAGCAGGCGGTCCGGCACGGCGCGGCGGACGTCCAGGTCTGCGGGCCGCTGGTGGGCCCGGCCTGCCGTCCGGTCCGCTCGGCCGCCGAACGGCTGCGTGAGCGGGCCCGCTTCGGCCTGCCCGCCGACGGCCCGGTGGCGCTGGTGGTGGCCGGCTCCTGGGGTGTCGGCGAGGTGGAGGAGACGGCGAGCGAGATCGCGGCCGCGGGCGTGGCTGTCCCGGTCACCGTCTGCGGGCACAACGACGGGCTGCGCGCGCGGCTGGCCGCGGCCGGCACCGGTGTGGCGCTCGGCTGGGTGGACGACATGCCCGCGCTGCTGCGCGCGGCCGACGTGGTGGTGCAGAACGCCGGCGGCCTGACCTCGCTGGAGGCGATGGCCAGCGGCGTCCCGGTGGTCAGCTACCGCTGCCTGCCCGGCCACGGCGTCACCAACGCCGCCGCGCTGGACGACGCCGGGCTCGCCGTGTGGATCCGCGAGCCGAGCCGGCTCGAGCCGGCGCTGACCGCCGCGCTGGCCAACCCGGCCGTCCCGCTGCCCCGGCCGCAGGTGGCCCCGGCGGAGCAGGTGATAGCCGCGCTGGCCGGTGGCCTCGCGCTGCCCGTTCCCGGCCAGGCCTCCGCCCCCGCCGTCGCGCCCGTCCTCGAGGTGGCCTGATGACCCGCTCGACCACGCTGCTGCGCACCGGGGCCGCCATCGCCGGCGGCCTCGCCGTCGCCCACAGCCTGCCCGCGCTCACCTCGCTCGGCGCGCTGCGCCCGCTGCTCGCCCCCCGGCTCAGCGGCCCCGGCGACCCCGGGCATGTGGCGCTGACCTTCGACGACGGCCCCGACCCGGCCTCCACGCCGCTCTTTCTGAAGGAGCTGGAGAAGGCCGACGTCCGCGCCACCTTCTTCGTGCTCGGCCGGATGCTGGTGCGCGCCCCCGACCTCGGCCGTGAGCTGGTCGCGGCCGGGCACGAGGTCGCCGTGCACGGCTGGGCGCACCGCCCGCTGCTGCTGCGCAGCCCGCGCTCCACCCGCGACGACGTGGCGCGCGCCCGCGACCTGGTGGCGGACGTCACCGGGCAGCCGCCGCGCTACTACCGCCCGCCGTACGGGGTGCTGAGCGCCTCCGCGCTGTACGCCGCGCGCGAGTGCGGCCTGACCCCGGTGCTCTGGACGCACTGGGGGCAGGACTGGACGGCCCGCGCCACGCCCGACTCGGTGCTGCGCACGCTGACCCGCGCGCCGCTGGCCGGCGGCACCGTCCTGCTGCACGACTCGGACGTCACCTCGGCGCCCGGCGCCTGGCGCTCCGCGCTCGGTGCGCTGCCCCGGCTGCTCGACCTGTGCACCGAGCAGGGCCTGAAGGTCGGCCCGCTGGGCGAGCACGGCCTGCGCTAGAGCACTGGAGGGGGAGGCCCCGGCAGGATCTGCCGGGGCCGCGGCGGCTGCTCGCCCCAGCGGCGCCACTCGCGCGGGTAGCCCACCGAGACCTCCTCGAAGCGCACCCCGTCGTACCAGGTGGTGCGCGGGATGTGCAGGTGGCCGTAGACCATCGCGGCGGTGCGGAACCGGGTGTGCCAGTCGGCGGTCAGCTCGGTGCCGCACCACTGCGCGAACTCCGGGTGGTGCAGCACGTCCATCGGCGTGCGCACCAGCGGGTAGTGGTTGACGAACACCGCCGGCAGGCTGCCGTCCAGCTCGCTGGTCAGCCGCTGCTCGGTCAGCTCCACCCGGGCCCGGCACCAGTCGTCCCGAGTCGGGTACGGATCGGGGTGCAGCAGCTGCTCGTCCGCGCACACCACGCCCGCGGCGTACGCGATGTCGAGCGCCTCCTGCTTGGTGTCGGCGCCCTTGGGACGGAACGTGTAGTCGTACAGCAGGAAGAGCGGGACGATCACCGCCGGGCCGCCGATGCCTCGGAAGACCGGGTACGGGTCCTCCGGGGTGACCACGCCCAACGTGCGGCAGATCTCCACCAGATGGCGGTAGCGCGGCTCGCCGCGCAGCTGCACCGGGTCGTGGCCCGGCGACCAGAGCTCGTGGTTGCCCGGCACCCACACCACGGTCGCGAACCGCTCGGCCAGCCCGCGCAGCACCTGCTCGATGTCGGCCACCTGCTCGCCGATGTCGCCGGCCACCAGCAGCCAGTCCTGCGCAGAGGTGGGGACCAGCGCGTCGGCGTGCGCCCGGTTGGCCTCATAGGCGACGTGCAGGTCGCTGATGGCGAGCAGCCGCCCCGTGCCGTCCTGCTGCTGGTCCAACGCCGTCCTCCATGGGTCGGTGCCCCGGCAGTGTCTCTGCCGGGGCCAAGGGTAAGTCGCGGTGGTGCTGCCGTGGTTGGCGGGGGGATGCTCTTATGGATGTCAGGCGTCGGCCGGGCGCAGCACCGCGGGCAGCGCCGGGTGGCCGTTGGAGATGAACGACTCGACGTGGCCGAGGTCGCCCCCGACCAGGGTGAGCTGCGGGAACCGGTCGAAGAGCGCGGGCAGGGCGATCGCCGCCTCCAGCCGGGCCAGCGGCGCGCCCGGGCAGAAGTGCACGCCGTGGCCGAAGGACAGGTGCTCCTTGGCGGGCCGCAGCACGTCGAAGACCTCGGCGTCGTCCGGGTAGAGCTGCGGGTCGCGCCCGGCCGCGGCGTAGCCGACCAGGATCGCCTCGCCCTGGCGGATCAGCACGTCGCCGACCTGGATGTCCTCCACCGCGTAGCGCAGCGGCAGGCTGGCCACCGGCGCCTGCACCCGCAGCGCCTCCTCGATCACGTCGTCCCAGGAGGCCTGCCCGCTGCGGACCAGCGCGAGTTGCTCGGGGTGGGTGAGCAGCAGGTGGATGGCGTTGTCGAGCAGGTTGACGGTGGTCTCGTGCCCGGCGCTGATCAGCAGCATCAGGGTGTCGATCAGTTCGGACTCGGTGAGCCCGGCGCCGTCGCCGCTCTCCTCCTCGGCCCGGACGCTGATCAGCCGGCTGGTCAGGTCGTCGGCCGGCTCCTTGCGGCGCAGCGCGACCAGCTCGCCCAGGATGCCCTGCATCTGAAGGAAGTTGGCCTGGGCCTCCGCCGGGCCGATCGAGGTGTTGAAGAAGTTGTCCACGCAGTGGCGCACGCTCGGCGTCAACGAGTCGGGTACGCCGAGGAGTTCGTTGATCACCCGGATCGGGATCGGGTAGGCGTAGCCCTCGCGCAGGTCGGCGGGGGTGCCGGGCTCGGTGGTCGCCAGCTCGTCCAGCAGCTCGGCGGTGATCTGCTCGATCCGCGGGCGCAGCGCCTCGCTGCGCCGGGGGGTGAACGCGCCCAGCAGCAGCTTGCGCAGCCGGCGGTGCTCGCTGCCGTACGCGGTGAACATGCTCTCCACCGCGACCCAGGGGGCCAGCGGCCAGTCCGCGGGTATCTCGCCGTTGACGAAGGCGGCCCAGTGCTGGCGGGCGCTCTTGGAGATCCGGGGGTCGGTCAGCAGCTCCTTGATCAGCTGCTGGCTGCCGACCGACCAGGCGACCACGCCGCCGGGCAGCTCGACCTGGGCCACCGGCCCGTCCTGGTGGATGCGGCGCGCCTCACCCTGGATGTCGCGGCCGGTGAGGTCGATGGCGTAGGGACAGCGGGCGGGTTCCACGGACGGCCTCCTGGGGGTAGCGGGGACGCCGATCAGCTAAGCAGATCGACCACGTATTGTCAGGAGATCGTCTCCATCGGTGAGTTGGCGGATCATCGGCGCCGCGGTCCGATCGCCAGTACTGTTGGGGCGTATGACACAGGCAGTAACGGGGGCGCCTCCGGTCAGCTACTCCGACCACTACATCGTCTGCGGTGGCAACGCGCTGGCGCACCGGTTGATCCTCGAACTCGTCGAGCACTACGAGGTCCCGGTGCTGGCGATCGTCCCCGACCGCACCCGTGACCACGCCCCGCGGATCGAGCGGCTCGACGGCGTCACCGCCGTCCTGGAGTACAGCGGCGTCACCGACGAGGCGCTGCGCGCCGCGTGCGTCGGCACCGCCCGCGGGATCGCGCTGGTGGACGGTGACGACCAGGCCAACATCCACGCCGCGCTCAGCGCCCAGGGCCGCAACCCCGAGCTTCGGATCGTGCTGCGGATGTACAACCAGCGGCTGGGCGAGCAGATCCAGAAGCTGCTGCGGAACTGCGCCGCGCTCTCCGGCTCCGCCACCGCCGCGCCCGCCTTCGCCAACGGCGCGCTGGACCGGCCCAACTCCGTCCAGGTCGGCGACCGCTTCATCTACGTCGCGTACGACGCCGACATCACCGCGGGCCACCTGTGCGTGGCCGCCGACGGGATAGACCGGCAGGACCTCACCCGGCTGCGCCTGCTGCCCGACACCGGGCCCGCCTCCAGCGAGTTCATCCGGCTGGCCGCCGCGTTCGGCGAGGGCGGGCCGATCGCGGTCGGCTCCGGCGCCCGGCCGGGTGAGCGGGCGCCGGGGGACGACGGCAGCGTCGCCGTGCTGCAGACGCTCCCCACCGAGCCGCCGCTGCGGGTCTCCTGGCCCTCCCGGCTGCGCTACCGGCTGCAGGACACCCTGCTCTACTTCACCAGTGCCCGGCTGCGGATCGTGCTCTTCAGCGCCTTCGCGGCGATCGCCGCCTCCTTCGGCGTGATCTGGGCCTTCAACCGGGACTTCGGCTGGACGGTCTACATCACCCTGCTCGATGCGGCCGGCGCGGCCCAGCCCGACCAGTACGGCGATCCGAGCGGCGGGACGGGTGGCGGCTGGCAGCGGGTGGCGCAGGTGGTGATCACCTTCTGCAGCATCACCTTTGTGCCGGTGGCCACCGCGATCATGGTCGAGGCGCTGGCCTCGGGGCGGCGCGGGCTGCCCAAGAGCCCCAGCGCCGGGCTGCGCGAGCATGTGGTGGTGGTCGGGCTCGGCAACGTCGGGACGCGGGTGGCCACCCTGATGCGCGAGTTCGGCGTGCCGGTGGCCTGCGTGGAGCGCGACCCGCAGGCGCGCGGGATCGCGGCGGTGCGGGCGCTGGGGATACCGGTGCTGGTCGGCGATGGGCCGCTGGAGGACCAGCTGCGCCGGGCGAGGGCGCAGCACAGCCGGGCGGTGGTGGCGGTGACCAACGACGACGCGGTCAACCTGGAGGCGGCGTTGGAGGCCCGGGCATTACGAGAGAGCGTTCGCATCGTGGTGCGGCTCTTCGACGATGACTTCGCTCATCACGTCTACGCGACCCTGGGCAATGTCGCCTCGCGCTCGGTCTCCTACCTGGCCGCGCCCGCCTTCGCCGCGGCGCTGATGGGCCGCGAGGTGCTCGGCACGCTCTCGGTCTTCCGGCATGTGCTGCTGGTCGCCGAGTTGACGGCGGAGGACGGCGGCGCGCTGGTGGGGATGAGCCGCAACGACATCGAGGCGCTCGGCGGCCTGCGGGTGCTGGCCGTCCGGCTGGCCCGCCAGCCGGACAACTACCAGTGGGGGTACGCCGATCGCAGCCGCGGGCTGCGGCCGGGCGACCGGGTGGTATTGGCCGCCACCCGCAGCGGGCTCGGGCGCCTGAACACCGCTGCCCCGGAGACCTCGGGAGAGTTCGCCCGCCTCGACCCGCCCGCCGGCCGGATCCCCGCCCAGCCCGACGAGGCGGCCGCCCCCGCGGGCGCCTGATGCAGTCCATCGACACCAGCGCGCTCGCACGTTTCATGCGCGGCGACGCCGAGCCCGCTTACTGAGCGGTGAGGAGTTCGCCCCGTTCGATGGCCTCGCGCAGAACGGAGGCGAAGTCCTTGGGCAGAAGGTTCACGGCGTCGAGGGCTTCGGCGGTGAAGGGGATCTCCTCCAACACGTACTCGCCGCGGCCTTCCTGGCTGAATTCGGGGCCGGTGCGGTCCTCGAAGTTCCACTTCGCGATGGTGGCGAGGTAGAAGTCTTGGCGTTCGTCGTCGGTCTTGATGGTGTGCAGCAGGCGGACGATCTCAGCTTCTCCGGCAATCTCCTCGCGGACCTCGCGGCGCAGGGCGTCCTCGCGGCTGGCGTCGGTGGCTTCGACCTTGCCGCCGACGATGACCCAGTACGGGGGGATGCCGGGTCGGATGCGCTTGATCAGCAACAGGGTGTTGTCGGGGGTGAGGAGGACGGCTCGGACGCGCTCTTGCATGGTGCTCTGCTTCCTGTGTGGCGGTGCGGGGCTGGTCAGTTGAGGATCCATCCCCCGTCGACGTGCAACGACTGACCGGTGATGAACGATGCGGACGGGGAGGCGAGGAAGGCGACGGCCGCCGCGACGTCCTCGGGCCGGCCTCGGCGCGGGACGCACTGGCGTCGGACCTGGTCCTCGGGGCGGGCGCGGTGGTGGGTGGGCAGTGCGTTCTCTGCTTCGACCTGGATGGCTCCCGGCAGGACAGTGTTCACGCAGATGCCGTCGGCTCCAAGTTCCCTGGCCAGCGAGCGGGTCAGGCCGATCAGTCCGGCCTTGGCGGTGCTGTAGGCGGTGAGTCCCGCGCGTCCGGCGCGGGCGTTGACGCTGCCGATGTTGACGATCCGGCCCCACCGGCGATCGGCCATGCTCGGGGTGACAGCCCAGCAAACTCGGTAGTGGATGGTCAGGTTGGTCTCGATGGCGTGGTCCCACTCGGTCTGGCCGAGCTGGTCCCACGGGGTTCGCGGGTAGGCGCCCGCGTTGTTGACCAGGATGTCCACCGGGCCGAGTTCGGATTCGACCTGGCTGGTCATCATGGCGACGGCGTTCGGGTCGGTGAGGTCGGCGCTGATCTCGATGCCGGTACGGCCTTCGCGGCGCACGTGGGCGAGGACGGCGCGAGCCTGGGTGATCTGGGCGAGGTGGTTGACGGCGACCGTCGCGCCGGCGGAGGCCAGGGCACGGGCGATGGCGGCGCCGATGCCGGTGGCGCCGCCGGTCACCAGGGCCACGCGTCCCTGGAGGGGACGGGCGGCGAGCGGCAGGTCAAGCAGCGCGGGTGTGGTCATGGTCGTTCCCATCGTCTGGGCCGGACGGCTGGTAAGGGTCGGTGCGGGTGAAGGTCTCGCCGATCGTCTCGGGGTCCTGGGCTTGAGCGAGCTTGGCCAGCAGCAGGAGCAGGTCGCTGTCGGTGAGCCTGGCGGGCGGGATGACGCCGAGGATGCGCATGGTGAGGAAGTGCCGGATCTCGGCGAGGAAGCCGTCCGGGCTCAGGCCGGCGGCGTTGGCGAGGTCGGTCCTGATCCGGTGGGTGAGGCGGGTGATCGCAGCTTCCCGTCCAGGGCCAACTGGCCAGGTGTAGTGAACTTCCAGGCGCCGATGGCGTGTCGACTGCTCGACGTGGGCGAGGTGCGGTGTGGTGCAGGGCGGGAGGTGCAGGTGGAGGGTGCGGGCGTACACGTCGGGCTGGTACGTCGGCACCAGCCAGCCGCCCATGGCGAGCAAGTACCAGAGCAGGTTGGCGATTTCGCCGACGAGGGTGTTGCGTCCGGCGTACTCGAAGTCGAGCCAGCACAGTGGGTCGGCGATGTTGGGCTCGGTCGGATCGCCCTGGGTGATCGCGGTGATCCAGCGGCGGTCGGGCCGCAGGCCGTCGCGGGCGGCGAGGACGATCTGCGGCAGGTCGAGCCGCAGCGGCAGGTCGTTGACCGTGAGGGCATAGCCGTTGAGCTGGGCCAGCGGCAGCGGAGTGCCCGTGCGTGGGGCAGGGATGGTGAGGGCGCTGCCGAGGTACCAGGTGTCGATCCGGCCGCCGGGGCGGATGCGGTCGGCGTAGAGGCCCGGGACGCAGGCCGACAGCGGTTCGAGGCGGCCGGTGGCCTCGACTGCCGCGAGGAGGCTGTCGCAGACGGCGTCGATCAGCGCCTCGACGCGTGGGACGGTGGCCGGGTCACGGTCGGCGCCGGCGATGAGGTCGCCGAGCAGCGCGTCGCACCGGCCACCCGCGAACACGTCCTGGTAAGCCACGAGGTGCCGGTCGGCCAGTCGGGTCCGGCCCAGCAGGTCAGGCACCGGCAGGTGTCCTGCGACCTGGTGCCAGCCGCTGGTTTCGGCCTCGGCGGCGGCCGGGGCGAGCCCCTTACGAAAGACCCTCTTCGTCCGGGGCTGTTGGATGTTCACGGGCGGCTCGTGGGCAGGGCGAGGGTCGCCAGCCAGTGGCCCAGCACGGCGGTGGCCAGCTCCACCGCAGCGTCGTGATCGTCGCGGGCCCGGTGCCGCAGGTCGGCTCGGGTGCCCGGCTCACGTTCCAGGAAGGTGATCAGGGCGTCGTCGTCGGAGGGGCACTCGGTGCCCTCGAAGCGGAGTATCACCTTGGCCAGCAGAGCGGTGATCTTGAACAGGGCCCGCAGGTCCGGGGCGCCCTTGAGGAACTGGCGGCGGATCTCCACGGCGGCCTGGACGCCGGCCTCGACGCTGGCTGCGACGTCTGCGGTCAGGTCCGGGGCGGGCAGCGTCAGACCGGGGCGGCACCACAGCGGGGTGAGGGAGCCGGAGCCGATCAGCGCGAGGACGTGCAGCAGGCGGGAGGTGACCGCGCCGGTGCGGCACTCGTTCTGCGTGAGGACCGTGATGCCGAGCTTGACGCCGCCGAGTTCGGCTTCCAGTTCGGCGAGTTCGCGCCGCAGCTGGGGCAAGCTGGCCTGCTCGGCGATGACGAAGACGTCCAGGTCGCTCCAGCCGTGCTGGTACTTGCCGCGCGCTCCGCTGCCGGTGACCGCCAGGAGGTCAATGATGGCCGGGGCCTTCGTGGTGCGGTCCAGCAGGGCGGACAGGTAGGACTCCAGGTTGACCGGCAGGCCGAGGCTGTTGACCGGTGCCGTGGCCGGGTGCCGCATCGGCCAGCGGTCCGCCAGGGCGATGCCGTCCAGGCGTCGTTCCAACTGGAGGCGGGTGCCGTCGTTGTGGATGATCTCGTGCGCGAGCATGGAGATCCCCGCCGCGCCCCGACGGGCCTTGACGGCGTCGCGCTCCACCACGTCGGCCGGTCCTGCCGTGCCGCGCTTCTCCCGCATGCCGGGCGAGGTGTCCAGGTAGAGGACGGTCAGCTGTCGGCCGAGCAATCGCCGCAATTCGGTGGTCGCGTCGTGGTCGTGCAGCGACTCGATGGCCACTCGGTCCAGGAAGTGGTGGGCCGAGCAGAACCGGTCGAGTCCGTCGACGAGGAGTTCGGCCCGCACGACGGCGCCGATCCGGTACGGGTCGGTGATGCCGGCGCGGTGGGCGGCGTCCTCGATGAGATGCCCGATCTTGAGGCGGCCGTAGCCGTGGCGCGTGCGCAGGTACTCGCCCGCCGTGCTCTTGCCGCTCTCGGTCATCCCGCCGAGGGCAACCACTCGGACGTTGGAAAGGGCGCCGGGCGGCACGACCGGGTTGAGCGGGTGCAGGTGGCGGCGGATCTCGTCCTGTACGGCGATCACGCGGCGCTCGCCGAGGACGACCGTGTGCGCGAACCGGCCCTCGCGCACCAGGCGGTGGATCTGCTGGTGGAGATGGCGCTGGTAGTCCGCGTAGGCGGGGGTGACGCTCCGCTCGTGGGAGAGGCTGCGGGCAGTGCCGATCACCGGGTCGCCGTCGTGCAGCAGGACGATGCCGTGCTCGGCGGCCTCGGCTGCCCGCAGATCGTCGCCGAACGGCTCCAGCAGCGCGCGGGCCCGGTCGGCGGCCTGGTCGGCGCTGAGCTGTTCGCGGACGGCCACGGTGGCGGCGAGGGAGGCTTCCAGCATGGGGACGCCCCGGTCCATGAACCGGATCGCCGTCCTGACGGGTGTGCGGGCGCGCTCCAGGTAGGAGTTGGCGAGTACGTCGGCGACCTCGTCGATCGACCCGTTGCCGAACCACCAGGCGGCCATGCCCTTGTCCTTGATGGCGGCCCAGCGCGGGTCGTGGGCGTCCAGCGGGCCGGTGGCCAGCGCGTCGGAGCCGATCCGGCGGGCCAGGATGCCGATCTGCTTGGTCTTGCCGGTGTTGTCCGGCCCGCTGAAGGCGATCGTGGCGGGCGGGGTGTGGTTCGGGTCGTGCTCGGCGATGGACACGAGGTTCCTCCACGGGAGTGCTGTCCTGCGTTGGTGAAGCGGTGGGACGGTCCCGTCCGGCGGGCCCCGGCGGCTGCGGGACCGGCGGGGCCGGAGGAGCGGGCGGCGGGGGCGACGGAGGCTGCGGGGCCTCCAGGGTCGGTGTGCTGGTTCGCGGCATGGCGAATCGCCTCTCGGTGAAGGAGTGGGAGTCCGGCCCGGCGGAGCACCGGGCGGCTGGTGGTGCAGGGGCCCACGGCCCCGACGGCGGAGCGTGGCTCCGCCGGACCTCGGTGCTGTTGGGCGTGCGCACGCCCAACAGCACCGAGGAGATCAAGGAGGGTCAGGCCGGCGGCGGAGTGTCCGGGCAGCGAGGGCTGTCCAGGTGTCGGCGATCGGAAGCAGCCGCACGGGAACACCCCGCAGCCGGTGTCACTCGCGACCCCGAGCGGCTGACACCAAGTCAACTCCCGTTCCTTCGTCCAAGTACCTGCCACGATGGGCCGGTTGTCTTTACCGTGTTTACTGCGCTCCGATGGTGAGAAGGGACAGCCCATGGCCGCACCCGTGACGAACCACAAGCTCGAAGCAGCGATCGTCGACGCGGAGATGACGTTCGACGCCCTCGCCCGTGGAGTGGTGAAGGTGGCGGCCGAGGTCGGCATACAGCTGCGGACCAACCCTTCGACCGTCCACAAGTGGCTCCGGGGAGCCGACCCGGAGGGCGACACTCCCGCCTTCATCTGCGAGGCCCTGTTCCGCAGGACGAGACGGAGCTACACCCCCGCCGAACTCGGGCTACGGTCGGTGGAAGAATCCGACCCGGGTCTCGGGCTGACCATCGGGCCCGACCCGGTGGGCGTCCTCGCGAGGGTGTGGAGAGCTGACTTGGACCGTCGAAAGTTCCTGGCCGCGTCGGCGTTCTCCGTTGCCGCGATGCACCTGCCCCTGGACCACGTACGCGAGAACGCCGAGCGGACCGCTGCTGTCCGCCGTGGCTCGGTGGCCGGGCCCGCCGAGGTCGCTGCCGTCCGCGACATGATCAGCATGTTCACCGAGATCGACGAACGCCACGGCGGCCAGCACGGCCGGTCCGCTCTGATCCAGTACCTGCACTCCGACGTGGCCGCCCTGTGCCGGGGCACGTTCCGCACGCACGAGGACCGTCAGCAGATGCTGTCGGCGGCGGCCGTCGGCGTCCACCTGGCCGGTTGGAAGGCGTACGACGCCGGGGAACAGGGCCTCGCCCAGCGGTACTACCACCAGTCGTACGCCCTGGCAGTCGAGTCGGGGATCGTCGGGCACGATGCCTTCGTCCTGCGAACCCTGGCCCAGCAGGGCATGAGGCTCCATCACCCCACCAAGACGATCGCATTGTCCGACACGGCCCTCTCCCGCGTGGTCGGCCGAGTCGACGCCGCAACCGAAGCCCTGTTCACCGTGACTCACGCGCACGGGCTGGCGGCCACCAACCAGCGCCGGCCAGCCGTCCAAGCCGTCCAGCGGGCCCGAGACCTGCTGGACGGCGCCGACACCGACGAGATGCCGTACTGGGCGCGCTCCTGGGGGCCGGCCCGCGCGACCGTGAACTCCCGCAGTGCAAAGGTCTTCTCCCGCCTCGGCGACCGCAAGGGTGCGGCGGAGAACTACGCGGCAGCCGCGGCGACCAGGCCCGCCAGTACGTACGCCCGCATCCAGGCCCTCGACCTGGTGGCCCAGGCCAAGATGGAGCTGGCCGACGGCGGGATCGAACAGGCATGCGGCACCTGGAACCGGGCGCTCGACAGCATGACCGGCGTCCACTCCGTCCGGACCCGCCGAGCGGTGCTGGAGATGCGCAAGAGCCTGGCCCAGTTCAAGAGCCGCGGGATCGCAGCAGCCCAGGAGCTGGACGAGCGCGCTGCTGTCTTCCTGGCCTGACCAGCAGAGTCGGGAGGATCTTGCAGACCAGGTGGAGCGCTACGGGAGCAGTGAGGCGCGGCGCCACATTGCCTGCGAGCGGTGGTCGATGATGCCGAGGTCGGTGAAGAAGGCCACCGCCTTGCGGGCCCAGTTGGCCTTGGTGGCCTGCCAGTTGGGGTTCTGTGTGGCGACCGTCCGGGCCTCGCGCGGGTCGAGGCCGGCCAGTGCGTAGACCCGCGGGTTGATCGCCTCGTTCACCGCCTCGTAGGCCAGCACGCCGAGCACCTGGCGGAAGACGGCACGCCTGGCCGGGCTCATCCTGGCCCAGCGCCGCTCCAACTCCGGCTTGGCGTAGCCGATATGGCGGGCCTCCTCGATCACGTGGATCCGGGCCACCGAGCGGGCCAGTGGCTGCAGGCTCTCGTCACGGATCATCTCGCGCTGCATCGCGTCGGTGAACTCCTCGACGAAGATGGCCCCGGCGAAGGTCAACGTGGTGTCGTTCAGCAGCAGATGAAGCTTGCCGCGGCGCTGCGCGCGCCTGCTCGGGCGGGCCGAGGGGTAGCCGGTCTTGGTGATGTACCTGGCGAACATCGTCGAGTGGCGGCACTCGTCGGCGACCTCGGTCAGCGCGTACTGGGCGTGCTGGGTGGTGAGGTCACTGTCGTAGACGTGCCGGACCAGCCCGTTCATCAGGATCAGCTCGAACCAGATGCCCGCCGCGGTGACGCTGGCCAGCTCGTGCACGCTCAACTGGGCCTGCCGGCGCGGGCTCAGGCGGTCCCACAGGTGGGTGCCGTAGAGCGAGACCCGGTGCGGGGGTATCGCGAACTGGTCGGGGTCGATCGGGGCGTCCCAGTCGATCTCGGTCAGCGGGTCGTGGGAGTGCTTGGCGGAGACCTTCAGCAGCCGCTCGGCGTTCTGCTCGCGGGCTGCCAGGGCCAGGGCGGAGGCGGGGGAGGAGTCTCGGTAGGCCACGGCAAGAGTGAAGCAGCGATCCGGGGCTTTAACAAGACTCGGTGTCAATAAGGGTGTTCCAAGGGTCTGCACAGAGCGGCCCGGGCCCCGCGCGCCGCGGTCGGCGTGGGGGCCCGGGACGGTTCTGGCCTGTGCTTTATCCGATCGGCTCGGCCAGCGAGAGGCCGAACCGGCCCTCCGGGTCGGTCCACCAGTGGGTCAGCGCGAAGCCGGCCGACCGCAGCTCCTCGGCGACCCGCTCGCGGCGGAACTTCGCCGAGATCTCGGTGCGCAGCTCCTCGCCCGCGGCGAACTGCACCGCCAGGTCCAGCGCCGGGATCTTCACGGTCTGCGCCTCGCGCGAGCGCAGCCGCATCTCGATCCACTCCTGCCGGGCGTCCCAGACGGCCACGTGCTCGAAGGCGTCGGGGTCGAAGGTGGCGTCCAGCTCGCGGTTCAGCACATTGAGCACGTTCTTGTTGAACTCCGCCGTCACCCCGGCCGCGTCGTCGTAAGCGGCGACCAGGACGCGCTCGTCCTTGACCAGGTCGGTGCCGAGCAGTAGCGCGTCGCCGGGTGCCAGTTCGGCCCGCAGGGCGCGCAGGAAGGCGGCCCGCTCGGTGGGCAGCAGGTTGCCCAGCGTGCCGCCGAGGAAGGCGACCAGGCGCGGAGCGTTCACCGCGTGCGGCAGGTCGAGGCTGGCGGTGAAGTCGGAGACCACCCCGTGCACGCTCAACTCGGGGTATTCCTTGACGAGTTGCTGGCCGGCGTCCTGAAGGGCGCTCTCGCTGACGTCCACTGGGACGTAGCTCTCCAGGGTGCCGAGCGCATGCAGTCCGTCCAGCAGCAGTCTGGTCTTCTCCGAGGAGCCCGAGCCCAGTTCGACCACCGTCCGGGCCCGGGTGGCCTCGGCGATCTCGCCGGCCCGGGCGGTCAGGATGGCCCGCTCGGCGCGGGTCGGGTAGTACTCGGGCAGCCGGGTGATCTCCTCGAAGAGCTCGCTGCCCCTGCTGTCGTAGAACCACTTCGGCGGCAGCCACTTCGGTTCCGCGGTCAGCCCGAACCGGACGTCCGCGCGCAGCGCGCGCGCGAAGTGGTCGGCGGGAAGCAGCCGGGTCAGCTCGAAGGCGGTCATGACGGGTGGTCCTCTCGCGTCAGGTCAGCAGGGTCCAGCGGTCGGATGGTCACCGCGTCCGCGGTGGCCAGCAGCAGCGATCGGTCGGGCACCGGCACCCAGCCGGGGCCGTCGTCGCTGGGCTCGGAGGCGACCAGCACCGAACGGCCGCGCTCCAGGCGGTAGAAGAGCGTGTCGCCCCAGGTGGTCGCGGCGATCACATGGCCGTTGGTGAGCAGCAGGTTGAGCCGTGCCTCGGTGTGCCGCACGATGTCGCGCACGGTGACGGCCAGGGCTGCGGCGGGCTGCTGCCCGGCGCGCAGCCGGTGCGCGAGCAGCGCCCAGACCAGCGCGGAGTCGCAGCGCGCGGCCAGGGTCAGCAGTTCGGCCGGCGGCAGCAGCGCGGCCAGCGTACCGACGGCGCCCGGCCAGCCGGTCAGCGCGCCGTTGTGGCTGAAGAGCCAACTGCCGTCCGCGTAGGGCGCGGCGGCCGCCTCGCCGGCCGCGGTGCCGGCCGTCGCCGAGCGGACGGCGGCCAGCAGGGCCCGGGTGTGCACCACCCGGGCCAGCTCGGTCAGGTTCTCGTCGGCCCAGATCGGCCCGGCTCGGCGGTAGCGGGCCGGCACCGGATCGCCGTCCGCGTACCAGCCCAGGCCGAAGCCGTCGGCGTTGACCGTCCCGTACCGTTGCATCCGGGGTGCCCAGGACTGCCGATGCAGCCCGAACGGCGGCTCGATCACCAGTTCAGCCAGCGACAACGGCGCACCCAGATAAGCGAGATGACGACACATCAGGCAGCAGCTCCGAGACTCCGAGCGGTCCGGAAGCCGGCGAATATCTGCCGCCGGATCGGGTGGTCCCAGTTGCGGAAGGTGCCGCGGCAGGCCACCGGGGCGACCGCGAAGCTGCCGCCGCGCAGCACCTTGTAGGGCGCCGGCTCGCCGGGCTTCGCGAAGAACACCTCGGAGTACTCCCGGTAGGGCCAGGCCCGGAAGCCCGGGTAGGGGGCGAAGTCGCTCGACGTCCACTCCCACACGTCGCCGATCAACTGCCGTACCCCGTGCGGCGAGGCGCCCTGCGGGTAGCTGCCGACCGGGGCCGGCTGCAGATGGCGCTGGCCGAGGTTGGCGTGCTCGGGGCCCGGCGCGGCGTCGCCCCAGGGGAAGCGGCGGGAGCGGCCGGTGGCCGGGTCGTGCCGGGCGGCCTTCTCCCACTCGGCCTCGGTGGGCAGTCGGCGTCCGGCCCAGCGGGCGTAGGCGTCCGCCTCGTACCAGGTGACGTGCAGCACCGGCTCGCCCAGTGGGACCGGCTCGGTGTGGCCGAAGCGCCGGCGCAGCCACTGGCCGTCCTCGCGGGACCAGAAGAGCGGCGCGGTGAGCCCGGCGTCCATCCGGTGCCGCCAGCCGGCCGGCGTCCACCAGCGCGGGTCGTGGTAGCCGCCGTCCTCGATGAAGAGCTGGTAGGCCGCGTTGCTCACCGGGGTGGTGTCCAGCGCGAAGGCGTCCAGCTGCACCTGGTGTGCGGGGCGCTCGTTGTCCAGGGCCCACGGCTCGGTGTCCGTCCCCATGGTGAACGGCCCTGCGGGGATGACGACTTCGGACGGCCAGTCGGCGTGCACGGCGGCCGGCGGGGCGGCTGCGGCCAGCGCGGGGGCGCCGGCGCGGAGTTGATGGGTGATCAGCATCGTCTCGTCGTGCTGCTGTTCGTGCTGGGCGATCAGCCCGAAGGCGAAGCCGGCCTGCAGCAGCGGCGGTCCGGACAGCTCGACGCCGTCCAGCAGGTCGAGCACCCGCCCGCGCACCTCGTGGGCGTAGGCCCGGGCCTCGGCGGGCGGCAGCAGCGGCAGCCTGGGCCGCTCGGCGCGCGGGTGCTCGAAGGCGTCGTAGAGCTGGTCGATCTCGGGGTGCATCGGGTCGCGGCCGCCGACGTTGCGCAGCAGCCAGAGCTCCTCCTGGTTGCCGATGTGCGCCAGGTCCCAGACCAGTGGCGACATCAACGGGGAGTGCTGGGCGGTGAGTTCGCCGTCGTCGACGCAGTCGGTGAGGCCGCTGGTGCGGGCCCGGGCGGCCAGCAGCTCGCCGGCGATCGCCTCGCGCAGCTGCTCGTCGCTGAGGGTGGTCGGGTCGGGGTTCAGCACGGTGCGGCCTCCTGGGGCGCGGGGAAGCGGCCCGCGCCGGACGTGTCGAGCAGGTCGTCGGCCGGACATCGGCCACGCGCGGTGTAGTGGTCGGCGAACTCGGCGACCCTGGCTCGCAGTTGCTCGCTGGCGCCGAGCCCGGGCAGTGCGGCGTCGGCGGCGGCGAAGCAGCCCAGGGCTGCTCGGCGCAGCACCGGGTCGTCCACCGCGCGGGTGGCCGCCCGGCTCCAGGCGGCGCCGCGCGGTCCGGGCTCCTCGGTGGCCCGGGCCAGCGGCTCCAGCGCCTCCATGGCGGCGTCGGCGGCGCGCGGGTCCTCGAAGAGCGCGGTGGTGAGCGCCGTGGTCACCACCCAGCCGTCGCCGGGTTGGGCGTCGATCATGCGCAGTTCCAGGTAGCCGTGCGGGCGAACCGGCGGGAACAGCGTGGTGATGTGGTAGTCGAGATCGGCCACGGTCGGGCGCCGGCCCGCGGGGCGGCGCAGCCAGTCGCGGAAGGTCAGGCCGGCCGGTGCGTTCCAGGGCCGGCCGTCGGCCCGGCGCACGCAGAGCACGGCGGCGTCCAGGACGTAGCGGGCCCAGGCGGCCCGCGGGTCGCCGTCGGGCGGCGGAGCCAGCGTGCGGCTGGGGTCCATCCGCGACCAGACGGCCTGCCGGGTGGACCGGTAGCCGGTCGGACGGCCGTCCAGCATCGGGGAGTTGGCGAAGGCGGCGACCAGCACCGGGCCCAGGCTGTGGGCCAGCTCCCAGCGTTGGCGGTACCCGTGCGGGCCGCCCTGCTCGGTGCCGGCGTCCAGGCAGACCTGGGTGGAGGCGGTGGTGGTCATCATGATCTTGCCCCACGGCCCGGCCCGGCCGAAGAACTCCTCCATGGCGAGGTAGCGGGGCTGGCGCAGCAGGACCCGGCGCTCGCGCGGGTGGGGTTCGGCGCCGTAGCCGGTGAGCGTCAAGGCCTGGCCGGCGAAGGCGGCCCGCAGCAGGGCGAGGTCGCGGGCGGTGGTGTCGAGGCAGTCGATCAGACCGTCGGCGGGCGGGGAGCTCAGCTCGACCTGTCCGCCAGGCTCCCTGGTGATCCGGGAGCCGTGGGGGAGGAGCGGGTTATCCTGGCACATTCGCAGCGTTTCGAGGGCGGCGAGCGTGCGGTCGGGCGCGGGTGTGGCGTCGGGACTGTCGGTGTCGTGGACCAGCCACTCGAGTTCGACGCCGACCCGACTCGGCGGGCCGATCTTGAAGCAGACGCTCGCCACATAGGCTTCGGCGGCCGACTGGGTCAGCTCGGTCACCGTCGGAGGCGTCTGCGGTTGGCTGTCCAACTGCGGGCTCGGCGGCCGTGCGGGTTTCATTTGATTCACCATCCTCCGTCCGGGGAAGCAACCCGGTCTTCCTGCCCAGTTTGCGACGGGCCACACGGCCTTGCCGGATACCCACCGGTAGGAACGGAATCGCCGCTGGTCAGCGATGGCAACCGGGTGATGTGAGCCAGGTCACAGGCGGGCGAGAAATATCTGGGGAGAACTTCCCCGTTTGCCGTACAGTAGGACTAAGTGGGGAGCTGGTCCCCGGAAAGTCCGGGTTCCCTGCCCAGGAGAGGAGTGTCGTGGTGAGTGCGATCGAAGCCGTCCGCAGCGCGTTGGCGGGCTGCACTGTCAAGGCCGGGTCGGCCGAACCGAGCGCGAAGTCGACGACACCCCGCCTCCGGGCGGATGCCACCCGCAACCGGGAGCGGATCGTCACCGCAGCCCGGGATGTGCTCTCCGAGAGCGGTGCCGAGGCGCCGCTGGACGAGATCGCCAAGCGGGCCGGCGTCGGCAACGCGACGCTCTACCGCAACTTCCCGGACCGCACCGCGCTGATCCACGAAGTCGCCCGCTCCATCATGGACCGCGTCCTGGCCCAGGCGGAGCAGGGGCTGACGGACGGCTCCGAGCCCTTTGACGCGCTACGGCGCTTCGTCCACGTCGCCGCCGCCGAACGGATCGGCGCGCTCTGCTCGCTCCTGACCGCTCGCCCTGACCCCGACCTCGACGAGGAGCTCTGGGCCGTCCGCGAACGGCTGGAGGCGGTCGTCGACCAGCTGATGCAGCGGGCCCGGGAGGCCGGCCAGCTGCGGACGGACGTCGGGCCCGGTGACGTGTTCGTCGCCATCGCCCAGCTCACCCGCCCACTGCCCGGGACGGCCTGCGTCGACCTCGGCTCCTTCGTCCACCGCCATCTGCACCTCTTCCTGGACGGCCTGCGGGCCCCCGGGGTGTCCGAACTCCCCGGCCGGGCCGCTACGTTGGAAGACCTGCGCGGCCGCATCGCCGCCGTCCGCTCGTAGGTCACGTCCAGCTTGCTCTTAGTTCACGTACCAGCTTCAGTTCACGTTCTGTTCCGGCTTCCTGAACCGCCGCAACTTCCAGCACCGTTAGGTGAGTATCCCCATGTCTGAAACCGTCCCCCAGGCCGATCCACGGCGCTGGAAGGCGCTGGCCTTCATCGGTCTCGCCCAGCTGATGGTGGTGCTCGACGCGACCATCGTCAACATCGCCCTGCCGTCCGCGCAGCGCAGCCTCGGCTTCTCCGACACCGGACGCCAGTGGGTCATCACCGCCTACGCGCTGGCCTTCGGCGGTCTGCTGCTGTTCGGCGGGCGGCTCTCCGACCTGCTGGGCCGCCGGCGGATGTTCATCATCGGGCTGACCGGCTTCGCCGCCGCCTCCGCCCTCGGCGGGGCCTCCGCCAACATCAGCATGCTGATCGGTTCGCGCGCCCTGCAGGGCGTGTTCGGCGCGATGCTCGCGCCCGCCGCGCTCTCGCTGCTCTCGGTGATGTTCACCGAGGCCAACGAGCGTGCCAAGGCCTTCGGCATCTACGGCGCGATCGCCGGCGGTGGCGGTGCCATCGGCCTGATCCTCGGCGGCCTGCTCACCGAGTACCTCAACTGGCGCTGGACCCTCTTCGTCAACGTCCCGTTCGCCGTCCTCGCCGCCGCCGGCGCCGTGCTGGTGATCCGCGAGCCGGCTGTCGGACGCAACAAGAACCCGCTGGACATACCCGGCGTGCTGCTGGTCTCCAGTGGCCTGGTCTCCCTGGTCTACGGCTTCACCAAGGCCCAGGAGGACAGCTGGACCTCGGGCGTCACCATCGGCCTGTTCGTCGCCTCGGCCGTCCTGCTCGCCGCCTTCGTCTTCGTCGAGGGCAAGGTCAAGAGCCCGCTGCTCCCGCTGCGCGTGGTGCTCAACCGCAACCGCGGTGGCGTCTACCTCTCGCTGGGCCTCGCGGTCATCGGGATGTTCGGCCTCTTCCTGTTCCTCACGTACTACCTGCAGAACGTGCTCGGCTACTCCCCGGTCAAGACCGGTGTGGCGTTCCTGCCGATGGTGGCCGGCATGATCACCGGCTCCACCCAGATCGGCGCGCGCCTGATGAACCGGGTGCCGGCCCGCTGGCTGATGGGCCCCGGCTTCCTGGTCGCGGCGGGCGGTCTGACGATCCTCACCCAGATCAAGGTCGACTCGTCCTACTGGCTGATCCTGCCGGGCCTGGTCCTGATGGGCCTCGGTATGGGTACCGCGTTCATGCCCGCTATGAGCCTGGCGACCTTCAAGGTGCAGCCGCAGGACGCCGGCGTCGCCTCCGCGATGGTCAACACCTCGCAGCAGGTCGGCGGCGCCATCGGCACCGCGCTGCTCAGCACGGTGGTGGCCAGTGCGGCCAAGTCCTTCCACCCGACGCACTTCACCAGCAAGACCAACGCCATGCTGCAGATCGAGGTGCACAGCTTCGCCACCGCGATCTGGTGGTCGGCCGGCATCCTGGCGCTCGCCTCGCTGATCGCCTTCACCTTCCTGAACGCCGGCCACATGGGCCACCGCCCGGCGGCGGCCGACGGCGAGAAGGAAGACTTCGTCCCGGTCATGGCGCACTGATGCCTGCTGGAGTCTGAACGGCGCGGCCCCCTCCCGGACTTGCGGGCGGGGGCCGCGCCGTACTGCTGGGAAAAGCGCTGGTCGGAGCGGATCAGCGGTTTGTACGATCGCCGCATGACGACACCCGTGCACCCGCCCAAGCCGCGCCCCGGCGACCACGTCGCCATCATCTCGCCCGGGTCGGGCCTCCCCGGCCGGCTGCCGCTGCCGTACGAGCTGGGGCTGCGCCGGCTGCGCGAGGAGTTCGGGCTGCTGCCGGTCGAGTACCCGGCGACCCGGCTGTTCGGCTCGACGCCGCAGCAGCGCGCGGACGACATCCACGCCGCGTTCGCCGACCCGCGGATCAAGGCCGTCATCGCCACCATCGGCGGCGACGACCAGATCACCGTACTGCCGCTGCTGGACAAGGAGTTGATCCGGGCCAACCCCAAGCCGTTCTTCGGCTACAGCGACAACACCAACCTGCTGCTCTTCCTGCGCAACCTGGGCATCGTCAGCTACCACGGCGCCTCGGTGATGGTGGAGTTGGGCCGCCCGGGGGCGCTGCACCCGCTGACCGCCGAGTCGTTGCGCGCGGCGCTCTTCGACTCCGGGAGCTACCAGCTGCGGCCCGCGGTGGAGTTCGGTGACGTGCAACGCACCTGGGCCGAGCCGGCGACCTTCGACGCGGAGCCCGCGATGGAGCCCGGCGATGGCTGGCGCTGGCACCACGCGGACCGGGTGGTCGAGGGCCTGGGGTGGGGCGGCAACCTGGAAATCCTGTCCTGGATGCTGATGGCCGACCGGGAGATCCGACCGGTCGAGGAGTACGCGGGGCAGGTGCTCTATCTGGAGACCTCGGAGGAGCTGCCGAGCGCCGACGAGGTCTACCGGATCCTGCGCAACATGGGCGAGCGCGGACTGCTGCGCCAGTTCCCGGCGGTGCTGATGGCGCGGGCGAAGAGCTGGAGCCTCGGGCAGCCCCTGGAGCCGGCGGACCGCGCCGCCTACCGCGAGGCCCAGCAGGAGGCGGTGCTACGGGCGTTGGCGACTTACGCGCCGGACGCGATGGTGGTCCTCGACGTCGACTTCGGCCACACTGACCCGCAGCTGGTGATCCCCTGCGGCGGCCGGATCCGGGTGGACGGCCCGGCCCGCAGGATCACCGTCGACTACTGAGATTCCTTCAACGCTTCAACGCTTCAACGTGAGGTCAACATCATCGTGGACACCGACGTCCAGCGCTTTGCCGTCGCCAACCTCCGCCGCCGCCCCCTGGTCGTCGAGACCGCGGGCTTTGTCGCGGGGTTCGACCCCGGCACCACCAGCCCGTACATCAACTACGCGACGCCGCTGCCCGGCGCCGAGCCGACCGCTGCCGACGTCGCAGCCCTGATCGCGGCCTTCCGCGACCACGGGCTCAAGCCCCGCCTGGAGTTCGCCCCCGACGCCGCCCCCGCCGTGGAGCCCGCCCTGCGCGAGGCCGGCTTCACCCGGGAGGCGGTGCACGAGTACCTGCTCTGCACGCCCGCCACACTGGCCGTGCCGCAGGCTGGTCCTGGCCGGCCGGTCGTGGAGATCCCAGCCACCGACGAGGACTTCACGGCGATCGACGGAGCCTTGGCCGAGGCCTTCTCGGGTGAGTTCGCCTCCTCCCCGGAGGGCGCGGCCCGGCTGCGCCGGACCCATGAATCGGGCGGCGCCGTCCGCTTCGTCCGTTCCCCCGACGGCGGTTGCGCGGGCGGAGCGATGACCTCCGCACCGGCCGTCGGGACCTCGGAACTGGCCGGGGTCGGGACGCGCCCGGCCTTCCGCGGCCGGGGCATCGCCGCCGCCGTCACCGCGGCGCTCGCCGAGGCGATGTTCGCCGGCGGCGCGGAATCCGTCTGGCTCGAGTACTCGGGCGAGGGCTCGCGCCGGGTCTACGAGCGGGTCGGATTCCAGCCGCACGGGACCCGGCTGTACGTGTCGCTCGCGGAGTAGGGCGCCATCCGCAGGATCTTCTCGGTCTCCTCCGGCAGTGTGCGGGCACCGTCGAGCCACCCGACGAGTCGCTCGACGGTGTCCCACAGTTCGTCAGGCATCCACGCGCGTCAGCGTCACGACCGGGATCTGCCGCGGCGCGGCCTGCTCCTGGAACTGCGCGAACAGCGGTGCACGCAACACCTGCTGGGCCACCAGCCGCTCGCGCTCCGCGCCCTCGGTCACCGTCGCGGTCACCCGGTAGGTCTCCGTGCCGACCTCGACCAGGGCCGACGGGTCCGCCACCAGGTTGTGGTACCAGCCAGGGTGGTTCTCCCGGCCGCCGTTGGCCGCGAACACCACCAGCCGGTCGCCGTCCGTCGCATACGCCATCGGCATGGTGCGCGGCTCCTTGCTGCGGGCACCGGTGGTGGTCAGCAGGAGGAGGGGAACGCCCGCGAAGTTTCCGCCCACCACGCCCTCGGCGCTGCGGAACTCGTCGATCACCGACTGGTTGTACTGCAAGCGTTCTGACATGAAATCAGTCCTTTGGGGAGAGTGTCGAGAGGGTCTGAGCTGTCAGGCGTCGATCGCGGTGCTCAGGCTGAGTGCGGCTGTGGCGTCCAGATCGGCGCCCACGGCCGCCAGCTTGCCGCGGATCGCGGTGACCGCGTCCTCGCCCAGAGCGAGGCGCAGGGGGAGTTCGGGCAGGTCCAGGGCGGCCAGCAGGGCGGCCGCCGCCTTGGCCGGGTCGCCCGGCTGCTGGCCATGGCTGCCGGAGAGGCCGGCCCGGACGGCGCCGACTGTGGGCTCGTAGTCCTCGATCATGTGCGCGGACTTCAGCGCCGGTCCGGCGAACTCGGTGCGGAAGGCGCCCGGTTCGACGATCAGCACCTTGATTCCCAGCGGCGCGACCTCGCCGGCCAGTGCCTCGCTGGCCAGCTCCAGGGCGCCCTTCGCGGCGCAGTAGGCGCTGACGCCGGGGAAGGCGAGCATCCCGCCCATGCTGGTGACCTGGACGATCGTCCCGCTGCGCCGGGCCCGCATGTGCGGCAGCACCAAGCGGGTGAGCCGCAGCGCGCCGAAGAACATCACCTCCATCGTGTTGCGCAGCTCGTCCTCGGTGGTCTCCTCGAGAGCACCGACGATTCCGAACCCCGCGTTGTTGACCAGCACGTCGATCCGCCCGTGCTCCTCAACCGTGCTCTTCACGGCCTGCGCGCACTGCTCGGCATCGGTCACGTCCAGCCGCAGTGCCGTGATCCGCCCCGGGAACTCGGCGATCAGCGCCGCCATGCTCTCCGGTCGCCGCACCCCGGCAATCACGATGTCGCCGGCCGCCAGCGCAGCCCGCGCGAAGGCGATCCCGAACCCGCTGTTGGCGCCGGTGATCAGCCAACGGCGGGCGTGGTCAGCGTTCTGAGTGTCCGTCATGAAGGCGCCCCCTTGAGTCGATCTCTGCTGCGCCGACCCTACAACGCCGAGGTGCTGGACGGCCCGGCTATCCGGCGCAGCCGTGCTCGGCTGCCAGGTTCTCTTTGGCCACCCTGCCGCGCAGCGTCTCGCTGCGGTCGGCGGGGCGCACTTGGGACGGCTGGCGGGTCACCTCGACGCCTCCGCCGGGCGGACGGAGGTAGAGCTCGCCCGCGCGGTAGTCCATGACGAGCAGGATGCACAGCGACTTGCGGTCGACGACGTACGAGCCGGTGGGGGGAATGTGGTCGGTGGTGGTGGTGCTGGTGGTGCTCACGTGCTCAGTTCCTTTCGCACAACGGGTCCAACTCGGCCTGACCGCCTGCGTTCTCAACCATCGGAAGCGCGCAGGGCCTCGGCCCCCGCCCGGATGACCCTGGCCAACTGCACGACCACGTCCGGCCGGGCCCTACCGAGGTCGACCAGCACCCTGCCGGTGAAGGCAGACTGCCCGTCGATCCCCGCTGACGGCAGAACGATGCCGGCGAGCACGAGGGCGTCGATCAACTCCGCGAGCGCGTCGGCTGCTTGCTTGCGCATCCGTGCGGTGATCCTGCTCAGTTGTGACATCTGATGTGGACTCCTGTTCCCATCGCTGGCCGCGCCCCACCCGAGCGACTCCTCTGTGTAGTCGTTCCACTACAAGAATCGACGGAGAGGAGTACCGTGGAAAGGGCTTCGCACTCGACATCTGGGTGAGTGGGATCCAATTCGAAGGGGTGATCGACCATGCGCCGAACCGAAGTTGACCCTGCGTCATCTCCACTGGCTGCCTTCGCGGTACAGCTCCGCAGGTCACGGGAGGCGAAGGGGCTCTCGCAAGTCGCTTTCGGGAAGCTGATCTGCTTCTCCGACAGCTGGGTGAGTTGCGTCGAAAGAGCTACCCGCGTTCCCACCCACTCCTTCGCGGTGAGCGCGGACCGGGTGCTGGAGACCGGCGGAACGCTGGAGCTCATGTGGTGGAACCTCAAGCACAGCGGCCTGATTGAGGGGTTCCCCGAGTACATGAGCAAGGAGGCCGAGGCGACAGTCATTCGACTGGTCGAGTTCCGGATGATCCCAGGACTGTTGCAGACGACTGAGTACGCGCAGGCTTGGGAGGCGGGCAACATCCGGCGTGGCAGTGCCACGCAAACTCAAGTCGACGACCGCGTAAGCATCCTGGCCGCGCGGCAGCGTCAACTGGATCGAGAGCCGGCACCGATCCTCCATGCGGTGGTTGACGAGGGCTGCCTGCTTCGCCCCATCGGCGGCTGTGCGGTCATGGCCCGACAACTCCGGCACTTGGAAAACCTGGCGCAACTCGCGAATGTGATCATCCAGGTATCCCCCTACAGCCTGGCGGCCGATCACCCGTTCACGCATCCGATGGTCCTGTTGACCATGTCCAATCGAGCGATGGTCGGCTACATGGAGACCGTGAAAAGGGGTTACCTGGAGCGCGACGCCGAAGAGGTCGGGACCTGGGACAGGGACTACGATCGACTTCAAATTGAAGCGCTCCCGCAGGCTGCATCCCTGAGCATGATCCGAGAGGTACGGAAGGAACTTGAGAGCCATGCAGGTTGACCTGACTAGCGCTCCCTGGCGCAAGAGCACTTACAGTAACGGGAGTGGCGGATGCGTCGAGGTGGCGGACGGCTATGCCGACCTCATGCCCGTCCGTGACTCCAAGGACCCTGAGGGCCCCGCGCTGGTATTCCCCGTTGCTTCCTTCGCTGCGTTCGTGGCGGGCGTCAAGGCGGGCGACTTCGGCGCCGTCTGACAAGAGGGGGCGGCGCAGCAGCGTCACCGGAGACTCAAGGCCGGCGGCGGGTGGCGACCACGGAGCTTAGGTCCGGGGCGAGGCGCAGTTCGGTGGCTCGTAGCGCCGGGTGCTCCAGCCAGTACAGGCGGGCGGTGTCCGGCTGGCCCTCGTGCAGCGGGGGCCAGGTGGTGGCGGGGGTGAAGTCGTCGATGACCACGGTGCCGTGGGCGGTGAGCAGCCGGACGGGATCGGCGGGTGGCTCGACTCCCTTGCCCTGGCCGCCGCCGTCGAGGACCAGCAGGTCGAACGGGCCGAGGCCGTACAGCTCGCTCCAGTCCCCGCAGACCACCTCGACGTGCGGCTGGTCGGCGAAGACCGCCGAGGCGACGGCGGCGCGGACCGGGTCGCGCTCGACGCTGATCAGCCGCACGCCGGGCGCAGCGCCGCTCGCCAGCCAGGCCAGGCCGACTCCGCAGCCGGTCCCGCTCTCGCCGATCAGTGCGCTCGCGCCGCCGGCCAACGCGCGGATCAGCAGGCCCTGTTCGGGGCGGCAGGAGTTCGCGAAGCCGTGCGCGTCGGCGGCCGCGAGTGCTCGCCGTACCAGTGGCGGGAGGTCGGCGGCGGCGTGGTGGGAGGCGGTGCCGTGCGTGGACATGAGGCCGGTCAGCCTGCGGTGGCGAGGAGTTCGGCGAGCAGGGCCTGGCCCTCGGGCCAACTGCCCATCGCGGAGTCACTGTTGATGTGGCCGAGCGAGCCGAGGGCGACCAGGCGCGAGCCCCAGCTCTCGGCGAACAGCCGGGAGCGCTCGGGGTCGGCGTAGGGGTCGTTGCTGCTGCTGACCACGATGCTGGGGAACGGCAGCGGCCGCAGTGGCACGGGCCGGAAGTTCTTCAGCTCGGCGATGTCCACCGTGTCGATGTCGGCGGGCGCGACCAGCAGCGCGCCGATCACCTGCCGGCCGATCACCTGCCCATCGCTCACCTGCCCAGCGAGCTGCTCCTGCCGGGTCGCCCAGTGGGCGACGGTGATGCAGCCGAGGCTGTGGGCGACCAGCACCACCGGGCCGGGCGGGGCCAGGGCGACTGCCCGGTCCAGGGTGGCGACCCAGCTGTCGAGTTGCGGAGCGTCCCAGTCCTCCTGCTCGACGCGCAGATAGGCGGGGTGCTCCTGCTCCCAGTGGCTCTGCCAGTGGGCGGGGCCCGAGTTCTGGTAGCCGGGCAGGACGAGAACGGTGGCGGTGTCGGTCACCCCCACAGTGTAACGATCTGATGGTCACCCAGGTCGGATGACATGTACAGACACCTCAAGGGCTGTCCCCGGGTCTTCCGCTGTTCACCCATCGCTGGAATCATCGCTTACCCGCAAGTAACTCCCCCTCGGTCCACCTCTCTGGAGGCCTTGTGTCCCCGATCTCCCGTCGCGCGCTGCTCGGTTCTGCCGCTGCCTCAGGCGCCGCGCTCGGCCTCGGTGCACTGCCCGGCACCGTCCAGCAGGCGCTGGCCGCTCCGGCGGTGCCCGGCACACTGGACGACGTCGAGCATGTCGTGGTGCTCATGCAGGAGAACCGCTCGTTCGACCACTACTTCGGCACCCTGAACGGCGTGCGCGGCTACGGCGACACCTCGCGGGTGCGCTTCCCGGGCGGCTCGGACGTGCTGCAGCAGAAGATGCTCGGCACGGTCGGCGGCACCTCGCTGCTGCCCTGGCACCTGGACACCTCCACCAGCGACGCCCAGCGGATCTTCGACCTGGACCACTCCTGGGCCGGCACCCACAGCGCGTGGGCCAACGGCCAGTACAACAACTGGATCCCGGCCAAGACCTGGTACACCATGGGCTACTACAACCGCCAGGACATCCCGTTCCAGTACGCGCTCGCGGACAACTTCACCGTCTGCGACCAGTACTTCTGCTCGGCGCTGACCTCCACCGACCCGAACCGGCTCTACCTCTGGTCCGGCATGATCGACCCGAACGGCACCGCCGGCGGCCCGGCCACCGACAACACCAAGAGCGGCTTCACCTGGACCACCTACCCGGAGCGGCTGCAGGCGGCCGGCATCTCCTGGAAGGTCTACCAGCAGCAGGACAACTTCGACGACAACGCGCTCGCCTGGTTCAAGTCGTTCCAGAGCGCCGCGACCGACTCGCCGCTCTACATCAACGGCATGGCCCGCCGGGGCGCCGACGACTTCGCCAACGACGTCGCCAACGGCACGCTCCCGGCGGTCAGTTGGGTGGTCGCCCCGACCGCGCAGTCCGAGCACCCCAACTACCCGCCGGCGCAGGGCGCGGACTTCACCTCCTCGTACGTGCTGCAGGCGCTGGCCGCCAACCCGGAGGTCTGGGCGAAGACCGTCGTGCTGCTCAACTACGACGAGAACGACGGCTTCTTCGACCACGTGGTACCCCCGGTGGCGCCGGACGGCACACCGGACGAGTTCGTGGCCGGCGTCCCGATCGGCCTCGGGCCGCGCGTGCCGATGATCGTCATCTCGCCCTGGAGTCGCGGCGGCAAGGTCAACTCCGAGGTCTTCGACCACACTTCGGTGCTGCGCTTCCTGGAGAACTGGACCGGCGTCAAGGAGACCAACATCTCCGCGTGGCGGCGCACCGTCTGCGGCGACCTGATGTCGGCCTTCGACTTCACCACCAGCAACCGGACCTTCCCCGCGCTGCCGGACACCAAGCAGCTGCTCGCCGACCTGGCCCAGCAGGACAAGCTGCTGCTGCCGCCGCTCTTCCCGCCGATCATCCAGCGGCAGCCGCAGGTCGAGCCGGGCGACCGCCCGTCGCTGCCGACCGGCTACCGCTTCGGCTCCTCCTCGCGCACCGACACCTCCACCGGCCAGCTCTGGATCACCTTGGACAACCTGGGCACGCTGGGCGCGGGCATCTCGATGTACGTGGTGAACTTCCGCCAGTTCGGCGCCTGGCGCTACACCCTGCCGGTCGGCGGCAGCGTCAGCGACTTCTTCAGCGCGCTCGGCGTCAGCGGCGGCCCGTACGACATCGACGCGCACGGACCGGACGGGTTCCTGCGCGGCTACAAGGGCGACGTCCGGACCTGGACCAACACCGCCAAGGGCCACCCGGAGGTCTCCTCGGTCGAGACCCCGGGCGGCGTGCAGATCACTCTCAGCAACCAGGGCAGCAGTCCGGTGGTCTTCACCATCGGCGTCAACTCGGCCTTCGGAGCGCCTTCTTCGACGCCCCGCACGGTCACCGTGCAGCCCGGCGGCAGCGCGCAGGACGCGCTCGTACCGACCGCCGCCGGACGGTACGACTACACGGTCACCGCCGACACCGGCGACGGCTTCGAGCGCCGCTTCGCGGGTCGCCTGCAGCCGTAGCCGTAGCCGTAGCCGTAGCCGTAGCCGCAGTGCTGCCTGCCCGAAAGGGCAAGCAGCACTGTCTCATTGGACAGCCCGGCGGCGGGCGGCCTCCCCGAGCGCGGCGAGGTCGAGGTCGCCGTCCCCGTGCGCCACGGCCGAGAGCAGCGCCCCGCGCAGCACCTCGCCGAACGGCAGCGGGACCCCGGCCTCGGCGCCCGCGTCCAGCGCGAGGCCGATGTCCTTGAGGCCGAGCGCGAGCCGGAACCCGGCCGGCTCGTACCGGCGTTCGGCGATCATCGCGCCGTAGCCGGAGTAGACCGGGCCGGGCAGGATGGTGCCGGTCAGGATCGCGAGCAGCTGTTCGGTAGCCAGCCCGGACGCCTCGGCGAGGGCGGCGGCCTCCGCGAACGCCTCGATCGCCGACACCAGCAGGAAGTTGGCGCTGATCTTGGCGACATTGGCCAACTCCGGCCGCTCGCCCAGCCGCCAGGTGGTGCGGCCCATCGCGTCGAACAGCGGCGCCACCCGGTCGATCAGCGAACTGGCGCCAGCGGCAATGATGTTGAGGTTCCCGGCCGCGGCCACGTCGGTCCGTCCGAGCACCGGCGCCGCGACATAGCCGATGCCGTGCCGGGCGTGCAGCTCGGCGGCTCGGACGGCCAGCGCCGGCGAGACGGTGGCCATGTTGACGTGCACCTCGGCCCCGGCGCCGGCCAGCAGCTCCTCGTCGAGCAGCAGCGACTCCACCGCGGCGTCGTCCGAGAGCATCGAGACCACGACCTCGTTGCGCAGCACCTCGGGCAGGCTGTCGGCAGCCTGCGCCCCGCGCCCGACCAGCGCCCGCACCGGCAGCGGCGAACGGTTCCAGACCTGCACCCGGTGACCTGCGGCGAGCAGCTGCCCCGCCATCTCCCGGCCCATGCTGCCAAGTCCGACGAATCCGACGTTCAACGAGGTCACTCCTCTGGCTGCTCTGACGATGCGTCCGCTCCCGATCGTAGCCAAATGACGCCCGCAGCGGCCCGCACGTCCCGGCAAGCCCCCTCCGCCCGCCCAAACCCCCCGCGTCAGGTCCGTACGGGTGGACTCGCCGAGCGGTGACCGCAGGCGCGCGGGGGGCGGGGTCGGAGCGGGTGGTGACGTTGGCGGGCAAGCTCCCCTCCCACCGGAAGAGACGCCTCCATGCGCCGTGCCCCCGCCCGCCGACTCGCCACCGCCCTGCTCGCCCTCGCCACCCTGGCTCCCCTCGCCCTGACCGCGTCCCCGGCGGTGGCCGCCCCGCCGCCGGCCGCCGGCCGAGGCGCCGCCTCCACCACCGACCCGTACGCGGACGACTGCCCGCCGCACGGCTTGGACCCCGAGCTGGTGGCCCGCATCGACGCGGCGATCGCCGGCGCCCAGCAGGAGACCGGCGTCCCCGGCGTGACCGTCGGCCTGTGGTTCCCCGGCAAGGGCAGCTACATCCGGTCGACCGGGGTGGCCAACACCGCGACCGGGGCGCCGATGAAGCCCGACCTCAACATGCGGATCGGCAGCGAGACCAAGACCTTCACCGCCACCGCCGTCCTGGAGCTGGTCGACGAGGGGCTGGTCGGGCTGGACGATCCGATCGCCAAGTACCTGGACGGCGTCCCCGACGGCCAGAACATCACCATCCGTCAGGTGCTGGAGATGCGCAGCGGCCTGTTCTCGTACAGCGCCGACCCGGACTTCGTCCAGGCGTTTCTCAGCGACCCGACCCGCCCGTTCACCCCGCAGGAGCTGCTGGCGTACGCCTTCAAGCACCCGAACGTCTTCCCCCCGGGCACGCAGTTCCAGTACTCCAACACCAACTACATCCTGCTCGGCCTGCTCGTCGAGAAGCTCGGGAAGATGCCGCTCGCCGACTTCATCCACCAGCGGGTCACCGGGCCGTCCCACCTGGACCACACGCTCTTCCCGCAGGGCGCCGAGTTCCCCAAGCCGCACGCGCACGGGTACACCAACCAGACGCTGAGCGGTGCGATCGCCGACTCCACCCACTGGAACCCGAGTTGGGGCTGGGCGGCCGGCGCGATGATCTCCGACCTGCACGACCTGCACCACTGGGCCAAGGACGTCGCCACCGGCACCCTGCTCTCCCGGGCCACCCAGGAGCAGCGGGAGAACTTCATCCCCGTACCGGGTTTCGACGGCGCGGGGTACGGCCTGGGCCTGTTCAACACCCACGGCTGGATCGGCCACAACGGCTCGCTGCCCGGCTACGAGAGCGTGACGATGTACCTGCCGGAGCAGAAGGCCACGATGGTGATCCTGATCAACACCGACATCCTGTACCAGGGCTCTGAGCCGAGCACCGTGATCGCCAACGCGGTCACCTCCGTCGTCACCCCGGACCACATCTACCAGCTCCCGGCCGAGGGCTGACCGCGGAACAGCGCTGCTGAGAGTACGTCATGAGTCCGTAACAGCCGGCTTCCAGGCCGGGGGCAACGGGGTGGTGTGCGGCTAGCATCACCCCGTTGACCTGGACCTATGACGGGGGAGAGCGATGAGTACGGGTGCTGGGACGCTGCTGACCAGACGGCGGCTGCTGTGGGCGGGCGGGGCGGTCGGCGGGCTCGCGGTGCTCGGGGCCGGCGCGGGCACCGCGATGGCGGAGGACCTGCTGCCGGGCGGGGTGACGCTGCGTCGGGCGATCGGGCTGACCGGGCCGGACGGCAGCGTGCCGCAGATCGCCCCCGGGCCGATGACCGACGAGCTGGTCGCCTCGGCCGCCCGCGGCAAGTCGGTGCGCCTGATCACGATGACCCCGCCCGGTACGGCCCGGCCCGGCGCGCTGCCGGTGGCGGTGGTGCTGCACGGGCGCGGCGCCGACGCGCAGGCGATGGTGCAGCTCGGGATGCCGCAGTTCCTGGCGACGGCGGTGGCGGCCGGGGCGCCGCCGTTCGCGCTGGTCGCGGTGGACGGCGGCGACGCGAGCTACTGGCACCGCCGGACGGCGGGCGACGATCCGCAGCGGATGCTGCTCGACGAACTGCCCGGCTGGCTGGCCGCCCGCGGCTTCGCCACCGCACGGGCCGGCGCGAAAGCGGGCGCGACAGCGGGCTCGGTCAGCGGCGCGCTCGGCATCTCGATGGGCGGCTCGGGCGCGCTGCGCTACGCGCGCGGCCGCGGCGCGGGCTTCGGCCCGGTCGCGCTGCTGAGCCCGGCGCTCTTCCGCGACTGGGCCGACGCCCGGACGGTCGACGGCTTCGACTCCGAGCCGGACTGGCGCGAGGACGAGCCGCTGCTCCACCTCGACCAGCCGCACGGCGCGCCGCTGGCCCTCTGGTGCGGCACCGAGGACCCGTTCTGCCCCGCCGCCCGCCAACTCGCCGCCCAGGGCGGCGTCAGCCAGGCGCACTTCCCGCGCGGCGAGCACACCGACGGCTTCTGGCGGCGGGTGCTCCCGGCGGCGATGGACTTCCTGGGCCACGCGCTCACCGTCCCTCGACAATGAGCGTGTCCCGACCCGGCCGGGCTGGGACGATGAGCGGGTGACCCAGCCGACCCAGCCGACCGATCTGCCCGCCGCCCTCGCCGCCCTGCGCTCCGCGCTGGGGCCGTCCGGGGTGCTGGACCCGTCCGATCCGGCGGCCGGCTTCGTCCGCGACGAGCGCGGACTGCTGCCCGCCCACCCGGCGGCCGTGCTGCGGCCGCGCGACACCGCGCAGGTGGCCGCCGCCGTCCGGGTCTGCGCCCGGTACGGCGTGCCAGTGGTGCCGTTCGCGGGCGGCACGGGGCTGGTCGGCGGCGCCATGCCGCTGGGGACGGGTGAGCAGGTGGTGCTCAGCGTCCGCGCGCTGGACCGGATCCGCTCGGTCGACCCGGCCGACTTCGCGCTCACCGCGGAGGCCGGCTGCATCGTCGCCGACGTCCAACAGGCCGCAGCCGAGGCCGGGTTGCTCTTCCCGCTGCGGCTCGCCTCGGAGGGCAGCTGCCGGATCGGCGGCACGATCGCCACCAACGCGGGCGGCAGCAACGTGCTGCGCTACGGGATGACCCGCGACCTGGTGCTCGGCCTGGAGGCGGTGCTGCCGGACGGCCGGATCTGGCACGGGCTGCGCGCGTTGCGCAAGGACAACTCCGGCTACGACCTCAAGCAGCTGCTGATCGGCTCGGAGGGTACCCTCGGCATCGTCACCGCCGCCACCCTGCGGCTCTTCCCGCTCCCGCGCCACCGCGCGGTGGCGCTGCTCGCGCTGCCAGACCTTGCCGTACTCACCGAACTGCTCTCCTGCGCACGTGAGTTGCTGGAGGACAAGCTCACTGCGCTGGAACTGTTCACCCGCATCGGACTTGACCTCCTGATCGACCAAGTCCCGGGAACGAAGGACCCGTTCGGCGCGCCACACCCGGCCTACCTGCTGGTGGAGGCCACCGCCACCAGGGACGCCGACGGACTCGCCGCCCTGCTGGAGCGGTTCCTCACCGAGGCGAGCGAACGGGGGCTGGTCGCCGACGCCGTACCGGCCCTGGACCGGCCGCAGGCCCAGGCCCTGTGGCGACTTCGCGAGTCGCTGCCGGAGGCGGAGAAGCGCGCGGGCGGCGCGATCAAGCACGACCTCGGCGTGCCGCTGGGCGCCATCGCCGACTTCATCATGGCGGCGGAGCGTCGACTGGCGGAGCGGCATCCCGAGCTGACGGTGAACGCCTTCGGCCATGTCGGCGACGGCGGCGTGCACTTCAACGTGCTGCTGCGGGAGGGGATCGACCGGGCGGAGATCTCGGCGCTGCTCTTCGAGCTGGTGGCGGAGTTCGGGGGCAGCATCAGCGGCGAGCACGGCATCGGGGTGCTCAAGGCCGACGCCCTGCCGGGCACCAGGTCGCCGGTCGAACTCTCACTGCTGCGCGCCGTGAAGGCCGCTCTCGACCCGCAGGGCATCATGAACCCCGGCAAGCTGCTGACGTGAGTCCGGACCTTAACCCCGGGCGAGCAGGCGGGTGCTCGCGTAGTCCGCGAAGACGGGGCCGGCCGCGGCCGCGTCGGCGTCGGGCGCCGTGCCGCCGGGCTTGAGCGTGCCGGACACCGAGTAGTAGGTGTAACGGCCGATCGTGCCATGGGTGTTGGCGCAGCCGGCGGCAGTGCAGAAGGAGACCGCACCCGTCGGCACCAGGCCCTGCAGCTGACCCTTGCTCGCCTGCTGCGCGGCGGTCGCCTGCTCCTTGCCGGCGAACACCGCGACGCCGACGGTCACCGCGCCGGCGCCGCTGGCGTAGGTCGCGCGCAGCACGGTCTGGCAGTTCTGCGCGGCCAGGACGTTGCCGAGCCCGCCGGTGGTGGCCTTCCAGCACGGGGTGACGGAGTCCAGCGCCATCCGGGTCCAGATCCTGCCGCCGGAGGAGAGGGTGCCGGCGGCGAAGAGCGCGGCGGGGTCCAGCGGGGCGGTGTCGGTACGGGCGTCGGAGATCAGCGTCAGCGGGTCGGCGGGCGTGCTGGGGCCGGTGGCGGGGCTGGGGCTCGCGCTGGTGCTCGCGCTCGTTGGGGGAGTGCGGCCGCCGACCGCGTCGATCGCGGTGCTGGCGCCGCCCGTTCGGCTGCCGTGGCCGGAGCCGCCGCTCACCACGACCGCCGTCACGGTGATCGCGGCCACGGCCGCCGTCGCCACCCCGCCGGCTGTCAGCAGCCGGAGCCGCTTGCGCCGCCGGGTGTCCCGGTCGTGGCGCTCCGCCAGGGCCGCCCAGTCGGGCTCGGCGGTCGCGGGCTGTTCTCTCTGCGGCCAGTCGGTCATGGTCCGGAAGCCTAGAACACGCCTCGAACGCCCCGGGGCCCGGGCTCGACGGGCGCCGCCGCCGTACCCGGGCCCCGGGGCTCAGAGCTCAGAGCCCCGGAGCTCAGGGCTCATGGCTAGGAGATCGAGAAGTCGTCGCCGAAGACGTTGCCCTGCGCGTACCAGCCGTGCAGGTAGACGGTGACGGTGCCCGAGGCGCCCGTGGTGAACGGGACCGAGAGCTTGGTCCAGCTGCTCCCCGAGGCCCAGGTGGAGCCGGTGGCGCCACCGCTGACACCCAGGTAGGCGTAGTTGCCCTGGACCCAACCACTCAGCGTGTAGGCGTGGTTGGGCGCCAGGGTGACGCTCTGGTCGCACTCGCCGGTCTGGCTCGCGGTCGGTGTGACCTGGAGCGCGTGGCTGCCGGAGTGGACGGGGGTGGAGACCACCGCGCCGCCCGGCTGGCAGGTCCAGGGGCTCAGGCTGCCGCTCTCGAAGCCGCCGTTGACCAGGCCGCCGCCACCGCCGGTGCCACCGGTGACGGTGAGGGTGTAGGTGGCGGAGTGGCTGCCGGAGGCGGCGGTGCCGGTGACGGTCAGCGGGTAGCTGCCGGCCGGAGTGCCGGCGCTGGTGGTGACGTTCAGCGTGGCGGAGGCGCCGGCGGTGACGCTGGTGGGGCTGAGGGTGGCGGTGACGCCTGCGGGTGCGCCGGAGACCGTCAGTGCGACGCTCTGCGCGCTGCCGGAGGTGACCGCCGTGCTCACGGTGGCGCCGGCCGAGCCGCCCGCGCTGACCGAGCCGCCGGCCGGGGAGGCGCTCAGCGAGAAGTCGTTGGCCGTTGTGCCGCCGCCGCTGGTGAACGGCTCCAGGGCGTGGCTGAAGTCCCAGGTGCCCTGCGCGATGCCGGAGCAGGTGTCGGAACCGGCCGTGCCGACGGTGCAGTTGCCGTTGTCGCGCTCCAGCGCCCAGAAGGCGAGCGTGTTGAGGCCCTTGCCGGTGGCCCACTGCTGCACCGCGGCGGCGTCCGCGACGGTGGTGGTCTCGGCGGTGCCGTAGTCGTCGACGCCGGGCATCAGGGTGACGCCGATCGAGCCCCACAACTGGGCGGCCGTCTTCGCCGGGTAGAGCGAGGCGAGTTGGTTGTACGTCCCGGTGGCCGCGCTCTCGGCGTCGTTGGCCATCTCGTGGGTGGCGCCGTCGTAGTAGTCGAAGGTCATCACGTTGACGACGTCGATCCGGGCGTTGTTGCTGACCGCGTTCTTCAGCACGTTGAGCCCGCTGTCGGCCAGGCCGCTGGTGGTGGTGGGCAGCGTGTAGGAGAACTGGACGGTGCGGTTGTTGGCCGCGGCCCAGTCCTCGACCACCTTGATCGCCTTGTTGCGGCGGTCGATGCCGGCCGTGTTGGTCAGCGAGTTGTCCTCGGTGTCGAGGTCGATCCGGCTGACGTTGTAGGTGGTGATGACGCTCTCGTACGCGGCGGCGATCGAGTTGACGTCGGTGCAGCTGTCGGCGATCTCGGTGCCGCCGTTGTCGGCCGCGTAGCCGCCGAAGGACGGGATGACGTCGCCGCCGCCCGCCCGGATGCTGCTGATCGCGGCGCCGTACTGCGCGGTGGCGATCGGGGTGCTGGTGCTGCCGTTCCAGTACGGGGTGCAGGAGCCCTTGGTGGCGGCCTGGATGAACGCCATCGTCAGGTACTTGTTGCCGGACTGCGCGGCCAGCGCGGCCGGGTCGTCGCTGCTGTAGGCCTCGAAGTAGGGGGCGAAGACGTGGCTGGGCAGCGGGGTGCCGGTGGCGGCCTGGGCGGCGGCGCCGGTGCCCACCAGCAGGCCGGCCGAGGCGGCCAGCGTGCAGCCGGCGGTCAGCAGGGCCTGGATGGATCTGTGAAGTCGCATGCAGTGCTCCAGCAGATGTGGGGGGATGGGTGGGCGGAGACCGAGTGCAGGGGAGCCGAGTGCGGGGGAGCCGAGCCCATGTTTGGACTAGACCAGTGATCTGTCAAGAGTCCTAACAGTCCGCCGCCGGCCCCCGGAGCGCCCGGTGGCACTCCGTACCGGACGTCTGGCACTCGGTGAGCGCCCGGGTGACACCTGCCACAGGCCCCGGCCGTCCACGATCGCGGATCGTCGCTGCGATCGCCTCCGCCGCAGGGATTCCCCGGCCCGGCCTGCCTGACCTGCTATCGGGCGTCGTAGGAGCGCTGTTTGCCGCCCGACCGGCGGCCACGTTAAACCTGGACGAGTCGCCAAGCGCGCCGCCCCGCACCGGTCTCCTGCCGGTGCCACTTGTTCCGGTGGAGCGCCTCCCTATGGCACCGACCGAGATCGGGGTGCCGACGGCCACCGACGCGCCATCACAGCGCGCGGCTCGCAGCCGCGCTGCCGCTCTACTGCTGTGCGCCCGGGGCCCGAAACGACCGAACGAGGTAAAGCAGCATGCGCAGCGCCCTGATGTCCACCGTGCGTCGACGATCCTCCGTGCTGGTCGGCTCCGCAGGCCTGGCCACCCTCTGTGCCGTCTCCGCCGTGGCGCTCGCGCTCCCCACCGACAGTGCCACCGCCGACGCCCCGAGCGTCACCGTCGCCGAGGGCCACCCCGGGGCCCTCAAGCTCTCGCTGGACACCGCGGGCCGCTCGGCGGACGCCGGCACGCTCGGCGCCGCGCCGTACCTGCAGCCCGCCCCGGGCGGCGCCGGCCACACGGTGAACGCCGCGCAGTACCTCACGCCGGCCGAGTCCAAGCCCGCCACCCCGGCGGAGCAGCCCGCTCCGGCTCCGGCTCCCGCTGAGCAGCCCGCGCCGGCCGCCCCTGCTGCGGCTCCCGCTCCCGCTCCTGCCCCGGCTCCCGCCCCGCAGCAGCCCGCGCCCGCCCCGGTGGTCGCCACCAACACCAGCCCGAGCGGCGTCCGCGCGCTGGCCCAGAGCATCGTGCCGGCCGGCCAGTGGGCCGCCTTCAGCAACATCGTGAGCCACGAGAGCAGCTGGAACTTCCAGGCCACCAACCCGTCCTCCGGCTCCTACGGCCTGGGCCAGGCGCTGCCGGCCGGCAAGATGGCCTCGGCCGGCTCCGACTGGCGCACCAACCCGGTGACCCAGATCAAGTGGACGCTGAGCTACATGAACGAGCGCTACGGCAGCCCGAACGCCGCCTGGTCCTTCTGGCAGGCCCACAGCTGGTACTGATCCAGCCGGTACTGATCCAGCGCGCAGCGAGCCCCGCACCGCCGTCCCCCTCGGGCGGCGGTGCGGGGCTCTGGCGTCTGCCGAATGCGCCAGGGGGATGCTGGTTCAGCTCAGGCCGCTGGCCTTCACCCAGTCCTTGGCGACCGCCGAGGGGTCGTCCTTGTCGATCGACACCTTCTTCATCAGCGCCAGCAGCCCGGGGGTGTCCAGCTTCGCCGAGACCGCGTTCAGCGTGTCGGTGACCGTCTGGTTCACGCCGGCCTTGTAGACCAGCGGCGTCACGTTCTGCGCGCCGAACAGGTCCTTGGGGTCGGTGAGCGTCACCAGGCCGAGCGAGCTGATCCGCGGGTCGGTGGTGAAGACGTCGCCGACCTGGAGCGAGCCGTCCTTGAGTGCGTTGGCGGTGGTGTCCGCGGTCGGCTTCCAGTCCTTGAAGGTCAGCCCGTAGACGTCCTTGAACTGCTGCTCGCGCCGCGACTTGAACTCCGGCTCGCCGCCGATGGTGAAGTTCGCCGCCTGCGCCGCCAGGTCCGGGATGCTCTTCAAGTTGTACTTGGCGGCGGTGGCCTGACTGACCGTCAGGGAGTCCTTGTCCTCGGCGGTGGAGGGGTTGAGCAGCTCCAGCGAGGACGGCAGGTCCTTCAGCAGCGCCGCGTCGACGTCGGCGGCGGTGCTGGCGGTCGACTTGGCGTCCAGGTACTGCAGCAGCCCGCCGTTGTACTCCGGCAGGATGGTCAGGTTGCCGCTCTGCAGTTGCCCGTAGATCACCTCCCGGCTGCCGATGTTGAACTTCTCGTCGACCTTGATGCCCTTGGCCTGCAGCGCCTGCGAGTAGATCGAGGCGAGCAGCACGTTCTCGGGGTAGTTCGCCGAGCCGATCGTCACCGTCGATCCGCTGCCGGTGGCCTGGGAGGCGCCACCGCCCAGCGGGTCGCTCTTGGACGAGCTGCACGCCGTGGCGGCCAGGGCGATGGCCGCCATCAGGACGAGGGAGGTGGTGGCGCGGGAGCGCGAAGACATGGTGTGGTGTCCTTTCCGGGGACAGTCAGAAGAGTGGAGTTCAGAGCCGCCGCTACTGCCGCTTGCGCAGTCCGGCGGGCAGCGCGAACCGGCTGAGCGCCGCGAAGAGCAGCTGGGCCGCCACCGCGAGCAGCACCACCAGCAGCGCGCCGCCGACGGTGAGCGGGAAGTCACGGGTGGCAAGACCGTCGATCACATACCGGCCGAGCCCGCCCAGGCCCACGTAGGCGGCCACCGTCGCGGTGGCGATCACCTGCACGGTGGCGGTGCGCAGGCCGGCCAGCAGCGCGGGCAGTGCGGACGGGACGCAGACCTGCCACAGGACTTGACGGTGCGTCAGCCCGATGCCACGCGCCGCGTCCCGCAGGTCCGGATCGGTGCCGCGGACGCCTTCGCAGGCCGCCACCAGCAGCACCGGCGCGGCCAGCGCGACCAGCGGGACCAGCACGGCGGTGTCGCCGACCCCGGCGAGCAGCACGGTGAGCGTGACCAGGCCGAGCGTCGGCAGAGCGCGCGCGGTGCCGCTGAGCGCCGTCACCAGCGCGGCGCCGCGGCCGCTGTAGCCGATCAGCAGGCCGAGCGGGATGGCCAGCAGGGCGGCATAGCAGAGCGCCTCACCGGAGAGCGTCAGATGCTCGCCCACCCGGTGCAGGATCGAGTCCGGGCCGCTTCGCCGGTCGGGCGAGTTGAAGAAGTCGGAGATCCAGGAGAGCCAGTTCATCGCCGCACCGCCGTCTCGCGCCCGGCCCACGGGGCGAGCAGCCGGCGGGCCAGCAGCAGCACGCCGTCGGTGACCAGGGCCAGCAGGGCCACCAGCACGATCCCGGCCACGATCGGGGTCGGGAAGGTGCGCTGGAAGCCGTCGATGAAGAGGTAGCCGAGCCCGCCGCGCCCGATCAGCGCGCCGACGCTGGCCAGCGAGATGCTGGAGACCGCGGCCACCCGGAGGCCGGCCACCACGTACGGTACGGCCGAGGGGAGTTCGACCGCGGTCAGCCGGCGCCAGGGGCCGTAGCCCATCGCGGTGGCGGCCTGCCGGACCGGCTCCGGCACCGCGCGCAGCCCGTCCACCGTGGTCGGCAGCAGCACGGCCAGCGCGTAGCAGGTCAGCGGGATCATCACGGTGGCCTGGGTGGCCAGGCCGGTGTACGGGATGAGCACCACGAAGACCGCCAGTGAGGGGAGCGCGTAGACCACGTTGAAGGTCGCGGCCAGCGGCTGGTAGAGCCGCGGGAGGCGGGTGCAGAGCAGTCCCAGCGGCAGCGCGAGCAGCAGGCCGAGCAGCACGGGGACCAGTGAGATCACCGCGTGGTCGACCAGCAGGCCCCACAGGTAGCCGAGATGGTCGCCGATCCAGTACCAGCGGACCAGGGGCTCACCGTCCATGGCCGGCCTCGTCCCCGGCCGCGTCCTCGACGTCGGCGTTGTCCCTGACCTCGACCTCGTCCTTCGACAGGTTCAGCGGGCGGGCGTGCAGCGCGTCGAGGGCGTCCAGTACGGCCGCCCGCGGCGCGATGCCGACGGCCCGGCCGTCCGCGTCCACCGCGACGGCCGCGCCGACCGGTGACAGCACGGTGGCGTCCAGCGCGGTGCGCAGGGTGTCCACGGCCGGGTCGAAGACGCTCGGCGTCCGATGCTCGCCGTGGCCCGTCCAGCCGGTCGGCCGTCCGTCCTCGTCCAGCTCCAACGTCCAGCCCGCGAAGGGCTCCTGGAGCGGCGTGAGGGCGATCGAGTCGGCCGTGCGCAGGCCGAGCCCGCGCAGGCCCCGGTCGCGGCCCAGGAAGGCGGCCACCTGCTCGTCGGCCGGTGCGGACAACAGAGTTGCCGGATCGGCGACTTGACCGATCCTGCCGTGCTCGCGCAGCACCACGATCTGGTCGCCGAGTCGGACGGCCTCCTCGATGTCGTGCGTCACGAAGAGCACCGTCTTGTTCAACTCGGACTGCAGGCGCAGTAGTTCGTCCTGGAGTCCGGCGCGCACCACCGGGTCGACGGCGCTGAACGGTTCGTCCATCAGCAGCAGCGGCGGATCGGCGGCCAGCGCCCGCGCCACCCCGACCCGCTGCTGCTGGCCGCCGGAGAGCTGGAACGGGTAGCGCTTGGCGGTCTCCGGTGCCAGGCCGACCAGTTCGAGCATCTCCATCGCCCGGGCCCGGGCCTTCCTGCGGTCCCAGCCCAGCAGATAGGGCACGGTGGCGATGTTGTCGAGCACCTTGCGGTGCGGGAAGAGTCCGGCCTGCTGGATCACGTACCCGATGCCGCGGCGCAGCTTGGCCGCCTCCAGCTCGGTGACGTCCGTGCCGTCCAGCAGCACCCGGCCCGAGGTCGGCTCCACCATCCGGTTGACCATCCGCAGGATGGTGGTCTTGCCGCAGCCGGACGGACCGACCAGCACGGTGGTCCGCCCGGCAGGCACGGTGAGGTCCAGGCCCTCGACGGCTATCGTGCCGTCGGGGTGGCGCTTGCCGGCGCCGTCGAATCTGATCACGGAAAGTTCCTAGCTGTGGTGCCCGCGGGCACCGGTCGGGTGAAGCCTCGTCGGGGCGGAGCCCCGCCGCACGGTTCCCGCCTCGGAGCGGCGGGAAACCCCTGATCGGTGATCAGTGACGGATCTGACTCGCCGGTCCGGGCCGGCCGGCATCACTCCAGCGGTGCCCCCGGCTCGGTGGGCAGCCCGGCCTCGGCCCAGGCGACGAAGCCGCCGTCCAGGTCGGTCGCCTTGTGCAGCCCCAGCTCGCGCAAGGAGGCGGCGGCCAGGCTGGAGGCGTACCCCGCCGAGCAGAGCACGATCACCGGCAGGTCGTACCCGGTCGCCTCGGGGAGCCGGTGACTGCCCGTCGGGTCCAGCCGCCACTCCAGCACATTGCGCTCGATCACCAGCGCGCCGGGGATCTGCCCCTCGGCCGCCCGCTGCGCGGCCGGGCGGATGTCCACCAGCAGCGCACCCGCCAGTTGGGCCTGCCGGGTCTCCTGCGGCCCGGGCCGGTGCACGCCCGCCCGCGAACGCGCCACCAGGTCGTCGACACTCACCACTGCTCCGGTCCTTCCACCGCGGTGCGCCGCAGGCCGCTGGCGCGCAGTTCGTAGAGCGCCATCTCGCCGAGCGGCGGAGAGTACGCGTGGATGGTGACCGCCGGGCCCGCGGCGGTGTTGCGGACGTCGTGCAGGAACTCCGGCCCGAACGCGCGGACGTCGCCCGCGCTCAGCCGACGGGTGTGCAGCTCGCCCTCCGGCCCGCCGAGCGACAGCTCCTCCAGCTCGCCCAGCGCCACGGTGAAGGCGCCACGGGAGCCGCCGTGATCGTGGAACCCGGTGGACTGCCCGGGCAGCCAGCTGATCAGCCACACCTCGTGGTCGTCCGCCAGGCGCAGCCGCTGGTACCAGCGCTCGTCGACCGACAGGCGGACCAGGTGGATCCACTCGGCCGGCCGCTCGGCCAGCTCGGCCACCAGGACGCGCAGTTCAGCGGGCGTCAGCGCGGGCACGCCGGGGGATTCGAGGGCGCCGGGCGCGACGGGGACGACGGTGGCAACGGGGCTGACAGGGGACTGGGCCGGCGGATCGGTCTGGGCCGGCGCGAGGTCGACGCTCATCTGAGGTCCTCACGAGGGAAGCGGAGTGCGCCCACCGGACACGCCGCCGACGTACGGGACGTCGCGGGTCGCCAGCAGACAGGACGGGTGCGTGGGGAGAGCAGCCGTGCGCCCTGGCAGTGGTCACAGGGGGCGGGGCCGGCGGAAGTTCAGCGGCAGCAGGCACACATGTCGCTCGCCTGGCGTCGCAGATCGACGTGCAGGCGGCAGACGAGAGCGGTGCCGTGTTCCATGCTGTGATCCTCGTCGACCGGCTACCGGGGAGTCAAGCGAGGTCCACCATCCGGAGTGGCGCCACGTGGGCCGCTTGGTCGCGCCCTCCCCCGTCACCGTCACTGGCAACGACACCGGCGCCGGTGACGGGGGAGGAGGTGTCCTCGCCTTCCGTCATCGGCGCCGGTGTCGTGATCCGTACTGGTCGGTCTCAGTTGTTCTGCGCGGCGTCCGAGTCGGCCGCCGAGGCGGCGCTTTCAGCGGCGTCGACCTTCTGCTGCATCTCGTTGAGCTGCTGGTCGGCGCTGCTGCCGGCGGCCGGGGCCGTGGCCGAGCCGGTAGCGGTGGCGGCCGGGGGTGTGGCTGCCGGCGGGGTGGCGGTGCCCGCGCCGCCGCCGCAGGCGGTCAGGGTCAGTGCGGCGATGGCCACCGCGACGGCGGCGAGGGCGCGCCTCACTGGGCGGCCGGCGTGGAGGTGGTGGAGCCGAAGTTCTGGGTGGAGCACCAGCCGGCCACCGACTTGAGGTCGCTCTGGCGGGTCTGCAGGGTCGGGACCAGGCTCTTGCGGAAGGTCAGCCGGTCGTTGAGGTAGGTGTAGACCTCCGTCTGGCCGGCGGTCTTGGCGTTGTCGACGCGCTGCTGCAGGCGGGCGATCGAACCGGCCTCGGTGACCGGGCCGTTGAGCCGGGTCAGCGAGTGGTCGATGCGCTGCTGGAGCTTGGGCAGGCGCTTGCAGATGCTGCGGGCACCGTCGCCCTTGGGGGCGGGGAGCGTCTTGGCGGACGGCGCCGCCGCCGGGGCGGCGTCGGCCTGGGCGGGGGCGGCGGTCGCGAGCAGCGCGCCGCTGAGGGCGAGGGCGCCGAGCGTGGCAGCCGCCTTGCGGTACGAGGTCATGACGGGTTCCTCCGGGTCTCTCCTGGGCAGGTCCGACGGGGCTGTGTACCGCCCCGTCGGTCCGGAGAGTAGAGAGGCTCTTTGTGGATTCCTTGTGGGTCTCCGGAGGGCGCTCGGAGACCCGTCAGCCGGAGGGGGCCGCGCCGATCCAGTCCCGGCGGGCCGGCAGGGCGACCGTGTTGGCGTCGGAGGAGATCAGCGGCAGCCGCACCTCCATTCGGCAGCCCCGCCCGTCCGGCGGTGTCGAGACGGTCACCGTGCCCCGGTGCAGGGCGACTTGCTGCGCGACCAGGGTCAGTCCGAGGCCCGATCCGGGGCTGTCCCGGCGGCGGTGGAAGCGGTCGAAGACGGCCGCCCGGTCCTGCGGGGCGATGCCGGGGCCGCTGTCGTCGACGGTGAGCACCGCCTGCCCGTCCTGGCGGTCCAACCGGACGGCGATCCGGGCTGGTTGGCCGGGCGCGTGGCCGTGCACGGCGGCGTTGGCCAACAGGTTGTCGCAGACGATCCGCAGTCCGGCCTCCCAGCCGAACACCCTGATGCCGGAGGCGAGTTCCGGGTAGCTGCCGGGGTCGATCCGGGGCTGCGGACTGAAGTCGACGGCGATCTCCGGGCGCCGCCGGTGCAGTTCGGCCACCGCGGCGGCGGCCGGCTCGGCCAGGTCCAGCGGGCCGAAGGCCTCCACCTCCACCAGGTCGCCGCGCGCCAAGGTCCGTAGCGCGGTGAGCAGTTCGAGCATCCGGCGGTGGTCGCCGCGCAAGTCGGCCAGGATGTCGGCCCGTTCGGCGGCGGACAGCTCGGGGTGCGCGGTCAGCACGTCGAGATTGGTCTGCAGGCTCATCAGCGGCGTGCGCAGCTCGTGCGAGGCGGCGGCGGAGAACGAGCGTGCGGTCTCCAGCGCCTGGGCGGTCCGCTCGGCCTGCTCGTCGTAGCGGGCCAGCACGCTCTCCAGGACGGCGGCGAGGTCGTCGATGTCGCCGACCCCGGTGCGTTCGTGGCCGAAGCCGGCCGCGCCGGCCCGCGGGTCCAGCGCCGCCGCGCGGCGGCCGAGCCGGCGCAGCGGGGCGGTGGCTCGCCCGGCCACCGCAAGCGCGATCAGGCCGGAGACCGGCGCCGCGAGCAGCGCGATCAGCAGCACCCGGCCGCGTACGGCCTGCACCTGCGGGTCGGTGACGGAGGTCGGGACGAAGACCCAGAGGGTGCCCGGGGTGGCGCCGTTGACCCGGACGGCCAGCACCCGCCAGCTGCGCGCCGCCGCGTCGGCCGCGCCACCGCCGGCCGCCGCGCGGCCGCGTACGGTCGTCACCCCCCGCGCCCGGCGCGGGGAGGCCGACAGCGTCGCCCGGCTGCGGGCCGCCCTGGGTGACCAGGGTGCCGTTGGCGTCGGCCACCCGGACGCCGACGTCCGACGCCGAGTCCAGCAGTTTGCGGTGCTGGTTGGCCTCGACCTGGGGGCGGCCCGCCCGGTCGGCGTTGAGCAGCGTCCGGGCGTCCGGCAGGGCGGCGGCCGCCCGGTCCTGCAACCGGCTGTCCTGCTGGTTGCGCAGGTCGTGGGTGACCAGGCCGAGCAGCGCGGCGTCGGCGCCGAGCACCAGCAGCGGCACGGTCAGGGCGGTGCAGAGCGCGATGCGCGTGGCGAGTCTCATCCGTGCGCCCCCGGGACGCGCAGCACGAAGCCGACCCCGCGCACGGTGTGGATCAGCCGGGGCCGGCCGCCCTCCTCCAGCTTGCGCCGCAGATAGCTGACGAAGGTGTCCACCGCGTCCGTCCGGACGTCGAAGTCGTAGCCCCAGACGCGGTCGAGCAACTGGTCGCGGGTGAGCACCAGTCCGGCGTTGCGGGCCAGCTGCTCCAGCAGTTCGAACTCGCGGCGGGTCAACTGCACCGGGACACCGTCCCGATGGACCTCGCGGGTGTCCGGGTTGATCTCCAGCGGCCCGGCTCGCAGCAGACCGGCGACGGCCGGCGGGCGGCGGCGCAGCAGCGCGTGCAGCCGCAGCACCAGCTCCTCCAGGGCGAACGGCTTGACCAGGTAGTCGTCCGCGCCGGCCTGCAGGCCCGCCACCCGGTCGGCCAGCTCGTCCAGCGCGGAGAGCATCAGCACGGGGGTGTCGGTGCCCTGCTCGCGCAGCCGCCGGCAGACCTCGGTGCCGCTGAGGTCGGGCATCGAGACGTCGAGCACCAGCACGTCGGGGGGCTCGGCGGCGATCTGCTGCAGGGCGGCCAGGCCGCCGTCGGCCGAGCGGACGGCGAAGCCGCTCAGCCGCAGTCCGCGCTCCAGCGATCGGCGGATCGCGGCATCGTCGTCCACCACCAGGACCCGTCCGGTGCTCTCGCCGCTGCCCATCGCCGCTCCTTCCAAGGCGTGCAAGGGATCCGGGGGCCTGGCCGGCCGCCGGGGCGCCTACGGTCGCATGCGCGGATGAGAGGCTTTCTCATGCACATCATCGGGGGAGCGGGCCCAGGCAACCGGGCGGGCCGTCCGCTGCGTCTACCAACGCGTACCGGTGCGCACCGAGGCCCGGGTTACGAGCACCACCGGAGGGCAGGAGAAGCATCATGGGCATCCTCAGCTGGATCATTCTGGGCCTGGTCGCCGGGGCCATCGCCAAACTGCTGCTGCCGGGGCGCGACCCGGGCGGCGTGATCGTCACCACGCTGATCGGCATCGCGGGGTCGTTCGTCGGGGGCTGGCTCTCCTCGCACTTCCTGCACAAGTCGGTGGCCACCCACTTCTTCGACCTCAAGACCTGGGGCGCGGCCATCGCCGGCTCGTTCGTGCTGCTGGTCGCCTACCGGCTGGTCTTCGGCAACTCCCGTCGCTGAGAGCGCTGTTGGCGGTCGGTGAGGCTGCCCCCCGGCAGCCTCACCGACCCCGTCAGGACGGCCGCACGGCGGCTACCCATGCGGGCAGCCCCTCGCGGGCCGTCAGCCAATGGGCCGGGACGCCGCCAGTGCGGCGGCCAGCGCCACGGCGACCGCGCCGGCCGCGGCCTCGGGGTGGGCGTGGGTGGTCAGCGCGGAGAGCCGGGCCTGCTCGGCGACGGCCGCCAGGTCGTCGGCGAACCAGGCGCCCAGCGGGGCGACCCGCATCGCCGCGCCGTTGCCGTGCGAGCCCTGGCCACCGAACATCCCCGAGGTGACGGCCCGCCAGTCGGCTCCCTCCTGGACGGCGCGCAGCACCTGGTGCATCGACGGGCCGTACTTGCGGCCGTAGTGGGCGGTGTACTCGGCCGCGAAGCCGGCGGCGAGTTCGTCCTGGTGGATCCCGCCGTGCCGGACCAGGTGCCCGACGAGCACCAGCGCCATGGCGGAGTCGTCGGTCCAGTGCCAGGGCGCCGGCCGCACCAGCCGCGCGGCCAGGGCGGCCGCCGCCTCGTCCGGCGCCACGGAGAACCAGCGGTCACCGAAGGCGTCGCCGAGGGTCAGCCCCTGCAGGCTGTCGAGTGCGGCGACGGGGGCGGTGTACACGTTGTCCTCCGAGTGAGAATGACTTGGGCGCGATGATTCTGCCTCACTGCTCACTCAGGTGGCCAGCCGTTTTCGACCGGCGGCGAAAAGCCCGAGGGGCCGTGGCGGGAAGCCACGGCCCCAAGGGCGCTGATCAGGTGTCAGGTGTCAGCGAACAGCTGGTGTCAGGAGGTGGTGATGCCCGTGTCGTCGATCACGAAGCTGGTCTGGGCCGAGGAGGAGTTCTCGACGCCGTTGAACTTCAGGGTGACGCTCTTGCCGGCGTAGGACGAGAGGTCGTAGGTGTGCAGGGAGTAGCCGTTGTTGGCGTTCAGGTTGGAGAAGGAGGACACCGTGGTGCCGTTGGCCGAGACGGTGAGCTTGTCGGCCGCGGTGGTGCTGGTCTTGTTGGTGTCGATGTGCAGCCAGAAGGTGAGCGAGGCGTGGCAGCCGGCGGGGATGGTGACGGTCTGCGACAGGGTGTCGGTGTGGGCGGCGCCGTAGCCGTCCAGCCAGGCGTCGTAGTTGCCGGAGTGGGCGGGCTCGGAGACGGTGTCACCGTTGATGACGCCGGCGGTGGCGGTCCACGGGGAGGCGGAGCCGGTCTCGAAGCCGGGGTTGCCGAGCAGGTTGGAGCCGGCGCCGGAGCAGCCGGTGGAGGTGCTGACGGTCCAGGTGAAGGACGCCGAGCCGCTGGCGCCGGTGGTGTCGGTGGCCTTGACGCTCACGCTGTAGGTGCCGGCGGTGGAGGCGGTGCCGCTGATCAGGCCCGAGGAGCTGATCGACAGGCCGGTCGGCAGACCGGTGGCCGAGTAGGTCAGCGTCTGGCCACTGGCCGAGTCACTGCCACTGACCTGCAGGCTGACCGAGCTGCCCGTCGTGGTCGACTGGTTGCCGGGGCTGCTCACCGTGACGGTGTTGCCACCGGTCGAGCCGCCGGCGGTGAAGGCCGCCAGGCCGTTCGGGGTGCCGAGGCCGGTCGGGCCGTCGTAGCCGGGGCCGGCGGTGCACAGGTAGCTCGGCGAGCAGGTGCCGTTGTTGCCGCTGGTCACGTCGTTCAGTGAACTGGTGTGCTGGTACGGGTACTTGGCCGGGTAGTCCGAGGCGCCCGGGGTGCCGGCGTCGGCGTAGACCGAGGCGATGATCGGCGAGGAGGCGCTGGTGCCGCCGTAGACGTTCCAGCCGGAGCCGCCGAAGGTCTGGTAGACCGCGACACCGGTGGCCGGGTCGGCGACGGCGGAGACGTCGGCGACGGTGCGCATCGAGCAGCCCGTGTCGGTCTGCCAGCTGGGCTTGGGGTCGTAGGCCGAGCAGCCGGAGCCGGTGCCCTCGGTGCTGCTGGTCGACCAGACGGTCTCGCCCCAGCCGCGCGTGCTGGAGTCGCGGCTCAGCGAGGTGCCGCCCACGGAGGTGACGTACTGCGACGAGGCCGGGTACTCGGCGCCGTAGGCGGAGTCACCGGCGGAGACGGTGATCGCCACGCCCGGGTGGTTGAAGTAGCTGCTGTCCGAGCTGAGGTCGGTCGAGTCCTCGCTGCCGCCGTAGCTGTTGGAGACGTACTTCGCGCCCAGGGTGACGGCCTCGTTGACCGAGGCGCCCAGGTCGCCCATGTTCGCCGAGGTGGCCTCGACCAGGATGATGTGGGCGTTCGGCGCGACGGCGGAGACCATGTCGAGGTCCAGCGAGATCTCGCCGGCCCAGCCGGTGTCGCTGGTCGGGTAGCTGGTCGTGCCGGTCTCGCTGACCTTCTTGAAGCAGCCGTTGGCCGTGGTGCAGGCGGGCAGCCCGTACTGGGTGCGGTAGGCGGCCAGGTCGGACTCCGCGCTGGGGTCGTCCTGCGCGTCCACGATGCCGATGGTGGCGCCGGCGCCGCCGTTGGCGGGCAGGTTGTACGCGCTCTGCAGGTCGGACGGGCCGTAGCCGGACGGCGTCGCGTTCGGCGACAGGACGTGCGGCTCCACGACGTTGGTGCGGGCCAGGGCCAGGCAGGCCATCTGGCCGGGGTGCGTCGGCGCGGCGCAGAGCCGCTTGACGTCGTGCTGACCGGCGCTGGAGGCGCCGGCGGCCTGGGCCGCGGGAGCGGTGAAGGCCAGCAGGCCCATCGCGGTCAGCGCGAAGGCCGGCAGGGCAGCGGTCGCCGCGCGCAGCTTGTGCTGACGTCGGCCGCTGGGTGTCTGGGTGCGCAAGAGAAGTCCTCCGGTGGGGGTCGGGGTCGCGGCCCATCCGGCTTGGGTTGAGGCCGGTGCATGAGGGCGCGCGCCCGTGCTGGTGGATCTCGGCACGTGCGGATGGCCGGCTGCTGGGTGGCCACCGGCCGGGTCTGCTGCCGCGCAGGGGTGCATGCCGCGCGGACGCAGGTGCTGGTGCTGGTGCTGGTGGCGCTGTGCGGCGGCGCGGCCGGCCGCTTCGTTGCGGCCGGATCGCGGGTGGGGGTGCGAGCGCCGAACTTCGGATGGCAGGGGCATGACATGAATCAGCCCGCACCAATCCGGCGTAGCCGGTTCGGTGCGGGGCTGACGTTAGTGCGCGTTCACGACAAGCGGCAAGGTCCGGGGCGGATCCTTTGCCGAGTCGAAATCATCAACTCCACGGCGCGGGAGCTGGTTTGAGCCACCGTCAGACGGTATTCGGGCGACCCGTCAGGCCGGCGCTGAGCAGCGCCCAGAGCGCCTCGAAGTCTGCGGTGGACCGATCGTTCGCCCACTCCGGGGCATGCGCGGGGTCATGGAAGCGCGTGGTGGCCTGGAACACCGCGCGGGCCGTGGTCTGCACATGGACGGGGGTGAACTCGCCCTGCCAGATGCCGTCCTGGAGGATCACGGCGATCTGGCCGGTAAGCACCTCGACGTGCGCGTCGACCATGGCACTGTGCTCGCCGACCAGTGCCAGGTAGGTGGCGAAGAGCTCGGGGTCGACCAGCGCCTTGCGCCGCTTGGCGGCGAACAGCGTGCTCAGCCAGCGGTGCAGCCGCTCGCGGGCCGGACCCTTCTCGGCGGTGATCGCCTGCAGGCTGTCGTGCGCCTGGTCCAGCCAGCGCTGGGTGACCGCCTCCCGCAGGGCGGCCTTGCTGGGGAAGTGGCGGTAGACGCTGCCGTGGCTGACGCCCAGGGTCCGGGCGATGTCCACCACGGTGGCCTTGGCCGGGCCGAACCGCCGCAGGACGTCCTCCGCCGCGCTCAGGATCTGCTCGGGGGTCAGGGCACTGTCGGTGGTCACGGGGTGGTACGTCCTTAGGGATCCGGCGGCGGTCGCGGTGCGGTCGGTGGCCGCACCGCGACACGGGTGCCGAGCGGGTGCCGTGCGGGTGCGGAGCGCCCGCGGTGGCGCTCAGTGCTCGCTGTCGAGGCTGGCCATCTGTGCCGCAGCGTACCGGTCCCCGAGGGCGGCGCCCGCCGGGATGGCGGTCTCGATGGCCGCCAGGTCGTCCCCGCTGAGCCGGACGGACAGCGAGCCGAGCGCCTCGGCCAGCCGCTCGCGACGGCGCGCGCCGACCAGCGGCACGATGTCCTCGCCACGCGAGGAGACCCAGGCGATGGCCACCTGCGCGACGCTGACGCCCTTGGCGTCGGCGATCGTACGCAGCGCCTCCACCAGGCTGAGGTTGTGGGCCAGGTTGTCGCCCTGGAAGCGCGGGCTGTGGCCGCGGAAGTCGGCCCCGGTCACCTCGCGGTCCTTGGCCCAGTGGCCGCTGAGCAGGCCGCGCGAGAGCACGCCGTACGCGGTGATGCCGATGCCCAGCTCGCGGGCGGCCGGCAGCACCTCGGCCTCCAGGGTGCGGGAGATCAGCGAGTACTCGATCTGCAGGTCGCTGATCGGGTGGACGGCGGCGGCGCGGCGCAGGGTGTCGGCGCCGACCTCGGAGAGGCCGATGTGCCGTACGAAGCCGGCCTGCACCAGGTCGGCGATCGCGCCGACGGTCTCCTCGATCGGGACGTTCGGGTCGAGGCGGGCCGGGCGGTAGATGTCGATGTGGTCGGTGCGCAGGCGGCGCAGCGTGTAGGCGAGGGCGGTCTTGGTGGCGGCGGGGCTCGCGTCGTAGCCCAGCCAGGCGCCGTCCGGGCCGCGCTGGGCGCCGAACTTGACGCTGATCTGGACGGCGTCGCGGTCGCGGCCGCGCAGCGCCTCGTGGATCAGCAGCTCGTTGTGGCCCATGCCGTAGAAGTCGCCGGTGTCGATCAGCGTGACGCCGGCGTCCATCGCGGCGTGCAGGGTCGCGATGGACTCGGCCTCGTCGGCGGGGCCGTACATGTCGGACATGCCCATCGCACCGAGGCCGAGGGCGGAGGTGGTGGGGCCGGTGCTGCCGAGCTTGCGGGTGGGGAGGGCGGTGGTCATGTGGGGCTCCAGGCGGGGTGGGGCGGGGTGGGGCGGGGTGGGTGGCCGGTAGTGGCTTCGCTGACAACTATGGCATGACGGATGACAGATTTCAATATCTGTCAGTCCATAGTCCATAGCTCACCCCCTTGGCCTGCTCGGGCGCTGGCAACTCGCCGTGTCTGCACGTGTCTTGACGGTGCATAACCTGCTCCTTACTGTTCACTTTTGATTACTTGAGTTCGGGTGAGAGTGATCAATCTGCGTAATCCACCATTCGCGCGCATGGCCGAGTCCGGCGAAGCCATCGGAGGCTGCAGCACGATGCGAACCCCTTCCCCCACCACCGGCACCACCAGAGCGGGGAGCACGGCGGCGGCGCTCGCCGTCCTCGCCCTCTGCCTCGCCCTGATCGGCGGCCGGGCCCCCGCCCAGGCCGCCACCCCCACCACCGTGGCCAAGGCCGCCACCCCAGCCACCAACACCACCCGCGCCACCGCCACCAACACCGCCATCACCGTCGACGGCAGCTCCCCCGGCCGCACCTTCGACGGCGTCGGCGCGATCAGCGGCGGAGGCGGCAACTCCCGCCTGCTGCTCGACTACCCCGAACCGCAGCGCACCCAGATCCTCGACGACCTCTTCAAGCCCGGAGCCGGCGCCGACCTGCAGATCCTCAAGGTCGAGATCGGCGGCGACACCAACTCCACCGACGGCGCCGAGTCCTCCATCGAGCACACCCGCGGCACCGTCGACTGCAACAACGGCTACGAGTGGTGGCTGATGGAGCAGGCCAAGGCCCGCAACCCCGCCATCAAGCTCTACGCCCTCTCCTGGGGCGCCCCGGGCTGGGTCGGCAACGGCAACTTCTGGTCCCAGGACATGATCGACTACCTGATGTCCTGGATGGGCTGCGCCCAGCAGCACGGCCTCGCCATCGACTACCTCGGCGGCTGGAACGAGCGCGGCTACAACGCCGCCTGGTACGAGAACCTGCACGCCACCCTCGCCGCCAAGGGCTTCGGCGCGACCAAGGTGGTCGGCGCCGACGACGACTGGAGCATCGCCACCGCGATGCGCTCCGACAGCGCGCTCGACAACGCCGTCGACATCGTCGGCACGCACTACCCGTGCGGCTACATGTCCGCGATGACCAGCTGCTCCAGCACCCCCGACGCCATCGCCACCGGCAAGCAGCTCTGGGCGAGCGAGAACGGTTCGGAGGACGCCGACACCGGCGCGGCCCCGATCGCCCGCGCCATCAACCGCGGCTACCTCGACGCCAAGATGACCGCCTTCATCAACTGGCCGCTGGTGGCCTCGCTCTACCAGAACCTCGGCTTCAACACGATGGGCCTGGTCACCGCGAACCAGCCCTGGTCGGGCAACTACGAGGTCGCCCGCAGCACCTGGGCGATCGCGCAGACCAGCCAGTTCACGGCGCCCGGCTGGCAGTACCTCGACTCGGCCTCCGGCTACCTGGGCGGCAACCGGGCCAACGGCAGCTACGTCAGTTACGCCGCGCCCGGCAGGACCGCCTGGAGCACGGTCTTCGAGACCATGGACGCGACGGCCGCGCAGACGGTCACCCTGAACGTGGCGGGCGGCCTGCCGGCCGGCGCGCTGCACGTCTGGTCCACCGACTTCTCCAGCAACGCCGCCACCGCCCACCTGGTCCCCGGCGCCGACCTCACGCCGACCGCCGGCGGCTACCAGCTCACCCTGCAGCCGGGCCACATCTACACCGTCACCACCACGACCGGCCAGGGCGCCGCCGCCGTCGCCTCCCCGCAGCGCGCTGTGCTGGCGCTGCCGTACAGCGACTCGCTGGCGGGCACCGCGACCGGTCAGGAGGCCCGCTACTTCTCGGCGATGAACGGCGCGTTCGAGACCGAGCCCTGCGCCGGCGGCCGGGCCGGGCGCTGCCTCCAGCAGCAGGCCCCGACCACCCCGATCCGCTGGACCGACGAGGCCGCCGACCAGCCGTACAGCCTGATGGGCGACCTTAGCTGGACCAACTACACCGTCAGCGCCGACGTGCTGCTCCAGCACGCCGGCACCGCCGAGCTGCTCGGCCGGGTCGGCACCCAGGGCCGCAACAACAACGGCCTGAACGCCTACAACCTGAAGATCAGCGACACCGGCACCTGGACCCTGCTCAAGAGCAACGGCACCTGGGCCTTCACCACCCTGGCGAGCGGCACGGTGCCCGCGCCGGGTCTGGGCAGCTGGCACAACCTCGCGCTCACCTTCCAGGGCAGCAGCATCACCGCTCAGGTCGACGGTACGGCGGTCGCCACGGTGAGCGACAGCAGCTACGGCGCCGGTCAGATCGCGCTGGGCACCGGCGGCTACTACGGCGCCCAGTTCAGCAACCTGAGCATCACCCCGGGCCCCGCCACCCCGCTGGACGGCACGTACCAGCTGGTCGGCGCGAACAGTGGCCAGCTGCTGGACGCCGCCAACCAGGGCACCACCGACGGCACCCCGGTCATCCAGTGGCCCGGCAACGGCGGCGCCAACCAGCAGTGGCGGCTCGCCTCGACCGGCGACGGCTACTACACGGTCACCGGCGTGGCGAGCGGCAAGGCGCTGGACGTGCCGAACCTGAGTGCCGTCCCGGAAACCCAGCTGGACCTCTGGACGCCCAACGGTGGCACCAACCAGCAGTGGCTGGTGGTCCCGGCCGCAGGCGGCGGCTACACGCTGGAGTCCCGCTCGGACGGCCAGCTGCTGGACATCGACGGCGCGTCGCTGCTGATGGGCGCCAAGGCGATCCAGTGGCCCGCCGACGGCGGCGCCAACCAGCGCTGGCAGCTGGTGAAGACGGGATAGGCCGCAGCCGAGGGCCCGCCGTACCCACCATCGCGAGCGCGGCAGCGAGCGCGGCGGCGGGTACGGCGGGCCCTCGGCGTGTCCGGGACCGGCCGGTCTCAGTCGTGGACCTGACTCTGGTTCCGGTAGGCGAGGTCCTGGTACTCCGGGTGGCGCTGCATCCAGGCGTGGATGAACGGGCAGGTCGCCAGCACCGCCAGCGAGCGCGCCCGCGCGTCGTCCAGTGCCGTCCGGGCCAGCGCGCCACCGATGCCCCGGCCCTCGAAGACCGGGTCGACCACGGTGTGCGGGTAGATGACCAGCTGGTCGCCGCGGATGTACTGGGCGAAGCCGGCCGGCCGACCGTCGACCTCCGCCTCGAAGCGGTTCGCCGACGGGTTGTCCTTCACGGTCACACTCATCCGCCACGCACTCCCTGGTTCCGGTCCGCCGCTGCACCGTTCGCATCATCCGGGCACCGGCCCCGCCGGTCGCCGGGGCTCGCGGCACCCGGGCGCGCCGTCACCCGTCCGCCGTCACCGGCGCGCACCACCCGCGCACCACCCGCGCGCCGTCACCCGTCCGGCGCGGATCGGGTGCGCCGCGCTGTCCTCGCCCTGCCGAGCGCCGCGCGCAGGTCCATCGTGGAGGGGTGGACGCGACCCGCCGATCCACTCGGCGGCTCCCCGCGACACGCCGCGAAAACACCCGGCGCGACACCCCGTGCCACACCAGCGACGCAGCCACGACGCAGCCACGACACACCCGCGCGACGCTCGCGACACGCTCGGCTCCCGCTCGCGGGGCAGGGCCACCTCGCAGGAATCCGAACGGTTCTTCTAGGCTCACCTCTCGGCTTCCTCATCTCGCGACGCGATCCCGCGCCGCGGAGTGGAGGCCGGTGTCCACGGGGGTCCTGGGTGAGCCGGGACCGCCGGATCAAGCGAGGAGGACGCATGTCGACCAGCCGTTCCATCGCACCACGCAACTCCCGGCCGCCCGCAGGCACGGGGCCGGGGAGCCTGGTGGGTCCCCTGCGCGTGTCGTGCACTCTGCGCCCGTGTGCCCTGGCCGTTCCGCTGAATACGGGAAGCCACCTCGGGGGTGTCCGGTGAGCCCGAACCCCGCGAGTACCGCGGACCGGTCCACCGAGCCGGGCGCGCCGTCGCCGACGCCGGGGTCCGGCTCCGGCGAGCCCGCCGCCGCGCCCGCCGGAGGCGGTGAGGACCCGGCCCCCAGGGCCGAGGCGCTGCCAGGCCTGCCCCGCACCATCGCCGCCCGCGCCCGCACCCTCTCCACCGCGGTGGCAAGCCGCTGCGCCGACCTGGCCCGCCTGGAGTCGCCGAGCGGCGACGCCGAGCGCTTGAACGCGCTGGCCGAGGAGCTGGCGGCCGGCTACCGGGCCACCGGGGCCCAGGTGAGCCGCGAGCGCGGCCCGGCCGGCGACCACCTGCTGCTCAACTGGGCCGGCCAGGACGAGAGCCTCCCGCACCTGCTCTTCGTCGGCCACCACGACACCGTCTGGCCGGCCGGCACCCTCGCCGACTGGCCGGTGACCGAGCACGACGGCGTGCTCAGCGGTCCTGGCGTGCTGGACATGAAGGCGGGCCTCGCCCTCCTCGAAGGCGCCTTCGCGCTCCTCGCCGACCTCGGCCTGCGACCGCACCGCTCGGTGCGCGTGGTGGTGACCGCGGACGAGGAGATCGGCAGCCCGGACGGCCGCCGTGTGGTGGAGCGCCAGCTCCCCGGCGCCGCCGCCGTCCTGGGCCTGGAACCGCCGCACGAGGACGGCCGGCTGAAGACCGCCCGCCGTGGCAGCACCCGGGTCAAGCTCACCGTCACCGGCCACGAGGCGCACGCCGGTAACCACCCGGAGGACGGCACCTCGGCGGTCGACGAGCTGGTGGACCAGCTGGTCGCCGTCCGCGGGCTGGCCTGCCAGCCGGGCACCGAGCTCAACACCGGCCGGATCCGCGGCGGCACCAGAGCCAACGTGGTGGCCGGCCAGGCGGAGGCCGAGCTCGGCCTGCGCTTCTCGACGCCGGAGGCCCAGGCCAGCACCCTGGACAACCTGGCCCACCTGACCGCGCTGCGGCCGGGCGCGCTGGTGCGTACCGAGGTGCTCTCCTCCCGTCCGGCCTGGCCCGAGCGGGAGGGCAACCAGCTGCTGCGGCACGTCCGCTCGCTGGCCGCCGCGCTCGGCCAGCAGCTGGACGGCGCTCCGGCCGGCGGCGCGGGGGACACCAACCTGGCGGGCGCCCGCGGCCTGCCGACGCTGGACGGCCTCGGCGCGGTCGGCGCGGGCCCGCACGCCCGCGACGAGCACATCGAACTGGACCAGCTGGGCCCGCGCATCGCCCTGCTGGCCGGTCTGCTGGCCGTGCCGCTGCCACGCCTGGGCAGCCGCCTCTGAGCTGCGGCGGGGGCGGACCTGAGACGGGTCCGCCCCCGCCTGTCTCGGCAAGCGCTTGTCACGGGAAGGGGAACGACTACACAATGGACCCGACCGAACGGTCAGTCGGGAGGTAGTCGCCATGGTGGCAGCGCAGTCGGAAGCCGAGCACGAGCAGTCGGCCCTGCAGGAGCGGTTCGATGCGGTGATCGCCGCCGAGCAGCGGATCGAGCCGCGGGACTGGATGCCGGACGCCTACCGGGCCACGCTGATCCGGCAGATCGCCCAGCACGCGCACTCGGAGATCATCGGCATGCAGCCGGAGGGGAACTGGCTCACCCGGGCCCCCTCGCTGCGCCGCAAGGCGATCCTGCTCTCCAAGGCCCAGGACGAGGCGGGCCACGGGCTCTACCTTTACGCGGCCGCCGAGACCCTGGGCGTGGACCGCGCCGAGCTGACCGAGAAGCTGATCAGCGGGCGGCAGAAGTACTCCTCGATCTTCAACTACCCGACGCTGACCTACGCCGACGTCGGTGTGATCGGCTGGCTGGTGGACGGCGCGGCGATCTGCAACCAGGTCCCGCTCTGCCGCTGCTCCTACGGGCCGTACGCGCGGGCGATGGTGCGGGTCTGCAAAGAGGAGTCGTTCCACCAGCGGCAGGGCTACGAGCTGCTGATGACGCTGATGCGCGGCACCGAGGGCCAGCGCCGGATGGCGCAGGACGCGGTCGACCGCTGGTGGTGGCCGTCGCTGATGATGTTCGGCCCGCCGGACGGCGACTCGCCGAACACCGAGCAGTCGATGGCCTGGCGGATCAAGCGGCACACCAATGACGAGCTGCGCCAGCGCTTCGTCGACATGACCGTCCCGCAGGCCGAGCACCTGGGCATCACCCTCCCCGACCCCGAGCTGCGCTGGAACGAGGAGCGCGGCAGCTGGGACTTCGGCGTGCCGGACTGGGCGGAGCTGCAGCAGGTGATCAAGGGCAACGGCCCGTGCAACGCCCAGCGGGTCGACCGCCGCCGGGCCGCGCACGAGGACGGCGCCTGGGTGCGGGAAGCCGCCGTGGCGTACGCGGCGAAGCAGCAGGCGAAGCGGAAAGAGCGCGAGGAGAGCAATGTCTGAGTCCAACTGGCCGCTCTACGAGGTCTTCGTGCGCCCCCGGCGCGGCCTGAACCATGTGCACGTCGGTTCGCTGCACGCCGCCGACGACCGGATGGCGCTGCTCGCCGCCCGCGACCTCTACACCCGGCGCAACGAGGGCGTCAGCCTGTGGGTGGTCCGCTCCAGCGCCATCACGGCCTCCTCGCCCGACGAGAAGGACGCGTTCTTCGAGCCGTCCGGCGACAAGGTCTACCGCCACCCGACCTTCTACGACATCCCCGAGGATGTCCCGCACATCTGACCTGGGGACCACCATGACGGACGATCACGTCTACCTGACACTCGCCGAGTCGGACCACGAGGCCGAGGCCCGCTGGGCCTACGGCACGGGATTCGCCGATCCGCTGCTGGGCGTCGACACCACCGTGCCGCCGGACGTCGACGGGGCCGACCTCTCGCTCTACTGCCAGCTGCTCGGCGACGACGCGCTGATCCTGGCGCAGCGGCTGACCGAGTGGTGCACCCGGGCGCCCGAGCTGGAGGAGGAGGTCGCCCTCGCCAACCTCGGCCTCGACCTGCTCGGCCAGGCAAGGCTGCTGCTCACCCGGGCCGGCCAGGCCGACGGCAGCGGGCACACCGAGGACGACTTCGCCTACTGGCGCAGCGAGCACGAGTTCCGCAACGTGCGGCTGGTCGAGGCCGAGAACGGCGACTTCGCCTTCTCGGTGGCCCGGCTGCTGGTCTTCGCCACCGCCCGCCGGGCGCTCTACGAGCTGCTCGCCGACGCGAGCGACCCGGTGCTCGCCGCGGTCGCCGTCCGCGGCGCCAAGGAGCTGGCCTACCACCAGGAGTACGCGGCCTCCTGGACGCTGCGTCTCGGCGACGGCACCGCCTACTCGGGCGAGCGGATGCAGGCCGGGCTCGACGCGGTCTGGCCGCTGCTGGACGAGCTGTTCACCGCGCACCCGGTGGAGCAGCGGCTCGGCTTCGACCCCGCCGTGCTGCGCGAACCGGTGCTCCGCTCGCTCACCGAGGTGATCACCGGCGCCGGCCTGACGGTGCCCGGCGCCCTGCCGCTGGCCCGGATCGGCGGCCGGGCCGGTCGCGACGGCGTGCACACCGAGGCACTCGGCCCGCTGCTGGCCGAGTTCCAGTCGGTGGCCCGCGAGCACCCGGGGGCGACATGGTGACCACCCTGCTCCCGGCGGCGGAGGTCGCGGCGACCGTCCCCGACCCCGAGCTGCCGATGCTGACGCTGGCCGACCTGGGCGTGCTGGCCGGCGTGGAGCAGCAGGGCGAGGCCGTGACGGTCTGGCTGACCCCGACCTACTCGGGCTGCCCGGCCGTCGCCGAGATGGCCGCGGACGTGGACGGCCGGCTGCGCGCGGCGGGCTACACCGACGTCCGGGTGCGGCTGCGCCTGGACCCGCCGTGGAGCACCGACCTGATCACCGCCGAGGGCCGCCGCAAGCTCGCCGAGGCCGGCATCGCGCCGCCGGGCCCGACCGCGGCGGCGCCGTCCGGGCTGTTGCGCCTGGGGCCCACCCGGCTCTCCGTCGACTGCCCGCAGTGCGGTTCGGCCGACACCGAGGAGCTGTCCCGCTTCGGCTCCACCGCCTGCAAGGCGCTCTGGCGCTGCCGCGCCTGCCGCGAGCCGTTCGAACGTATGAAGGAGATCTGATGGCGCCCCGCCGACCGCAGTTCCAGCCCCTGCGGATCTCCGCCGTCGACCGCCTGTGCGAGGACGCGGTCGCCCTCACCTTCGAGGTGCCCGCCGAGCTGGCCGAGGACTTCACCTTCCGGGCCGGCCAGACGCTGACCCTGCGTCTGCTCACCGAGCAGGCCGACGAGCGTCGCTCGTACTCGATCTGCTCACCGGTCGGCGGGCCGCTGCGGATCGCGGTGCGCGAGGTGCCGGGCGGGCTCTTCTCCGAGCAGCTGGTGCGCCGGGCCGCGGTCGGCGACACCGTCGAGGTGCTGGCACCCAGCGGCACGTTCACCGCCGACCTGAGCGTCCCGGCCGAGCACGTGCTGATCGCCGCCGGCTCCGGGATCACCCCGATGCTCTCGATCGCCGGCTCGGTGCTGGCCGCCCACCCCGACGCGCGGGTCACGCTGCTCTACGGCAACCGGCGCAGCGACACCGTGATGTTCGCCGACGAGTTGGCCGACCTCAAGGACCGCTACCTGACCCGCTTCGAGCTGGTCCATGTGCTCTCCCGGGAGGCCCGCGACGCCGAGCTGCTCAGCGGCCGGTTGGACGCGGAGCGGGTCGGCGCGCTGCTCAAGGCGCTGGTGGAGGTCGAGTCGGTCGGCCACTGGTGGCTCTGCGGCCCGTATGGCATGGTGGCCGGCGCCCGCGAGCTGCTCACCGAGCTGGGGGTCCCGGGCGCGGCGGTGCACCAGGAGCTCTTCCACGCCGAGGACGAGCCGATCACCGAGAGGCCCGAGGAACAGGCGCCCGACGGCGAGCTCAGCGCGGTCACCCTGGTGCTGGACGGGCGGCGCAGCGAGCTGCGGCTGCCGCGCGACCGCAGCGTGCTGGACGGCGCCCAGCACGCCCGCCCCGACCTGCCGTTCGCCTGCAAGGGCGGCGTCTGCGGCACCTGCCGGGCGCTGGTGACCGAGGGCGAGGTGACGATGCGCCGCAACTTCGCCCTGGAGGAGAAGGAGCTGGCGGCCGGCTACGTGCTGACCTGTCAGGCCCGGCCGGTCACCGACCGGGTGACGGTCGACTACGACCGCTGAGCCGGTACGGGCCGTCGGCGGTGGTCAGGCGATCGGGCTGATCACCACCGCCGTGCCGTAGGCGCAGATCTCGGTCCCGAGGTCGGCAGCCTCCGTGACGTCGAAGCGCATCATCAGCACCGCGTTGCCGCCGCGCGCCCTGGTCTGCTCGACCAGCCGCTCCATCGCCTGGTTGCGGCTCTCCACCAGGGTCTTGGTGAGGCCCTTCAACTCACCGCCCATCATTGACTTCAGCGAGGCGCCGATCTGCGTCCCGAGGTGCCGGCTGCGCACCGTCAGGCCGAAGACCTCGCCGATCACCCGATCCACCCGGTGACCGGCGATGTCCTGGGTGGTCACCACGAGGATGTCCGCGTTCGGGGCCTGCCCGCCGCCGTACTCGTCAAGGTTGCTCATGCGCCCATCCTGCGCGAACAGCGCTTCGCCGCCCGGCAGCCACGTCCGCGAGGAGCGAATTCCTGCCGCCGACCGGTGAGTGGCGCACGGAAAGGCCGTACCGTAGGCGCATGGGAGAGCGAAGCGGTCATCCGCAGGGGTCGGGAGCGACGGACAATCCGGGCGCGCTGGAGATCGAGGCGACCGTGGTGCTGGGCATCCGGATCACCGACTGGCCCGCGCTGCGGGCCGCGGCCCTGGCAGCCGTCGAGGAGCTGGAGTTCGTCGGCATCGACCCGGCCGCGCAGCGCCGTGAGCTGCTGCGCGAGGTGGCCGAGGACCCGCACGCCGCGCTCGGCGCGCTGCTCCACCCCGACCGCCTGGTCGGCGCGCTGCCCGGCATCGAACCGCTCGGCGGGACGCTGGAGATCAGCACCACCGACGACTTCGCCCCCGACTTCGCCGAGCTCTTCCCGCTCGACGCCGAGGACGGCGAGCCGGGCGACTGGTCGCTCACCCCGCGCACCGCCTGCCTGCTGCACACCCAGCTGCTCGCCCTGGCCGACGCCGCCTACGACGACCTGGAGGAGCACGGCGACGAGCCGGTGACCGACGGTGACGAGCACGACTGGGCGGTCTTCGCCCGCCTGCCGCGCCGCAGCTGGGTGCTGCACCGCTCCTGGCGGCGCGCGATGGCCCGGGCCTTCGACGACCTGGCCGAGGACCTCGGTCTCGGCGAGTGGCCGCTGCCGCGCTGCCCCGGCGAGGAGCTGGCGCTGCGCCTGGCCCTGCTGGACGCGCGCTCGCTGCTCGGCTCCCAGCCGCAGGCGGTGGCCGATCTGATGGGCGATCTGCCGGCCGACCTGTACGACTACGACTGGGAGGGCTGCGGCGACGAGCTGCTCGGCGTCTACGACCTGGCCGGTCAGGACGCGGACGAGGACAGCGCGGTCCGGCTGGACAACGTGCTCGCCGCCACCCACCCCGAGGGCTGGTTCCTGCCGTACGAGGAGGCCGAGGAGCGCGACCCGGGCCGCGGGTACCGCCGGTAGCCTGTCCGGGTGACCTCACCGTTCGACGCTCCCAGCCCCGCCACCGCCGATCCCGCCGACCTCGCCGACCGGGACGCCAACCCGCAGTACGTGCTGCCGCTGCTGGTCCGCCTGGAGCGGGCCGAACCGCCCGCCCGGACCGACGCGCTGGAGACCTCCGCGCGCGCCGTGCTCACTCTGCTCGCCGACCCGCGCGCCGCCGGTGACGGCGAGTGGGCGGAGCTGGTGCACGCCTGGGAGGACGCCCGGATCCGCAAGGTGGTCCGCCGGGCCCGCGGCGGCGAGTGGCGCAAGGCCGGCGAGCTGCCCGGCATCACGGTCACCGGCGAGACCGCCGAGGTGCGGGTCTTCCCGCCCGTCCCGCTGGACGGCTGGCCCAAGGAGCTGGCCAAGCTCCAGGTCTCCGGCACCGACCTGGACGACCCCGCCCCGCCCGCCGCGCCCGCGCCCGGCCTGCCGGTGCTCTGGCTCAACCCCGAGCTGGAGATGAGCGCGGGCAAGACCATGGCGCAGACCGGCCACGCCGCCCAGCTCACCTGGTGGCGCCTGGACGAGGCCCAGCGCAAGGAGTGGGCCGAGGTCGGCTTCGCCCTGGCCGTCCGCACCGCGACCCCCGACCGCTGGGCCGACCTGACGGCCGGCGACCTCCCCGTGGTCCGCGACGCGGGCTTCACCGAGATCGCCCCCGGCTCCTGCACCGTCGTCGCGGACCACCCGGCCCTGCGCCGCGGATAGCCGCTACGACTGCGTGGCGGAGGCCAGGCCGGGAGGGGCGGAGGCCAGGGCGGCGCGGATCGCGTCGACCAGGGCGAGCGCGGACTCCTCGGTGAGCTCGACGGCGACGCGGGCCGAGGCGCCGAGCGCGGGGTTGAGGAAGTCGATGTTGACGGTGTGCTCGAAGGGCGCGTGCTGCGGGTGGTCCACGCAGACCATCGCGGTGGTCAGCGGGATGTAGCCGGTCGCGCTCTTGCCGCTGCCCTGGATCTCGGCCAGCTCGGTCAGGTAGGTGCACATGGGTGGCTGCTCTCCGCTCAGGCGCCGAGGTGGCGGCGGTAGAAGTCGAGGATCCGGGCCCAGCCCTCGGTGGCGGCCTCCGGGCGGTAGCTGGGGCGGTCGACCGCGAAGAACGCGTGGCCCGCGCCCTGGTAGCTGTGGATCTCGTACTCCTTGCCGGCCGCCTTCAGCAGGTCCTCCAGCTCGGCGACCGCCTCGGGGGAGGGGTACTTGTCCTCCGCGCCGAACAGGCCGAGCAGCGGGCAGGAGAGGTCCTTGACGCGGTGGCCGATCGGCTCGACCTGCACCGGGAAGCCCTCCGGCGGCGTGCCGGTGACGAAGGCGCCGTAGCAGTCCACCGCGGCCTGAAGCTCCAGGTGGGTGGCGGCCAGGAAGGCCTGCCGCCCGCCCGAGCAGTGGCCGATGACGCCGACCCGGCCGTTGGCGGAGCTGAGCGCGCGCAGGTACGCGGCGGCGCCGGCCACGTCGCCGACCAGCCGCTCGTCCGGCACGCCGCCCAGCGCGCGGACGGTCGCGGAGGCGTCGTCCGGCGCGGCGCCGGGGGCCTCGCGGCTGAACAGGTTGGGGCAGACCGCGTTGAAGCCCTCGGCGGCGAGGCGGCGCACCATCTCCTTGGTGCTCGCGTCGTAGCCGGGCAGGTGGTGGATCACCACGACGCCGCCCAGCGGGCCGGGGGTCAGCGGCCGGGCGGAGTACGCCTCGATCGCGTCGCCGCCGTGGCCGGTGATGGTGATGGTCTCCGCGATCATCGCGTCGTACATGGCTGCCGGGGCCCTTCGGTGGGGAGAACAGGATCCGTTGATCGGCAGCGTATCGGGTCCCGCTTTCCACCTCAGGCCGGGTAGGCGTGCGTCTGGGCGGCTTTGACCGTGGCCCAGATCGTGCCGCCGGGGGCCAGGTCGAGTTCGGCGGCGGCGGCCGGGGAGAGGTCGGCGGCCAGCGGGAGCTCGCCGGTCAGGTCCGCGCGGACCTGGTCGCCGTGCAGGTCCAGGCCGACCACCGTGAGCGCCCAGCAGTTGCGGGCGCTGGAGTCGGGACGGCTGCGGTGCAGGGTGACGGCCGAGGGTGGGAACGCCACGAAGGCGGGTCCCGAGAGCTCGTCCGAGCTGGTCACCACCGCGCCGCCCTCCAGTTTCACCACGTGCCCCTCGGCGGTGCCCTGATAGAGGTTCAGGCCGACCAGCCGGGCGATGTAGTCGGTGCGCGGGCGCCGAGAGATCTCGGCGGGCGTACCGGCCTGGACCAGCCGGCCGTCCTCGATCACCACCAGCCGGTCGGCGAGCACCATGGCGTCCAGCGGGTCGTGGGTGACCAGCACCGCGACGGCGGAGAACTCGGCCAGGTGGCGGCGCAGTTGGGAGCGGACGTCGAGCCGGGTGCGGGCGTCCAGGGCGGCCAGCGGTTCGTCGAGGAGCAGCAGGCGAGGGCGGACGGCCAGCGCCCGGGCCAGCGCGACCCGCTGGGCCTGACCGCCGGAGAGCTTGCCGGGGCGGTCGCCGGCGTGCTCCTCCAGGCCCATCCGGGCCAGCCAGGGCAGCGCCTCGGCGCGCGACTCCTTCTTGGAGCGGCCCTGGCAGCGCAGGCCGAAGCCCACGTTGTCGAGCGCGCTGAGGTGCGGGAAGAGCAGGTAGTCCTGGAAGACCACGCCGACCGGCCGCTGCTCGGCCGGGGTGTGCAGACCGGTCGCGGGGTCCTCCAGCGTGGCGCCGTCCAGCCGCAGGTGGCCGGCGTTGAGCGGCAGCAGGCCGGCCAGTGCGCGCAGGGCGGTGGACTTGCCGGCGCCGTTCGGTCCGAGCAGGGCGATCACCTCGCCGGCGCCGGCGGTCAGCGCGAGGTCGAGCGAGAAGCCGGGCCGCTCGACGTGCAGGTGGGCGTCCAGCGAGTGCGTCGTCATCAGCTCATCCATCGGTCGCGCAGGCCCACCAGGACCGCGATCGAGACGGCGAGCAGCACCAGGCTGAGCGCGATCGCCGCCTCCGGGTCGGTCTCCATCGCCAGGTAGACCGCCAGCGGCATGGTCTGGGTGGTGCCGGGGAAGTTGCCGGCGAAGGTGATCGTCGCGCCGAACTCGCCGAGCGCACGGGCCCAGGCCAGCACCGCACCGGCCCCCACGCCCGGTGCGATCATCGGCAGGGTCACCCGCCGGAAGGCCGTCAGGCGCGAGGCCCCGAGGGTGGCCGCCGCCTCCTCGTAGCGCGGGTCGGCCGCGCGCAGCGCGCCCTCCACGCTGATCACCAGGAACGGCATCGCCACGAATGCCTCGGCGACCACGACCCCGGCGGTGGTGAACGGCAGGGTGATGCCGAAGGCCGAGTCCAGCCAGCGCCCGACGATCCCGTTGCGTCCCAGCGCCAGCAGCAGCGCCACGCCGCCGACCACCGGCGGGAGTACCAGCGGCAGGGTGACCAGGGCGCGGATCAGCCGCCGTCCGGGGAACTCGGTGCGGGCCAGCAGCCAGGCCAGCGGCACCCCGAGGACCAGCGACACGGCGGTCGCGCTGGTCGCGCAGACCAGCGACAGCCGCAGCGCGCTCCAGACCGCCGCACTGGACAGCTGGCTGGGCATCGCGCTCCACGGCGCCCGGATCAGCAGGGCGACCAGTGGCAGCACCAGGAAGACCAGGCCCAGCAGGGCGGGCAGCAGCAGGGCGAGCGGGACCCGAAAGCCCCGCTTCGCCCTCGCCGCTGCCGTGGCGATCACTGTCACGGCGCCTTGAAGCCCGCCGCGGCCAGCACCTGCTGGCCCTGGGCCGACTCGACGTAGGCGATGAACGCCGCGGCGCCGGCCGCGTTCGGGGCCTTGGCCAGGTCGGCGATCGGGTACTCGTTGACGGCCTTGGCGGCCTCCGGGAAGTCGACCCCGTCGACCTTTCCGCCGTCGGCCTTGACGTCGGTCTGGTAGACGATCGAGGCGTCGACCTCGCCGAGCTCGACCTTGGTGAGGGCGCTCTTGACGTCCTGCTCCAGGGTGACCGGCGTGAGCTTGACGCCGGCCGCGGTCAGTGCGCTCTGCGCGGCGGAGCCGCACGGCACCTGGGTCGCGCAGAGCGCGACCTTGACGCCGGGCGCGGCGAGCGACTGAAGGCTGGTGAGGTTCTTCGGGTTGCCCTTGGGAACGGCGATCTCCAGCGTGTTGCTGACGAAGTTCTTCGGGGTGCTCGCGTTGTCCTTGGCGTCGGTGACGGTCTTCATGGTCGCCGGGCTGGCGGCGGCGAAGACGTCGGCGGGGGCGCCGGAGACGATGCTCTGGGCCAGCGCGGAGCTGCCGCCGAAGTTGAACTTCACCGTGCTGCCGGGGTTGGCGGCCTCGAACGCCTTGCCCAGGTCGGTGAAGGTCCCGGTGAGCGAGGAGGCGGCGAAGACCGTGATGGTGCCGGTGACCTTGGGCGCCGACGAGGTCGAGGCGCTCGAGGCGCTCGCGGCGGAGGTCGAGGACATCGAGCTCTTGGAGGAGCTGCAGGCGGTCAGGCCAACGGCCAGGGCGAGCACGGCGAGCGAGGCGGCGGCGGTGCGGGACCGGGTGGTGGTCATCGGTAGATATCCCCTCTGCCGCGCCGTCAGGGCGCGGGGTGCGGTCGGTGCGGGCCGGTCCGCCGCGTCGTGCGGCGAAAGGGGGCGGCCCAGGCGCCGCATGGGTTCTCAATACTGTCGTATCTGCGGGCGCCGTGCCGATCATAGTGCCGCAAATGCAAGCCTGAAATCCCTTGTGCCTTCGCACAGGCCAACCGGCCCCCGAAGCCCCCGCGACCTGTGCGAACCGTGGGAAAAGCCCTGGCGGGATGCCCCGACGGTTCGTCAGAGTAGGGGCTTACCCACGGGGAGGAAACCCTAAATGTCCACGCTGCGCGTCACAGCCGAACGGCTCACCGTCCTGGTGCATCCGAACGCGGATGCTCTGGAGCTGGCCCAGGTCGGCCTCTACCGGGCGGTGGTCGCCAAGGGCGCCTACCGCACCGGTGAGTACGCCGTCTACCTCCCCGAGCAGTCGGTGCTGCCCGCCGCACTGATCGAGGAACTGGGCCTCACCGGACGGCTGGCGGGCCCCGACGCCGACCGGGTCCGGGCGGTGCGGCTGCGTGGCGAGCTCTCCCAGGGCATCGTCTGCCGTCCGGGCGCGCTGGCCGGCGTCGACCTGGTCGCGGCCGCGGCCGAGGGCCGCGACTTCGCCGCCGAGCTGGGTGTGACCAAGTGGTCGCCGCCGATCCCGACCACGATGAGCGGCGACGTGGAGGCCGCCCCCGACCTGCTGCCCTGGGTCGACATCGAGAACTTCCAGCGCTTCCCGGACGCCTTCGAGCCGGGGGAGCAGGTGGTGCTGACCGAGAAGCTGCACGGCAGTTGCTGCCTGCTCACCTACCACGCCGGCAGCGGTGCGGTGCAGGTCTCCTCCAAGGGCATCGGGGCCCAGGGCCTGGCACTCAAGGAGGACCCGGTCAATCTGTACTGGCGGGCCGTCAGGGCGCACGGCGTGCCCGTAGTGGCCGCCGAACTGGCCGAGCGGCTGGGCGCCGAGAGGGTCGGCATCTTCGGCGAGGTCTTCGGCGCGGGCGTGCAGGACCTCGGCTACGGTGCCTCGGGCCGCGCCGAGCTGCCCGGCTACGCGGTCTTCGACGTCTCCGCCGTGATCGACGGGCAGCTGCACTGGCTGGATGCGGCCGAGCTGCTCACCGGCCGGCTCCCGCTGGTGCCGCAGCTGTGGAGCGGGCCGTTCGACACGGCCACCGTGTTGGCGCTGGCGGACGGTCGGGAGACCGTCTCGGGTCGGCAGCTGCACCTGCGCGAGGGCGTGGTGATCCGGCCGGTCGTGGAGCGGCACAGCTTCACGCTGGGCGGCCGGGCCATCGCCAAGGTGGTCAGCGGCGCCTACCTGACCCGCAAGGGCGGCACCGAGTATGAGTGAGACATGCCTCCGGCGCGGCGACGCACCGAGCTGACGTGGTGTCAGAGCGTGTCGGCGGGAGGCACGTACGCTGCAAATATGATCACCCATGAGGACCGCAGGCTCCGTGCCCTGGCCGCCCAGGGGAGTTGGGCGGAGCTGCTCGGGATCTACCGGCAGACCCGGGCGGCCACCGCGGCGCTGAGCGGTGAGCGGGCCGCGGCGCGCGAGGCGGCGGCCTTCGGCCACGAACTCGCTTTCGCCGCGCCGGCCGAGGTCGGGGCCGGCCTCTTCGACCCGTCGGCCGGTCCCGGCGCGGTGGCGGGGGAGTACGACGGCCGGGTCGGGCCGCTCTGGGAGGTGCTGGCCAGCCGGCACAGCTGGGCGGTGCTGGACCCGCTGCTGCCCGGGGAGCCGATCCGCACGCTGGTGGCGCACACCCGGGTGCTGCTCGGCGAGGACCTCACGGACAGCACCTTGACCGGCACGAACCCGCCGCTGGCGCTGCGGCCGTGGGAGCAGGCGGGTTGGGAGCCGGGCAGCCGGGTCACCAGCTACCGGCGCGGCGGCGCGGCGGCCACCGCGCTCTTCTCGCTGCCGGACACCCGCGAGGGCCTCGGCCCGATCCGGCTGCCGGCCCCGGGCAGCGCGCTGCCCGGCCCCGACCAGCCCGCCACCGCCGCGCTGCGCGGCCTGTCCAGTTGGCTCAGCACCCGCTGCCTGCGCGGCTCGGCCCCGGACGCGGCCGCCCTGCTGGCACCCAGCGGAGCACCCGCGACCGGCGGCTACATCCCCTTCGCCCTCGCCTACCCGGCGCTGGTGCGGGCCGCCTCCGGAGCCGGCGCCTACGGCGAGCCGGGCGGCGCAGCGCGCGGCAGGATCGCCGTGTGGGGCGCGCTGGCCGCGATGGCGGACCCTTTCGGCGCCGCCCCCGCCGAGGAGGTGGACGCCCTGGTGGCACGGATGCGCTGCTTCACCTGGTGCGACCCGGCCGACGAGATCTGGCACCTGCACCTGGCCCTGGAGGACCCGGCCACCGGCCTGGCCTGGGCGGTCAGCGGCTCCGACTACGACTGATCGGCGGCTACAGCAGCGCCTGGGTGCCCGAGCAGGTGAGGGTGCCGCTGGCGGTGGCGCTCTGGCCGGTGAGCTGCGAGACCGGCATGGCCTTGAGGGTGATGGTGTCGACCGTACGGCTCGCGGTGCCGGGGGCCGCGTCGCCGGCGGTCGACCAGATCGTTCCGCTGCTGCCGCTGGGGGTGAGCAGCAGCGAGGGCTTGCCGCTCTGGAAGCTCAGGACGGCGGTCGCGCCGTCGGTGCTGCTGGTCGCCGTCAGCACGATGTCGCCGGCCGGGTCCTTCTTGCCCAGGCAGGCGGCGTTGTCGAAGTGGAAGGCCGCGCCGCCGGTCCCGGTCAGCGTGAGGGTGCCGCCGCTGGTGCCGTCGCTGCTGCTCGGCGTGCCGGTCACCGCGGGGGCGGCGGCGGGCGGGATCGGTGCGGTGGCCGTGCTCGAAGGGCTCGATCCGCAGCCGGTGACCAGCAGGAGCGGGAGGCCGGCAAGGGCGGCGGTGATCGGGAGGCGACGCGATATTGCGATCATAAAGCCCGAGCATACGGGGGAGTTGGCCGGTATTTTGCAGATGCAATCCGATAACCGAGGCAACCTGAAAGGCCGTCATGACGACCGAACCCACTGCCGGATCCACTGCCGCATCCGCTCAGCCCGCCCACGCCTCCGGCAGCTTCGCCATCGGCGGCGACCTGCCCGTGCACCGCCTGGGCTACGGCGCCATGCAGCTCACCGGCGCGGGCATCTGGGGCGAGCCCCGCGATCCCGACGAGGCGGTGCGGGTGCTGCGCCGCGCCGTCGAGTTGGGCGTCACGTTCATCGACACCGCCGACTCCTACGGGCCGTTCGTCTCCGAGCTGCTGATCAAGGAGGCCCTGCACCCATACGCCGACGAGCTGGTGATCGCCACCAAGGCCGGGCTGACCCGCAGCGGACCGGACGCCTGGCACCCGGTGGGCCGGCCCGAGTATCTGCGCCAGCAGGCCGAGCTGAGCCTGCGTCATCTGGGAGTGGAGCGGATCGACCTCTTCCAGCTGCACCGCATCGACCCCAAGGTGCCGTTGGCCGAGCAGCTCGGCGAGCTGGTGCTGCTGCAGAAGGAGGGCAAGATCCGGCACATCGGCCTCAGTGAGGTCAGCGTGGCGCAGCTGGAGGAGGCCGGGCGGCACGCCGTGATCGCCTCGGTGCAGAACCTCTACAACCTCGCCAACCGGCAGTCCGAGGAGCTGCTGGACCACGCGCAGGCGCACGGCATCGCGTTCATCCCGTGGTTCCCGCTGGCCACCGGCGAACTCGCCCGCCCGGGCGGCGCCTTGGACGCGCTCGCGCGCGAACACGGCGCCTCCCCCTCGCAGTTGGCGCTGGCCTGGCTGCTCAAGCGCTCGCCGGTGATGCTGCCGATCCCGGGCACGTCCTCGGTGGCGCACCTGGAGGACAACGTCGAGGCGGCCCGCATCCGGCTGAGCGACGCGGAGTTCGAGGCGCTCAGCGCTGCCGTCTGAGCGCCTGAGGACCCGGGCGCGGGCACAGCCCGACCGGCACATGGTGGGCGGCGTCGCGACGCCCACCATGTGCCGGTCGGGCTCAGGCGCGCTCGGCGAGGGCCAGGTACCGGTCGTCCAGGTCCGCGTAGTGCGTCAGCCGCCAGCCCGCGTCCGCCAGCAGCGGGCGCAGGTTGGGCTCGGCGCGCAGGTCGTCGGGGGTGAGCGCGCGGCCGTGCCGGGCGGCCAGCGCGGCCCGGCCGACGGGGTGGAACAGCGCGAGCCGGCCGCCCGGTCGGGTGGCGCGGGCCAGGTCGGCCAGCGCGCCCTGCGGGGCCGGCAGGTGGGAGATCAGGCCGGCCGCGAAGACCGCGTCGAGCACGCCGTCGCGCAGCGGCAGCCGTCCGCAGTCGGCCGCCACCAGGCAGGCCGCCGCGCGCCGCCCGAGCGCGGCGGCCTGCTGGAGCATCTCCGGCGTCAGGTCCAGGCCGAGCACGGTGCCCGCCGCCCCCACCGCCCGCCGCAGTTCGGGCAGTGCGCGCCCGGTGCCGCAGCCCGCGTCGAGCACCGTCTGCCCGGGGCGCAGACCGAGTTCGGTGACGGCGGCGGCGTAGCGCGGGCCGTCGTCGGGGAAGCGGATCTCCCAGTCCGCCGCGCGGGAGGCGAAGAACTCCCGGGTACGGGCGAGCTGTTCGGCGTGGTCGGTCGGCATCGGTGCTCACTCCTCTGGACGGCCCGGAAGCGTATGGACTGCCCGGGAGCCTACCCGTGACCTGCGGCCGAGTGTGTCGTTGAAATACCGGGTGAGGCAGCGGGCGGGCCATAAACTGAGGTTAGCCTTACCTATCTTTGGAGCTGCCTTGAGCCCACCAGTCGCGCCCGCCGGTCCAGCCGCCCCCGCCGTGCCGGGCGAGGCCATCCTGCGTCGCCAACGGGTCCGCGAGTCCGCCGCCCGCACGTACGCGCGCTCGTTCCCGATCGTGCCGGTGCGCGCGCACGGCATGACGGTCGAGGGCGCCGACGGCCGCCGCTACCTGGACTGCCTCTCCGGCGCCGGCACCCTGGCGCTCGGCCACAACCACCCGGTGGTGCTGGAGGCGATCCGGCGCACCCTCGACAGCGGCGCTCCGCTGCACCTGCTTGACCTCGCCACCGCGGAGAAGGACGACTTCACCACCGCGCTCCTGGAGAGCCTGCCGGCCGCCTTCGCCGACCGCGCCCGGGTGCACTTCTGCGGCCCGGCCGGGACGGACGCGGTCGAGGCGGCGCTCAAGCTGATGCAGACCGCCACCGGCCGCCGCGGCGCGCTCGCCTTCACCGGCGCCTTCCACGGCATGACGGCGGGCGCCCTCGCGGTCAGCGGCAATCTCGCCGCCAAGGCCCCGCTGCCCAGTGGCGGCGAGGTCACCCGGCTGCCCTACCCCTACTCCTACCGCTGCCCGTTCGGGCTGGGCGGGGAGCAGGGCGAGCGGATGGCGGCGGTCTACACCGAGCGGCTGCTGGACGACCCGTCGGGCGGCGTGCTGCGCCCGGCCGCGATGATCCTGGAGCCGGTGCAGGGCGAGGGCGGCACGGTACCGGCGCCGGACGGCTGGCTGCGTGCGATGCGCCGGATCACCGCCGAGCGCGGCATCCCGCTGGTCGTGGACGAGGTGCAGACCGGCGTCGGCCGCACCGGCACGATGTGGGCGGTCGAGCACAGCGGGATCATGCCGGACGCCATGGTGCTCTCCAAGGCGATCGGCGGCAGTCTGCCGCTCGCGGTGGTGGTCTACCGCGAGGAGTACGACAGTTGGCGGCCCGGCGCGCACACCGGGACGTTCCGCGGCAACACCCTGGCGATGGCGGCCGGCGCGGCCACCCTGCGCTACGTCGCCGCCCATGCGCTGGCCGACCGGGCCCGGCAGGTGGGCGGATGGCTGATGGCGGAGCTGGTCGCGCTGCGCGCCGCCCTGCCGGTGATCGGCGACGTGCGCGGGCGCGGGCTGATGATCGGCGTCGAACTGGTCGACCCCGCCGTCGAGGTGGACGGCTGCGGTGCCCGGCCGGCGGACCCCGCGCTGGCGGTCCGGGTCCGCGAGGCGTGCCTGGCGCGCGGGCTGATCGTCGAACTCGGCGGCCGGCACGGCGCGGTGCTGCGGCTGCTGCCGCCGCTGACCATCACCGACGAACAGGCCAGGGCGGTGCTGGAGCGGCTGGCCGAGGCGATCGCCGTCGCGTCCGCGCCCGGCGCGGGGGAGGTCCGATGAGTACGATGCCCGAACTCCCGCCGCTGGCCGGGGGAGTGGCCGGAGCGGCGGCACTGCGACCGCTGCTCGAGACCGTCCTGGCCGCGCTCGAGGCCGGCGCCGAGCGCCGCGGCGGCCCGCTGCCGCCCGGTGACCCGGCGGCCCTGGCCGCGCTGGTCCGCGGGGAGTTCCAGCGCACCGAGTCCGATGTGCTGGAGCGGCTGACCGAGCTGCTGGCGCACGGCGCTGCCGACCCCGCCGATCCGTTCTGCGCGGCGCACCTGCACTGCCCGCCGCTGGCGGTGGCGGTCGCCGCCGACCTGGCCGTCGACGCGCTCAACCCCTCGCTGGACTCCTGGGACCAGGCGCCGGCCGCCACCGTGCTGGAGACCGAACTCCTGGAGGAGCTGGCCGTCCTGGTCGGCTACCGGCCCGAACTCGCCGCAGGGGTGGTGACCTCCGGCGGCACCGAGTCCAACCTGCTGGGGCTGATGCTCGCCCGGGACCGGACGCTGCCAGGGACCCCCGAACTGGACGGCGTCGACCAGGCCTTGCGGCCGCGGATCTTCGCCTCCCGGGCGGCGCACTTCTCGATCCAGCGCGCCGCCGCGGTCCTGGGCCTCGGGGAGCGCGCGGTGGTCCCCGTCGAGGTCGACCGCGAACTGCGGATGGACGGCGACGCGCTCGCCGAGGCGCTGGCGGCGGCCGTCCGGGCAGGTGAGCGGCCGATCGCGGTGGTCGCCACCGCCGGGACCACCGACACCGGCGCGATCGACCCGCTGCACCGGTGCGCCGACCTGGCGGCCGAGTACGGCGCCTGGCTGCACGTGGATGCCGCGTACGGCGGCGGCGCGCTGCTCTCTGACCGGCTGGCCCCGCTGCTGGACGGCGTGGCCCGGGCCGACTCGGTCTCGCTGGACTGGCACAAGCTGGGCTGGCAGCCGGCCGCCGCCGGGATCTTCCTGGCCCGCCGGGTCGAGACCTACGCCTCGCTGGCCCGCCGCGCGGTCTACCTCAACCCGGCGGACGACGAGGAGGCCGGCTACCCGAGCCTGCTCGGCCTCTCGCTGCGCACCACCCGGCGGGCCGACGCCTTCAAGATCGCGGTCACCCTGCGCACGCTGGGCCGCCAGGGGCTCGGCGAGATGGTCGACCGCTGCCATGACCTGGCCCTGGCCGGTGCGGAACTCGTACGTGCCCGACCGGAGTTGGTCCTGCACTGCGAACCGCTGCTGACCACGGTGGTGTTCCACTACCGCGCCCCGGGGCTGGATCCGGCGGGGGTGGACCAGCTGAACGGCGAGCTGCGCAGGCGGCTGCTGGCCGGCGGTCGGGCGGTCCTCGGCCGCACCGAACTGCCGGGAGCCGGACCCGGGTTGGTGCGGCTCAAGCTCACGCTGCTGAATCCGCACACGAGCGAGGCGGAATTGGCCCGACTGCTGGACGAGGTGGTCGGTACCGGCCGGCTGCTGGAGGCCGATTCCGGGGGGACCGGTAACTGGTGATCCATACCATCCGAAGGGGAATTCCAGCGGGTCGATTGGAGGAATAGCCAGGGGATCGCTGTGGCCTCGGGGATATTCCCCGGGCTGCGCGTTCCCGATGGGCTGCTGACCAATCCTGGCGAATTCCCTCGTACGTTTTCGGCCGCCCCTGGACGACATTTCGCCAACCCCTCGACAGGACTTGCGTACTGCCTGAACCACGGCGGTAACGTCACTTCCAGTAGTCGCCGCCACACCGGGAGCACACGGCTCTCAGGGACTCGCGGCGCGAGGGGGACCCGTCATGCGCAACCGCGAGTCCGCGGTGGCTGCGGCATGTCGTAGCGATCGGGCGCGGCCGGCGACGGCCCCGGCGTCCGTGGTGTCCACCCCCGACGGCACGCCGGACATCCAGGCGTCGCCGGCCTTATCACCGGCAGGTCGCGCGCTTTACTGAGCCGAACTCGCACGGGGTTCGAGACCTTCCGTCGGCGCGGATCCGGAGCGGATTCGGCGCGGATCCGGAACGGCCCGAGGGCCGTGGTGACCGCCGGACATGAATTCAGCGTCACATCCAGATGAACGAGCGTCAAGCATTCGCCTGCCGCTGTGCGCTCGCGCCTGGATGTGCGTTCTCCCGCGCTCCCGTGAACGGCAGCGCGCGGCTCGGCACCCGAGGTGCCGAACACTCCCCCTTTACCTTTTCCTGACTTCTGCTGTGAACTCAGCCATGCGACGCGGAGGCCGCGGTATGAGCGACTCGCTCATCAGCACCAAGCCCAGCACGTTCGAGGCACACCCCTTCTCCGACCGCTGCCGCCAGGTGTGGGAGCGCGGAGACCACCTGCTGATCGGGGTGAGCCCCGGGAACAGCTACTTCAGCCCGCAGCGGATATCCGAACTCATCCTGTGGGCACGGGAGTTCTTCGATTCGGTGGATATCGTCTACGCGGATCTGCACGTCGACACCCAGTTCGAGGCGTACGGCTACACCCCCGAGCGTGCCCAGCGCCGGGCCGCCAAGGAGATCAAGACCACCGCCCGGCGGATCCAGCGCGGGGTGGAGGAGGCCGGCTGGACGGCGGTGCGGGTCCGGGCGCTGTCCGACTTCCTGCCGCACGCCCGCTACCAGGAGTTGCGCACCACCGTCGAGGACGGCCTGCGCGGCGACCCGGTCTTCCGGCGCGCCGCGGAGGGGATGGCGCGCTCCTTCCTGGCCGGCCGCACGCCCGACGGCGACGAGCCGAGCCCGGAGCAGCTCGCCGCCGGACTGCGCTACATCTGCGCCGAACTGCCGTTCTTCCTGGACACCCCGGGCCTGCTCGGGGTGCCCACCTCGGTCTCCTGCTACCACGTCGAACTCCCGCTCACCCCGGTGCTGTTCGGGCGCAGCGAGGGGCTTCGGGCGGTCCCGGAGCAGGCCTATGCGGTGGTCCGTCCGGGGGTCGAGCCCCCGCGTGCTGCCGCCGCCTGACGATCAATCAATTCACCACGAGGAGAAGCACCATGACCACGAGTGCGCAGCGCGACCCTTCGTCCCTGGCGGAGTTCCTGCCGGAGTTCCCGCTCTCCCGGCGCGGCGACATCCTGCCCGAGGAGGCCGAGCGGCTGCGGACGGAGCAGCCGGTCGCCCGGGTCCGCACCATGACCGGCGACGAGGCCTGGCTGGTCAGCAGCTATGAGCTGGCCAAGCAGGTGCTGGAGGACGAGCGGTTCAGCCTCAAGGACACCGCCAACCCGGGCGTCCCGCGCCAGTACGCGCTGACCATCCCGCCGGAGGTGGTCAACAACATGGGCAACATCAACAGCGCGGGGCTGCGCAACGCCGTGATGAAGACCCTCTCGCCGCGCGCGGACAAGGAGTTGGGCGGCTGGCTGGAGGCGCAGGCGCACGACCTGCTGGACCGGTTGATCGCCCAGGGCCCGCCGGCCGACCTGCGGGACGGCTTCACCGAGCCGTACTCCGCCGCGCTGCACTGTCGGCTGCTGGGCATCCCCACCGACGACTGGCGCCGGCTGATGTCCGGCATCGATGTCGCCTTCATCACCAGTCCGGCGCCGTTCGAGGCCTCGACTCCCAACTGGTACAAGGACCTCGGCTACCTGCTGGAGCGGCTGAACGCCGATCCCGAGCCGACCGAGGGCCTGCTCGGCCGCTTCGTCGAGCTGCGCCGCTCGCCGGACGTCTCGGACCAGGTCAGCGACGAGCTGCTGGCCACCGTCGCACTCTCGCTCTTCGGCGCGGGCGCGGTCAGCACCTCGGCCTTCCTGCAGCACGCGATCATCGCGCTGGCGCAGCAGCCGGAGCTGGCCGACCGCCTGCGGGCCGAACCGGAGGTGATCGGGCGGGCGGTGGACGAGCTGTTGCGCTACAACCTGTCGATCGGCGACGCCCTGCCGCGGATCGCGCTGGCGGACGTCCGGGTGGGGGAGGTGGAGATCAAGGCGGGTGAGCTGGTGCTGGTGCTGATCGAGGGGGCCAACTACGACCCGGCGGTCTTCCCGCACCCCGAGAAGATCGACTTCGACCGGGAGGCCAACCCGCACCTGGCCTTCGGCGCGGGCCAGCACTTCTGCCCGGCCTCGGCGCTCGGTCGCACGCATGCCGAGATCGCGCTGACGGCGCTGGTGGAGCGGCTGCCGCTGCTGCGCCTTGCGCTGCCGGTCGAGCAGCTGGCCTGGCGGCCGGGCTTCATCAAGCGTCTGCCGGAGCGCCTGCCGGTGCTCTGGTAGGCCTGTCGGCGGGGCGGACCGGCAGAGTGATCCACCGGTCCGCCCTGCCCACTCAGTCGTGCAGGCCGAGCAGGATCGCCCTGGTCCGCTCCCAGGTCGCCGGGTCGCAGGCGACCAGCAGGCCGTCCACGCCGCCCGGCGGGTCCGCCCGGTAGGGCGAGCCGTCCAGTCGGGCCGAGACCCCGCCGGTCTCCCGGACCAGCAGCGAGCCGGGCGCGTGGTCCCACGGCAGGGTGCGCCAGTAGAGCAGGAACTCCAGTTCACCGTCCGCGAGTTGCGGATACTCCACGCCGGCTGCGCGCCGACCCCCGGTCACCTGGCCGAAGGCGCGCACCCGGTCGCCCAGCCCGGGGAAGTGGTCCTGGGTCCGAAACCACGGCTTCATCGAGCCGCGCCACTGCTGCGGCGCGTCGGCGGCGGCCGCAGCCCGGGTGAGCCGTTTGCCGTCGCGCCAGGCGCCCGCGCCCAGTTCGGCGGCGTAGGCGGTGCGGGTCATCGGCTGCCAGATCCAGGCGGCCACTGCCTCGCCGTCGCGGATCAGCGAGACCATCAGCGCGAAGTCCGGCCGCCCGGCGACGAAGTTGGCGGTCCCGTCCACCGGATCGACCAGCCAGCAGGCGGGCTCGGTGTGCAGCGCGCGGGCGACGGAAGGGTCGGCGGCCACCGCCTCCTCGCCGACCACCGGGACGGGCAGCAGCTCGCGCAGCCGGCGGGAGATGAGCACCTCGGCCTCCCGGTCGGCGATGGTCACCACATCGCCGGGGGACTTCTCCATCACCTCGCCGGCCACCAGCGCCCGGAACCGGGGTTCGACGACTTCCGCGGACGCCTCGGTGAGGATCTCCGCCACCTTCTCCATGAGCACGCGTCCGCTCTCCCTTCGCTGCTACCACTCTCGCACGCCCGGCCCCACGCGACCTGCGGCGACCACCGCGCGAACGCCCCCTACCGGCGCTCGGCAGGCTTGGCGACCTGACGCGGTCCCAGCTCGGTGCTGCGGGGCAGGGGGAGCGGGGTCGGCGATGCGCTGTTCAGGCGGCGCAGGCAGGTGCGGTGCTGGACGGCGGACAGGCCGGCGACGGCGGCGCCGAGTGCGAGCCAGCCCGCCGGGCCGGCGGTCAGTACGGCGCCGGTCAGCAGCAGCGGGCCGGCCGACTTCTGGACAGACTGCGACATGCCCGCCACGCCCAGGTAGCCCGCCCGCGCCCGCGGCGGTGCGAGCGAGACCGCCAGCTCCCAGGAGCTCACCGAGCGCATCAGCTCCGCCCCGGTGACCAGCACCGCGGCGAGCAGCAGCGCGACCGAGGCCGTCCCGGCCCCGCCGCCGGTGGCGGTGGCCAGGACCAGGCAGCAGGCGAGCAGCGTCAGCCCGTACGCGAGCACCGCCCACGCGGCCCGGCGCGGCCCCTCGGCCCGTGCCGAGACGTGGAGTTGCAGGACGACCACCAGCACGGTGTTGATCACCAGGAACGCCGGGACGAACGCGTGCGGCGCCTTGGTGTGGTGCACCAGCCAGAGCGGCAGCCCGACGTTGAGGATCGAGTCGTCCAGGTTCAGCGGGATGTCCAGCAGCACGAACAGCAGGTAGCCGCGGTCGCGCCACGGGCTCGGTCCGTTCGGCAGTGCTTCGGCGCTGCGGGTGGTCGCCGGCGCGTGGTCGCGCGGCTCGCGAGTGCGCAGGACCAGCACCGCGGCCAGCAGGAAGGAGAGCGCGTTGGCCAGGATCAGCGCGTCGTAGGCAAGGCGGGTCCCGACGGCCAGGCCGATCGCGGCGATCCCCGCGCCGAGCGCGCAGCCGGCGTTCCCCGCGCTGCGGTACAGCGCCTGGTAGGTGGAGCGCCGCTCGCCCGCCACCCGGGTGGCGAACAGCATCTCCAGCGTCTTGGCCGCCCGGTCGCCCAGCGAGGTGGCGGCGACCACCGGAAGCAGCACGTCGAAGTGGCCGCACACCAGCAGCAGGCAGGTCGTGCCGAGGCGCAGCAGGTGGCAGCCGATCAGCAGCGGGCGCACCGGGAAGCGGGTGGCCAGCCGGCCCGCCAGCGGCGAGCCGGCGATGCCCGCCACCCCGGCCGCGCCCAGCAGCAGGCCGAGCCGGCGGGCGTCCAGGCCGTCCACGAAGGTGAAGTACAGCACCGAGGCCGCGCCCCACACGCCCGTCCCGGTGCGGTCCAGCAGCTGCGCGAGCAGCATGATCCGCGCGTCCCGGCCGCCGGGCGGACGGCGCAGCTGGCTCAGCAGGCCGCCGCCCGGCGGCTCGGCCTGCTGGTTCTGTCCGCCGCGCCGCATCGGCGGCCTCCGTTCCGCTGGAAAGTATCTCGACATCAAGAGATTCGGGGGCAGCGTGCCGGAGATTCAATCTCGACGTCAACATATTTAGACCGACCGACCGACCGGCAAGTGGCTCAGCGGTGCCCGGCTGTCATCCCGCCCTCGGGCACGGCCTGGACGGGCGCCGACTGCGCTGTGCGGCGGTAGCGCCCGCCGGTCGCCGTGCACGCGGCCAGCAGCAGCGCGGTCGCCGCGGCCGCGCAGGTGATCCCGAAGGGCGCGCTCGGACCGGAGGCGTCCACCGCCCAGCCGGCCGCCACCGTGCCCGCCGCCTGGGCCAGCGTGATGCTGCTGACCAGGCCCGCCATCGCCTCGCCCAGCCGCCCGCCGGGGACGGTCCGTTCGACCAGGCCGAACATGGTGATCATCTGCGGCGCGACCGCGAGCCCCACGCATCCCACCGCGACGGCCAGTCCGCCCAGGCTGCTGCCGATCAGCGGCGCCAGCAGGGAGGCGGCGAAGAGCAGGCCGGTCCCCGCCCGCAGGCGTCCGGGCAGGTCGAAGCGGGCCGGCACGGTCGCCACGGCGACGCCGGCGAAGGAGCTGGTCAGGCCGATCAGCCCGTACAGCAGCCCGGCCGCGCCGGGGTGGCCCAGGTGCGTGGTGGTCGCGGTGACGCCGACCTGGAGCGAGCCGAAGACCACGCCCAGCAGCGCCATGCCCGCCAGCAGCAGCCCGTACGGGAGGGTGAGCAGCCGCTCGGCGGGCGCGCTGCGGGTGCTGCCGCGGCTGCCGGGCGGGGCCGAGGGGTGCAGCGCGAAGAGCGTCGAGCAGACGCCGACCAGGGCCGCCGCCAGCAGCATCCCGGCGCCCGGTCCGGCCAGCGTGGCGAGCACGCCGACCACGGCCGGGCCGCTGGTGAAGCTGGCCTCGTCGAGCAGCCCGTCCAGCCAGAGCGCCGAGGCCCGGCGCTCGGGGCGGCCGCGCGCCAGCCAGAGCCAGCGGCTGCGCGAGAGCGGCCCGACCAGCGGGACGGAGAGCCCGACCAGCACGGCCGGCGCCACCTGCCAGCCCAGCGGCGCGCCGTAGTGCGAGGCGGCCACCAGCGCGAGGATGGCCAGCGCGTTGACGGTGGCCGCGACCAGCCCGACCGGCCGCTGCCCGCGCCGGTCCGCCAGCCGGCCCACCCAGGGCCCGCCCCCGGCCTGCCCCACCGCCAGCGCCCCGGCCACCGCCGACCCGCGCCAGACGCTGCCGGTGTTCTGGCTCACCAGCAGCAGCGTCCCGATCGGGCACATCGCCGCCGGCAACCGCCCCAGCAGCGACCAGGCCAGCACCTGGCCACCCGTCAACTCCCAGGTCTCACGGAACTTCCCCACCGCACTCACGCCGGTCGCCCCCCCAGGGGCCGGGCCGGGGCGCCCGCCTCCCCCATGCCGACCCCGACAGACCGTCAACCAGCGGGTGAGTCCTCACCCTATGAAGGCGCCGCGCCGCGCGGGTATGGTCCGATCATCCAGCCACCCACCGTCACCACCCGTGCGGCCTGGGTGATCCACCCAAGAACCTCTCAACGCCTGCGGTGGCGCACCACGTCGTCGTACTCGGCGTGCACCCGGCGGTCCATGGCGAGGGCGAACTGGGCATCGGCGACGGTGCGGGCCAGCGGGCGGATCCGGGTGAGCTGCTCGGTCAGGTGGGCCGCCTCGCCTGGGGGGAGCGGGTGTTCGCCGGCCAGGGCGCCGAGCAGCTGGTCGCGGATCAGGGCGACGAAGACGTCGGCGACCGCGTCGGCGTACTCCTGGGCCTTGCGGCTCGCGTCCAGGACGGCGCTCAGTGGCACGCCCTCGGCCACCAGGGCGACGGTGGCGTCCATCAGGCGGCGGCTGACGTGGGTGACCCCGTCCTCCTGGACGGTGATGTAGCCCTGGGCGAGGGATTCGGCGGTGGCGGACTCGGTGAGCTGGTCGCCGAAGGTGGCCGCCAGCTCCTCCCAGCTGAGCGAGACCGGGGTCTCGTCCGACCAGGGCGCGATGATCGCGGCCTGCAGGCCGATCAGTTCGGCGACGTCGCGCCCGCTCTCGCCGGCGCCGATCAGCTCGGTGATGCCGCCCAGGGTGTGGCCGCGCTCAAGGAGCTCGGCGATCATCTGCAGCCGGGCCAGGTGGGATTCGCCGTACCAGGCGATCCGGCCCTCCTTGCGCGGGGGCGGCAGCAGCTTGCGCTCGCGGTAGAAGCGCAGGGTGCGGGTGGTGATGCCGGCGGCCGCCGCGAGCTCCTCGACGCGGAACTCGCGCGGACCTGCTGCTTCGCTCTCGATCTCCGCCACGCCGCCAGCATAGGGCGGCAGCGTCTGAAATCGGACCGGTCGTCCTTCTTCCACCCGCTGTCGACAAGGGCTACGCTGCCAATCGCGCCAGTGGATACTGGCGCGATTGCTGGGGGAGAGAATCGTCAGCAACCGCAGCGCCCAGAGAGGACCCCGCCGCATGGCAGCCAGCCCCAAGCAGCGCACCCGCCCCGGCCCGGTGCCGGCCGTCCCGCATGTCCGCGTCGCCGTCATCGGCTCCGGCTTCGGCGGCCTCGGCGCCGGTGTCCGGCTGCGCCGGGCCGGGATCACCGACTTCGTGATCCTGGAGCGCGCCGACTCGGTCGGCGGCACCTGGCGGGACAACAGCTACCCGGGCTGCGCGTGCGACGTCCCCTCGCACCTCTACTCCTTCTCCTTCGCCCCCAACCCCGACTGGCCGCGCAGCTTCTCCGGCCAGGCCGACATCCGGGCCTACTTGGAGAAGGTCACCGACACCTTCGGCCTGCGCCCGCACCTGCGCTTCAACGCCGAGGTCACCGAGGCCCGTTGGGAGTCCGAGCAGACCCGCTGGCGGGTCACCAGCACGGCGGGGGAGTGGACGGCGGACGCGCTGGTCTCGGCTGCCGGACCGCTCTCCGACCCGCAGGTCCCCGACTTGCCCGGGCTCGCCGACTTCCCCGGCAAGGTCTTCCACACCTCCCGCTGGGACCACGGACACGACCTGACGGGCGAGCGCGTCGCCGTCGTCGGCACCGGCGCCTCGGCGATCCAGGTGATCCCGTCGATCCAGCCCAAGGTCGGCAAGCTGACCGTCTTCCAACGCACCCCCGCCTGGGTCCTGCCCAAGGTGGACCGCGAGATCAGCGGCGCCGAGCGCTGGCTGCACCGAGCCGTCCCCGCCACCACCACGCTGCGCCGGGCCGCGCTCTTCGCCGTCCGCGAGCTCCAGGTGGACGCCTTTGTGCGGCGCCCCGGTGCGCTGCGGATGGTCCAGCGGGTGGCCGAGCGCCACCTGGCCCGCTCGATCGCCGACCCGGCGCTGCGCGGGCGGCTGACCCCGGACTACCGGATCGGCTGCAAGCGGATCCTGATCAGCAACGCCTACTACCCGGCGCTGGCCGCGCCCAACGCCGAGGTGGTCAGCACCGGGCTCGCCGAGGTGCGCGGCTCCACCCTGGTCGGTGCCGACGGCAGCGCGCACGAGGTCGACACGATCATCTTCGGCACCGGCTTCCACGTCACCGATATGCCGATCGGCGCCAAGGTGTTCGGCGCCGACGGACGCTCGCTGGCCGAGTCGTGGAAGGGCGGCATGGAGGCGCTGCGCGGCTCGACCGTGCACGGCTTCCCCAATCTCTTCTTTGTCATAGGGCCCAACACCGGGCTCGGCAACAGCTCGATGATCCTGATGATCGAGTCCCAACTGAACTACCTGATGGACGCGTTGAGCACCCTGGAGTCGGTCGGCGCGACCGCGCTGCAGCCCACCGAGCGGGCACAGCGGCAGTGGAACCAGCGCCTGCAGCACAAGATGGAGCGCACCGTCTGGAACACCGGCTGCCGCAGCTGGTACCTGGACGAGGGCGGTAAGAACACCGTGCTGTGGCCCGGCTCCACCAGCGCCTTCCGCCGGGCCACCCGCCGGCTGGACCTCGCCGAGTACGAACTGATCAAGCGCAGCACCCCCGCAGTTGTGGCCCAGGAGGTCTCCGCGTGAGCCCCGTCACCCCCGCCGACTGCGTACTGCCCACCCCCGTACGGGAGTTGTCGATCTGCTCGGCCGACGGCAGCCGGCTGCACGCCGCCGAGTACGGAGTCGAGGGAGCGCCGCTGGTGGTGCTCGTGCACGGCTGGACCTGCTCGGTCGCGTTCTGGGCCCCGGTCCTGCACCAACTCGCCGACTCCTTCCGGGTGGTGGCCTACGACCAGCGCGGCCACGGCCGCAGCGACAGCCCGGCCACCAAGCGCGGCTACTCCACCACCGCGCTCGCCGACGACCTGGAGGCCGTCGTCCGCGCGGTCGTCCCGGCGGGCGAGCGGGCGGTGCTGGTCGGGCACAGCATGGGCGGGATGACCATCATGGCGGCCGGCGACCGGCCCGCGGTGGCCGAGCGGACGGCGGCGGCGCTGCTGGTCAGCACCGGCCCCAGCGAGCTGGTCGAGGAACTGCTGGTGCTGCCGGCCGTCCGCCCGTCCGCGCTGCGCCGCGTGCTGCACCGTCATCTGCTGCGCTCCCGGCTGCCGTTGGGGCCGGTCACCGCGCTCTCCCGCGCGCTGCTGAAGTACGGCACGATGGGCCCGGCCACCCCCGTCGACCGGGCCGACGCCTCGGCCCGGATCGTCCAGGCCTGCCCGACCATGGTCCGGGCCCGCTGGGCCGACGTGCTGGGCGAGTTGGACGTCACCGCCGGGCTGGCGAAGCTGGCGGCGCCCACCGCGATCGTCGTCGGCACCGCCGACCGGCTCACCCCGCCGGTGCACGCGCGCCGGATGCGGGCGGCGCTGTCCGCCTCGGAGGGGCTGCTGGAGCTGCCCGGCGTCGGCCATATGTCGCCCATCGAGCGGCCCGCCGAGGTCGCCGCCGAGATCCGCCGGCTGGTCGGCGCCCACCTGACCCCTGCCGCTGTTGTCACCCCCGAGAGGACCGTGAGCTGATGACCCCGCCGCCTTCGCTCGACTCCCAGGTCGTCGTGGTCACCGGCGCGGCCCGGGGCCTGGGCGCCCTGATGGCCCGCCGGCTGGCCGAGCGCGGAGCCAAGGTCGCCCTGGTCGGCCTGGAGCCGGCCGAACTGAAGGCCGCCGCCGCGCTCTGCGGCCCGGACGCCTCCAGCTGGGAGGCCGACGTGACGGACCTGGCGGCGCTGAGCGCCACCGCCGAGGCGATCCTGGCGAGGTACGGCCGGATCGACACGGTGGTCGCCAACGCGGGCATCGCGATCGGCGGCCCGCTGCTGGACAGCGACCACGCCGCGTTCAGCCGGGTGATCGAGGTCAACCTGCTGGGCAGTGTCGCCACCGCCCGCGCCTTCCTGCCGGCCCTGACCCAGAGCCGCGGCTACCTGCTGCAGATCGCCTCGCTGGCCGCGATCACCCCGGCGCCGCTGATGAGCGCGTACTGCGCGAGCAAGGCGGGCGTCGAGTCCTTCGCCCACGCGCTGCGCGCCGAGGTCGCCCACCAGGGCGTCAAGGTCGGTGTCGGCTACCTGAGTTGGACCGACACCGACATGGTGCGCGGCGCCGACCAGGACGAGGTGCTGCGCGAGATGCGGGCCCGGCTGCCGTGGCCGGCCAACCGCACGTACCCGATCGGCCCGGCCGTCGACCGGCTGGTCGCCGGGATCGCCCGCCGCTCGCCGCACGTGTACGCGCAGGCCTGGCTGCGCGGTATGCAGCCGATGCGCTGGATGCTGCCGGGGCTGATCGCCTCGGTCGGCGCGCGCGAGGTGGCCCGGCTGGCACCCCGGTTGAAGGCGACCGCGACCAGCCGGCTGCGACCGGTCGGCGCGGGCGGCGCCGCCGACGATGCGGCCCACGCCGCACCCGGTGAGGCCAGTGGCGCTAGCGTCACCTCATGACTACTGCTCTCATCACCGGTGCCACCGCCGGAATCGGTGCCGCCTTCGCCCGCCGGCTGGCGAAGGACGGCCATGACCTCGTCCTGGTCGCCCGGAACACCGAGCGGCTGACGGCCTGCGCCGCCGAACTGCGCAAGAACCACGGCGTCGAGGCGGAGGTGCTCACCGCCGACCTCGCCACCGAGGAGGGCATCACCGCCGTCGAGCAGCGGCTGGCGGACACCGTGCGGCCGGTCGGCATCCTGGTCAACAACGCCGGATTCGGCAACCGGGGCGCCTACTTGACGGTCCCGTTGGAGCAGGAGCTCGACATGCTCAAGGTGCATGTCGAGGCGGTGCTGCGGCTCACCTCGGCCGCGCTGCCGGGGATGCGCGAGCGCGGCTTCGGCGGGGTGGTCAACGTGGCCTCGGTGGCGGCCTTCCTGCCGCGCGGCACGTACGGGGCGACCAAGTCGTGGGTGGTCAACTTCACCCAGGGTGTGGCGCGTGACCTGACCGGCAGCGGTGTGCGGCTGATGGCGCTCTGCCCGGGCTTCACCCGTACCGAGTTCCACGAGCGGGCCGGCATGGGGACGTCGAACATCCCGGCCTGGGGCTGGCTCTCGGCCGAGCGGGTGGTGGACGAGGCGCTGCGCGACCTGGCGCACGGGCGGACCCTCTCGGTGCCGGGCAAGCGCTACAAGGCGGTGGTCGCGGTGGCCCGGTTGCTGCCGGCGGGCAAGCTGGGCGGAATGTCCTCGAAGGCGGCGCGAACGTACCGGACGAACTGACCCCCGTACCCACTGACCCTCGTACCCAGGGAAGCGGGAATAGCTGGCGGGCATAGCTCATTATTAGCACAGCTAACAATGAGCTATGCTCTCCATGTTGCCTACCCTGGAGGTCCTGTGAGGCCTGACCGCGTCGAATGGACACCGCCCGAACGCTCGGCGGACGATCCGCAGCCCCCCGCCCAGCTGCGTCGCATCCTGGGGCTCTTCCGCCCCTACCGTGGACGGCTGGCGGTGGTCGGGCTGCTGGTCGGGGCCTCGGCCGTGGTGTCCGTGGTCTCCCCGTTCCTGCTGCGCGCGGTGCTCGATGTGGCGATCCCGCAGGGCCGCACCGGCCTGCTCGCCCTGCTGGTGCTCGGCATGGTGGCGACCGGCGTCGTCAACAGCGTCTTCAACGTCCTGCAGACGCTGATCTCCACCACGGTCGGCCAGCACGTCATGCACGACCTGCGCACCGCCGTCTACGCCCACCTGCAGCGGATGTCGCTGGCCTTCTTCACCCGCACCCGCACCGGCGAGGTGCAGTCCAGGATCGCCAACGACATCGGCGGCATGCAGTCCACCGTCACCTCCACGGCGACCTCGCTGGTCTCCAACCTGACCAGCGTGGTGGCCACGGTCGTCGCGATGGCCGCGCTGGACTGGCGGCTCACGGTGGTCTCGCTGCTGCTGCTCCCATTCTTCGTCTGGATCAGCCGCCGGGTCGGCAACGAGCGCAAGAAGATCACCTCGCAGCGGCAGAAGCAGCTCGCGCTGATGTCCTCCGCCGTCCAGGAGTCGCTGTCGGTCAGCGGGATCCTGCTCGGCCGCACCATGGGCCGCTCGGACTCGCTCTCCCGCGAGTTCACCGACCAGTCGCAGGAGCTGGCCGGCCTGGAGGTGCGCTCCAGCATGGCCGGGCGCTGGCGGATGAACGTCATCCAGATCGTGCTGGCCGCGATGCCCGCGCTGATCTACCTGACGGCCGGCCTGACCTCGGCCGGCGGCGCGCCGATCGTCTCGATCGGCACCCTGGTCGCCTTCGTCTCGCTGCAGCAGGCGCTGTTCCGCCCGGCGGTCAGCCTGCTGGCCACCGGCGTGGACGTGCAGACCTCGCTCGCGCTCTTCCAGCGGATCTTCGAGTACCTGGACCTCCCGGTGGAGATCTCCGAGTCGGCCGAACCCGTCAGCCTGCCGCACGTGCGCGGCGAGGTCCGCTTCGAGCAGGTGGACTTCGGCTACGACGCCCAGCACCCCACCGCGACGCTGGCCGGGATCGACCTCACCGTCCCGCCCGGCGGCTCGCTCGCGGTGGTCGGTGAGACCGGCTCCGGCAAGACCACGCTCAGCTACCTGGTGCCCCGGCTCTACGACGTCACGGACGGCCGGGTCGCCATCGACGGCACCGACGTGCGCGACCTCGCCTTCGAGACGCTCTCCCGGGCGGTCGGCGTGGTCTCCCAGGAGACCTACCTGTTCCATGCCTCGGTCGCCGACAACCTGCGCTTCGCCAAGCCCGACGCCACCGACGCCGAGCTCGTCGAGGCGGCCCGCGCGGCGCAGATCCACGACCACATCGCCGGCCTGCCGGACGGCTACGACACCCTGGTCGGCGAGCGCGGCTACCGCTTCTCCGGCGGCGAGAAGCAGCGTCTGGCGATCGCCCGCACCATCCTGCGCAACCCGCCGGTGCTGATCCTGGACGAGGCGACCAGCGCGCTGGACAACCGGACCGAGCGGGCGGTGCAGCAGGCCATCGACGCGCTGGCGGTCGGCCGCACCACGATCACCATCGCGCACCGGCTCTCCACCGTCCGCCAGGCCGACCAGATCGTCGTCCTCGACCACGGCCGGATCGCCGAACAGGGCACCCACGAGGAACTGCTCGCCCGCGACGGCCGCTACGCGGCGCTGCTCCGCCGGGAGTCCCCGGCGCAGGAGCCGGCGCAGGAGCCGGCCGCTGCGCGCTGAGTCACTCGAAGGCGGTGCGCTCCAGGTAGAAGTCGAGCAGCTGCTCGTCGCCGAGGAGCTGGACGCCCTCGTGCCGGGCCGGGAGCCGCCGGTAGACGACCAGCAGCAGGTCGCGCGCCGAGGGCCGGCGTCGCGTCACGTCAGGTCGCGCTCGTGCTGCAGGAACGCGCGCTCGGTGGCGTTGGTGGCGCGGCCGATCGCCGCGTCGTACGCCTGGACGGCCTCGGCGGATCGGCCCAGGCGTCGCAGCAGGTCGGCGCGGATCGCGTGGAAGAGGTAGTAGCGGTCCAGGTCCAGGGTGTCGACGACGGCGAGTGCCGTCGCCGGTCCCTCGACCTCGGCCAGCGCGACCGCACGGTTGAGGGCCACCACCGGGGTAGGCGCGAGGGCGAGCAGCTGGTCGTAGAGCCGGAGGATCTGCCGCCAGTCGGTGTCCGCGGCGGTCGGCGCGTCGCTGTGCACGGCGTTGATCGCCGCCTGGAGCTGGTAGCGCCCCGGCTGGTTGCGCCGCAGGCACTGCCGGACGATGGCCTGCCCCTCGGCGACGAGCCCGCGATCCCACCGCGCGCGGTCCTGCTCGGGCAGCGGTACCAGCTCACCGCCCGGCCCGACCCGGGCGGCGCGGCGCGACTCGGTCAGCAGCATCAGCGCGAGCAGCCCCAGCGCCTCCGCCTCGTCCGGCAGCAGCGCCACCAGCAGCCGCCCCAGCCGGATCGCCTCCGCGCAGAGGTCCTCGCGCAGCAGCCGGTCGCCGGAGCTGGCCAGGTAACCCTCGTTGAAGATCAGATAGACGACGGCGAGGACAGCCTGCAGCCGGTCGGGGAGGTCGGCGTCGTACGGGATCCGGTACGGGATCCCCGCGTCGCGGATCTTGCCCTTGGCCCGGACCAGCCGCTGCGCCATGGTCGGCTCCGGCACCAGGAAGGCGCGGGCGATCTCCGCGGTGCTCAGCCCGCCCAGCAGGCGCAGGGTCAGCGCGACCTGGGCGCCGGTGCCGAGCGCCGGGTGGCAGCAGGTGAAGATCAGCCGAAGCCTGTCGTCGTGCACGGCGCCCTCCTCGGCTGCTTCCTCCCCCTCCGCCCGCCGCGCGTCCAGCAGGGCTGCCGCCTGCGCCTGCCGGTCCGCGCGGCCGGCCTCGCGCCGCAGCCGGTCGATGGCGCGGTTGCGCGCGGTGGTGATGATCCAGCCCGCCGGGCTCGGCGGCAGCCCGGCGGTCGGCCAGCTGCCGACCGCCGTGGTGAACGCCTCCTGGACCGCGTCCTCGGCGACGTCGATGTCACCGAAGACGCGGACCAGCACCGCCACCGCCCGCCCGTACTCCGCCCGGAAGACGCGCTCGATCTCGGACGCGGCCAGGGCCGGCGGCAGCTCGGACATCAGCTCGCTGCCCCACCCACGAACGGCCGCACCTCGATCGGCAGCGTGGTCGCCCGGGCCGCCTTGCGCCCCCAGTCGAGCGCGGCGTCGAGATCCGGGGCCTGGATGATGGTGAGGCCGCCCAGATACTCCTTGCCCTCGACGAAGGGCCCGTCGGTGGCGAGCACGTCGTTCCCCTTGAGGCGGAGGACGGTCGCCGTGGTGGGAGCGTGCAGACCCCCGGAGAACACCCACGCCCCGGCGTCCTTGAGCTCCTGCTGGAAGGCCTCGACCGACCGCATGATCGCCGCCAGAGCCTCAGGCTCGGGCTGCGTCGCGCCGGTGGGCTGGATCACGCTGATCAGGTACTGCTTCATGATGACGTCCTCCTCGGTTCGGAGCCGGCGCCGTCGTGCCGGCCTCTCACCACCTATACGAACGCCACCCTCGCAGATCGACAGCCCGACGTTCCGTTTCCCCACTATGACGAGAGCCGCCTCGTGCAGCCTCGCGCTTCCCGCCTGAAGATCACGGTCTACGACCGGAGCGCTAGCCTGCGGACATGATTCTCTTCCGCGAGGCCGGGCCCGGCGACTTCGAAGACCTTCAGCGCCTCTACCGGCAACTGCACCCGGCGGACCCGGTTCTGCAGGACGGATCCGACGCAGTGGCATTCGCGCAGATTCTGGGCTCGCCCGGCCTGCACCTGTTCGTGCTCGAGGTCGATGGGGTCGTCGTCGCCACGACGTACCTGAACATCATTCCGAACCTCACGCGATCCGTGTCGCCGTACGCGGTCATCGAGAACGTCGTCGTCGAGGAGACCCTGCGGGGCACAGGTCTTGGCCGGCAGATCATGGCCCGCACCCTCCAAGCCGCATGGGACGCAGGCTGCTACAAAGCGATGCTGATGACGGGTTCGCGCAGGCCTGCCACCCACGCGTTCTACCGAGCATGCGGGTTCTCCCCGGACGCCAAAACGGCGTACCTCGCTCGCCCATCGTGACGTCGTGCACCGAACGCCTGCTGACCGGTGCGGCCCTTGTGCAGCCCCGCAGTTGAGCGACTTGCGCGGCTGACAGCGTCTGGAAAGTCGATGGGTCCGACGTTCCATGTGTCAGGTGACGGTCAGTTGGGTGTCAGCGCTGGCTGGCAGAGTTCTTCTTGTGAACGGGACGGGCGGAAGCTCGGACCGGGAGCATGGATAGGTGCCCGGAGTGGTTTATCGGGGGCTGGGGCTTTGGTTCCGGTCGGGTCCTTGTGGCCTTCGCAGGTTCGAATCCTGCCCTCTCCGCCGGAGTCAGCGGTCAGGCGGCCTTGGGGAGTTCGTTGTAGACCTGGGCCAGCTCCTGGCCCGAGAGCTCGTGGACGGCGGCCATCACCTCGTCGGTCACCTGGCGGCGGGCCTTGGCCGAACGGGCCTGGCCGTGCAGCTCGGTGAAGTCCAGCGGCTTGCCGAAGCGCACGGTGACCCGGCGCAGGCGCGGGATCCGGGTGCCGACCGGCTGGAGCTGCTCGGTGCCCTCCAGGGCGACGGGGACCACCGGGGCGCCCGCCGTCATCGCCAGCCAGGCGACGCCGGTCTTGCCGCGGTAGAGCCGGCCGTCGCGCGAGCGCGTGCCCTCGGGGTAGATGCCGAAGGCGTTGCCGTCCTCCAGTACCTCAAGTGCGGCGTCCAGCGCGGCCTGTGCGAGGTGGACGGTGCCGCGCTCGACCGGGACGGCGTTGATCGCCTCGAAGAGCGACTTGCGCAGCCGTCCCTTGATCCCCTTGCCGATGAAGTACTCGTCCTTGGCCAGGAAGCAGACCGGGCGGGGTGAGGCGACGATGATCGCAATGCTGTCGATGAACGACAGGTGGTTGCTCGCCAGGATCACCGGGCCCTTGCGGGGCACGTTGCGGCGGCCCTCGATCACCGGCCGGTAGATCAACCGGGCCAGCGGCTTGAGCACCAGCTTGGTGACGATCTGGATCATGGTCCCTCCCCTGGCGCCAGCCTGCGTTGATCGTCGCACAGTACGACATTCGTTAGGCATCCGTTCGTCCGGGCCCCACCTGATGACCAGGCAAAAGCCCGAAACGCCGGTCCGACGGTTCATACAATAAGCGGGTCGAGCCGCCCCGAGTGCTCGATCCCGAGGGGAGGTGTCACGAGGGTGAGCGGTGTCACAACAGTGCTGTTGCTCGTCATCCTGGCCACGGCCGTGGCCACCGGGGCCCGGCACTGGAGCATCCCCGCGCCGTCGCTCCTGGTGGTCGCCGGTGTGCTGGTGGGGCTGCTGCCGTTCGTCCCGCGGATCACCGTGCAGCCCGAGGTGATCAGCGTCGCCGTGCTGCCGCCGCTGCTCTACGCCTCGGCCGAGGAGATCTCCTGGCGCGAGCTCAAAGCCGTCTGGCGGCCCGTCACCGTGCTGGCGCTGGGCCTGGTGCTGGCCTCCGCCTTCACGGTGGGCGCGATAGCCTCCGCGCTCACCCCGCTCTCCCCGGCGATGGCCTTCGTGCTCGGCGCCGTACTGGCCAGCACCGACCCGGTGGCCGTCACCGCGCTCGGGCGCAAGCTCGCGCTGCCGCCGCGGGTGCAGACCCTGGTGCAGTCCGAGAGCCTCTTCAACGACGCCACCAGCCTGGTGCTCTTCAAGGTCGCGATCAGCCTGGCGGTGACGGCCGGCTCGGTCTCGCTGGCCTCGGCGACCGGGGAGTTCGTGCTGCTGGCGGGCGGCGGCGCGGTGATCGGCTGGCTGGTGGCGGCGCTGGTCTCGCTGATCCGGGCGCGCACCGAGGACCCGGTGCTGGAGACCGTCATCGCGCTGGTCACCCCGTATGTCGCGTACGTCCTGGCGGAGGATCTGCACACCTCGGGCGTGACGGCCGTGGTGGTCGCGGGCGTGGTGCTCGGCGCGCGCGGCCACCGGCTGACCAACGCCCGGATCCGGCTGCAGGTGCACGCCGTCTACCGCACGGTGGTCTTCATGCTGGAGAGCGTGGTCTTCGCGCTGATCGGCCTCGAACTGCCCGGGCTGATCGACGATCTGGCGCAGGGCGGCGGCGGTTGGCGCTGGCAGGCGCTGCTGATCGGCCTGGTGCTGATCCTGCTGCGGCTGGTGTGGATCTTCCCGACCGCTTGGATCGCCCACCGGCTGCGCCTGCGCGGCGGCGACCAGGAGCTGTCCGGCGGGCTCAACTGGCGGGTGCCCGCGGTGATGACCTGGGCCGGCACCCGCGGTGTGATGCCGCTGGCGGCCGCGCTGACCATGCCGCTGTTCGCCCAGGACGGGACGCCACTGCGCTACCGCGAGCTGGTGCTGGTGCTCACCACGGCGGTGGTCGCGTTCACCCTGGTCGTCCAGGGCTTCACGCTCGCGCCGGTGGTGCGCGCGTCGGGCATCGCGCTGGAGCCGGAGGCCACTGCGCGCGAGGAGGCGCAGGCGGCCAAGGCCGTTCTGCGGGTCGCGCTGAGCCGGCTGGACGAGATGGTCGGCGCCGAGAGCGTGCCGGACGTGGTGGCCGATCGGATGCGCCGCGACCTCGGCGCCCGGCTCGACCACGCCCGGATGCAGCTCTCCGACGAGGAGCCGTCCGAGGACGTGGCCACCGTGACCGCCTACCGCCGCCTGCGCCGCGACCTGATCGCAGCCGAGAGCGCCGAGTTGCAGCGGCTCTACCAGGAGCACCGGATCAGCGACGCGACCCGGGGCGTCCTGCAGCACACGCTGGACCTGGAGGAGGCGGGGTTGGGCGAGGTCTGAGACGTCAGGTCAAGCGCGCAGGCCGCGCCGCAGGGCCGGGACGAGGCTCTCCTTGACGGTGCGCGGCAGCCGACCGGTGCGGCGCAGCTCGTCGTAGGCGAACCGGGCGTCGCGGGCGGCCAGTCGGTAGCGCAGGCCGCTGAGGCCGCCGGGGAAGCGGTAGCCGGCCGGGCGGTGCCGGGCGAAGTGGGCGGCGATCCGGTGGAAGAAGTCCTTGCGCAGCTCGGCGGGGACCAGCCCGGGGGTGTCGTAGACGGTCAGTGCCTGCTTGACGGTCCGCTCGAAGACCAGGGTGCGCAGCTCGCTCGGGTGCCGGTCCAGGAAGGCGAAGATCGCGTCGTACTGGGCGAAGGCGTCGGCGTGCTTGGGGGAGGAGGTCGCGGTGATCGCCCCCGGGCGGCCGCGGCGGTAGTTGTAGCAGGAGCGGTCGAGGTAGCGCAGCCGCCGGGCGGCGACCAGCGCCGGGTAGGTGACCGAGATGTCCTCGTAGTAGCCGCGCCCGAAGGAGACCCCCAGGCTGTCCAGGTAGTCGCGGCGGAAGATCTTGTTCCAGACCGACAGCACGCTCTGCAGCAGCGCCGGGTGCTCGGCCGCTGTGCAGCCGGCCTCCAGCGGCGAGCCGGCCAGCACGTGCCGCCAGGGGTTGGGCTCGGTGGAGCCGTCGGGGTAGACATGGCTGAAGCCGGTGAGCAGGACGTCGACGGGCTGCGCCGCGGCCCGCTCGGCGCGCAGCTCGGCGAGGACGGCTTCGAGGGTGCCCTCGGGGAGCCAGTCGTCGCTGTCGACGAACCAGATGTACTCGCCGTGCGCCTCGGGCAGCGCGGCCAGCCGGGCGCCGCCCAGCCCCTGGTTCTCGGCCAGGTGCAGGACGCGCAGGCGGGGGTCGGCGGCGGCGTACTCGTCCAGGATCCGGCCGCAGCCGTCGGGGGAGAGGTCGTCGACCGCGATCACCTCGACCTCGTGGCCGTCCGCGGCAGCCGGTCCGCCGAGGATGGAGTCCAGGCAGCGCGGCAGAAAGCGCTCCACGCCGTGGACGGGGAGCACGATGCTGAGGAGGACGCGCACGCTGTTCTCTGTCTCCACGGGAGGGCCGGATGCCTGACCAGCACACTCTAGCGAGCGGCGGGCATCGGACGGCCCAGGGTGCGACCGCCGGTGCCTCCGCCCGTACGGCGGTGGCACCGGCAGCCTGGTGGCGGCCCGGCCGACCCTCAGCGGCCGGCCGCCGGTCCGTCGACCTGGTTCGAGCCTGGCCACCGCAGCGTTGAGGTGGCCGGACAGTGGCTCTGAGGTGACGGAAGCAATAACGGCAGTGTGTTCATCAGTCGAACAACTTGGCGGGCGTTAAGCCCGAAGTCTCCTGCTTGCACGATATTGCTTGGACGTAACGTTCCAGTCAATCCCAGTGTGCGTTCAATTTCCGAATATTTCTCTTCAGCCCGCCGGACCTGGCTCGCCGGGTCGGACAGCGGGTCGGACAGCGGGTCGGACAGTGGGTCGCTCCGCGGCTCTCCCGGTCGGCCGCCGGTCCGGCCGTGCGCCTGGCTCTGCGCCCGGCTCCGCCGCTGCCCGCCCCCGTGGTGCGCCCGGCCTGACCCCTTGTCAGTCGAGCGCCGTTTCGGGTCCGATGCCTGGTCAGGGGCCGGTACAGGAAGGGGAGTCGGGCGTATCGACGGATTCGCCCCATCGATGCGCAGTCGTGACCGACGCCATTGGTCCCTGGTGACACGTGAGTTGTCATCACACGATACGGTGGCAGAACACCAGGACGGTTGCGCGAAGACCGTCCCTCACGGATAGTCTTCGCCTCACGGCCCTGGCGCCTCGTAGGGGTGGGAATCTCATGGAACACATGCAAGTGCGGAACAGGCCCCGAGTGCCGGCGATCCAGTGCGGCGTCGGCGCGACCGGTCGGCGGATCGACCGGCACCTGGCCGTGCTCGGTGCGCCCGCGCTCTCGGTGGTTGACACCGCCGAAGCGCTCGGCCTGATAAGGGAGCTGACGCCGCGTGGCGTGAGCACTCCGGCGGCTCCGCGTCGTACGGCGCGGGTGTTGCTGCTGGCCCCGTTGCGGCGGTTGAAGCGCAGCCTCTTCGGCAGCCGCGGATAGCGTCGGCCGCGGACCCGGTGGGAGGGAGACCGACCACCGGGCCTTTTGCATGCCCGGAACCGGGAGTGGTCGGCCCGCGCAGCGGGCATTGTCGGGCCGTGCCGGTCCGCCCGTCCAGGGTTCGGGCGCACTCGGCGTCCACTCACCCGATATGCCCGAATTCTTCACCGGATTCTTCTCCTCATGGGCCAGGATGGCGCCATGGCCGAGACCTTCCACTCCCAGACCTTCGAGATCATCACCGGCGACCAGGAGGTCGCCCTGGACATCACCGATCGCTGCACGGCCTTCCTCGACGACATCGCGTCCGGGCGGGACGGGCTGCTCAATGTCTTCGTCCCGCACGCCACCGCCGGTGTGGCGGTGCTGGAGACGGGTGCCGGCAGTGATGACGACCTGCTCGCGGTGCTGCGCGACCTGCTGCCCGCCGACGACCGCTGGCGCCACCGGCACGGCAGCCCGGGCCACGGCCGCGACCATGTGCTGCCCGGCCTGGTCGCCCCGCATGCCACCCTGCCGGTGATCGGCGGGCGAGTGGCGTTGGGCGTCTGGCAGTCGGTGGTGCTGATCGACACCAACCGGGACAATCCGCGTCGGACCGTGCGGCTGTCGTTCCTGGGCTGAGCGCTGCCGCTTACCGATTCGCCTACTTGCCCCGGGCGGTGCGCAGCGGGTAGGAAGGCGGCGTGACGGACGAATCGAGTACGTACTGCGCCGCTCCCGTGTCTGTGCGGGATGTGCCGAAGGTGCCGGACGCGGTGGCCGCGCTGACGCCGGGCGCCGAGGGCGCCGGTCCGCGCGCCGACTGCGTCCTGTGCGGCGAGCCGACCGAGTTCGCGGCCGAGCAGCCGGGCAGCACGCTCTGCCCGGTCTGCGCCTGGCAGCAGGCCCAGCGCGGCGCCTGCTCGGGCTGACGGCGCAGCAACAGCACCGGCCGGCCCGAGCCCTGGACGCAGGTCAGGCCTCGGACCGGCCGGTCGAGCGGGCCGCCTCAGCTGACGGCGAGCCAGCTCTGCGTGCTGCTGGTACTGCCCGGGTTCACCACGGCGGCGGCTCCCGCCGCGCCGCTCGCCGTGTCGAGCACGTCACCGGTGGCCTTGTTGGTGATCGTCAGGGCGCCGGTACCGGTGTTCTGGGTGACCACCCACTGCTGGTAGGCGTTGTTCGGGTCGTAGGCGTTGAGCACGCTGACCGGGGAGCCCGCGCCGCCGGTGGCGGTGAGGGTGCCGTGGACCTGGGTGCCGGTGGCGCAGTTGTCGGTGAGGTGGCTGGTGCCGTCACCGTTGGCCGTGAAGGTCCACTGCTCGGAGGTGTGGGTCGACCACCAGGTGTTGATGTCGGCGCCGCCGCTCGCGGGGGCGCTGCAGGTGCCGGCCACCTCCAGGACGTTGCCGCTCGGGCCGCCGTTGGAGAGGCTGTGGTACTTGCCGTCGCCGACGATCGCGGGGGTGCGGTTGGTGGTGGCGCCACTGATCCGGTACATCGCCACGCCGTGCGGGGCGACGGAGGCGCTGATGGCGCCGGTGAAGGTGCCGGTGGCCTGCGACCAGAGGTCCTGGTAGGCGTAGCTGCTGCCGTTCAGGCCCAGCGCGCTGAGGCTGGTACTGATCGTCTGGGTGTTGGCCGGGTCCTGGTTGATCAGCAGTACGGCGGTGTCGCCGTTGGAGAGCTGGCGCTTGAGGACGACCGGGGCGGTGGAGGAGTTCGGCGCCGAGCCGACCAGGGTGGCCGGCTTGGCCAGCGCGTCCTGGTCGACGGCGATCACGCCGGCGTTCTTGTAGATGGCCAGCGAGGTGCTGCTGAGGCCGGTCGACCAGGTGGTGCCGTTCGAGGTGTGCTGGGAGGCGGCGGCGGTGCGCAGGTCCGCGCCGGAGATCAGCGGCGCGGCCATCATCGAGAGGATGGAGATCTCGGTGGCCGACTCGGTGTCGGTGAACGGCTTGTGGCAGGTGCAGGTGTCGGTGACGCCGTAGAGGCCGTAGACGTCGTTCCAACCGGCGAACATCATGTCCATGTCGTTCCAGCTACCGGGCTTGATGTTCGACGCGTACTGCAGCGAGGTGCCCAGCGCGGCGCCGTACAGCACTCCGCTCAGGTCGCTCTGGCGGTCGCCGCCGATCCGGCAGAGGTTGGCGACCTGGCCGCACCAGACGCCGGTGGGCGCGTAGCCGGGGGCGTTGTACTGCGGGGTGCCGGCCGCGGCGATCACCGAGTCCGAGCGTGCCGGGTCGGTCGGGCTCTCCAGGTACGGGATGCCGGAGTGCACCGGCTGGGCGGAGACGCTCAGCACCACCTTTGGGCGGCCCTGGGCGGCCGAGGCGGCGTCCAGCGCGTGCTGGAAGGCCTGGACCCGGGCGTACATGGACTCGGTGAGCTCCTTGCCCTCGCCCTGGGTCCCGTAGTTGTGCCCGTCCGGGCCGGTGATCGGCGGCCCGTACGGGCAGTCGTCGTACTTGACGTAGTCGACGCCCCAGGAGACGAAGTCGGCGGCGTCGGTGCTCTCGTGGCCCAGGCTGCCGGGGTGGCCCTGGCAGGTGGTGTAGGTGTCGGTGCCGTAGAGGCCGAACTTCATGCCCTTGCTGTGGGCGTACCAGGCCAGGTACTGGATGCCGTTCATGGTCTGCCCGTTGACGACCTGGTTCGGGAAGTTGCCCGGGTCCGGGGTCAGGTGGCCGCTGGTGGGGTCGTTGCCGGTGCCGTCCGTGCCGCTGACGGGGTTGCCGTTGGCGTCGTAGAGCTGCATCGAGCCGTAGGCGGTCTTGGCGAAGGGGCTGCTCTGCCCACTGCGGTAGCTCTTGGACCAGCCGTCGTCGATCGTCACCGTGTTGTAGCCGGCCGCCACCAGGCCGTTGGCGGACATGTAGTCGATGGTGTCGATCACCTGCTGCTGGTTGACCCCTGTCCCGAGCGAGTTCCAGGAGTTCCAGCCCATCGGCGGCGTCAGGGCGAGACCGTTGTTCAGCTGCGGCGTGGGGGTGGCCGCGGCGGCGGTGGCGCTGGGGGCCGCGCCGGTCAGCGAACCGAGCACCAGCAGGGCCGAGGAGAGTGAGACCGCTCCCAGGCGTAGCAGCCGCGGCCGCGAATCGGTCAACCGGGATTCAAACATTCCAAACGCCTTCCGTCGGAGGGACGCCGAAATGGTGGGGTCAGCCGGGTCCCATGTCGAGAATTATTTGGTTTTGTTTGAATCTGTCAACGGGTGTGACAGGAACTGACAGAAGTGATCCCGTACTGACGCTCTCAGCCCGCTCAGCCCGCCTCCGGCCCGGTGAGCTGGAGGGTTGAGCCGTGCCGGCCCTTGCGGACCAGCAGCTGGGCCGGGATCCGCTGGCGCAGATCCGCGACATGGCTGACGATGCCGACCGCGCGGTCGCGCTCGCGCAGGCCGTCCAGCACGTCCATCACCTCCTCCAGCGCCTGTTCGTCCAGCGTCCCGAAGCCCTCGTCGATGAACAGGGTGTCCAGCGGCATGCCGCCCGCCTCGTCGGTGACCACGTCGGCCAGGCCGAGTGCCAGGGCCAGCGAGGCGAAGAAGCCCTCGCCGCCGGAGAGCGTGGCGGTGTCCCGCTCGGTGCCCGTCCAGGCGTCCACCACCAGCAGCGACAGGCCCGAACGCCGGCCGCCGGCCGTCCGCTCGTCGCTGTGCACCAGGGTGTAGCGACCGCCGGACATCCGCACCAGCCGGGCGCTGGCCGCCGCCGCGACCTGCTCCAACCGGGCCGCCAGCACATACGACTCCAGGCGCATCTTCAGGCGGTTGTCGCCGCCGGTGCCGCCGGCCAGCTGGGAGAGCCGGGTGATCTGGCCGAACTCGGCCAGCAGCGGGGCCAGTTCGCGAGCCAGACCGGTCAACTGCCGACCGAGGCCGGCCAGCTCGGCACAGCGCGTACGGGCGCTGTGCTCGGCGGCGGAGGCGAGGGTCAGCCGCTCGGTGGCGGCGCGCAGCGCGCCCTGCGCGCCCGCCGGATCGGCCGGCGGGCGGGCCGCCGCCGCGACCAGCTCGGCATCGGCCAGCAGACCGGTGACCGCCGAGCGCTCGGCGGCCCGCCGCTCCAGGTGATGGCGCAGCTGCGCCTGCCGCTCGTCCGACAGCCGGACGGCCTCGGCCTCCTGCGGCGTGCCGAAGCCGGCCGCCCGGGCCGCCCGCGTCAGCTCCGCCTCGGCCTGCGCGAGCCGGTCCGCGCTCTCGGCCGCGGCCCGCCCGGCCGCCGCCGCCGCGCCCAGCCGGCCCGCCAACCGATCCAGGCCGGACGCCCGTTCGGCCACCGACGGTGCGTCGCCGCGGGCCGCCGCGACCCGCTGGGACAGCTCCTGCCGCTCGGCGGCCAGCGTCTCCAGGCGCGCGGTGCGGGCGGCCACCCGCTCGCGGCCGTGGTGCAGCTGGGTGCTGTAGTGCTGCTGCCCCTGCTCCAGCCGCTCGCGGCGCTGCAGCAGCAGGGTCAGCTGCTCGGCGGCCTGCCGGGCGGCCCGGTGCTCACGGGTCAGCACGGTCAACTGCTCGGCCAACTCGGCGACCGGCTCCTCGCCGGCGGTGCCGGCCGCCGTGGCCGCCTCCACCTGCACCTGCGTCAGCTCGTCCCGGGCGGTGGCCAGCGCGCGCTCGGCGGACTGCTGGACACCGGCCGCCCGCTCCTCGTCCTGCGGGCCGACCGGCGCACCGGAGGGCACGGCCGGCGCCGGGTGCGCGGCGGACCCGCAGACCCGGCAGGCCTCCCCGGCGCGCAGCCGGCCGGCCAGCTCGGCGGCCATCCCGTCCAGCCGGCGGCGGCGCAGCTCCAAGGTGTACTCCTTGGCCTGCAACGCCGCTTCGTGCAGGACGAGCTGGCCCGTCTCGGCCTCGGCGGCCCGGGCGCGCAGCGCGTCACGCCGGCGGGCGGCCTCAAGGCGCGCCTGCGTCTCGATCCGGCGGGCGTCCAGCTGCTCGGTGCGGGTGGCGGCCGCCCGGGCCGCGGCCTCCTGCTCGGTGAGCGCGTCCGACTCGGCCTGGTAGCCGGCCAGCCAGCCCTCGGCCTCCTCGGCCAGCTCCTCGGCCGCGCGCCGGTCGGCGGCCTCGGTGCGCTCCTCGGCGGCCAGTTCGGTGCAGCGGCGCTCGTCGTCGGCAGCCGACTTCAGCCGGCCGATCGCCTCCCGGACGGCCGCCTCGGCGGCGGTCAGCTCGGCGACCGCGGCGTCCGGCAGATCTGAGACAGCCGCCAGCAGGCGGCGCTGCTCCTGCTCTGCCGCCCGGGCCCGGCGGTGACCGTCCGCCGCGGTCGCCCGCAGCCGCAGCGCGGACTCCACGCCGAGGGCCGCCTGCGCCAGCGTCAGCCGCTGCCGGTCGGCGGCGTCCTGCTCCTCGCTCTTCGCCAGCTCGGCCGCCTGGCCGAGCGCCTCACGGTGGCGGCGCTGGCGACCGGCCAGCTCCTCGGCCTGCGACAGCGCGCGCTGCGCGGCCCGCTGGCGCTGCTCGGCTCCGGCCAGCGCGGACTCGGCGACCGCCAGCCGCTCGGCCGCGCCGCTGCGCAGCACCGCCGCCCAGCCCAGCGCTGCCGCGGCAAGCTCGCCGTCCGCCGCGCCCGCCTCGCCCTCCGCCGGGATCCACTCGGCGGCCGGCTCGGCACCCGGACCGGCGGCCTGCCCGGTGCGGCTGACCAGCTCGCGCAGCCGGCGCCGACCCGCCTGCACGGCCGCCTCCTGCTGTCGGCGGCGCTCGGCGAGCCAGCCCTCGACCCGGCCGAACCGCGCGGTGTCGAAGAGCTTGCCGAGCAACTCGCCGCGGTGCGTGGCGTCCGCCTTCAGGAAGCGCGCGAAATCGCCCTGCGGCAGCAGCACCACCTGGCAGAACTGCTCGCGGCTCATCCCGATCAGCCGCAGGATCTCCTCGCCGGTCTCCTGGTGGGACCTGCTGCCCGCCCGCCAGCCCGGCACGCCCTCCCCGGCGTCGGCGGTCCACTCGCGCAGCAGCGTCTGGGCCTTCTCCAGCGTCCAGCCGGTGCCGCGCTTCTTGGGGCGCCGCTGCTCGGGGATCCGGGTGATCTCCAGGCGGCGGCCGCCCAGGGTCAGCTCCAGGCGGACCTCGGTCAGCCGGTCCGGTTCGGCGTGGTCGCTGCGCATCCGGTTGGCCTTGCGGGTGCCGGGCAGCTCGCCGTAGAGGGCGTAGCAGACCGCGTCGAGCACGCTGCTCTTGCCGGCGCCGGTGGCCCCGCGCAGCAGGAAGAGCCCGCCGGTGGAGAGCGCGTCGAAGTCCACCTGCTCGCGGCCGGCGAACGGGCCGAAGGCGGTGACGGTCAGCTGGTGCAGTCTCATCGGGGCAGCTCCCGGTTGCGGTCGTCGGACTCCCGGACCTGCTCGAACCCCTCGCGCAGCCAGTCGCGCTCGGCCTCGTCCAGTTCGACGCCCGGGCGTACGTGGCGGACGAAGCTCATCGCGACCTCCAGGTCGCTGCGCCCGCGCACCCGGGCGGCGTAGGAGGGCAGGCCGTCGCCGGCCTCCTCGGCCGGTTCGAAGAGCAGCTGGAGGGTGTGCGGGAAGCGCCGTCGCAGACGCTCCATCGGGTCGGCCGGGCGGCCCGGGTCAGTCAGCGTGGCCTGCACCCAGGACTGCTCGTGCCGCTCGTACGTCTCGTCCTCCAGCAGCTCGGCCAGCGTGCCGCGCAACCGGGCCAGCGGGCGGGGGACCGGACAGGGGATCCGCTCGGCGGCCACCGTGCCGTCGGCGGCCAGGTCGACCAGCCACATCGACTTCTCCTGGAACTCCTCGGAGAAGGAGTAGGCCAGCGGGGAGCCGCTGTAGCGCAGGTGCGGGGCGAGGGTCTGGGCGCCGTGCAGATGGCCGAGCGCGGCGTAGTGCACCCCGTCGAAGACGGCGGCCGGGACGGCGGCCACACCGCCCACCGCGATGTCGCGCTCGCTGTCGCTGGGCGCGCCGCCGGTGACGAATGCGTGCGCCAGGACGACCGCGCGGGTGCCCGCCGGGCGGTCGGCCAGATCGGCCCGGACCTGGTCCATCGCCGCGCCGAGCACGGCCGCGTGGCCGCCGCGCTCCAGGCCGAAGCGCTCGCGCACCAGCAGCGGTTCGAGGTACGGCAGCCCGTAGACGGCGACCGGGCCGTGCTCGTCGCGCAGGACGACCGGGGTCGCGCAGCCCTGCGGGTCGGTGCGCAGATGGATGCCGGCCCGGCCGATCAGGCCCGCGCCGACGCCGAGGCGGCGGGCCGAGTCGTGGTTGCCGCTGATGAAGACGGCGGGCACGGCCAGGTCGGCCAGCCGGTGCAGCACCTCGTCGAAGAGCCCGACCGCCTCCAGGCCGGGCAGCGCGCGGTCGTAGACGTCACCGGCGACCAGCACGGCCTCCACCTGCCGCTCGCGCACCACCGCGACCAGGTGGTCGAGGAAGGCGCGCTGGGCGTCGTGCAGGTTCTCCCGGTGGAAGGAGCGGCCCAGGTGCCAGTCCGAGGTGTGCAGCAGTCGCATGAGGTGCTCCGGGAGGGCCGCGGGGGCGGGGGACGACGGGCGGTGAGAGACGGGGCGGAGGGATGGGGTCGTAGGGATGGATGGCTACTGCGGCGACCCTAGCAACGAGCACTGACAGTGCGGGTGAGATGCCTGATGGTTGCTGATCGTCACGGAAAGTGGAGTGTCAGTCGCTCTGTGTATGGTCGGCGGCGTCGGGCCAGTGGGTGGTCCGGTGTGGTGATCAAGGGAGGCAGTCATGTCCGAGAACGCGCAGCGGGACAGGTCCACCGGGCGACCGCTGGGGCTGCTGGTCGGCGGGGGCGGGGGTGCGCCGCTGGTGCAGCCGGTGGCGCTCGCGGTGGCGGCCGACCTCGTCGACTTCCGCAGCCTGGCGCGCTACGGGATCTTCGGGGACACCGACTACCCGCGCTACCTGCACCGGACGGAGTGCCAGTTGCGGGCCGCGCTCGAGCAGGGCCTTGAGGTGCACCTGCGGGTGCTGGAGCCGCTCGACTTCGCGGACTTCTGCGCGGCGCACGGCATGGCCCCGCAGAGCCCGGCCGCCCGGGTGGCGTACGCGGCCGATCCGGAGCTCGCCGGGGAGCCGTTCCGCTACGACGGCGCGGGGCTGGCCGGGCTGCTGCCCGAGCTGGTGGCGGACCACCTGGCGCGGGTGCGGATCACGGCGGCCTACCAGGCGCTGCTCGACGCGCTGGGGTCGCCGGACGGGTGGTGGGAGCTGGCGGAGGAGCTGCTGGCGTACGTCACCGCGGTCTACCTGGCGCTGGTCAAGGGGCTGGGCGGCGGCTGCCACCGGCTGGTGCTGCGGACGGGCACGGACCGGGCGAGCCCGCCGCGCGGCGGCGCCGGGGGAGGGGGAGGGGAGCGGGAGGCGGCCACGACGGTGGAGCTCCGCGTAGAGCACGGAGCGCTGTACGAGCCGACCCGCGGCGCCGAGGCCTTCTGCGTCACGCTCGCCGCCGCCTGCGCGGCCGGGCTGACGGGCGAGTTGCTGGTGCACAGCACCCGCCCCCGCGGCGCGCGGAGCGGGCGGGGTCGGCGGGCCGGGCGCCCGGGCACGCGGGAGCGGCCGGGGACGGTCCGCGGCTGGGCGCTGGCCGACGGGCGGCTCACGGCGCTGGATGCGGACGGCGTGCGGGGGCTGCTGGCCCGGCAGCCGGTCGGCGGGGTCGGCGGGCCGGTCGGCGTGGCCGGTCCGGTGCGGGTGCGGCCGGGCTTCGTCCTGCCGCAGCCGGCGGCCGAGCGGGGCGGTGAGGCGATGGAGTGAGTTCCGGTCGGCCCGTGTCAAGGGGCCTGTCCGGGGCGGCATGCTTGCCCCGTGCGGCTGCGAGGACTGTTCATCGACCGCGTGTTCGGGGAAGATCAACAGGTCGGACCCCGCGGTGGCGCGTGCCCGCGCGCCGCCGCCCGACAGCCGAAACCTGTGCCGGCCCCGGCCCCGGCCCCCGCGCAGGCACCAGTGACCGCACCAGAGCGGCCGGACCGACCGGCCCGAGACCGGCCCGACCAGCCCGACACCGGAGGGGGATGCATGCAGCGGATTGAGTACAGCGCGGAGATCGCGGACCTGCTCGGCCGCGTCCGGCGCCGTCCGGCCGCGGGCTGGCCTTGGCGTCCCGACGAGGCGGTGCCCGAGTGGCTGCCGGTGAAGCAGTCCTGGGGCTGGCTCTTCGTGCCCGACGGCCGGGTGCTGACACTGATCAACCCGCGGGACGGCATCGTCAGCCTGCCCGGCGGCTCGCTGGAGAGCGAGGACGGCGGCGACCCGGGCGCGGCGCTGGCCCGCGAGGCGGCCGAGGAGGCGCAGGCGCGGATCGGCCCCGCGCACTACCTGGGCTACCTCTACGACCGGGTCGGCTCGGCGAACAACGGCCACGAGTGCGCGCGGGTGCGGATGGCGGCGTCGCTGCACGCGGTGGGACCGAGCGTGCCCGATCCGGCCTCCGGCCGGCACTACCGGCGACTGCTGGTCGCCCCCGGCCTGGCCGTCGAGCTGCTCGGCTGGGGTGCGCCGGGTCTGCGGCAGGCCCGGGTCGCGGTGCGGGCGGCCGCTCTGCACCTGGGTGTTCCGGCGGCGGCCAACGAGGTGATCGAGGAACTCCCGCTGGACGGCTGCCGATTCTCCGCGATATCCGACTGATCCCTCACATCGCCCCCGCTTGACCGCGGCGAGTCCGTGTGACGTCCTGACGTTCCGTCACTGACAGTCACCAGGGGAGCGGCTGTCGGGCTGTCCGCTTCGCCCCTCCTCGTCCGCTTTCCTCCTACTTCCGTCTTGCTTGCGGTCTGCATCGGTCGAGCGGCGTGCGATGTCCGTTGTGTGGCGAGCGTGCGACGAAAAGACTGAACAGCGATCAGCAGATGTCCATGCGCGGTGATATGACCCGACATCAGCCGACTTCGGGTGCGCTGGGCCGACCGCGCGGCCAACTTCGCACCCTCGAACGAGAATTCGCGTCAACAACTTTGGCATGGGCACTTCCCAGAACACTGCGTGACTGGTACCACAGAGTGACCCGTGTCACAGTCCCCGCCCTCGTGGAGGTCCGATGCGTCCCGTCCGCACTCTGTCCGGCGCCGTCATGGCGCTCTCGCTCGCCGTGGCCACCATCGTCATGGCGTCACCCGCCAACGCCGCGTCGGTCAACTACGTAGCGCTGGGAGACTCCTACTCGTCCGGTGTGGGAGCCGGCAGCTACACCAGCAGCAGCGGCAGTTGCGAGCGCAGCACGAACGCCTACTCGCAACTGTGGGCGAACGCGCACGCCCCGTCTTCGTACACCTCCGTCGCCTGCTCGGGCGCGGTGACCAGTGACGTGCTCAACAGCCAGGTCTCCGCCCTGAGCTCCGCCACCACCCTGGTCAGCATCACCATCGGCGGCAACGACGCGGGCTTCGCCAGCACCATGGAGACCTGCGTGCTGGAGGGCACCAGCGCCTGTCTCAGCGCGGTGAACAGCGCGGAGGCCTACGCAAAGAGCACACTGCCCGGGCTGCTCGACCAGGTCTACTCGGCGATCCACGCCGACGCGCCGAACGCGCACGTCGTGGTGATGGGCTACCCGGAGCTCTACCAGATCGGCGGGAACTGCTGGTTCGGCATCGGCGACACCTCGAGAAGCGCCATCAACGGCGCCGCCGACGCGCTGGACTCGGTGATAGCGCAGCACGCCGCCAAGGCCGGCTTCACCTTCGGTGACGTCCGCAGCAGCTTCTCGGGCCACGAGATCTGCAACAGCGACCCCTGGCTGAACAGCACCACGTTCCCCATCGACGAGAGCTACCACCCCACCCAGAGCGGTCAGGAGTACGGCTACCTGCCCGTCTTCACCGCAGACGCCTCCTGACCCGACCTCAAGGCGCCGCCGCCCCCGAGCAGTCGACTGCTCGGGGGCGGCGGCGTGCTGCGACGGTCAGCAGGGTCCGTCGTCGCCCCAGACTCCCCACTGGCCGCTGGCGGTCGGAATCTCGTTCAGCGTCCACCACTTGGCGTGGTAGTTGTGCCCGCTGTAGGAGACCTTGCTGCCCGCGGTGTAGGTGGTGGTCGCACTCCACGGCGCGGCCGTGCAGGTCCCGCCACCCGGGGAGGTGGGGGGAGTGGTGGGCGGAGTGGCCGGCGGGGTGGTGGGAGGCGTGGTGGGCGGCGTCGCACCGGCGAACTTCACCGTGTACTTGGTGAAGTCCCAGTCGTTCTGCGTCACGCTGGAGCAGGCGCCGGAGAGCCCGGGGTCGACCGCCCCGGTGCACTGCCGGTCCCGGTTGACGGACCAGAAGGTGTAGCGGGCCAACCCGTGCGCGGTGGCGAAGTCCAGCACGGTCTGGAAGTCGGCCTGGGTGAAGTACTCGGCCGCGTCGGTGCGCCCGTTCATCATCGAGACGCCCTCGTGGGCGTAGGCGGTGGCCGCGTCCCAGCCGAAGGTGCTCTGCAGGATGCCGTTGAAGCTGACCAGCGCGGCGGTCTGTGCGGCACCGCCGTTGAAGCCGCCGTCGAAGGGCATGATCGAGAAGTTGTTCGGCGTGAAGCCCTGCGACTTCGCCTCGTTGAGCATCTGGGTGCCGAACCAGCCGGTCCCGGCGGTGGTGCCGGCGGTGGTGATCGAGATGTAGATGCCGGGGTTGTCCTGTTGGAGGATCCTGGCCGCGCCGATCTCGTTGTGGATCGCCGCGGTGTTCTCGTACTCCGGCTCCTCCAGGTCGAAGTCGATGGCGTGCAGGCCGTACTTGGTGACCACCTTCTGGTACGCGGCGGCGGTGGCCTCGGGCGTGCCGCAGCCCTGGCCCAGCTTGTTGCCGCCGTAGCCGCCGAAGGAGACCGAGACGTCCCCGCCCTTGCTGCGGATGGTCTGGATCACGGCGGGCATGGTGGTGTCGGTGTCGATCGAGGAGGTGCCGCCCCAGGCCGGCGTACAGCCGCCGGAGTCCAGCACGAAGGCCAGCTGGAAGGCCTTCTGGCCGGTCGCGTCCATCACCCGCGGCGGCGTCCGGCGGGGTGTTGTCCTCGGGCATCAGGTACGGCGCCGAGGCGTACCAGTTGCTGCCCAGCGCACCGGCGGTGGCCGCGGTGGTGGTCGTGGCGAGCGCGGAGCCGCCGGACGCGACGGCGGCCAGGCCGCCCGCGAGCAGGCTGAGGCCGGCGACGAGCGCAGCGGTGCGACGGCGGCGTGCGCCGGGGGCGCGGACGGCGGCGGGGGCGGGGAGGGCTGAGGTGGGAGCTGGCGTGGCGCGATCCATCGGGACTCTCCAGTGGGCGGCAGTGGGGGAGCCGTCCCGCGCGATGTGGGGGCGCGCGGGGCGGCTGGCGCACGAACGTCCCATAAAAATGGACTAGACCAACTCGGCGGTCAAGAGGCAGCGCGGCCGCTTACCCTGTTCTTAAGGTTCCAAGGACGGACGGTCAGGGGGTGTAGAGCTCCTCGATGTCCGCCGCGTACCAGTCCTCGATGGCCTTGCGGCGCAGCTTCAGCGAGGGGGTCAGCAGCCCCTGCTCGACGGTGAAGTCCCTTGGCAGCAGGCGAAAGGCGCGGATCGACTCGGCGCGCGAGACGGCGGTGTTGGCGGCGGCCACCGCACGCTGGATCTCGGCGTGCAGCTCCTCGTCGGCCAGCGTGCTCCACTCGTCCTGCGGGGGGCGGCGGTGCGTCTGCCGCCAGTGCTCCAGCGCCCTGGCGTCCAGGGTGATCAGCGCCGCCACGTACGGCCGGTTGTCGCCGACCACCAGGCACTGGGAGACCAGCGGATGGATCCGCACCCGCTCCTCCAGCGCCGCGGGCGCCAGGTTCTTGCCGCTGCTGGTGACGATCAGCTCCTTCTTGCGGCCGATGATGGTCAGGTAGCCGTCCTGGTCGAGCGAGCCGAGGTCGCCGGTGGCGAACCAGCCGTCGCGCAGCGCCTCGGCCGTGCAGCGCGGGTGGTTGAGGTAGCCGACGAAGACGCAGGCGCCGCGCACCCAGACCTCGCCGTCCTCGGCGATCACCAGCGAGGCGCCGGGCACCGGCCTGCCGACCGTGCCGAACTTGGGCTTGCCGGCCGGGTTGGCGGTGATCGCCGCCGACGTCTCGGTCAGCCCGTAGCCCTCGTAGACGGTCATCCCGGCGCCCGCGAAGAAGAGCCCGAGGTCGCGGCTGAGCGTGGAGCCGCCGCACATCACATTGCGCACCCGGCCTCCCAATGCGGCCCGGATCCGCTGGTAGACCATCCGGTCGAAGGCGAGGTGGCGGGCCCGCAGCCCCGGCCCGGGCCCGGTGCCGTGGCCCAGCGCCCGGCGCTCGTTGGCCCGCGCCCAGCGGATCGCCACCTCGGCGGCCCGCTCGAAGAGTTCGCCGCGCCCGGCCACCTCGGCGGCGTGCCGGGCCTGCGCGTAGAGCTTCTCGAATACATAGGGGACGGCGTGCAGGAAGGTCGGGCGGAACGAGGCCAGCGCGGGCAGCAGCGCGTCCGAGCCGAGGTCGCCGACGTGGCCGATCCGCACCCCGCCGCGCAGCGCGGCGACCTGCACCATCCGTCCGTAGACGTGCGCGAGCGGAAGGAAGAGGAGTGAGCTGGCCTGCTCGCTGCTGTTCTCGTTGAAGAGCCCGCTCCAGCCGGCCAGCACGTTGTCCGCCTCGGCGGTGAAGTTGCCGTGCGTCAGCAGGCAGCCCTTGGGACGGCCGGTGGTCCCGGAGGTGTAGATGACGGTGGCGATCGACTCGGCGGTGACCGCCAGGCGCTGGCGGTGCACCAGGGCGTCGGGGACGGATCGGCCGTCCTCCACGAGCCGCGCCACGCAGCCCTCGTCCAGTTGCCAGATGTCGGCCAGGTGCGGCAGAGCGTCGCAGACCGCTCCGACCGTCATCGCGTGGTCCTCGTGCTCGACCACGCAGGCCACCGCATGGGTCTCGGCGAGGATCCAGCGGACCTGCTCGGCGGCGGCGGTCGGGTAGACCGGTACCGAGATCGCGCCGATCGACCAGAGGGCGTAGTCGAACACCGTCCACTCGTACCTGGTCCGCGACATCAGGGCGACCCGGTCGCCGAAGCGCACGCCGCGGGCGAGTAAGCCCTTGGCCAGAGCGAGGACTTCGTCGCGGAAGCGCAGCGCGCTCACATCGGTCCAGCCGCCGCGGTCCGCGCTGCGCCTGGAGTACAGCAGCAGGTCGGGGCTGTGCTCGGCGCTCTCGTACACCGAGTCCGCGAGCCCGCCCGGCGCGGGCGGTGCCAGCGGCGGGGTGCTCAGCTCGTGCACGATCCTCCTGGCCGTCTCCGCCCCTGCCGGGGCCCGGGTTTGAAGCTATCGGATCGTGGCGGCGCTGCCCAGGGCTGTGTGGATCCCTGCGCCGGATCGGCACCAGCTGGGACCGGTTGTGCCAGTGGTCATGCGCCTGCCAACGACAGTTGTGCAGTCTTCTCAAACCCCTGCTCCGGACCCCTTCGAACGAGCATGGAAGGAGTAGTAAGCTCGCGCAGATCCACCGGCTTGACGCATCCGTCGGGCCTGCTCGGCCTGCCGTATGCCCCGCTCGCCCGATGTGGACCGACCGTCCACCCCGGGCACATCCGACCGAGGACTTCATGCGTCTGCGCAGCAGCTCGATCCGCGCGAAGATCATCGCGCTGCTCCTGGTGCCCATCGTCGCGCTCGTGGGCCTGTGGGCCTACGCCACGCTGGCGACCACCAGCGACGTCTGGAACCAGCTGGCTGCCGCATCGACCTACCAGACCTTCGGCGCGCCGGTGGACCAGCTGACCCGCGATCTGCAGGTCGAACGCCGGGCCGCCGTCCTCCTGCTGGCCAGGCCTCAGGCGGAGGGCGTCCAGGACGACTACCAGAAGGCCCAGACCGTCACCGACCAGGATCTGCAGGCCCTGCAGAGCCGGCTCAGCGGCTCGGACGCCGGCAAGCTCAGCGCCGCCGAGCGGGCCCGGCTCCAGGACGTGCTCGCGGTGAGCGGCCAGCTCGCCGTGCTGCGCGGCCAGGTCGGGCGCAACGGGGTGGCCTGGGAGTTCGCGCTCAGCCAGTACAGCGACCTGGTCAAGCCCAGCTTCGACTTCCAGGGCGCCTTCATCAGCGCCCAGAGCGGCCAACTGCCCCGCCAGGGGACCATCCTGATCGAACTGGGCCGGGCCCGCGAGTACCTCTCCCAGGAGGACGCGGCGATGGAGGGCCTGCAGGCCAGCGCCGTGCCCAGCGCGGGGGAGTACCAGCTGGTGCTCGACCCGATGCACGACCAGCAGGCCCTGTTCACCGTCTACATAGGCGAGTTGGACCCGGCCGACCAGGCGGCCTACCAGACCGTCAGGTCCGGCGCGGACTGGGCCGAACTGGACCTCGCCGAGCGGGAGTTCCAGAGCTCCACCGACCCGACCTTCGCCGCCCGCGACCTCGGTACGCAGGCCTGGCGGCGCACCGCCGATCTGACCCTGGACGACATCGCGGGGGTCAACACCCAACTGGCCGACAGCATCGGCGCCCGAGCCACCTCCTATGCGATGGGCCTGGTCTGGCGCGGGGCGATAGCCGGTGTGGTCGGCCTGCTGGCGATCGTGCTCACCATCATGATCTCCTTCCGGATCGGCCGAGGCCTGGTCCGCGAGCTGATCGGCCTGCGCAACGCGGCCAACGAGCTGGCCGGCTCGCGGCTGCCCTCGGTGATGCGCCGGCTGCGGCACGGCGAGCTGGTGGACCTCGCCGCTGAGACGCCGGATCTGGACTTCGGCTCGGCCGAGATAGGCCAGGTCGGCCGCGCCCTCAACTCCGTGCAGCGGGCCGCGATCCAGGCCGCAGTGGAGCAGGCCGACCTGCGGCGCGGTGTCTCCGCGGTCTTCGTCAACCTGGCCCGGCGCAGCCAGGTGCTGCTGCACCGGCAGCTGACCCTGCTGGACACCATGGAGAGGCGCACCGAGGACCCGGCCGAACTGGACGACCTCTTCAAGCTGGACCACCTGACCACCCGTATGCGCCGGCACGCCGAGGGCCTGATCATCCTCTCCGGCGGTTCGCCGGGCCGGGCCTGGCGCAAGCCGGTGCGGATGGTCGACGTGGTCCGCGCGGCGGTCGGCGAGGTGGAGGACTACGCCCGAGTCATCGTCCGGCCGTTCCCCGGCACCGGGCTGCTCGGCAGCGCGGTCGCCGACGTCACCCACCTGATCGCCGAACTCGTCGAGAACGCCGCGGTCTTCTCGCCCCCGCAGACCCAGGTGACGGTGCAGGGCGAGGTGGTCGCGCACGGCTTCGCGCTGGAGATCGACGACCGCGGGCTCGGGCTGAGCGAGTCGGCGCTCGCGGAGATCAACCAACGGCTTGAGGTGGAGCAGGAGTTCGACCTCGCCGACACCGACCGGCTGGGGCTCTTCGTGGTCAGCCGGCTGGCCCGGCGGCACGGCATCCGGGTGCAGCTGCGGCCCTCGCCGTACGGCGGGACGAGTGCGGTGGTGCTGATCCCGCGCGAGTTGCTGGCCGACGTGTCGGGCGGGATCGCCGAGCCGCCTGCCGCCGTCCCTGCTCCCGCTCCCGTTGCTGCTTCTGCTCCCTCCCCTGGTCCCGCTGTCGCTCCCGCGCGGCAGCGCGAGTTGGTGGCGGTGGCCGGTGGTGAGGGCGGGCCGCGGCGGTTGGAGCCGAGGGTGAAGGGCCAGCAGCGGTCGGTCACCGGTCCGAAGCCGGCCGCCGCCGAGCCCGCGCGGACGCCCGGAGGGCTGCCGCGGCGGCGGGCGACCGGCGGACCGGTCCTGGTGCCCGCCTCCGGCGGCACCGGTCGGCACCGGCGCCCCGGCCAGGACGCGGACCCCGCACCTGCTGAGTCAGCTCCGGCGTCGCCTGCCGTGGCTGCCTCGCCGGACGCCCCGGCCGACCCGCCGGGCGGTGGGCTGCTGCCACGTCGGGTCCGACAGGCCAATCTGGCACCGCAGTTGAAGGACGCCGCCGGCCGCGCCGAACAGCCGGAGCAGGCCGTCCGCGAGCGGTCGCCGGAGGAGGCCCGGGCCACCTTCGCCTCGTTCCAGCGCGGCTTCAGTCGCGGTCGGGCGGATCCCGGGCGCCCGGCTCGGGCCCCTGCTGCGACCCCCGCGCCCCCTGCGCCTCCTGTACCGTCGCCGGCCGCCCCCGCGCCGTCGGTCCGCGACGTGCGCCGGGCGCTGACCTCCTCTCCCGTACCACCGGCTCTGCCGGCAGCTCCACGACCAGCACCACCCGCAGCACTGGAAGGACATGATCGATGACCGCAATGACCCCGCCGTCCGGCGACCTGAACTGGCTCCTGGACGACCTGGTAGGACGGGTCGCCTCGTTGCGGCACGCGGTCATCCTCTCCAGTGACGGTCTGGCCACCGGCGCCTCGCAGGCACTGGGCCGGGAGGACGCCGAGCACCTGGCTGCGGTCGCGGCCGGCTTCCACAGCCTGGCCAAGGGTGCCGGCCGGCACTTCGGGGTGGGCGGTGTGCGGCAGACCATGATCGAGCTGGACGAGGCCTTCCTCTTCATCACGGCTGCCGGGGACGGCAGTTGCCTGGCCGTGCTGTGCGACGCGGAGGCCGACATCGGCCAGATCGCCTATGAGATGGCGTTGTTGGTCAAGCGGGTCGGCGAGCACCTGGCCTCGGATCCGCGGACGCCGACCGGATGAGAGGCTCGGGGGTGGGCGGCCCAGCAGCCGCGGACGAGCAGTGGTTCGATGACGAGGCGGGGCCGATGGTCCGGCTCTTCTCGATGACCCGTGGTCGGACCAGGCCGGTCGGCGACGGCTTCTTCGACCTGATCTCCATGATCGCGCTGCGTGATTCGGCCGATCGGAACGACCAACTGCCCACCCCTGTCCTGGATCCCGAGCACCACGCGATCCTGGACCTGTGCCGGCGCGGGGCACTCACCGTTGCCGAGCTCGGCTCGTACACCGACCTGCCGGTCAGTGTGGTGCGGGTGCTGCTCGGCGACCTGCACGACGCCGAGCTGATCGACGTCACCCGCCCCGTCCCGCTCGCCGAACTCCCGGACGAGCGCCTGCTCCGGGAAGTGATCAATGGACTCCGTGCGCTCTGACCGCTCTGGCGCCGTTGCTGATGCCATTTCTGATGCATCGTCAATCCAGCGGCGTCCCAGTGGTATTCCCGGTGCGCAGGCGGTCGCGCTGAAGATCCTGGTGGCGGGCGGATTCGGGGTGGGCAAGACCACTCTGGTCGGCGCGGTGAGCGAGATCCGTCCGCTGCGTACCGAGGAGCGGCTCAGCGAGCTGGGCCGGTCCTTCGACGACACGGCTGGGGTGGAGGCCAAGCGCACCACCACGGTGGCGATGGACTTCGGCCGGATCGACCTGCGCCCCGGGCTGGCCCTCTACCTCTTCGGCACTCCCGGACAGGACCGGTTCTGGTTCGTCTGGGACGAGTTGGCGCTCGGCGCCTTGGGGGCGCTGGTGCTGGCCGACACCCGCAGGCTCGCCGACTGCTTCCCCTCGGTGGACTTCTTCGAGCGGCGCGGCATCCCGTTCGTGGTCGCGGTCAACTGCTTCGAGGACACCGAGGTCTTCGCCGTCGAGGACGTCAGGGCCGCGCTCGACCTCGACCCCGGAGTCCCGGTGGTGCTCTGCGACGCGCGGCGCCGCGAGGACGGCAAGGAGCTGCTGGTCCGGCTCGTCCAGCACGCCGCCGATCGCCGCCGCTGAGCGGGCGGTCGGTTTGCAGGTCGCGCAGCCCACGGGCTGGACACGGAGTTGCCCTGCGGGCGGTCGGCGTGGAACGCTTGGATCATCACACCGAGGCGCGCGACCCGCGCCGGGCGGATCGTTGGGGGAGGCGAGTCATGAGTGCGCAGCGTTTGCCGGCGATGCCGTGCCGCGCCGTCGGCATCTGCTTCAATGGGGGCATGCACACCACCGTGGACAGCAGCCGAGGCCGTCAGGACCTCGAGCCGTTCTGGCCGTCCCGGCAGCCGCACCTCTTCGACCAGACCTGTCCGGGCTCGCCTCGCGCGTCCCGGACCGCCCGCAGCTGACCGCAGGTCATCGACCCCCGCTCAGCTGAGGACCGCCGAGTCCGTCCGATGCGCAGACGATCCCCACCCACCGTCTCGCGCGAAAGAGCTGCCTCATGTCCTCTTCCACTGCCATCCTCTCCGCTCCCGCCGCCACCCCGCACCTGCGGGCGGTCCGTTCGGTCTCCTCGGCGCCCTCGGCTGCCGAGCGATGGCATCCGGCCGCGGCACCCCGCACCTCAGCACCCCGGACCTCGGCGCAGCCGCCGAGCGCGGCGGCCCCGCTTGCCTCGGTGCCGCTCGCCTCGGTGCCGGTCGTCCCTGAGCTGCTCAACGCACTGCCGGCCGGCGCGGCGGTGGTCGCCGCACTTCCGCACTCGGCCCTCTCGCAGGGTCTACTCGCCCAGTACGGTGCCCAGTTGGGCGTGCAGGGCGGCGCGCAGTCGCTGGTCGGCTACCTGGTGCTGGTGCCGACCGAGCCGGCGGCGGCCGTCGACCCGCTGCCCGTGCCCAGCGCCGCGCCGCAGCCGACGGCCAGGCCGGCGGCGCACGGGATCAGCGTCGACCTGGAGCGCCGAAGTGCCTATGTCGACGGGGAGTTGCTCGATCTTACCTACCTGGAGTTCGAGCTGCTCGCGCACCTGACCCAGCACCCGCAGCGGGTGCACACCCGGGACTACCTGGTCACCGCGGTCTGGGGCTACGGCCACGTCGGCGACGGGCGCACGGTCGACGTGCACGTCGCGCGACTGCGGCGCAAGCTGGGCGCGGCGTACCGCGACAGCATCGTCACGGTACGCCGAGTCGGCTACAAGTACGCGCCGGCCAGCGCTAGTTGATCCCTGCCCGGCCAGGCCTGCTCAACGGCTCAGCCGGTCGATCTCGGCCAGTTCGTCGGCGCTCAGCGGCCCGGCCGCCAACGCGTCGATGTTCTGGTCGAGTTGGGCCACGCTACTGGCACCGATGATCACCGAGACCACCCGCGGGTCGCGCAGCACCCAGCACAGCGCGAGCTGCGCCAGGCTCTGCCCGCGCAGCTCGGCCACCTTGGCGAGCGCCCGCAGCTGCTCCAACTTGGCGCCGGTGAGCACCTCCTCCTTGAGGAAGTGGCCCACCGACATCCGCGAGCCGGCCGGCACCTCACCGCTGAGATAACGGTCCGTCAGCAGACCCTGGGCGAGTGGGGAGTAGGCGATCAGGCTGGTCTGGGTGTCGCCGACCGCCTCCAGTACTCCCTCCTCGACCGCCCGGTCCAGGAGGGAGTAGCGGGCCTGGTTGAGCAGCACCGGCGTGCCCAGCTCGCGCAGGATCGCGACCGCCTCGCGATGCTGCTCGGCCGGGTAGTTGGAGATCGCCGCGTACAGCGCCTTGCCCTGGCGGACGGCCGAGGCGAGCGCGCCCATGGTCTCCTCCAGGGGGGTGTCCGGGTCGTGGCGGTGCGAGTAGAAGACGTCCACGTAGTCCAGGCCCATCCGAGCGAGCGACTGGTCGAGGCTGGCCAGCAGGTACTTGCGCGAGCCGCCGTCGCCGTAGGGGCCCGGCCACATGTCGTAGCCGGCCTTGGAGGCGATGAACAGCTCGTCGCGGTAGGGGCGGAAGTCCTGGGCGAACAGCGTGCCGAAGTTCTTCTCCGCCGAGCCGTACGGCGGCCCGTAGTTGTTGGCGAGGTCGAAGTGGGTGACGCCCCGGTCGAAGGCCCGGCGCAGCACGGCGCGCTGCACCTCCAGTGGCTGGGTGTCACCGAAGTTGTGCCACAGGCCGAGCGAGACGGCGGGCAGCTGCACGCCGCTGCGCCCGGCGCGGCGGTAGGTCATCGAGGCGTAGCGGGAGTCGGCCGCGAGATAGCTCATACCGGCATCCTGCCAGGCCGGACCGGTCCGGCGGCGTTGGCGCAGTCTCCGGTCAGCGCAGCGCGGGTAGGACGGCGGCGCGTACGGCGGTGAAGTCGAGCCCGTGCTGGTGCAGGACCCTGGCGGCCACGCCGTCGCCCTCCTTGAGCAGGCCGAGGACGAGATGGCCGGGGCGGATGGTGCGGCCGCCGAGTGCGGTGGTTTCGCGTACGGCCAGCTCAAGGACCTTCTTGGCCGGTCGGGTCCATGGCTTGCGTCCGCCGACGCGGGGCAGGCGGGAGCCGCGGCGCGGCTCGCCCGCGGTGTCCCCCGGTCCGTCCAGCGCGCCCGGTCCGAAGGCGGCCTCCACCGCCTCACGGACGGCCGCCAGGTCGATGCCGATGGCGCCCAGCGCCTCGGCGTCCACTGCGCTGGGGCCGGCCGCGAGCAGCCGTACCACGGCCGCGCGGGCGGTCTCCAGGTCGAGTCCGGAGCGGATCAGCACGTCGACGGCCGGGTCGTCGGTGAGGTGGAGCAGGGCGAGCAGCAGGTGCTCGGTGCCCACGTGGGTGTGGCCGAGCCGGTCGGCCTCGGTCAGCGCCAGCGGGATCGCCCGGCGGGCGTCGTCGGAGAATCGTTCCAGCATGGTCGGTCACTCGTCCTTTCCGAAGGTGCGTCGGGCGTGCTTCTTGTGCACCGCCTGCCGGCTGACGCCGAGGCAGGCGGCGATCTCCTGCCAGGACCAGCCGTGCGCCCGGGCGTTGTCGACCTGGAGGTCCTCCAGCCGGTCGGCAAGGTCGCGCAGGGCACGGACGGCCCGCAGGCCGACGGCGGGGTCGCGGCTGCTCGCATCTGCGGCGAGCTGGTTGGTCTCGCTCATGGTGTCAACTTAGGTTGACACCTGGCGACTGTCAACCCTGGTTGACAGTCGCCCGTGGAACGCTAGGGCCCGGGCAAGCCCTAAACGGCCACCCGCAGCGGGGTCAGCCGGGTGGCGACCAGGTTGATCGCGCCCTGGTTGCGCTCGACGCGACCGTGGACCAGCAGGCCGGCTCGGTCCAGCGCCGTCCGGCGGTGCGTCTCCCAGACCGGGCGGCTGCAGACCACGTTGATCAGACCGGTCTCGTCCTCCAGGCTGATGAAGAGCACGCCGCCTGCGGTGGGCGGGCGCTGGCGATGCGTCACCAGTCCGCCGACCAGGACGGGGGTGCCGTGCGCGACGTCCGGCAGGGCGCGGGCGGGCAGCGCGCCGCAGCCGTCCAGGATCCGCCGGACGTGCTCGACGGGGTGGCTGGCGGGGCAGGAGCCGGTCGCCCAGAGGTCCGCGATGGTCTCCTCGACGGGTGTCATCGCCGGCAGCGCGGGGGCGGTTAGGCCCGGGGTCGTCCCGGTCAGTAGATCGGCGCCGCCGCCGGTGGCCAACGCTCCCGCCGCCCACAGTGCCTGACGGCGCGTCAGGCCGAAGCAGCGGAAGGCGCCGGCGGTGGCCAGCGCCTCCAGGATCGCGGCGGGCAAGCCGGTGCGGTGCGCGAACTCCTCCAGCCCCCCGTACGGTTGTCCGTCCACCACCTGCTGGGCCTGCTCGTCGCCCAGGCCCCGGACGGTCGCCAGACCCAACCGGATCGCCGGGGCCTGCGGCAGCCCCTCCAGAGTCGGCCGGGCCCGGCTGGCGTTGACGTCCACCGGGTGCACCGTCACCCCGTGCCGCCGGACGTCCGCGATCAGGCTGAGCGGCGAGTAGAACCCCATCGGCTGGTTGGCCAGCAATGCGCAGGTGAAGGCCGCCGGGTGGTGGTACTTGAGCCAGGCGCTGGCATACACCAGATAGCCGAAACTGATCGAATGCGACTCCGGGAAGCCGTAGTTGGAGAAAGCCTCGATCTTGGTGAAGATGTCCTCGGCGACCGGATCCGGGATGCCCCGGGCGGCCATCCCGTCCAGCAGCCTGCGGCGCAGCTCCGCCACTCGCTGATGGGAGCGCTTGGCCCCCATCGCCTGGCGCAGCCGGTCGGCCTCCGCGCCGGTGAACCCGGCGCAGTCGATGGCCAGTTGCATCATCTGCTCCTGGAAGAGCGGCACGCCCAGGGTCTTGCCCAGGGCCCGTTCCATCAACGGGTGCGGGCAGTCGGCCGCCTCCAGCCCGGCCCGCCGGCGCAGATACGGGTGCACCGAGCCGCCCTGGATCGGCCCCGGCCGGATCAGCGCCACCTCGACCACCAGGTCGTAGAAGGTGCGCGGCTTCAGTCGGGGGAGGGTGGACATCTGGGCACGCGACTCGACCTGGAACACTCCGACGCTGTCGGCCTGGCAGAGCATCTCGTAGACGTCCGGGTCGTCGGCGGGGATGGTGGCCAGGTCGTAGCGGATGCCCTGGTGCTCGGCGACCAGGTCGCAGGCGTCGTGCAGGGCGGAGAGCATGCCGAGGCCCAGTAGGTCGATCTTGACCAGCCCTGCCCCGGCCGTCGACTCCTTGTCCCACTGCAGCACGGACCGGCCCGGCATCCGGGCCCACTCGGTCGGACAGATCTCGCCGATCGGCTCCTCGGTCAGCACCATGCCGCCCGAGTGGATGCCCAAGTGCCGTGGAAGGCCGTGAAGTTGACTGCTGAGCGCGAGGACGTCATCGGGCACGAGAGTGTCCGGTCCGGGGGCCGAGCGGAAGTCGGCCTGCCGGGAGAAGGCGTTCACCTGGTCCATCGGATAGCCGAGGACTCGCGCCGCGTCGCGCAGCGCGAGCTTCGGCCGGTAGGTGATCACGTTGGCGACCTGCGCCGCGTGCTCGCGGCCGTACCGCTGGTAGACGTACTGGATGACCTCCTCGCGGCGGCGGTGTTCGATGTCGAGGTCGATGTCCGGCGGGCCGTCCCGGTCCATGCTGAGGAAGCGCTCGAAGAGCAGCCGGTAGTGGATCGGGTCGACCGCCGTGATGCCCAGGGCGTAGCAGACCGCCGAGTTGGCGGCCGAGCCGCGGCCCTGGCACCAGATGTCCGTCCGGCGGCAGAACTCCACCAGGTCGTGGACGGTCAGGAAGTAGCCTGCCAGGTCCAGCTGTTCGATGACGTCCAGCTCGTGGGCCAGCTGCTCCGCCGCGATGCGGTGGTCCGGATGCCCGGGGCCGAAGCGCTGCGCCGCGCCGCGCGCGGTCAGGGCGCGCAGATGGCTGATCGGGGTCTCGCCGGGCGGCACCGGGAAGCCGGGCAACTTCGGTGCCAGTACCGAGAATTCGAAGGAGCAGGCGCGGCCGAGCTCGGCGGTGGCCTGCTGGACGCCGGGGAAGCGGGCGAGGCGGGCCGCCATTTCGGCGCCCGAGCGCAGATGGGCGGTGCCCGCCGCCCTGGTCCAGCCGGCTGCCTCCTGGAGCGTCCTGCGGGCCTGCAACGCGGCCAGCCCCTGCGCGAGTTGACCCTGGGCGGGGGAGGCGTGGTGCACGTTGTTGGAGGCGACCACGGCCAGGCCCGCCTGTGCGGCCAGGGCGGCCAGGGTGTCGTTGCGCGGGTCGTCGCCGGGCAGGCGGTGGTCGATCAGCTCGACGTAGACGTTCTCCTGGCCGAACGCGTCGGCGAGGGAGTGGAGTTCGCGCAGGGCGCCTTGGGTGGATCGGGCGGCTGGGCCGTGCTCGGCGAGGGCCTGCCGCACCCGGCCGTTGCGGCAGCCGGTGAGGATGGCCCACTGGCCCTGGTGGGCGTCGGCGAGCCGGTCGAAGTCGTACGCCGGGCGGCCCTTGCCCTCGCCTGCCAGCTGGGCGGCGCTGATCTCGGCGCAGAGGCGGCGGTAGCCCTCCGGGGTGCGGGCCAGCACGAGCAGGTGCTCGCTCGGGCGGCGCGGGTGTGGGTGTGGGTGCGGGTGCGGGTGTGGGGAGCGGAGGTTGAGCTCGGCGCCGAAGACGGTGCGCAGGTGGCCTGCTGCGGCGCGGGCGGCCGCGGCGAGTCGGACGGCTCCGTACAGTCCGTCGTGGTCGGTGACCGCGAGGGTCTCGACGCCGAGTCGGACGGCCTCCTCGACCAGCGCCTCCGGCTCGCTCGCGCCGTCCAGGAAGCTGAACGCGGAGTGGACGTGCAGCTCGGCCCAGGGCTCGGCCCGCGCAGGCCGTGGCGGCTGGGGTTGGGGCTGGGGCTGGGGCTGGGACTGCGGCGGTCGGCCGTTCGGGAGCTGGAGGACCGTGGCGACGGGCTCGGCCCGCTCCACCGGTTCACGTCTGCGGTGCCCGGCCATCCGGCGATGGAGTTCGCTCCAGGAGAGCTTGGACTGGCTGTCGAATCCCATGGTGACCCTGCTCTGTTCCGATCTTCGCTGTGCCGGTCTCCGGCACATCTCCCTCCACGGGCTCTCGGCTCTCGGCTCTCAGGCATAGGCCGCCTCCACCGCCCAGGTGCCGCCCTCCACGGCCAGCAGCAGGGCCCGTCCGTCCGCGAGGGCGACCTGGAGCCGGGCCCGCCGGCGACTCGCCCCCGGCTCCCACCACCGCTCGACGGCGGGCCACGGCCCGGCCCACCCCGTGACGGCGAACGCCTGTCCATCCCACGCCAATCGGGCGGGTGGCGCCGAGACCTCGGCCCGTCCGGTCACCTGGACCGCCGCGCCGTCCGCCGCCAGCACCGCCACCGGCGTCGGTACCGGCAGCACGACCGCCGGCGCCGGGTGCCCGAACCGTCCAGGCCAGGGGGCGTCCCGATCGGCGGCGGCCGGTGGATGATCGCCCCAGGGCACCCGGACCAGGACCTCGCCCGGCCCGCGGCCGCCCCTCGGTTCGACCCGGCAGAGCCCGCCGTACCCCAGTAGCGCCTGCACCCGGGCGGCGGCCCGCTCCACCCGGTCCTCGGCCAGCGCCTGCCCCCAGAGCGCCAACTGCCGACCGTGGTCGGCCACCAGCTCGTCCGGCACCAGCCGCAGCGCGGTGAACCCGCCCGACTCCGGACCGAAGAACCCGCTGCCCTGCCAGGCCTGCAGCTGCCAACGCACCCGCTCGGCCAGGGCCGACGCGGGCAGCCGCCCCTCGTGCTGCCACAGTCGTGCCGCCGTCCGCCCGTCCGCGCAGCTGACCTCGACGCTCACCCGCCGACAGGCCAGCCCCGCGTCGGCGAGTGCGGTGTGCAGGCGCTCGGCGAGGGTGCGAGCTACGAAGACCAGCGGCTCGGCGAGGAGTTCGGGCGGGTCGAAGAGCTGCTCCACCGCCAGGTCGAGCCCCGGCGCCCTGGTGACGGGCGGACGGGCCTCCAGCCCCCGGGCCAGCCGGTGGGCGGCCAGGCCCGTCGGGCCGAACCGGTCGGCGACGGTGGCCGCCGGCAGCCGCGCGAAGTCGCCCAGCGTCGCGATCCCGAGCCGTACCAGCAGCCCGGCCAGCGGTTCGTCGTCGAGCACCTCGACGGGGTACGGCGCCAGGAAGTCGGCCGTCCGCCCGGCGGGGACCATCGCCCCGGCTCGTGCGGCGAGCACCCCCGCGAAGACCCCGTCCGCCACCCCCACCCGCGCCCCGGTCGGCCCGGCGCCGTCCTCGCCGAGCCCGGCGAGGGCGGACGCGATCGCCGAGACCAGCGCCTGCTCCCCGCCGAAGTACCGTGCGGGCCCCTTCACCTGGATCGCGCACAGCCCCGGCCGCAGCACCTCGACCCGCGGCGTGAACGCCTCGACCGCCGCCACCACCGGCTCGAACCGCCGGGTCTCGGCCTCCTGATCGCGCTCGCGCAGCCGCAGCTCGGGGCAGAGCCGGTGCGCGAGCCGCACCCGCTGCCCGCGCCGTACCCCCGCCTCCCGGGCCGCCGCCGAACAGGCCGACACCTGCCCGCCCTCGACCACGGCCAGCGGCCTTGCCGCCTCTGACCCGGCCGCCCCCGGCCCGGCCGCCCCCGGCCCGGCCGCCTCCGACCCGGCCGCCTCCGCCACCCCGCCGGTGGCGGCGATCGGCCAGTCGGGGTACCAGACCACCAGCACCCGCAGCGCGTCCACCTCGTCCTCGGCAGCTGTCATCTCACACCGCCGTCAACCCGACCCGCCCCATTGCGCTGCCCGCCGCGTCGTCCGCCGTGCTGCCCGCCGCGCTGTCCACCCACTCCCGCGACTCCTGCGCGGTCAGCGCCCGGACCACCCCGTGCTCGTCCGGCAGCCACAACCGCACCGCACGCCCCTGCGCCGCCGCCCCGCGCCCCTGCGCCAGCACCTCCGCCTGCCGCCCGGCCAGCAGTCCGTGGCCGGCTCCGAGACCGACCCACCGGCTGCTGCGCACACTCAGCCGCAACCCGGCCCCGGGCCACCCCCCGGCCACCAGCAGCACACACCCGCTGCGCCTCAGCACCGCACCGAGCCGGGCAGCCAGCTGCGGCGCGACCGACCCGGACGGGCGGAGCAGGATCACCTCGACCGCCCCCGCGAGTGCGGACACCACCTCCGGCCAGTGCTGCCCCGGGGCGTCCGCCAGCAGCAAGCGCTGCGGATCGATCCCGTACCCGTCGGCCGCGAGCAGCCCGAGCTCCGGGAGCCCCACCGCCGCACACCACCCGCCGCCACCCGCCGCCCCGGCCCCCAGCGCGAGCAGCAGCCCCACATCCCCCACCACCGACACCGCCGCCCCCCGGCGCACCCCACCCTCAGGCAGCACCCCCGCCAGCATCGCCCCGGATGCCGGCCCGCCCCCCAGAGGCGCCGACACCGGCACCGCCTGCGGGAGGAGCACGGGAGTGGTCACACCTCCAGCATCGAACATTCGTTCGCAAAGATACAAGTCGAATCCGCCCCGAATCCGCCGACGACTTGTGACCGTTCGCGATTGTTGGCGGATGTTCACGACGGCTGGCGAGGTCGCCGAGACGGACGGTAGCCACAGGTGCTGAATGACCCGCGCCTGTCGCCCTCAGTTGCACATCCAACTCACGACTGACGCCGCCCGCGCGGGATGCGCGGGCGGCGTCAGCGGGCTACCGCGCTTACGGTGCACCGGGCCGGTAGGCCGTCACGGTGCGGCGTGAAGTCCGCTGTGACGGGCCGCGCCGCTGCTGCGGGTTACGGAACGACGAGGTCGAACGGCAGGTCCGCCCACACGTTCTGCTTGCCGGTGCCGACGAGGATGGTGTCCGCACGGGACCCGCATGTCGGGTCCGGCCGCGGCACCACCTGGACGTTGTACTCGAAGCCGTAGAGCTGGAGGGTGGCGACGGGAACGAGCTTCGACACGTCCAGCGTCTTGTCCTCCAGCTCCACGCAGTACCGCCCGGTGGCGACCTTGGTGACCGCCGCGACGCCCTTGGACCGGTCGATGGTCCCGTCGGCGTTGACCACCGCAGCCGCCTGCGCGTACGGGGCCGTCGCCTTGGTCGGGGCCGGGGAAGCCGCCCCCGCCACCCCGGCGCACACCCCTCCGGTGACGAGGCTGACGGCGGCACCCGCCCAGACCACCGCGCGGATCTTCTTGTTCTCGAACATGCGAAGTCCTCTCCAACGTCCGTCGGCTCCAATGAACCCGACCAAGGAGGACCGTATGGGTACGCACCACATCATCGGCAGCTTCTGGCGGCAAACCCCTCGCAAGAGTGAGGTCGAAGCTCACCGGCACACACGTGAACTGCGTCTTCGCTGGTGGGCCGACTCGCACGTTCGCGATGGCCGGCGGTTGTTCGCGCAGTTGGCGAGTCCGAAAGCCAGCGACCACGTCGCAACATCGGATGTCCGATTGGTTTGCCGGAGGTGCGTCCTGGCCCTCCCTGGTGTCGACTCGGAGCAGAGATCAAAGAGTGCGGATCTGTGATCCGTGCCGAGCAGAGGAGCGCACTGTGTCGACGCCGACCAAGCCGAGCATCGTCTTCGCCCACGGACTATGGGCCGACGGCTCGTGCTTCAGCAAGCTGATCCCCACCCTTCAGCAGGAGGGGCACGAGGTGGTGTCCGCCCAGAACACCCTCGACAGCCTCGAAGGCGACGTCGACGCGGTCTCCCGCGCGCTGGCGCGGGTCAGCAGCCCGGCCATCCTCGTCGGCCACTCGTGGGGCGGATTCGTCATCAGCGCGGCCGGAACCGACGACCGCGTCGCCGGACTGGTCTACATCGCCGCTCTCGGCCCGGACGCCGGCGAGACGGCGCAGGACCTGATCGCCAAGTACGACGCCCCGCCGCTGTTCTCCCACCTTGAGGTCGAGGACGGGCGCATCTGGATCGCTCGGGACGGCATCTCGCACTTCTGCGGAGACTTGCCCGAGCCGGACCAGCAGCTCGTCTGGGCAACCCAGGGCGCGCCGCCCGCCGATCTGCTCGCCACCGCCAAGACCGACAACCCCGCCTGGAAGTCGAAGCCCAGCTGGTACATCGTGGGCAAGCAGGACCACGCGATCAATCCGGAGTTGGAGCGATTCATGGCCAAGCGCATGGGCTCCACCACCGTCGAGGCCGACACCAGCCACGTCCCGATGCTCTCCGACCCCAGCCTCGTGCTCGACATGATCCGTACCGCCGCGAAATCGGTGTAGGAAGGCCCAAGGGCCGTCCCAGCAGCACCTGGCGACACCGTCATACGTTGACGGGCCAGCGGCTGCTGGGTGCTTGACCTGTGGACTTGTTGTCGGGCCGGAAGGGCCGGGAGACCCCGGTCGCCCGGACGGTGTGTCAGACGATGGCGAGCCGGTCCACCAGCAGCTCCACCCGTCGCTCGGCTTCCGCGGGCGGGAGTCGTCCCGCCCGGGTCAGGGTGGCCAGCCCGTGCAGGGCCGCCCAGAACACCTCGGTGAAAAGTCCCGGGTGGACGCCGTCCCCGGCGACCTCGCCGAGGCTTTCCAGCAGGGCGGCGAAGCCGTCCTTCAGCGGCTCCGGGGTGTCCTCGGCCGCGAAGGCCAGGCCGCCGTCGAGCTGGAACATGGCGTCGTAGACCGCCGGGTTGCGCTCGGCGAAGTCGAGGTAGGCCCGGGCGAGGGCGGTGACCCGGGTGCGAGGGCCGTCCGCGGCGGAGGTCGCGGCCCGCAGCGCCGCAGCCATCTCGGCGGCACCCTCCAGGGCGACGGCGCCGATGATCTCGCGCTTGCCGCGGAAGTGGCTGTAGAGGACGGGCTGGCTGTACTCGATGCGCTCGGCGAGCCGGCGGGTGGTGACCGCGTCCCAGCCCTGCCGCTCGGCGAGTTCGCGGGCCGTCGCCACGATGAGGCGCTCGCGGCTCGCCCGTTCGCGTTCCTTGCGTTCCTGTACCGACATGACCCGATCCTAGCACTGCTAGACAAGAGAGCGGCAGCAGTACTAGCGTTGCCTCATCACCTAGCAGCGCTAGATCCCAGGAGGGGTCATCATGCTCGACGCACTCAAGGTCGTCACCATCGTGGTCGTCGGAGTGATGGTGGGGGTGGAGTTCTCCGTCGCCTTCGTCATCAACCCGATCCTCAACGCACTCCCCGAGGACAGCGGCCAACTCGGCCGCGCCCACGGCGGCCGGATGCTCGGCGCCGCGATGCCGGTCTGGTACATCAGCTCGCTCGTCCTGAGCGCGGTCTGGGCCATCGCCGGATGGCACCGCCACGGCACCGGCCTCGTCGTCATCGCCGGCGCGCTGCTGATCCTCAGCGTGATCATGTCGCTCCTGCTGCTCGTCCCGATCAACAACCAGGGCAAGACGTGGACCCCCGAGAACCGGCCCGAGGACTGGAAGGAGCAGATGAACCGCTGGGACCGCTTCCACTACGCCCGCGTCGCCGTCATCATCGCCGCCTTCGCCCTGCTGGCCGCCGCCCTCACCTGAGCCCGCGGGTCGAGACCGCGCGGGGCGCACTCCCCGAGCCTGCGCCAGCGCCCGGTATCGTGGCTGCCTGACCGTCACACCTTCCCAGGGAAATGAAGTTCAGGGTGCTGCACATCCTGGAAGAACCATCCGAACTCTCCACTCGTGCACAGGAGTTCCTGCGCCGTGCGGGCCGACGTGAGAGTCCCTCCCGGTTCGGGTCGCCGATCGAGTTCTGGCGGGTGCGCGACCACGCGGGCAGGCTCGTTCCCGCTCCCATGGAGCTCATCCTCCGGTGCGAGGGTTTCGAGCAGAAGTTCGGCGGCCTCCGCTACTCGGTTCGGCGCAGCTGGGTCGTGAACGGGGAGCGGCACGAGACGTCCTGCGGATGGGAATACGACCACTTCGGCCTGAACACCCGGGCGTGGCCGGATCCCAGGCGAGGCGGGTGGTACTTCGCGTGGACCGGGGAGCGGGTGTCGAAGCCCTGCCGGGACTTGATCCACACCGACGGGAGCGTGGGCACCGACGTCGACGGCGGCAGCCCCTACCTCCCGACCGCCCCATCGATCCCGCACTTGATCGAATCCCATGCCCTCACCGACGCAGTCGCGACATGGAGGCCGTGGCCCATGGACAGTCAAGCTGCGTCAGACGCCGCAGCTGCCTCAACTGCCGCAGCTGTCGAACTCATCGACGGCCTCGTCGAAGTCCCTGAAGCCTCGTGGGGCTCCTCACGATGGCGGCTGTCGGAGACCGTCGCCGTCCTGGACTACGACACCTGGGATCGCGCGAACCCGCGCCGCCGTACGCGCTTGTGGTCCAGCAGCGAAGCCGGTCACCGCCAGATACGGACGGCCTTGGAGCACCTGCACAACGCGGCGGCTGGAGCAGGACGGAGATCTGGCTGAGGTCGTTGATGACGTCGATGAACGAGTCGAGGGTCGGCGTTCCCGGAGAGCGTCACTGTGATTGTCTGGCTTTCCAAGTCCGAGTCCAAGTCCGACTCCAGGGAGCCCGCCGTGTCCCGAACGCCGCAGCAGATCTTCGAGACTTACCTCTACGCCGGGGCCATGACCCGGAACGCCGATGCTCTTGCCGAGACCTTCGCCGCGGACGGTGTCTTCGAGGCGCCGCTCATGCCTGCCGGCGCTACCTTCCCCAGGAGGTTGGTGGGTCGCGACGCGATCCGTAGCGCGATGGCGGCGTACTACGAGTAACCGGTGAAGGACCACCGCTCGCCGAACCTTGAGAAGTCCGGATATGTGCTGCACACCACCGCTGATCCCGACGTGTTCATCGCCGAGATCGACACGATCTTCGACGGGGACGGAGACGGCGACGGAGACGGGGAGGACGTGGCTGTCTCGCTGGTGCAGATCTTCCGCATCCGGGACGGGAAGATCGCTCGACTGCGTGACTACTTCGCGCCCGAGCTGATGAGTTGAGGACGTCCGAGTAGCGCGGCATGGAGGGCCGGGGGACATGCCGCATTCGGAGTAATCGGGGGAGACCGTGCGTACGTCGCGTGAGACTGCCGGCCGGGCCACAACTCACCCTGCAAGCCAACCCGGAGGACCGCCCATGAACAGCGCCGTCGCCGACCTGATGCGCCGCAACCTCCTCGACGTCTTCAATGAACCGGACGCCGAGCGCCGCAACGCGGCCATCGCGCAGACCTACGCCCAGGACGTCGTGTGGCACGAACCCGACCGCGTCGTCCGAGGCCGAGAGGCGCTCGCCCAGCGCGCCACGGAGCTGCGTGCGCAGGCCCCGGACTGGGTCTTCCGGCCCGACGGTCCCGTCTCCGTCAACGACGATCTCGGCCACCTGGGCTTCCAGTTCGGCCCCGCCGGTCAACCGCCCGTCGCTACCGGAATGGACATCGCCCACTGCAAGGACGGCGTCATCGTGGAGCTCTACACCTTCGTCGGCGGGGGAGCCCAACCGTCCTAGCGCGACGGTCCGGGCGCTCCGCCGGTCGGAGCCGGCGGCCTCGTCTGTGCCAGGGCTCCCCTACATGGGGAGTGAGAGCAGGCGTACCGTGCCGGCGGGCCAGCTGGCCTCGGCATCGTGCAGTGGCGTCCACATGGTGTGGAGCGGCATGATCACGGGTCCCGCTGGCTGATCAACCTGGACGTCCTGCTCGAGCGCCCGCCAGCCGAGCCGCTGGTAGAGGGCCACGAGCGGGGGACGGCAGAACAGCAGCCCGTACGTCGGTCCCATCGTCCGTGCGTGGTCCAGGGCGCCCGCTACCACCAGCCGTGCCAGTCCGCGTCCTCGCTGGTCAGGCGCGACGGCCACGCCGCCCACGCCCACCACCGGGGTGTCGACCCCGCCGATCGACAGGGGGATCCTCAACAGGCCGGTGTGTGCCACGAGGCGTCCTGCCCGCCTGATGCCGAAGTGCTCTTCCTTGGGCAGCCACTTGAAGCCGAGATCGGCCACGCCGAAGGGGTCGGCGCCGTCGCCGAGGATCTGGCTCTGTTCGACCTTCGTGTAGTGCGTGAGCCGCTCCACGGTTGGCGATGAGGGCGAGACGTGGGGCGAGAGGTGATCGGTCATCCGGGCATCATCCCGTTCCCCTGCTGGGCGGGAGAAGTCGGGCCAGCCGACTTTTGCGGCGGCTGGCTGCGGATCGGGTCGAGCAACGGGTGACACCTGACCGATGACAGCTGACGGATAACGGCTGACGGCTGACGGTTAACAGATTCTGTCAGCCGCTCCGTCGTGGCCCGCCCGCCCGCCGGCCCCGCCCGGCGGCTACTGCTCCGGCAGGTCGCCGGTCATCGCCGCCGCGAGCCGCAGGTGCGGGCGGGCCTCGTCGTGGTGCCCCCGGCGCTGCAGGGTGCGGCCGAGCATCAGGCGGGCGTAGCTCTCCGCCGGGTCCTGCTCCAGGATGCGGTGCAGCTCCGCGGTTGCGCGGGTGAGCTGGGCCGAGTGGTAGTAGCTGCGGGCGAGCAGCAGTCGGACCGAGAGGTTGCCCGGCTCCTGGGCGACCAGTTCGCGCAGGATCAGGGCGGCGTCGGCGTAGGCCCTGGAGTCGAAGAACAGCTGAGCGCGCGCGTACTCCTCGGCGGGTGTGGTGGTGAAGGCGGTCACGTCGGTCGCTCCTCAGATGGTCGGGTCTGGTCCACAACAACAACGGGTGAAGATTCAACTATTCCCGCTGTACCTACTAGTATGTACACTCTGATCATGGCAACGCAGGAACGGCTCATCGAGAGCACCCAGGAGCTCCTCTGGGAGCGCGGCTACGTCGGCACCAGTCCCAAGGCGATCCAGCAGCGCGCCGGGGTGGGCCAGGGCAGCATGTACCACCACTTCAGCGGCAAGCCCGACCTCGCCACCACCGCGATGCGCCGCAGCGCCGAGCAGCTGCTCGGCCAGGCGCAGGCGCAGCTGTCCGCACCCGGCACCGCGTACGAGCGGATCGCCGGGTACCTGCTGCGCGAGCGCGACGTGCTGCGCGGATGCCGGGTCGGGCGGATGGCGCAGGATCCGGAGGTGATCGCCGACGAGGCGCTGCGGGCACCGGTGCGGGAGACGTTCGACCGGCTGGGCGAGCTGATCGCGGGGGTGATCGAGGAGGGGCGCCGGCGCGGTGAGCTGCTGCCCGGGCCGCCGGCGCAGGAGTTGGCCGCCGCAGTGGTGGCCGTGGTCCAGGGCGGTTACGTGCTCGCCCGGGCCGCGGGCTCCGAGGAGCCCTTCCGCCAGGCGATCCGCGGCGCGCTCGCGCTGCTGGCCACCCAGGTGAGCGGCACCGCCTGCGGCACCGACGGCAGCACCGACTGCAGCACCGACGGAGACGGCAAGAGCTGAAGACCAGGCGAGAGATCGAGAGATGGGGGCACGACCGTGCAGGCCATGCAGTACGAGATCACCCTCCCGGCCGACTACGACATGCGGATCATCCGTCAACGAGTGGCCGACAAGGGCCACTTGCTGGACGACTTTGCGGGGCTCGGCCTGAAGGCCTTCCTGATCCGCGAGCGCGGGGTGGCCGGCTCGCCGGTCAACCAGTACGCGCCGTTCTACCTCTGGCACTCGGCCGAGGGGATGAACTGCTTCCTCTGGGGTCCGGGCTTCCGGGCGCTCAGCAACGACTTCGGCCGCCCGGCCGTCCGCTCCTGGCTCGGCCTGGCGTTCCGCGACGGCCCGGCGCGTACGAGCGTGCCGCGTACGGCGATTCGGCGGGTCGAGTCCGTCCCGCCGGCGTGCGATCCGGCCGAGGCCATCGAACGGGCGCTCGCGGAGTTGCCGCACCGGCAACCGGGTGTGCACTCCACCGCGCTGGCCATCGACACCGAGCGCTGGGAACTGGTCACCTTCACCCTCTGGGTCGAGCAGCCGGACGGCGCTGACGGCGCTGACGGCGACCACTACCAGGTCCTGCACCTGAGCAGCCCCGAACTGGACAACCTGCCCCAGAGGCGGCACTGGTGATGAATCGACAAACCGAGCAACGGGAGACCCAGAGCATGACCCCGAGCATGACCCAGCGCGTGCTCGACCGCGAGGTCGGCTACCAGCTGCAGGACCAGCAGACCCAGGACGCGGCGCTGGCCGCGCTCCGGGTGGCAGCCGCCACGTTCGCGGGGCTGGACCGGTGAGCGGCGCCGTCCGCACGGTGCTCGGCGACCTGGACCCGGCCGAGCTGGGCGTCTGCGACGCGCACGACCACCTCTTCCTCCGCAGCCCGCAGCTGCCCGGCCAGGAGCTGGACGATCCGCGGGCCGCCGCGGCCGAGTTGGCGGAGTTCCACGCGGCCGGCGGCCGGGCGGTCGTCCAGTGGACCCCGTACGGGATGGCGCGCGGGGCCGACCACCTCGCGGAGCTCTCCCGCCGCAGCGGCATCCACCTGGTCGCCGCCACCGGGCTGCACCGGGCGGCGCACTACGACCGGCTGGTGCCCGCGGAGCTCTACGACGGGCTGGCCGAGCTCTTCACGGCGGAGCTGACGGCGGGCATCCGCGGCGACGGACCGCGGGCCGGGCTGATCAAGGTGGCCGGCGGATATCACGGCCTGGACGAGCACGCCCGGATCGTGATGGCGGCCGCCGCCGAGGCGCACCATGCGACCGGGGCGCCGATCGGGGTCCACCACGAGCTGGGCACCGGCGCGCTCGACGTCCTGGAACTGCTCTGCGGGCGGCTCGGCGTGCCGCCGCAGTCCGTCGTGCTGGGGCACCTCAACCGATTCCCGGACCCGAGGGTGCACCGCGAGCTCGCCGAGGCGGGGGCGTACCTGGCGTTCGACGGGCCGTCGACGGCCAACCACGCCACCGACTGGCGGCTGCTGGACGTGATGATCGCGCTCGTCGAGGCCGGCCACGGCGACCGCCTGCTGCTGGGCGGTGACACCACGACCGCCGCTGCCCGGCATGCGAGCGGCGGCGGTCCGGGGATGCCGTTCCTGCTGACCGGGCTGCGTCCGCGGATCATCCGCGAACTGGGCGCGGAGCAGGCTGAGTTGATCTTCCGCGGCAACCCCGCTCGGGCCTTCGCGGCGCACTGGGGGCCCAGCCGCTGACCAGGCGCGAGCGCCCGCTCAAGCCGCCCGCTCGGCAGCCGCCTGTTCACAGCCGCCCGCTCGGCAGCCGCCCGCTCACATATGCGTGCCGCCGTCGATCCGGATCTCCGTGCCGGTGATGAAGGCGCCGTCGTCGCTGGCCAGCATCGCGATGACGCCGGCCACCGTGTCCGGCCCGGCGAAGCCGTGGCCGAGGGCCGGCGCGAGCTTGGCGAGCAGGCTGAAGTCGGTGTCGGCGGGCAGGCCGGGGTTGTTGGTCATGCCGCTGTCGATGCTGCCGGGGGCGACGCAGACCGCGCGCAGACCCTGCTTGGAGTACTCCTGGGCGATCGCGTGGGTGAACGACTGGATGCCGCCCTTGGTCGCGGCATAGGCGGCCATGTAGGGGTGGGCGAAGGTCGCCGAGGTCGAGCTGAAGTTGACGATCACGCCGCTGCCGGTGGACAGCAGGGCGGGCAGCGCCTCGCGCACCATCAGGAAGGTGCCGGTCAGGTTGACCTTCAGCAGGGTGTTCCAGAACTCCAGGCTGGTCTGGTGGGTGTGCGAGGAGCGCAGGATGCCGGCCGCGTTGACCAGGACGTCCAGGCCGCCGAGGGTGTCCAGGGCGGCGGCCACGCCCGAGCGCACCGAGTCCTCGTCGGAGATGTCCAGGACGGCGGTGGTCAGCCGGTCGGCGGTGCCGTCGGCCGCGGCCCGCTCGGCGGTGGCCAGCAGGCCGGCCTCGTTGACGTCCACGGTGACGATCCGGCCGCCCTCGGCGAGGATCCGGTGGACGGTGGCCTGGCCGATGCCCGAGCCGCCGCCGGTGATGAGGACTCGACGACCGGTGAAGCGCTGCATGGTGGTGCTCCATTCAAAAGCTCAAAAAGGGGGACGGCTCCCGTGGACCCGCTCTGCCACCGTACGCTCGAATGGCACAACGTGCCACCATGGCGTTGTACGCCAGCATGGCTACATGCGCCAAGTAGGCATCGGGCGTAGCGTGGGACGCATGAGCGAACCCACCCGCCCCTCGCTGACCGAGCGCCGCCGTGCCGAGACCCAGCTGGAGATCGCCGCCGCGGCCGCCGAGCTCTTCGCCGAGCGCGGCGCGGAGGCGACCACCGCCGAGGAGATCGCGCGCCGCGCGGGCGTCGCGCTGCGCACCTTCTACCGCTACTTCCGCACCAAGGAGGAGGCCGTCGCCCCGCTGCTCGCGGCCGGTGGACGGCGCTGGGTGGAGCTGATCGTGAGCGGCCCGGCCGACCTGCCGGTGCCGCAGGTGCTGGAGCGCGCGGCGGTCGAGGCGCTGACGCCCGGCGACCCGCAGATGGCGCAGGGCCTGCAGGCCACCCGCCGGCTGCTGACCGACCCCGGGCTGCGGATCGTCTGGCAGGCCGTCCACCAGAACTCCGAGGACGAACTCGTGCCGGTGCTGGCCGCCCGCTGCGGCCCGGCCGCCGACCCGCTGGAGATCAGGCTCGCGGCGGCCGCTGCCACCGCCGCGATCCGGGTCGCCCTGGAGAGCTGGGCGGCCACCGAGGTGGACGTCACCGGACCCGGTTCGCCAGGCGAGCTGGCGGCGCGCTGCGTAAGGGAGTTGACCGCCGGCCTGCGGCTCTGGGACGACGCCCGCGGGCCCGCCGGGTCGGGGGAGGGCCGCCCGACCGACTAGGGTGACGCACCGGTAGGGAACCGCTGGGCAGGGTATACGCCGGTGTACGACACCGGTAGACACGGCGCGGGAGTAGCGGGAGTAGGGCGTACATGGGTCTGACAAGCCACAAGGTGCTGGCACTGGCGATCCTGGTGGCCCTGTCGGCGATGGCCGGCACCGTGCGGATCTGGCCCCGGCTGGCCCGGCAGGGCTGGCAGGCGGTGCTCGGACGGATCGCCGCGCTGCTGGCCACCCAGCTGACCCTGCTGGTCGCGCTCGGCCTGCTGGCCAACAACTACTTTGCTTTCTACGGCAGTTGGGACGAACTGCTGGGCGGCGGCGACACCTCGCCGGTGACCGTCCAGAGCAAGCTGCCGACCAGTGCCGACCTCGCCGGGATCGGCGCCGACAGCCGCAGGTCCGGCGGCGGGTCTGGCGGCCGCGGGTCCGGTGGTCGGCCGATCCCGGTGCAGCCGCTCGGCAGGGAGGACGTCCAGGGTGGCGGCGCGGTCGGCCGGGAGCCGGCCCAGGCCGGGCAGATCGACGCCGTGCGGATCACCGGAGCGCAGTCCGGCCTGACCACCGACGCCTATGTCTACCTGCCGCCGCAGTACTTCCAGCCCGCCTACGCGAACCGGAAGTTCCCCGCCGTGGTCGTGATGACCGGCTTCCCGGGGGATGCCAGGAACCTGGTCACCGGGCTCAACTACCCTGGTACCGCACTGGGGTTGAACCTGTCCGGCAAGATGCAGCCGACCGTGCTGGTGCTGATGCGTCCCTCCCCGGCGATGCCGCGCGACACCGAGTGCGAGGACGTCCCCGGCGGCCCGCCCTCCGACGCGTACTTCTCGCAGGACGTGCCGAAGGTGATCGCCGCCTCGTACCGGGTCATCCCGGACGGTCGCGGCTGGGGCGTGATGGGCGACTCGACCGGCGGCTACTGCGCGCTCAAGCTGGCGATGCGTCACCCCGAGGTCTTCCCGACCGCGGTCTCGCTCTCCGGCTACTACAAGGCGGCCGAGGACGACACCACCGGTGACCTCTTCGCCGGGAGTCAGCAACTGCGCGACCAGGCCGACCTGGTGTGGCGGCTGAAGAACCTGCCGGCGCCCGCCGTCTCGGTGCTGGTGGCGGGCACCAAGCAGGGCGACGGCGACTACCGGCAGCAGACCGACCGGTTCGTGGCCGCCGTCCAGGGCCCGATGACGATCTCGTACAGCATGCTGGAAGCGGGCGGCCACAACCTCCAGACCTGGAGCCGGCTGATGCCCAGCTCACTGGAGTGGCTCTCGCAGCACCTGGCGCCACCGTCCTGAACCCGGCGAGGCGGCGAGACCGGAGGCCCCGTCAGCTGGAAGCCGTCAGCGGGCTCAGGCCACCGGCCGCAGCGTCCCGGTGTGCAGCTCGCCGACCCGGCCGCCCTCGCCCTCGTACGTCCAGAACACCCGCACGGTGAGCGCCGCCAGGTCCATCACATGGCTGACGGTGAGGCCGCTCTTCTCCGTCCAGCTGACGAAGTACACCTCGGGCGCGACCCGTGCCACGTGCAGCGCGACGTCGTCCCACTGCCCGGCCGACTCGCCGAGCCCCTCCCAGCGCAGCCGCGAGCCGTCGCTGGAGTAGGAGTTGCGGAAGGCGGCGCCGTTGTCGACCTGGAAGAGGTACGTCCGGCCGGCGAAGCCCGGCAGGGGATCGGTCTCGGTCATGCTGGCGGAGTTCCTCGTTTCCGGGCCGGGTGAGGGAGACGATCGCCCCCCAAAGGCTTTGCGTCTCCAAGCTATCGGACCGTGCCGTCGGAGGGATAATGGCCGTGCGACACGCCCGTACCGCCGTATGCCGGTCCTCCGGCCAGCTGGTGGCCCGCCGGTCAGCGCGGCGCGGCGGGACGTCGGGAGGTCGATCATGCGCAAGGTTGCCGACTGCCGCGAGTACCCGAGCGAGATGAACTGCTCACTGGCCATCTCCGGCGAGGAGGAGGAGGTCGTGCGCTGCGCCACCGAGCACGCGGTCTCGGTGCACGGCCACGCGGACTCCGCCGAGCTGCGGGCCCAGATCAGGGCCGGCCTCAAGGACGAGCTGATCCTCCAGCACACCTGACAGCGTCACCCGGACCCCGCGCCGTACGGGATTCCCCGTATGGCGCGGGGTTCCCGCTGCCTGCTGGAGTGGGGGGAGGCGACGAGGAGGCGGTCCCGATGGCCATGCAGATGGAGAACCTGGACCAGGACAAGGTGATGGAGTTCCTGATGCGGGTGGTGGCCGACGGCGGCGCGGCGGCGGCCGGGCTGTGCACCTCGCTGGGCGACCGGCTGGGGCTGTACACCGCGATGGCCGGCTCGGGGTCGATGAGCTCCATGGAGCTCGCCGAGAAGACCGGCCTGCACGAGCGCTACGTCCGGGAGTGGCTGGCCGCGCAGGTGGCCGGCGAGTACGTGATGTACGACCCCGAGAAGGACGCCTACCTGCTGCCCGACGAGCACGCCGCGGTGCTCGCCGACCCGTCCATGCCGACCTACGCGGCCGGGTTCTTCACCATGATGCAGGCGCTGTACGGCACCGAGGACGTCCTGATGGAGGCCTTCCGCACGGGGAGCGGGGTGGGCTGGGAGGAGCACAGCAACGCGCTCTTCGCCGGCACTGCCAAGTTCTTCCGCCCCGGCTACAGCGGCTCGCTGGTCCCGGAGTGGATCCCGGCGATGAACGGCACCGAGGGCAAGCTGCGCAAGGGCGCGGAGGTCGCCGACATCGGCTGCGGCTACGGCTGGTCGACCCTGCTGATGGCCGAGGCCTACCCGGCCTCGACGTTCCACGGCTTCGACTTCCACCAGCCCTCGGTCGAGGCGGCCCGCCGCAACGCCGAGCAGCAGGGGATGGCCGACCGGGTCAGCTTCGAGGTGGCCAGCGCGCAGGACTTCCCCGGCGAGGGCTACGACCTGATCACCTTCTTCGACTGCCTGCACGACATGGGCGACCCGGGCAGCGCGCTGGAGCACGCCCGGGAGGCGCTCGCCGCGGACGGCAGCTGCATGATCGTCGAGCCCAACGTCTCGGCGGACGTCCGGGAGAACGCCAACCCGATCGGCCGCGCGGTGGTCTCCGCGTCGGTCGCCGTCTGCCTGCCCTCGGCGCTGGCCCAGCACGGGCCGCAGGCGATGGGCAACCACGCCGGCGAGGGCGCCATGCGGCGGATCGCCGACGAAGCCGGACTGCACCACTGGAAGCTGGCCGCCGAGAGCCCGGTGAACCGGGTGTACGCCGCCAGCAGGTAAGCCGGAATGTCGGGCCCGGCTTGACCCGCCTCCCCGGACGGAGCACGCTCCAAGAGTGGCTCCGTCCGGGGAGGCGGGTCTGCGGCGGATCTTCGCCGTGATCGACCTCCTGCTCGATGCCGTCGACGAGGAGACGCTCCTTCCGGCGCTGTTCCCGGCGCTGCTCGGGGCCGTCCCGGGGGACAGCCTCACCTGGTCGACCCGTACGCCGACCGGGCGCCACCCGGTCACCGCGCCGGCCGACCTGTTCAGCCCCGAGGCGGTGGCCGGCTTCTTCCGGTACGCGCGCGATGACTCGCTCTTCCGGCACACCGACACCGGCACCGGCGTGCCGCTGCGCCGCTCCGACCTGCAGTCCCGCACCGAGTACCACCGACTGGGCACCTACGCCGAGGCGCTGTGCCCGGCGGGCGTCGAGTACCAGTTGGCGATGGCCTTCCCGGCCGGCTGGGCGCGCAGCGGGCGACGGACCGTCTGCCTGGTGGTGAATCGCGCGGGCACCGACTTCGGTGACGCCGACCTCGCGAGCGCCACCCTGCTGCGGGCCCGGCTGACCCACGCGCTGGACCGCCTCGCGCCGCCCGTACGGCTGCCGGCGGAGGTCACGGCACGCGAGGCCGCGGTGCTCGACCTGCTCGCGTCGGGCCTGACGGACCGGCAGATCGGCCGCCGTCTGGAGGTCTCCGAGCGGACCGTGGACAAGCACCTGGAGCACGCCTACGCCAAGCTGCGGGTGCACAGCCGGGTTGCGGCGGCCACGCTCTGGCGGGAGGCCGCGCAGCGGCGCTGAGCGTGCTCCCGGGGCTGTTGTAAAGCCCGTGTGAGCTTTCCGACAGCTCCTTGTCCGTATGCGGACCGTCTGCCTAGGCTGCAGTCCGTCCGCCTCTGGCGGGCCCTGCCGCCGGGACGCCGAGTCCTGCCCACCCGCCGGCGGGCACCACGGCACCGCATGGGCAGGAGTGGGGGAACCAGGTCAGTTGCCGCGACCCCGCCTGCGCATGTGCGCGCGTGGCCGCGACTCGGGGTGAAGCCGTCCGTCGACGGCCGGGCCGACCTCTCAGGGCCCGAACCCGACAGCTCACCCCGCAGGCGTCGCAGAGGAACCCCATGATCTTTTCTGGTACCCCCGCACGCCTTGGCACGATAGCCGGAGTGGTCGGCCTGCTGGCCGTCCCGGTGGCTGTCCAGGCGCAGGCCGCGAGCGCGCTCAGCGTCACCCAGGACCGGCTGACCCCGACCACCGCACCCGCCGGGAGCGCGACCACCGCCTCCCTCACGCTGCACTCCTCCAGCTGCTTCACCGCGCGCACGGTGGGCGTCGGCGTGCGGGACGCGGCCGGGAACAACCTCGACTTCCCCGGCTCGCTCTCCAACGCGCGGATCTGCCCCGGCGGTCTGACGCTGACCACCGCCGCCCGGACGTTCCCGACCGGTACGTACAGTGAGTTCGGCTTCTACCAGGACATCGCCGGGACCTGGCACAACCTGACGACGCAGACCCTGACCGTCGGTTCGAAGCCCGCGCCGGCGCCCGCCCCGGCCCCGACGCCTGCCCCCGCGCCCGCGCCGACCCCGACCCCGACGCCCGCTCCGGCGCCGACCCCCGCGCCCGCGCCCGCCTCGCCCGTCGCGGGCAAGACCCTCACCTGGTCCGACGAGTTCAACACCCCGCTCGCCCAGGACCCGCACTGGCAGTCGGCCACCACCAGCTCGTACAAGTACGGCACCCACAACCCGGACGACAACAAGCTCGACTGGCTGGACCCGTCCGACGTGCAGACGGCGAACGGTGTGGCCACCTTCACCGCCCAGCCCAGCAGCCACATCCTGGAGAACGGCAAGCAGGCCTGGACCACCGGGCTGCTCACCACCGAGGGCACCGCTGAGGGCTTCAAGGTCAAGACCGGCGACTACGCCGAGACCCGGGTCCAGCTGCCGACCGGCTCCGGCGCCTGGCCCGCGCTGTGGACCTGGCAGAACGGTGGCAACGAGGTCGACTCCTTCGAGTACCACCCGGACAACCCGAACCTGCTGGAGCTGACCAACCACGTCAACCCCGGGCAGGACTACTACACCAACGCCGGCGCGGTGAAGCCGGGCCAGTGGGTCACCATCGGCACGTACTACGGCGCCAACTCGGTGGACTGGTACGTCAACGGGGTCAAGGTCTACTCCGACAACACCGGTGTCGGCGCCAACTGGTCGGCCTACCTGATCCTCAACCTGTCGGTCGGCGCGGGCGAGTACCACCCGGGCCCGCAGGGCACCGCCCCGATCAGCTTCGCCGCCGACTACGTCCGCGTGTACCGCTAAGCACTACCCGTCAGGCCCCCGCGCCGCCGACCTGGATCTCGAACTCCGCCGTGTTGTTCGAAGGATCCGGGTCGGCGGCGCTCTGCACGGTGATCCGGCCGCGCAGGGTGCCGCGGGCCTGCGCGGCGATCCGCACCGGCACCAGCGCCGTCGCCGACCCGAGCGCGGGCAGCCCGGCCGGGAACGGGCAGCGGACCCGCGTCGCGCTCGGGTCGACCGTGCATGCCGCGGGGAAGTACGGCCCGATCGCCGTCGCCCCGGCGGGCAGCCGGAGCACCACGGTGAACGCCCCGGCGGTGTCCGGCCCCCCGTTGGCGACCAGCGCGTGCACCGTCGCGGTGCCGCCCGGCTGGGCCTCGACCGCGGGGAGCGGCACAGGCCTGAGGTCGGCGCTCGCGGGGGCGAGCAGCAGCGCGGTGGTGAGCAGCGGGGTCAGCAGAGGCGTCATGCCGATCGACGCTACGCCACCGCGCGCGCACGTGTCGTTACGGTGCGAGCACCTGGCCGAGCCGCTCGGCGATCTGGCGCATCACCGGCACCAGCGAGGCGCTGCCGGCCTGCTCCTCCAGTGCGCGGATCCGCGCCTCGGGGCCGGAGACCGAGAGGGCGGTCGGGGTCGGCGCGCCCGGAACGGCCACCGCGATGCAGCGCACCCCGATCTCCTGCTCCTGGTCGTCGACCACATAGCCGGCCTCGCGCGCCTCGGCGAGCTGGGCGAAGAGCGCGGTCGGGTCGGTGACGGTGAAGGCGGTGTGGGCGGGCAGCGGCTGGGTGCCGAGTACGGCGCGCGCCTCGTCCTCGGGGAGCTGGGCGAGCAGCGCCTTGCCGACGCCGGTGCAGTGCGGCTGCACCCGCCGGCCGACCTCGGTGAACATCCGCATCGAGCGCCGCGACTGCACCTGGCCCACATAGACCACGTCGCCGCCCTCGAGCACCGCCAGGTTGGCGGTCTCGCCGGTGGCCTCCATCAGCTCCGCCAGGTACGGGCGGGCCCAACTGCCCAGCAGCCGGCCGGCCGTCTCGCCCAGCCGGATCAGCCGGGGGCCCAGGGTGTAGCGACGAGCGGTGTCCTGGCGGACATAACCCTGCTGCGCCAGGGTACGAACCAGCCGGTGGATGGTCGGCATCGGCAGGCCCGACGTGGTCGACAGCTCGCTGAGGGTGGCGATGCCGCCGGAGTCGGCCAGCGCCTCCAGGAGCTGGAAGGCGCGCTCGACGGACTGCACGCTACCGGCGCTGCGGTCGGAGCCTGTCGATGCGGCAGGGGTGCTGGCCACCGGCGTTCCCTTTGCTCTCGGGGGAGGAGTAGGCTCCCAGCGATCTACCTCAACAAACCGTTGAAATTCTGTATCGCGGAAACTAGTCTCCACCTTACAGAATCCAACTCGCCAGTAGGCGGGTTCAGATCAAGGAAGTTCCCACCGGAGCTCCCTTAACAGGCTCAACCGTCCAAGGAGTGTCCTGCCCATGGCTACAGACAATGGACCTGTCGGCGCCTCACCCGCCGCTCCGGTCGTCACTGTCGCCGGACCGCGCGTCCCCCGTGCGGAGGAGGTGCTCACTCCGGAGGCGGTCGCGTTCGTGGTGGGCCTGCACCGTACTTTCGAAGGCCGCCGGCAGGAGCTCCTTGCCCGACGAAAGACCCGACGAACGGAGATCGCCCAGGCCGGTCGGCTCGACTTCCTGCCCGAGACCGCCGATGTGCGCGCCGGTGACTGGAAGGTCGCCCCGGCGCCGCGCGCGCTGCAGGACCGCCGGGTGGAGATCACCGGCCCGACCGACCGCAAGATGGTCATCAACGCCCTCAACTCGGGCGCCAAGGTCTGGCTGGCCGACTTCGAGGACGCCACCTCGCCGACCTGGCAGGCCGTGGTCTCCGGTCAGCTCAACCTGATCGACGCCTACGAGGGCCGGATCGACTTCACCTCCGAGCAGGGCAAGGCGTACACCCTCAAGCCCGCCGCCGAACTCGCCACCGTCGTGGTCCGCCCGCGCGGCTGGCACCTGGACGAGAACCACCTGCTGGTGGACGGCGTCCCGGTGGCCGGGGCGTTCTTCGACTTCGGCCTCTACTTCTTCCACAACGCCGCGCGGCTGATCGCCAAGGGTCCCGAGGACCCCAACTCCGGCCCGTACTTCTACCTTCCGAAGACCGAGAGCCACCTTGAGGCGCGGCTCTGGAACGAGGTCTTCAGCTACGCGCAGGAGAAGCTCGGCATCCCGCACGGCACCATCCGGGCGACCGTGCTGATCGAGACGATCACCGCGTCCTTCGAGATGGACGAGATCCTCTACGAGCTGCGCGACCACGCCGCCGGGCTCAACGCCGGCCGCTGGGACTACCTCTTCTCGATCGTCAAGAACTTCCGCGACGCCGGCGAGCAGTACATCCTGCCGGACCGCAACAGCGTCGGCATGACCTCACCGTTCATGGCCGCCTACGCCCGCCTGCTGGTGCAGACCTGCCACAAGCGCGGCGCGCACGCGATCGGCGGGATGGCCGCCTTCATCCCCTCCCGCAAGGACCCCGCGGTCAACGCGGCCGCGCTGGAGAAGGTCAAGGCCGACAAGGACCGCGAGGCCGGCAACGGCTTCGACGGCTCCTGGGTCGCCCACCCCGACCTGGTGCCGGTAGCCCGCGCCTCGTTCGACGCGGTGCTCGGCGCGCGGCCCAACCAGAAGGAGAACCCGGGCTCCAGCGAGCAGGTGACGGGCAGTCAGCTGCTCGACATCGCTGGCTCCGGCGGCGAGTGCACCGAGGCCGGCCTGCAGAACGCCGTCGCCGTCGGCCTGCGCTACAGCGAGGCCTGGCTGCGCGGCCTGGGCGCGGTCGGGATCTTCAACATGATGGAGGACGCCGCGACCGCGGAGATCTCCCGCTCGCAGATCTGGCAGTGGATCCACAACGGCGTGGTGCTGGCCGACAGCGGTGAGAAGGTCACCGCCGAGCTGGTCCGCAGCCTGGTGTCCGCGGAACTGGCCACGCTGCGTACGGAGTTGGGCGACGATGCGTACGAGGCCGGCCGGTGGGCCGAAGCCCGCGAACTCTTCGAGCAGGTCTCGCTCGCGGAGGACTTCGTCGACTTCCTGACGCTGCCAGGCTACGCACTGCTCGGCTGAGCCGCTTACTGCCGTTTCGTACGGTCCACCGGGGCAACCTGTCCCCAGTGGACCGTGCGCTTTCTCTCCGAAAGGTTCCACCCTCATGGTCCGCATGTTCCTCAACGGCCAGGCGATGCGCGGCGGCGAGTTCAACGCCCTGCTCGGCGACGCCCCGCTGCTCGGTGTCGTCCGCACCGCGCCCGGCCACCGCTTCTTCTCCATCCGCGACGTCTGCCCCGGCCTGCTGCCCGACCCGTCGGTGACCACCGCGATAGAGGGCGAGCTGTACGAGGTGAGCCCGGAGCTGCTGCGTGACGTGGTGCTGCCCGGTGAGCCGCGCGAGCTGGAGTTCGGGATCATCAAGCTGGAGGACGGCAGCGCCTGCTTCTCGATGGTCCTGGCCCGCGGCGAGCTGGAGCGCGGCGTGCACAAGGAGATCACCGAGTTCGGCGGCTGGCGGGCCTATCTGGCCACCCTCGGCAGGACGTTCTAACCCGCGCCGCCGCTGCGCAGGACATCCGCGAAGACCGCGGCCTGGGCCTGCATCTGGTTCTTGATGGTCTCCAGTTCGCCGGCGTGCGGAGCCATCAGGGCCCGCTGGCGGTCCACCTCGGCGGTGAACCAGACGCCGACGACGTTGCCCTGCTGCTTGCAGTCCACGTCCGCCTGGGCGGTCAGCAGCTCGGTCGGGCTCGCCGTCGGGCCGCCGAAGGCCTTGTCGTTCACCGCGTCCAGCGGGGTGGCGTAGTGGAACCCCTTGGCGAGCATGCAGGTGGACCAGGCCTCGAACACTTTCTGCACAGCCGGCACCTTCATGGAGTCGGCAAAACTCTCGTCGCTGATCTGCTGGACCAGTGCGGCCTCTCCGAGGAAGGTCGCACCGTCCTGCAGTTTCGTGTGCATCTCGCCCGCGCAGCCGTTCGGGCCGACCGGTTGACCGTGATAGGTCGTGGCGGTTCCGGGTTTTCCGGGAGTTCCGTTCCCGGCGAGTACGAGTTGGTACCCCGGGTCCGTGTTCTCCGGTGCCTCCTTTTTCGGGGCGGAATTCGGAAGATATCCCTGGTCGGCCGGTCCGAAATGATATCCGGTGGTTTTCGCCTGCTCCGGACTGGTCACCCCGTATCGCATTTCGGTCTGCGTCGCGGGTCCGCTCTTTGCAGTGGGGGGAGTGCCATTGAAGGTCAGACCGTAGCGCTTTACGCAACTTGAGATCAGGAGTTCCGAGGCTTTGCTGAGCTGGAGCGAGGTGTCCGGGCTCAGCTGGTAGTCGGCGGTCGGCAGCCGCAGCGCGGTGCTGTTCAGGACGGTGGGGGTGGCGGCCGGCGAGGGGGCGGCGGCATCGGCGGCACCGGAGCAGCCGGAGGCCGAGGCCAGCACGCCCGCGCAGCTCACGGCGGCCAGCAGGGCGGGCAGGATGCGGAAGGAACGGGACATGCCGGGGACTCCTCGTCGAACCGGGTGGGGACGATGGCGGCGGCCGGCCGGGGCGAACCCCCGGCCGACCGGCCGACCCTGCATCAGGAGAAGCTGATGGCGGCGTCCTCGTTGTAGGTGTTGACCAGGCGGGCCTCGCCGCTGTACGGGGCCAGGGTGTCGTAGGAGCCGGCGTAGTTGGAGTTGTACCAGATGAACGCGTAGCTGCTGTCGTTGTTCCAGGCCGAGGCCGCGTTGTTCTTCACGGAGCCATCGGACGGGAACGAGTAGCCCGCGAGGTTCGGGACGTTGCCGTAGAAGGTGACCGACTCGCCGGCGTAGTTCGAGTTGTAGTAGAGCGTGACCGAGTTGGCCGAAGCGGTGCCGGCCAGGCCCAGGGTGGCGAGAGCGGCGGCAGCGACGCCGAGACCGACGACAGACTTGATGCGCATGGGTTTTCCTCCGTTGAAGTGCTGGGCATTCCTTTCGGCAGGTTCCGGGGTTCCGGGTTGTTCCCCCTGCCGACACCTGAAAATTTACGCGCGGCCCATTCGGGCGGCAATGCCGTTTGTTTAGCGGCTGCTTACAGGTGTCGGACCGGTCTTTATCCGGGCATTGTCGTGCGAATTCGGGCGCGCTGACCCGCCGCCGGCTCCATCGCGGACCGGGCGTACTGCATGGACTGCCGGATCGCGTAGTGCACCAGCAGCCGCCCGTACACCTCCTGGCGGACGCCGTCGGGGGTCCGACTGGTCAGCGGCCCGTGCTGCTGGGCGCCGCCGAGCAGGGCGTCCCGCAGGGCGCCGTGCTGTTCGGCGCCGCGAGCGAGGACGTCGAGCAAGTCGGCGGCGGGCACGGCCGGATCGAGCAGGGTGGTGACCACATCGGGCGCGATCACCCGCAGCAGTCGGCCGCCCAGGCCTGCCAGGAACGAGCCGTCGGGCGAGCGCCGTTCGCTCTGGACGGGAATCCGGACGGCCGGCAGGCGCCAGACCAGCGCGATGCCCCCGGCCGTGGCGGTGGCGATCAGTTCGGGGTCGAGCGGCAGCCGGTCGACCAGCAGCAGGCTTCTCGGACCGACCGAGCGCAGCAGCGTCCTGGGCGACTCGCCGTCCAGCAGGGCCACGTCCAGGACCGCCCCGCTGCCGCGCTCCACCAGTCCGCTGACCCGCAGCCGGGCGGTCTCGCCCGAACTCTCGGGCAGCTCGACCTGCTCCTCCTGCAGGAGCAGGACGCGCCGACCGCGCCAGTGCGCGTTCGGGGTGTCCGGCGCCGCCAGCGGGCGGACGGCGGAGCTGAAGAGCGCGTGCAGCGGGCCGCTGCCCAGGCGCTCACGGGCCTGGAAGATGCTCGCCTTGTTGGGCAGTCGCTCGTCGGCCCAGAGCCCTCCCCAGCGCAGCCCGGAGGTGAGGCGGCGCATCACGTCCAGATAGGGCGCGGGGGAGAACAGGGCCATGGCGAGGACGAAGTAGACCATCAACCGCGCCGACAGCAGGCGCTTGCGCTGCTCGGTCCGCCCGCAGGCGGCGACCGCGGAGTCGACCGCGTCCGCGGGGTAGGTGTGGATCAGCAGGCCGATCCCTGCGACATCGGCGACATCGGACACGGCGACTCCTCTGCGTGGGCGGGGAGCGGCCAGCTTTTCCGACCCCGTCGGCGGTGTCACCGGTCCTGAGCTGGCACCTAGGTGCGTGGCCCCAAGCTGCCTGCGCGCGGGTGCTGCGCATGCGGATGGTGCGTTCCGTACGGCTTTGCGGGGAGATCGGGGGGTCTTCCTGGTGGGATCGCCAATGGTGGAGCTTCAACGAGTTGTTGAAGATGGGCCCACTGGACTCTTGACGCCTCGTCGGGCTGCGTCCTACCTTTATTTCGCATACCAAAACCAAATTTCCGTATCGTGGAACTGACCGCAGGAGTAACCCGATGCCTCGAATGACAGCCGCCCGCGCGGCGGTGGAGATCCTCAAGCGCGAGGGCGTTGACGTCGCATTCGGCGTGCCCGGCGCTGCGATCAACCCCTTCTACGCCGCCCTCAAGGCATCCGGCGAGATCCGCCACACGCTCGCCCGGCACGTCGAGGGCGCCTCGCACATGGCCGAGGGCTACACCCGGGCCAAGGCCGGCAACATCGGTGTCTGCATCGGCACGTCGGGCCCGGCCGGCACCGACATGATCACCGGCCTCTACTCGGCGATCGCCGACTCGATCCCGATCCTGTGCATCACCGGCCAGGCTCCGGTCGCCAAGCTCCACACCGAGGACTTCCAGGCCGTCGACATCGCCTCGATCGCCAAGCCGGTGACCAAGGCCGCGACGACCGTCCTGGAGGCCGCGCAGGTCCCCGGCGTCTTCCAGCAGGCCTTCCACCTGATGCGCTCCGGCCGTCCGGGCCCGGTCCTGATCGACCTGCCGATCGACGTCCAGCTGACCGAGATCGAGTTCGACCCCGAGACGTACGCGCCGCTCCCGGTCTACAAGCCGGCCGCGACCCGCCCGCAGATCGAGAAGGCGATCCAGTTCCTGCTGGACTCCGAGCGCCCGCTGATCGTCGCCGGTGGCGGCATCCTCAACGCCGACGCCGCGGACCTGCTGGTCGAGTTCGCCGAGCTGACCGGCACCCCGGTGATCCCGACCCTGATGGCCTGGGGCGCCATCGCCGACGACCACGAGCTGAATGCCGGCATGGTCGGCGTGCAGACCTCGCACCGCTACGGCAACGCGAACTTCCTGGCGTCGGACTTCGTCCTGGGCATCGGCAACCGCTGGGCCAACCGCCACACCGGCTACAAGCTGGACGTCTACCGCGGCGAGCGCAAGTTCGTCCACGTGGACATCGAGCCCACCCAGATCGGCCGGATCTTCGCGCCGGACTTCGGCATCGCCTCCGACGCCAAGGCCGCGCTGGAGCTCTTCATCGAGGTGGCCAAGGAGCTCAAGGCCGCCGGCAAGCTGCCCGACCGCAGCGCGTGGGTCGCCGAGACCCAGGAGCGCAAGGCCACCCTGCAGCGCCGCACCCACTTCGACAACGTGCCGATGAAGCCGCAGCGCGTGTACGAGGAGATGAACAAGGCGTTCGGCCCGGAGACCCGCTACGTCACCACCATCGGCCTCTCCCAGATCGCCGGCGCGCAGATGCTGCACGTCTACAAGCCGCGCCACTGGATCAACTGCGGCCAGGCCGGCCCGCTCGGCTGGACCATCCCGGCCGCCCTCGGTGTCGCCACCGCCGACCCCGAGAGCCCGGTCGTCGCGCTCTCCGGCGACTACGACTTCCAGTTCATGCTGGAGGAGCTGGCCGTCGGCGCCCAGCACAAGATCCCGTACGTCCACGTGCTGGTGAACAATGCCTACCTGGGCCTGATCCGCCAGGCGCAGATCGGCCTGGACATCAACTTCCAGGTCAACCTGGAGTTCGAGAACATCAACTCCCCGGAGCTGGGCGTCTACGGCGTCGACCACGTCAAGGTGGTCGAGGGCCTGGGCTGCAAGGCGATTCGGGTCACCGACCCGAACGAGCTGGGCGCCGCCTTCGAGCAGGCCAAGAAGCTCGCCGCCGAGTTCCAGGTGCCGGTCGTGGTCGAGGCGATCCTGGAGCGGATCACCAACATCGCGATGAGCAAGACGGCCGACATCAGCGACATCAGCGAGTTCGAGGAGCTGGCCACCGAGCCGGGCCACGCTCCGACGGCGATCAAGCCGCTGAAGGTCTGATCTGACCGACCGAAGGGCCCCGCAGACGCTTGCGTCTGCGGGGCCCTTCGCGTTGGGCGGGGGAGGGGTACCACAGGCGGGCACGCCGCAGCCCCGGACCCTCGCCGTGGGTCCGGGGCTGCGGTCCGTACGCCCCGGCTGGGGCGGACGGAGTCCGGGACACGCACCGTCCCTGGGCGGCCCGGAGTTCAGGGGAAGGGATCAGCCGCGGGCGGCGAGCTCGCGAGCGGCCTTCGCACAGGCCAGGGCGATCCGGTCCTCGTTGACCGTGGTCAGGTTGCCCTTCTCGACGACGGCGTTGCCGTTGACGAAGAGCACCGACAGCGGCGGCAACGCGCCCAGCGTCAGGGCGGCCACCGGGTCGGCGATCGAGGAGTGCATGATGCCGTCGATCTTCCAGAGCGCCAGGTCGGCGAGCTTGCCGACCTCGATCGAGCCGATCTCGTTCTGCCGGCCCAGCACCCGAGCGCCGCCCATGGTGCCCAGGCGCAGCGAGCTGCGCGCGGTGAGCGCCTTCGGGCTGCCGTGCAGGCGGTTGATCAGCAGCGCGTTGCGCAGCTCGGTGCCCAGCTCGCCGGACTCGTTGGAGGCGGTGCCGTCCACGCCCAGGCCCACCGGCACGCCGGCCTTGAGCATGTCCGGGACGCGCGCGATGCCGGCCGCCAGGCGGGCGTTGGAGGACGGGCAGTGCGCGACACCGGTGCCGGTCTCGGCGAACTTGGCGATGTCCGAGTCGTTCATGTGGACGCAGTGCGCCATCCAGACGTCCTCGCCCAGCCAACCGGTGGACTCGAAGTAGTCGGTCGGGCCCATGCCGAACAGCTCCTTGCAGAACTGCTCCTCCTCGGCCGTCTCCGAGCCGTGGGTGTGCAGCCGCACGCCCTTGCGGCGGGCCAGCAGGGCGGCCTCGCGCATCAGTTCGGTGGAGACCGAGAACGGCGAGCAGGGCGCGATGGCGATCTGCAGCATCGAGTCGAAGGAGGCGTCGTGGTAGCGGTCCACGGCGGCCTCGGAGGCGATCAGGATGTCCTCGGTCTTCTCGACCGCGTGGTCCGGCGGCAGGCCGCCGTCCTTCTTGCTGCGGTCCATCGAGCCGCGCAGCGCGGTGAAGCGCATGCCGAGCTCCTGGACGGCCTCGATCTCGGCGCCCAGGATGTCGCCGCCGTCCTTGGGGAAGACGTAGTGGTGGTCGCTCGCGGTGGTACAGCCCGACTTGAGCAGCGCGGCGGCCGAGCCCTGGGCGGCGGCGTGCACGAGCTTGTCGTCGATCCGCGACCAGGTCGGGTAGAGCGCGACCAGCCAGTCGAAGAGGATGTTGTCCTGGGCCAGGCCGCGGGTGATCCACTGGTAGAAGTGGTGGTGGGTGTTGACCAGGCCCGGGGTGATCAGATGGCCTTCGCCGTTGATCCGGCGCACCACGTTGTCCAGCCACTGCGGCGCGGGGCCGTCGCCGACCGACTCGATCTTGTTGCCGAGGATCACGACGTGGCCCCGGGTGTACTCGGTGTCGTTGGCATCGACCGTGGCGATGGCGACGTTCTCGATCACGATCCGCTGGTCGGCGGGCGGAGGCTGGACGGCCATGGTGTCTCTCCTAGGGAGCGGTGGGGGAGGAGCGACCGCCGTCGGAGCTGGTGTTGTCCCGAGGGCGGGACGGCGGTGCGAGAATCCCTCGGGCGCCACGATGCTCCGTACCGTCCGGGCCCGCGGGGAGGCGGTGGTGGGGGCGGTACGGAGCGGATCGCTTCGCGGTCAGGCGACCGGGATGACCGGGACGACGCCCTCGCGGTGCACGGTGCCCTCGATCAGGCCGTACATCCGGTCGGCGGCGTAGTACACCTCGTTGTCGTTCTTGAGGCCGAACGGCTCCAGGTCGACCAGGAAGTGGTGCTTGTTGGGCAGTTCGAGGCGGACCTCGTCGACCTCGGCCCGGTTGTTCAGCACCCGGGTGCCCATCGCGTGCAGGGTCTGCTGCAGCGAGTAGGAGTAGGTCTCCGCGAACGCCTCCAGCATGTGCCGGCGGACGTGGCTGTAGGACCGGTTCCAGTTCGGCTGGGCCTCGTCGTCCACGCCGGTGAAGGAGTACTTCCAGCGAGCCGTCACCTGGGTGGCGAGGATCCGGTCGTAGGCCTCCTTCAGGGTGGTGTACTTGTCCTTGATGTAGCCCCAGAACTCGGAGTTCGTGGTGTTCATCACGACCAGGTCCTTGAGGCCGGAGATCACCTGGACGGTGGTGCCGTCGTAGGTGATCTCGCAGGTGCGGACCTCACCGCCGTTGCGGGAGAAGGAGTGGCCGACCTCCTCGGAGCCGATGAAGCGCGAGGAGTTGTCCGGGGTCTTGATCCGGTCCCAGGTGTACTCCTCGATCCGGATCCGGGCACGGTGGATCGGCTCGTTGTTGTCCACGAAGTGCTTCGCCAGCGTGATGCCGAAGGCCTCCGCCGACTCGATGCCGTGCTCCTTCGCGAAGGCGAAGACGGTGTTCTTGGTGGTGTCGGTGGGCAGGCAGTTGGCGTTCGAGCCGGTGAGGTGGACGTCGTCGAGGTCGCCGGAGAGGGCGACCGAGACGTTCAGGTCCTTGATCTCGTGACGGGTGCTGTCGCGGTAGACCCGGACGATCCGGTTCTCTGCCTTGCCGTACTGGTTCTGACCGAGCACGTGGGCCATGGCGTTGGCTCCTAGGTTCTAGCTTCCGCGGTAGACGGAGTATCCGAAGGGGTTCAGCAGCAACGGCACGTGATAGTGGTGCTGCGCGGGCGCGACCGTGAAGACGATCGAGACCTCGGGGAAGAACGGCGCCTCGTCCGACGTCGCCGCGTAGTAGGCGGCGGTGTCGAACCGGAGCCGGACGACCGAGCCCGCCTCCACGGCCGGCAGGTCCTTGGCCCGGCCGTCGGAGTCCGTGGCGGAGGTGCCGAGCACCTTCCAGCCACCCTCGGTGTTCAGTGCGAGCTCGACCGGGACGCCTGCGGCCGGGCGGCCGAGGCTGGTGTCGAGCACGTGCGTGGAGATGCCAGTCATGGCTGAAGTGACCTCACTGGTAGCTGAGATGGGTGCCGCGCGTAGCGCGCCGTTGGAAGGGTGGTGGCGGGCGACGGGCGGGCGATTAGTCAGATCAGCTGGCGGTCTCGTCCAACAAGCGGTTGAGACGGATGTCGTTGATCTTGCGAAGCTCGCCGCGGACGATCTCGGCCTCGGTGGCCGCGTCGTTGGGGAACCGTTCGCGCAGCGCGGCCAGCATGGTCGCGGCGGTGCGCCCGGTGGCGCAGATCAGGAACACGTGGCCGAACTTCGCCTCGTAGGCGGCATTGGCCTCGTGCAGTTCATCGAGGAGCGCGGAGTCCACTCCGTGGATGCCGGCCTGCTCGCGCTCGGAGGTGGCGTCGCCCGGCTTGGGCTTGCCGATCCGGGCGTGACCGGCCATGGCGTCGCCGAGGTCGGCGACCGTGAGTCCCGCCATGGCCGTCAGGTTGGCCGTGAGCAGGGCGTGGCGGTCGGACCAGGGGCGGGCGGCCGCGACGGCGGCGGCCCAGGCGGGGCTGGAGCAGACCTCCAAGAGGTGCTTCTCCAACTCGGCGGCCGGAGCCGCCGCCAACGCCGCGAGGGCGTCGGCTGCGTCGGACGACGCGGGGTGGTGGTTGGTCACGGGTGGACCTCCTGAAGAGTGGTGCCACCCGCAAAAGCTAGATCCACCACCCCCGGTCGTCAACACTTTGTTGAAGCCTTGGTGGTTACGTTTCGAACCGCCGGTGGTGACCGGGCGGTTTCGTGTGCGATCCGCCAAGTGTGCCGGGGTACGGCATTCGGCGAGACTGGCCTGGTCAGTCGGCCTTCGGGCCGTCGACCTGCCGGTTGAGGTAGTTGTACACCGTGAACCGGCTGACGCCCAGTGCGGACGCCACGGTCTCCACGCCATGGCGGACCGTGAAGGCGCCGCGTTCCTCCAGCAGGGCGACGACGCGCTGCTTCTCGAGCCGGTCGAGCTCGGTGAGCGGACGGCCGTCGAACTGCCGGGTCATCTCGGCGAGCAGCCTGTCCAGGGCGTTGCTGAGGTGGGGCAGCCGGACGGCCACGGCCGGGGCGCCGTCCCATTCCAGGACGACGTCGTCGGGCTTGGCCTCGGAGACGGCCAGCGCCGTCGCGCCGACCGCGTCCAGCAGCGGCTTTATCGCCGCGGTGAGCGGGTGTTCCATGGCGTCGGTCACTGCGTACCCACTCCTTCCGGGGCGTCGGGGACCACGCTGACCTGGAAGGAGATCCGGCTCGCGCCGGCCTCCAGGCTCTCGCGCAGCAGCCGGTCCACCGCCGCGAGGACGCGGTCGGCCGCACCCTCGGCGCTGGTGCCGAACGGGCCGACCGAGACGGCCAGCCCTGCCTCGTCCACCGCGCGGCGGGCCGCCACGGCGTGGTCCGGAAAGTTGACCAGTTCGAACGGTTCTGTCGTGAACTCCACCATCAATCGCACCTGCTCACTGTAGCGAGCGGCTGCTGGGGGGGAAGGGGCCGGTCGATCGGACTCCACTTCAACAAATTGTTGCGGCGGTCTTGACACTGGCTCGGGTCCTCGTGCCATGCTTCCACCAAGCAGAATCCCTCTTCCGCATCATGGAATGAGGTTGTCGGAAGAGTGAAAGGTGATTGACGTGACTGCCGCTTCCAAGCACGCGTCCTTGAATGGCCGCGTCACGGTCAACCTGTCGATCCTGTTCAGTGAGCTTCCGCTCCTGGAGCGTCCCGCCGCCGCGGCGGCCGCCGGCTTCACCGCCGCCGAGCTGTGGTGGCCCTTCGGGGCCGACCACACCCCGTCCGAGGCCGAGCAGGACGCGCTCCGCAAGGCCTTCACGGACGCCGGTGTCAGGCTCACCGGCCTCAACTTCGTGGACGACCTCACGGTCGGCGCCAAGGGCACCGTCTCGCTCCCCGCCGAGCGGGACCGCTTCCGGGAGAACGTCCCGGTGGCCGCCGCGCTGGCCGGGTCGCTCGGCGCCACGGGGCTCAACGCCCTCTACGGCAACCGGGTCGACGGTGTGGACCGGGCCGTGCAGGACCAGCTCGCGCTGGAGAACCTGGTGCTCGCCGCGCAGGCCGCGCACGGCATCGGCGCCGTCCTGCTGATCGAGGCGCTCAACAAGGTGGACGCCCCGGACTACCCGCTGTGGACCGCCGAGGACGCCGTCGCGATCGTCGACAAGGTCAACGCCGCCACAGGCCTGGGCAACGCCAAGTTCCTCTGCGACCTCTACCACCTGGCGGTGAACGGCGAGGACCTGGCCGCCGTCATCGCCACCCACGCGGACAAGATCGGCCATGTGCAGATCGCCGACAACCCGGGCCGCAACGAGCCCGGCACCGGCGAGCTGGACTTCGACGACCTGTTCGCCCGCCTCGACGCGGCCGGCTACCAGGGCCGCATCGGCCTGGAGTACCGCCCGTCCACCGGTGTCAGCGCCGACAGCTTCGAGTGGCTGCCGCGCGAGCTCCGCTCCGCCTGACCACTGTGCATCCCACCCTCCCCAGCTACGAAGGGATCAGCGCTGTGAGCGCCACCCCCCGCACCATCGCCTTCATCGGTCTCGGCATCATGGGCAGCCCGATGGCCGCCAACCTGGTCAAGGCCGGGCACACCGTCACCGGCTTCAACCTCGAGCAGTCCGCCATCGACGCCCTGGTGGCGGCCGGCGGCAAGGGCGCGACCAGCATCGCCGACGCCGTGACCGGCGCCGACGTGATCATCACCATGGTCCCGGCCGACCCGCACGTCGAGCAGGTCATCCTCGGTGAGGGCGGTGTCCTGGAGAACGCCAAGGCCGGCTCGCTCGTGATCGACATGAGCAGCATCACCCCGCAGACCTCGATCAAGGTCGCCGCCGCCGCCAAGGAGAAGGGCATCCGCACCCTGGACGCCCCCGTCTCCGGTGGCGAGGCCGGTGCCATCGAGGCCGTCCTGTCCATCATGGTCGGTGGCGAGGCGGCGGACTTCGCCGAGGCCAAGCCGCTCTTCGACGCGCTGGGCACCACGGTCATCCACGTCGGCCCGGCCGGTGCCGGTCAGACGGTGAAGGCCGCCAACCAGCTCATCGTGGCCGTGAACATCCAGGTCGTGGCCGAGGCCGTGGTCTTCCTGGAGAACGCGGGCGTCGACCTGCAGGCCGCGCTGGACGTCCTCGCGGGCGGCCTGGCCGGCTCCACGGTGCTGAACCGCAAGAAGGCCAACATGGTCAACCGCGAGTTCGCGCCGGGCTTCCGGATCGACCTGCACCACAAGGACATGGGCATCGTGACGGCCGCCGCGCGCGCCGTCGAGGCCCCGCTGCCGGTCGGCTCGCTGGTCGCCCAGCTGGTCGCCTCGGCCCGCGCCAACGGTGACGGCTCGCTGGACCACTCGGCCCTGCTGCGCGGCGTCGAGCGCCTCGCGGGCCGCGAGGTCAAGTAACCCACCCGTCGCCCGCCGCCACCCTTCTTGGGGCGCGCTGCGCGCGGCACCTCTTGTGGTTACACCTGAAACTCCTCCTGGTGGCGTGTACCTGTCCGGTCGTGCCCGCGTCACCAGGAGGGCCTTATCGGTCAGCGGGGCGGTGGTGCTCATCCTTGCCCCGCTGGCCGTGCCAACCGGCGGCGCACCGCACTTCGGTCGTGCAGGCGCCGCCCGGCCCCCTCCCTCGCCGAGGGGAGCCTCCCGTACGTCGGAAGCGGGACGGGAGGAACGGCGGGGAGGGGGTCGCACCCCGATCATTGAGAGCACGTCACCCAGCGCCACTCGGAAGTGAGGCCCCACCATGCCCGCCACCCCCACCCAGGGCCATGTGGTCGTAGCTCCCGACAAGTTCAAGGGCACCTTGGAGGGCGCCGAGGTCGCCGCCCGCCTGGCGGCCGGCATCCGCAAGGTCGCGCCCCAGCTGGAGGTCCGCGAGCTCCCGGTCGCCGACGGCGGCGAGGGAACGCTGGCCGCCGCGCTGGCGGCCGGCTTCACCCGGATACCCGCCAAGGTGGCCGGTCCGACCGGCCTGCCGGTGGACGCCGCGATCGCCGTCAAGGGCGAGACCGCCGTGGTCGAGCTCGCGCTGGCCTCCGGGCTTGCCAGGCTCCCCGGCGGACGCACCGCGCCGCTCGCGGCCGGCTCCTACGGGGTCGGCCAGCTGATCGGACGGGCGATCAGCCTCGGTGCCCGGCGGATCGTGCTCGGTCTGGGCGGCAGCGCCTGCACCGACGGCGGCGCCGGCATGGTCCAGGCGCTGGGCGTCTCCCTGGTGGACTCGGAGGGCGCCGAACTGCCCCCCGGCGGTGCGGCCCTGCGCCGGCTGCACCGCATCGACCCCGGATCGATCGCCAAGACGCTCAAGGGCATCGAGGTCGTGGTGGCCTGCGACGTGGACAACCCGCTGCTCGGCCGGCGCGGTGCCACCGCCGTCTACGGCCCGCAGAAGGGCGCCGACGGCGAGGACCTGCTGGTCCTGGAGGCCGGGCTGACCCGCTGGGCCGACGTGGTCGCGGCCACCACCGGCGAGGACTTCCGAGACGCCCCCGGCGCCGGGGCTGCAGGAGGGGTCGGCTTCGCCGCCCTGGCCCTGCTCGGCGCCACCATGCGGCCCGGCATCGAGCTTCTGCTCGAGCTGCTGGGCTTCGACGAGGCCGTGCGTGGGGCACGCCTGGTCGTGACCGGCGAGGGGTGCCTGGACGCACAGACGCTCCATGGCAAGGCCCCCGCCGGCGTCGCCGCGGCGGCCACTGGGGCGGGGGTTCCGGTGGCCGCTGTGGCTGGACGGCTCGAACTGTCGGAGAGCGAGTGGCGCGGGGCGGGTTTCGTCGCCGCGTACGCGCTCACCGACCTGGCCGAGCAGCCGGGGGACAGCCTCATCAAGGCGGCGGAACTGGCCGAGGTCGCGGGGGAGCGACTGGCGGCCGACCTGCTGGCCTAGTTTTCGGACAGTAGTACTTTCCTACATTGACGTTTTGTTGAAGGCGGGCCTAGGCTCCGAGCCACCCCACCTGAAACCCCCACTCCGGAGGTCTAGATGCCGCTCAGCGAGCTGCCAGTGGCGACCGCGGTGATCCGCTCGCGCCGGGTGGTCCTCCCGGACGGTGAGCGCCCGGCCGACGTGCTGGTCCGGGACGGCAGGATCGAGCAGATCGCCGCCCATGGCTCGCTGCTGGTCGGCGACGCGCACCTCACCGACCTCGGCGAGGTGGCCCTGCTGCCCGGCCTGGTCGACACCCACGTGCACGTCAACGAGCCGGGCCGGACCGAGTGGGAGGGCTTCGCCACCGCCACCCGGGCCGCCGCCGCAGGCGGTGTCACCACCGTCATCGACATGCCGCTGAACTCCATACCGCCGACCACCACGGTGGCCGGTCTGGACGCCAAGCGGAAGATCGCCGAGGGTCAGGCCTGGGTCGACCTCGGCTTCTGGGGCGGCGCGATCCCCGGCAACACCGGCGATCTGGAGCCGCTGCACGAGGCCGGCGTCTTCGGCTTCAAGAGCTTCCTGGCCCCCTCCGGCGTGGACGAGTTCCCGCACGTGGAGGCCGCCGACCTGGAGGCCGCGCTCACCGAGCAGGCCCGGATCGGCGCCCTGGCGATCATCCACGCCGAGGACCCCGCCGTGCTGGAGGCGGCCCCGCAGCAGCCCGGCACGCACTACCGCGACTTCCTCGCCTCGCGCCCCGACGACGCCGAATCCACCGCCGTGGCACGGCTGTTGGACACTGCTCGGCGCACCGGCGCTCGCGTCCACATCCTGCACGTCTCGTCCGCGGCGGTGCTGCCGCTGCTGCGCCAGGCCCGCGCCGACGGCGTCCAGGTGACCGCGGAGACCTGTCCGCACTACCTGACGCTGGCCGCCGAGGAGGTCCCGGACGGCGACACGGCCTTCAAGTGCTGCCCGCCGATCCGCGACGAGTCCAACCGCGACCTGCTCTGGGCGGCCCTGGCGGCCGGCGAGTTCATCGCGATCGTCTCCGACCACTCGCCCTCCACCCCGGATCTGAAGCTCCTTCAGAAGTACGGCGGCAGCGGCGACTTCGCCAAGGCCTGGGGCGGCATCGCCTCCCTGCAGCTGGGCCTGCCGGCGATCTGGACCGAGGCCCGCAAGCGCGGCCACAGCCTGTCCGACGTGGTCCGCTGGATGGCGGCCGGTCCGGCCTCGCTGGTCGGCCTGACCGGCACCAAGGGCGCCATCGCGGTCGGGAACGACGCCGACCTGGTCGCCTTCGACCCGGACGGCGAATTCGCCGTCGACCCGGACGCCCTGCACCACCGCAACCCCGTCACCCCGTACGCCGGCAAGACCCTGACCGGCACCGTGCAGACCACCTGGCTGCGCGGCCAGGTGGTGGACGTGGACGCCGAACCGTTCGGCCGGCAGATCCTTCGTACCCGCTGAGGAGCGAGATGAGTACCAGTCAGACCCCGGCCGCCGCCTTCACCGAGCTGGTCAACCTCGCCTCCCGCCTGCTGGGCGCCGGCGTGGTGGCCACCAACGAGGACACCTTCGCCGACGCGGAGAACCTCCTGGTCGCCAAGGCCGCCGAGTTCCGCGCGCACACCTTCGGCCACAAGGGCCAGATCATGGACGGCTGGGAGAGCAAGCGCCGGCGCGGCGTCAGCGCCGAGCAGCCGCACCCCACCGACGAGGACCACGACTGGGCGATCGTCCGGCTCGGTGTGGCCGGCCGGATCCACGGCGTGATCGTGGACACCGCGCACTTCACTGGCAACTACCCGGAGTCCGGCTCGGTGCAGGCCGCCTCGATACCCGGCCACCCGTCGGTCGAGGAGCTGGACGGCGCCGAGTGGACCGATCTGGTCCCGCGCACCGCGCTGCAGGGCGACACCGCCCACGCGTTCGAGGTCAGCGACCCGACCCGCTACACCCACGTCCGGCTGAACATCTGGCCGGACGGCGGCGTGGCCCGCCTGCGGGTGCACGGCGAGGTGCTGCCCGACCCGCGCGACCTGGACGGCCTCACCTTCGACCTGGCCGCCCAGGAGTACGGCGGCGTGGCCGAGGCCGCCTCGGACCGCTACTTCTCCTCCCCGCACAACCTGAACTCTCCCGGTCGCGCCTCCGTCATGGGCGACGGCTGGGAGACCCGGCGTCGGCGCGACAAGGCCAACGACTGGGTACAGATCGCCCTGGCCGGGGGCGGCGAGGTCCTGGCCGCCGAGGTGGACACCACCCACTTCGTCGCCAACGCCCCCGGCTGGGCCGACCTGGTGGGCTATGACGCCACCTCCGGTGGGGACCCGTCCACCGACCCTGACGGCTGGTTCGAGATCCTGCCGCGCACCCGCCTGCAGCCCGACACCCGCCACCGCCTGCGCCTGGACGTAGGCCGCCCGGTCACCCACGTGCGGATCAACGTCTACCCGGACGGCGGCCTGGCCCGGCTGCGGCTGACCGGCCGGCTCACCGAGGCCGGCCGCGCCGCCCTCGCGCTGCGCTGGTTCAACGCGCTGCCCGCCGCCGAGGCCGTCCAGGCCCTCACCGAGGCCGGCCTGACCGGCGCCGAGGCGACCACCCTCGCCACGGCCCGTCCGCTCGCCGCCCCGGCCGAGCTCACCGCCGCCGTGACGGCCCTGCAGCCCGCCGACGGCCCCGACGGCACCGAGACCTCCCGCCGGGCCGCCGCGATCTGGCGCCTGCTGGGCGTCTGAATTCTTCTCTCCACGCACCGCCTCTCTTTCCGAAGGACCGCTATGTCCAAGATCCTGACCACTGAGTCCGGCGCCCCCATCGCCGACAACCAGAACTCGGCCTCCGCCGGCGAGTACGGCCCGCTGCTCATCCAGGACCAGCAGCTGCTGGAGAAGCTCGCGCGCTTCAACCGCGAGCGCATCCCGGAGCGCGTGGTGCACGCCCGCGGTTCGGGCGCGTACGGCTACTTCGAGGTCACCGACGAGGTCTCGCAGTTCACCCGCGCCAACTTCCTTGCCTCGGTGGGCAAGCGCACCGAGGTCTTCCTGCGCTTCTCCACCGTCGCGGGCAACCTCGGTTCGAGCGACGCGGTGCGTGACCCCCGCGGCTTCGCGCTGAAGTTCTACACCGAAGAGGGCAACTACGACCTCGTCGGCAACAACACCCCGGTGTTCTTCATCAAGGACCCGATCAAGTTCCCCGACTTCATCCACTCGCAGAAGCGCGACCCCTTCACCGGGATCCAGGAAGCCGACAACGTCTGGGACTTCTGGGCGCACTCGCCCGCCTCGACGCACCAGATCACCTGGCTCTTCGGCGACCGCGGCATCCCGGCCTCGTACCGCCACATGAACGGCTACGGCTCGCACACCTACCAGTGGGTCAACGAGGCGGGCGAGGCCTTCTGGGTCAAGTACCACTTCAAGACCAACCAGGGCATCCGCTCGCTGGACGGCGCCCAGGCCGCCGAGGTGGTGGGCTCCGACGCCGACAGCCACCAGCGCGACCTGCACCAGGCCATCGAGCGCGGTGTGTTCCCGTCCTGGACCCTGTACGTCCAGCTGATGCCGGTGGCCGAGGCGGCCGACTACCGCTTCAACCCGTTCGACCTCACCAAGGTGTGGCCGCACGCGGACTACCCGCTGCAGAAGGTCGGCCGGCTGGTCCTGAACAAGAACCCCGAGAACGTCTTCGCCGAGGTCGAGCAGTCGGCCTTCTCGCCGAACAACTTCGTTCCCGGCATCGGCCCGTCCCCGGACAAGATGCTCCAGGGCCGGCTCTTCGCCTACGCGGACGCCCAGCGCTACCGCCTCGGCGTCAACCACACCCTGCTCGCCGTCAACGCCCCCAAGGCGACCGAGGCGAACAACTACGGCCGCGATGGCTTCGCTGCGGTCAACAAGTCCGGCCGCGGCAAGAACTACGAGCCCAACTCGTACGACGGCCCCGCCCAGACCGACAGCGCGCTGGCCGCGCCGGTGGCCCTCAACGGCCACACCGGCACGTACACCACCCCCGCGCACACCAAGGACGACGACTTCTTCCAGGCGGGCGAGCTGTTCCGCGTGATGTCGGCCGGTGAGCAGGAGCGCCTGATCAACAACATCGCGGGCTTCCTGGCCCAGGTGACCCGCGACGACATCGTCGAGAAGAACCTCGCGCACTTCCACGCCGCGGACGAGAACTACGGCCGCCGCCTGGAGGCCGCCGTCGCCAAGCTCCGCGCCGGCGACGAGGCCTGACCGCCTCGCTGAGGACTCGCTCTCGCTGAGGGCTCTCGCTCGCTGAAGACTCTCTGACGCACCCTCGGATGGACCCTCCCCTCGGACAGTGGGGAGGGTCCATCGCATTTCCCGCTCCCCGTACCGCAGGCGGGGTTCCTCTGAGATCATCGGGATCCGCGGATCCCGGAGCGTGTCGAGGAGGTGGCGCATGGACAACGGCGGCGACGACGGCGAGTCGGCGCAGCACCAACGGCTCTGGCCGTCGGGCTCCTACCTCAACCTGCTGTCCGCGCGAGCCCGCCAGGCGGTCCTGGCGGAGGGAGCGCTGTACGCCTACGAACCCGGCGACCTGCTGCTCCGGGAGGGGGACCAGGCCGCCCACCTGCTGCTGATCCTGAGCGGCCTGGTCAAGGTGACCGGAGTGACGGCCAACGGGCACGTCACGCTGCTCACCATCCGGGCGGCGGGCGACCTGGTGGGTGAGCTCGGCGTCCTGGACGACCGCCCGCGCTCGGCCACCGTCACCGCGGTCGGCCGGGTCACCGCCCGGGTCATCACGCACGACGCCTTCGTCGCCCTGTTCCGGCGCGAGCCCGAGGTGGTGATGGCGCTGATGCGTTCGCTCAGCTTCAAGCTGCGCTCGGCCAACCGGGTGCGAGTGGAGCAGGCGGGCTCCCCGGTCTCCGTGCGCCTCGCCCGGGCGCTGGTCGAGCTGGCCGCCTCGTACGGGGAGGCGCTGGGCGAGCACGTCGCGATCACGGTTCCGCTGAGCCAGTCCGACCTGGCGGGGCTGGTCTCGTCCTCCGAGGCCGCAGTGGCCAAGGCGCTGCGCCAGCTGCGGGAGAGCGGCGTCATCGAGACCGGCTACCGCCGCCTGCTGGTCCGTGACTTGGACGCACTGGAGCAACTGGCCGCGGAGTGAGCGCTGCTGAGCGCGTGCTGAGCTCGGCTACGTCGAACGCACGCCTGCGCGGTAGACGAAAGCAGGCGGGAGCAGCGGGCTACCACCCCCGCGGCTCCGCCTGCGTGGAACGCCGGACCGGGCTCGGCAGCGAACACCAGTGACGACCTGACCAGGCTAGACCTCCGGTTCGGGCCAAGACTCTGTCGTTCTACAGGTTCTGAGCGCCTTTCGCGCCTGCCGCACTGCTCGCCGGCAGCCCTGGAGTCGGCGGCGGCCCCGCCCTACCGTGGAGGTCGGATCGCCGCCGACGGCACCCGCGACGCCTCCTACCAAGGCGTCGGCCGGCGGTCGTGATCCAGGGCTCGGCAGCTGACAACTTCAAGGAGGCGACGTGCAGTCGGATGTGTGGCCGGTGCTGGTCGGCGGGATCGTGGTCCTCGCCGCACTGGCACTGGCGGCTTTCGCGGTGGCCCGGATGAGCCGGACCGCCCCGGTCAAGGCAGCGGTGGTGATCACGGCGCTGGCAGGCTTCCTGGCCGCGCTGCCGCCGCTGATCGCGGCTTTCGCCGCGTTGCGGAGCTAGCGCGGTGAGCAGCACGGAGCAGTCGTCCCCCGGCCCCGCGGTGGCGCGGCTGCCCGTGCTGCTGTCCCGCCTGTCGACCGCCCCGTTCGACCGGCTCGCCGAACTGGGCCTTCCGGTGGAGGACTTCGTGATCGCCGGCAGCGCGCCGTTCTATCTGCGCGGGCTGCGCGAGGAGATCTCCGATCTCGACATCGTGGCGCGCGGGCTGGCCTGGCAGCGTGCCATGGAGCTGGGCAGACCGCAGCCGGCTCCGTACGGGGGGACGAGGGCGATCCGGCTGGTCGACGGCCGGTTCGAGGTGCTTGACGGATGGTTCCCGGAGCTGTTCGGCGATGTCGGGCAGTTGCTGGCGCGGGCGGAGCCGATCGGCGCTCTGCGGTTCCTGACCATGGCCGACACGGTCCGCTGGAAGCGGTGGCTGGACCGGCCCAAGGACCGCGCGGACCTCCAACGGCTGGCCCGGGGGCGCTGAACGCGCGCGGCGGCGCCGGGATTCGGCTGTGCGGGGTCCGGGCAGCTGCGTCTGGCATATGCCAATCGGCCAATACCCGTCACCTGCGGGAATCTCTTGCGACCAGGGGGTGTGGACGGCACGTCATGGATAGGCTGAGGGTGGTAGCTCGGGAGCGGAAAGGGGAGGCCGATGCCGGCACACGGCCAGGGTCGTCAGATCATGCTCGACCAGGGTGAGTCCGGGCCGCACGCCTCCCTGCGGCGCGCCCTGCGGCTGCTGGAGGTGGCGGACCGGCACTCCTGCGGCGCCACGCTCGGCGACTTCGTCCGGGAGACCGGGCTGCCCGCGGGCACCGTCCGCGAGTTGACCACCGTCCTGGCCAACGAGGGCTATCTGCAGCCCTACGACGGCGGCTGGGTGCTCGGCGGCACCTTCGCGATGCTCGGCCAGTCCAACCGCGAGCAGCTGATCCGGATCAGGCTCAACCACAAGCTCGCCGAGCTGCGCGACGAGTTGGGCGCCGCCGTCTACTTCAGCCGGTACTACGACGGCGAGTTGACGGTGGAGGCGGTCGCCTTCGGCGAGGACGCGCCCGCGGTGCACGAGTGGGTGGACTTCAAGGCCACCGCGCACGCCAGCGCGATCGGCAAGTGCCTGCTGAGCCAGCTCGACCACGACGGCCGCCTCGACCACCTCTCGCGGCACCCGATCGCCCGGCTGACCTCGCGCACCATCACCGACACCGAGCAGCTGATGCACCGGCTGGAGCGCCAGCCCTCCACCGTCCCGACGCTGGACCTGCAGGAGTACGCGCTCGGCACGGTCTGCGCCGCCGTCCCGGTCATCGCCGGCAGCACGGTCGGCTGCCTGGCCATGTCGATGCCGGTCGACAACGCCCACCGGCTGCGGGCCGCCGCCGAACTGCTCTCGGAGCGGGCGGCGCCGCTGATGCTGGCCATGGCGGTCTGACCATGGTGGTCTGATCAAATCGGGTGCTCCGTGGCCGCGTTGTCCCGGGCGCGGCGACCAGGTCGAGTAACTTCGGGGCGGGGGTTTCCCGCTGACTGGAGGTTTCTCGGTGAAGCTCGGCCTGCACTACTGGAACTACTCGACCCCGACCGACCCGGCCCGGATCGCCGGCACCCTGGCCCGAACGGCGCGGATCGCCGAGGAGTCCGGGATCTCGGCGTTCACCGTGATGGACCACTACTTCCAGATGGAGATCCTCGGCGGGTCCGCCGAGGAGCCGATGCTGGAGGCGTACACCACGCTCGGCTACCTGGCCGCCGTCACCGAGCGGATGACGCTCGGCGTGATGGTCACCGGAGTGATGTACCGTCACCCCGGCCTGCTCGCCAAGATCGTGGCCACCCTGGACGTGCTCTGCGGCGGTCGCGCCCGCTTCGGCATCGGCGCCTCCTGGTACGAGCGGGAGCAGCGCGCGCTCGGGGTGCCGGTGGTGCCGGTGAGCGAGCGCTTCGAGCGGCTGGAGGAGACGCTGCAGATCTGCAAGCAGATGTGGAGCGAGGACAACGGGCCGTACCAGGGCCGGCACTACCAGCTCGCCGAGACGCTGTGCGTGCCCGGGCCGCTCAGCCGGCCGTACCCGCAGATCGTGATCGGCGGCGGGGGAGAGAAGAAGACCCTGCTGATGGTGGCGCGGTACGGGGACGCCTGCAACCTCTTCGCCAGCAGCCCCGAGGAGGTGGCGGCCAAGCTCGACGTGCTGCGCGCGCACTGCGCCGACGAGGGCCGGGACTACGACTCCATCACCAAGACCGCGATGGCCGTCGGACCCTTCCTCGATGACGTCGACGGCTTCCTCGCCAATGCCGAGCGCTACGCGCGGCTCGGCATCGACGAGTTGGAGGTGGCGCCGGACCGCGATCCGGTGGAGTTCGCCGAGCTGCTCGCCGAGCGCGTCGTCCCCCGGATCGCCGCGATCGGCTGAGGCCTAGCTCTGCTTGGTCACTCCTGGTCGAGGGCGTCCAGGCGGGCCAGTTCGTCCGCCGAGAGCCGCAGGGTGCCGGCGGCGACGTTCTCCACCAGGTGGTCCGGGTTGCCGGTGCCCGGGATCGCCAGCACGTGCGGGCCCTGCGCCAGCGTCCACGCCAGTCGGACCTGCGCGGGGCTCGCGCCATGCGCCCGCGCGATCGCGAGCAGTTCCTCGCTCTCGGTGGTCTTCGTGCCGCCTTCGCGCCCGGCGCTGGCGATCGCGAAGAACGGCACGAACGCGATGCCCAGCTCGCCGCAGGTCCGCAGCAGGTCGTCCGAGTCCGCGCGCCGGGAGTCGACGCTGTACCGGTTCTGCACGCAGACCACCGGAGCGATGGCCCGGGCCTCGGCGAGCTGCTCGGCGTTGATGTTGGAGACGCCCAGGTGGCGGATGAGCCCGGCCTCGCGCAGGTCGGCCAGTACGCCGAAGCGCTCGGCGATCGAGGCGCTCCCGAGGATCCGCAGGTTCACCACGTCGAGGTGGTCGCGGCCGAGCTGGCGCAGGTTCTCCTCGACCTGGCCGCGCAGCTGCTCCGGTCCGGCGTGGTGCCAGTCGCCCGACGGGCCGCGGCCGGGACCGACCTTGGTGGTGATCACCAGGTCGTCCGGGTAGGGGCCGAGCGCGCTGTTGATCAGCTCGTTGGCGGAGCGCAGCGGCGAGAAGTAGAAGGCCGCGGTGTCGATGTGGTTGACGCCGAGCTCGACGGCGCGGCGCAGCACCGCGATGGCCTGCGCGCGGTCGCTCGGCGGGGCGTTCTCGGCGAACGCCGGGCCGTGCTGGGTCAGCCGCATCGCGCCGAAGCCCAGCCGGTTGACGTCGAGGTCGCCGAGCCGCCAGCTGCCGGCGGCGGTTGCGGTCGCGGTCGCGGTGGTGTCCTTCATCGGGAAAGGCCTTTCGTGGAGGTTTTTGTGGACGTCTTCGTGGAGGTTTTCGTGGAGGGGGTGGAGTTCAGGCGGCAGGAGCAAAGGCGGGGCGCGACTGCTCGGCCCAGCCGGGCGCACCCCAGGTGATGCAGAGCAGGCCCAGCGCAGAGGGCGTCGCGACGTCCGCCAGACCGCTGCTCAGCCGGGAGACGCCCGAGTACTGCCCCTGCGCGTGCGCCGGCGCAAGGCTGTAGCGGAGCTCGAACGAGGCGGCGGTTGCCGTCGATCCCGCGACTCACCCGGACCTGCAGGTCCCGCAGCGCGGTCCACCGCCCGCTCCCCGGCGGCTCCTGGACGGGCCGCAGGGAGGGCAGCCGGTAGGCGATGGCCGCGGTGACCAGGAAGCTGAGCGCGTTGCCCAGCACCAGGCACCGGTAGGCGGTGCGGGTGTCCAACTGGACGACGAGCGCGGCCAGTACGGCCCCGATGCTGCCGGCCAGGTTGACCGCCGCGCAGCAGCGGCGCCTTGGCCGCCGCACTGGCCGAGCCGGCCAGCTCGGTGAGCGAGACCACGAGGACGAACAGCCAGAACGACTGAACCAGCACCAGCGCCGCCATCGCGCCGGCCTGGACCGTCAGCGTCAACAGGTAGACCTCACGCGGGCCGCGCCGGTCGGCGAGCCACCCGACCGGGATCCCGGAGAGCAGGCCGACCAGCGCGCCGACGCCCATCCCGGGCGGGTGAAGAACAGCGCGGCGCTCACCATGAACACCGCGCTGCCGACCTGGTTGACGAAGCTCGCCAGCGCCAGCGTGCGCCGAGGCCCGCGTTCGGGCACCAGCCCACCGGTGACCCAGCGGGACGACTTGTGCGACAGGCCATTAGGTGCTAAGATCGCCTCAGAAGGCTTGTGGTTCCCCGTGGTTGACATGTCGACAGGATAGCGGCCTGAGTTTCGGCCCGTCTAGTCCGTGATCACGCCCACTTCATTGCGACTCTGCGCATGGCGTCGATTCAGCGCGTCGCTCATAGCGTGCGCGTGCGAGGTGATAGGCCGCACGCAGCAGTTCACAGGTCGCCGCTTCCGTGCGCGAGCCCGGGTTCACCACTGCCAGCCAGCCCACGGTGCCGTAGACGGGGTGCGCAGTCACAGTGTCGACGGCGCTGGGGTCGACCTCGGTGGTGGCTGCTTCGCGTGGTGCGTGACCGGTCCACCGAATGAACGGTTCCTTCCCGGCGGAGATGTTCACGCGAAAGGTGCCCGGGCGGTCCAGACCTGATGCCTCGTCGCCGGGGTAGTTCTTGGTCACGACTGTCGCGAACGGCTGGCTCATAGTCGGGGTGACGCCGTCAGGTGCGTAGGAGAAGAAGGTGTCGCCCCAGCTGATTTCCGGCGAGCCGTCACCGGGTGCCGGCCTGATGGCCAGGACACCATCGAGGCCCTCCATGAAGCTGATGATCTCGTCTATGGTCATGTGCTCAAGCGTTGCATTGAAGTCCTAGTGGAGACTTCGAGCCTAAGACCCAGGGGATTCAGGGGATTCAAGATGTCAGGTCTCAAATCGGGTGACATGCGCACCGTCGATGTCGCACGGCGTGCCGGGTGCTCCGTCCAACAGGTTCGCAATCTTGAACGCGACAGTGTGCTTCCGGCTGCGACGCGCACAGCCACGGGCTACCGGATCTATGGAGAGATACATCTCCAGTCCGCGCTGGCCTACCGGGCACTCGCGGCAGGCACGGGTCCGACCGAGGCCAAGAAGATCGTTCGGGCCGTTCACCAGTACCCCGCCTCGCAGCTGATGCTCGCCCTTCTCGATGCGGCGCACGCCCGACTCGACACAGAGCGCACGGAACTGAGGCTGGCCAAGGAGGCCGCCCGGGCAATCTCCAGCGAGCCGATCGAAGACGTACGTGCATCGGACTCGATGAGCGTCTCCGAACTCGCCGCCGCTCTCGGCGTGCGCCCTTCGACGTTGCGGTACTGGGACGCGGAGGAGCTTGTCGTCCCCGACCGCGACCCCGCGCGCGGTACGCGCCGATACACACCCGCCCAAGTCCGGGATGTACGGATCGTTCACCAACTGCGCAAGGCCGGCTACCGCATCGCACCCCTTCGGGCCCTGATCCCGGAGCTACGGCGCGCCCGCCGATCGGAGGATGTCGCCTCCGCGCTGGCTGCCAGAGACGCCAGCATCGCGGCCCGCTCCAAAGCCCTCCTCGACGGCGCTGCCGCGCTCAGCGCTGTGCTCTCACTGGCAACCTCAGCACCCCACATGTCCGGGGCCGACACATCCAGTCGCCACCCACCAGCGACACCTACCTGATGCATGGAACGTCGGACCCGCCGACTTCCTGAACGTACGACAGCCCCACGGGGCGGCAACCTACTTGGGCGGAGAGGGCAGGATTCGAACCTGCGTGGGCCGCAAGGACCCGACCAGAGCCAAAGCCCCGGCCCCCGATAACCGCTCCGGGCACCTATCCATGCTCGCCCGCCCTGTTCACGGGAACAACTGTGCCAGCCACCCCTGACACCTACCTGACGCCCGGAACGTCGGACCCGCCGACTTCCCTGAACACACGACAGCCGCCCCCCGGGGTGGTGACGCACTTGGGCGGAGAGGGCAGGATTCGAACCTGCGTGGGCCGCTAGGACCCGACCGGAGCCGAGGCCCCGGTCCCCGATAAACCGCTCCGGGCACCTATCCATGCTCGCGGTCCGGGCTTCCGCCCGTCCCGTTCACAAGAAGAACTCTGCCAGCCGGCGCTGATGCCCGACTGACCGTCGCCTGACGCGTGGGACGTCGGGCTGGTCGATTTCCTGTGAACGCGCGGCAGTCGCCCCGGGGGAGTATCTCCCTGGGGCGGCGATGTGTTTGGGCGGAGAGGGCAGGATTCGAACCTGCGTGGGCCGCTAGGACCCGACCGGAACCAAAGCCCCGGTCCCCGATAAACCGCTCCGGGCACCTATCCATGCTCGCGGTCCGGGCTTCCGCCCGTCCCGTTCACAAGAAGAACTCTGCCAGCCACCGCTGATGCCCGACTGACCGTCACCTGACGCATGGGACGTCGGGTCGGTCGATTTCCTGTGAACGCGCGGCAGCCGCCCCGGGGGAGTATCTCCCTGGGGCGGCGATGTGTTTGGGCGGAGAGGGCAGGATTCGAACCTGCGTGGGCCGCAAGGACCCGACCGGAGCCGAGGCTCCGGTCCCCGATAAACCGCTCCGGGCACCTATCCATGCTCCCGGTCCGGACTTCCGCCCGTCCCGTTCACAAGAAGAACTCTGCCAGCCGGCGCTGATACCCGACTGACCGTCACCTGACGCATGGGACGTCGGGCTGGTCGACTTCCTGCGAACGTACGGCAGCCGCCCCGGGGGAGTATCTCCCTGGGGCGGCAACCTACTTGGGCGGAGAGGGCAGGATTCGAACCTGCGAAGGCCACAAAGACCCGACCGGAGCCGAAGCCCCGGCCCCCGATAAACCACTCCGGGCACCTATCCATGCTCCCGGTCCGGGCTTCCGCCCGTCCCGTTCACAAGAAGAACTCTGCCAGCCACCGCTGATACCCGACTGACCGTCGCCTGACGCGTGGGACGTCGGGCTGGTCGACTTCCTGCGAACGTACGGCAGCCGCCCCGGGGGAGTATCTCCCTGGGGCGGCAACCTACTTGGGCGGAGAGGGCAGGATTCGAACCTGCGAAGGCCACAAAGACCCGACCGGAGCCGAAGCCCCGGCCCCCGATAAACCACTCCGGGCACCTATCCATGCTCCCGGTCCGGGCTTCCGCCCGTCCCGTTCACAAGAAGAACTCTGCCAGCCACCGCTGATACCCGACTGACCGTCGCCTGACGCGTGGGACGTCGGGCTGGTCGACTTCCTGCGGACGCGCGGCAGCCGCCCGAGGGGAACAATCTCCCGGGGCGGCAACCTACTTGGGCGGAAAGGGCTGGTCCCGTTGAGGACGAGGGCGGCGCGGGCGATGTCGCCGATGCGGGTCGGGCTGAGCGTGACGTGCTTGCTCGGACTGGCCCTTGGTAGTGGTAGCCGGTGGCCTGGGAGGCGCCGGCGTTGCGGGCCGAGCAGTGCACGCAACCGCGGTCGCGGAAGCAGCGCAGCACCAGCACGGCCTGCCGAAACGGTCCCAGCGTCCGGGGAGCGTCTGGGAGTTCCCCAGCAGGTGAGCGAGGAACTCCACCACATGGCGCGGGACGTCGAGCGTGGCGACATGGGTGACCAATGTGCAGCCTCTGGTTGCTACGGACATGATCTTGGCGGACCTGTCCTACCGGGGGCTTCACGAGATGGCTCGGTGCCCAGTGGATCTCAGAGCCGGGGCGTGCCCTGCTGGCCGAATCCGCGGTCGGTCGCGCTTCCGACGCAGTACCGTGGCTCGGTGGATGAGATGCCAGCCCCGACGGCGGGTATGACGATCAGCGTTCGGATGCGCCAGGACGTAGTGATCGTCGATCCGGAGGGCAGCCGAGGACATCTGCGATGTCTATGACGCTGTGTGGGCTCTGCTGGACCGATTCGGTCGGCTCGCAGCCGACGCACCAGCGTCCGCCGGACTCCCCGGCTAACGGATTCCGGACTGCCCGGACGGACTCTCACCTGCGGGCGAGTGCAAGCACATCGTGCTGAACGATCCGCAACCACTACAGGACTACGGCTGTTTCATGCCCGAGGGGTATGACCCGTTCGCCGTCCCGCCAGGGGTGTGATGCCGTCCACCGCGACAGGCTGCCTGACGTATGGGCCGGTCGACTTGGGCGGAGAGGGCAGGATTCGAACCTGCGTGGGCCGCAAGGACCCGACCGGAGCCGAGGCTCCGGTCCCCGATAAACCGCTCCGGGCACCTATCCGTGCTCCCGGTCCGGGCTTCCGCCTGTCCCGTTCACAGGAAGAACTGTGCCAGTCGGCGCTGATACCTGGCTGACCCCCATCTGACGCGTTCCGTCAGTGCAGGCCGACGACCGGTGGTTCGTTGCTGGTGCCGTCTTCGGAGACGATGGTGAACCGGTTGCCGGCGGAGACTGAGAGGTCCACCGGCAGGTACGAGACGCCGCCGTTGATGCCCAGGCTCGTGGACCGGTGTCCCATGGCGACGTCGATCCGGGACAGTGTGTTCTGGGTCAGTGCCCAGATTCCGGTGCCGGCGGGATCAACCGCGAGGCCGATCGTCTGGTCGTCCAACCCCGCTGTCCACTGCTTGCTGCCGTCGGCGAGCGAGTAGGCGACCAGGCGACCGGTGGCGTTGCGGTTGATGCCGTTCTTCGACCGGCTGAAGGTGACGTCGTTCGGCTTCTCGGCCGGCACGATGAGCAGGTCACCGACGACCAGTGCGCTGTACAGCGGGCGGGCGGTGAAGGATGCGAACGAGTCGGTGGATCCGCCGAGGAGGATGTCCAGGTCGTACTCGTCACCGGAGACGGGAATCGAGGAACGCAGGTGGCCTGCTTGGTCGTAGCTGAGCACGGCGTGCGTACCGCGCTCGCCGTTCTCGTCGACCCACAGGGTGAGCGGGGCGGTGGAGAGCACGGCCAGGTCGTTCAGCCCGTTGGCGGTCGGCAGCGCGACCTGCGTCTGCTCCCTGCCGTCCTGCGCCGCCAGGGAGCGCAGCACCGGGGCGGCGGAGCCGCAATCCGCGACGGTCACCACGGAGTTCGCGCCACCAGCGCCACCCGCGCCGCCACCACCAGCGCCACCCGCGACGCGCAGCGGTGTGCAGCCGGGGGCGGGGGCGCTGCGCCAGGCCGCCGAGCCGTTGGCCAGGTTCAGTGCGCGCCAGTCGGTGTTCTCCTGGAGGACGGCGCTGTCGCCCGCGATGGCGAGCACGCCGGCTGCGGCCGAGTCGCCGGAGCGGGCCGGCGCGTCCAGTTGGGCCGTCCAGCGGGCCGTGCCGCTCGACAGGTCGAGCGCGACCACGGCGGCGCACGGCTGGTCGAGGCCGGCGTGGCCGATCAACCCGATGCCGTGCCCGGTCTCGCGGCTCATCGCGCAGACGGAGTCCTCGCCGGGCGGAGTCCAACGCCAGGCGACCTCGCCGGTGGCGCTGCGGTACGCGACCACCTGGTCGGGACGGGCCCGGATCACGAGGTCACCGCTGGTCCAGCTGCCGACGGCGCGGACGTCCGTGGGCCGGTCGAGCGGAGCCTTCCAGCTGGGGCCCAGGCCCGCGCCGGCGAAGAGGACGAAGACGCCCAGGCCGACCAGCGCACCGACGGCGATCGAGGGCAGGCCCAGGCGCGGACGGATCAGCGCGACGACAAGACCGGCGCCGCTGACCATCAGTCCGAGGATGCTGATGAGCCCGAAGGCCTCGAGACTGACCCCTCCGTAGCCGTAGTCCGACCCGAGGAGCGAACCCAACCCGAGCGTCCCGAAGAAGGCGCCGAACAGTCCGCCGGTGATCACCAGCTTGACGTCCCCACCCTTGCTGAACCACGCCCACACCGATCCGCCGGACCTGTCGGACCTGTCGGACCTGTCGGATCTATCGGTCCGGTCGCTCGGCTCCCCCGTCATCACTGCTCACACCCCCGGGACACGTCGGCCGCCCGGTGGCGCCGACCTCGGATGATCATGGCAGAGTCCGTCAAGATCCGTAAGAGGGTGGGGTGTTGGCAGCGCGGTGCGGACGCGGCCCTGCGGAGCAGGCCCGCGCCCGCCGGTTCTCGCGAGGTTCCGGCTGGGCTACTCGTCCATGGTGATGGCCTGGACCGGGCAGCTGCGGACCGCCTCGCGGGCCAGCGGGTCGCCGGCGCCGTCCTCCTTACCGGGGATCAGGGTGCCGAAGCCGTCGTCGTCCTGGGTGAACACCCCGGGCGCGATCAGTGCGCACTGTCCAGCGCCGATGCACGTGTCCGAATCAATTGTGATCTTCATCTGTGAACTCCCATCCGGTGACGTCGGTCCCGGCTGCGGAAAACGATCAGTCCGGGACCATCGGAGTCTAGGGAGCCGAGTGATGGGCCGTCAGGGGATTGGTGTGATCAACGCCGGCGATGGGGTCCATTCGCGCTATTAGACTAGTTGTCGATAAGAATGGCCGAAACCCTTGTGGAGCGTCGTACCCGCCAGTAGTTTGAACTGCGCCCATCACCCCCGCAGGTCAGGAGGGTCCCCATGTCCGGTACCGCCCACGAGGTGCACGACAACCTCGTGCTGGAACCGCGCGACGTGCAGTTCGACTGGTCGCGGCTTCCGCTGCACTGGATCCCGGACGAGCCGTTCGCCACCCACACCATCAACGTGCTGCACCTGCTGCTCCCCGAGGGCGAGCGGTGGTTCATCCGGGTCTTCAAGGAGGCCCTGCCGATGATCAGGGACGAGCAGCTGCGCGAGGAGGTGCTCGGCTTCATCGGCCAGGAGTCAATCCACGCCGAGGCGCACCAGGGGGTGCTGGAGCACCTGATGACGCAGGGGCTCGACCCGCGGCCGTACGTACGGCAGATCAGCTGGCTCTTCCAGCGGGTGCTCGGCGAGAAGCCGGGGCTCAGCGCCCGCCAGCGGCGGGAGAACATCATCGAGCGGGTGGCCTTCGTGGCCGCGATCGAGCACTTCACCGCGTTCCTCGGCGACTGGGCGCTCAACTCGCCCGGCCTGGACCGCGCGAAGGCCGACCCCACGATGCTGGACCTGCTGCGCTGGCACGGCGCGGAGGAGGTCGAGCACCGCAGTGTGGCGTACGACCTGATGGTCCACCTGGACCCGGGCTATCTGCGCCGGGTGCGCGGCATGCTGGTCTCCGGACCGCTGCTGGTGCACCTGTGGGTCCGCGGGGTGCGCTTCCTGCTGGCGGCCGATCCCACGCTGGACGGGCGGATCAGGCCCAGCTGGCGCGAGGCGCACGCGACCGCGCGGCGCGGGATGCTGCCCGACCCGGTGCGCTCGCTGCGCTCCGGTCTGCGCTACCTCAAGCGCGGCTACCATCCCACCCAGGAAGGATCCAGCGCCCAGGCGCTGAGCTACCTCGCCACCTCCCCGGCCGCCCGTGCCGCCGTTGCCCGCTGAGCCCCGGAGCGCCCGATCCATGGACCTCACCACTGCGCCCGGCGACCTCTACGGCCGCCCGCGGCTGGACCGCTTCATGCGCGGTCTCACCGCCTTCGGCGACCACTACACCCCCGCGTTGGGCCGCCCGCTGCTGCGCCGCAACCCCCGCCGGCCCGAGCCGCTGGGCGGGCTGCCGCTCACCCTGGCGGTCACCGGGCACCGCCAGGTCGCCGAGGACGTGGTCGAACTGCGGCTGGCCGACCCGGCCGGCGGCCCGCTGCCCGCCTGGCAGCCTGGTGCGCACCTGCGCCTGACCCTGCCCTCCGGGCGCGAGCGGCACTACTCGCTCTGCGGCGACCCCGCCGACCGCGCCACCTACCGGATCGCCGTGCGCCGGCTCGCCGAGGGCGGCGGCGGCTCCGTCGAGATCCACGACGAACTGCACGTCGGCGCCCGGCTCACCGTGCGGCGCCCGCGCAACGGCTTCCCGTTCTGCGGCGAGCCGAAGCTGCTGCTGCTGGCCGGCGGGATCGGCATCACCCCGTTGCTGCCGATCGCCCGCGAGGCCCAGCGGCGCGGCCTGGACTGGCAGCTGCGCTACGCCGGGCGCAGCGAGGCGAGCATGCCGTTCGTCGAGGAGCTGCGCGCACTGGCCCCCGAGCGGGTCAGCCTGCTGGTCAGCGAAGTGCCCACCGGTGCCCAGCTGTTGGAACGTGCCAGGCCGGGCAGTGCCGTGTACTGCTGCGGCCCGGCCCCGATGCTCGCCGCGGTCCAGCGGGCGATGGACGCCTCGCCCGCCACCGCCCTGCACTTCGAGCGCTTCGCCGCCGCGCCGATCACCGACGGGAAGCCGTTCACCGTCCAACTCGGTGCGGACGGGCCCACCTTGGACGTCCCGGCGGACCGCTCGGCGCTGGACGTGCTGCGCGCGGCCCGCCCCGACCTGCCGTACTCCTGCCACCAGGGCTTCTGCGGCACCTGCCGCGTGCAGCTGCTGGCCGGCACCCCCGAACACCGCGACCGCCGGCTGACCGCCGAGGAGCGGGCGGACGGCGCCCTGCTGCCCTGCGTCTCCCGGGCCGCCGAAGGCGACCATCTCGTCCTGGACCTGTGAGGAGTGGACCTGTGAGGAGTGCTTCCGTGCCGACGATTCCGACGTTTCCGTTCAGTACCCAGGATCTCGACCGCTTCCGCGAAGTCCAGCAACTCGCCTACCGCTGCGCCGAGACGGTCGCCGCCTGGATCGAACCGGGGGTGACCGAGCGGCAGGCCACCGCCAAGCTGCGGCACTGCCTGGTGGCCGAGGGGGTGCAGGACTTCTTCCACATCCCGTTCGCCTGGTTCGGCGACCGGACGGCGTTCCGGCACTTCCACACCCCGCTGCAGTTCTTCGCCGGCGGCCGGGTGCTGCGCGAGGGCATGCCGTACGTGCTGGACTGCGCGCCGGTGGTGGACGGCTACACCGCCGACATCGGCTACGGCGGCAAGGTCGGCGACAACCCGGTCTGGGACCGGCTGGCGCTGGACCTCCAGGTCTACCGGGAGCTGATCCTGCGCGAGGTGCGCGCCCGCAAGCCGCTGAGCGAGGTCTACGCGGCCGTGGACGCGCAGATCGCCGCGCACGGCTACGACAACCGCCACCAGGTCTACCCCGGGCGGGTGATCGGCCACCAGGTGACCCGCACGGTCAGCCGCGGGCCGGCCGGGGTCAACCTGCTGGGCTTCGGCGTACGCACCCTGCAGACGCTCGGCCGGGAGCTCATCAGCGAGCGCCTGCACGGGCGTTCACCGCTCTGGGCGGACGGCCGGTCCTCCCGCCACGCGCCCACCCCGGGCCTGTGGGCGGTCGAGCCGCACATCGGTTTCCGTGAGGTCGGCATCAAGTTCGAGGAGCTGCTGGTGGTCACCGACGACGACGCCTACTGGCTCGACGACGACCTGCCGCACGTGCGGCGCTGGAACACCCTTGCGGAGGCAGCCCGATGACCCAGCACGCCACGCCCCAGCACGCCACCCGCCGCCGGACCGTGCACTCGGCGGGCCTCGCCCTGGCCGTCTTCGAGCAGGGCGACCCGGCCGCGCCGACCGTGCTGCTGGTGCACGGCTACCCCGACACCCACCGGGTCTGGGACGACGTCGCCGCCGACCTGGCCGCCGACCACCACGTGGTGCGCTACGACGTGCGCGGCGCGGGGGAGTCGGGGGTGCCGGCCCGGCGCGAGGACTACCGCCTGGAGCTGCTGGCGGCCGACCTCTTCGCGGTGGCCGACGCCGTCAGCCCGGACCGCCCGGTGCACGTGGTCGCCCACGACTGGGGCTCGCTGCAGTCCTGGGAGGCCGTCACCGAGCCCGGCTCCGAGCGGCGACTGGCCTCCTACACCACGATGTCCGGGCCGTGCCTGGACCACATGGGCTTCTGGATCCGCCACCGGCTGCGCCGGCCGACCCCGCGCCACCTGCGCCAACTCCTGGTCCAGGGCGCACACTCCTGGTACATCACCGCCTTCCACCTGCCCTTCCTGGCGCCGGCGACCTGGCGCTTCGGGCTGGCCCGGGCCTGGCCTCGGGTGCTGCGCGACCTGGAGGCGGTCACCCCACGCCCGGACCATCCGCAGCAGACGCTCCGTCAGGATGCGGTGCGGGGAATCGAGTTGTACCGCGCCAATATGCGGCCGCGACTGCGCGAGCCGCGCGAGCGGCCCACCCGGGTGCCGGTGCAGCTGATCACGCTGACCCGGGACCGCTACGTCAGCGGCTTCCTCTCCGAGGGGCTGGAGCGCTGGGTGCCGCGACTCACCAGGCGCGAGGTGCGGGCCACCCACTGGTCCGCGTTGCTGGAGAAGGGAACCGTAGTGGCCGGGATGGTAAGGGAGTTCGCCGAGCAGATCGAGTCCGGCGGTGAACCGGCTCGCCAGGAAGGGCAGTTGGTGGTCGTCACCGGTGGCGGCAGCGGCATCGGCCGGGCCACCGCGCTGGCCTTCGCCGAGCAGGGCGCCCGGGTGGTGGTCTGCGACCTCGACCTCACCGCCGCCCAGCGCACCGCCGAACTCGCCTCGCTGCTGGGCCCGGTGGCCACCGCCTACCAGGTCGACGTGAGCGACGGCCCGGCGATGGACGCGTTCGCCGGGATCGTGGCGGCCGCGCACGGGGTGCCGGACGTCCTGGTGAACAACGCCGGGATCGGCCACTCGGGGACCTTCCTGCAGACCACCGAGAAGGAGTGGCAGCGGGTCCTGGACGTCAACCTCTGGGGGGTGATCCACGGTTGCCGGGCGTTCGGCACGCTGATGGCCGAGCGCGGCGAGGGCGGGCACATCGTCAACCTGGCCTCGGCGGCGGCCTATCTGCCCTCCAAGATGCTGGCCGCCTACGCCACCAGCAAGGCCGCCGTGCTGATGCTCTCCGACTGCCTGCGCGCCGAACTGGCCCCGACCGGGATCGGGGTGAGCGCGATCTGCCCCGGCATCGTCAACACCAACATCACCCGGACCTCCACCTTCTCCGGCCTGTCGGCCGCCGAGCAGGCCGCCAAGCAGGCGCGGGCCTCCAAGCTCTACGCCCGCCGGGGGTTCCCGCCGGAGAAGGTCGCCGCCGAGATCGTCCGCGCGGTGCGCACCCGTCAGGCGGTCGTCCCGGTCACCTTCGAGGCCAAGGCGGCCCGGCTGCTCGGCCGGATCTCACCCGGCCTGCTCCGGCTGGCCGCCCGCCTCGACCTGGGCTGAGTCGGCCGAGTATTTCGCTATCCTCAAATAATGCTCAAGTATTCGCCGTGGTGATGTTGTTGGGAATCGGCGGGGTTACGGAATTCGAATATTCGGGTTATCTTTCCTGGCGTTGCAATGCCGTCACGCAGGAAGGTCAGCAGAAGGCCATGACCACCGATATCGACTCCAGTTCCGTCCACGAAGCGGCCCCCGGTGGGCAGTTGCAGGCTGGACTGAAGAACCGTCATCTCTCGATGATCGCCATCGGCGGCGTGATCGGTGCCGGACTCTTCGTCGGCTCGGGTGCCGGAATCGCGGCCACCGGACCGGGGATCCTGCTCTCCTACGCGCTGGCCGGGGTGCTGGTCGTGATGGTGATGCGGATGCTCGGCGAGATGGCCGCGGCGGACCCGCAGAGCGGCTCGTTCTCCGCGTACGCGGACCGCGCGCTCGGGCGGTGGGCGGGGTTCACCATCGGCTGGCTGTACTGGTTCTTCTGGGTCGTGGTGCTGGCGGTGGAGGCGACCGCGGGGGCGAAGATCCTCAACGGGTGGCTCCCGGGCGTCCCGCAGTGGGCGTTCGCACTGCTCGTGATGGCGGTGCTGACCGCCACCAACCTCTTCTCGGTCGCCTCCTACGGGGAGTTCGAGTTCTGGTTCGCGGGCATCAAGGTGGTGGCGATCGCCGCCTTCATCGTGGTCGGCGTGCTGGCGGTGTTCGGGTTGCTGCCCGGCACCCACGCGGTCGGGACCACCAACCTGACCGGCCACGGCGGTTTCCTGCCGCACGGCGTCGGCGCGGTGTTCCACGGCATGCTGACGGTGGTCTTCGCGTTCATGGGCAGCGAGATCGTCACGCTGGCCGCCGGTGAGTCGGCCGACCCGCAGAAGGCGGTCAGGGGGGCCACCAACAGCGTGATCTGGCGCATCGGCATCTTCTACCTGGGGTCCATCGCCATCGTGGTGACGCTGCTGCCGTGGAACTCCGCCAAGCTGCTGGGCAGCCCGTACGTCGCGGTCCTGGAGCACGTCGGGATCCCCGGCGCGGCGCAGGTGATGAACGTGATCGTCCTGACGGCCGTGCTGTCCTGCCTCAACTCGGGCCTCTACACGGCCTCCCGGATGGCCTTCTCACTGGGGCAGCGCGGGGATGCGCCGAAGGCGTTCGCGACGGTCAGCGCGCGCGGGGTGCCGCGCACGGCGATCCTCTCCTCGGTGGTCTTCGGCTTCCTGGCGGTCTTCTTCAACTACACCTCGCCGGGCACGGTCTTCCAGTTCCTGCTGAACTCCTCCGGCGCGGTGGCGCTCTTCGTCTGGCTGGTGATCTGCTTCTCGCAGCTGCGGATGCGGAAGATCATCGAGCGCGAGTCGCCGGAGCGGCTGACCGTGCGGATGTGGCTCTACCCGTACCTCACCTGGGCGACCATCGGGCTGATCGGCTTCGTGGTCGGCTACATGTTCACCGACCACGACGGACGGATCCAGATGGTCCTCTCACTGGTGGCCGCCGCCGTGGTGCTGGCGGCCGCGGCGATCGTCGACCGCCGGCGCAAGGCCGCCGCGCTCGGGTAGCACGCGACCGGGCTAGGGCCGATCGAAGCCGGGCTAGGGTCGATCGAAGCGGCCCCAGGCCGGTCCGGCGGGGCGCGGCGGCGGCGCCACGGCATCCAGCAGTCCGATGGTGATGTCCAACGCCTCGGGGGTGGTGTTGAGTTCGTAGTGCAGCCGCTCCGCCGGCAGGCCGTCGCGCTGGAACCGCTCGACCATGCTGACCACCATGTCGTCGGGGCCGCTGACGAAGACCTCGTGCTCGCCCCAGTGGCCCTGCGCCGGCACCACCTCGGGCAGCCGGCCCTGCACACCGGAGTAGCCGATCTCGTCGGAGACCACCGTGACCATCAGCAGACGCGGGAAGACGGCGGCGAGTTGGCGCAGCGACTGCAGGTCGTAGAGGTCGGCCTCGTGCCGGACGCCGACGAACAGGTGCAGGGTCAATGGGCGGTTGCGCGCGATCATGTCCTCGACCAGCGCCTTGATCGGCGCCAGGCCCGTCCCGCCGGCCACGCAGAGCACCCGCCGGGCCGGCCGGTCCGGCAGCACCATCGTGCCGCGCCCGGGACCGAGCCGCACGACGTCGCCGACCTGGGTGTGGTGGACCAGCGCGTTGCTCACCCAGCCGGCCTGCACCGCCTTGACGTGCAGTGTCAGCAGGCCGTCCCGGCGCGGGGCGTTGGCGATCGAGTACGGCCGCCAGACCCGGGGCCAGCGGGCGGTCTCCACCGTGGTGTACTGCCCGGCGCGGTAGGGGAAGGGCGCGTCCGGGCGCAGCGTCAGGACGGCGCGGTCGGGCGTGCGCAGCTCGTGCCCGACCACCTCGGCCAGCCAGCTGGCGGGGGTCAGGCCGGCCTCCTCCTCGGCCGCGCCGCTCATCGCGTCGGCTATCTGCCCGTACGCCTGCGCCCAGGCGCGCTCGTACTCCTCGGTCCAGGCCTCCCCGGCGAACTTGCGCAGGCTGGCCAGCAGGGCCGAGCCGACCGCGTCGTAATGGGCGCTCTGCACACCGTACTTGCGGTGGTCGCGGCCCAACTGGCGCAGGAAGGTGGTGAGCTCCTCGGGCCGGTCGAGCATCCGGACCGCACCCGCCAGGGCCTGGAAGAGCCGGTCGCGCTGGCTGTCCATCGCGGGCGGGAAGAAGGCGCGGACCTCGGGGTTGTGCAGGAAGAGGGTCGCGTAGAAGTGCGCGGTCAGCTTGTCCCCGGAGTCCCGCAGCAGGGCGAAGCTCTCACGGATCAGGGTCAGGTCGTCAGTCATGTGGTGGCGATTCGTCAGAGCCCTTGGCGGCTGATGTCCTTGGCGCCGAGAAAAGGTCGCCGCCCTTGCGTCTTGCACTGTCCGTCCCGTCGGTGTCGGGGCTTACTGTCAAGGCAGGACCATGTCAAGAGCATGACAAGATCTCCCCCAAGAATGCACAACTACCGTCCCGGGAAACCATGTTCGAGCGCTCCTGGCACCATACACGTAGAGCGATCGCGGCGTCACTCGCCCTTGGCGGTTGTGACGTGTGGGTCGTGTGGTGCTGCCGCGTCCAGCTCTCGCCAGGCGGTCCGGGTGTGCAGCGCGTCCGAGTGTGCAGCGCCCGGGCCCGATCCGGTCGACCCCAACCGGATCGGGCCCAGGGCTTACGTCGGAGAGCTGGTGAGCCCGGGGGAGCCCACCAGTTCTCCGGCGGCGGCAGTCGACTCACGCACGGTCGGTGCCGCCGGGTTCCCGGGCGGACGGCGTGTCCGGGGAGACCGCCAATCCGTCCGGAGTTCTTGGGTCAGTGCGCCGGCGGCTGGCCGCTCCAGGCCATCGCCGGCCGCACCGAGGTGGGCGACTGCTCGCCCTGGCCCGGTCTGTCGCGGGTGGGTGTCGGGTCGGCCGAGGCGCTGGTCGTGGGCTTGGCGGTGGGACGACCGTCGCCGCCGTTCTTCCCGTGCGCCGAGTCGCCGTCGCTCGGACGGCCGCCGTTGCCCTGCGCGTTGCCACCGCCCCTGGGATCCGCGCTGCCCGAAGCGCTGCCCGAAGCACCGTCCGAGGCGCCATCCGAAGCACCGCCGTCGGCGCCGAGCAGCTTCGCGCAGTACGCCCGGACCTTCCCCGCGCCGCCCGCCTCGTGCGGCAGCGGCGCGAACTCGGGGTCCGCGGTGGGCTGCCCGGCGCCGGCCCAGGCCCGGCAGAGCGCGGCCGGGCCGGTCGGCGCCGTCCCGTCGTCCGGCTGTCCGGTGCTTCGCCCGTGCCCGTCGGGGCTCGGGCGGCCGGAGCCGGGGTGCTGCCCATAGGGGCTGATCGACGCGAGCGGCGAGGGGTGGGCCACCGGTGTGCCGGCCGGCGAACCCCCGAAGGCCACCGGCAGGTTCCCGGTCCCGGCCGCCACCGCGACGCCGCCGAGGGCCGTCGCGGTGAGCGCGGCCGCAGCGATCTTCGCGCTGAGGAACCGCGCAGGTGCGCAGTCGGCCATCGATCGTCTCCGGGGCTGGGAGGGAGCAGGAGCAGGGCTGGGCGCGAGCCGAGCGGCCTCCCGGAACGCGGCCAGAGCGGCCTGCTCCCCGACCAGTTCGCGCGGCGTGCCAGGTGCGGCAGCGGCGGCGAGCAGCTCGGAGAGGGCGCCCGGACCGCCCTGTCTGCCGTCCGTGGCACCGCTGAGCAGCTGCTCGGCGGCGGCGCGGTCGATCCGACCGGGTCGGTTGGTGCTCATCTCATGTCCTTCAGCGTCGTCGCACCGGTTTGTGTCACACCTTCGGGAGAACTTTTTTTCGCAGTTCCCACGGGGGTCCGCGGCGTGGGCAGTGCGCCGGCGGACTCGACCAGTGCGGCCAGCTTGCGCAGGCCCCGGTGCGCGGCCATCCGGACGCTTCCGGCGCGCTTGCCCAGGACCCGGGCGGCGCTCTCGGCGTCGAGCTGCAGGACGACGCGCAGCAGCACCGCCTCGGCCTGGTCCTTGGGCAGGCCGGCGATCAGCGCCAGCGCCTGCTCGGTACCGGCGGCGGCCAGTACGGCACCCTCGGTGTCGTCCCGGGCCGGGAGTTCGCTGAGGTACTCCACCGGCAGGTCCGCCACGGGTCTGCGGCGCTTGGCACGCAGGTGGTCCATCGCCCGGTTGCGCGCGATGGTGGCGGCCCAGCCGCGGAAGCCGTCCGCGTCGCCGTGGAAGGTGTGCAGGTCGCGGGCGATCTGCAGCCAGGCCTCGGAGGCGATGTCCTCGGCGTCCGCGCCGTCCCCGCCGAGCAGCACCCGCAGGTAGCGCAGCAGCGGCGGCTGGACGGCACGGAAGAGCTGCCGGAAGCCCTCCTCATCGCCTCCCTGCGCGGCGCGGACGGCCTCGGAGAGGTCGGGTATCAGCGGCGGTGGCGGGTCGGCGCCGCCATCGGCGCCGAACTGGTCTGCTTCTAGCACTGCGCCATCATCGGCCATCGGTCCGTGACGGCTCGACCGCAGGGGTGCCCCTACACCCCGCTACACCCCGCTACACCCCGCACGATCGCGTCTCCTCACCTCGGCTGAGCTCCGGGACCACCTTGCAGGGGGGCCAACTCCCGGCTGAGCCTGAGGACGTTGTCGATGACCTGGAGGTCGGTGCTACCGCGGAAGGCGGGGACCGGCCGGGCCTCGGGCCCGATGAGCAGGCCGGTCCGCCCGTCGAGCGAGGCATCCGTGGCGGCGAAGACGGACGGCCGGGCGGCAACGGCTGCCGGGCCGGCGGTGGAGCGTTCGAAGGTCCGGCGGACCAGCGGCCACAGCAGGCGCAGTGCCGGGGAGACGATCTTCGGCGAGGTCATGGTGCCGTTGGTCATGTCGGTCGCGGCGCCGCCGGGGTCGGCTGCGAAGACGGTGACGCCGGTGCCGTGCAGGCGCTCGGCCAGGTGCAGGGTATAGGCGAGGTTGGCGAGCTTGGCGCGGCCGTACCAGTGGAAGCCGTAGTAGCCGCCCGGTGGTTCCACGGCGTCGAAGGTGCGCTTGGCGACCTTGATCGCGCCAGAGGTGACGTTGACGATCCGGCCCGGCCTACCTGCTTGGAGCTGGTCGAGCAGCAGCTCGGTCAGCAGGTAGGGCGAGAGGTGGTTGACGGCGAACGACGCCTCGATGCCGTCGACGGTCTGCTGCCGCTGAGCGAACATCGCGCCGACGTTGTTGACCAGCACGTCCAGCGGACCCTCCGCCGCCAGGTGCGCGGCCAGCGCACGTACCTGGTCGAGCGCTGCGAGGTCGGCAGCCACGAATCGCGGTGCGGGCCCGGTTGCGACTGCCGCGATCTGCTGGACGGCGCTCGCGCCGCGCTCGGCGCTGCGGCCGACCACGGTGACGGCGAACCCGTGCTCAGCGAGTCCCTTCGCGGTCTCCAGGCCGATACCCCCGGTGCCCGCTGTCACCACTGCCCGTTGGCTCATTGCTCTGCCCCTTCGCCGATGGCGGATTATTCGGATAGCTATCCGCTTCTGTGTGGGCATGCTACTACAAACGGATACCTATCCGGTTAACGAGGAATGGGTCGGCCCGGCGGGTTTCCCGGCACCGGCCGGTTGGGATGCCGCGGGCGTGCTGCGGTCAGCGAGGAGGGCGCAGACCCTCGAGAAGGGTGCTGAGGTAGAGCTCCCGGCGCACCGGGTCGCTGTCCCCGGAGCGCACGGCATGCTCGACGCCGCAGAGCAGGCGGCGCACGTCATCCGCCTCGATGCCGCTCCGGATGGTGCCGGTCTGGCGGGCGCGGCCCAGCAGATCGGCGACGGCTTGGTCGAGCTCGGCCTTCATTTCCGAGGTCTGCGCGTCGGCATCGCCCCTGGACTCCAGTACGGCCGCAAAGCCGGGCTCGTCCAGCGCGCGGTCAAGCGCGAAGCGCAGGAGGCGGTGCAGGCCCGCGAGCGCGTCCTCGGTGGCGGCCGCCGCCTGCGCCTCTGCGACCAACTCCCGGAAGCGTTCCGCCGAGAGCGCCTCGATCAGCGCATGGCGGTTGGGGAAGTGCCGATACACGGTCCCCACGCCGACACCGGCGAGCCGGGCGATGGCGTTCAGCTGCAACGAGCGGTCGCCGGCGGCCAACTGCGCGCGGGCGACCTGCAAGACCCGGGCGCGGTTGCGCGCGGCATCCGCCCGCAGCGTTGTCCCCTGCCCCGTTCTCGGTGTCACGGCCCCAGCATAAGCGGCCGCCCGCAGCCCGAGAGCTACGGCCGCCCGAGGCGTGCGGCCGGGTGACCCGTCAGGCCGCCGCGTGCTGCTGGGCGTGCGAGTCGTCGGCGCGCTCCAGGTCGTGGTGGATCGGGCCGTGGCCGGCCGAGAGCGGCAGGCAGCCGCCGCCGCGGCGGTGCGCGACGATCTCCGCGGCCACCGCGACGGCGGTCTCCTCGGGCGTACGGGCACCGAGGTCCAGGCCGATCGGCGAGCGCAGCCGGGCGATCTCGGCGTCGGTGAGGCCGACCTCGCGCAGCCGCGCGTTGCGGTCCAGGTGGGTGCGGCGCGAGCCCATCGCGCCGACGAAGCCGACCGGCAGGCGCAGCGCGCGCTCCAGCAGCGGGATGTCGAACTTGGCGTCGTGGGTGAGCACGCAGAGTACGGTCCGGCCGTCGATCGCGCCGAGCTGGGAGTCCAGGTAGCGGTGCGGCCAGTCGACCACCACCTCGTCGGCGTCCGGGAATCGGCGCTCGGTGGCGAAGACCGGCCGGGCGTCGCAGACCGTCACGCGGTAGCCGAGGAACTTGCCGATCCGCACCACCGCGGCGGCGAAGTCGATGGCGCCGAAGACCAGCATCCGCGGCGCGGGGACGTAGGACTCGACGAAGAAGGTCAGAGTGCCCTGGTCCGTCGGGTCGCACGGGCGCCCGTCCAGAGCGAGGGTGAGCTTGCCGGTCTTCCCGGCGTCCAGCATGGCCCGCGCCTCGGCGACGGCGGAGCGCTCCAGGGCGCCGGTCGTCGAGGGGGCCGGCGAGAGCGAGCCGTGGTGGGTGTCGGCGGTGACGGCCACCGTCGCGCCGAGCAGGGCCGCCGGGCCCTCGATCACCCGGGCCAGTGCCACCGGCGTGCCGGAGGCGATGTAGACGATGCCCGCGTCGAGCGCCGCGTCGGCGCCCGGCACGATCGGCTGGACGAACACGTCGAGGATGCCGCCGCAGGTCAGACCCACCGCGAAGGCGTCCTCGTCGCTGTACCCGAAGCGTTCCAGGACCGGCTCCCCGGAGGCGATCGCCTCCCGGCACAGCTCGTACACGGCCCCTTCCACGCACCCGCCGGAGACGCTGCCGATCGCCTCGCCGTCGGCATCCACCGCCAGCGCCGCCCCGGGGTCGCGCGGCGCGCTGCCCGAGACGCCCACCACCGTCGCCACCGCGAACGAGCGCCCGGCGGCGTGCCAGACCTGCAACTGCTCGGCGATGTCCTGCATGTCCGTGGCTCCTAACGCGGTGTTGGTGGTGATCAAGGAAGCGGATCAATGGCGGGAGCCGCTGTGCGGGACCGGTGGCCCCGCACAGCGGCGGTACTGCTGACTGCTAGTGCACTCCCAGCCACTCCTTGACGGGGGTGAGCGCGAAGTACACGACGAACACGGCGGTCAGGATCCACATCAGCGGACCGGGCTCGCGCCACTTGCCCTTACCGGCCTTGATCACAACGTAGGTGATCACACCGGCGGCGACACCCGCCGTGATGCTGTAGGTGAACGGCATCAGCACGGCGGTCAGGAAGGCCGGGATGGCGACCTCGCGGTCGCTCCAGTCGATGTGGCGCGCCTGGCTCATCATCATCGAGCCGATGACGACCAGCGCGGCGGAGGCGACCTCGACCGGCACGACGCCGGCCAGCGGGGAGAAGAAGAGCATCAGGGCGAACAGGCCACCGGTGACCACCGAGGCGAGGCCGGTGCGCGCACCGTCACCGACGCCGGTGGCGGACTCGACGAAGACTGTCTGGCCGGAGGCCCCGGAGAAGCCGCCGATCACACCGCCGGTGCCGTCGATCAGCAGGGCCTTGCTGAGCCCGGGCATCCGGCCCTGCTTGTCGGCCAGGCCGGCCTCGGTGCCGACGCCGATGATGGTGGCCATCGCGTCGAAGAAGCCGGCCAGCACCAGGGTGAAGACGGCGACCGAGGCGCTGATCGCGCCCATGCCCTTGCCGCTGAACGCACCGAAGATGTCGACGTGGCCGAAGAGGCCGAAGTTCGGAGCGGCGACGGGGTTGCCGGGCCACTTCGGGACGGAGCTGGTCCAGGCGGTCGCGGGCAGCTTGGCCACGGCCTGGACGATGAAGGCGAGGACCGTGCCGCCGACGATGCCGATCAGGATCGCCCCGCGGGTGTTGCGGGCGAGCAGCACGAAGATGCTCAGCAGGGTCACGCAGAAGATCAGGACGGGCCAGCCGGTGAGGGTGCCGGCGGGGCCGAGCGAGACGGGCGGCCCGTACGGGTCCGGGCCGTGGTGCACAAAGCCGGCCTTGACCAGGCCGATCATCGAGATGAAGAGGCCGATGCCGATGGTGATCGCGTGCTTGAGCGGCAGGGGTATGCCGTTCATGATCTTCTCGCGCAGGCCGGAGACGACCAGCAGCACGATCAGCAGACCGTAGATGATGCACAGGCCGAACGCCTGTGCCCAGGTGGTGTGCGGGACCACGATCGCGGAGACCGCACCGGAGACGCTCAGCCCCGCGGCGGCGGCGAGCGGCACGTTGCCGACCACGCCGAGCAGGATGGTGGTGACCGCCGCGGCCAGCGCGGTGGCGGTGGTCAGCTGACCGGTGTTCAGGTGGAAGCCGGTCTTGTCGGCGCCGCCGAGCAGGATCGGGTTGAGCAGCAGGATGTAGGCCATCGCCATGAAGGTGGTGAGGCCGCCACGCATTTCATTGCCGAAGGTCGAGCCTCTGGCGGAAATCTTGAAGTACGCATCGAGCGCGTTCTTCGGTGGGGTTTCCGAGGGCGGCGTGGGGGTGCCGGCCTGGGCGGGGATCTCTTCAGTGGTGCCTGGCTCCGTGGGGATCCGGGACATGTCCACTCCCAAGGTTCAAAGGGGATTGGGGTGGGCGAGCCGACCATGGCGTCAAGGCAGACGGCGTGGGGGACTTGCTCGGCTCACGAGGTGCACTCTGTAGTGCCTGCGGTGCGGGGTGGAGCGCACCGCTGCAGAGCCCCGGCGTGGGAGAGGCAGCGGGATGGTGCACTACGAAACTGCGTGTTGGGTGGTGCACCCCCGGGGCGGTGGGGAAGACGGTCACCGCCCCGGGGAGGTTGGGGGTGGGGCTAGAGCGTCCCGGTGAGGTGCTCCGGCCGGACCGGGATCCGGTTGAGAGCGATCCCCGTGGCCTGGCGGATGGCGGCCACGATGGACGGGGTGGCCGAGACGGTGGGGGCCTCGCCGACGCCGCGCAGCCCGTAGGGGGCGTTCGGGTCGGGCAGTTCCAGCATGTCCACCGGGATCGGCGGGACGTCCAGGATGGTGGGGATCAGGTAGTCGGTGAAGGAGGCGTTGCGGACCTTGCCGTCCTTGACGATGATCTCCTCCATCACCGCGAGGCCGAGCGCCTGGGTGCAGCCGCCCTGGATCTGGCCGATCACCGAGAGCGGGTTCAGCGCCTTGCCGACGTCCTGAGCGGCCGTCAACTCGACCACCTTGACCAGGCCCAGCTCGACGTCCACGTCGACCACCGCGCGGTTGGCGCAGAAGGTGTACTGGACGTGGCCGAAGCCCTGCCCGGTCTCCTTGTCGAACGGGACGGTCGGGCGGTGGTGGTGCTCACGCGTCAGGTCGATCGCGTCCTCGCCCAGCAGGTCGACCATCGAGACCAGCACACCGGCGGACTCCGAGACCACCTTGCCGCCGATCAGCGACAGGTCGTTGTGGGTCCAGCCGTAGCGCTTGCGGCCCTTCTCGATCAGCGCCTGGGCCACTGCCTCCGCGGCGTACTTGACCGCGCCGCCCGTCATGTAGGTCTGCCGCGAGGCGGAGGTGGAGCCGGCCGAGCCGACCTCGGTGTTGGCCGGGTGGATGGTGACCTGCTCGACGCCCAGCTCGGTGCGGGCGATCTGGGCGTGCACGGTGATGCCGCCCTGGCCGACCTCGGCCATCGCGGTGTGCACCATGGCGACCGGCTCGCCGCCGATGACCTCCAGGCGCACCCGGGCGGTGGAGTAGTCGTCGAAGCCCTCGGAGAAGCCGACGTTCTTGATGCCGACCGAGTAGCCGATGCCGCGCACGATGCCCTCGCCGTGCGAGGTGTTGGACAGCGCGCCGGGCAGCGTGCGGACGTCGAGGTTGGCGAGGTCCAGCGGCGGCGGCAGCGGCATGTCCTTGACCCGCTGCAGCAGCTCGGCGACCGGGGCCGGCGAGTCGATGACCTGGCCGGTGGGCATCGAGTCGCCCTCCGACATCGCGTTCAGCTGGCGCAGCTCGACCGGGTCCATGCCGAGGGCGGCGGCGAGCTTGTCCATCTGCGTCTCGTAGCCGAAGCAGGCCTGGACGGCGCCGAAGCCGCGCATCGCGCCGCAGGAGGGGTTGTTGCTGTAGAGCGCGATCGCCTCCATCCGCACGTTCGGGATGTTGTACGGGCCGTGGCCCAGCGACGCGGCGTTGCCGACCACGGCGGGGGAGGCGGAGGCGTACGCGCCGCCGTCCAGCACCAGCCGGGCGTCCGCGTAGACGAGCTTGCCGTCGCGGGTGGCGCCGTGCTCGTAGTACATCTTCGCGGGGTGGCGGTGGACATGGCCGAAGAAGGACTCGTCACGGGCGTAGACGATCTTGACCGGCTTGCCGGTGCGCTGCGCCAGCAGGCAGGCGTGGATCTGCATCGACAGGTCCTCGCGGCCGCCGAAGGCGCCGCCGACACCGGCGAGGGTCAGCCGCAGCTTCTCCTCCGGGATGCCGAGCACGGGGGCGACCTGCTGGCGGTCCACGTGCAGCCACTGGGTGGCGACGTAGAGGTCCATGCCGCCGTCCTCGGCGGGCACGGCCAGGCCGGACTCCGGGCCGAGGAAGGCCTGGTCCTGCATGCCGACCTCGTAGTGGCCGCTGACCACCACGTCCGCCAGCGCGCGGATCTCGTCGGTCACGCCGCCGCCGTGCACCAGCTTCTGGCTGTGGCAGATGTTCCCGTGGCCGTGCGACTTGAACTCGTGCGGCTCGTGGACGTAGCCGTACACCTCGGGGTTGAGGCACTGCTCCTCGGTGGTGATCGGGGTGAGTACCTCGTACTCGACCTTGATCTTCTTCACCGCGCGGCGGGCCGTCTCCGGGTGGTCGGCGGCGACGATCGCGATCGCCTCACCGTGGTAGCGGACCTTGTCGATGGCCAGCGCCGGCTGGTCCTGGATCTCCAGGCCGTAGAACTTGGAGCCCGGGATGTCCTCGTGGGTGAGCACCGCGTAGACGCCGGGGAGCTTGAGCGCCTCGGAGATGTCCACGCTGAGGATGTTGGCGCGCGGGTGCGGTGAGCGCAGCGCCATGCCCCAGAGCATGTCCTCGTGCCACAGGTCCGAGGAGTAGGCGAACTCGCCCTTGACCTTCAGCGTGCCGTCCGGACGCAGCGGCGAGCCGCCGATGCCGTCCTTGCTGCCGGTGCGGATGTCCTGCAGGTTCTTCTGACCGGCGATCGTACGAGTGCTCATTCGGAGGCACCTGCCTTCTGGCACTGGCGGGCGGAGGCGAGCCGCACCGCGTCCATGATCTTCTCGTAGCCGGTGCAGCGGCACAGGTTGCCGCTGAGCGCCTCACGGATGTCCGTGTCGCTCGGCTGCGGCTCGCGCTCCAGCAGGTCGTGGGTCTGCACCAGCAGACCGGGGGTGCAGAAGCCGCACTGCACGGCGCCGGCGTCGATGAACGCCTGCTGCACCGGGTCCAGGCCGTTCTCGTCGGCCAGACCCTCGACGGTGCGGACCTCGCGGCCCTGCACCTGGCCGGCCGCGACCAGACAGGAGCAGACCGGCGTGCCGTCCAGGTAGACCGTGCAGGAGCCGCATTCGCCCTGCTCGCACGCGTTCTTGGAGCCCGGCAGACCCACCCGCTCGCGCAGCACGTACAGGAGGCTCTCGCCCTCCCAGACGTCGTCCGCCTCGACCGGCTTGCCGTTGGCGGTGAAAGTGACCCTCATGCCGCGCTCCTGATCTGCTTGCTGTAGTCGTTCCACGTCCAGGTCAGGGTGCGCCGCGCCATCACGGCCAGCGAGTGCCGGCGGTAGTCGGCGGTACCACGGACGTCGTCGATCGGCGAGGCAGCGGCCTTCACCAGCTCACCGAACTGCTGGATCACCTCGGCGCCCAGCAGGTCGCCGGACTCCCACAGACCGCGCTCGGCGAGCACGCCCTGCAGGAACTCCTCGGCGGCCACGGCCCGGCGCGGCGTGGGGGCGGCGGAGCCGATCCCGGTGCCGACGGTGCCGTTCTTGGGGTGCAGCGCGAAGCCGAAGGCGCAGACCGCGATGACCATCGCGTTGCGGGTGCCGATCTTCGAGAACTGCTGCGGGCCGTCGGCCACCGGGATGTGGACGCGGCGGATCAGCTCGTCCTTCTCCATGGAGTTGCGCTTCACGCCGACGTAGAAGTCGTCGATGGCGATCAGCCGGGTGCCGCGGGCCTGCGAGGCGACCTCGACGAAGACGTCGCGCCCGGCCGCCAGCAGCGCGGGGTGCGCGTCGCCGGCGGGGGAGGCCCCGCCCAGGTTGCCGCCGACACCGCCGCGGTTGCGGATCTGCGGGGAGCCGACGGTGTGCGAGGCGAGCGCCAGACCCGGCAGCGGCTCGGAGAGCTCGTTGATGATCCGGGTGTAGGGCACCGAGGCGCCGAGCTGCACCACGCCGTCGGCGATCTCCCACTGGGACAGCTCGGTGATGCGGTTCAGGTCGAGAATCGCGGATGGCCGGTGCACGTCGAAGTTCATCTCGACCATCACGTCCGTGCCGCCCGAGATGGGCAGCGCGGTCGGGAACTCAGCCTTCGCCGCGAGCGCCTCGTCCCACGTAGCGGGCCGCAGGAACTCCATGCGGGTGTCTCCTCAAGTCGTCGGTGTCGCCGGAACCGTGCGGGGCGTCGCCCACTCGGGGGCATCAGCGCGAGATTCCAAACCTTCGGTGTTCGGACTCTGCACCGGAGCGTTGCCGTGGCGTTGAGTCCTGGTCACCGGGGTGTGTCCGGCGGCGTGTGGCCAGTGAACCGCTGCGGGCCCACCTGGAGGCAGTCACCGATGGCATGAAGCCCTTGCCTCACGGTCGCCCGGCATCCTGTACGTTCCTCTAAGGGAGACGAATCCCCTGCTGAGCGGATTTCCAACCGCCCCTTACGACCGTAATCCGGCCGTGACGACGAAGCTACGGCGCTGTGACCCGGCGGAGTGCTGATACGTAAAACCCATTGCCCGAACTCGGGCACACTGTGAGCCCCCAACTCCCTCCCCTACCGCCCCTTGTTCAGTGTTCAGACAAAGGAGTCCGCGGATGCGCGTCCGTGACCTGCTCGCCCCTGGAGCCCCGAGACTGCGGCTGCTGGCCGCCGAGGACGAGCTCGACCGACAGGTCAGCGGTGTCATGACCACGGACCTGCACGACCCGGGCCGCTACCTGCACGGGGGAGAGCTGGTGCTCACCGGGATGCTCTGGCGCACCGCGCCGGAGGACTCCGAGCGCTTCGTCCGCACGCTGGCGGCCGGTGGGGCGGTCGCGCTGGCGGCCGGCGAGGCCGAGGTCGGCCCGATCCCCGAGGACCTGATCGAGGCCTGCCGACGCCACCGGATGCCGCTGCTCGCGGTGCCGGACGACGTCGCCTTCAGCTCGCTCACCGAGTTCATCGGCCGCCAGGTCTCCGCCGACCGGGCCGCCGACCTGGCTGCCCTGGTCGACCGGCACCGGCTGCTGGTCTCGGCGGCCGGCGGCGGCGGTCTGGACGCCGTCCTCGACCTGCTCGGCGGCGACCTCGACCTGGACTGCTGGGTGCTCACGCCGACCGCCCGGGTGGTCGCCGGACCAGCCGACCACCTCTCCGCCGAGGCCCGCGACCAGCTGGTCCGCGCTCACCTCGCCGCCCAGCGCCAGCGCCGCCGCCCGCCGCACCGGGCCCGCCTGGTCTCCGGCGCCTACTCGCTGCTGCCCGCCGCCGTCGACCCCGCCCACGAGGCCCCGCTCTCCGACTGGGTGCTGGTGGTCGCCGGGGACGTCACCGAGTGGACCGCCAAGCGCCAGCAGCTCGCCGAGAACCTGGCCCGACTGGTCGCCGCCGAGCGCACCCGCCGCGACGAGAGCCGCCGGTTGCGCCGCCGCCTCGCTGACGAGGTGCTGACGCTGCTTCAGCGCGACGCCGACCCCGCCGAGATCAGCCGCACGCTCTACGCCTCCTCGGCGATGGCCGCCAGGTACGAGCGCGCGGTGCCAAGACCCGAGGAGCCGGAGGGCTCCTGGCTGGTCCTCAGCGCGGAGGGGACCGGCCTGCCCGACGGCGCCGTCCGCTCCATCCTGGAGGAAGCTCTGACCGACACCTCCGACCGCGCGCTGATCGCCGGCACCGCCACCGGCGCGGTGATCGTGCTGCCCGCGCCGGACGCCGCGGTGCCCGCCGACGCGCTGCGCGAGCTGCTCGCGCCGCTTGAGGCCGGGCTCGGCTCGGAGGGCCGGATCACCCTGGGCGTCTCGGCCCCCGCGCTGGAGGCCGGCGGTCTGCGCGGCGCGCTGGAGGAGGCTCGGCACGCTCGCCGGATCGCCGCCGCCCGGGTCGGCCGGGTCTGCGTCGCCGGACCCGAGGAGCTCGCCTCGCACGTGCTGCTGCTGGCCGCCGTCCCCGACGAGGTGCGCCGGGCCTTCCGCAGCCGGCTGCTCGACCGGGTGATCGCCTATGACATCGAGCACCAGGCCGACCTGGTGCGCACCCTGGAGGCGTTCCTGCGCTCGGACGGCTCCTGGACGCGCTGCGCGGCCCAGCTTCATGTACACGTCAACACCCTGCGCTACCGGATCGGCCGGATCGAGGAGTTGACCGGGCGTGACCTCTCCCGCCTCGAGGACCGGGTGGACTTCTACCTGGCCCTGGAACTGGCCTGACACATGGCGGAGCCCGGGACGGCAGGCCATCCCGGGCTCTTGTGTGTGCCGGTCAGTGCTGGATCGGAATGATCGTCGTCAGCCACTTGAACACGTCGGGCACCAGCGGCTTCCAGACCGAGCCCGAGTGCGGCCCACTGGTCTCCACCAGGGTCACCGTGGTCGGCGCCTTCGCGGCCTTGGCGAGCGCCTCGCCGGACTCGTAGCCGTCGCCCTTGTTGCCGGTCTGGTAGAGCGCGACCTTCGGCGGGGTCTGGGCGTGCGTCAGGATGTACAGCGGGTTGGCCGTCTCCTTCAGCTGCGGGTCCTTCGCGGTCAGCGACTTGGACTCCTCACCCGGGTCGTTGTAGCCGGACATCGAGACCGCGGCGCGGTAGCGGTTCGGGTGCTCCAGGGCCAGCCGGTCGGCGCAGTGCGCGCCGGCCGAGTAGCCGGCCACCGCCCAGCGGTCGGAGGACGGGTCGGCCCGGAAGTTGTCCAGGATCATCTGCGGCACGTCCCGCGACAGCCAGGTGTCGGCGTTGACCTTGCCGGGCACGTCCGCGCAGCCGGTGTCGGTGTCGTTGCCCAGCAGCAGGGTGCGCGGCGAGACCAGGATGAACGGCGCCACCTCGCCGGACTGCATCAGCGGCTTGAGCTGCTCGGAGACGTCCAGCGTGCCGAACCAGGTCTTGGAGGATCCGGGGAAGCCCGGCAGCAGCTCGACGACCGGGAAGTTCTTGTCCTTGTACGCCGGGTCGTTGTACTGCGGCGGCAGCCAGACCAGCACCTCGCCGTCCACCCCGGACAGCCGGCCCTTGAGCTCGGTGGTCTGCACGTCGGCCGGCACCACGGGGTCACCGACACTCTTGAACTGCTGCAGCACCTTCGCCGCCTTGGCGTCGCCGCTGGTACCGCCCTGACCGCCCAGCGCGTCGCCCGGTGGCACCGGCACCGCCCGGACGTGGCTGCCGTCGCCGAGCAGGTCGTCCCAGCTGCCGTAGATGATGTTGGCGTTGTTCACCATCACGAACACCATCGTCACGGCCGTGGCCTGGCAGAACAGCAGCATGATCAGTCTGGCCAGGGCCTGGACAGGCTTGGGGCCGCCGACCCGTCCCCAGAGCAGCATGGCCACCGCGATGGAGACCGGCACCAGGATGATCGTGAGGATCAGAAAGGGCGTACCTGTCAGTTGCATCAAGTTCTCGTATCCGGGTCGCTGGCCGCCCGGACCCCGACGTGCCCGCGCGCTTTCCAAAGGGTGATGACGGCCGTCAACGCGTGATCGGTTGCCAGAACCTGGGAAAAAGCTGGGAACCGGATCAGCTGAGCTGGGAAGTCCATCAGATCACCGGCCCCTAGTCTGTCATCTGCCTGGGCGTCTGCCGCGCATGGCCCGGTCAACGTTCATGTACGCGCCGCCTGCCGGACACGGACGGTTACAGTCGCCGCATCGGCCCGTCCGTGCCCGTGAGCCCGTCCCCGTGAGCCCATCCCTGTGAGAAGGAGCCCTCGCCGTCGTGACCAACCCCAACGGCCGCAGTCCCCGCGGGCGCGGCACCCAGCCCGTTCTGCCCGCCCTCCTCGGCCTCGGCCAGCGCAGCGCCGACCGGCGCCGGCGCACGCTGCCCGCCAGCGTGCTGCGCCTTCCCACCATCGGGGTCGACATCGGCGGTACCAAGGTGATCGCGGGGGTGGTGGACGGCGAGGGGAAGATCGTCGAGCAGCTGCGCGCGGAGACCCCGCACAAGAGCAAGAGCCCGCGGGTCGTCGAGGACGTCATCGTCGAACTGGTGCTGCTGCTGGCCGACCGCCACGACGTGCACGCGGTGGGGGTCGGCGCGGCCGGCTGGGTGGACGCCGACCGCTCCCGGGTGCTCTTCGCCCCGCACCTGAACTGGCGGGGCGAGCCGCTGCGCGACGCGCTCAGCGAGCGGCTGCGGTTCCCTGTGGTGGTCGAGAACGACGCCAACGCCGCCGCCTGGGCCGAGTGGCGCTTCGGCGCCGGCCGCGGTGAGGACCTGCTGGTGATGATCACCCTGGGCACCGGCATCGGCGGCGCGGTCGTCCGGCACGGCTATGTCGACCGCGGCCGCTACGGGCTGGCGGGGGAGTTCGGCCATATGCAGGTGGTGCCGGCCGGCCACCGCTGCCCGTGCGGCAACCGGGGCTGCTGGGAGCAGTACTCCTCCGGCAACGCGCTGGTGCGCGAGGCCCGCGAACTGGCCGCCGCCGAGTCGCCGGTGGCCCAGCCGCTGCTGGCGATGGCCGGCGGGGACATCGCGGCGATCACCGGCCCGCTGGTCACCGAGGCCGCGCAGCAGGGCGACCCGATGGCCGTGGAACTGCTGCACGACATCGGCACCTGGCTGGGCGTCGGCCTGGCCAATCTGGCGGCGGCGCTGGACCCCGGGCGGTTCGTGATCGGCGGCGGCGTCTCGGCGGCCGGCGACCTGCTGCTCGCCCCCGCCCAGGACGCCTTCAAACGCACCCTGACCGGCCGCGGTTTCCGCCCCGAGGCCCAGCTGACCCGCGCGGCCCTCGGCAACGAGGCGGGCCTGATCGGCGCCGCCGACCTGGCCCGTTCGGTCGCCCGCCGGTTCCGCACCGTCAAGCGCAGCCGAGTGGAGCGCTGAGCGCGCTGCGCGCTCCCCGCGCTGCCCGCACGCCCCCCGTCCGGGCCCGCCGCGCTCTGTCGGTGGCGGGCGGTAGATTCGGGGACGCCCTCATCTGCACCCCGGGAAGGCCCCAGCCGTGACCGTCCGTATCGCCACCTGGAACATCAACTCCGTCACCGCGCGGCTGCCCAAGCTGCTGGAGTGGCTGGAGAGCGCCAAGCCCGACGTGCTGTGCCTCCAGGAGCTGAAGTGCTCAACGGCGGCCTTCCCGTACGAGGCCGTCCGCGAGCTCGGCTACGAGACCGAGGCGCACGGCACCGGGCGGTGGAACGGCGTCGCGATCATCTCCAGGCTCGGCTTCGAGGACGTCGTCCGGGACGTCCCCGGCCAGCCCGGCTTCCTGGCCGACGACGCGCTGCTGCCCGAGATGGAGCCGCGTGCCATGGCCGCCACCTGCGGTCCGGTCCGGGTCTGGTCGGTCTATGTGCCCAACGGGCGGGAGGTGGGCCACGCCCACTACCGCTACAAGCTGGAGTGGCTGGAGGCGCTGCGGCTGGCCGTGCTGGAGGACGCGGCGGGCAGCCGCCCGTTCGCGGTGCTCGGCGACTTCAACGTCGCGCCGACCGACGAGGACGTCTACGACCCGGCCGTCTTCGAGGGCGCCACCCACGTCACCCCGACCGAGCGGGCCGCGCTCGCCGCGCTGCGCGAGGCCGGCCTGGCGGACGTCGTGCCGCGCGCCCTCAAGTACGACCGCGCCTACACCTTCTGGGACTACCGCGCGCTGGCCTTCCCGAAGAACCGCGGCATGCGGATCGACCTCACCTACGGCAACGCCCCCTTTGTGGCGGCGGTCACCGACAGTTACGTCGACCGCGAGGCCCGCAAGGGCAAGGGCACCTCCGACCACGCACCGGTCGTCGTCGACCTCGCCCTCTGAAGCCCCGCCTACTGAAGCCCCGCCTACGCTTGTGCCTCCGCCTGCTCCTCGGCCTTCAGGGCGGCGGTGGCCAGCAGGTACTGGGCGGCCACGTAGGTGGACATGATCCAGAACTCGTGGCCCGGCAGCTCCCGCCAGCCCGCGATCCGGGTGGCGATCAGGGTGTCCGAGAGCAGGAACAGCCCGCCGCCAAGACCGGCCCGCAGGCCGAGGCCTGCCGAGGTCACGGCGGTGGAGGCGAGCAGCAGGCTGTAGCCGGCTACCGGGATCTGCAGGGCCCCCAGGCCCGGCCAGAGCTGACTGATCAGCACCACCCAGGCCGTCGCGTACGCCGCCGACACCAGCGCGGCGCGCCGGCGGTCGGTCAGTGCGCCCTGCTGGGCGAACATCGTGACGTAGCAGACGTGCGCCGCCGCGAACGCGCCCATGCCGGCCAGGAAGGCGGCCTCGCTGTCGGCCTGCAGCAGCGCGTCGCCGGCCGCGCTCGCCAGCAGCGCCGGGACCAGCAGCCGGGCCGCCCGGCGCGGGTGCGGGGCGTCCGCCGCCGGCTCCTCGGGCAGGGTGGCGCCGGCCGGGGTGTTGAGCTGGTCCACCCCGCTGCGCCGGGTCCGCGCGCCGGGTCCGCGCGTGCTCAGCACATGCGCGGCGAGCAGCGGCATCAGGGCGGGCTTGGTGACCAGCTCCAGCGCCTTGCTGTCGGTCAGCAGCGCGCCCAGGTGCGCGGCGGAGGTGGCGGCGAAGGCGCCCAGCAGGCCGCGGGCCCGCCCCGCCAGCAGCCGTCCGGCGCTCGTGCTGCTGGTCGAGGTGCCGGTCATGGAGCGGGTCATGGAGCGGGTGGTCAGGCTGGTCAGCATGCGGTGGAGCCCTCCGGGCCGGTCGCGGTAGCGGTCGCGGGCTGCCAGCCCGGTCCCTTGGTGAGGTGGCGCCCCCGGTCGCGCGCGGGCACGTCCGGCACCCTAGGCGACGCCGACCGGCCTGCGGAAGAGGGGGTTACTCATGCGTAGCCCAGTGGGACGGGCGGGAGGGCGCGAGGGCCGTCAACTCAGACCGCCCGGCAAATGGAGGGTGGGAGAAGGAGCGGGTCGAGGGCCGAGTCCAGGCGGTGCCGACGAAGGAGCCATGGCGGAGCCCTGGCGACTGAGGAGAAGCCGTCTGGGCGAGAGCCATCGGGCCGCGACGCCGCCCTCCATTTGCCGGTCGGTCTAAACTGTCGGCGACATGGTGAGTGGTACGGACGATGCCGGGCGGTGAGCGGGTCGCCCGGCGGCACGGCGGAGGGGCGCGTGAACGGGGGCGGAGGGCTGGGCAGTGCTGACCTGCCCCGCCGTACGGGCGCGCCGGCCGGGCTGCGGAGCCTCGCGCTCACCGAAGTCGACGCCGTGGGGGATGTCCTGACGCTGCTCCAGCCCGACCCGGAACCGGCGCCCCGGCCGCAGTCGTCGGCCGGCTACAGCGTGGCGCGTGAGTCGGCGCGCCGCCTGGTGCGCCTCGCCCGGCGGTTCGCCCGGGCCGACGAGCAGCAGGCGCACGACCTCTTCGCGGCGGCTTTCGGCCTGCACGGCCCCCGGCACTTCGGCGTCGCGCCGGAGCCGGACGCGGCGGACCTGGGCCGGCTCAGCTGGTGGCACGGCCCGACGGTGCGTCAACCGGTGGCCGGCCAGGCCGATGCCCTGCTGCCCCGCCCGCGCGGTGCCCGCCGCCGCTCCGCGTCCTCCGCGTCCTCCCCGTCCATCGTGTCCCCCGCTTCCACTGCGGCAGCCCCCGCCGCCGACCGTTCGAACCCGGGTCGCCACCGCAAGCCCGAGCCGCCGGTCGCGGACGACGCCGGCCGGGCGCTCGCCGCCGAACGCCGGGCCGCCGCCCGGCTGCTGCTCGCGCACCCGCTGGTCACCGCCACCGGCCCGAACGCGGAGGCCTTTGCGCTGATCCGCCGTCATGCCCACTGGCTGGCCGACCGCTTCGATCGCCTGCTCGGCTACCCGCTGACGGTCACCGACGCCTTCGCCCGGCTGCGCAAGGCGGGAGCCGGGCCCGGCGCGCTGCACCGGCTCGACCTGGACGGCGTGCCCTGCCCGCCCGAGACCTACGCGGCGCTGGCGCTGGCCCTGTCCGTCCTGCTGGCCGGACCCGAACGCCGGCCGGCCGGGCAGCTCGCCGAGGTGATCGCGGCGGCGGCCGGTGCGGCGGGGATCGGTGAGCTGGTCGGTCCGGCGGCGGTCGCGGCGGCGCTGGCCCTGCTGACCCGCTGGCAGGTGCTGACCGAGCCCGCGGGACCGGCACCGGCCGGTGAGCTGCTGGTCGACCACGCCCTGGCGGCCGCGCTGGGGCCGGTGCCGTCCGAGCCGGGCGGCCTGGCGGTCGTCGACGTCCCGGTGGCCGTCCGGCGCCGACTGGCCGAGACGCCGGTGGTGCTGCTGGCCGAACTGACCGCGCTGGAGCGGGAGTGGCTCTGGGACGCCCGGCAGCGCGAGGCCGAGACCTTCGCGGAGTTCCTGGGCCTGACCGCCGAGATCCGCCGGGAGGGCATCGCCCTGCTCGACCCGGCCGGCGAGCTGACCGACCTGCGGCTGCCCTCGGCCGCCGCCCCGGCGCACGCGGCGCTGCTGCTGGTGGAGCACCTGGTCGAGCAGCTGCGCCCGCTGCCCGAGTCGGCTGCGGCGGCGGAGGCCGTCGGGGTGACCGGGGTGACCGGGCTGACCGGGGTGCCGATCCCGGAGGCGCTGATAGACGGCACGCTCGGCGATGTGGCCGACGAGTACGGCGCCGCGGCGGGCTGGTGCCGGGACCACCTCGCGGACCGGGCGGCGTTCCGTCGGGAGGTCCTTGAGCTGCTGCACCGAATGCGGCTGATCGCTCCGCTGGAGCCCACCGCCCGGCTCACGGGGACGCAGGGCCCGCGTGGCCGGGCGGCCGGTGGCTGGATGCTGCTCGCCCCGGCCGCCCGCTACGCCGTGCAGGCGGAGCTGCGGCCCGCGCCCGGCACCGGGCGGCACTCCCGCCGCGAGGACGAGTTCGCCGAGGACTGACGGAGCTGACCGTACTGACGGATCTGATGGACAGTCAGTGCGTGGCGCCGGCGGCCGAGATGGTGCTGTGCTGCACCGTCTCGACGGTCGCGCCCACGCCGAGCGTGCCGAGCGCGACGGAGGCGGCCACCGCGGCGCAGGCCAGGAAGCGGCGGTGGCGCTGGGGCAGCGGGAAGCGCGGGGAGCCGTCGGGGGCTCCGGGCGTGTCCGGGGTGGGAGCGTCGGGGCCGCCGGCGGCGAGCCCCAGCGGCCCGTAGGAGGGTGACAGTCGGTCGTCCATGATGATGAGGATTCCAGTCGGGTGTTAAACGATGACTACACAGGGATGAACGCCGCACCTGTCCCACAAGACGAAACGGAAGCGCGGCGCGCGCTACAGATTTGCAGGTCAGCGACTTGAGCGCGGGCGGAGAACGGCTGGAACCGCGGCCGCCAGCAGCTGTTGCGCCAGCCCGTAGAAGAAGATCGGCAGCAGCACCGCCGGGTGTCCGTCGAACTGGCTGCCGGCCAGTGCCGCCGCCGCGCTGGTGTTGTTCATCCCGGTGGCCAGGGTCAGCGCGGCCGCCTCGCCCGGCCCCGGACGCGCCCGCCGGGCGGCGAACCAGGCGCACCAGCCGACCAGGAACGGCGCCGCGCAGATCGCGCCGCCGGCCACCAGGGCGAGCCCGACCAGATCGGGGTTCGGCCGCAGCGCGATCTCACCGAGCGCCTGGTGCTGCTCGGGCCAGCAGTCCGCGGCCCGCTCGGCGCCCAGCAGTACCACCATCCGCAGCAGCAGCGCCACCCCGAGCCCGGCCAGCAGCAGCCCGGGCCGCAGCAACACCCGGGCCAGCTGGATCAGTTGAACCTCGAAGCCGCCGATGAACATCGCCGTCACCAGCATCAGCATCGGCGGGGTGACGCCGGGCACCGGATGGCAGTGCCGCAGGAACGCCACCGGTGTGTGCAGGGCGCACCCGAGCACGCAGGCCAGCAGCGTGACCGGCAGCAGGTGGGCGCGCAGGGCGCGATCGGTGGCCTGGCCGCGGCGCCCGTGGGCGGGGGTCGGACGAGGGGCGGCGGCGGGTGCGCTGACCGTCTGGACGGACATGCTGGTCGGCCTTCGGGGGCGGGAAAGTGCGCGGCCGGAAGATGACCGCGCGGCTGCCAGCATGCCACTCATCTGACTGTCTGTAATGCTCAGTCGCTCTCGGTCATCTCCCCTGCTGGCATCCTCGCCCCGCGCACACCAAGGGAGTTGACTGCCGCCCCGCCGCCGGGCCCGCTGCCGGACGGGCCGTCGAATTCACCCGCCCGGGGGAGACCGCCCGCCCGATGCGCCGTCAGGCCGTTCCGTACGGGGCCAGGACCAGGCGGACCACGTCTTCCAGGCGGCGGCGGGCGTCGCCGAGGGTGGCGCGGCCGGTTACCCAGGCCGTCAGCTCGCCCTGCCAGGCGTGCGCCACGATCTGGCCGACCAGGGCGCTCTCGGTCGGCGGCACCTGCGCCATCACCGCCTGCAGCGCCAGCGCGTCGGCCCGAGCCATGCCCTGCAGCGCCTCGCTGGCGAACGGGTCGGTGGAGGCCGCCACGCTCACCCGCAGCCGGGCCAGCTCGGGTTGGCGCTGGTAGGCCCGCATGCCGTGCCGGACGAACCGGAGCATCCGGTCCGACGGCCCGGGTTCCGGCTGCGGCCCGCGCGACCCGCGCAGGCCGCGCGGCTCGGACGCCAGGTCGACGAGCAGCAGCCGGTGCCAGTCGGCGATGGCGGTGGCGAGCAGGTGCTCCTTGGAGGAGAAATAGCGGTAGGCCGTCCCCAGGGCCACTCCGGAGCGCTCGCAGACCTGTTTCATCTGGAGTTTCTCTACGCCGGTCTCGTTCACCAGGGCGAGCGAGGCCGCGATCAGGCTCCGGCGGCGTTCGAGCTGGCGAGGCGACATCGCCTCGATCGGACGGGGTGACAGGTCAACACTGGTCACCCGCACCATGATACGGGCCGTGCCGCGGCGTGAGTATGACGCCTGTGCGGGCTAGGACCGGGCGGACCGCTTGGGCCGGCGCTCGCGCAGCAGGGTCTCCTGCACGGCGGAGGCCACCAGGACGCCCTCCCGGTCGTAGAACTCGCCCAGCGCCAGCCCCCGGCCGTCCGCGGCGGACGGGCTGCGCTGGGCGAAGAGCAGCCACTCGTCGGCGCGGAACGGGCGGTGGAACCACATCGCGTGGTCGAGCGAGGCCAGCGTGATGGCCGGCGGCTCGGTGCGCTGGAAGAAGCTCTGCTGCAGGTGCAGCGCGGTGGTGGAGGCGAGCGTGAGGTCGGAGAGATAGGTCAGCGCGCAGACCTGCAGCAGCTGGTCGTCGGCCGGCAGCGGCGAGACGCTGCGCAGCCAGACGTACTGCTGCGGGATGCCGGGGACCTCCGGCGGCACGCCCGGCGCGTCGGCCGGGATGAACCGGATGTCCAGCGAGTGGAAGCCCTCGGACGGGTCGCCGGCGTCCTGCGGCTCCGGGTGCTCCCGGGCGGCCAGGAACGGGTTGGTCAGCTCCTCGGGACCGGGCACCGGCGGCATGCTGGGCCGGCGGTCGCCCGCCTCCTCGGGCCGCTTGAAGGAGGCGGAGAGGGTGAAGATCACCTCGCCCTGCTGAACCGCCGTCACCCGCCGGGTGGCGTAGGAGTGCCCGTCGCGGATCCGCTCCACCTCGTAGATGATCGGCCGGCTCGGGTCCCCGGGCCGCAGGAAGTAGCCGTGCAGCGAGTGCACCGCGCGCTCCTCGTCGAGGGTGCGCCCGCCGGCCGTCAGCGCCTGGGCGGCCACCTGGCCGCCGAACGCGCGCAGCGGTGCGCCGGCATGGCAGCTTCCCCGGAACAGGTTCTTGTCCAGTTCCTCGATCCGGAGCAGGTCCCGGAAGGATCTGATGGCCGGTTCGGCTGGTCTGGCCGATTCGGCCTGCTGCTCCTGCGCACGTGCTTCGCTCATTTGCTCATACTGGCAGAAGCATCGACGGGTGCACTGTGAGCTGGGTTACCACTGCGTTTCTGCAACAGGTTCCTGTTCGCCCCGCGCGTCGTGGTCGTGGTCCGGGACGGACTGCGGCGTCTGCGGCTGCGCGGGCCGGGTGCCGTCGGGGAGCGCCGCGACCGCCTGCCACCAGGGCTCCAGCGCGGGCGGCTCGGCCGGTTCGAAGGGCGCCCCCGGGCGCGGCACCGCCAGTGTGGCGCCGAACTCCCGGGCCGCCGCCACGGTCCGCTCGACCGGCTCCTCCCACGGGTGCGGCGCCAGGTTGAAGGTGCACCAGTGGATCGGCAGCAGCAGCTCGCCGCCGACGTCCAGATGGGCCCGGACGCCCTCCTCGGGCGTCATGTGCACCTCGGGCCAGAACTTGCTGTAGGCGCCGATCTGCATCATCGTCGCGTCGAACGGGCCCAGCCGGCCACCGATCTCGGCGAAGCCGGGGAAGTAGCCGCTGTCCCCGCTGTGGAAGACCCGGTGCTCGGGGCCGGCCACCGCCCAGGAGGCCCAGAGCACGTTGGGGTCGGTGCGCGGGCCGCGGCTGCAGTAGTGCCGGGCGGGGGCGGCGGTGAGCGTGAGGCCGTCCAGCTCGGCCGACTCCCACCAGTCCAGCTCGGTGATCCGCTCGGCGGCCACGCCCCAGTGCTCCAGGTGCGCGCCGACGCCCAGCGGCGCCGCGAAGTGCGCGCCGCTGCCGATCAGGGCGCGCACGGTGGTCATGTCGAGGTGGTCGTAGTGGTCGTGCGAGATCACCACGATGTCGATCGGGCCGAGGTCGGCCAGCCGGATCGGCATCGGGTGCAGCCGTTTGGGGCCGATCCCCGGGAACGGGGAGCAGCGCTCGCCCCAGACCGGGTCGAAGAGCACCCGCCGGCCGTCCAGTTCGGCCAGTACGGTGGCGTGCCCGAGCCAGCTCAGCCGCAGTCCGGAGCCGGGCGGCACCGCCAGCTCGGCGGGGCGCAGCGGGTGGACCGGGATCGGTGCGGCGGGCAGCCGGCGGGCGCGACCGGAGGCGAGTTGGGCGCGGGTGATCTCCAGCGGCGAGCGCTCGTACACCAGGCGCCGGGTCGGCACGGGGTTGCGGAAGGCGCCGTCCACGTAGTGCGGGCTGCGCCGGATGCGCTCCAGGCGCTCGCCGGTGGGCTCGGCGCCGAAGGAGTCCGCCCGGATCTGCCGCCAGCCGGCGCTGCCCAGGTCGCGCAGCGCGCCGCCGGGGCCGCCCGCCGTGTCGTCGGTGAGTCCGCGCGGTTGGTCGGCGCCGGTGGAGAGCAGGCCGGAGACTCGGGAGTACCAGGGGACGAGGCCGGGCACGGCACCTCCAGGAGCGGAACACCGGACGGGAGACCGAGGGACCCCCGAGGGACATCGGTGGGCCGGCGCTGCTGCCGAATGCCCACCAATACGATCAGCATCTCATCGGGAGACTACCGGCACTGCTGCTGCCGGGCCCGCCGGACGGCCCGCGCAGCGCAGCCCCGACGGGCGGTCAGCCCTGGCTGTCCTCCGGGTAGAAGCGGGTGATCGTCTCCGCGACGCAGTGCGGCTTGGGGCTGCCCTCGCTGACGATGGTGAACCGCACCACGGCCTGCGCCCCGCCGCTCACCTCGGTCACCGAGAGCAGCTCGGCGGTGGCCCGTACCGCGCTGCCCACCGGCACCGGGGCGGGGAAGCGGACCTTGTCCGAGCCGTAGTTGACGGCCATCCGGATGCCGCCGACGCTGTAGCACTCCTTGGCCAGCAGCGGGATCAGCGAGAGCGTCAGATACCCGTGCGCGATCGGTCCGCCGAACGGTCCGGACTTGGCGCGCTCCGGGTCGATGTGGATCCACTGGTGGTCACCGGTGGCTTCGGCGAAGAGGTCGACCTGCTGCTGGGTCACGGTGTGCCAGTCGCTGGTGCCGAGCTCGGTGCCGACCGCCGCGGTCAACTCGGCGAGGGTGGCGAACGTCGTCATGGCTGCGCTCCTGAGGGCCGCTGGGGCTGGGGCTGGGGACTTCGGATGGGCGGACGGGCGGACGGCCTTCCCCGCCCGTCCCGGGGGAGCGTAGCCCTACCGACCGGTCACCCCGCGTGCGGGTGAGCGCTGGGCAGCAGCCGCTCGCCGACGACCAGCTCGGGGGTCAGCAGGACGAACATCGGCTCGGGCGCGGTGGTCCAGGGCTCGGGGCCGCTGCGCAGCAGCTCCTGGTAGCGGAGCGGATCGCGCACCACCTCGGCGTGCCCGTGCACGGTGACGCTCCAGCCGCTCCTGGTCGCCAGGTCGACGCTGTCGGCCTGGAACGCCGCCACCGTGCCGTCCAGCGCGCGGGCGAGCGCGCCGCCCGGGAGCAGCGCCAGCACCAGTCGTCCGTCCGAGCGGACCAGGAAGGAGACCGGCAGGACGCCGGGCAGCGCGTGGGCGGTGTACACCACCCGCCCGATGGGCACGGTGGCGAGCAGGCGCAGGCTCTCGAGGTCGCTGAGCTGCTCGATCCGGTCGGCGGCGGTCATGTCCCTGATGGTGCGGCCGCGGAGCCGCGGCCGGTAGGGCCCATGGTCCCGGTCCTGGTCGGTCCCTGGGCCCGGTTCCGGTTCCGCTTCCGGTTCCGGGGGTGCCCGATCGTGGCTGTTCTGCCGGAGAGTCACCACGAGTGGACCGCCGTGCGGCAGAGTGTGGCGGGCAGGGTACGGCAGTACGGGGCGGAGTGGGGTGCGGGCATGACTGGTGGGGTCGAACTCGTGGTGATCGGCGCGAACGGCGGCCCGGAGCGCAGCTACGGCGGCTCCGCGCTGGCCGCGGACGGAGCCGGGCTGCTGGCCGAGGCGCTGCCCGGGGCGCTCTTCGACACCGGCTCGCACGGCTGCCGGGCCACCCTGGTGCCGCCGGACGCCGACGCCAACGCCATGCTGACCGCGCTGCGGGAGGCGGCCAGGCAGCAGGGGCGGTGCTTGGTGGTCTGCCTGCTCGGCCAGCTGGTGGCCGACCCGCGCGGGCGCCGGCTGGCGCTGGTCACCGCCGGCAGCACTCCGGACAACGCCTACCGGCGCGGCCTGGCCTGGGACTGGGTGGTGAGCACTATGGTGCACGGCGCGCAGGACGAGGTGCTGCTGCTGGTCGACGCGGTGGCGGCGCCGGAGACCTGGGCGGCGATCGGCGGGCTGGACGGCGAGCAGGGCGTGGCCGAGCTGCTGGCGCACTCCCGGGTGCCGCTCTGGGGCCGGGTCGGGCCGTACCCGAGCGGTCGGCGCAGCCGTGGGGCGGTGCTGCCCGGCGGCGAGGGCTCGTTCAGCTGGGCGCTCGGCCGGGTGCTGGAGCGCGGGGTGCCCGGGGCCCCGGCCACCATCGGTCCGGCCGAGCTGCAGCCCGCGGTCGCGGCCGAATTGGCCTGGGGCGAGCTGGCGTCAGGGATCGAGGCGCGAGTGCTGGTACCTCCTTCGGGTGGCCGGTTGTTGATGCGCAATCGGGCCGCCGTCCGCGGTGCGCTGGCCGGATTGTCGGTTTCTGAAGAACTGTTGGCTGTTCTGTGGCGCGAAAGTGCCCCAACGGATCCGCCTTCCGCGTAAGGTCAGGGGCCCAAGGTGTTGCCGTGGGTGGGTCTGTTGGCGAAGAATCGGTCGTCACACGCACTCGGCAGCAGGCAGGGTTTTTCTGCCAACTTCGGCCAGCTGTCGGTCAGTCGCGGCAAGGTGGGGCTATGCGCAGGGCTTTCTTACGCCCGAGGGCGGTCGGGGTCGGTGCGGTGGCTCTGCTCACGCTTTTCACGGCCGGCTGTTCCGCCGATCCGGCGGGCGTACCGGCCAGGATGGGAACTCCCGGGCCCAGTGCGGCGGGTGGGATTGTCGTCCCTCCAGTGGGGAGTACTCCGGGCGGGGGGGAACTCGCTCCCACCGATGGTCCGCAGGGGGCCGACGGACGGGTGGTGCTGCGGGCCTATCAGGCCTGGTGGGCCGCCCAGGTGCAGGCGGACGCGCGCAGCGACTCGACCGGGGCTCAGTTGCGGATCTACTCGACCGGCGCCGCGCTGAGCGGTGTGCTGGCGAGTCTGCATGGTTTGCACGAGGCCAAGTTGGTGATGAGCGGGGCCCCCGTCAATTCACCGAAGGTGGCCACGCTCGATCCCGGAAGTGACCCGCAGAACGCGACGATCGTGGACTGCGTGGATGTGAGCGGCTGGCACCAGGCCGATGCCGCGGACGGCTCGATCAAGGATCCGCCGCAGCGCCTGCAACGCTATGTCGCGAGCGCCGCGATGCGGCTCAATGGAACTACCTGGATGGTCGTCGACTTCAACCGCGAGGCGGGTCGGACATGTTGAAGCCCTTGCGCCGAATTCTTGGTCAACTCCTTTTGCTGATCAGCTTGCTGGCCGGATCGACACTGCCGGCCGAGGCAGCCGGTCCGACGGGGGGGATCAATCCCTGTGTGGCGCTGGCGATCTGCATCGTGGTCACGTCGCCCGGCCAGAGCGGGGCGCCCGGTGGCGGCGGGCAGTCGGGCGGCTCCAGCGGCGGCTCCGGCGGCACGGTGACCTGCGCCTGGAACAATGCGCAGTACCCGTGCTGGGATCCCGACTTGGGCTACTTCAACACCTCCGACGGCTGCTACTACATGAAGTCCGACCCGCAGCCGCCCGCCGGCGACCCGGCCTGGGGCGGGAATCCCCCCAACACCGGTGCGGTCTACAACAAGGTGTGCCGCGACACCAGCGGGGGCCTGAACCCGGAGCCCCCGGTCTGGCTGGCCAAGGAGCCCGGCGGCACCACCCCGCCGCCCGATCCCGGCACGGTGGCCCAAATGGCCATCGCGAAGCTCCAGTTCGCCCGGCCGAGGCCGCGCACCGCCCCGGACAGCACGACGGCGAACGGCACGGCGCTGGTCGGCGTGCCGGTCTGGTTCTGGTACGAAACCTCGGCGGCCAACCGCGAGCAGACGCTGGGGCCGCAGCCCAGGACCGCCGAGGCGGGCGGCATCGCGGTCACCGCCACGGCGGTGCTGACCGATGTGGAGTGGGACCTCGGCTACCAGGACCCCGCCACCGGGCAGGAGGCGATGCTCTCCTGCAAGGGCAAGGGCGGGGGAGCCGGCCTCCCGTACGCCGCGGGACTTGAGGCCGCCCCGCCGGCGGACGCCTGCACCCACGCCTTCAGCAAGGCCTCCGGCGACGAGGGCTACTACCTGACGGTGACCGAGCACTGGGCCGTCACCTCGGTCGACGACGCCACCGGGCAGACGGCCTACCCCGAACTGGACCTGGCGGTGCCCAGTCTGCCGCCGCTCAAGCTCAAAGTCAGTGAACTGCAAGTGCTCAACTGACGTGACGGCGGCGGGTGGTGGCGGGTGGTGGCGGGCGGTGGCCGATTGCCCCGGCTCCCCGCACCGCGCCCGCTCCCGTCCGCCCGTCCGTCCCTGTCCCGCCCGTCCCCGTCCTCGTAGTCGGCACAATCCCCCAGCAAGGAAGGCCGAAGTCCGGTGGAGAACCGCACATTTCCGTCCCCGACCCTCGGCACGCCCGCGTTCCAGGAGCAGTCGGCCGTGGTGGCCGGCCCGGGCAGAGGCGGCGACGGTCGCCCCGCCCCGGTCGCCCCGTCGCGCTCGCTGCGGGCCCGGCGCCGGCGCCCGGCGGTGATCGCGATGGCCGCCGCGCTGATCGCGGCCGGCGGGCTGGGCGGCGCGGTCCTCTACAACAGCACCGGTCAGCGGATCGCCGTGCTGGCACTGGCGCGTGACGTCCCGTACGGGCAGCCGCTGACCGCCGACGACCTGGTGGTGGCGCGGATCGCCAGCGACCCGGCGCTGAGCCCGGTCGCGGCCGGCGACCTCAACCTGGCGGTCGGCGAGCGGGCCACCACCGACCTGCACCGCGGCGCGCTGCTGCTGGTCGCCGATGTCACCCGTGCCCTGGCGGTCGCACCGACCGACCAGGTGGTCGGCCTGTCGGCCCGGCAGGGCCAGCTGCCGGCCGACGGTCTCGAGCCCGGGCAGCGGGTGATCATCGTGCTGACCGACCCGTCCGTCGCGGCCGGGTCGGCCGGCGGCGGGGCCGCGCACCCGGCGGGGCCGCCGACGATGGGGGCGGTGGTGGCCCATGTCGGCAAGGCCGGCGGTGACGGCACCCAGGTGGTCGACGTCGCCGTCCCGCCGAGCGACGGGCCGGTGCTGGCGTTCTGGGTGGCGAGCGGGAAGTTCCAGGTGATCCTGGCCCCGCGGGACGCGGCTGCCTCGCCCTCGCCCTCCTCGTCCCCGCCCTCCTCGCCGTCCACCGGTGCGAACAGCGGCGGGGGGACTGCCTGATGGCGGTGATCGCGATCGTCGGCGGTCCCGGTGCGCCCGGGGCCACCACCACGGCCCTGGCCCTGCTGCTCTCCTGGCCGCTCGCGCCGGGCCGCAAGGTGCTGCTTGTCGAGTGCGACCCGGACGGCGGAGCCGCCCTCGCGGGCGCCCTGGAGGGCCGGGTCGAGGCGGTGTACGGGCTGCGCAACCTGGCCGTCGCCGACCGCCGCGGCCTGCTCGCCGAGACGCTCTGGGACCAGCTGGTCGACATCTCGCCCGCCGGGAACGGTGAGCGGCTGCTGCTGCCCGGCCTGACCGACCCGGCCCAGGCCGCCGGTCTCGCCTACACCTGGGAGCCGCTGGTCGAGGTGCTGCACGCGCTCGAACCGCGCGGCTACGACGTGCTGCTCGACCTCGGCCGCTCCGGCGCGCTCGGCCCTGGCGCGGTGCTGGCCCGGCGGGCCGACGCCGTCCTCGCGACGGTGCGCACCACGCTGCGCGGACTCAGCTCGGCCCGGCCGAGGCTGGCCGCGCTGCGCGAGGACCTGGAGTCGGCCGGCTCCGGTGCCGACGCGCTCGGGCTGCTGCTGATCGCCGAGGGCCCGTACCCGGCGGCGGACGTCACCAGGGAGCTCGGGCTCCCGGTGCTCGGTCAGCTGCCGCACGCGGTGCGCACCGCGTACGTGCTGTCGGACGGCGGGGACAGCACCGACCGGCGGTTCATCCGCTCGGAGCTGATGCGCACGGCGCGCAGCGCGGCCGACCAGATCCAGGAGCTGGTGCAGCGCCGGCGTGCCCGGATCGCCGCGACCGGCGCGACTGCCGTGCCCGCCGCCGTTCCTGCTGCCGAGCCGCAGCATGCACATCACGCACAGCCGCCGCAGCCGGTGCAGCAGGAGCTGCCGCAGCCCGGCAGCTGGCCGGGCGGGCAGCCGTACGCGGCGCCCTCCGGACAGCTCTACGCTCCCGGCCCGGAGCAGGCGACGGGCTACGACGGCCAGGCGTACGCCCAGCCCTACAGCCAGCCCTACGTCCAGCAGTCCTACCCCCAACCCCCGTACGGCGAGCAGCTGTACGTCCCGCCGAGCGCTCCCCAGCCGGCGCCCGCGCAGCCCGCCGAGCCGTACCCGCCGCTGGCCGGGATAGCGCCGCACCCGGCGGCGCCCGAGCAGTTCCGCGCGCCGCAGGACGAGCCGCAGACGCAGGGGGCGGTGCTCCGTGCGCGGTAGCCCGATGCGGGACCGTCCCGCCACCGACCCGGCCGCGCTGCCGTGGACGCCGTTCGGCGACCCGGGCGGTGACGTCCAGGGCGACGCCGTCGAGTCGGCGGCCGGTCTGGTGATCCCCGGCCCGGTCCGGCCGACCGCGCGACCGGTCGGCCAGTTCACCGAGCCGCAGCCGTTGCAACAGCCGCAACTCCAGCAGCCCCAGCAGCAACAGCAGCCGCACGGCAGTTCGCCGTCCGGCCTCCCGGTGCTGCCCGCCCTCGACCCCTGGGGAGCCGCCACCGCGCCGCCCGTCGACCGCCAGGTCGCCCGCGAGCTCAAGCGCCAGGTGGCCTCCGAACTGCATCAGCAGCTCTCCCGGATGACCGGCGGCCAGGGCCTGGACGCCGACCGCGCCACCCGGCGCCAGCGCGGCCGAGCGCTGATCGAGGAGGCGGTGGCCCGCTGGTCGGACGCCTACGCGCAGAACCACGGCGTCCCGCCGACCCGCGAGCAGGACCGCGCGCTCGCCGAGGCCGTCTACGACCTGCTCTTCCGGGCCGGCCGCCTCCAGCCGTACCTGGACGACCCGGAGATCGAGAACATCCTGATCAACGGCTGCGACGACGTCTGGATCTCCCGGGTCCACCAGCCGCTGCGGCAGGTCCCGCCGGTGGCCGACAGCGACGCCGAGCTCATCGAGCTGCTCCAGGACCTGGCCCGCCAGCACGGCGGCGGCGAGCGCAGCCTGAGCACCGCGAGCCCGACCCTGGCGCTGCGCCTGGAGGGCGGCATGCGCCTGCAGGCGATGACCGAGGTCACCCCGCGCCCGTACGTCGCGATCCGGCGCCACCGGGTCGCCTCGGCGACGCTCTCCGACCTGGTCGCGCTGGGCACCGTCGACCCGACCATCGCCGCCTTCCTGGCCGCCGCGATCCGGGCCCGGAAGAACGTGATGATCACCGGCACCCAGGGCGTCGGCAAGACCAGCCTGCTGCGCGCGATGGCGGCCGAGATCCCGCCGGACGAGCGGGTCGGCACGCTGGAGTCGGAGTTCGAGCTGTGGCTGCACACCCTGGGCCACCTGCGCCAGGTCGTCCCGATGGAGGCCCGTGAGGGCAACGGCGAGCGCATCGACGGCAAGGCGGCCGGCGAGTTGACGATCGGTGAGCTGATCCCCGCCGCGCTGCGGATGACGCTCTCGCGGATCATCGTCGGCGAGGTCCGCTCGGGCGAGGTGGTCCCGATGCTGCGGGTGATGACCAACGGCGAGGGCGGTTCGATGTGCACCCTGCACGCGCGCGGCCCGCACATGGTGGTCGACCGGATCGCCGAACTCTGCCTGGAGTACGGCTCGCACATGACCGACTCGCTCGCCTACCGGCTGACCGCCAACGCGGTCGACCTGATCGTGCATGTGGCGATGGTCGACGAGACGGCGGTCGGCGGCCTGCGCCACCGGTTCGTCTCGCACGTCCTGGAGATCACCGGCCTCGGCGAGCACGGCCGCCCGGCGCTGAACACCGTGTTCGGGCCGCGTCCCGACCTCGGCGAGCCCCGGGCCGTCCCGCACACCCCGCCGAACTGCCTGGACGACCTGCGCCGGGCCGGCTTCGACGCGAGCCTGCTGCAGTCCGCGTACGGGAGTTGGAGTGCACCGCTCTCGTTGCGGATCGGTGGTCTGCGATGAGCCGTCCGCACCTCGCCCGCCGCACCGGAGGACCCCGCTGATGCTGCTGCTCTACACCCTGTGCGGGCTCCTGCTGACCGGTGGCCTGGTCGCCCTGCTGGTCGGCCTGAACGGCAACCGCTCCGCCGAGCGCGCCGAGCGCGGCCGGCTGGCCGACCGCGTGCACCGCTTCTGGTACGGCGGCCCCGAGACGGCCGGCCCGCAGCTGCGCCGACTGCGCCGGATCCAGGTCGCCCTCTCACTCATCGCGGCCCCGCTGGTCTGGCTGTTCACCCGGATCCCGCTGACCCTGGCCCTGGTCCCGCTGGCCGTCTTCGGTCTGCCCTGGCTCTTCGCGGCCACCCAGTCCGACACCCGGCGGATCGTCCGCCTTGAGGCGCTGGCGGAGTGGACCCAGCGGCTCTCCGACGTCCTGCTGCTCGGCGTCGGGATCAACCAGGCGCTGCTCACCAGCCGCCGGACGGCGCCGGCCGCGCTGGCCACCGAGATCGAGGACCTGGCCGCCCGGCTGCAGGCCCGCTGGCGCGCCGAGGACGCGCTGCGCGCCTTCGCCGACAGCCTCGCGGACGCCACCGCGGACAAGGTGCTGGCCGCGCTGCTGCTGCGCTCCGGGGACAGCGGTCCGGGCCTGGCGCGAGCGCTCGCCGACCTGGCCGGCTCGGTCCGCGAGGAGGTCCGCCAGCGCCGCGCGATCGAGGCGGACCGCTCCAAGCACCGCACCACCATCCGCTGGCTGGTGACCATCATCTTCCTGGTGATCGTGGTCGGCTCCTTCAACACCCGCTACACGGCGCCCTATACGACCTTCCAGGGCCAGATGGTGCTCGGCATCCTCGCCGCGCTCTTCGTCGCGGTGATCGCCTGGATGCGCTCGCTGGCCTCGAACCCGCCGCTGCCACGGCTGCTGGAGCCCGACCCGCGCAGCAAGGTGGGCGCGCTGCCCGAGTCGACCGAGCCGGACGACGACGCGGCCGGCCCCGAGCAGGCCCGCCTGAAGGAGTTCCGATGATCTCGTCGTGGGCCGTCCTGGCCGGCGCCGTCGCGGCCGGCGGAGTTGCCCTGCTGGTGTCCGAACTGCGGCCGTCGCCACCGGAGTTGGGCCGGGCGCTGGAGCGGCTGCACCGCGTGCCGGTGGAGCGCCGGGTGGAGCTGGTCGAGGAGCAGGAACGGTGGTACGACCGGCTCGGTGACCGCTCGCTGGCCTTCGTCGGTTCGCGGGTGCCGACTCAGTCGCTGGCCCTGATCGGGCGCACCCCGGCCCGCTTCATGGCGCACAAGCTGCTCTTCGCCCTGATCGGCCTGATGCTGCCGAGCTACCTCTCGGCGCTGGCGGCGCTCGGCGGGATCGGCCTGTCGGTGGCCGTTCCGGCCGGCCTCGGCCTGGCGCTGGCGGCGGCCGGCTACCTGCTGCCGGACGGCATCGTGTCGGGTGAGGCCAAGGAGGCCAAGACCGAGTACCTGCACGGCGTCGCGGCCTACCTCGAACTCGTCGCGCTGGAGCGGGCCGCCGACCACGGCCCCGCCGAGGCGATGCTGCGCGCGGCCGCGGTCGGCCGCGGCGCCGTCTTCCGACGGATCCGGGACGCCCTGGAGCGCGCCTCCACGGACCGGCTGCCCCCCTGGGACGGCCTGGACGGCCTGGCCGAGGAGCTCGGCCTGAACGCCCTCCAGGACGTCGCGGACATCATGCGGCTCTCCGGCACCGACGGCGCGGCCGTGTACGACACCCTGCGGGCCCGCTCCAAGGCCCTGCGGGAGGAGCTGCTGGCAGCCGAGCTGGCCAAGGCCGGTTCGGACAGCGAGCAGATGGTGGCACCCGGCGCAGCGCTCACCCTGCTGATGACCGTGCTGATCGTGTTCCCCGCCCTGTACCAAATGCTCCATGTGTTCTGAAGTCCACGCGTGCTCCGAAGCGCATGCGCGTTCCGAAGTCCATGCGCGTTCCGAACTCGATTCCGGCCCATCGGAATTCCGTCCATCTGGGAGAGCGAACGATGAAAACCCTACGCAGTCTGTCAGTCCTGCTCCTGGCGCCGCTACTACTACCCCTGCAGCTCGGGGCGATGCTGCTGCGTGTGCACACCGGCCGGGCGCGCGCCGCGCGGGCCGAGGGCGACCGGGGCGCGCTGAGCATCGAGATGGCACTGATCGTGATCGTGGTGATCGGGATCGCCGGCGCTGTGCTGCTCCTGATCAACAACCTCGGCAAAGAGGTCGAGAAGAAGATTCCCCCGGGCGTCCCCGCCGGACTGGGCAGTTGATCCGGGAGCGCCGCCGGGATCGCGACAGCGGGGTCCTCAGCATCAGTTTCGCGCTCGTCTTCCCGGTGGTGCTCTTCCTCGTCCTGTTCGTCGTGCAGACCTCGCTGCTCTGGTATTCCAACAGCGTGGCCCTCGGCGCCGCCCGTGAGGCGGTGGAGGCGGGACGCTCGTACAACGCCACCGACCAGGACGCGCGGGACCGCGCCACGGGTTTCCTGGGCAACTTCGGCAACCTGGTCGGCAACCCGTTCATCACACCGGCCCGGACCGGGACCCAGCTGAGCGTCACCGTGCAGTTCGACCCGATGATCATGGTGCCCGGTCTGGACGGTCTGAAGATCAAGCAGACCGCCTCCGGGCCGATCGAGCGGCCCGTGGGGGTGGGGCAGTGAAGGAGCGGCGCGATCCGCAGGGCGGCAGCCTGGCGATCGAGGCGGCGATCCTGGCGCCGGCCATCGTGCTGCTGTTCTGCGGCGCGGTCGCCGTCGGGCGGCTGGAGACGGTCAGCGGCACGGTGGACGCCGCCGCCCGGGCCGGTGCGCGCAGCGTGTCGCTCAACCGCTCGACGGAGACGGACGAGAAGGTCGCGACGGACAGCGTCAACGCCGTGCTGTCCGGGCAGGGGGTGCACTGCCCGGGTCTGCGGGTCAACGTCCGGCGGACGCCGCTCACCGTCAGCCCGACCGAGCAACTCACGCTCGTCAAGGTTGACTTCAGCTGCTCGGTGCCGGTGAGTGATCTGTTCCCGGTGGGGGTACTACCGGGCGGGGTGTCGGTGCAGGGGAGCTACGAATCGGTCATCGACCGCTACCGGTCGCAGTGAGGCGGGGAGGAGGGTACGTGAGGGTCCGTCGAGACGCCCGGGTCGACCGGGACGGCCGGGATGCCCGGGATGCCCGGGATGCGGGCACCATCTCGATCTTCGTGGCGCTCAGCGCCTCGGTGATGCTGCTGTTCATCGGCATTGTGCTGGACTGCGGCGGCCGCCTGAACGCCATCGAGCGGACTGACGCGCTGGCCCAGGAGGCCGCCCGGGTCGGTGGGCAGCAGATCGACCAGGGCGCGCTGCTGGGCGGCAACGGCTTCCTCATCGACCCAGTCGCCGCCCAGGCGGCGGCCAACCTCTACCTCGCCCAGTACGGACTGCAGGCCGAGCCGCTGCCGGCCGGCCAGAAGGAGTCCGCCAGCTTCAGCGTCACCATCGACACCACGTACAAGACGGCCCTGTTGGGGCTGTTCAACACACCCACCCTGACCGTGCAAGGCAAGGGCACCGCCACTCTGGTGCACGGCGTCGAGAAAACGGGGGGCGCCTGATGGCCGCGCCACGAGCCAAGGTCCATGCCCGCCCGAGCGCCGCGGCCCGCGGCCGTTCCGGGGCCCCTGACGCCGCCGGGTCGCCCGGTCGCCCGGCCGCCCGGCCCGGCGGTCACCGCCCGGGCCGCCCGCCGGGGCGCCGGCGCAGCCCGCTGCGCTCGGTGCCGGGGGCGCTCGGTGCGCTGCTGGTGCTGGCCGTCCTGCTGGTCGGCGTGCCCGCGCTGCTCTACGACGGGACGCAGGCGGTGGCCGCCATGGGCGCGGCCACCAGCGGCAACAACCTCTGGCAGGTGCTCAGCACGCCCGACGACGGGCGGCTCTTCCTCTGGGCACTGGTCGGCATCGGCTGGATCGGCTGGCTCTGCTTCGCGCTCTCGGTGCTGCTGGAGATCCCGGCCCAGCTGCGCGGCCGGGTGGCCAGGCGGCTGCCGGCCTTCGGCTGGAGCCAGCGGATGGCGGCCGGACTGGTCGGCGCGGTGATCGCGCTGCTGCCGGTGGCCGGCGCCTCGTTCGCCGCCACGCCAGGGCAGTTGACCGGCGTGACGGCTCCGGCGCAGCTCGCCGCCGCCCCGCAGTACGCCGCGCTCACGGCGGCCCCGGTGAGCACGCCCAGGCTCGCGCTGCCCGCCGCCGACCCGCAGCAGCCCAGCTACACCGTGCGCGACAGCCGGCCCGCCGACAGCCTCTGGTCGATCGCCGAGCGCCAACTCGGTTCGGGGGACCGCTGGCAGGAGATCGCCAAACTCAACGCCGGTCGGGTGATGGACGGTTCGGGGACCACCTTCGACGCGGACCGGCCGATCCAGCCGGGTTGGCAGCTGCTGATGCCGGTCGGCGCCCGGCCGGACGCCGCGCCTGCGGCGGCCGCCGCCGATGCGCCCGCGCAGCCCGCGGGCGCGCACGATGCCACCACGACGGTCCGCGACGGGGACACGCTGTCCTCCATCGCCCTTCGGGAGCTGGGGAGTTCGGACGCCTGGCCGCAGCTGTTCGCGGCGAACAAGGGGGTCCAGGAGCCGGACGGTGAGCGGTTGACCGACCCGGACGTCGTGGTGGCCGGGACGGTGCTGACGATCCCGGGCGCGCCTGCCGCGACCCCGCCCGCGCCCGCACCCACGCCTGCCGCTGCCGCTGCTCCGGATCCCGTGGCTCCGCACCCGTCCGCCGACGCGCACCCGTCCGCCGGGGCCCACCCGGCTGCCGAGGCCCACCCGGGCGCGGCGTCGCACCCCGGCACCGACCAGGCGCCGCGCTCGGCGGCCCGTCCGGCCGGCGCCAAGGCCGAGGCGCCCAGCGACAACTACAACGGCGCGCTGGCGGTCTCCGGCATCGGCCTGCTGCTCGCCGCCGCGATGATCGGCGCCGTCGCCAACCGGCGCGGCGCCCAGCAGCGCGCCCGCCGCCCCCGGCACCGGATCCCGATGCCGGCGGCGCCCGCCGCAGCCTTCGAGTCGGAGCTGAAGACCCGTCAGGGCAGCACCGGACTCGACCAGTTGAACCGCTCGCTGCGCACCCTGGCCCGCAACGTCAGCCGCACCGGCAAGCGCCTTCCTGCCCTGGCAGCCGTCCGGGTGACCACGGGCGGCACCATCGAGCTGCACCTCGCCGCGCCGGCCGTACCGATCGCACCGTTCCGCGCCGCGCACGCCGCCAACGTCTGGTGGTGCGCCGGCGACTCCGGCGACCTGCTCTCCGCGCAGCAGGCCGCCAAGGTGCCCGCGCCCTACCCGGCGCTGGTCACCCTGGGCACCGCCGCCGACGGCGCCGCCGTGCTCGCCGACCTGGAGACCGTCCGCCTGCTGCACCTGGCCGGCCACCCCGACGACGCGCGCGGCGTGCTGCGCACCATCGCGCTGGAGCTCGCCCACAGCCCGCTCGCCGACAAGCTCAACCTGCACCTGGTGGGCTTCGCCGAGGACCTGCCGGTCTCCGACACCGTGGTCGACCGGGTGCACCGCTACCCCGACCTGGAGTCCGCGCTCGGAGCGCTCAGCCCGCGCACCTCCACGGCCAGGGCCTCCCTGGTCGCGGCCGGCGCCGCCCACCCGAGGGATGCCCGCAGCCGTGGCCAGGCCGACGAGGCCTGGGTGCCGGAGATCCTGCTGTCGGCCCAACCCCCGGGCGGCAACGTGCCGTCCGAGCTGGGCCGGCTGCTCGACGGGCGCCCGCGGACCTGCCTCGCCGTGGTCACCCGGGCGCCCGAACGCGGCGCCGGCCCGGTGGCCCGCTGGACCCTGCCGAGCACCGGCGCGGCGACCCTGCCGGGACTGCACCTGTCCCTCCAGCTGCAGCGGCTGACGGACGAGCAGTTCGGCCACTGGAGCGAGCTGCTGGACACCGCGGGATCGGTGGAGCAGCACCCGGCGCCGTCCTGGACCTTCGACGGCGAGGAGCTGGAGCCGGCCGATCTGCCCAGGCCGGTACCGGTGCTGGCCGGGGTCGGCGCGGCGGGTGCGGCGGCGAGCGCGCCGTTCGTCGGGGCCTCGCTGCCCGACGGCGTGCCGGAGGCCGGGCCCCGGCTGATCGCCCGGCTGATCGGGACGGGCAGCAGCCCGTTCGCGACCGTCGATCCGGCGGCGGCCCCGGCCGGCCCGTCGGCCTCCGCCAACGACCCCTACGCCGCCTCGCGGGCCCCGGCGCTTGCGCCCGCGCTGCCTTCGCTTTCGCCTTCGCCCGCTCCTGCTCCCGCTCCCGCTCCCGCTCCTTCTCCGCTGCCGCGCTACAGCGGCAACGGCCGTGGCCTGCAGGCCAGCATCGGCCCGGTGGTGACCCCGGTGACGGCCCCGATCCCCACCCCCACCCCCGACCCCGTCCCTGCCCCCGTCGTCCCCGCCATCGCCCCCGAGCCGGAGCCCGCGCCCATCCACGACGCCGTCCCGCCCCCTGCCCCCGGCGACCCGCGCGCGGCCGTCCGCCCGGAACCGCCCATGCCCGCACCCGCACCCGCACCCGCACCCGCACCCGCGCCCGCCCCCACGGCCTCGGTGACCGTCCGGACCGACGCCGACGACCTGCTCTCGATCCTCCGCTCCCCGGAGGCGCACGCCGTGCGCACCGCGCCGCGGATCCGCCTGCTCGGCCCGGTCGACGTGCTGGGCGCCACCGGCCCGGCCGAACCCGCCGCCCTGGCCGGCCTCACCGAGCTGGCCGCCTATCTCGCCCTGAACCCGGGCGCCGACCCCGCCGCCGTGGACCGCGCCCTGCACCCCGGCGACCACGCCCGTCCCGACCAGGCGCTGCCCGCCTCACTGGCCGAACTCGGTTGCTGGCTCGGCACCGCCCCCGACGGCCGCGCGTTCCTGCTCACCGACGGCTCCGACGGCTGCACCTTCGCCCCCACCGTGACCTGCGACTGGGACGAGTTCCGCAGCCTCTACCGGCGCGGTATGCGCAGCACCAGCACCACCGCCGACGCGGCCCTCGCCCACGCGCTGGCGCTGGTCCGCGGCGCACCCTTCGCCGAGACCCCGGCCACCACGTACGGCTGGGCCGAGGCGGCCCGCCAGGACATGCTCGCCGCCGTCGTCGACACTGCCCATGAACTCGCCGCCCGCCGCTTGCAGTACGGCGACCACCGCAGTGCCGAGGCCGCCGTCTTCCGCGGCCTCGCCGTCGCCCCCGACGTCGAACTCCTGCACCGCGACCTGTTCTACGCCTACGCCTCGGCCGGCGCCCGCGACCAACTCCTCAAGGCCGTCAACCGCCTGGACGCCCTCAGCCGCCGCACCGGCCGAAGCCTCGCCCCCGACACCGTAGCCCTCCTACGCGACCTCCTCACCGGAGCCTGACCTGCCCGAGAGGGTTGTAGGGTCCGCGATTTCGTGAGCGGTGTCGGCCGATCATGAGCACTGTCCGGGCTCAGGGGCGGGCAGTTGACGGCTTCTTGTGATCCTTGCTGACGCCAACTGCGGGAGTGCCTGCCGGTGCTGGGGCCATCGTGGCGCCCCAGGCGCCCAGCGCGCGGATCGCGGGCTCGAGGCCGAGGCCCGTGTCGGTCAGCGTGTACTCCACTCGCGGGGGGATCTCGGCGTGGATGACACGCTGCACGAGCCCGTGCTCCTCGAGGGAGCGCAGCCGGTCGGTGAGGGTCTTCGGGCTGATGCCGGCGAGCGAGGTGCGCAGCTCGGAGAAGCGCTTGGTGCCGCCGAGCAGGTCACGGATCACGAGCATCGTCCACTTGCCGTCGAGGATCCTCACTGCCAGGGCCACCGGGCAGGTCTCGTCGGCACATTCCCTGTTCATGACGTCTCCGCTGGTCAGAGCCAATGGTTCAAGAACGGATACTAGTTCACTCTTTGACAATCGGCCTCGGTGCTCGCCTACTGTCACGGCATCGTCGACCGGCTGAACGGAGCACCACCCATGCGAGCGCTACGCGTCACCCTTGTCACCGTCGGAGTCTTCCAACTGGCCCTCGGGGCGCTGTTCCTGGTGGCGCCCGGCGCGAGCGTAAGCACCGCCGCATTCGCTCCGGCACTCTTCATCGGCGCGCTCCTGTGGTTCCATCCGCGCAGACTGCAGTCCGAGCGCTGATCAGCCGACCGCCGACCCGCCAGCAGAGGAGTCGAAATGCGCCGCACCTACCGCACGCTCTACCGTCTCGGCATCGTTCCCTGGGACCTGGCCGGGGTACCGGCCCCGCTGGCCGACCTCGTCGAGGGTGCTGCGCCGTTGCCACCCGCCCAAGCCGTCGACCTCGGCTGCGGCACCGGCCGTCAGGCACGCTACCTCGCCGAGCACGGCTGGTCGGTCACGGCCATCGACTACACACCCGAGGCCATCGCCGCCGCCCGCCACGAGGATCCACGGGGTCGAGTCGTCTGGCGTGTCGCCGACGTGACCGAACCACACACAGTCGACCCCGACGGCCGGCTCGCCAGCGCTACCTCGCTCCTGCTCGACAACGGCTGCCTGCATGGAGTCCCGGCACGGCGCCGGCCGGGCTGGGCCGCCACCGTCAACACCCTTGCCGCGCCAGGAGCCCTCCTCCTCGTACGCGCCGCGCCACGCCGACGTCGCAGCATCGGCCCCCGCGGTATCAACGCCGACGAGGTCGCCACGCTCCTGGCCGACCGCTGGCGGCCGATCACAGCACCCAAATCGACCTGGTACTGCTACGCCCTGGCGCCTTCCGAGGTCGCACCATCGGCGCCCACCTGAGGGGAAGTTGATCCGGGCAAAAGCCACGAACACTGCCGAGACAGCTATGGGCCTTCCCCGATTGCTCATGATCGACCGACACTGCCCCTGCTCACCGAGTCCGGATTCGGGGGTTCCTGCGGGAAGCAGTGCTCACGCAATCGCGGACCCTACAAGGGTGATCGCGGCGAGGGCGTGCTGGAGGGTGGCGTCCGTCGGCGGGCGTCGGCGTGCACCCGAACGCGCTCAGCCGGGCGCACGGCCAGGTGCCCGTCTAGATTTGCTCACCAGGGGATGTCGAAAGCCGCCGGACGGCTCCGACTCCCTGTCGAGCCGCCCCCCGGGGCGGAACCCGACGCAAGGAGCAAGGACATGAAGTACCTCCTGATCATGCAGGTCAACCCGGAGGTCCTGGACGCCCTCTCGGAGGACGAGCGGAAGCTCGTCATGGACGGCCACGGCGAGTTCATGAAGACCGTCCAGGACTCGGGGGAGTTCATCCTCACCCAGGCGCTCGCCGACCCGGCGAACTCGATCGTCGTCGCGGGCACCGGCGGCGCGCCTGCCGTCACCGACGGGCCGTTCATCGAGGCCAAGGAACACATGGGCGGCTTCTACCTGGTCGACTGCGAGAGCAAGGAGCGCGCGGTCGAGATCGCCAAGCTCATCCCGGACACCCGGGTCAAGGGCCTGTCGGTCGAGATTCGTCCGGTGATGTTCTCCTGCGGCGCCGATCTTTGAGCGGTCGCCGGTGAGCGGTGAGATCGAGGACCTGCTGCGCAGCCTGGCGCCGCAGGTCCTCGGCACGCTCGTCCACCGGCACGGGCAGTTCGAAGCGTGCGAGGACGCCGTCCAGGAGGCGCTGCTCGCGGCGTCGGTGCAGTGGCCGGAGCAGGGTGTGCCGATGAGGCCGGCGGGCTGGCTGGTCACGGTCGCCGGCCGCAGGCTGACCGACCACTGGCGCAGTGAGGCGGCCCGACGGGAGCGCGAACTGGCCGTCGCCATGGAGCCGCCGCCTGACGACGACCCGTCCCGGCACGTCGACGACACGCTGCGCCTGCTGTTCCTGTGCTGCCACCCGAAGCTGTCGGCGCCCTCGCAGGTGGCGCTGACGCTCCGGGCCGTCGGCGGCCTCACGACGGCCCAGATCGCGCGCGCGTTCCTGGTCCCGGAGTCCACCATGGCGCAGCGGATCAGCCGGGCGAAGCAGACGATCAAGGGCACCGGGTTCCCGGACGACTCCGAGCGGCTGCCTGCGGTGCTGCAGGTGCTGTATCTGATCTTCAACGAGGGCTACACCGCCAGTTCCGGGCCCGACCTCCAGCGGGTCGAGCTGGCCGCGGAGGCCATCCGGCTCGCTCGCGAGGTGCACCGGCAGTTGCCGGACGACGGCGAGGTCGCCGGGCTGCTCGCGCTGATGCTGCTCACCGATGCCCGGCGGGAGACGCGCAGCGTGGACGGCGTGCTGGTGCCGCTCGCCGAGCAGGACCGCAGCCGCTGGGACCGTGAGCAGATCGAGGAGGGCGTCGCGCTGGTCTCCGCCACCCTGCCCAGGGGGCCGGCCGGGCCGTACCTGTTGCAGGCCACGATCGCCGCGATCCACGACGAGGCGCCGTCCACCGAGGAGACGGACTGGGCCGAGGTGCTGGTCCTCTACAAGATCCTGGACCGGACCGCGCCGAACCCGATGGTCACCCTGAACCGCGCGATCGCGACCGCGATGGTGCACGGCCCGGCAGCGGGGCTGGCCCTGCTCGCCACGCTCGACGCCGACAAGCGGGTCGCCGGTCACTACCGGCTGGACGCGGTGCGCGGGCATCTGCTCGACCTGGCCGGTGAGCACGACCAGGCACGCGAGCACTACCGGCGGGCGGCGAGGCTCACGTTGAGCCTGCCGGAGCGGGAGTACCTGCTGCGCCGGGCCTCGCGCTGACGGTCTAGGACCGACTGCGCGCGTCGGGTGTCTCCGTGATCCGCTAGAGTCCGGCGACGATCGAACGGCTGTGCAGGCAGCCGGCAGCAGGCTTGGGGGAGCGGGAGCATGACCGACGCAGCACGACCGGACGCAGCGCCGGACGAGACCGGTGCGAGTGATCCGTGGGCGCCGCCGCAGGGTGGTGCACCGCAGGACGCGCGCCCCGCCGGTGCCCCGTGGCCGCCGCCCGGCGCCGGCCCGTACCCGTACCCGTACGCGCACCCGTATCCGTACGGGCAGGCCGGGCCGTACGGGTACCGGTCCGAGGAGCGCCAGGTGGTCGAGGGGACCAACGGGCTGGCCATCACCTCGCTGGTCACCGGTGTCACCTGCTGCCTCTGGCCGGCCGCGCTGGGTTTCGGGATCGCCGCGCTGGTCCAGCTCCGGCGTCGCCGCCAGGGCGGGCTCGGGCTGGCCATCGCGGGGGTCGTGCTCGGGACGCTCGGGCTGATCGCGGGGACGGCAAGCGCGTTCGGCGACCTCGTGAACTTCCACGGGTACCCCACTGTGACCGCTCCGTCCGAGCCCCTGCCGCCCCTGCCCAGCGACTCCGGTGGCCCCGCCGAGCTGACCCAGACTCAGCAGGACTTCGTGGACGACACCGCCGAGCTCGAAATGCGGGACCAGGAGCTGACTGTCCCGGAGACCGACCCGGCGATGGCGGCGGAGGACTTGCAGAGCACCGCCCAGGCCCTCATCGACACCGTGGAGACGCTCAACAAGAGGCAGTGGCCGACCGAGGTCAAGGGCCAGATCGCCACGCTGGTCAGCAGCCTCCAGGCCGACGGGACGGTGTGGAAGGCGGCCGCCGTCAACACCACCGACCCGGTGGGGGCGCTCCAAGCAGCCCTGCGGACCAACGACCCCGCGACCGCCTTGGCCGCCGCCCGCAAGGCGTTCTCGCTCGACGACAACGACGAGCCGGTCGACCCGGGCATCGGCACGCAGCCGGAGGACAGCGCCGCACCCGCCGCGGCCTGAGCTCGGTTTGAGCTCGGCCTGAGCGCGGCCCGGCGGGGGCAGCTGCCGATCGGGGATCAGAAGTTCAGTGGCTGAAAGAAGGTGGGTCCGCCGCCGCCCTCGGGTCCGCCGCTGATCAGGCCGAGCCCCGTGCCGCCGTCGTAGACCGGGCCGCCGGAGTCGCCCGCGTTGCCGTTCTGGGTGCTCTCGACGAGTCCGGTGACCACGCCCTCGGAGTAGTTGACCGAGACATTGGTGGCCTCGACATAGCCGCACTGGGTGCCACTGGTCGCGCCCGTCCCGCAGACCTGCTCGCCCAGCTTGGGCGCGGCGAAATTGGTGATGTTCTTGGGCGCGCCGTTGTAGATGACCGTGTTGTTCAGCGTCCAGTCGCCGGTGGGCGTGATGACGGCCCAGTCGTGCCCGGGGAACACCGCCGAACTGACCGATCCCAGCTGGTTCTTGTTCCCGTCGTACCAGGTGGGTGCCGCCTTGCCGCAGTGGCCGGCGGTGGTGGTCGTGCCGGGGTGGTAGTTGTTGAAGCCGCTGGTGCACTCGTAGACCGTGCCGCTGGTGCCGCTGAAGATCGGGGTGCCGCCGCTGAAGCTCAGCTGCGCCTGCGGTGCGGCCGCGTCCGGCGGGGCCGGCACGGTGGCGACCCGGGAGGAGACCGCGGAGTCGACCACGGTGACGTTGACCAGCTCGGGGCTCTCCGTCGCGGCGGCCAGGAAGCTGTCCGTCGAGCGCGTGTCCGCGGTGCGCAGCACGGCGACGGCGACCCTGCACTGCGCCTGGTCGACGTACCAGTACTGGCCGCCGCCGGCCTGGCCGGCCCGGGCGAGACCGTCGAGTCTGGACTGCAGCCCGCGCAGTTGGCCCAGCTGGTCGGGGAGGCAGAGCATGTGGGCCGCGTGCGGGATCGCCGCCGCCGCGGGGACGGTGGCGGCGCCGAGCGCCAGCAGCGTGATGGGGAGCAGGGCTCGCTTGGTGGTGAGCTTCATCGGGGGGTTCCTTCGGGGGGAGTGGGCAGGGGAGTGTGGCGTCACTTTAGGCACGGGGAAAAGCAGTTCGACTGCGGACGTGCGGCACTTCACCCGATCGGATCAGTCGGGCGCGGGGACGTTGCCCCGCGCGGGAACCCCGGCCTGGAGGGAAGGGCCGGACACCCCGTAAGGTGGCGCGGAAAAGGGGGAGCGCCGGTGGGTCGTCGCGACTCGCGGGCAGGGCAACAGGACCGCCAGGAACGGCGGACGGGGTGGTGACCGGCGTTGGCGGACAGTGCAGCGACCTCGGGCGGGCCGGGCGGCACGGGACTTGAGAAGACGGCGCTGCTGCCGGTGATCGAGGACGCGATTCCGGAGCGGTTCCGCTCGTCCCCGCCGGCGAATCCCTCCCCGCTCGCGCAGCCCTCCCGGCCCGCGCACCTCTCGCCGCTCGCGCCCGCTCCGTCGCTCGCGGCGGGCGAGGGACTCGCCGTGGTCGGCGGTGGTCTGCGCGGCCGACTCCTCGCGGTGGAGGGCGGTTACGGCGCGGCCGGCCGGCGCGGCTGGGGTCGCGGTGGCGCGGGCCAGCCGCCGGTGCTCTCCGCGATGCTCGCGGCCGTCTCGCCGCAGACGCTGCTCGCGGCCGACGCGGTCGACGCCGTCCACCTCCCCTCGGCGAGCGATCCGCAGACCGTGCTGGCCCATCTGCGCGCGGCCGCCCGGCATCCCGGTCCGCTGCTGGTGCACATCGGTGGCCAGCTGGCGCTCGACAAGCGCGGTGGTGGGTTGCATCTGACGCTGCGGGACACCAAGCCGGGCACGGTTCGCCAGGACGGGCTGGCCTGGCAGGTGATCGCAGCCGAGCTGCGCGGCCGCCCCGCCGGGTGGGACACCCTGGTGATCGCCGACCTGAGCGCCGACCCGACGGCCTGGCCGCTGCTGCAGACGGCGCCGGCGGCGCTGGTGGACGGGCTCCCGCTGTGGGCCGTGGTCAGCCCGGACGCCGAGCAGATCGGCACGTTCACCCGGGCGTTGATCGAGGCGCTGCACGGGGGGCAGCCGGGGGCCGGGCCGCTGCTGGCGCCCGAGCAACTGCGCTCGCAGGTGCACTCGGTGCTGCGGCCGGACGGGCTGGTCTTCGCCTCGCACGGGCCGGACCGGCCGATCTTCCGCAACACGGCCCGCTCGTCGGCGGCGACAGCCAAGGCGACGAACGCGCAGGTGGCGACAGTCCAGGCGGCGGCTCCGCCGGCTCCGCCCGTGGTGTCCGTGCCGCTGGTGCTGCCCGCGCCGCCCGCGCCTCCCGCTCCTCCTGCGCCTCCCGAGCAAGTGACGGACCGCGGTGAGGTGTTGCTGGTCAAGCCGTACGTGCCGCCGACGCCGCCGCGACCGATCCAGCCGGTGACGCTGGCGAAGGCCGCGCCGCAGCAGGCCCCGGAGCCACCGGCCCCGCCCGCCATGCCCGTTGAGCCCGACTTGCCCGTTGAGCCCGACCTGCCCACGCCGGCCCCGCCCGCCATGCCCGTTGAGCCCGCCTTGCCCGTTGAGCCCGACTTGCCCACGCCGACGCCGCCCGCCATGCCCGTTGAGCCCACGCCGCCGGCTCCGCCGACCCCGCCCGCTCCGCCGACGCCGCCCGCCGACTACCGCGAGGCGCTCGGCCGGATCGTGCGCAGCGCCGAGGCGGGCGAGCACCTGACCGCCGCCGAACTCGCGCTGGAGCTTGAGCAGGGTGCGGTCGCCGCGAGCGGCGCGGCCTCCCCGCCCGTCCTGATGATTCGTCAGGTCCGGGCCCATATCGCCCGGTTGGCGGGGGAGTCCGGGCAGGCGGCCGGCCTCTACCGCGAGGTCGCGCTCGTCCTGCTGGCCACCCAGGGGCCGGACGACCCCGAGACCCAGCGCGCCGCGACCAACGCCGAGGCCTGCTGGCGGGCGATCGCCGACCGTGAGCAGGCGCTGCGGACGGCCCCGGGAATCTTGGAGCTGCGCGCCCAGTTGCCCGGCCCGGACGGTCGCAAGCTGCGCGCCGCCGAACGCTATCTCGCCCAACTCGCCGACCCCTTGGGCCAGTAGACATGTAGGCAGGTAGGCACGTAGGCAGGTAGACACGCCAAAACGGCGACTGCCCGCCCCCGTCGAGACGGGAGCGGGCAGCCCAGGGGTGGTCAGGCGGTCAGGCGGTCAGCGACCGGCGAGCGCGTGCACGAAGCGCGCGCCGTCGATGGTGCCGAGGCCCGAGGCGAGGTCGTAGCCCTTGCCCGCGGTGTAGCCGGTCACGCCGGCCCAGCCGTTCTCACCGGTGGTGACGTCGGTGATGCCGCTCCACTGGGCCGGTAGCAGCGACAGGCCGTACATCCGCCAGTTGAGCTGGCCGAGGCGGTAGCCGGCGGCCTGGTCGGCGAGCGCGACGACGCCGGAGAAGATCGGCGTGGCCTCGCTGGTGCCGCCGGTCAGGTGCCAGCCGACAGCGGTCGGGTCGTACGAGTCGTACGTCCAGGCCGCGCCGTCCACCGCCGCGCTCATGCTGATGTCCGGGGTGCCGCGGTGGTCGCCCACCACGTTGGCCACGCCGGTCTGGTACCACGGGCGGTTGAAGACGGCCGAGACGCCGCCGCCGCCGGCGCCGTAGGCGTCGTGCCACACCTTGTCGGGCGCGGTGCGGTTGCCGTTGTTGTCCAGGGTCAGCTGGGTGCCGCCGACCGAGGTGACCAGCGGGTCCGAGGACGGCCAGGAGTTGACCTTGTACGCGTAGGTGTCGCCCGCCGCGTCCGAGGCGTCGGTCGCGCCGTTGTCGCCGGAGGCGCCGAGCACGGTGACGTTGTGCGCCGCGGCGGCCTTGAAGGCGTACCGCAGGTTGGTGAGCGAGGAGTAGTCGCCCTTGTCGAAGCCGGGGAAGGTGTTCTCCGTGGCGCCGAAGCTCTGCGAGATGACGTCGGCGCGACCCTGCTTGATGATCGCCTGCTCGGCGTCCATCATCTCGGGCAGGCCGGTCACGCCCTCGGTCTCCGCGACGGCGGTCTCCACGAGGAGGATGTGCGCGTCGGGTGCGATCGAGTGGGCGTACTCGACGTCGAGCGTCGTCTCGCCGGCCCAACCGGTCATGTCCGCGTTCTTCGGGTCGAAGACGGGGACGTTGCCCCACTTCTGCACCTCGACCTGGGTGTCCGGCAGGCCCCACTGCTTGTCGAACGTCTCCAGGTCGTGCTGGATCGTCGGCGAGCCGAAGGAGTCGACGATGACGATCGTCCGACCCTTGCCGGTGATGCCCTGCTTGTAGAGCGGGTTCAGGTTGTACGCGGTGCGGTACTGCAGCGGCGAGTAGCAGTGGATGCCGATCTGCGTGACGCAGTCGGACGTCGACAGCGGGGCCGGCCGGGCGGCGGCGCTGAAGTGGCCTGCGGAGGCGGGCTGCAACTTGAAGGTCACACCGGCCGGAGTGCTGGCAGCGGCAACCGTGGTCTGCGCGGTAACCGTGCCTGCCGTCAGGGCGGTGGCCCCGACGGCGAGCAGCGCCAGCGCGCGCGCGGTCATGGAGCGTCGGGGGCCCGCGGTGACGGGGGAGGTGCCCATGGAACTCCTTTGATGGAGGGGTGGACCGAACACATGGTCGGTCCGGTTATCCCATCGTGTGAAGAGCCGATGAATCTATAGTCAATTCGGACTCTTGACATGACCGCACGCCATCCCAACAGGTAACTCGGATGGTCGATAGCTCCGCCAGACGCCCAGCGTGACGCACCGGGCGTCAAACCGAGGTAAAGGTTTCTGGTCGCCCCTGGTTCTACTCGCCCAGCCAGAACTCCCGTACGGTGGCCGCTGCTTGCCGCCCCTGGGCGAACCCGGCCCGGGCGGCCGGGGTGCGTACGGCGGGGTCGAGGGGGTTGACGCCGAAGGAGGTGGCCGACGCCTCGTCGGGGGCGATCAGCTGGACCCGGGTCTGCTCGGGGAGCTTGCGCAGGCCCGCGTCGAGCATCGGGTCGACCATCGGAGCGACGATCAGCACCCGCTGGTAGCCGGCCGCGAGGTCGACGTTGGTGTTGGAGCGGACACCGCCGTCCAGATAGCGGGCGCCGTCGATCGTGGTGGGCGGCCAGATGCCCGGCACGGCGCAGCTCGCGGCGACCGCGTCCACCAACCCGACGCCGGACTCCCGGTCGAACACCCGCGGCACGCCGGTGTGGGCGTCCACCGCCACCACGGCGATCCGCCGCTGCGCCCACTCGTGCACCGGCAGCCGCCCGGCGATCACCGCGCGCCGCTCCGGCTCCGTCACGGTATCGGCGCTCAGCGCCAAGATGCCGATCTGGCGGGCCAGTTCGACCGGATCGGGGATGGTCGCGGCGAGCTCGGTCAGGCGGATCATCAGCTCGGAGACGGACGTGCCGGTCGGCGCCAGCTCGACGTTCTGCAGGGCGGGCTCTACCTGCCGGCGGAACAGCTCCTCCAGCGCCAGCCCGCTGCCCAGCTGCCCGGCCACCGCTGCACCCGCCGACGTCCCCAACAGGAAGTCGGCCCCGCTGACGTCCACACCCTGCTCGGCCAGGCCGGCGAGCACCCCGACCTCCCACGCGATCCCGGCCACTCCGCCGCCGCCCAGGACCAGAGCCCGTGTCACAGCCATCTGCGCTCCTTCAAAGATCTTCGTCTGCCCCCAACTGTCCCCAATTGTTCTGAGCACCCGTCAGCCGTGATCCATTCCCGAAGGCCCGGCCGACCTGGCCGACCCCGCCACTGTTCGCGGGTGGCGGACAACTTGCGCTATGGGCGGACAGCCGGCGCGAACGGCGCCGGCCGGGGTGAGACTCGACGGCATGAGACTTCTGGTGATCGGCGGTTCGGTGTTCCTCGGGCAGGCCTTCGTGGCCGACGCGCTGGCGCGCGGCTGGGAGGTGACGACCTTCAACCGCGGGCAGACCGCCGTCGACCTGCCGGGCGTGCGGGTCGTCCGCGGCGACCGCGAGGTGCCGGCCGACCTGGAGCGGCTGGCCGCGGCCGGCCCGTGGGACGCGGTGGTGGACGTCTGCGGCTACGTCCCCCAGGTGGTCGGTGCCTCGGTGCGGGCGCTGGCGGAGCAGACCACGTCGTATGTGTTCGTCTCCTCCATCAACGCGGTGCAGGGCTGGCCCGAGGTGCCGGTGGACGAGTCCTCCCCCCGTCAGGAGTGCGCCCCCGACGCGGGCCGGGAGGACGGCGACTACGGCGTGCTCAAGTCGGGCTGCGAGCGGGCGGTCGAGGAGGGCTTCCCCGCGGGCGCGCTGATCCTGCAGCCCGGTCTGATCATGGGTCCGGGCGACCGCGCCCGTCGGCTGACCTGGTGGCTGGACCGGGCGGCCCGCGGCGGCCGGATGGTGGCGCCGGGCGCGCCCGGGCGGACCATGCAGCTGATCGACGCGCGCGACATCGCGGCCTTCGGCCTGGACCAGGTGGAGCGCGGCGCCGCCGGCCGCTACCTGGTCAGCGGGGTCCGGGCCAACACCACCTGGGGCGAGTACCTGGGCGAGTGCGTGGCGCTGACCGGTGGGCGCGCCGAACTCGTCTGGGTGGACGACGCGTTGCTCCGCGAGCACGAGGTCGAGATGTGGACCGAGCTGCCGCTGTGGAGCCCCGTGGACAGCGGCCCCGCCGTCTGGGAGCCGGACTCCGCGAAGGCGATCGCGGCGGGGCTGCGCTGCCGCCCGGTGGCGGAGTCCATCCGGGACACCTGGGCCTGGCTCGACACCCCGCAGGGGCAGCAGGAGGCGTTCGGCGCCTACCGCAGCTTCGCCCAGCGCAGCGTCCAGGAGCGCGGCCTGAGCCCGGAGAAGGAGCAGCGCATCCTCGACGCGTGGGACGCCCGGGGGTAGCGGGAGCCACCCCCGGGCCAACAGGCTTAGCGGGCACCGCCGTTGACGTAGAGGGTCTGGCCGCTGACGTACGAGGCTTCCTCGCTGGCCAGGAAGGCGACCACCGAGGCGATCTCCTCGGGGCGCCCGACCCGGCGCAGCGGGGTGCGGCCGGCCACCTCCGTCTGGTGGTCCTCGGGGGTGGCGCCGACCCGCTCGGCGGTGGCGGCGGTCATCGCGGTGGCGATGTAGCCGGGCGCGACCGCGTTGACGTTGATGTTGTACGGGCCCAACTCGATGGCCAGGGTGGCGGTCAGGCCCTGGATCCCGGCCTTGGCGGCCGCGTAGTTGGCCTGGCCGCGGGCGCCGAGCGCCGAGCGCGAGCTGAGCGAGACGATCTTGCCGTACTTCTGCGCGACCATGTACTTCTGGGCCGCCTGGCTGCAGTTGAAGGCGCTGGTGAGGTTCACCGCGAGCACGGTGTCCCAGTCGGCCTTCGGCATCTTGAAGAAGAGGTTGTCGCGGGTGATCCCGGCGTTGTTGACCAGGATCTGGATGCCACCCAACTCCGCTGCCACCGCGGCGAAGACGGCCTCCACGGCGTCGTAGTCGGAGACGTCGCAGCCGAACGCCCGTGCGCTGCCGCCCTTGGCGGTGATGGCGTCGACCGTGCCCTGCGCCCGCTCGGCCGTCAGGTCGACCACCGCGACGGTGGCCCCCTGCTCGGCGAGCAGCTGCGCGGTGGCGGCGCCGATGCCCTGCGCTGCGCCCGTGACGACGGCCACCTTGCCGGTGAACTTGGACATATGACTCTCCCTCAGCTGTTCTCGACGAGTACGGCACTGCCCTGGCCGACGCCCACGCACATGGTGGCCAGGCCCCGCCGGGCGCCGGTGCGGCGCATCCGGTGCAGCAGGGTGGTGAGGATGCGGGCGCCGGAGCCGCCCAGCGGGTGGCCCAGCGCGATCGCGCCGCCGGACGGGTTGACCAGCTCCGGGTCGAAGCCCAACTGGTCGACGCAGGCCAGCGCCTGGGCGGCGAACGCCTCGTTGAACTCGGCCTCCTGGACGTCCTCGACGCTCCAGCCGAGCCGGCCGAGCACCTTGCGGGTGGCCGGCACCGGCCCGATGCCCATCACGTCCGGGTGCACCCCGGCCGAGGCACCCGCGACATAGCGGCCCAGCGGCTCCAACTCCAGCTCGTGCAGGGCCTCCTCGCTGACCAGGAGCAGGCCGGCGGCGCCGTCGTTCATCGGCGAGGCGTTGCCCGCGGTCACCGTGCCGCCGGCCCTGAAGGCCGGCTTGAGCTGGGCGAGCCGCTCCAGGCTGCTGTCCTCCCGGATGCTCTCGTCCTGGCTGACCGTCACGCCGTCCGGCCGCAGCACGGGCAGCAGTTCGGCGGCGAAGTGGCCGTCCTTGCGGGCGGCGGCCGCGCGCTGGTGGCTGCGCAGGGCGAAGGCGTCCTGGCGCTCGCGGCTGATGCCGTAGCGGGCGGCCACCTCCTCGGCGGTCTCGCCCATGCTCAGCACGCCGTGCAGCTCGTGCATCCGCGGGTTGGTGATCCGCCAGCCGAGGCGGGTGTCGAAGGTCTCCATCCGGTGCGGCAGGGCCTCGTCGGGGCGCGGCAGCACGAAGGGCGCCCGGCTCATCGACTCGCAGCCGCCGGCGACCACGATCTCGGCCTCGCCGGAGCCGATCGCCCGGGCGGCGGTGGTGACCGCCTCCATCCCCGAGGCGCAGAGCCGGTTGACGGTGGCGCCGGGCACCGAGTCGGGCAGGCCGGCCAGCAGCACCGCCATCCGGGCGGCGTTGCGGTTGTCCTCGCCGGCCTGGTTGGCGGCGCCCCAGTAGACGTCGTCGATCCGGGCCGGGTCGAGGGTGGGGACGTCGGCCAGCAGGCCGCGCAGCACGGCGGCCGACAGGTCGTCGGGGCGCACGGAGGAGAGAGCGCCGCGCAGCCGCCCGATCGGGGTGCGGCGGGCGGCGGCGAAGTAGACAGGGCGCACGGCTTTGGGCTCCTGGGAGGTGTAGGTGGTCAGAACGCGTTGACGCCGGTGAGGGACCGGCCGATCAGCAGCTTCTGGATCTGGCTGGTGCCCTCGTAGAGGGTCATCACCCGGGCGTCGCGCAGGAGTTTGCCGACCGGGTACTCGTCGATGTAGCCGTACCCGCCGAAGACCTGCAGCGCGTTGTTGGCCGCCCGGACGGCCGCCTCGCTGGCGAACAGCTTGGCGACCGAGGACTCGGTGGCGAACGGCAGGCCGCGGTCGATGTGGTCGGCGACCCGCCAGGTGAGCAGCCGGGCGGCGGCCAGGTCGACCGAGATGTCCGAGATCAGCTCCTGCACCAGCTGGTAGGAGGCGATCGGTTTGCCGAACTGCTCGCGCTCCTTGGCGTAGCCGACCGCGGCGTCCAGGCAGGCCTGCGCGATGCCGACGCAGCCGGCCGCCACCGACATCCGCCCCTTGGCCAGCGCCGCCATCGCCACTGTGAAGCCCTTGCCCTCGGGGCCGAGCCGGGCGCTGTCGGGCACCCGGACGCCGTCCAGGACCAGCTCGGCGGTGGCCTGGCCGCGCAGCCCGAGCTTGCCGTGGATCTCGCGGCGGGTCAGGCCGGCGGTGTCGGTCGGTACCAGGAAGGCGCTGACGCCCCGGTGGCCGGGCTCGCCGGTGCGGGCGAAGACCAGCGCGACGTCCGCCCAGGTGCCGTTGGTGATGAACATCTTCGTCCCGCTGAGCACCCAGTGGTCGCCGTCGCGCCGGGCCCGGGTGGCCAGGTTGGCGGCGTCCGAGCCGGTGCCCGGTTCGGTGAGGGCGAAGCAGCCGAGTGCCCGGCCGGAGGTCAGCCGGGGCAGCCAGTGCCGCTTCTGCTCCTCGCTGCCGTAGCCGCTGACCGACTTGGCGACCAGGCCGAGGCTGACCGAGACGATGCCGCGCACGGCGGAGTCGCCGCGGCCGAGCTCCTCGAGCACCAGGCAGTACGCGAGGTGGTCGCCGCCGCTGCCGCCGTACTCCTCGGGGATGGTCAGGCCGAGGAAGCCGAGCGCGCCGAGCTTGCCGATGATCGCCCGGTCCACGGACTCGGCGCGGTCCCAGGCGGCGGCGTGCGGGACGATCTCGCGATCGGTGAACTCGGCGGCCAGCGCGCGAACGGCCGCCTGCTCCTCGGACAGCTCCAGGTCCATCGCTGACCCCTCAGGAAAACTAGCGGTGCAAGTTTTTTCGGACTCTAGCGCCGCCGGGCCCGTTCTGGGAAGAGGGGCCTGCGAGAATGCCGTTCCACTCACTCCACCGGAGGAACCGCCATGGCCCGCCCCCGTACTCCGCTGCTCAGCCGCGAGCGGATCGTCGCGGCCGCGCTGGCCCTGGTGGACGCCGACGGCCTGGACGCGCTCTCCACCCGGCGGCTGGCCGCCGTGCTGTCGGTCAGCGGCCCCTCGCTCTACAACCACTTCGCGACCAAGGACGAGTTGCTCGACGCGGTGGTGGACAGCGTGATCGGCGAGGTGGATTTGTCGATGTTCCCGGCGGCCGGCGCCGACTGGCGCCCCGCGTTGCGCGACTGGGCCCGCTCCTACCGCGCCGCGCTCGCCGCGCACCCGCGGATCGTCCCGGTGCTGGCCCAGGGCCCGGGCCGGCGGCCGAACGCGCTGCGGCTGGCCGACGCCGTCTACGGCTGCCTGGTCCAGGCGGGCTGGCCGCGCAGCCAGGCGACCCGGATCGGCGCGCTGATGCGCTACTTCGTCACCGGCTCGGCGCTGGGCTCGTTCGCGGCCGGCTTCCCCGAGGACGCCGAGCTGTACGCGACCGAGTACCCGCACCTCGGCGAGGCGCACCGGATCGCCGAGCACCGTCGGCAGATCGACGAGGGCGCCTTCGAGACCGGCCTGGAGGCGCTACTGGACGGCCTCGACCTGCGCTTCCTGCGGACCGTCACCCCTCACCAGGGCTCGCGCGCCACGAACGCCGGGCGCAGCGAGGGGTCCACCGCGTCGTAGTAGCGGTGGAAGACCGGCGTCACGCCGCCGGAGATCGGGGGCACGATCCAGCTCCAGTCGGCGGGGGTGGGGCGCCCGCACCGGGTCTCCTGGGCGATGTGCTTGAGGAAGCGCTCGGACTCGGTGTGGTGGTCGGCCATCGTCACCCCGGCCGCCTCGAAGGAGTGCAGCACGGCGACGTTCAGCTCCACCAATGCCCGGTCGCGCCAGAGCGTGCGCTGGTTGCCGGTGTCCAGGCCCAGCCGGCCGGCCACCTCGGCCAGCAGGTCGTAGCGGTCGGCGTCGGCGAGGTTGCGGGCGCCGATCTCGGTGCCCATGTACCAGCCGTTGAACGGCGCGGCGGGGTAGCGGATGCCGCCGATCTCCAGCGTCATGTCGCTGATCGCGGGCACCGCGTACCAGCGCAGGCCGAGCTCGGCGAACCATGCGTGGTCGGGGTGGACGAGCGGCACCTCCAGGGTGGTGTCGTCCGGCAGTTCGTACCAGCGCGGGCGCTCGCCGGGCTGCTCCTGGACCAGCAGCGGCAGGACGTCGAACCGGCCCTCGCCCGACTTCCAGCCCAGCTCTTTGGCCCGTGCGGCGAGTTGGCCGCCGGCCGGATCGCCCTTCCAGCCGCCGTCCGGCCGGGGGTAGCCCGCGTAGCGCACCAGCTGCTGGTTGAGGACGCGGGTGGCGGGCCGGCCGGGGCGGTCCGGGGCGAAGACCGTGATCATCGGGCGTATTCGGCCCTCGTTGGTGGCCAGCCGCAGGTGTTCGAAGCACTCCTCGGCGATGTCGTCGGCCGAGCCGAGCGCGCGCAGGTCGCGCACCACCAGGCTGCGCCAGTACAGCCGGCCGATGCAGCGGGCGGAGTTGCGCCAGGCCACCCGGGCGCCGAAGGCCAGCTCCTCAGGAGTGTGCTCGTACGTGCCGGTGCGGTCGATCTCGTCCAGCACCCGGCGCACCCGCCCTGCGGGGTCGAGCACACCGGGCTGCTCCTCGTGGAACTGCCGCAGGAAGCCGACCGCCTGGTCGGGATCGGTGAACGCGCCGGAGGGCGCTGGGCGTGGGGGCTGCGCGGGCTCGGCGGGGCTGTCGCCGTGGCCCATCGGGCACCCGGTGGTGGGGGCCGGCCTGTGGGTGCGAATCCGACTGAAGATCAAGTGCGCGTCCTTTCCGACCATAGGAATACCGGACGTAACCGGTCAGACGGCTCTCGGTGAGCAAATTCGCACAGAGTTACCGCAGCCCGCGCTAATCTGGTGGTTTATGCGGGGGTCTTGTAATGGACATGATATGACGAAGTGTCACATGCGCCGGTGGCCGGGTCCAACCGGACCCGGCCACCGGCGGGGTTGAGCCCGCTGCGGCTGCGGGGTCAGCTTGCTGCGGGTGCCAACTCCTCGGCGGGCGCCGCCGCGTCGGTCTCGCGCATCCTGTCCTGCGGCCGGCGCAGCAGCAGGTAGCCCAGGCCCAGCAGGGTGACGGTGCCCACGCCGATCAGCGCGGCCCAGACCTGGTACCAGGGCGCACCGGGCGGCGCCAGGATGGTGCGCGGCCAGCAGATGTTCAGCACCTCAAGGCCGGTCCACAGCACGGCCAGCGCGTTGAGCGCCGTCCCGGCCCGGCCGTACGACACCTCGCCGGCCGGCCGCCAGGTGCCTCGCAGCCGGGCGATCAGCGCGGCCAGCGTGAGCAGGAAGAACGGCAGGAAGGTGGCCGCACTGCCGAAGGTGATCAGGCTGCCCATCGCGGTGCTGCGCAGGCCCAGCGGCAGCGCCGAGCAGCTGATCACGGTGGCCGCGACCAGCCCGCCGATCGGCGCCTGGTGCTTGTTGACCTTGCGCACCTTGGCGGAGAACGGGAAGACCCCGTCCCGGGCCAGCGAGTAGAGCCCGCGGGCGGCGCCGCCCTGCGAGGCCATCAGGCAGGCGGTGAAGCTGACCAGCACCACGACGACGAACGGCTTGGCCGACCAGTCGCCGAACGAGCTGGTCACGGCCGTGGTGACCGGGTCGAGGTCCTTGCCCGTGACCACGTCCGCCGGGTTCGGGTGGGCCAGCGCCACGGCGACGGCGTTCAGGATGACCACCGCGCCGACGCTGAGCAGCGCGTACCACATGGCGCGCGGCACCTGGCGGCCCGCGTCCTTGGTCTCCTCGGCCGTCGAGACGCAGGCGTCGAAGCCGATGAACGCCCAGCCGCCCACCGCGATCACGGCCAGGAAGGCCATCAGGCCGCCGGTGTGGTTGGCGGCGGGGGCGCCCAGCGTGTCGGTGAGCAGCGAGAAGCCGTGCTTGCGGAAGAAGAGCAGCAGTGAGACGCCGACCAGCACCGAGGCGACCGCCTCGGCGGCGATCCCCAGCGAGACGAACCAGCGCAGCAGGTTGATGCCGTAGGCGTTGACCAGCGCGCAGAGCAGGGTGAATCCGGCTGAGACCAGCACGAGTTGGGCGGGTGTCGGGGTGGCGCCGAAGAGTGCGAAGACCCAGGGTGAGGCGAGGTAGGCGACCGTGGTGTTGGCGAACATCACGGCGAACTGCCAGAGCCAGCCGCTCATCCAGGCGAAGGACGGGTTGGCCAGGCGCCGGGTCCACTGGTAGGCGCCGCCGGCCAGCGGCCACTGCGAGGCGAGTTCGGCGTAGACGCAGACCACGAGGGCCTGGCCGAGCAGGCAGATCGGCAGTGCCCAGACCCAGGCGCCGCCGTCGATGCTCATGCCGACCTGGGCGACCGCGTAGAGGCCGACCACGGGGGAGACGACGGCGAAGCCCATCGCGATGTTGCCGAGGATGCCGAGGCTGCGGCGCAGCTCCTGGCGGTAGCCGAGGGCCGCCAGCCGCTCGCTGTCGTCGGTGGGTCCGTTGTCGGTGGGTCTGCCGGGGGATTGCTCGCTCATCTGCGTCCGCCTCGCTGTGTCGTGGCTGTGCCGTGGGGGAAAACTAACTTAGTTAGTCGGGAACGGTAGCTCCGCCACCCGGCGCAGCGGAAGGGCCTTGATGCGACTGAGATCTTTAGCTGACACACAACGGCGATAGCTGTCACCAAGATCAACTAGATGCTGGTCTGCCTGATCAGCTGCGAGACGACAGTCGGCGCTTGGCTACGAGGGTCGGAACCCGCCGTCGGCTCTGTTACGAGAGTGGTCCCGGTCAGTCGCTTCGTGGCCAGGTTGAGCCTCGGGGATGTCGGAACGATCAGTAGCGAATCGGCTATGAGTCAGTGACATCGCCGAGTTTGGCGGAGGGCGGCGACGTCGCCGAGGACCCCGTCGCCCCTGCCTGGCGGGGATCAGGAAACCGGTACGAGCCGGGTGACGCCTCGGCGTAGTGTGGTCGCGAGCTGCGGTGGCGGAGTCGACCGCCACGGTAGGTGGCCTTCGAAGCATCGGACCGGCGGGCGTCTCATGCGCCGGCGGTCCACCCGGGCGGGCGAGCCAGCTGTAGTTCTGCGGGCGACGGCTCCTCGTCCGCGCGTGGAGCCGTAGCCGCCCGGAAGTGCTGCCCGCCACCGGGCTTCCCCTGCGCGCGCCGGTCCGCGGTCGTCTGCTGGAGCCGCTCCGGCGCGGGGGTGTGCACGCTGCACGGCAACAGCAACGGGCTTCCCGCGTTCATCTTCTGGGCGTTCTTCTGCTGCACGGCCGCTGGCTGCCAGGTCGCTCTGGGTAATTGGTGGGCATCGGGCCGCAGCTCGCGGTTCTCCGCAGGCGCCGCACGGCCTGTTTGGCGTCGAGGCGGCGGCGGTCCGTTCCGCGGCTGCCTCCGCCAAGGTCAACGCCTCGATCAGAGCGGCCGGCTGAGTCGGTCCAGGAGCCGGCGAGGGCCGGGTGGGTTTCCTTTAGATCGGCGGTGTGTCTGGGAGGATGACGGCGGAGGGCGGCCCCACTATCTCTGGGGCCGGCCTCCGCCGCTCATCACGCCAGCGATCCGGTCATGCGAAGTGGTCGAAGTGCCCGGCCTTCGCGCCGAGGATCATGGCCTTGATCTCGTCGCGGGTGTAGACCAGCGGCGTCTGCTCGGGCCGCTGGGAATCGCGCATGGCTACGAAGCCGCCGACGGCGCCGAACTCCACGCAGTTGTTGTTGCCCCCGCTGAACGGGCTCTTCTCCCAGTTGACGGCGGAGAAGTCGAGCTCGGCGGGGTCGGGCTTGGCGGTGCTCACGTACACAGCTCCTTGATCATGCTCTTGATACGGCTGCGAGTCTCCGGAGGTCCGAGGGCTGAGGCTCGCAGGTGGTCGAAGACCTCGGTGTAGCGCTCCACGTCGGCTGCCCCCTCGAAGCAGACCGAGTTGGTCAGATTCTCCACCCATACCAGGTCCGGGTTGGGTTCGGGGAAGCCCATGAGCATGAAGGAGCCGTACAGGGCCGGATGGAATCCGGTGTCGAAGGGCAACAGTTGCAGGGTGACGTTGGTGCGGGGCTCCACGTCCAGCAGGTGCTCCAGCTGGCCCTTCATGACCGCCGGGTATCCGCGCATGCGGCGGATGGCGGCTTCGTCGATGACGGCCCACAGCTTCGGGGCGTCCTCGGCGTCTAGCAGGATCTGCCGCTGCATGCGGACGTCCACGAGGGCCTCGATGCCCTTCGCGTCCAGGTCGACGCGCATCGCCGTGATGACCCGCCGCGCGTACTCCTCGCTCTGAAGGAGCCCCGGGATCAGCTGCGACTCGTAGGAACGAAGGGTGCTCGCGCTGGACTCCAGCGTCACGTAGCCGACGTACTGGGTGGGGTTCATCAGCGCCGAATACTTGCGCCACCAGGTGTTGCGCTGGGCCAGGTCGGCACGCACCAGGTCCAGGAGGTCCTCCCGAACGGCTGGATCGGTGACGCCGTAACAGTCGAGCAGGGCTTTTACCAGCACTGGCGTCGTGCCGCGCTTGCCGGTCTCGATGCGGCTGAGCGAGCCCTGGTTCACTTCGACGGTTTCAGCGACCGCTGTCAGCGTCAGGTCCGCCGCCTCTCTCAATGCCTTGAGCTGGGAAGAAAGTTGACGGCGATACACGGACTGGGGTGCCGGACTCCTGTGCGCCATGGACCCAGTGTGGCGGTCGACGAGTGCGGTGGGCAACCGATCTGAAGAAATATCAGGAGGGCATATTGCCCGCATGCCGCGTCTGGGGGCATGCTGTGGAGCGGTAGCAAAGCGTGATGCTCCAACCACGCTTCGTGGCATATGCCGCTGCCGTGCGCCGGGTGCCGGACGCTGATCCATGTCCGGATACCGACGTGCTTTCCGACTCCGCAGCGCGCGACCGCGCCCTCAACCGGGCCTGGTGGAACGCTCTTTCGAATGGGAGCACGCTATGCACGATGACCAGGCTCTCTGCGCGCCGCGCCGCACTGTGCGCGATCCCGTACCGCATGGCCAGGTCCCTGCCGAGACGATCGCGCAGGCGGCCCTCGGCTTCTACCTGACGATCAGACCGTCCGGCTTCGCCGTCCACATGAGCGCCTCCCGAGACCACCTGCGGGTCGTGCGGGAACTGGCGGACAAGACGCTGACTGCGGCGGGGGTCGCGACCGCGACGACCGAGGCGGTCCAGCTGGTGGCATCGGACCTCATCGGGAACTCGGTGCGGGCCTGCGGGGACTTCGTCCCGCTGGTCGTCGAGGTCGAGGCCGACCCCAAGGGCGTCTGGGTCAAGGTCCACGACCCGCAGCGGGACCGGCTGCCGGTCCGCAGCCCGATGCCGACTGACGGCCGTGCGGAGTCCGGTCGCGGACTTCCCCTGGTCGACCTCCTCTCCTCCGGATGGCAGGTCGACCTCACGCCGATCGGCAAGCAGATCAGGTGCCACCTGCCCTACGAGAGGAACGAGTGTGCTGAGCCGGACCACGGCGCCGGCGACATCGCCGCAGCGCCACTCGCTGCGGGCGGGCGAGACTCGTTCGACAGGTCGAACGCCTTGTCAATAGGCCGAGTTGGGGACGCTCGTGCGGGCTCGGTAGGCGGCCCGGCGGCCGCGGGCGGCGGCACAATGACGCCCATGGACATTCAGACAGCACGTGGTGCGGCAGCGGACTGGGTCAAGCGGGAAGGCCAGCGGTACGAGGGGTACCGCGGCGCGTACTTCAGCGGTTCGACGGTGGCCCTCGCCCCGGACGCGGCACTTCCCGTCGGCACCGACGTGGACATCATGCTGGTCACCGACAAGCCCGTCGAGGGACTGAAGCTCGGCAAGTTCGAGCACCAGGGCGTGCTGCTGGAAGTCACTCATCTGTCCTGGGAGCAGCTCTGGCCGGCCCCGGCGGCGCTGGCGAACTACCACCTCGCCGGGGGCCTAAGCCGCGACACCGTCATCGACGACCCGACCGGCGAGTTGCGCGAGCTGCAGGCCCAGGTCGCGCGTTCCTTCGCCGACGAGCCATGGGTGCGGCGCCGCTGCGAGAGTGTCCGCCAGAAGATCGAAACCTCCCTGAGGTCCCTCGACACCACGGCGCCCTGGCACGACCAGGTGACGAACTGGCTGTTCCCGACCGGCGTCACCACCCACCTCCTGCTCGTCGCAGCCCTGCGCAACCCCACCGTTCGGCTGCGCTACCTGCGGGCCCGCGACGTCCTGGCCGAGTACGGCCTCACCGACCAATACCCGGGCCTGCTGCGGATGACGGGCTGCCAGAACCTGACGGCCGACCGGGTCGAGTACCACGTCGACGCCTTGGCCCGGACCTTCGACGCGGCGTCGGCGAATGCCAGGACCCCGTTCTTCTTCAGCACCGACATCACCCCGGCCGCGCGGCCGATCGCCATCGACGCCAGCTACGAGCTCGCGCGCCGAGGCGACCACCGTGAAGCCATGTTCTGGATCGTGGCGACGTTCGCCCGCTGCCACAAGATCCTCGCCGCCGACGCCCCGGACCGTGGCCACGCACTCGCGCCCGCGTTCGAGGAAGTCCTCGCCGACCTCGGCATCACCTCACCGAGCGACCTCCTCGCCAAGGCGAAGGAGACCGTCGCCGCGCTGCCGGCCCTGTGGGAGACGGCGCAGGAGATCCTCGCCGCGAACCGCGACATCACCCGCGACTGAACCGACCGGCCCGCCGGCCGAACACCACTGAAAGCGACCTCCACCAGGCCACTCAGCCCACCAAGGAGCGCGCTCTTGTCCGCGACACCCGAGCACGACCAGGCCATGCCCGACCATGGAGACAGGGTCGACCACTTCGTCTACTCCCCGGCCTCCTCCTACCCCACGCCGTACGCCAGGCTCATCGACCGCAGGGGCGCCGAGGTGCACACCTGGAGCCACCGCGCCGCCCAGCCCCCGCTGTCGGACGACCCGCCGAGCTTCCTGCGCGGCTGGAACCACGTCGAAGTCGACCAGGACGGCTGCCTGTTTGCGATGGTGCCGCTGCGCGCGCTGCTCAAGCTCGCCCCGGACTCCACGCTGCTGTGGCAGGCCGACATCGCCGCCCACCACGACCTGGCCCTGCTGCCCGGTGGTGGCGTGCTGGCGCTGGCCGAAGCACCGCGCCGCATCACCTTCGACGGGCTGTCGGCCACGGTGCTGGACAACACGCTCGCCGAACTCGACGCCAGCGGTCGCCCGGTCGGCGAGGTGTCCCTGCTCGACGTCCTGGCCACCGAACCCGCCCTCGCGTCCATGATCCGCCGCCTGATCGTGGTGAAGCAGGCCGCGTTCGCCCGTGACGGCGGGACGCTGACCGGCGAGGCCGAGTACCTGTTCGCCACCGGCTCCTCCAGCGGCCCGGTCACCCGCGCGCTGCAACTGCTGCGGCAGCTGCAGGGCTCACCGTGCGACATCCTGCACACCAACACCGTCGAGGTGCTGGCCGAGCACCCGGCCGGACTGTGGCCCGCCGGCTCCGTGTTGGTGTCGATGCGGAACCTGGACCTGATCGCGGTGGTCGACCCGGACACGCCTCGGGTGCTGTGGTGGTGGGGTCCGGGTGAGATGTCCGGGCAGCACCAACCCTCGATGCTGCCAGGTGGGAACCTGCTGGTCTTCGACAACGGGCGCGCGGTCGGCCGCTCCCGTGTGCTGGAGGTGGACCCTGCGGCCCGGAAGATCGTGTGGCAGTACGGCACCCGGCCGGGCGAGCGGTTCTTCACCGAGCTGGCCGGCGGCTGCGAACGGCTCCCCAACGGCAACACCCTCGTCTGCGAGGCCCAAACCGGACGCGCCTTCGAGGTCACCCCGCGCCGACGCATCGCCTGGCGATGGCAGACCCGCAAGGAACCCCGCGCCGCCGACACCAGCCGCGTCACCTTCTACCGCCTGTCCGGCGTCCCGGGCGCCACCACCAGGCTCCTGCAGGGCCGCCCGGCGCCCGCCGAGGACACCAGGGCCTGACCTCGCACTGCCCATCGGAGGAGGCTTTCCGGTGATCAGCGTCATCCTGCCCACCCGCCAGCGGCCGAAGCTGCTGCACCAGGCCCTGGCCAGCCTGGCGGCCCAGACGTACACCGACTTCGAGGTCCTCGTCGTCAACGACGCCGGCCCATCGCTCACCCGCCCAGTGGCCGCCTGGGCCAGGCAGTTGGGCCTGGACCTCATCCTGGTCGAACTGCCCGAACACCGCGGCGTCTCGGCCGCGCGAAACGCCGGCATCGCCCGCTCCCAAGGGGACCTGCTCGCATTCCTGGACGACGACGACATCGTCTTGCCCGGTCATCTGGACACCGCCGTCAAGCACCTGCACACCAGCGGAGACGACCTCGTCTACCTCGGCGCGCTCGTCGCCGGCCGGCGCCTGGCCCAGCTTCCGGACGACCGCTTGGGCATGCCCACCAAGGCGTACCCGTACGACGCGGACTTCCTGCTGGTCGCCAACTACATCCACACCGGCTCCGTGGTCACCCGCTCCTTCCGCGACAGCCCGGTGCACTTCGACGAGAGCCTCACGCACTGCGAGGACTGGGACATGTGGTTGTCCCTCACCCGCACCCTCGGCTACCGTGCCGCTTTCGTCGACGCGCTCACCTCGATCTACCACCAACTCCCACACGGCAGCGGCCTGGTGGCCGACGCCCAGCGGAGTGTGCCCAGCCCCTTCACCGTGGTCCGTCGCCGCATCCACGCCGCCTGGCCAACCCGCGACACCCACGTGCTGGCCTTCCGCGTGTGGATGGACGCCCTCGAAGAGCACCGTAATCAGCGCATCGCCGCGGGACTGCCGATCCCGCACCAGATGTTCGACGCGGTCCTCGGCGACACCCACCGCTGGTTCACCACCGGCCGACCGCCCGACCACGCCCGCATACCCCACTACTTCTGCCTCCAGGAGGCGACGTGACCCAGCCCGCCGGGACCGCGTGCTTCTACTGCCGGGCCATCAACACCGCCCAGGACGACTACCCCCTGCGCACCGCCGCCTTCGACCTCGGCTCACCCGCCCCGCGCTGCCACCTGCACTGGCGCTACACCTGTGCGCTCTGCCGCCAGGCCCGCCACTTCATGGCCACCGCCTACTGCCCGGCCACCCGCCGCTTCTACTGCTCCACCTGCGCGATCGGCACCGAGACCGTCGAGGAGCCCTTCGCCGCCTGGCAGTACTACTTCCGCTACCGCTCCCCGTGGACCGGCAAAGCCCAACCCTCCCTGGAACGGCTGGAGTTCGAGCACCGCCACCCGGTCACCGGCCAAGCCGCCGTCCCGGCACTGGCCATCAGCTCCAAGCCCTTCATACCCCGCACCCTGCCGGCCGACCAGCACCGCGCCGAGGGTCTCGACGACACTGCCATCGCCGCACTGTGGGACACGAACACCAAGCCGTGGGACGCCGGCTTCGACGCCGACGGCGACGAGCACCGCAAGTACGTCACCGACCACGCCCTGCTCGCCCCGCTCGGCGACCTCGCCGGAGCCGAGGTGCTCGACCTGGGCTGCGGCAACGGCTACCTCGCCCGCAAGCTCGCCCAGGCCGGCGCCGACGTGACCGGCGTCGAGATCAGCCGGCGGATGCTGGAGGCCGCCATGCGGCACGAGCAGGCCCAGCCGCTCGGGATCACCTACCTCGCCGCCTCCGCCACCGACCTCAACGCGCTGGCCGACCGCTCCTTCGACGCGATCGTCTGCAACCACCTGCTCACCTCCGTCCCCGACCTGGACGCCGCCCTGTCCGAGGCCGGACGGGTCCTGCGCGACGGCGGCCGGATGGCCGTGGCGCTCAGCCACCCCTGCTTCTCGTGCGGCCCGCGCCACTGGCACCGCCCGGCCCCGGACTCCCCACGTCCCGAAGAGGCCGCCTCCTACGCCGTCGACGACTACTTCGGCGCCGGCCCCTACCTGCTGACCGCCTGGGAGGGCTTCGCCCCGATCCCGTACGTGCACCGGCCGCTGAGCACCTACTGGCACGCCTTCACCACCGCTGGGCTCACGGTGACCGGCTTCGACGAGCCGCGCGTCAACTCCCGCGGCCACGCCGAGCTGCCCGCCTGGCGCATCCGCCAGGTCGAGCGCATCCCCTACTCCTGCCTCTTCCACCTCATCCGCGCGGCCCGCCCCGCCCGCACCGCGGCCTGACCGCCGCGCCATCCCCTTCGGAGGACCCGTGCTCCCCGACCTGCTCCAGACCTCCCCGTACCTGACCGTGATCCGCTCCGGCGAGCCCGCCCCGGTCATCTACATGACCGACACCCGCGGCCCCACCCTCCCCGTCATCACCGACCCCGCAGGCGCCGCCTACGGAGTGATCGGCCTGGGCCGCCGCGTCGACTGGCAGCACGACGCGGCCGGACTGGCCGCGCTGAACAGGGCCGCCCGCGACCCGCTGCCCGCCGGCGAGCTGGCCGCCGAGTTCGGCCAGGACCTCATCGAGCACCTGACCGCCAAGGGCTGGCTCCAGCCGCCCGAGGAGATCTGCGCCGAGTACCGGCTGCTGACCGCGCAGATCGAGATCACCGCCCACTGCAACTGGCGCTGCCGCTACTGCCCGGTGTCCACCGAGCCCAAGCCGGCCGCCACGATGCCCATGGACCTGTATGAGGAGATCCTCGGCAAGCTCCAGCCCCATGCTGAGACGATCAAGTTCGTCACTTTCCACTTCTTCAACGAGCCCACCCTGGACCGCTTCTTCGACCAGCGCGTCCACCTGCTCGCCGACCACCACCTGAAGCTGTCGCTCAGCACCAACGCCTCCGCTCTCACCCCGGCCAAGATCGACCTGCTCGCGCAGACCGGCGTGCTCCACCACCTGGTCGTCAACATCCCCTCGCTCGACGCCGCAGAGTTCCAGCGGCTCACGGGTGCGACGACCTACCGCGCCAGCCTGCGCCACCTCGACCTGGCCATCGACGCCGGCTTCCCGATCACCGTCGCCGTCAACGGCACCGACGAGGACCTCGAGCGCAGCGCTGACGGTCTGCGCGAGCGCTACGAGCCGCGCGGCGTGACGGTCCACCCCACCCAGACCTGCGACCGCGCCGGCGTCCTGACCAACGAGTACCACCAGGACGTCCACGCCGCAGGCCGCCTCGGCGGCTGCAGCTGGCCGCTCAACCACGCCTACTTCTCCGTGACCGGCGACCTGTTCGCCTGCTGCAACGACTTCCACCAGCGCGAGGTCTTCGGCCACATCCGCGACGGCTCCCTCCACGAGATCATGACCAGCCCGGCCGCGATCCGGCTGCGGCGGCGCGTCTTCGGTGCCGAGGACGCCCCCGCCGACTTCCTCTGCCGCACCTGCCACGATCAGCGGCCCGACTTTCCCGAACGGCAGTTCCGCCCCCTCGCCGCGTTCCCCGCGACCGCCGCAGACCAGGGGCGGTGACGGCGATGCGACCCATGGTGAAGATCTGGTACGTCTCCTCGCAGCGGCTGTGCAACTTCCACTGCACCTACTGCGTGTCCGTCAAGGACTACGCCAAGAGCAACACCTACGACTGGAAACGCCCGAGGGACCGCAGCGACTTCGAGAGCATCGTGCGCTGGATCGCCGCCCAGCCCTTCGACGTCGGCGTCCGCCTGGCCACCCTGGGCGAACCCTTCACCTCCAACGACTTCATGACGCAGGCCGCCTGGCTTACCCGCCAACCCTCCGTCCGCTTCGTCGAGGTGCTGACCAACGGCTCCCTGCTCAAGCGGCGCCTTCCCCGCCTCGCGGCCGACGCCGACCTCTCCAAGCTCTCTCTGTGGATCACCCACCACCACACCGAGATCACCGTCGACCGCCTCATCGACAACGCCCGCTTCGCCCAGGAAAAGTACGGCTGCTTCACCGTCGTCAACGCACTGCTCTTCCCCGACAACGCCGAACAGATTGCCGTCCTGCGGGCCGCCGCTCAGGCCGCGGGACTGCGGTTCAACCTCGACCTCGGCTACGACCCCGGCACCGCCACCGGCGACCACCACCAGGCCACTCAGATGGCCCCCATCCTCCAAACCGACGCCGGCATCCAGCAGGCCATCGCGCTCGGTGCCGACCCCGACGTGCTCAAGGTCAACCTCCTCGCCCTCAACGACGTTCAGGGCCAGCCCTGCTCGGCCGGCCACGACTACCTCTACATCGGCATCGACGGCGAGGTGTACCCCTGCTCCCGGTACTACGTCCTCAAGCAGGACCGCCTCGGCAACGCCCTCGCCCCCGACTTCCGCCTCCCGCTACGCGAGGTGCCCTGGAACAACTGCAAGGCCGGCAACGGCTGCTGCAACAAGGAGGACTTCCTCAACCTCAAGCTCGCCGGCAGACACCAGCGGCCCACCGTGCCCAGCCTCGGCTGGACCCGCAACTGACAAAGGCACCGTACGCACACCCGGGCCCACCACGGGCCCGGTCTCCTACGCTTCCGAGAAGGGGACATCACCCATGCGTGTTCAGGATCTGTCGTGGCCGCAGTACGAGGAACGGATCACGACCCACACCGTCGTCCTGCCCATCGGCGCCATCGAGGCCCACGGCCCGCACCTGCCGCTGTCCACCGACACCGTCATCGCCACCTACCTCGCCGAACAGCTCGACGCCCGCATCCCTGCACTGGTCCTGCCGCCGATCCCGTTCGGCGTCAAGACCGACCCCGTGCGCGCCGGCGGTGAGTTCCCCGGCATGACCAACCTGCGGGCCTCGACCATGACCCAGCTGGTCCTGGATGTGCTCACCGCCTCCTACCGGCACGGCGCGCGCAGGTTCCTGGTCCTGCACGGCCACATCGCGAACCTGCCGGTCGTCCACGAGGCCGCCGAGCTCTTCCTCGCCCAGGCCCCCGGTGCCAAGGTCATGGCAGCAGCCTGGTGGGACTTCGCACCCGAGGACACCCGTAACGACATCGCCCGCGAGAACGGCGTGGCCCGCAGCGAGGACAACCACGCGGCGATGGTCGAGACCAGCCTGATGATGCACATCGCCCCGCACCAAGTGCGCGAACACCTGCTGGCCGACGACACCAGCGAACGCAGGGTCCGCTACCTGATCCTGCCCGTCCCCGACGCCCTCAAGACCCGCACGGGCGTCATCTACCAAGCCGGAAAGGCCAGCGCCGACATCGGCCACCGCCTCCTCCCGGAGATCATCGACCAGCTCGTCCAGGCGGTGAACCTCGAACTGGGTGACGAGTAAGCCCCCTTCGGTCGGACCCGCAGAGATAACGTTGAGGCTAGGCCCCTCGCCTTTCGTCATGACCTGATCACGTAGGACGAACCTACGGCGAAGATCCCCGCAGGGAAGGGCGTTTCGGAAATCAGGCGTACATATGTTCGTCTCGCTCTGCCGTGATCGTGTACCAAAGTGCCAACAAGGCTCAGCATTCCGGATGCCGCGGTGCGAGATGCAACTGGCACCAGCGCAGGTCAGCCCATCGCCGCAGTGACAGGTACCTCAAGAAGTCGCACTCATCGGGCTGTAACCTTCACTGCGACGGCGGATCAACGGGAGGCGGGGGCGTGGGGCGACCGGTCAGGAACCTGCTGAGCAGGGAGATCATCGCCAGAGCGGCCCTGGCCGTGGTCGATGAGCACGGCCCTGCCGGGCTCACCATGCGGGCGCTGGCCGAGCGGCTCGGCGTCAAGGCGGCCTCGCTCTACAACCATGTGAGCGGCAAGGACGAGCTGCTGGACGCGCTGGCCGAGCTGGTCAACGCCGAGATCGACCACGCGCCGTTGGACGGCGCGACCGGTGTCGAGGACTGGCGGGCGGGTGTGGCGCGCTACGCCCGGGGTTACCGGCAGGTCTTCCTGCGGCACCCGAACACCATCGCGCTGCTCGCCCGGCGCCGGGTCGAGGCGACTCGCCAGCTGCTGGGGTACGACAAGCTGCTCGGTGCGCTCACCGCCGCCGGGCTGGCACCGGCCGACGCGGCGGAGGCGGCGGCCGCGCTGGACTACCTGGTGCTGGGCTCGGCGCTGGAGACCTTCACCGCGGGATTCACCCGCGCGGCGGCCGACTACCGGCCGCACTACCCGGAGCTGGCCGGAGCCCTGGAGGCCTCGACGGCACGCGGCGGTGGTCCGGGCGGGCTGGACGAGCGCGGCTTCGAGCTCGCGCTGCGCCTGCTGCTGGGCGGGCTGACGCCGAGCGGCTGACACCCGTGGGCGTCGGCCGCTCGGCGTCAGTGGCGAAGGGGATCAGGCGGACGGCGCCCGTCCGGCTCCCGGCGGCCCCGCGAACACCTGGGCGATCGGCAGCCAGGCGGTGGCCACCGGGCCGACCGCCGTCAGGGCCAGGTCGTCCGGGTGCCGGCGCTGGGTCACCCGCAGGCAGAAGTCCAGCGCGGGGCCGCTGATCCGGTCCACCGCGTCCGCCGGTCCCCAGACCCACAACTCGCCGTCGGGGGCTGTGAGTTCGACGCGCAGCGCGGCGTCGGGCTGCGGGAGTCCGTTGGCCGCGAAGGCGAACGGGATGGTACGGAAGCCCAGATGGGCGATATGCCGCAGCCGGGCCGTCGGCGCCCGCTGCACGCCGAGGGCGTCGGCGACGTCCTCACCGTGCGCCCAGGTCTCCATGATCCGTGCGGTCGCCATCGAGAGCGGCTTCATCGGCGGGCCGAACCAGGGCAGCTTGCCGGCCGGGTCGGCCGCGGCCAACTCCTTTGCCAGCTCGGCCCGTCCGGCCCGCCAGTCGGCCAGCAGCTCGCCGTGCGGCCGCCGTGCGCCGGCCTCCGCGCCCGCGTCGACGGCGTTGTCGGGCCCGGTGAAGAGGTCCCGGGCGGCGGCCTCGAAGCCGACCGGCTCACGCAGCGCGCGCAGCGCCCAGGCGTCCGTCCAGGCCAGGTGGGAGATCTGGTGGCTGATCGTCCAGCCGGGGGCGGAGGTCTCGGTGGACCAGCCCTCGGTGGTCAGGTCGGCCACCAGGGCGTCGAGTTCGGAGCACTCGGCGGTCAGGTCGGTGATCAGCTCAGAGAGGTCGGGCATGTCTTCGGCAGCTCCTTCAGTTGACGCCGCGGCTGCGGCCGGCCCAGTACGGTTCGCGCAGCCGGAACTTCTGCAGCTTGCCGGTGGTGGTGCGCGGCAGGGTGTCCCGGAACTCCACCGACGTGGGGGACTTGTAGCCCGCCATCCGGGCCTTGCAGTGCGCGATCAGCGCCGCCTCGTCCGCGCTGCGGCCCGGCTTGAGGACGACCAGCGCCTTGATCGTCTCACCCCACTTGGTGTCCGGCACACCGATTACGGCGACCTCGGCGACGTCCGGGTGGTCGTAGAGGACGTCCTCCACCTCGATCGAGCTGACGTTCTCGCCGCCGGTGATGATCACGTCCTTCTTCCGGTCCGAGATGGTCAGGTAGCCGTCCTCCAGCGTGCCGCCGTCCCCGGTGTGGAACCAGCCGTCCTTCAGCGCGGCCGCCGTCTCGTCCGGGCGGTCCCAGTAGCCGGTGAGCACGGTGTTGGAGCGCACCAGCACCTCGCCCTGCTCGTCCACCCGCAGCTCGGTGCCGATCGCCGGGGCGCCCGCGCGGACCAGCCGATCGGCCCGCTCGGCGCCCGACAGCCCGTCCCACTCGGCGCGGGTGCGGTTCACCGTGACGATCGGGGAGGTCTCGGTCAGGCCGTAGATCTGCATGAACTCCCAGCCCAGCTCGCTCTCGATGCGCTGGATCACGCTGCTCGGCGGGGGCGCGCCGGCCACGATGATCCGCACCCGGTCGCGGCCGGGGATCGGCCCGTCCCAGTCGGCCGCCGCGTCGAGCACCGCCGTGCACACCGCGGGCGCGCCGCACAGGAAGGTCACCCCGTGCCGCTCGACCCGGCGCAGGATCTCGGCGCCGTCCACCTTGCGCAGCACGATGTGCTGGGCGCCCAGGCCGGTCAGGCCGTAGGGCATCCCCCAACCGTTCGCGTGAAACATGGGCAAAGTATGCAAATACACATCGCGATCGTTCGCCCCGAAGTGCAGGGCCATCAGGGTGGCGTTCAGCCAGCAGTTGCGGTGGGTGAGCTGAACGCCCTTGGGGCGGGCGGTGGTTCCGCTGGTGAAGTTGATGGTGGCGGTGTCGTTCTCGTCGATCTCGTAGCGGACCGGCTCATGGTCGAAGTCGTACAGCTCGGAGTCGCTCTCGGCACCGAGCACATAGCGGCGGGCGCAGGGCACCCCGGCCAGCGCCTCGTCCAACTCCGGGTCCACCAGCAGCAGGGTGGCGCCGCTCTGCTCGACGATATAGGCGACCTCCTCGGCCTTCAGTCGGAAGTTGATCGGGACCAGCACCCGCCCGTATCCGCTGACTCCGAAGAGCGAGGTCATCAACCTGGCCGAGTTGTGCGAGACGATCGCGACCCGCTCGCCCTGGCCGATCCCCAGCCGGTCCAACCCCGCGGCCTGCGCGCGGGCCAGCTCGGCGATCCGTCGATACGTCAACTCGTGCCAGGGCTCGGCTGGTTGGACGGGTTCGTCGACAATGCCGAGCCGGTCCGGGTACACCTGCTCGGCCCGGTTCAAAAAGTCCATCACGGACAGTGCTGTCTGCATCCCGCCACTCTGGCCCCACTCGCGGCCCGGGCGCCAGCCCCTCCCTCGCGTTGCCCTGGTCGGTGGTCCTAGGACCTTCCGATGCCCTAGGACCAAGGGCCCCGCCCGCTCCCGACCGTCGGCCGATCCGCCGCCGGCGGCCGCGGAGGGAGAGTGCAGTCATGGACCTCACCGACCCCACCCCGCGCCCCGCCGCCTCCGCCCGTCCCGTCGCCGTGGTCACCGGTGCCTCGCGCGGCCTCGGCCTCGAACTCGCCCGGTCACTGGCCGAGGACGGCTGGCAGCTGGTGATCACGGCCCGCGACGGAACCGAACTCTCCGCCGCCGAAGCCGCGCTGAGCCGGCTGACCACCGTGACGGCGCTGCCCGGATCGGTGGTCGACGACGACCACCGGGCCGACCTCGCCGAGGCCGCCGCCCGGCTCGGCGGCGCCGAGCTGCTGATCAACAACGCCTCCACGCTGACCGGTTACGACCTCGCCGGCGCCGCGCTGCCCACCCTCGCCGAGTTCCCGCTGCCCGGCCTGCTGGAGACCTTCGAGGTCAACGTCCTCGCCCCGATCGCGCTCACCCAGCTGCTGCTGCCCCAACTCCGCTCGCACGGTGGCACGGTGATCAACCTCAGCTCGGACGCCGCGGTCGAGGCCTACCCCGGCTGGGGAGGCTACGGCGCGAGCAAGGCCGCCCTGGACCACGCCTCGGCCGTCCTCGCGGTCGAGGAGCCGCAGCTGCGGGTCTGGTCGGTCGACCCCGGTGACCTGCGCACCCGGATGCACCAGGAGGCCTTCCCCGGCGAGGACATCTCGGATCGGCCGCTGCCCGCGACGGTCGTCCCGGCCTTCCGCGCGCTGCTGCGCGAGCGGCCCGGTTCGGGCCGCTACCGCGCCGCCGACCTGCGGACGCCGGCGGGGAGTTGAGATGACGACCACCACCGAGATGACGACCACCACCGTGACCGGCTTCGACTTCGCCGTCCCGTCCGAGCTGTCCGCCCACGCCCCCGCCGAGGCCCGCGGCACGGCGCGCGACGAGGTGCGGATGCTGGTCGGCCACCGCGGCGAACAGAGCGCCGAGCACCGCTCGTTCGCCGAACTGCCGACCGTGCTGCGCCCCGGCGACCTGCTGGTCGTCAACAACTCCGCGACGCTGCCCGCCGCACTGCCCGCCCGGCTGCCCGACGGTACGGCGGTGGTGCTGCACCTCTCCTCCGCGCATCCGGATCCCCGCGGCACCCACCTCGTCGAACTGCGCCGCCCGCCCGCCGCGGGGTCCGCCGCCGCCGGGTACTTCCCGCCCGAGGAGAGCCCGGCGCGCCCCGAACTGGCGCTCGCCCTGCCGGCCGGCGGCCGCGCCGTGCTGACCGGACCGTTCACCGCCCGGCTCTGGTACGCCCGGCTCACCCTGCCCGCGCCGCTCCCCGCCTATCTGGCCCGGCACGGCAAGGCCATCCGGTACGGCTACGTCGACCGCGACTGGCCGCTCGCCGCCTACCAGACGGTCTTCGCCGCCGAGCCCGGCAGCAGTGAAATGCCCAGCGCGGCCCGTCCGTTCACGCCCCGGCTGGTCAGCGCCCTGGTGGCGCGCGGCATCCTGATCGCGCCGATCACGCTGCACACCGGCGTCGCCTCCCCGGAGGCCCACGAGGCGCCGTACGCGGAGCGGTTCAAGGTCCCGGAGACGACCGCCCGGCTGGTCGAACACGTCCGGGCCACCGGCGGGCGGACCATCGCGGTGGGCACCACCGCCGTCCGCGCGCTGGAGTCCGCCGTCGGCCCGGACGGCCGTCCGCGCGCGGCCGACGGCTGGACGGACCTGGTGATCACCCCCGAGCGCGGGGTACGCCTGGTCGACGGCCTGCTGACCGGCTGGCACGAGCCGCGCGCCTCGCACCTGCTGATGCTGGAGGCGATCGCCGGCCGCCCGCTGCTCGACCTCTGCTACACCGAGGCGCTCGCCCACCGCTACCTCTGGCACGAGTTCGGCGACGTCAACCTGCTGCTCTGAGCAGGTGAGTCCCACCGTGGTGGTCCGACGGCCCGTCGCCGCTCGGCTAGCCTGAGAGCACGATGAACAGTCTGACCACGTCACGGGGTGACCTCGACCTCGCCCGCTTCCCCGCGGACCCCCGCGACCCGCTTCGCGCCTGGGATGCCGCCGACGCCTACCTGCTGCGGCACCTCGACTCCCTCGCCGTGTCCGGCACGGTGGTCGTCGTCGGCGACCGCTGGGGTGCGCTGACCACCGCCCTCGCCGCGTACGCCCCCGTGCAGATCACCGACTCGTTCCTCGCCCAGCAGGCGACCCGGGCGAACCTGGCACGCAACGGCGTCGACGCCGGCGCCGTCCAGCTGCTGTCGACCCAGGACGCGCCGCCCTCCCGGATCGACGTCCTGCTGATCCGGGTGCCCAAGAGCCTGGCGCTGCTGGAGGACCAGCTGCACCGCCTCGCGCCGGGCGTGCACGCCGACACCGTCGTGATCGGCACCGGCATGGTCACCGAGATCCACACCTCGACGCTGAAGCTCTTCGAGCGGATCCTCGGCCCGACCCGCACCTCGCTGGCCGAGAAGAAGGCCCGGTTGATCTTCTGCACCCCCGACGCCCGGCCGGAGCACGCCGCCAGCCCGTGGCCGCACGCCTACCAACTGCCCGCCGACATCGGCGTGGCCGCCGGCCTGACCGTCACCAACCACGCCGGCACCTTCTGCGCCGAACGCCTCGACATCGGCACCAGGTTCTTCCTGCGCCACCTCCCGCAGGGCCGGGGGCCGCAGCACATCGTCGACCTGGGCTGCGGCAACGGCGTGGTCGGCACGGCCGCGGCGCTGGCCAACCCCCGTGCCGAGCTGACCTTCATCGACGAGTCCTACCAGGCGGTGGCCTCGGCCGAGGCGACCTTCCGGGCGAACACCCCGGCCGGCGCCGCCGGGCACTTCCTGGTCGGCGACGGCCTGTCCGACGTGCCGGCCGATTCGGTGGACCTGGTGCTCAACAACCCGCCGTTCCACACCCACCAGGCGACCACCGACGCGACCGCCTGGCGGATGTTCACCGGCTCCCGCCGGGTGCTGCGCCCCGGCGGCGAACTCTGGGTCATCGGCAACCGCCACCTTGGCTACCATGTCAAGCTGCGACGGCTGTTCGGCAACTGCGAGGTCGTCACCAGCGACCCGAAGTTCGTCATCCTGCGGTCCGTCAGGACCTGACCGGCCGACTGGCCGACTCCCCAGCGAGAGTGGTACCTCGATGCGCCCTGCCCTTTTCACTGTCGACCTGCCGGGGCCCGGCCGGCTGAGCACCATGGCCAGGCCCCGCGGGAACGACTGGCTCGAAGACGAGATGACCGCACTGAAAGTCGCCGGAGTCGACGTCCTGGTCTGCGCGCTCACCGCCCCCGAACGCGAGGAGCTCGGCCTCGCGGACGAACCCCGGGCGGCCGAGGCGGCCGGCCTCCGCTACGTCGCGATACCCATCCCCGACCGCACCATCCCCGACCTCCCCGCCATCCTGCCCACCCTGCGCGCCCTCGCCGGGCAGCTGCGCGAGGGCGCCCACATCACCACCCACTGCCGCGCGGGCATCGGCCGCTCGTCCCTGCTGGCCGCCGCCCTGCTCATCCTCAACGGCACCGACCCGGACACCGCGTGGGCCGGCATCGAACGCGCCCGCGGCCTCGCCGTCCCCGACACCGCCGAGCAGCGCGACTGGACCTCGCAGCTCTAGACCGATCGGGTCAGTGCTCGTCGTACGGGAAGCGGGCGAGCGGCGCCTGCTCGGCGAAGAAGGTCTTGGCCCGGACAGCCGCTCGTTCATCGCTGAGCACCTGCCCCGGCTTTGAGCCGTTGCCGAGCAGGACGCCACCGAAGCGCATGCCCATGTAGGCCGCCGAGTGGTTCAGCGAGAGGACCAGCGGCGCCGCCACCTCCTCCTCCCGGTGCGCCAGCGCGGTCACGCCCCACAGGGTGCGCCCGGCCATCGCGGCCTTGAAGCCGGGGTCCGGGGTGGACAGCCACTTCGACCAGTAGTCGAGGTAGCGCTTCGCGTAGGACGACAGGGAGTACCAGTACAGCGGCGAGACGATGACGATGTCGGTGGCGCCGAGCGTCGCCAGGCGCAGCAGCGACTCGTCGTCCTCGCCCTCCTGCGGCCAGGTGTCCTCCGCGTGGCGCAGGTCGCGGAAGTCGGGCAGCCGCAGCCGCGTCAGGTCCAGCCACTGCTGGTCGACGTCGCCCGGCAGCTGCTCGGCCGCCGAACGGGCCAGCAACTCGCTGTTTCCGTCCGCCCGGGCACTGCTGAGGAGGAAGAGGAACGAACGGGCCATCACATACTCCAAGATCGAATCGACAAGTCCACCGCCTGCAACTTCGACCAGGCCCCGCGCTATTCCGCGCCGAACCATGTGGGCAGCTCGCCGAGCAGCTCCTGCTGATCGTCACCCACCCATGCCACATGGCCGTCCGGCCGCAACAGCACCGCCGGCACGTCCAGTTCGTCGCTGACGTCGACGACATGGTCGACCCGGTCCGCCCAACCCGCCACCGAGAGCCGGCCGGTCTGGTCGAGCAGCAGCCCGCGGCCGCCGTGCATCAACTCGTAGAGGCGACCCCGCTTCAGCCCCACGTCGCGCAGCCGCCGGCCGAGCAGCTCATGCCCCTCGCCGAAGTCGTAGCGGACCGCGATCGCCGTGATCTTCTCGATCAGGTACCGGTTGACGTCCTCGAACTCCATCAGTTCCGCCAGCAGCCGGCGCACGGCCCGGGGACCGGGCTCGGGGGACAGCAGCACCATCTGCGCGCGGGTGTTGTCCAGGACGTCGGCGGCCACCGGGTGGCGTTCGGCGTGGTAGCTGTCCAGCAGCCCCTGCGGCGCCCAGCCGTTGACCTCGGCGGCCAGCTTCCAGCCGAGGTTGAACGCGTCCTGGACACCCAGGTTGAGCCCCTGCCCGCCGGTCGGCGGGTGGATGTGCGCCGCGTCGCCGGCCAGCAGCACCCGGCCGCTCCGGTAGCGCTCGGCCAGCCGGGTGGCGTCGCCGAAGCGGGAGAGCCAGCGCGGCGAGTGCACGCCGAAGTCGGTGCCGGCGAACACCCGCAGCTGCTGCTTGAACTCCTCGAGCGTCGGCGGGAGCGTGCGCTCCTCGGCCACCCCCTCGGCGGGCACGATCACGCGGTACACCCCGTCCGCGAGGGGCATGGCACCGAACCGGAAGTGGGTCTTGCGGACTTCGGCCACCACGGCGGCCAGCTCCTCCGCCGGCACGGCCACCTCCATCTCGCCCAGCAGCGTCTCGACCCTGGAGGGCTCGCCGGGGAAGCCGACGCCGAGCAGCTTGCGCACCGTGCTGCGGCCGCCGTCGCAGCCGACCAGGTAGCGCGAGCGCAGCCGCGTGCCGTCGGCCAGCTCGGCGGTCACCCCGTCCTCGTCCTGGCTCAGCCCGACCAGCTCGCAGCCGCGCCGGAGCTCGGCGCCGAGCTCGGTGGCGTGCTCGGCCAGCAGGCGCTCGGTGACCACCTGCGGGATGGCGAGGACGTAGGAGTGCGCGGTGTCCAGCTGCTCGGGCCAGGACGTGGAGATGCCGGCGAAGAAACCGCCGACCGCGTACTGCTTGCCGAGCGCGAGGAAGCGCTCCAGCAGACCGCGCTGGGCCATCACCTCGACGCTGCGCGCGTGCAGGCCCTGCGCGCGGGACTGCCTGGTCGGCTCGGCCTCCTTGTCCAACACGAGCGTCTGCACGCCGTGCAGCCGCAACTCGCCGGCCAGCATCAGGCCGGTGGGTCCGCCGCCGACCACGATCACGTCAATCATCGATACGCCCATTCATTTCCGCAGGTCATGGCCTTGGTCGACCATTCTGCGGGACGCCCTGGGCCTTGCCGCAAGCCCCCTGGTGCGCTATATCTTGAGAGTGGCAGGGATGGGTGATCTCCCTGCCGGCCCTCCCCCCTCCCCCCTCCCTCTCGCTACTTCGCGCTGTGGCCCTTGTGGCTTGCCTTGGGCAGGCGCGCCAGGAACGCGTCGAACTCGGTGCGCTCCGCCTCGCTGAACGGTGCCTTGAGAACCGTCGCCGACAGCGGCGCACTACCCAGCTTCTGCGACAACACCGTCCACGCCACGGGGTTGTGCGCCACCTTGTTGATCGAGGACCAGGGAATCCTGCGGTCCAGGGCCGGGGTGTTCAGCTGAAGGCCATCGTCGGTCAGCCTGACGCGCGTCGGCCCGACGTAGCGCTGAGCGACCTTCAGCGCCATCTTCCCCGTGCCCGCGCTGATGTTGACCACCTGTACGAAGCCGAAGAAGAACGCCGATATCGCGAAGGCGATGCTGCCCGCGGCCGCGAAGGCCAGCGCCAGCACCGCCCACAGACCGACGATCGCCCACCGGAGCCACAGCCGGATGGCCGCGTTCGCTTTCACCGAGGCGACGATGTCCTCGGTGGTGGCCTCGTAGTCGACCTGAATGTCCATGCGTGCTCCCAGCTCCGTGCTCCGTAGTGGCGGCACATCATCGCGGCAACCCGCCGACCAGGGCAAACGAGATTCCGTACTCCCACAAGGGCGTTATCGTCGTGGTCCTGCCACGGCGTACAGCACGGTGCCGGTCACCAGCAGGGCCCACGCCGTCCCGGTGGACGCCGCCGTGCCGGGGGGAAAGATCATCCAGCTGGCCACCTGTCCCGCGGTGCCGCCCGGAGGCGGGGCGAGGACGGTGTACGCGAGCCAGCCGGTCGGCAGGGTCCAGGCGTACGCTGCCCCGCACAGCACCGCCCCGAGCGCGACCAGGCCGACCAGGCCCGCGCTGTCCCGGACGACGAACGCGGCCGGGCCGAGCTGCGCGCCCGCCGCCTGGACCGCCAGCAGCGCCGCCCCGGCGACCGTGCCGATCAGCAGCACGTGCACCGCCCGCCGGGGCGCCCACCGGATCGCGGCCGTCCGGTCCAGCGCGGCGTCCTGCCCGCCGAGCCCGATGGCGCCGGCCGCCACGTTCGCGGTGAGAACCAGGACCGCGATCCCCAGGTTCGCCGGGCCCTTGCCGCCGCCGTGGGTGAGGGCCCGGGTGAGGGCCCACACCGCCAGCGCGACCAGCGTGACCGCGGCGGCTGAGGTGGGCATCTGCCGTGAACGCGCGTACAGCATCAGCCATCTCATGGGGATGCCTCCCCCGTCGGCGCCGCGAGCTCGTCCTTGCAGGAGAGCGCGCCGGCATGCGCCTGGGCGATCCGCGAGCGCTGCTCGGCGGGCGGCAGGGCCGTCAGCTTCTCCCAGGCGGCTTCGGCGTTCGCCCAGATCTGCTGCGAGTACGCGTCGGTGTCCGGCTTCTGCAGCGGCTGCAGCTGGTGATCGCCGAGGGCCCAGCTCGCGGCGATGCTTTCTGCGGGGACGTCCAGCAGCCCGCCGCTCTCCCACGTGGTGCGCGCATAGCAGTTCGGTGCCAGGCCCTGGGCGACCAGGAGGCGGGTCAGGTCCTCACCCGACGCGTGGGCGATCAGCGGGTCGTCGAAGTCGACCAGCACCACGTCGGCGGGGAGTTGGCGTTCGTCGCCGAGTGCGCGCACCGCGGTGTCCTCCCGCACCGAGGCCGGCGCCTGGTCGCCCAAGGCGTCGTGCAGCACGCGCAGCGCCTCCTTGCCGCGTGGCGCGAGTTCGGGCAGGTGCGAGCGGTTCGCCTGCGTCACGCACACCGGGCCGTCGCAGACCAGGGTGGCGGCGGCCTTGTCGACGACGTAGCTGTCGCGCGGGTCGGCCGGCAGGATCAGCAGGGCCAGGGCCGCGCCGGCCAGGACAGGGGCCAGCGCCAGCAGCCGGGCCCGGCGGGTGGTGGCCGCCAGCAGCGCAAAGCCGGTGGCGAGCAGGCCGAGCAGCCAGAGCGTCTGGCCGAGGTGCACGGAACCGGACAGGGTCAGCAGCAGCGCCCGCGGCTCCACGACCGCTGGGGACAGTAGGGAGAGCCGGTTCGCTGCGATGCCCGAGGGCAGTGCCCCGTCCATGTTCTGGCGCAGGAGCATGCCCGTCATAAGGAAGAGCACCACCAGAGCCGGCGGGGTGAGCACGGAGGGCACGGCCCGCGCGACGCCCATGCCGAACACGGCCCCCGCGACCAGGGCCAGCGCCGCCACCAGCGAGATCGGCAGCCAACCGAAGGACAGGTAGGTGGCGGTACCGAGGGCCACCTGGACCGCGCCCACCAGGACCAGGAGGCCGAAGCCCGACGCCAGCGTGATCGCCATCGCACCGGCCGGCAGCGCCGCACGGCGCCAGGCCGGCCGCGGCGTGGTCGTCAGCAGCTCGGTCATCCGCGAGCGGGAGTCCCGCAGCCCGTACGCCGCCCCCATGCCCACCGCCAGTGGCCACCAGTAGGCCAGCCAGTAGCGGGTCCACATGGCCATGGTGGTCCACTGGGCCGTCCACCCGGCGGTGCCCCGCCACCAGATCCCGTTGACCAGGAAGAAGATCGCCAGGCTGCCGCCCAGGACGACGAGGCCGGCCCACGGGGCGACGGAGCGCTTCAGCTCGATACCCAGGACACGCCCGTTCACCAGGTCCCCCTCTGCTGCTCGGAGTTGTGGAGCAGCGCCGAGTAGCCGCGCTCCAGGGGGCTGTCACCCGGGTGCTCGGAGCCGCCCGCCTCGGCCAGGTCCTGCGGCGTGCCCTGGAAGACGAGCCGGCCGTCGGCGAAGAGCACCACGTCGGAGCAGGCGGCCGCGACGTCCTCGACCAGGTGGGTGGAGACGACCACGCATGCCTCGCGGCCCAGCTCCTGCAGCAGCTCGCGGAAGCGCAGCCGCTGCGCCGGGTCCAGGCCGGCCGTCGGCTCGTCCAGCAGCAGCAGGGTGGGGTCGTTGACGATGGCCTGGGCGATGCCGGCCCGGCGCACCATGCCTCCGGAGAGGGTCTTCATCCGGTGGTCGGCGCGGTCGGCCAGGCCCACCCGTTCGACGGCGCGTTGGACGGCCGCGGGGATGTCCGCCTTCGGGACCTCCTTCAGCCAGGCCATGTACTCGACGAACTCACGGACCGTGAAGCGCTTGTAGTAGCCGAACTCCTGCGGCAGGTAGCCGATCCGCCGGCGCAGGGCGCGCAGGTCACCCACCCCGCTCACCGACCTGCCGCCCAGCTCGAGTTCGCCCTCGGCAGGGCGCAGCACGGTGGCCAGTGCCCGGATCAGGGTGGTCTTTCCCGCTCCGTTGGGCCCAAGCAGGCCGTGGGCGCCGATGCCCAGGGAGAGGTCGAGTCCGTCGACGGCCATCTTCTTGCGTCCGGCCCGTACTTTCAGGCCGGTGGCCTGGATCTCCCAGGCGTAGGTCTTGGGCGCGGTGTCAGCCGCGCTCATCGCGGGTTGCATGCGGTGGTGTTTCCTTCCAAGGTTCACAGCGCCGAGTAGGCGTTTCTGCGGGCGGTCACGGCACCGATGCCGAGCGCGAAAAGCAGTCCCCACAGGGGCAGTTGGTCCGGTCGCAGGGCGATCGGGATGCGGCCGGTGAACCACGCGGGTGCTGCGACGACGACGCCCCAGACGGCCACCAGTGCGATGGCGGCGCGGGTCACGCCGATCACGCTGCCCAGCGCCAGGGCGGTGGAGGTGAAGGCCAGCGAGGGCAGCAGCCACTGAGCGGCCGTCATCGCCCCGGTCAGCCAGCCCTCCACCAGGAGCACCGGCAGGACCACGGCGAGCACCGAGGTGGTGCGTCGCAGCAGCAGGGGCAGACCGGCTCGGGCGGTCGAGGCCGTCAGCTCGTACGCCGGGTCCAGGCCGCGCGACCACGACACGGCGACACCGCAGAGCGGCAGCACCGGCGCGATCAGCAACTCGGCCGAGGCGGCTCCCAAAGCCGCTGAGCTGCCCGCGTCCAGCAGCAGCGCCAGCAGGACGACCACGACGATCATGGCCAGCCACGGGGCCATCACCGGTGTCAGCCAGGCCGACACCCACTGCGGCCGGTATCGCCGCGAGGGCATCGGGACGGCCGCGTCCAGCTGCGGTCCCAGGCTCACCCGGACGGTGTCGACCAGCGCGGCGAGGCCGGGCGCCTCGGTGGCCACGGAGGCCGCCAAGCGGCCGCGACACGGCGCGCACGTCTCCAGATGGGCCTCCAGCGCCCATACCGTGTCCGCGGCCAACTCCGTGTCACCCCGGGCGTAGTCGTCGATCAACCGCCTCGACGCATGTTCCGCACTCATGTCAGCGCCTCCCGCATCGCGATCCGGGCCCGGCGGGCGCGGGTCTTGACCGTGCCCTCGGGCAGTCTGAGCAGGACGGCGGTCTCCCGGACGGAGAGCCCGTCCAGCACCATGGCCTGCAGTACCTGCCGCAGTTCGGGCGCCAGTCGGCACAGGGCGTCGCCGACGTCGCCGCCGACGCTCCCGGCGAGCGCCTCCTCCTCCGCCGCGGGCACCACGGCCCGCTCGGCGGCGGCGACCGGCGGTTCGGCGTGGTGGGCGCGGCGCCGGAAGGCGTCGACGAGGCGGCGCGCCGCGATCGTCCACAGCCACCCGACGGCCGTCCCACCGACCGCGCTCCCGGCGAACGCGCCGGCCGCGCGCCACACCGCCAGATAGGTCTCCTGCATGACTTCGGCGACGATCTGCTCGTCCGCGCAGCGGCGGCGAAGCCGCACCGCCAGCCATGGCGACGTGCGCCGGTACAACTCGTCGAACGCCCCGCGGTCGCCTCTGGCCACCAGCCGAAGGAGGCGTTCCTCGTCCAGCTCGTCCGGTGCTCTGCTGCGTGATCTCACACCAGCAAGACGGCCGCCGGGGCGCGCAGGTTCTGCATCCGCCGTGACGTGCGTCACAGCAGCGCATGCAAAGGTTTGCGCAGCCCCCGGCGGCCCCGGCCTTACCAGCCCGGTCTTACTTCAGGTGCCGGCCGAAGAACCGGTCCCCGTCCTCCTTCTCGAACCACGGGGCGCCGGTGTGCCCGCCCAGATTGGCGTGCAGAACAGGTTTTCGCGCAGGCTCCCTGTCGGCGACGGGCCTGGTCGGGGCAGCCTTGCATGAATGTTCCGAGATGCGTATATTCATGCTGAGTCCTAGGAGGAAATGCCATGCCGTTGCGAGTCGCAGTCGCCGGAGCCAGTGGGTATGCGGGTGGTGAGGTGCTCCGCCTGCTGCTCGGGCACCCGGAGGTGGAGATCGGGGCGCTGACCGGCGGGTCCAATGCCGGGACGCGGCTGGGGGAGTTGCAGCCGCATCTGCTGCCGTTGGCGGGGCGGGTGCTGGAGGCGACCACCACGGAGGTGCTCGCGGGGCACGACATCGTGTTCCTCGGGTTGCCGCACGGGCAGTCGGCGGCGGTGGCGCAGGCGCTCGGTGAGGATGTGCTGGTGGTGGACTGCGGGGCCGACTTCCGGCTCAAGGACGCGGTCGACTGGGAGCGGTTCTACGGTTCGGCGCACGCCGGGACGTGGCCGTACGGGCTGCCCGAGCTGCCGGGGCACCGGGAGCTGCTGAAGGGGACCAAGCGGATCGCCGTCCCGGGCTGCTACCCGACCGCCGTCTCGCTCGCGCTCTTCCCCGCCTACGCCGCGCGGCTCGCCGAGCCGGAGGCCGTGATCGTGGCTGCCAGCGGGACCTCGGGCGCGGGCAAGGCGGCCAAGACGAACCTGCTGGGCAGCGAGGTGATGGGCTCGGTCAGCCCGTACGGCGTCGGCGGCGGGCACCGGCACACGCCGGAGATGTCGCAGAACCTGAGCCCGGTCGCGGGCGAGCCGGTGACCGTCTCCTTCACGCCGACCCTGGTGCCGATGTCCCGGGGCATCCTCGCCACCTGCTCGGCGAAGGCGAAGCCGGGCGTGACGGCGGCGGCGCTCCGTGCCGCGTACGAAGAGGCGTTCGCCGCCGAGCCGTTCGTCCACCTGCTGCCCGAGGGGCAGTGGCCGCAGACCAAGTCGGTGTACGGCTCCAACTCCGCCCTCGTCCAGGTCGCCCTGGACGAGCACGCCGGGCGGATCGTCGTGATCAGCGCCATCGACAACCTCGTCAAGGGCACCGCCGGCGGCGCGGTGCAGAGCATGAACATCGCCCTGGGCCTGCCTGAAGAGCTGGGCCTCCCCGTGAACGGAGTCGCACCGTGACCACCCACCAGCAGAGCATCGGCGTCACGGCGGCCAAGGGCTTCCGCGCCGCCGGGATCACGGCCGGCATCAAGGCCTCCGGCACCCCTGACCTCGCGCTGGTCGTCAACGACGGCCCCGAGTTCGGCGCGGCCGGCGTCTTCACCTCCAACCGGGTCAAGGCCGCTCCGGTGCTCTGGTCCCAGCAGGTGCTGAAGACCGGCCAGTTGGCCGCAGTCATCCTCAACTCCGGTGGCGCCAACGCCTGTACGGGCCCAGAGGGCTTCCAGGACACCCACGCCACCGCCGAGCAGGTCGCCGCCGAACTCGGCGTCGGCGCGGGCGAGGTGGCGGTCGCCTCGACCGGCCTGATCGGCGTACGGCTGCCGATGGACGTGCTGCTGCCGGGCGTCGGGCTGGCCGTCAAGGCGCTCTCCGCGGACGGCGGCGAGTCGGCGGCGATCGCCATCAAGACCACCGACACCGTGCACAAGACGGCCGCGGTGAGCAGCCCGCAGGGCTGGACGGTCGGCGGGATGGCCAAGGGCGCGGGCATGCTCGCCCCGGGGCTGGCCACCATGCTGGTGGTGCTGACCACCGACGCCGCCGTGCCGGGCGCCGGCCTGGACGAGGCGCTGCGCGCCGCCACCCGCACCACCTTCGACCGGGTGGACTCCGACGGCTGCATGTCCACCAATGACACGGTCCTGCTGCTCGCCTCCGGTGCCTCCGAAGTGGCGCCCGCCGCAGCGGAGTTCAACGCCGCCGTGCAGCAGGTCTGCGCGGACCTGGCCCGCCAGCTGATCGGCGACGCCGAAGGGGCCAGCAAGGACATCCAGATCGTGGTCACCGGCGCCGCCAGCGAGGACGAGGCGGTGCTGGTCGGCCGGGTGATCGCCCGCAACAACCTGCTCAAGTGCGCCCTGCATGGCGAAGACCCCAACTGGGGGCGGGTGTTGGCCGCGATCGGCACCACGGACGCGGCCTTCGACCCGGACCGTCTTGACGTCGCGATCAACGGCGTCTGGGTCTGCCGCAACGGCTCGGTCGGCGAGGACCGCGACCTGGTGGACATGACGGGCCGTCAGATCACCATCACCGCCGACCTGAACGCCGGCCAGGCCGAGGCCACCGTGTGGACCAACGACCTCACCGCCGACTATGTGCACGAGAACAGCGCCTACTCCAGCTGAGAGCCAGAGGGACACCACTACCGTGCAGATCGCACCCAAGGGCGAACAGGCCCGCAACAACACCGCGTTGCCCAAGGCCCGCACGCTGATCGAGGCGCTGCCGTGGCTGGAGCGCTTCCACGGCAAGACCGTGGTGATCAAGTTCGGCGGCAACGCCATGGTCGACGAGTCGCTGAAGGCCGCCTTCGCGCAGGACGTGGTCTTCCTGCGCTATGCCGGCCTGCACCCGGTCGTGGTGCACGGCGGCGGCCCGCAGATCAGCGCGCAGTTGGACAAGCTCGGCCTGAAGTCCTCCTTCACCAACGGCCTGCGGGTCACCACCCCGGAGACCATGGACGTGGTCCGGATGGTGCTCGCGGGCCAGGTCCAGCGCGAGCTGGTGGGGCTGCTCAACGAGCACGGCCCGTTCGCGGTCGGCATGACCGGCGAGGACGCCCACACGATGACCGCCGTCAAGCGCTACGCGCTGGTGGACGGTGAGCAGGTGGACATCGGCCTGGTCGGGGACATCGTCAACATCGAGGCGGGCGCGGTCAAGGCGCTGATCGCCGACGGCCGGATCCCGGTCATCTCCAGCATCGCCCGCAGCACCGACGGCCATGTCTACAACATCAACGCGGACACCGCCGCGGCCGCCCTCGCGGTCGCGCTGGGCGCCGAGATGCTGGTGGTGCTCACCGACGTCGAGGGCCTCTACGCCGACTGGCCGAACTCCGACGACGTGATCAGCCAGCTCTCGGCGACCGAGCTGGACGCCATACTGCCCACGCTCGCCAGCGGGATGGTGCCGAAGATGGAGGGCTGCCTGCGCGCCGTGCGCTCCGGCGTGGGCACCGCCCGCGTGCTGGACGGCCGGGTGCAGCACAGCCTGCTCCTGGAGATCTTCACCGACGAGGGAATCGGCACCATGGTGGTGCCGGACGACGAAGCAGCCGTACTGGGGGGACTGGCATGACCGACACCGACAAGACCGGTGGCAGCACCGGCAGCACCAGCAACAAGGAGCTGGCCGACCGCTGGCAGCACGCGCTCGCCGACAACTACGGCACCCCCCGCCTTGCCCTGGTCCGCGGCGAGGGGGCGACGCTCTGGGACGCCGACGGCAGCAGCTACACCGACTTCGTGGGCGGCATCGCGGTCAACGCGCTGGGCACCGCCCACCCGGCCGTGGTCGCGGCCGTCACCCAGCAGATCGGCCGACTCGGCCACGTCTCCAACCTGTTCATGGCCGAACCGACTATCGCGCTGGCCGAGCGGCTGCTCGACCTGTTCGGCCGTCGGGACGGCCGGGTCTTCTTCTGCAACTCGGGCGCCGAGGCCAACGAGGCCGCGTTCAAGATCAGCCGGCTGACCGGCCGCACCCACCTGGTCGCGCTGCAGGGCGCCTTCCACGGCCGGACCATGGGCGCCCTGGCGCTGACCGGCCAGCCCGCCAAGCAGGACCCGTTCCGGCCGCTGCCGGGCGACGTCACGCACGTCCCGTTCGGCGACATCGAGGCGCTGCGCGCGGCGGTGACCACCGAGACCGCGGCGGTCGTGCTGGAGCCGATCCAGGGCGAGAACGGCGCGATCCCGCTGCCGGCCGGCTACCTGCGGGCGGCGCGCGAGTTCACCCGGGCGACCGGCACCCTGCTGATCCTGGACGAGGTCCAGACGGGTGTCGGCCGAACCGGTCACTGGTTCGCCCACCAGGCCGAGGAGGGCGTCGACCCGGACGTGGTCACCCTCGCCAAGGGCCTGGGCGGCGGCCTGCCGATCGGTGCCGCGGTTGCCTTCGGCCCGGCGGCCGAGCTGCTGCGCCCCGGCCAGCACGGCACCACTTTCGGCGGCAACCCGGTGGTCGCGGCGGCGGCGCTGGCGGTGCTGGACACCATCGAGTCGCAGGGCCTGCTGGCCCACGTCCAGCAGCTCGGCGAGCGGCTGCGCACCGGCATCGAGGCGATCGGCGACCCGCTCGTGTCGCATGTGCGCGGTGCCGGCCTGCTGCTCGGCATCGTGCTCACCCGGCCCGTCGCGGGCCAGGTCCAGGCGGCGGCCCAGCAGGCCGGATTCCTGGTGAACGCGGCCGTCCCGGACGCGATCCGCCTGGTGCCGCCGCTGGTGATCACCGAGCAGCAGGTGGACCTCCTGCTGGCCGCCCTCCCGGGCATCCTGCGCGGCGTCCGGGAGGCCGAACCCGCCCCGGGGCAGCAGGAACCCGCCCCGGCCGCGCAGGCGCGAGGGTAGTCCGGGAGAATCGTCCTCATGACCGTGCCCCCACCCGACCAGCCCGCCGCGGGCCCCACGCCGCAGGTCCCGCAGACCCGCACGGCGCGGCACCGGCGGATCGTGGATCTGCTCACCCGTCAGCCCGTCCGCTCGCAGAGCCAGTTGGCCAAGCTGCTGGCTGACGACGGGTTGGTGGTCACCCAGGCCACGCTCTCCCGGGACCTGGACGAGCTGGGCGCGGTCAAGATCCGCAACCGGGACGGCGCGCTCATCTACGCCGTCCCGGCCGAGGGCGGCGACCGCACGCCGCGGGCGCCGATGGGGGAGTCGGCCACCGAGGGGCGGATGGCCCGGCTGGCCGGCGAACTGATGGTCTCCGCCACCGCCTCCGGCAACCTGGTGGTGCTGCGCACCCCGCCGGGCGCCGCGCAGTTCCTGGCCTCGGCGATCGACACGGCCGAGGTCTTCGAGATCATCGGCACCATCGCGGGCGACGACACCGTCCTGCTGATCAGCCGCGATCCGGCCGGCGGCCAGGCACTGGCGGACCATCTGATGCAGTTGGCGCAGACCAAGTCCTAGCGACCAAGTCCTAGCGACCCAAGTACTGGCGACCGAGCAGCGCGAATCGGCCATTCTGCCCCGAACGGGTGCGACCCCTTCGTACGCCCCGCAACGCCGGGCTAGGTTGAGCCAACGGATAGTTGGTTGCCCAGGGCAACCGACCCCCTTCGCGCCCATCGAGGTCTCGCCATGCACGTGACTGTCGACCAGGATCGCTGCTGCAGTTCAGGGCAGTGTGTGCTGACCGCCCCCGACGTCTTCGACCAGAGCGAGCAGGACGGCCTCGTCCTGCTGCTCCAGGACCGGCCCGCCGAAGCCCTGCACGCGCAGGTCCGCACCGCCGCCGTGCTCTGTCCGGCCGGCGCCATCTCCATCGGACAGGCGGCCGGCGCATGACCGAGACCCGGCCGGACACCCTGACCCTGCCCGTCAGCCGCGGTGGCTGCCCGTTCGACCCCCCGGCGCTCTACCGCCAGGACGTGGGGGCGAGCCGGGTGAACCTGTGGGACGGCACCTCCTGCTGGCTGCTGACCGGCTACCGCGAGGTCCGCACCGCCCTGACGGACCACCGGTTCAGCGCCGACGCCCGCCACCCGAACTTCCCCTTCCTCACCCCCGGCCGCCGCGCGCTGGTCGGCAACAACCCCAGCTTCATCCGACTCGACGACCCCGAGCACTCCCGGCTGCGCCGGATGCTCACCGGCGACTTCCTGATCAAGCGGGTCGAGGCCATGCGGCCCGGCATCCAGCGGATCGTCGACGAGGCCCTCGATGCCATGGTGGCGCACGGCTCGCCGGCCGACCTGGTGGCCGAATTCGCGCTGCCCGTGCCGTCGTTGGTGATCTGCGAGCTGCTCGGGGTGCCGTACCGGGACCACGGGTTCTTCCAGCGGCAGAGTCAGCTGCTGCTGGACAACACCACGTCGGCCGAGGCCGCCAAAGAGGCCGCCGACGCGCTGACGGACTACCTGACCGAGCAGGCCGACCGCGCCGCGAGCTCCGACGGCGACTCCGAGGGCATCCTGGGCCGGCTGGCCGCGCGCGGCGACCTGACCTCCGCCGAGATCGCAGCCAACGGCGTGCTGCTGCTGATAGCCGGCCACGAGACGACCGCCAACATGACCTCGCTCTCCACCCTGGCCCTGCTGCGCAACCCCGCGCAGGCCGACCGGCTGCGCGCCGATTCCTCGCTGATCCGCGGCGCGGTGGAGGAGCTGCTGCGCTACCTCACCATCGTCCACAACGGCCTGCCGCGAGTGGCCCTTGAGGACGTCGAGTTGGCGGACGGGCAGCTGATCCTGGCCGGCGAGGGCGTGCTGTGCCAGCTCGCCACCGCCAACCGCGACGAGGAACTCTTCCCGGCGGGAAGCGAGTTGCGGGTCGAGCGGGATGCCCGCCGGCACCTGGCCTTCGGCTTCGGGGTGCACCAGTGCCTGGGCCAGCCGCTGGCCCGCGCGGAGCTGCAGATCGTCCTGGAGACGCTGCTGCGCCGGCTGCCGCAGCTGCGCCTCGCGGTGCCGTTCGAGGAACTCAAGTTCCGCGAGGAGGCGCTGGTGTACGGCCTGAAGGAGCTGCCGGTCGCCTGGTGAGCAAGCGGATGAGCAGTGGATGAGCAGTGGGTGGGCGCCCGGCTTTGAGTTTCATACAGAGTCGTGCATACTTATGCCTATCGGCGCATGGGACCCCGGTTCTGGCGCTCGCCCCCTGCTCGTACTGCGAAGAAGGAGAAAGCCGTGACCGAGCGCGTCGTACTCGCCTACTCGGGCGGTCTGGACACGTCCGTCTGCATCGGCTGGATCGCCGAGGAGACGGGCGCCGAGGTCATCGCCGTCGCCGTCGACGTCGGCCAGGGCGGCGAGGACCTGGACGCCATCCGCCAGCGCGCGCTGGACTGCGGCGCGGTGGAGGCCGAAGTGGCCGACGCCCGCTCGGAGTTCGCCGACGAATACTGCCTCCCGGCGATCAAGGCCAACGCCCTCTACCAGGGCCAGTACCCGCTGGTCTCCGCGCTCTCCCGGCCGGCCATCGTCAAGCACCTGGTGGCCGCAGCCCAGAAGCACGGCGCCACCACGGTCGCCCACGGCTGCACCGGCAAGGGCAACGACCAGGTCCGCTTCGAGGTCGGCATCCAGTCGCTGGCCCCCTCGCTCAAGTGCATCGCCCCGGTCCGCGACTACGCGATGACCCGGGACAAGGCGATCGCCTTCGCCGAGGCCAAGAACCTGCCGATCGTCACCACCAAGAAGAACCCGTACTCGATCGACCAGAACGTCTTCGGGCGCGCCGTCGAGACCGGCTTCCTGGAGGACATCTGGAACGCCCCGATCGAGGACGTCTACGAGTACACCCAGAACCCGGCGACCCCGCGCGAGGCCGACGAGGTGGTCATCACCTTCGACGCCGGTGTCCCGGTCGCCATCGACGGCCGCAAGGTCACCGTCCTGCAGGCCATCGAGGAGCTCAACCAGCGGGCCGGCGCCCAGGGCATCGGCCGGCTCGACATGGTCGAGGACCGGCTGGTCGGCATCAAGTCCCGTGAGATCTACGAGGCTCCGGGTGCGATCGCGCTGATCACCGCGCACCAGGCGCTGGAGAACGTCACCGTCGAGCGCGAACTCGCCCGCTACAAGCGGCAGGTGGAGCAGCGCTGGGCCGAACTCGTCTACGACGGGCTCTGGTTCTCCCCGCTCAAGCGCGCGCTGGACGGCTTCGTCAACGAGGCCAACCAGGCGGTCTCCGGCGACATCCGGCTCGTCCTGCACGGCGGCCGGGCCGTCGTCAACGGCCGCAAGTCGGACCAGTCGCTGTACGACTTCAACCTCGCCACCTACGACACCGGCGACACCTTCGACCAGTCGATGTCCAAGGGCTTCATCGAGATCTTCGGGCTCTCCTCGAAGATCGCGGCCCGCCGCGACCTGGCCTGAGCCACCCCTCCCGAGCCCCGGCCGGTTCCCCCGCCGGCCGGGGCTCACCCCTTCCCCCTCTCGCACCATCGCAAGGAGCGCCCCCGATGTCGTCCGACCAGACCGCCGACGTTCGCCTCTGGGGCGCCCGCTTCGCCGACGGCCCCTCCGAGGCGCTGGCCAGGCTCTCCGCCTCCGTCCACTTCGACTGGCGGCTCGCCCCGTACGACATCGCCGGCTCCAAGGCGCACGCCCGCGCCCTGTACCAGGCGGGCCTGCTGACGGACGACGAACTCGCCGCCATGCTGGCCGGGTTGGACCAGCTGCTGGCCGACGTGCAGGCCGGCACCTTCACCGGCACGATCGCCGACGAGGACGTGCACACCGCCCTGGAGCGCGGCCTGCTGGAGCGGCTCGGCGCCGACCTCGGCGGCAAGCTGCGAGCCGGCCGCTCGCGCAACGACCAGATCGCCACGCTCTTCCGGATGTACCTGCGCGACCACGCGCGGACCATCGGCGCCCTGGTCCTGGACCTCCAGCAGGCCCTGGTCGGCCTCGCCGAGGCGCACCCGGACACCGCGATGCCCGGCCGCACCCACCTGCAGCACGCGCAGCCGGTGCTCTTCGCCCACCATGTCCTCGCGCACGTCCAGGCGCTGGGCCGGGACGCCGAGCGGCTGCGCCAGTGGGACACCCGTACCGCGGTCTCGCCGTACGGCTCCGGCGCGCTGGCCGGCTCCTCGCTGGGCCTGGACCCGCAGACGGTGGCCGCCGAACTCGGCTTCGAGGGCGGCTCGGTGGGCAACTCCATCGACGGGACCGCCTCGCGCGACTTCGTCGCCGAGTTCGCCTTCGTGACGGCGATGATCGGGATCAACCTCTCCCGGATCGCCGAGGAGGTGATCCTCTGGAACACCAAGGAGTTCGGCTTCATCACGCTGCACGACGCCTTCTCCACGGGCTCCTCGATCATGCCGCAGAAGAAGAACCCGGACATCGCGGAGCTGGCGCGCGGCAAGTCCGGCCGCCTGATCGGCAACCTGACCGGCCTGCTGGCCACCCTCAAGGCGCTCCCGCTGGCCTACAACCGGGACCTCCAGGAGGACAAGGAGCCGGTCTTCGACGCCTGCGACACCCTGGAGGTCCTGCTGCCGGCCTTCACCGGCATGATGGCCACCCTCACCGTCCACCGCGAGCGGCTGGAGGAGCTGGCCCCGGCCGGCTTCTCGCTGGCCACCGACGTGGCCGAGTGGCTGGTCAAGCAGGGCGTCCCGTTCCGGGTCGCGCACGAGGTGGCCGGCGCCTGCGTCAAGACCTGTGAGGGCCTGGGCATCGAGCTGGGCGACCTGACGGACGAGCAGTTCGCCGCGATCTCCCCCCAGCTGACGCCCGCCGTCCGCGAGGTGCTCAGCGTGCACGGCTCGATCGCCTCGCGGGACGGTCGCGGCGGCACCGCGCCCAGCGCGGTGGCCGCGCAGCTGACCGAGCTCAAGGCGGACCTCTCGCTCCAGCAGGAGTGGGTCGGCCAGTAGGGTCGGCCGGTAGGAGAGCCCACCGAGAGGGGCGCGGCAGCAGGTCTGCCGCGCCCCTCCGGCATGTCCGCGCTTCGTCGGCTGAGTGATTTCCGCCACCCGCAAGGCCTAACGGGTTGAGAACAGCTGAAGCCTGGGTAGAGCGCTGGCGAACGTGTCTGCCGCCCCCGGCGCGCGCCACGGCGTGACGGACGGGTGTTCGCGTGGAGCGGCTGATACGGTCTTGCGCTATTCCCGGTCAGGGCCGATCCCCGTCCGGGCAGACCTCCGGCTGGGCATCCGGTGCGGAACCCTCACTGCGCGCGCCGGGTAAAAACGATGGGAGGCCCCCGCATATGGGCATGAGCGTGATCATCTCGGTGGCGACCGAGGACGATGCCGAACAGATCCTCAAACTCCAGTACCTCGGCTACCAGGGCGAGGCCGAACTCTACGGCGACTGGTCGATCGAGCCGCTCACCCAGAGCCTGGACAGCCTGCGCGCGGAGCTGGCCGACCGCCACGTCCTGGTCGCCCGGCTCGGCGACGAGGTGGTCGGCTCGGTCCGCGGCTGGGTCGACGCGGACGGTATCGGCCGGATAAGCCGCCTGGTGGTGCACCCGCGGATGCAGCGGCACGGCCTCGGCGGTCGGCTGTTGACGGCCGTGGAGGAGCGCATGGCGGCGCAGGGCCCGGTCGCCTCGTTCCGGCTGCTGGCCGGCCACCGCAACCTCGGAAACCTGCGCCTCTACGCCCGCCAGGGCTACCGCCAGACCGAGGTCCGCCAGGTCAGCCGCGAGCTGAGCTTCGTCACGCTGGAGAAGCCCGCGCTGGTCGCTCTGCCCACTGCGGTCTAGACCTCCCGCACGGCCCAGGCCCCGCCCCGCGTTCTCGCGGCGGCGGGGCTTTCTGCTGCAGAAGCCTTGCGGCGACTGCCTCGCGTCCGCAATGCGGACAGGGAGTCCTGCTCACTGGGACTCACTCGCCTCATCTGTTTTACTAGTTCGTATGACTGCGACGACGAACTCCACCGCCACCGGCACCATGCCGGCAGGTGTGCGTGGCATGTGTTGTCGAATGTGTTCCTGCTGAACGGGCATCGCCCCGCGGGCCACTGCCCGCCGTCAGCCCCTTGATCCGGCTCCCCGGTTCCGCTCGTCGTCCCCGCCGCTGACCTGAACGGTCGCACCCGGGGCTGCCCCGCAGCCGACCGCCCGTGATCAAGGCAGGCCGAACTCCTCACCCCGCCACCTGGCACCACTTGCGCGTGCCCGCGGCCGGTCTGTGCCGCCCACCCCCGACCCACGGAAGCAGCTGTGATCACCACCAAGGACCTCACGAAGGTCTATCGCTCGGGAGACCGCCAGGTCACCGCCCTGGACGGCGTCAACCTGCACGTCCGCGAGGGCGAGGTGTACGGCGTCGTCGGCACCAGCGGCGCCGGCAAGAGCACCCTCATCCGCTGCGTCAACATGCTGGAGCGCCCCAGCTCCGGCACGGTCACCGTGGACGGGCTCGACCTCACCGCGCTGCCCGGCAACGAGCACCGCGCCGGCCGCGAACTGCGCGAGGCCCGCCGCCGGATCGGCATGGTCTTCCAGCACTTCAACCTGCTCTCCTCGCGCACCGTGCAGCAGAACGTCGAACTGCCGCTGGAGATCACCGGCCTGGACCGCACCCAGCGCCGCCGCAAGGCCGCCGAACTCCTGGACCTGGTCGGCCTCGCCGACAAGGCCGGCAGCTACCCCGGCCAGCTCTCCGGCGGCCAGAAGCAGCGCGTCGGCATCGCCCGCGCGCTGGCCGGCGACCCCAAGGTGCTGCTCTCCGACGAGGCGACCTCCGCCCTCGACCCGGAGACCACCCGCTCGATCCTGCGCCTGCTGCGCGACCTCAACCAGCAACTCGGCCTGACCGTGCTGCTGATCACCCATGAGATGGACGTCATCAAGTCGGTCTGCGACTCGGCGGCCCTGATGCGCGGCGGACGGGTCGTCGAATCCGGCACGCTCACCGACCTGCTCGCCGACGAGCGCTCCGAGCTGGCCCGCGAGCTCTTCCCCCTCAGCGAGTCCGGCACCGGCCGCCCCGACGGCACCGTGCTGGAGATCACCTTCCAGGGCGACACCTCGGGACAGCCGTTCGTCTCCCAGCTCGCCCGGACCTACCAGATCGACGTCAACATCCTGGGCGCCGCGGTGGAGACCATCGGCGGCCGGATGGTCGGCCGGATGCGCGTGGAACTCTCCGGCAGCCACCAGGACAACGTGGTGCCGATCGGCTACCTGCGCGAGCAGGGCCTCCAGGTGGACGTCCTGAACGGGCTCGCCCTCACGAACGGAGCAGTGGCATGACCTGGGACGACATGCAGCCGCTGCTGTGGACGGCGACGCAGGAGACGTTCCGGATGGTGGGCATCGCCACCCTGGTCACCCTGCTGCTCGGTCTGCCGCTCGGCGTCCTGCTGGTCCTCACGGACAACGGTGGGCCGCTGCGCAACCGGGTGGTCAACAAGGTGGTCGGCGCGGTCGTCAACGTCGGGCGCTCGCTGCCCTTCGTGATCCTGCTGGTCGCGCTGATCCCGTTCACCCGCTGGGTGGTCGGCACCTCGATCGGCTGGCAGGCGGCCACCGTGCCGCTGGCCGTCGGCGCCATCCCCTTCTATGCGCGGCTGGTGGAGAGCGCGGTGCGCGGGGTGGACCGCGGCCTGGTCGAGGCCGTCCACGCGATGGGCGGCAGCACCTGGTCGGTGGTCCGCAAGGCCCTGCTGCCCGAGGCGCTGCCCGCCCTGGTCTCCGCGCTGACCACCACCGTGATCGCGCTGATCGGCTACTCGGCGATGGCCGGCACGGTCGGCGGCGGAGGCCTGGGCAACCTGGCCATCACCTACGGCTATATGCGCTTCGAGACCAACTTCATGATCGTCATCGTGATCGAGCTGGTGCTGCTGGTCACCGTGATCCAGCTGGTCGGCGACTTCGCCGTCCGCCGGCTGTCGCACCGCGGCTCCGCGCCGGGCCTCACCCGCCTGCTGCGCTCCGCCGCTCGCTGACCCGGCACCCCCTGTACCTCCTGAATCACCCATCCAACGGAGAAAGGCACTTTTCGTGCGTACCGTCCTGAAGTACACCACCGCCGCCCTCGTCACCGCCGGCCTCGCGCTCTCCGTGACGGCCTGCTCCTCCAGCTCCTCGGGCTCCTCCGACAGTGCCGACAAGCCACTGATCGTGATCGCCAGCCCCACCCCGCACGCGCAGATCCTGGACTACATCCGGGACAACCTGGCGGCCAAGGCGGGCCTGAAGCTGACGGTGAAGGAGGTCTCGGACTACACCCTGCAGAACCCCGCCGTGCAGGACGGCTCCGCCGACGCCAACTTCTTCCAGCACGTCCCGTACCTGACCGACTTCAACAAGACCCACGGGACGGACATCGTCCCGGTCGAGGCCGTCCACCTGGAGCCGCTCGGCGTCTACTCGAAGAAGGTCAAGAAGATCACCGACCTGGCCCAGGGCGCCTCGGTCGCCGTCCCCAACGACGCCACCAACGAGGGTCGGGCGCTCAAGCTGCTCGCCGACAACAACGTGATCACCCTCAAGGCCGGCGCCGGCACCACCGCCACTGTCCAGGACATCGCGAGCAACCCGAAGAACCTCAAGTTCAAGGAGCTGGACGCCGCCCAGCTGCCGCGCGCCCTGGACGACGTGGACGCCTCGGTGATCAACGGCAACAACGCGCTCGGCGCCGGCCTCAAGCCCGCCACCGACGCGATCCTGCTGGAGAAGGCCGACGGCAACCCGTACGCCAACGTGCTCGCGGTCAAGAAGGGCCACGAGAACGACCCGCGGGTCCAGAAGCTGGCCCAGCTGCTGCACTCGCCCGAGGTCAAGAAGTACATCGAGGACACCTTCCAGGGCTCGGTCATCCCCGCCTTCTAACCCTCGCAAGCACCCCGAGCGGGCCCGGCGCAGCAGCGCGCGGGCCCGCTCGTACGCGTAAGAGCTGACGCTCTGTCGCCCCGGGAGACCGCCCCCGGAGCGCGGGGCGTACCGTGGGTCCACGACCCGGCGAGGAGAGACGGTATGCCAGCGAGCTTCCCCGAGACCGCGATCAGCACCGAACGGCTGCTGCTGCGCCCTCTGGAGGAGGGCGATGCGCCCGGGCTGGTCGCCATGATGGCCGACGAGCTGGTCCTGAGCTGGACGGACGTCCCGCAGCCCTACACCCGCGAGCACGCGCTCGGCTGGGTGCTCAGCGACGTCCCCGAGCTGCGCGAGGCCGGTCGCGGCATCGCCTTCGCGGTGACCGAGCACCTGACCCACCGTCTGGTCGGAACCGTCGAACTGCACCACACCGACTGGCGGCTGCTCAGCACCGAGGCGGCCTATGTGACCGCTCCGTGGGCCCGCGGCGAGGGGTACGCGGTCGAGGCGCTGCTCGGCGTGGCGCAGTGGCTCTTCGAGGACCGCGGCTTCCACCGCCTGGAGCTGCGCACCGCGGCCGGCAACACCGCCGCCCAGCAGGTCGCGCAGAAGATCGGCTGCATCAGCGAGGGCGTGCTGCGCAGCGCCTGGATAGTGCGCAGCGGTGAGGTCGGCTCGCCGGGCGTCGAGAGCCGCAGCGACCTGATCCTGTGGAGCCTGCTCCCCGAGGACCTGGACGACCACCGGGCCTCCCACCAGGACGACCACCGTTTCGCTCTGCGCGACTAGGTTCCTCCCCGGGCGGAGTTCCTCCCGCGTCCGGCTTCGTACGATCCCACCAGGTAACCTCTGCTCCTGGGCGGATGGCCGGCAGCACGGCGGGGGTGGGTACACCTCCGTTCTGCGGCCCTCCGGCCGGCCCAGGGCCCGGACCGCGCGGATCGACGCGCGCCGCGGCCGAGTCGCGAGGTGGGAACCGAGGGAGAACAGCCGCGATGGCTGACCGGATCACAGTCATCGGCTGGGACGGCACACCACTGACCGAGGCCGCCGGCGCGGCGCTCGCCGCCGCCACCCTGGTCGCCGGGGCGCCGTACCAGCTCAGCGCCCTGCCGGTACCGGCGGCCGCCGAGCGGATCGCGCTCGGCAGTGTCGAACTGGCGGCCCGTCGGATCGCCGAGCACCGCGGCGCGGTGGTGGTGGTCGCCGAGGGCGACCCCGGCTTCTTCGGCGTGGTGCGCACCCTGCGCCGGGCCGAGTACGGCCTGGAGCTGGAGGTGCTGCCGGCCGTCTCCTCGGTCGCCGCGGCCTTCGCCCGGGCGGGGATGCCCTGGGAGGACGCCCAGGTGGTGAGCACGCACGGCGGGCGGCTGCGCAAGGCGGCGAACGTCTGCCGGGCGAACAGCAAGGTCGCGGTGCTCACCAGCGCTGACGCCGGGCCCAGCGAGCTGGCCCTGATGCTGCGTGGGGTGCACCGGACCTTCGTGGTCTGCGAGGCGCTCGGCACACCCGATGAGGCCGTCACCGTGCTGACCTCCGACCGGGTCCCGGACCACGACTGGCGCGACCCGAACGTGGTGCTGGTGATCGGCGGCAACGCGCAGACCCAGCGCGTCGACGAGCCGTCCGGCTGGCTCGCCGGGCGCCCGGTCGGCTACCGCTCGGGGGAACGCGGCTGGGCCCTGCCGGGGGAGGCCTACGACGGCGAGGCCGCGGACGCGGTCCCGGCACAGGCCAGGGCCGTGATGCTGGCCAGGCTCGGCGCGGGTCCGGGCGACCTGGTGTGGAGCGTGGGCTCGGGCAGCGGCGCCCTCGCGGTGGAGACGGCGCGGTTCGGCGCGGCGGTGGTCGCGGTGGAGGCGGACGCGGCGGCCTGCGCGCGGATCTCGGTGAACGCGCGCCGCTTCGGCGTCGAGATCGAGACCGTGCACGGCACCGCCCCCGAGGTGCTCGGCGGGCTGCCCGAGCCCGACGCGGTGGTGGTCGAGCACGGCGGAGCCGTCGTGGTGGCGGCGGCGCTGACCCGCCGTCCGGGCCGGCTGGTGGCGCTGGCGGGGACCTTCGGCGAGGCCGAGGAGATCCGCAAGGTGGTGGTGGCGGCCGGCTACCAGGTGGACGGCGCACTGCTGCAGTCCGCGCCCCTCTCGTGCGACGGAGCGCTGTCGATCGGCGCGGGCGAGAGCAGTCTGGTGCTCTGGGCCGACTCGAACTCGTAGCGGCCGGTCCCGGCAATCCAGGATGATTCGGACATCGATTCGATGAGCCGTCGGTCGGGGCCGGTAGTCTGACGGTCCGACCGCTTCCCGGTACCCCGGGGCGGCGGCCCGCCCGACGTGTTGCAACCCACACGATGATCGGTGCGTGGGCATTCGACTGAGACTCGCCGGACCGGGAGAATATGCCCGGGCCCGGGGTGGTCGTGCCGGTTGCCCCGGGCTGTCGTTAGTTCAGGTGACGGTGCGCAGTGCCGATCCGCTCCCACCGGGGCGGGCAGGCGCGGCACCGACTGCCGCGACCAGCCGGACGGGACCACGGACGTCGTACAACGGTGCGACGCCCGTCAGTTGTTGAGGGGTTGGCCGACCCACGGCTTGGACCCGGTGCGAACGGTGCGCCTCGGTCGGCGATCGGGTCGCCAAGGACGCGGAAGCGGCCTGGAAGGAGTGTTGACATGACCGACGGCGGTCACGTCCCCAGCGAGGGACTGCCGGAGCACCTGCTCCCCGAGCACGGAAGCGACCCGGCGCTGGGAGGTGTCGGGTGGGGCGTGGACCTCGTCGGCCAGCCCGTACCCGGCGGACCCCTCCGGCCGGCCTTCACCTTCCTCGACCAGCCGGACCAGCTGGAGCAGCGGCTGGAGCCGCTGGACGACGATGACGACGTGCTGCTGATGCCGGGTCCGCAGGGCTCCTGGGGCGACGCGGCCCCGCAGGTCGCGATCCCGCAGCAGCAGCCTCTCCCGGTCCCGGTGCCCGACGCCACGATGGCGTTCCACCCGGTGGAGCCGGTGGCCCAGCCGGCCCCCCAGCTGGAGGCCCCCCTGCTGGAGGCCCAGCCGCTCGCCGTCCCGACGGCCGAGCCCGTTCTCGCGCCCGCCGCTCTGCCCGCCGCCGCGCCTGACATCGCGCCCACCATCGCGCTGCTGACCGTGCCCGGTGCCGAGTTGCCGGGTGCCGAGTTGCCCGGTGCCGAGCTGCTCGGAGCGGGCGGCACGCCGGTCGAGCCGTCCTGGCCCCCGGTGGCGCCGCCGCTGGTCGCCGCCGACGCGGCGCCCGAGGTCCTCGCCCCTGTCACCGAGCCCCTGCCGCAGTCGGAGATCCCGCAGATGGAAACCCCGCAGCCGGTGGCCGCGCAGCCGGAGGCCCTTCAGCCCGCGCAGCCGCAGCCGACGGTCGTCGCCCAGCCCGCCCGCCGTCCGCTGCACGCCGGGCCGCCGATTCCGGACCCGTCGCTGATGACCGGTCACGTCCCGGTCCGCTCGCTGGCCGACCGCGGTCCGTCGGGACAGACCGCGACCCCGGCGGGGGGTACCCCGATCCTGGTCCTCCCGGCCCCGGTCGAGGTCCCCGTGCCGGTGGCCGTCGAGCCTGCGCCGGTCGCTGTCGAGCCCGAGCCCGTCGCTGTCGAGCCCGAGCCCGAGCCCGAGCCCGCGCCCGTCGCGGAGGCTCCCGTCCCTGCGGCTCCCGTCGCCGAAGCCGCGGTCAGCGAAGCCGGGGTCGCCGAGCCGGAGCCCCAGCCGGTCGTCGAGGTCGCTCCGGCCGCCCCGGTGGCCCAGCCGCGACGGATCGCCGCGTTCCTGGCCGCCCCCGCGCCGCTCGGCTTCCCCGTGGTGCCCCCCGCGGAGGTCGTCCCCGAGCCCGAGCCCGAGGCCGTCGTCGTCCCCCCGATAACGCCCGCCGAGCCCGAAGCGACGCCCGAGGCCCTGTCCGAGCCCGCGCCCGAGCCCGCGCCCGAGACGGCCGCCGGCACCGGCGTGATGCCCACCGTGACGGTGGCCGCCGAGGCCGTGCAGCCCGAAGCCGTGGCTCCTGAGATCCCCGCGACCCCCGAGCCCGCCGTGGAGCCCGAGCCCGTCGCCGTCCACGAAGAACCCGTAGCCGAGCCCGAGCCCGCACCCGAGCCCCAGGTCGAAGCGATCGAAGAGCCCGCCACTCTCGAAGCGCCCGAGCCCGCAGCGCCCGTAGAGCCCTCGATGCTCGAAGAAGCCGCAGTGCTCGAAGACGCCGAAGCCGCCGAAACGCTCGAAGAGCCCGACGCCGCCCCCCGCCCGCCCGCCGCCCCCGGCTACGACGACGCCATGCGCGACGCCGTCCACCAGGTGATGCGCGAGCGCCGCGACATCCGCAACGGCTTCCGCCCCGACCCCGTCCCGCACGAGGTGCTGCTGCGCGTCCTGGAGGCGGCCCACACCGCCCCCAGCGTCGGCTACTCCCAGCCCTGGGACTTCGTGGTCATCCGCTCCTCCAAGACCCGCCGCAAGATGCACGACCTGGCCGCCCGCCAGCGCGAGGCGTTCGCGGCCTCGCTCCCCAAGGGCCGCGCCAAGCAGTTCAAGGAAATCAAGATCGAGGCCATCCTCGACACCCCGGTCAACATCGTCGTCACCGCCGACCGCACCCGCGGCGGCCGGCACACCCTCGGCCGGCACACCCAGCCGCAGATGGCCCCGTACTCGGCCGCGCTGGCTGTCGAGAACCTCTGGCTGGCCGCCCGCGCCGAGGGCCTGGGCGTCGGCTGGGTGAGCTTCTTCGACGAGGAGGAGATGGTCCGCGAGCTCGGTCTGCCCGAGCACCTGGACGTCGTCGCCTACCTCTGCGTCGGCTATGTGGACGCCTTCCCGGACGAGCCCGAGCTGCAGCAGCAGGGCTGGGCCAAGAAGCGCCCGCTCTCCTGGGTGGTCCACGAGGAGCAGTACGGCAACCGCGCGCTGCCCGGCGAGCAGCCGCACAGCCTGCTCGCCGAGACCCGCCGCACCATCCGCCCGCTGGACGCCAAGGCGCTCGGCGAGGCCTGGGACCGGCAGAAGCGGATGACCAAGCCGGCCGGTTCGCTCGGCATGCTGGAGATCATCTCCGCCCAGCTCAGCGGCCTCTCCCGGAAGTGCCCGCCGCCGATCCCCGAGCCCGCGTGTGTCGCGATCTTCGCGGGCGACCACGGCGTGCACGCGCAGGGCGTCACCCCCTGGCCGCAGGAGGTCACCGCCCAGATGGTGGCCAACTTCCTGGCCGGCGGCGCGGTGGTCAACGCCTTCGCCGCGCAGGTCGGCGCCGAGGTCTGCGTCGTCGACGTGGGCGTCGCGAGCGAGCTGCCGGAGGCCATCCAGTCCGGCCGCACCACCGGCCTGCTGCCTCGCAAGGTCAAGGCGGGCACCGACGACATGACGCAGGGCCCGGCGATGAGCCGCGAGGAGGCCCTGAAGGCGATCGAGGTCGGTATCGAGACCGCCCGCGACCTGGTCGCGGCCGGCAACAAGATCCTGATCACCGGTGACATGGGCATCGCCAACACCACCGCCTCGGCCGCCCTGATCGCCGTCTTCGCGGGCGCCGACCCGGCCGAGGTCACCGGCCGCGGCACCGGCATCGACGACGCCACGCACGCCCGCAAGGTCGACGTCGTGCGTCGTGCGCTGGAGCTGCACCAGCCCGACCCGGCTGACCCGATCGGCGTACTGGCCGCGGTCGGCGGCCTGGAGCACGCGGCGCTGGCGGGCTTCATGCTCGGCGCCGCCTCGCTGCGCACGCCGGTGATCCTGGACGGCGTCATCGCCGGTTCGGCCGCGCTGGTCGCCAAGGCCATCGCCCCCGAGGTGCTGGCGGCCTGTATCGCCGGGCACCGCTCGGCGGAGCCCGGCCACCAGGCCGCGCTGGCCAAGCTGGGCCTGCGTCCGCTGATCGACCTCGACCTGCGCCTCGGCGAGGGCACCGGTGCGCTGCTGGCGCTCCCCCTGGTGCAGAGTGCGGCCCGCGCGATGCACGATGTAGCCACCTTCGACTCCGCCGGGGTCACCGAAAAGGGCTGAAAGCCTCCCCACTCCTCCGCAGCCGGCCCGAGGGCGCGCCGGCTGCGGAGGAGTGCAGCCGTACCCGAAAACCCTCCGTCCCCCCAGGAGCTCCGCCGATGACCGCGCCCAACCCCCACCCCAGCACCGCGGGCCGCACGCCGTACCCCGTCGGTCTGCTGCTCACCGGCCGCCGTGTCCTGGTGGTCGGCGGCGGCCAGGTCGCCCAGCGCCGGCTGCCCGCCCTGATAGCCGCCGGCGCCGAGGTGCACCTGGTCTCCCCGGCCACCACCCCGGCCGTCCAGGCGATGGCCGACGCGGGCGAGATCAGCTGGCACCGCCGCGGCTACACCGACGGCGACCTCGCCGACACCTGGTACGTGCTGGTCGCCACCGACGACCGCGCGGTCAACGAGGCCGTCAGCGCGGCGGCCGAAGGCCTGCGGATCTTCTGCGCCCGCAGCGACGACGCCACCGCCGCCAGCGCCTGGACCCCGGCCACCGGACACGACGACGGCACCACCGTCGCCGTGCTGACCGGCGACCCCCGGCACTCGGCCGCGCTGCGCACCACCATCGTCGAGGGGCTGCGGGACGGCAGCCTGAGCGCGCGCCAGTTCCGCACCCGCGCGGCCGGTGTGGCCCTGGTCGGCGGCGGTCCGGGCGACCCGGACCTGATCACCGTGCGCGGCCGCCGGCTGCTCGCCGACGCCGACGTCGTGGTGGCCGACCGGCTGGCCCCGCGCGAACTGCTCGCCGAGCTGGCCCCGCACGTCGAGGTGATCGACGCCTCCAAGATCCCGTATGGGCGCGCGATGGCCCAGGAGGCGATCAACCAGGCGCTGATCGACGCGGCCAGGGCCGGCAAGTTCGTGGTCCGCCTCAAGGGCGGCGACCCGTACGTCTACGGGCGCGGCGGCGAGGAGCTGCTGGCCTGCGTGGAGGCCGGCATCCCGGTCACCGTGGTGCCGGGCATCTCCAGCTCGATCAGTGTCCCGGCCGCCGTGGGCATCCCGGTCACCCACCGCGGGATGACGCACGAGTTCACCGTGATCTCCGGCCATGTCGCCCCCGAGGACCCGCGCTCGCTGGTCAACTGGGAGGCCGCCGCCCAGATGCGCGGGACCCTGGTGCTGCTGATGGCCGTCGAGCGGATCGGCGCCATCGCCGCCAAGCTGATCGCCTCGGGCCGGGACGCCGCGACGCCCGTCGCCGTGGTCCAGGAGGGCACCACGGCTGCTCAGCGCCGGATCGACGCCACCCTCGGTACGGTCGCCGCCACCGTCGCCGCCGAGGGCGTCCGCCCGCCGGCCGTGATCGTGATCGGCGAGGTCGTGCATGTGCTGGGGCAGGGAGCGGGACAGGGGCCGAGCGCTTGATGGTCGAGCCGACTGCCGTCACCGACCCCGAGGATCCACGCCTGGCGGACTACACCGGGCTGACCGACGTCGAGCTGCGCCGCCGCCGGGAGCCCGCCGAGGGCCTCTTCATCGCCGAGGGCGAGAAGGTCATCCGGCGCGCGCTGGCCGCCGGCTACCGGATGCGGTCGATGCTGCTGACGGCCAAGTGGCTGGACGTCATGGCGGACGTCATCGCCGAGGCGGACGCCCCCGTCCACCTGGTGGACGCCCGTCTCGCCGAGGAGGTGACGGGCTACCACGTGCACCGCGGGGCACTCGCCTCGATGGCCCGCAAGCCGCTGCCGCCCGCCGCCGAGCTGCTCGCCGGGGCAGGCCGGGCGGCCCCCCGGCGGGTCGCCGTGTTCGAGGACATCGTCGACCACGCCAATCTGGGCGCGGCGTTCCGGAACGCCGCCGCGCTCGGGGTCGACGCCGTCCTGCTCACCCCGCGGTGCGCCGACCCCTTCTACCGGCGGTCGGTGAAGGTCTCGATGGGGGCCGTCTTCCAGGTGCCGTGGACCCGCCTGCAGTCCGGGCCCGAGGACATCGAGACCTTGCGAGCCGCGGGCTTCACGGTCGCCGCGCTCTGCCTGAGCGACCAGGCGATCACCCTCGACGAACTCGCCGCCCGCGACGAGGAGAAGCTCGCCCTGGTGTTCGGCACGGAAGGCGCCGGCCTCACCCCGCAGACCCTGGCCGCGGTCGACGTGCACGTCCGCATCCCGATGGATGCCGGAGTCGACTCCCTGAATGTGGCCGCCGCCTCAGCCGTCGCTTTCTACACCACCCGGCCGCGACCCGCCTGAGCCTGCGGATTCCCGCAACCGTCAACTCCGCAGCGTGTGCGCCGGTGTACGCGCTGCGCACTCCGCGCCGCGCCCGCGCTCTGCCGCGCCGCGCCGATTGCCGCTCCCGCGCAGGTCAGCAGCCGGTTCGGGCTGGATCACCGCGCTTCCGCACGACCGCGCCCCCCGCTCGACTCCCGCTCCGACCGGCCGCCCGGGCGGCGGTGGCGCACGCCTCCGTGCCCCGGCTCGTTCCGCCTGCCCGCTTGCGCGCCGGTGCGCATAGTCCAGCTGAATATCCGCATGCGCGCCGTTGCGCAGAAAGTCGGATCACTCCAAGAATGCGATGGTCACACCGCAGCCCGGGTCTTCCCGGCCGCCGTTGCTGACGTTCCGGCGACTCCTGCCGTCCTTGGACTGTGGCGGAGACCGGCTTCCCACCGCTGCCGCGCCTGCCGTTGCCCCGCCCCGAGGAGGGTTCTGTTGGACAACCGCTACGAGACCTACGCCTTCGCCGACCCGCTCTTCTACGACTCGCCCCGGCGCTGGGGTGCGCACGAGGAGTTCGCCGCCGTCGGCCGGGCGCTGCCCGCGGGGTGGGAGCGGGCCGAGCAGGAGATCTGGGCGGTGGTCCGGCCGGTTGACGTCCCGCTGCCCGGGCAGGGCTGGAAGATCCACGTGTCCGCGCGGGCCGAGGACGCCGAGGAGGTGCTGCAGGAGGTCTACACGTTCTGCCTGCGCGAGCGCGTCACCTTCAAGTTCCTGCGCGGGCTCCCGATCCTTCAGGTGCAGAACTCCAAGTACGCGCCGCGCGGCTCCAGCGGCAAGTTCTGCACGCTGTACCCGCTGGACGACGCGGAGTTGGAGCGATGTCTCGACGGGCTCGGCCGCGCACTGGCCGGCCGCAAGGGGCCGTACATCCTCAGCGACTTACGGTGGGGCGAGGGCCCGCTCTACCTCAGGTACGGGGGCTTCGCCGAGCGCCACTGCCGCAACGAGGCGGGGGAGCGGGTGCTCGCCCTGGAGGACCCTGACGGTTGCCTGGTGCCCGACGTCCGGGGCGCCGGCTTCTCCCTCCCGGACTGGGCGCCGATACCGGCCGTGGTCGCGCCGGCGCTGGCCGAGCGGGCGGCGCAGCGCGACACCGGGTTGCCCTACACCGTGCAGCAGGTCCTGCACTTCTCCAACGCGGGCGGCGTGTACCTCGCCCGCGACGGCGCGAACGGGCCGCAGCTGGTGCTGAAGGAGGCCCGGCCGTTCGCCGGGCTTGACCAGCGCGGGGTGGACGCCGTGACCCGGCTGCGCAATGAGCACGAGATCCTGGTCCGGCTGGCGGGTGTGCCCGGCGTCCCCGCGCAGCACGGGCTGCTGACGGCCTGGGAACACGAGTTCCTGGTCGAGGAGTTCGTCGAGGGCCGGCCGCTGAGCGAGTGGCTCGCCACCCGCTACCCGCTGATCCATCCGGACGCCGACGAGGCCGCGCTCGCCACGTACACCCGCGAGGCGGTCGGGATCGTGGAGCGCATCGAGCAGGCCCTGGCGGCGATCCACGCCCGCGGGGTGGTCTTCGGCGACCTCCATCCGCGCAATGTGATCATCCGGCCGGACGGCGACATCTGCTTCATCGACTTCGAACTCGCCAGCACCGTCGAGAAGTTCGTCCGCCCGGGGCTGGGAGCCGCCGGCTTCGCCGCACCGAGGGGCTACACCGGGACGCAGATCGACCGCTACGCTCTGGCCGCGATCCGGCTCTGGCTCTTCCTGCCGCTGACCCAACTGCCCGCCCTGGACCCGGGCAAGGCCCTGGAGTTCGCCGACGCGATCGAGAGCGGCTTCCCGGTACCCGAGGGCTACACCGACGAGATCCGCCGCCTGCTCGGCCCCACCCCCTCGGCCGGCCGCACCGCCCGCCCCGAACTGGGCCTGCGCCGTGCGGAGTCGGCCGCGCTACTGGCCGCGCCGGTGGCCGACTGGCCCGGGATCAGGGACTCACTGGCCGCCGGTATCGCGGCGATGGCCACCCCCGACCGCGCCGACCGGCTGTTCCCCGGCGACGTCGCCCAGTTCACCCACGGCGGCCTGGGCCTCGCCTACGGCGCGGCCGGCGTCCTCTACGCCCTGCACGCCACCGGAGCCGGGATCGACCCCGAGCACGTCCAGTGGCTGGTCCGCGCCGCCGGCACCCGCCCCGTCGAACCGGGCCTGTACTACGGCGGACACGGCGTGGCCTACGTGCTGGACCTGCTCGGCGAACGCGACGCGGCTCTCGGGCTGATCCGGCGCCTCGCCCAGGCCCCGGACGACGAGCCGGAGCCGGGCCTGGCCGCCGGCGCGCCCGGCATCGCCCTCACCCTGCTGCACTTCGCCACCGCCACCGGCGAACCCCGGCTGCTGGACCAGGCGCTGGCCCTCGCCCGTGCGTCGGCCGACGCCCTGGAGAAGGCCGGAAGCAGCGACCCGAAGCGCCAGGCGGGCCTGCTGGCCGGAGCCTCGGGTACCGTGCTCGCCCTGGTCCGGCTGTACGAGCACACCGGAGACGGCGCCCTGCTCGACCAGGCCCAGACCCTGCTGGAGCTGGACCTCGACCGCTGCGGCAGCGTCGCCGACGGCACCCTCCAAGTCGTCGACGGCCGCCGGGTGATGCCCTACCTGGAGACCGGCAGCGCCGGGATCGGCCTCGCGCTGAACGCCCTGCTCGCGCACCGGCCCGACAGCCCCTCGGCCCGCCACGAGCCGCCGCTGCTCCGGGCGGCCGAGCCGGAGCTGTTCATCCAGCCGGGCCTGTTCAACGGACGGGCGGGGATGCTCGGCTACCTGGCCCTCACCCGGCACCGCGCGGCCGATCCGGCCGGCCGGACGGCCCTGCTGGCGCGCCAGCGCTCGCTGCTGACCCTGCACCAGATCTCCTACCAGGGCCATCTCGCCTTCCCCGGCGACCAGTTGCTGCGCCTCTCGGCGGACCTCGCGACCGGCTCCGCCGGAGTGCTGCTGGCGTTGGGCACGGCCCTGGGCGGCACCCCCTTCCTCCCCTGGAGCGGCGCCGCCCCCACCGACTCCCGGCCACCGGCCGGGCGATTCACCCCGTAGAGAAGGAGAACATCATGGCGATCCTCGACCTCCAGACCATGGAGCTGCCCGTCACCGAGGCCACCACGATCGATGGCACCCTCGCGAACGACATCAGTTCCCTGAGTGTCCTCAACTGCACTGAAAGCACCGTCAGCACCCTGCTCTGCCTCTGACACGACAGCACGTCGTAGCCGGCCGGGCCCCCACCACGGGGGCCCGGCCGGGTCACCGCCCGCGCTCCACGTCCCACGCCACCCAGGCGCTGACCCAGGCCTCCAGCAGATCCTGCGCGTGGCTGTCCGCCAGGGTCTGCTGCGCGGCCCAGTACCGCTCCCAGCAGGCCTGCGCGGCCTCGCTGTCCACCGGCTGGCGCAGCCCGATGTAACGCACCAGCTCCTCCACCGCCGCCGCGCGCGGCCCGTCCCGCTCGGTGAACCACGGCACCTGGCTGCGCAGCTGCGAGATCTGGTTGACCATCGAGTACACCAGGTACTCGGCGCGCTCCGACCCGCAGCCGAGCACCGCGGCCAGCTCGGTGACCGCCCGCCGGCTCAGCGCCCGGTAGGCCGTCCCGGCATCCGGGCCGCCCGGCACGAAGGTCTCCAGGAAGGCCCGCACCGCCGCGACCCCGGAGGCCGGCGCGAGCACCGGTTCAGGCCGGACGCGCCGCTCGGTCGTGATGCGCTCGAACAGCTCGTTGCGCCGCTCCACATAGGGGAGCAGGGCGTCGACCGGGCCGACTTCCACGTCTTCGGGAGCCACCCCGCGCCCGATCACGGTCACCGCCTGCCCGGCCACGGCCATCCGCAGCGCCCAGGCCTCGCCCACCCGGCAGAGCTCCCCCTGCGGCAGCTGGGCGCGGACGGGCGCGCTGGGGGAGCGCGGCAGCTTCTCGTTGCGGATCTCCCGCCGCAGGGCGAGCAACGGGTCGACCCGCTGCTCGGCGCTCCCCGGCGGCCCGGTGGTCACCCCGACGAACGGCTCGCCGGCCTCCCGCCAGTCGCCGTACGCCAGTTGGACGGCGACCGGCACCCCGTTCTCGCTCTCCCAGCGCGCCAGATGGCCCAGCGCGACCGTCGGCCTGGTCAGCCCGTACACCGGGTAGGGCGGGTTGGTGGCGAGTTCCCGCATCAGCTGCTGGTACTGAGCAAGACGATCGGGATCGGGCGGCATCCGTTTCATGCCGCAGAGTCTGGCATCCCTGACTGATAGTCAGAAGAGTGCCCCGGACGTCAGCTGGTGCCGGTGCCCCCGGAGATGCCGGCGCCGGGCCAGGACTCGTCCAGGGTGCCGTCCGGGCGCAGCGTGTAGCGGGTGGACGAGCTGGCGCCGGTCTGCGCGACCCGCTCCTCACGGACCAGCGCGCCCTCCTCCAGCCGCCAGGCCGCCGCCGCCTGCGGGTCGGCCGCCGAGGAGCGCGCGGCCAGCAGCACGGGCGTGTCGGAGGTGAAGCCGAAGAGCTCGACCAGGTCCACCGGCACCGACCCCTCGGTGCGGCGCAGCACCACCACGGTGGCCGCCGCGCCCCGGTAGCGGGCCGGCAGTACGGCCGCCAGCGCGACCGGCGCCGCGGCGGACTGGGCCGGTGACGGTGACGGTGACGGGGCGTCCGGGCCCGAGTGGCCGTCCCGCAACTGGATCGGCTGGCCGCCGGCCGGGTCGCTGTAGCTGCGGTTGGGCCAGTCCACGGCGGGCACCGCCCCGGCCGCCGGGCCGAAGCCGACCGTGCCCGGGGCAGCGACCACGGTGCGCGCCGCGGGGGCCGGCGAGGCGGGCGGCGAGGTGGGTGGCCGACTCTGCGCGCCGTCGGCGGAGAGCCCGACCGCCGGGCCGACCGCACCCTGCAGGGCGACCGGGCTCGGCGGTGGCAGGCCCTGCGAGTTGCGGTTCTCGCAGCCCTGGGCGGCGGCGATGGCCAGCGCGACGCCGATCGTCACCGTGACGAAGACCACCACCCGCTGGCGCATCAGCCGGCGCCGCGAGTCCAGCGGGCGCCCCGGCGCGGGGGTGTGCTGGCGCTCGCGCGGTGACCGACCGGGCGCCGGGGTCTGCTGGCGCTCGCGCACCGCGCCGCGCTCCCGCCCGGCGCGGTCGTGCGGCGGCTGCTGGCCCGGGGCGCCCGGGCGCGAGGGGGTGGCCTCGTGGGCCGACCCGGCGGGCCAGGGCATCGGGGCGGTCTGCGGCTGCCCGGGCGGACGGCGCAGCGGCGGGTGACCCGCACCGCGCGGCGCCGGCCCGCGGGGCGGCGCGCCGCGGTCCGGCCGGGTCGACGGCTCGAACCGCCCGGCCGGCTCCTCCCGCTCCCGCTCGCGCGGCTCCGCCGGCGCCGCCGCACCCCGCGCGCGGCCACCGCCGGCCCGCGCCGCCAGCTCGCTCAGCCGCTCGTGCAGATGCGCCGCGCCCGGGCGGTCCATCGGCTCCTTCGCCAGGCAGGCCCCCACCAGCGGGGCCAGCACCGGCGGCACCTCCGAGAGGTCCGGCTCCTCGTGCACCACCCGGTAGAGCATCACCTCCGACGAGGCCCCCGACCCGAACGGCGAGTCGCCGGTCAGCGCGTACGCCAGCGTCGCGCCGAACGCGAAGACGTCGGTGGCCGGCGTCACAGCAGCGCCGCGGACCTGCTCGGGCGCCAGGAACCCGGGCGAGCCCACGGCCGTGCCGACATGCGTCAGCGTGCTGGCACCGCGCGACCAGGCGATGCCGAAGTCGATGATCCGCGGGCCCTTGGGGGACAGCAGGATGTTGGACGGCTTCAGGTCCCGGTGGACGACGCCGGCCTCATGCACCTTCACCAGGCCGTCCGCCAGCGCGGAACCGATCCTGGCCACCTCCGGCCAGGCCAGCGGGCCCTCGTCGCCGACCCGCTTGTAGAGCGAGGGACCGGGCACATAGGCCGTCGCCAGCCATGGCCGGTCGGCCTCGATGTCGGAGGCGACCACCCGGGCCGTGCAGCCGCCGCGGATCTTCGAGGCGGCCGCGATCTCGCGCGCGAACCGGGTGCGGAACTCCGCGTCCTCGGCCAGCTCGGCGCGGATCAGCTTCAGCGCCACCCGCTGGCCCTTGCGGTCCGACCCCAGGTACACCACGCCCATGCCGCCCGCGCCGAGCCGCCGGTGCAGGCGGTAGGGGCCGACGATGCGGGGGTCCTCACGCCTCAGCCGCATCATCGCCATGTCGTTCCCCGTCGGCCCGTCAGGTGGGCAACCCGTGAGGTGCGCCCCGGAAGGTGGGGCCGCGTCAGATTCTTCCGGGCACAGCTTACGGACTGTCGGCTGCGGTGTGCTGATACGCAACACGTGAACCGCCGGTGGGATTGTCCGATCTCCCCGTCACCGGGCCCCGGCAGAGGCCTTGGTGTGACGGCGGTCTCAGGGTTGCTCTCAGGGTTCCCTCGGGGATCGCAGGACCCTCAACTCCCCCTGCGGTAGTAGTCGACCGGGGGTCGAGTCATCCTCCCGGACAGCCTTGGGACTATACGCGCGCATGATGTCGGAGAGTGGCGCGACGCCTACGGTTGGAGGCAGCGGTGGACGGGGCACTCGTCCCCCGAGACCATCCGTCCACCGCGACCAACGGGGGAGCGGCGCCAGGAGGGGCAGGACCATGGCAACGGAGATCTCCGCGAGCTCGCAGCAGCGCAGGCGGCTGCTCGCGACCCGGCTGGGCCGGTCGCGGCGCCCGGTGGCTGACCGGCGCCATCCGGTGGTCGCCGTGGCCATGGCGCTGCCCTGTGCGATCGCCCTGCTGCTGCTCTTCGGCGGCTGGGACCAGATGGTCACCCAGACCCAGGCGGTGGCCAACCTGATCGGGCGCTGACCCCTCGGGACAAGGGGTCGGACGCCGGCCGGAGCACGCGCACCCCGCGGGGACACCCAGGGACGGGCGAGTAGCGGGTGCGTGCCCCGGCCACCACGAGTGCCGTGTGCGGAACGCCGGTGAGGGCGCCCGCACACGGCACTCCACACCGTCCGCGCGCTCGGGGACGCACAACGCAGTGGAGCCGCAGTCCGTGATCGGACTGCGGCTCCACTGCGTCAACTGCGGTGCGCGATACTGGGATCGAACCAGTGACCCCTACCGTGTCAAGGTAGTGCTCTCCCGCTGAGCTAATCGCGCCTGTCCGGCAGCAGGACTGCCGGTCTGGCTGGTGGCAGCACCGTGAAGTGCCGCCGAAGGACCCGAGGGACCTGTGTGCGCGATACTGGGATCGAACCAGTGACCCCTACCGTGTCAAGGTAGTGCTCTCCCGCTGAGCTAATCGCGCCTGTCCGGCAGCAGGACTGCCGGTCTGGCTGGTGGAAGCACCGCGAGGTGCCGCCGAAGGACCCGAGGGACCTGTGTGCGCGATACTGGGATCGAACCAGTGACCCCTACCGTGTCAAGGTAGTGCTCTCCCGCTGAGCTAATCGCGCGGGAAGACCCCCGGACGAACCGGGGGACCTCTTGGAGGTGGAGACGGGATTTGAACCCGTGTACACGGCTTTGCAGGCCGTTGCCTCGCCTCTCGGCCACTCCACCAGGCAACATGTGAAACATACCAGGAAGAACGATCATGCTGTCCTTCACCGACACCGAGCGGACGACGAGATTCGAACTCGCGACCCTCACCTTGGCAAGGTGATGCTCTACCAACTGAGCCACGTCCGCCTGTCTTCCGGTCCTCTTCCCCGCTTTCCAGCGGCTCCGTTTCCCGGCGACGTGTTGAACTTTAGCGGAAACCCTGGCCAGCTCAAATTCCGTATCCGCAGCTCCGCCCCGGCACCCCCTCGAAACGGCCGGAACGATCCCTAGACTTCGAAGCGCCGCTGCCCCCCACTCAGCAGGAGAACCGTGTCCGGCCCCAGCCCAGCCCCCGCCCCAGACCAGCCGATGGCCCGCTTCGGCGGCCGGCTGGCGACGGACCTGCGCGAGGTGACCTCCGACCCCGCCGCCCTGGAGAGCGGCGGCTGGTGGGCGGTCGCCTACGACTTCGAGGGCCGCCTCACCTGCGCCCGGTTCGCCGACGTCCGCCCCGACCCGGCCCCCGCCCGCGCCGCCGGCGGCTGGTTCGGCCCCGACCCGGGCAGCTGGCGCAGCTCGCTGGACCGCGCCGGCTACACCGCGGGCGTCCGCCGGATCCGCGAGCGGATCGCCGCCGGCGAGGTCTACCAGGCCAACCTCTGCCGGGTGATGACCGCGCCGCTGCCCGACCCCGACCCGGCCCGCAGCGACATCGACGCCCTCACCGCCCTCCTCGCGCACGGCAACCCGGCCCCCTATGCCGGCACCCTGCGCCTGCCGGAGCACGGCATCGAGATCGCCACCGCCTCACCCGAGCTCTTCCTGCGCCGCGCCGGCCGCACCGTCTCCTCCGGCCCGATCAAGGGCACCGGCCGCACCGAGGCCGACCTGCTGGAGAAGGACTACGCCGAGAACGTGATGATCGTCGACCTGGTCCGCAACGACCTCGGCCGTGCCTGCGCCACCGGCAGCATCACCGTCCCCGACCTCTGCGTGGTCGAGAAGCACCCCGGCCTGGTCCACCTCGTCTCGCTGGTCCAGGGCACGCTGCGCGAGGACGCCGGCTGGCCCGAGCTGCTGGACGCCACCTTCCCGCCCGGATCGGTCACCGGCGCCCCGAAGTCCAGCGCGCTGCACGTCATCGACGCGCTGGAGACCGCCCCGCGCGGCCCGTACACCGGCGCCGTCGGCTGGGTCGACGCCGACCGCCAGGAGGCCGAACTCGCCGTCGGCATCCGGACGTTCTGGATCGAGCGGAGCGCCGGCGCGGCGCCGGTGCTGCACTTCGGCACCGGAGCCGGCATCACCTGGGGCTCCGACCCCGACCACGAGTGGGCCGAGACCGAGCTCAAGGCCGCCCGGCTGGTCGCGATAGCGTCGGGCGAGCACCCGGAGTAGGGCCTTCCACTCCGCAGCCGCCCCGCACCCGTTGGAGGAGAACCCCGATGATCTGGCTGAACGGATCGCTGGTCGACGAGGCACGCGCCGAGATCTCCGTCCTCGACCACGGTCTCACCGTCGGGGACGGTGTCTTCGAGACCGTCAAGAGCGTGGCCGGCCGGCCGTTCGCGCTCACCCGCCACCTCGACCGGCTGGTCCGCTCGGCCACCGGCCTCGGCCTGCCGGCCCCCGACCTCGACCAGGTCCGCGCGGGCGTCGCCGCGGTGCTCGCCGCCAACCCGATGCCGCTGGGCCGGTTGCGGATCACCTACACCGGCGGCCTCGCCCCGCTCGGCTCGGAGCGCGGCGACGCCCCGCCCACCCTGGTGATCGCGCTCGGCAGCGCCGCCGAGCGCCCCGACAGCACCGCCGTCGCCACCGCCCCCTGGACCCGCAACGAGCACAGCGCGGTGGCCGGCCTGAAGACCACCTCCTACGCCGAGAACGTGGTCGCGCTCGCCCACGCGCGTCGCCAGGGGGCCACCGAGACGCTGTTCGCCAACAGCGCCGGGCAGCTCTGCGAGGGCACCGGCTCCAACGTCTTCGTGGTCCTGGACGGGCGGCTGCTCACCCCGCCGCTGGCCTCCGGCTGCCTGGCCGGCATCACCCGCGAGCTGGTCGCCCAGTGGTGCGGCGCCGAGGAGGCCGAGCTGCCGTACGCGGTGCTGCGCGAGGCCGACGAGGTCTTCCTCACCTCCACGCTGCGCGACGTCCAGGCCGTCCACCGGATCGACGACCGCGAACTCCCCGCCCCCGGCCCGGTCACCGCCAAGGCGATGGCCCACTTCGCCGCCCGCGCCGCCGACGACCTGGACCCGTAGTCAGCCGCACACCAGTTAGCCGCACACCCGGCCGGGGAAGAGAGCAGCCATGACCACCACGCTGCGCCCAGCCGCTCCCGAGCGAGCCCTCCCGGACGGCGGCCGTGAGCGCCGCTGGCAGGTCTGCGCCAACGGCCGTCCGGTGGGCGCGGTGTCGACCGTCGCCCGCCCACTGGGCGCCGGCTGGTCCGGGCAGATAGCGGAGCTGGAGATCGCCGCCGCGGGGCGCCGCCGCGGGCGGGGCACCGTGGCGGTGCTGGCCGCGGAGGAGGTGCTGCGCGGCTGGGGCTGCCATCGCGTGGAGCTGACCGTGCCGGCCGAGGCCCCCGCGGCGCTCGCCCTGGCCCACTCGCTCGGCTACACCGAGACCAACCGCAAGCTCCTCAAGGCGATCGGTCATCCACCCGCCCTCGCAGCGGGATTGACGATCCGTCGGCTCGGCGATCGCGAGTTCCCGCAGTGGCTGGCACACAGTCAGGCGACCTACCAGGAGCACCTGATCGGCTCGGGCCTGACCGCCCGTCAGGCGCTGGACAGATGCGCGGCCGATCACACCCATCTGCTCCCCGACGGCCCGGCCACAGCCGGCGTGGCACTGCGCCAACTGCTGTGCGACGGACGGCCGGTGGGCAGCCTCTGGGTCGACCTGCAGAGCGGCTCACGGCCGGACGGCCTACCGCTGGCCTGGGTGATGACCGTCGACGTCGAGGCCGCCGAGCGCGGACACGGCTACGGCCGCGAGCTGATGCTCGCGGCCGAACGGGAATGCCTGGCCGCCGGGGTCCGGCACCTGGGTCTCAACGTCTTCTCGGCGAACCGCGTCGCCATCAACCTGTACGAGTCGCTCGGCTACCGGGTCAGCTGCCGGGTCCTCGCCAAACCCCTCATCTGAGGCCAAACCCCCCAGCTGAGACGGAAGGCCCTCACGCCTCCAGCAGCGCCACGATCCGCTCGCGCAGCCCCTGCTGGCTCTGCCCGCCGTCCAGTCGCTGCCCGGCCACCACATACGTCGGGGTGCCGCTCACGCCGATCGCCTTGCCCTCGGCCTGGTCGGCGTCCACGATCAGCGTGTGCCGGCCGTCCACCAGCGCGAGCTCGACCTCCTCGGTGTCCAGGCCGAGCTCGCCGGCCACCTCGATCAGCAGCTCCTGGCCGCGCTGCGCCAGCTCCTCGGTACGGGCCAGCACCGCCTCCACGAAGGGCCAGCCCTTGCCCTGGGCGAAGGCCTCCTCGGCCGCCTCGGCGGCCGCGTAGGCGTGCTTGTGCCGCTCCAGCGGGAAGTGCCGGAACTCGATCGTCAGATCGTCGCCGTAGCGCTCACGCAGAGCGCGGACGTCGTCGAGGGAGGTGCGGCAGTCCGGACACTGCAGCTCGCACCAGAGCTCCAGTCGGGGAAGAGAGGCATCGGTCATACGGCCAGTCTTCCACCCCGGTGGCGGGCCCGATGCCGACGGTCAGCTCACGCTCACCGGCAGTGCCTCGTCGGCCGCCGAGCGCTGGCGGGCCCGGTAGGCGGCCACGTGCATCCGGTTCCCGCAGGTCCGGCTGTCGCAGTAGCGCCGGGAGCGGTTGCGCGAGAGGTCGACGAAGACGCGCGCGCAGTCCGGGGCCTCGCAGCGGCGCAACCGCTCCCGCTCGCCGGCCATCAGGATCAGCCCCAGGGCCATCCCGAGCTCGGCCGCCAGATGGTCGGCCAGCGTCGCGTGCGGGGCGAAGTAGTGCATGTGCCAGCCGTGGCCGTCGTGGTCGGTCAGCCGCGGCGTCGCGTTGACGGCGGCCACCAGGGCGTTCACCAGCTCGGCGGCCTCGGCGGTGGACGGTGCCGTGAAGGCCGCCCGCAGCTGGTCGCGCAGCGCGTGGACGGCCGCCAGGTCGGTCGCGGTCACCGAGTCGATCTCGTCCAGCTCGCGCCGCACCACCAGCGCGTCGAGCGCGGCGACGTCCGGGAGCTGCTCGTACCCGCCGGCCTCGGGGGAGGTGTTGAGCAGTTCGACCAGGATGCTCAGGGCGCACTCGGTGTCATGGGTGATCAGCACGTGGGAGCTCCTCGCGTGCGCCGGGGACGGTGGCCCGTCCGCGTCGGTCATCACCGGCGAACTCTACCGGGCCGGGCGCGGGGAATGCCGAAGGCACCCGGAGCCACGCGGGCCCGTCCGCCGAGGTGGCGGAGCGGGCGGGCATGGCACCAGGTGCCTTCGGCATTCTGGACTCGAACGCCGTGTACTACCGGCCCCGAGGCCGCGCTGCGCGCGGCTGAGCCTGTGGCCGTGCCCCCGAGTAGGACAGCCATCAGGAAATTCGACCGGGCCACCGGGGGTGCACCCCCGGGGCTTCAGCTCTCGGCAAGGATGTGCGACAGCTCCCGGTCCAGGTCGAAGTGACGATGTTCGGTGCCGGGGGGCACAGCGGCGTCGGTGCGCTTGAGGAACGACTCAAGCGCCCGGGCCGGGGCTTCCAGCAGGGCTTCTCCTTCCGGAGAGCTCAGCGCGATGCAGACGACACCCTGTCCGTGGCTACGCGACGGCCAGACGCGGACGTCGCCGGTACCGGTGGGTCGGTGCAGCCCCTCCGCGAGGAGGTCGCGGGCGAACACCCACTCCACGGTCTCGTCGGCACCGGTGTGGAACGTGGCGTGCACGGCATAGGGGTCGGCAGTGTCGTAGCGCAGGCCCGCGGGGACGGGCAGTGACGACTCGCTGGACACGATGAGGCGCAGGTGCAGCTCGCAGCTGACCGTGGTGTTCATAAGCGCCATGGCCTTTCGCTCAGTGTGCGCTCGGGGAATCGCACGTCGGCGAACGGACCATCCCACCACTGGCGCCGATGTAAACCCCTCTGCCCGGATTCGGGGCCTGCCGGTAACCCTTCCGGCGCATTGCGCAATGTGCCGGAAGGCGGCCCGAACGGGATATCGGGCGGTTACCGAAAGTGACGAATGCGGACTGCCGGGCTGGTCGGGGCCGGCGCGGTGGCCAGCGCGGGAGGGGTGGGCGGAGCACCCTCCGGGATGCGGTAATGTTTTCCCTGCACCCGGGCGATTAGCTCAGCGGGAGAGCACTTCGTTCACACCGAAGGGGTCACTGGTTCGATCCCAGTATCGCCCACCGGATTGCAGAGTAAGGCGTAGGACCTCGGTTGATAATTCACCGGGGTCCTGCGCCTTTTCGGCGTTCCGGTGAACTGAGTGGGCGTCAAGGTCCCTTTGCCGGGGTCGAGCTGGCGGGCCGTCGGGCGGGTGCCGGCCAACCGGTTTGCCTGGCACCCCCCAGGCGGTGCTAATGTTCATCTCGTTGCCCGGGCGATTAGCTCAGCGGGAGAGCACTTCGTTCACACCGAAGGGGTCACTGGTTCGATCCCAGTATCGCCCACCGGACAACATCAGGGCCGCTGATCGGGTTTCCGATCAGCGGCCCTGATGCGTTGTCAGGCCGCGGCCTCGCAGCTGTGGCCGGTCGTCAGGGGCCGGCCGCATGCGCAGCGGGCCGGGCGCAGCGGCCAGGAGCGGTCCACCCGCTCCTGGGTGCCGGACCGGTCGAACCAGTCCTGCAGGCCGCGGGCCTGCGCGGCGTGCCACACCCGCTGACGCAGATGCAGTTCGGTGGGGGAGAAGGCGCCGAGCGCCGAGTGGTGGCGGGCGCCGATGGCGCGGACCAGGTTCAGCGAGGCGGTGGCGTCGGCCGTCGCGTCATGGGCGCCCTCCAGGACGACGCCGTAGTGCGCGCAGAGGTCGGTCAGGGTGCGCCGGCCCTTGCGGTAGCGGTCCACGTGCTTGTCCAGCACCCGCGGGTCGAACACCAGCAGATCGGTGCCGTCCAGGTACTGCTCCAGCGAACTGCCCCGGTGCCGGCGCAGTTCGCGGTCCAGCAGGGTCAGGTCGTAGGGCGCGTTCATCACCACCACCGGCACGCCGGCCCGGGCCTGTTCGGCGAGGGCGGTGGCGATCTCGGCGAGCACGGTGTGCGGCGGCCGGCCGAAGGCGCGGACGTGTTCGTCGGTGATGCCGTGCACGGCGCGGGCGCCGTCCGGTATCGCTATGCCGGGGTCGGCCAGCCAGGTCCGCCGCCCGGCGGCGGCGTCCGGTGCGTGCTGGACGACCAGTGCGGCGGAGACCACGCGGTCGCTCTCCACGTCCACGCCGGTGGTCTCGGTGTCGAAGGAGGCGAGTGGGCCCTCGTGCCAGTAGTGGTGTTGCTCCATGACCACCCCTCAGGTCCCCCGGCCCCGCCTGGTGCACCGCCGAGGACTGGCGGTGCACCGGCTCATGGTGCCGTTCTGAGCAGGTGATACCCCGGGTAGGTACCCCTTCAACCACCTGGCCAGGGCAGTGGGCGGATATAGGTGCGCGGTTGACTCGGCGGGCTCGGTACCATCGTCACGTCACAGCACAGTGCTGTGCGCCCGACTTTCAGGAGAGACCGGTGACCGACGTCCGGGTAACCATCAGCCGCGAACCCGATCGGGAAGAGCGCGTGGTGACTACGGGCACCACGGCCGCCGACCTCTTCGCCGACGACCGCGCGATCATCGCCGCCCGGGTGGGCGGCGTCCTCAAGGACCTGGCCCACCAGCTGCAGGACGGCGACGAGGTCGAGCCCGTCGAGCTCGGCAGCCCCGACGGCCTGAACATCCTGCGGCACTCCACCGCGCACGTGATGGCGCAGGCCGTCCAGGAGCTCTTCCCCGAGGCCAAGCTCGGCATCGGCCCGCCGATCAAGGACGGCTTCTACTACGACTTCGACGTCGAGAAGCCGTTCCACCCCGACGACCTCAAGGCCGTCGAGAAGAAGATGCAGGAGATCATCAAGCGCGGGCAGAAGTTCGCCCGCCGGGTGGTCACCGACGAGGCCGCGCGGGTCGAGCTGGCCGGCGAGCCGTACAAGCTGGAGCTGATCGGGCTCAAGGGCTCGGCCTCCTCGGAGGACGGCGCCAACGTCGAGGTGGGCGGCGCCGAGCTGACCATCTACGACAACCTGGACCCGAAGACCGGCGAGCTGTGCTGGGGCGACCTCTGCCGCGGCCCGCACCTGCCGAGCACCCGGATGATCCCGGCCTTCAAGATCATGCGCTCGGCCGCCGCGTACTGGCGGGGCAGCGAGCAGAACCCGCAGCTCCAGCGCCTGTACGGGACCGCCTGGCCGACCAAGGACGAGCTCAAGGCGCACCTGGACTTCCTCGCCGAGGCCGCCAAGCGCGACCACCGCAAGCTCGGCAACGAGCTGGACCTCTTCTCCATCCCGGAGGAGATCGGCTCGGGCCTCGCGGTCTTCCACCCCAAGGGCGGCGTGATGCGCCGGGCCATGGAGGACTACTCGCGCAAGCGGCACGAGGAGTCGGGCTACGAGTTCGTCTACACCCCGCACGCCACCAAGGGCACCCTGTTCGAGCTCTCCGGTCACCTGGACTGGTACGCCGACGGGATGTACCCGCCCATGCAGCTCGACGGCGAGAACGACTACTACCTCAAGCCGATGAACTGCCCGATGCACAACCTGATCTTCCGCTCCCGGGGTCGCTCCTACCGCGAACTCCCGCTGCGGCTCTTCGAGTTCGGCACGGTCTACCGCTATGAGAAGTCCGGCGTGGTGCACGGCCTGACCCGCGCCCGCGGCTTCACCCAGGACGACGCGCACATCTACTGCACCAAGGAGCAGATGGCCGGCGAGCTGGACTCGCTGCTCACCTTCGTCCTCGACCTGCTGCGCGACTACGGCCTGAACGACTTCTACCTCGAACTCTCCACCCGGGACCCGAAGAAGTCGGTCGGCTCGGACGAGGACTGGGCCGAGGCCACCCAGGCGCTGGCCGACGCGGCCGAGAAGCAGGGCCTGGCGCTCACCATGGACCCGGAGGGTGCCGCCTTCTACGGTCCGAAGATCTCGGTGCAGGCGCGCGACGCGATCGGGCGCACCTGGCAGATGTCGACCATCCAGGTCGACTTCCAGCTGCCGCAGCGCTTCGAGCTGGAGTTCCAGGGCGCGGACGGCAACCGCCAGCGCCCGGTGATGATCCACCGTGCGCTGTTCGGCTCGATCGAGCGCTTCTTCGCGGTGCTGCTCGAGCACTACGCGGGCGCGATGCCGCCGTGGCTGGCCCCGGTGACGGTGGTCGGCATCCCGATCACCGACGAGCACGTGCCGTACCTCCAGGAGGTGGCGGCCGAGCTGAAGAAGCGCGGGATCCGGGTCGAGGTGGACGCCTCGGACGAGCGGATGCAGAAGAAGATCCGCAACGCTCAGAAGAGCAAGGTTCCGTTCATGCTGATCGCCGGCAACGACGACGTCGAGGCGGGCGCGGTGTCGTTCCGCTACCGCAACGGCGAGCAGAAGAACGGCATCCCCGTCGCGGAGGCGATCGCCGAGATCGTCGACGCCGTGGAGCGCCGGATCCAGGTCTGAGTGAGCAGCTGACACGGGGCAGGCTCGATGAGTCTGCCCCGTGCTGGTTTCCCGGGGGCCGGCGCCGAATATGCTGATCTCCATGACGAGTGAGCCGGAACTGCAGCAGGGCGTGGGGGAGCCGGACGGCTTCAGGCGCCTGTGGACGCCCCATCGGATGGCCTATATCCAGGGGGAGAACAAGCCCACCGGGCCTGCCCCCGGGGACGGTTGCCCGTTCTGCTCGATCCCGTCGCTGAGCGACGAGGACGGGCTGGTGATCCGGCGGGGGGAGCACGTCTTCGCGGTGCTCAACCTCTACCCGTACAACGGCGGCCACCTGATGCTGGTCCCGTACCGGCACGTGGCCGACTACACCGAGCTCACCGAGCTGGAGACGGTCGAGCTCGCGACCCTCACCAAGCAGGCGATGACGGCGCTGCGCGCGGCCTCCGGGGCGCACGGCTTCAACATCGGGATGAACCAGGGCGAGGCCGCCGGCGCCGGCATCGCCGCGCACCTGCACCAGCATGTGGTGCCGCGCTGGGGCGGGGACACCAACTTCATGCCGGTGGTCGGCCACACCAAGGTGCTGCCGCAGCTGCTGGCGGACACCCGCAAGATGCTCGCCGAAGCCTGGCCGCAGCAGGGCTGACGCCCGGCGGACGAGCAGGGCCCCGCCGGATCACCGGCGGGGCCCTGTCGCGTTCGGGTACGTCAGCCCGCGTCGTAGACGTCGGCCTTGAACGGCCGGACGCCCTGCAGCTCGGACTTCAGGATCAGCGAGCGGTTGGTGAACCGGTCGGTGTTGACGTCGTGGTCCTGGAGGAACTCCACGGTGGCCGCGAGCACCGAACTCACCACGGGGGTGGCGATCCGCAGCGAGTCGTCCGTCATGAAGCGGCTGCTCCAGGGCGCCGTCGCCCACGCGCTGCGCAGGCCGAAGGGCTCGGGCAGCGGAAGGGTGCCGCCGAGCCAGTTGAGCAGGGCGGGAGCCTTCATGAACGGCGCCCGGACCGCCTGGCGGACCACCTCGTCGTTGTCGATCAGCGGCAGCTGGACGGTCTCCGTCAGCCAGAACCTGCCCGACTTGGGCCGGGTGATCTCCTTGGGCTTGGGCTTGTCACCGAAGGTGCCCTGCACCGGTCCCAGCGTGTGGCCGCTCACCGAGACCCGCAGGGTGTTGCTGAGCACCGTCACGGTGACCAGCAGGCTGACGATCAACTTGCCCTTGTTGAGCACGAACTGGGTGCCGAGGTAGTGCCGCGGGCCGTCCTGGCCGAAGGCCTGGCGGTTGGCGATGTTGACCACGGCGTGGTCGCGCATCCGCTCGCCGTCCATGTCCGGTCCCTCGGGACGGCTGATCTCGGCCGCGCCGGCGCCGACCTCCAGGATCACCCACTGCTGGACGGAGGAGTGCGGGATGCCGCCGTTGCCGACGTCGCTGCGGCCCAGGCCGTTCAGCCGGTCGGTGATCTTCTTGACCAGGTCCCAGGCGTGGAAGGTGCGGAAGTCCTGGTGCCCCTCGGCGGGGTGCAGGTCCTCGACCACCTCCCAGGAGCCCCAGCGCTTGCCGAGGCCGAGTATCCCGTTGGCCCCGGCGTAGTGCAGGACGTTGGTCTCCTGCTCCATCGAGAGCAGGGTGAGCTGCTTCTTCAGCAGCGTCGCCTTCGCGTCCTTCTCGTCGCGGGGGACGGCGGTGGGCAGTATGGCCGCCACCAGGCTGCCGTCGTTCAGCCCGCCCCAACGGGCCCGCAGGTCCTTGGTGGTGGCCAGGCAGATCCGGCGCGCCAGGTACCAGCCGACCGCCGGGACCAGCAGTACGACCCGGGCGTAGATCGCGAGCAGGCCGGTGAACGGCGGCCGCAGGGCGAAGAGCACGGCCACCGCCAGCGGCAGCAGCAGGATCGCGCCGCCGTAGGTCTTCTCCCTGGCGGGGCTGCTCTTGCCCAGCGTCATCCGGAACCAGAAGGCGACCAGCCAGACCAGCGTGCCGGGCAGGAAGAGCAGCCCGGTGAGCAGCGTCACCAGGGTCAACTTCCGGTCGCGGGCGGACCGTACCTCCTCCGCGGCCAGGCAGTGCTCGACCACCATGCGGGGGTCGGTGCCGAAGGAGGGCACCATCGGCTTGCGCGTGGCGGCCAGCGTGCGGGCGATCACGGCTTTGCTGAAGGCCTCGCCGAGGTTGGGCCTGAACAGCTTGAACTTGCCGTGCTTGAGTGTGAGTTCAGGCTGGGCGGCCGCTGCGAACACGTCCGGGTCGCCGTCGCGGTAGGCGAGCGACGAGAGAGCCTGGGTGACCGCCGTCTGTGGGCCGGCGTCCGTACGGGGTATCTGCGCACCCGGGGTCATGTCGAGCTTGGTCATGGCGGCCTCCCCTCCTCCCCTTTTGTCAGCGGCAGGTTATCGCGCCGCTGCCACCTCGCGCCGATCGTCTGAGGAACTGTCACCAGCCAGGACTCACGGGTCTGTGACGACATGCTTCCCCGGATGTGGGCGCTTCGATCCCGATGGGGCAGGATCGATGTCATGAGTACCAACGATCCTGTGCTCGTCTACGACGGCGACTGTGCTTTCTGCACCTCCAGCGTCCGGTGGGCGGAGAAGTACCTGCGCCAGACGCTCGCCTCCGGCGGCTGGACGGCGCAGCCGTACCAGTTCACCGAGCTGGCCGAGTTCGGGGTCACCCGGGAGCGGGCCGAGCACGAGGTGCTCTGGGTCACTCCGACGGGGGCGGTGTACGGCGGCGCGCAGGCGGCGGCCCGGCTGCTGATGCGCTCGGGCGGGGCGTGGGCGTACCTGGGCGCGCTGCTGGCGCTGGGACCGGTGCGTCCACTCGCTGCGGCGCTCTACCGGCTGATCGCGAAGAACCGGCACCGGTTGCCCGGCGGGACCCCGGCCTGCGCCCTGCCACCGCGCGGGTAGGCCGTGAGGGTGTGGGGCGGCAAATCGGGGTGATCCGGCTGGATACCATGGGTGAGCCGGGTGGGCTGATCCGCTCGGCCGCCCGGCGCCGTCCTCGGCCGCCGGTGAACATCCGGTGAGATCGGAGCGGTCCGGAAGGCCATGCTCAACAAATACGCGCGTGCCTTCTTCACACGTGTCCTGACCCCGTTCGCCGCCCTGCTGCTGCGCTGGGGGGTGAGCCCGGACGCCGTGACGCTGGTCGGTACGGCCGGTTCGGTGGCCGGCGCCCTGATCTTCTTCCCCCGGGGCGAGTTCTTCTGGGGGACCATCACGATCACCCTGTTCATCTTCTCGGACCTGGTCGACGGCAACATGGCGCGGCAGTCCGGGCGGTCCAGCAAGTGGGGGGCCTTCCTGGACTCCACGCTGGACCGGGTCGCCGACTCGGCGGTCTTCGGCGGCATCGCGCTCTGGTACGCGGGGCAGGGGAACAACGACCTGCTGTGCGCGATCGCGGTGCTCTGCCTGGCGAGCGGCCAGGTGGTCTCGTACACCAAGGCGCGGGCGGAGAGCCTGGGCCTGCCGTGCGACGTCTCCGGGCTGGTGGAGCGGGCCGAGCGGCTGGTGATCACCCTGGTGGCGGCCGGCATCGCGGGGCTGCACACCTTCGGGGTGCCGTACGTGGAGTGGCTGCTGCCGGTGGCGCTGTGGCTGGTGGCGGTGGGTAGCGTCGTCACGGTGCTGCAGCGCATGCTGACTGTGCGCCGGGAGGCCTTCGAGGCCGCCGCGGCGACGGCGTCGGAGGGCTGAGGGGTGGGGACGATGCGGGACAGACTGGTCGACGGCGGGTACGCGGCGGGGTGGGCCACCGTGAAGCTGCTGCCCGAGCCGGTGGCGCGCGCACTGGGCAACCAGGTCGCGGACGCCGTCTGGCGCAAGGAGGGCAAGGGGGTGCGCCAGCTCCAGGCCAACCTGGCCCGGGTCCGTCCCGAGGCCACGCCGGCCCAGCTGCGCGAGCTCTCGCGGGCCGGTATGCGCTCCTATCTGCGGTACTGGATGGAGTCCTTCCGGCTGCCGACCTGGAACGACCGCAAGATCGCCGACCGGATCCAGGTCGACGGCATCGAGCACCTGGTGGCGGCGATGGAGTCCGGGCGGGGCGCGCTGGTGGCGCTGCCGCACATGGGCAACTGGGACCTGGCGGGGGCGTGGGTGGTGCGCCACCTGGGCTTCCCGTTCACCACGGTCGCCGAGCGGCTCAAGCCCGAGACGCTCTTCGACCGCTTCGTGGCCTACCGCGAGGGTCTGGGCATGGAGGTGCTGGCGCTGACCGGCGGCGGGGTCTCGGTGACCGGCACGCTGGCGCGCCGGCTGCGCGCGGGGAAGCTGGTCTGCCTGGTCGGCGACCGCGACCTGTCGGACGCGGGAGTGCCGGTGACGTTCTTCGGTGAGGCCGCGAAGATGCCGGCCGGTCCGGCGGCGCTGACGCAGCGCACCGGCGCGGCGTTGCTGCCGGTGACCCTCTGGTTCGAGGGTCCGATCATGCGCGCCACCATCCACCCGCCGGTGGAGCCCCCGCCGGGGGAGGACCGCCAGCAGGTCACCCAGGCGATGACGCAGGCCCTGGCGGACATCTGGGCCGAGGGGATCCGCCGGCATCCGCAGGACTGGCACATGCTGCAGCGCTACTGGCTCGCGGACCTGCCGTCCGCCCGCCCGGCCGCTGAGACGCCGCTGAAGTCGGCCGAGCCGACTCCCCGTGGCTGAGGGCGGTTCGGCGATCCGGAGGGGATCCACGTGAAGATCGGTATCGTCTGCCCGTACGACTGGGACGTCCCGGGCGGGGTGCAGTTCCACATCCGCGACCTCGCCGAGCACCTGATCGAGCTGGGGCACCAGGTCTCGGTGCTGGCGCCCGCCGACGACGAGTCGGGGCTGCCGCCGTACGTGGTCTCGGCCGGCCGGGCGGTGGCGGTGCCGTACAACGGCTCGGTGGCGCGGCTCAGCTTCGGCATCCTCTCGGCGGCCCGGGTGCGGCGCTGGCTGCACGACGGGCACTTCGACATCCTGCATGTGCACGAGCCCACCTCGCCGAGCCTGTCGATACTGGCCGCGTGGTCGGCGACCGGGCCGATGGTGGCGACCTTCCACACCTCCAACCCGCGCTCGCGGGCGATGATCGCGGCCTCGCCGATCCTGCAGCCGGGCCTGGAGAAGATCCGCGCCCGGATCGCGGTCAGCGAGTACGCCCGGCGCACCCTGGTGGAGCACCTGGGCGGCGACGCGGTGGTGATCCCGAACGGCGTGGACGTCGGGTTCTTCGCCGACGCCGCGCCCGATCCGCGCTGGACCGGCGGGACGATCGGCTTCATCGGCCGGATCAACGAGCCGCGCAAGGGCCTGCCCACGCTGCTCGCCGCGCTGCCCGCGATCCTGGCCGCCCGGCCGGACGTACGGCTGCTGGTGGCGGGCAAGGGCGACGAGGCGGAGGCGGTGGCGGGCCTGGCGCCCGAGGTCCGCGCCCGGGTCGAGTTCCTCGGCATGGTCAGCGACGAGGAGAAGGCCCGGCTGCTGCGCAGCGTCGACCTCTATGTGGCGCCCAACACCGGCGGCGAGAGCTTCGGGATCATCCTGGTGGAGGCGATGTCGGCGGCGGCCGCGGTGCTGGCCAGCGACCTGGACGCGTTCGCGCAGGTGCTGGACGGCGGGCGGGCCGGCGAGCTCTTTCCGGTGGAGGACGCCGGGGCGCTGGCCGAGGCGGCGATCCGGCTGCTGAACGACCCGCAGCGCCTCGGGCAGCTGCGGGCGGCCGCCTCGCGGCACGTCCAGCGCTTCGACTGGAAGACGGTGGGCGCGGACATCCTGGCGGTCTACGAGACCGTCGCGGACGGCGCGGCCGGGGTCCGTGAGGACGAGCAGCGGATCAGCTGGCGCGAGCGGCTCGGCCTGGGCTGATCCCGGGTGATCTCTGTCACAGTCGGCCGAGCGGTAGCGTAGCGCCCCGTGACTACCTGGATCTGGGCCGCCGTGGCCGTCGTGCTGTTCGCCGTCTACCTGAGCTGGACGGCCGGCCGGCTCGACCGCCTGCACGCCAGGATCGACGCCGCCCGGGCCGGGCTGGACGCCCAGCTGCTGCGCCGCGCCTCGGTGGCGCAGGAGCTGGCGACCTCCTCGCTGCTCGATCCGGCCGCCTCGCTCCTGCTCTACGAGGCCTCGCACGCGGCCCGGCAGGCCGACGAGGAGCAGCGTGAGGTGGCGGAGAGCGAGCTCAGCCAGGCACTGCGGGCGGTTTTCGCGGCGCCCGAGCAGGTCGAGGAGCTGCGCGCCGCGCCCGGCGGCGAGGAGGCCCTGCACGATCTGACCTCGGCGGTGCGCCGGGTGCCGATGGCCCGCCGGTTCCACAACGACGCCGTCCGGGCGGCCCGCGCGGTGCGGCTGCACCGGCTGGTCAGGTACTTCCGGCTGGCCGGGAAGGCACCGTTTCCGCTGGCTTTCGAAATGGACGACGAGCCGCCTGCCGCTCTGAATCCGCAGGGTTCGCCTGCGTAGTTCCGGCCTGTTTGTCGTATCCGATCCGGCGGCCTGGACTTGGTGGAGCAGAAATTCGGCCCTCGAACGGCCTACCATAGGGCGATAGCACTGGTACGTCTTCGAGTGAGGTCTTACGTGTCAACCACCCCTGTCAACACCGCTGACCAGCCGCAGATCGGTACCGCCCGGGTCAAGCGCGGCATGGCCGAGCAGCTCAAGGGCGGTGTGATCATGGATGTGGTCAACGCCGAGCAGGCCAAGATCGCCGAGGATGCCGGTGCGGTCGCCGTCATGGCGCTCGAGCGGGTCCCCGCCGACATCCGCAAGGACGGCGGCGTGGCCCGGATGTCCGACCCGGACATGATCGACGGCATCATCAGCGCGGTCTCCATCCCGGTGATGGCCAAGTCCCGGATCGGCCACTTCGTCGAGGCCCAGGTCCTGCAGGCGCTCGGCGTCGACTACATCGACGAGTCCGAGGTGCTGACCCCGGCCGACGAGGTCAACCACTCCGACAAGTGGGCGTTCACCACCCCCTTCGTCTGTGGCGCCACCAACCTGGGCGAGGCCCTGCGCCGCATCGCCGAGGGCGCGGCCATGATCCGCTCCAAGGGCGAGGCCGGCACCGGCAACGTGGTCGAGGCCGTCCGCCACATGCGCCAGATCAACGGCGACATCCGCCGCCTGGCCACCCTCGACGAGAACGAGCTGTACGTCGCGGCGAAGAACCTGCAGGCCCCGTACGAGCTGGTCAAGGAGGTCGCGCAGCTGGGCAAGCTCCCGGTCGTGCTGTTCTCCGCCGGCGGCGTGGCCACCCCGGCCGACGCGGCGCTGATGATGCAGCTGGGTGCCGAGGGCGTCTTCGTGGGCTCGGGCATCTTCAAGTCCGGCGACCCGGCCAAGCGCGCCGCCGCCGTCGTGAAGGCCACCACCTTCTTCGACGACCCGAAGGTCATCGCGGACGTCTCGCGCGGCCTGGGCGAGGCCATGGTCGGCATCAACTGCGACACCCTGCCCGAGTCGGAGCGTTACTCCAACCGCGGCTGGTAATCACCCACTTCCGGTCCGCCGTGCGTGCTCCTGGCGCGGCGGACCGTCGTGTGTCCCCTGCGAGAAGATCCTGCGAAGCCCGAAGAAGGTACCCACCGTGTCCACCAGCACCCCCGTCATCGGCGTCCTGGCCCTGCAGGGCGACGTCCGCGAGCACCTGGTCGCGCTCGCCGAGGCGGACGCCCTCGCCCGCCCGGTGCGCCGCCCCGAGGAGCTGGCGGGCGTCGACGCGCTGGTGATACCCGGCGGCGAGTCGACCACGATGTCCAACCTGGCGCTGGCCTTCGGCATGATGGCGCCGCTGCGCGAGCGGGTCGCCGCCGGGATGCCGGTCTACGGCTCCTGCGCCGGCATGATCATGCTGGCGGAGAAGATCCTGGACGGCCGGGACGACCAGCAGACCGTCGGCGGCATCGACATGACGGTGCGCCGCAACGCCTTCGGGCGCCAGAACGAGTCCTTCGAGTCCGCGATCGACTTCAAGGGCCTGGGCGAGGACCCGGTGCACGGCGTCTTCATCCGCGCTCCCTGGGTGGAGTCGGTCGGCGCGGGCGTCGAGGTGCTGGCCGAGCTGCCCGCGGCGGACGGCGCGGAGAGCCGGATCGTGGCGGTCCGTCAGGGAAACCTGCTGGCCACCTCGTTCCACCCCGAGCTCACCGGCGACCACCGGGTGCACGCGTACTTCGTCCAGCTGGTCGAGGCCGCCGCGCGTTGATCCGGTGCCCGGCGCCACGGCCGACACCGGTAAGATCTCTTCTGTTCATTTCCCTTTGGCGACGTAAAGGAGCTGGTGATGTCCGGCCACTCTAAGTGGGCTACCACCAAGCACAAGAAAGCCGTGATCGACGCCAAGCGCGGCAAGCTCTTCGCCAAGATGATCAAGAACATCGAGGTGGCGGCGCGCACCGGTGGCAGTGACCCGTCCGGCAACCCGACGCTCTACGACGCCATCCAGAAGGCCAAGAAGAGCTCGGTCCCGATCGACAACATCAACCGCGCCGTCAAGCGCGGTGACGGTGCCGAGGCCGGCGGGGCCGACTACTCGACGATCATGTACGAGGGCTACGGTCCCAACGGTGTCGCGGTGCTGATCGAGTGCCTCACCGACAACCGCAACCGGGCCGCCTCCGACGTGCGCGTGGCGATGACCCGCAACGGCGGGAACATGGCCGACCCGGGCTCGGTGTCGTACATGTTCAACCGCAAGGGCGTCGTCATCGTCCCCAAGGGTGACGGGGTCGACGAGGACCGGCTGTTCGAGGTCGTCCTGGAGGTGGGCGCCGAGGAGGTCAACGACCTCGGTGACACCTTCGAGGTGATCTCCGCGCCGACCGACATGGTCGGCGTGCGCACCGCGCTGGTCGAGGCCGGCATCGACTACGACTCGGCCGACGCCAACTTCGTGCCCAACCTGCAGGTCGAGCTGGACGCCGAGGGCGCCCGCAAGATCTTCAAGCTGATCGACGCGCTGGAGGACAGCGACGACGTGCAGAACGTCTTCGCCAACTTCGACATCTCCGACGAGGTCGGCGCGGAGCTCGACGCCGAGTAGTACCCGGCGCGCTCTCCGGCCCGGTGGTCCGCTGCGGACCACCGGGCCGGTGTCGTCTGCGGCGTTGTCCGACCCTGCCGATACGCTTCGAGCCGGCATCACCGACGGAGGGCTGAAAGCGTGCGGGTACTGGGCGTGGACCCGGGGCTGACCAGGTGCGGCGTCGGCGTGGTCGACGGCGCGCCGGGCCGGCCGCTGAAGATGGTGGCCGTCGGCGTGGTGCGCACCCCGGCGGAGGAGGACGTGCCGCGCCGCCTGCTGGCGATCGAGGCGGGCCTGGAGGAGTGGATCGACACCCACCGGCCCGAGGTGGTCGCCATCGAGCGGGTCTTCGCGCAGCACAACGTCCGTACGGTGATGGGCACCGCGCAGGCCAGCGCCGTCGCGATGCTCTGCGCCGCCCGGCGCGGCATCCCGGTCTTCCTGCACACGCCAAGCGAGGTCAAGGCGGCCGTCAGCGGCTCCGGGCGGGCCGACAAGGCCCAGGTCACCGCCATGGTCACCCGGCTGCTGCGGCTGGACGCCCCGCCCAAACCCGCCGACGCCGCCGACGCGCTGGCGCTGGCCATCTGCCATATCTGGCGCGGCGCGGCCACCGACCGGATCGCGGCCGCCCTGGCCCGGACCACCGCGCGCCCTGCCACCCAGCAGCTCGCCCCCCGGCTCGCCCCCCGCAAGGAGTACCTCCCGTGATCGCGTTCGTTCAGGGCCCGGTGGCGGCCATCGGCCACGGCAGCGCCGTCGTCGAGGTCGGCGGCGTCGGCCTGGCACTGCAGTGCACCCCCGGCACGCTGGCCGCGCTGCGGCTGGGCGAGCCCGCCCGGCTTGCCACCTCGCTGGTGGTCCGCGAGGACTCGCTCACCCTCTTCGGTTTCGCCGACGACGACGAGCGCGCCACCTTCGAGATCCTGCAGGCCGCGCCCGGCGTCGGCCCGCGCCTGGCGCAGGCGATGCTCGGCGTGCACAGCCCGGACGCGCTGCGCCTGGCGATCGCCGGTGGCGACGAGAAGGCGCTGATCCAGGTGCCCGGGATCGGCAAGGCCAAGGCTGCCAAGCTGCTCCTGGAGTACAAGGACAAGCTCGGCGCGCCGCACGGCAGCGTCCCCGCGCAGAAGCCGCTGGCAGCCGGTCCGGCGCCGTGGAGCGAGCAGCTGCACTCCGCCCTGGTCGGTCTCGGCTACGCTCCCCGCGAGGCGGACGACGCCGTCGCGGCGGTCGCCCCCGAGGCCGAGGCGCAGCCCGTCACCGATGTCGGAGCGCTGCTCAAGGCCGCGCTGCGCACCCTCAACCGCCAGCGCTGACCGAGCGGTTGCCCCCGACGTCCCGTCCCCTTGACGATTCGTCATTATGTCGACTTGGAGCCCGCCCTGATGAGCCCGTACGACTCCGACCCCGGCGACCGGCTGGTCGCGTCCGCCGCCGACGGTGAGGACCAGGCGGTCGAGTCGGCGCTGCGGCCCAAGCTGCTCGACGAGTTCATCGGCCAGGAGCGGGTCCGCGAGCAGCTCTCGCTCGTCCTGCAGGCGGCCCGCAAGCGCGGCGCCTCCCCGGACCACGTGCTGCTCAGCGGCCCGCCCGGGCTCGGCAAGACCACCCTGTCGATGATCATCGCGGCCGAGCTGAACGCCCCGATCCGGATCACCTCGGGACCGGCCATCCAGCACGCCGGCGACCTCGCGGCGATCCTCTCCTCGCTGAGCGAGGGCGAGGTGCTCTTCCTCGACGAGATCCACCGGATGTCGCGGCCGGCCGAGGAGATGCTCTACATGGCGATGGAGGACTTCCGGGTCGACGTGATCGTCGGCAAGGGCCCCGGCGCCACCGCGATCCCGCTGGAGCTGCCGCCGTTCACCCTGGTCGGCGCCACCACCCGGGCCGGCCTGCTGCCGCCGCCGCTGCGCGACCGCTTCGGCTTCACCGGCCACATGGAGTTCTACGCCCCCGAGGAACTGCAGCGGGTGGTGCACCGCTCGGCGGCCCTGCTGGACGTCGAGATCGACCCGATCGGCGCCGCCGAGATCGCCGGGCGCTCGCGCGGCACGCCGCGCATCGCCAACCGGCTGCTGCGCCGGGTGCGCGACTACGCCCAGGTCAAGCACGACGGCGTGGTCACCCGGGAGATCGCCGCGCAGGCCCTGAAGGTCTATGAGGTGGACGAGCGCGGCCTGGACCGGCTGGACCGCGCGGTGCTGAGCGCCCTGCTGCGGCTCTTCGGCGGCGGCCCGGTGGGCCTCTCCACGCTGGCCGTCGCGGTGGGGGAGGAGGCCGAGACGGTCGAGGAGGTCGCCGAGCCGTTCCTGGTCCGTGAGGGCCTGCTGGCCCGCACCCCGCGCGGCCGGATCGCCACCGCCGCGGCCTGGCAGCACCTGGGCATGACCCCGCCCGTTCAGCCTCTCGTCGGACGTGGTTCGCTGCCGGCGCAGCAGGAACTGTTCGACCAGGGGGCGACTGGCGGGCCAGGAGCTGGTAAAACTCCTTTCGGAGAGTGACCTTGCCAGGGACTCGCCACCTTTGGCGGCAGGATGCGATGCTTGGCGTTGTCCGATCAGAGCAGGTCTCTTAGACTTCGCCGGACCGCCCCGTCTCGTCTGGCGGGCGACCATCTCCACTGGCCATCCGCCGGGTGGCCCGTATAAGGACGCTGTCTGCTGTGCAAATCCTCATTTACATCCTCCCTGTTGCCGCGATCTTCCTGATGTTCAGGTCGCAGAAGAAGCGGCAGCAGCAGGCGGCGTCCATGCAGTCCGCGATGCAGGTCGGCTCGGCCGTGCGCACCATCGGTGGGATGTACGCGCTGGTCACCTCTGTCAACGAGTCCTCTGTGGAGCTGGAGATCGCGCCCGGCGTGATCACCCACTACGCCAAGAGCGCCATCGCGGCTGTGATCGACGAGCAGGAGTACGACGAGATCATCAACGGCCGTCCGATCGAGGACGAGCTGGCCGATCTCGAGGACGAGGTCCTGGAGAACGAGGCACCGGCGGAGGAGTCGGTCAGCCTCGACAAGGGCAACGGCGACACGCCCGCCGCCAAGTAGTACGGACGGTCTGCAGCACCTCACGGTTGTCCGCGGTCAGCGCCGCCTCCTGCCCCAACGGGCCGGTGGCGCGCGGCCGGCGGCATGGGACAGGGAGAAACGAGCAAGGTGGCAGCACCCAAGTCGCGTCCGCGCGACGGTTATCCGGGACGGGCGCTGGCCCTCATCCTGGTGTTCACCGTCGGACTGGTCGCCCTCATGTTCGGGACGGGCCACAAGACGCCTCGCCTCGGGATCGACCTCGCAGGCGGCACCAGCATCACGCTGACGGCCGACTCCAAGGACAAGGCAGCGATCAACGCGGCCAACATGAACACCGCGGTCGGGATCATCCAGCAGCGCGTCAACGCGTACGGCGTCTCCGAAGCGGAGGTGCAGACTCAGGGCAGTAACAACATCATCGTCAACATCCCGAAGAACGGTGCCTCGCAGGACGAGGCCAACCAGATCGGGACGACTGCCAAGCTGTACTTCCGCCCGGTGATCGCGACCGCGCCCACCGGCGTGACCGCTCCTCCCGCGACCAGCAGCCCCAGCCCCAGCGGCAGCTCCTCCCCGAGCCCGAGCAGCAAGCCGAGCACCAGTGCCGCGGCCAGTGCCCCCGCTTCGGCCCCTGCCGGTGCCAGCGCCAGCCCGTCCACGGCCGGCCGGGCGATCACCGACGGCCTGAAGGCCGACGCCGCGACCGCCGCCCCGAGCGCCCCGGCCGCTGCCCCCAGCGCCCCGGCCGCCGCCGGCATGCCGAGCCCGGCCGCCGCCAGCACCCCGCCGACCGCCGCCCAGATCTCGGCCGCGATGACCCAGGGCACCCCCCCGGCCGACATCGCGCAGCAGTTCGCCGCGCTGGACTGCTCGGACGTCAAGCAGCGCTCGGTGGACTACCAGACGGACCCGACCAAGGACTCCGTCGCCTGCACCCGTGACAAGGAGCAGGGCGCCTGGACCAAGCTCGCGCTGGGCCCGGTCGCCATCAACGGCAAGGACGTCTCCAAGGCGCAGGCCGGCTTCGACACCCAGAACGGCGCCGGCTGGGAGGTCCAGCTGGGCTTCAACGGCACCGGCACCAAGGAGTTCGCCGCCACCACCGGCCAGCTCGCCACCCAGCAGTCGCCGGCCAACCAGTTCGCCATCGTGCTGGACGGCCAGGTCATCTCGCACCCGTACGTCAGCCAGTCGATCGTCGGCGGCAACGCCGTGATCTCCGGCAGCTTCACCCAGGACGAGGCCAACGGCCTCGCCAACGTCCTGAGCTTCGGCGCGCTGCCGCTCAGCTTCGTGCAGAGCGACGTGACCACGGTCTCCCCGCAGCTCGGTGGCGACCAGCTGCACGCCGGCCTGATCGCCGGTGCCATCGGCCTGCTGCTCGTGGTGCTCTACTCGCTGATCTACTACCGCGGCCTGGGCCTGGTCTCCATCGCCGGCCTGGTGGTCTCGGCGATCCTGACCTACTCGATCATGTGCCTGCTCGGCGCGGGAATCGGCTTCGCGCTGAACCTCCCAGCGGTCTGCGGCGCGATCGTGGCGATCGGTATCACCGCAGACTCGTTCATCGTGTACTTCGAGCGCATCCGCGACGAGGTCCGCGAGGGTGCCCCGCTGCGTCCGGCCGTCCAGCGTGCCTGGCCGCGGGCCCGGCGCACCATCCTGGTCTCCGACTTCGTCTCCTTCCTCTGCGCCGGTGTGCTCTACACCGTCTCGGTCGGCAAGGTGCAGGGCTTCGCGTTCACCCTCGGCCTGACCACCCTGCTCGACGTCGTGGTGATCTTCCTCTTCACCAAGCCGCTGATCACGGTGTTGGCCCGCAAGAAGTTCTTCGCGGACGGCCACAGGTGGTCCGGTCTCGACCCGAAGCGCCTGGGCGCCCGCCCGCCGGTCCGCAGCACTCGCCGTCGGCCCGCCACCACGTCCGCCGCGAAGGAGGCCTGACGCCATGTCACGCTTCGGCAACCTTGGCCACCGCCTCTACCAGGGCGAGGTCAGCTTCGACTTCGTCGGCCGGCGCAAGCTCTGGTACAGCCTCTCCGCGCTCATCGCGGGTGTGGCGCTGATCAGCCTGACCACGATCGGCCTGCACCTGGGCATCGAGTTCAAGGGCGGCGCGGTCTACACCGTCTCCAAGCCCGGACTCTCGGTCTCGCAGGCGCAGGACGTCGCCAACAAGATCACCGGTGACTCCACCTCGATTGTGCAGTCCACCACCAACAACCAGGTCCTGATCCAGGTCAGCTCCAACGAGAAGGTCGACTCCGCGACCTTCGTCAAGGAGCTCTCCAGCGACCTGGACATCCCGGTCAAGACCATCAACACCCAGGTGGTCGGCCCCAGCTGGGGCCACGAGATCTCCCAGAAGGCCCTGCTGGGCCTGGTGATCTTCATGGTGCTGGTCACCATCTACCTGGCGATCGCCTTCGAGTGGCGGATGGCGGTGGCCGCCCTGGTCGCCCTCATCCACGACCTCCTGATCACCATCGGCGTCTACGCCCTGGTGGGCTTCGAGGTCACCCCCGGTACGGTGATCGGCTTCCTCACCATCCTCGGGTACTCGCTCTACGACACGGTCGTCGTCTTCGACACCGTGAAGGAGAACACCAAGAACCTGGAGAAGCAGAACAAGGTCACCTACAGCGAGGCCGCCAACGCGGGCCTCAACCAGACCCTGGTGCGTTCGGTGAACACCACCGTGGTCGCGCTGCTGCCGGTGGCCGCACTGCTCTTCATCGGTGGTGGCCTGCTCGGCGCCGGCACCCTGAACGACATCTCGCTCGCCCTGTTCATCGGCCTCTCGGCCGGTGCCTACTCCTCCATCTGCGTCGCCACCCCGCTGCTCGCGCAGCTCAAGGAGCAGCAGCCGGAGATGAAGGCGCTCGCCAAGCGGGTCGCGCTGCGTCGCGCCGCGGACGCCAAGGCCGCGGCCGAGGCGCCCAAGGACCTGCTCGGCACGGACGACGAGGACGAGGAGGGTGTGGCGGCCGGCGTGGTCGGCCAGCGCACCCAGCCGGTCAGCCGCACCCGCGGCAAGGGCCGCCCGTCCGGCAAGCACTGAAACCCGATCTGAGGACCCTGTGATCACCCCTGACACCGCCCTGGCCGACCTGCTGACCAGCAGGATCCGGGACGTCCCCGACTACCCGAAGCCCGGCGTGCTGTTCAAGGACATCGCGCCGCTGCTCGCCGACGCCGAGGCCTTCGCGGCCCTCACCCAGGCGCTGGCGGACCGGGCGAAGGCGCTGGGGGCGACCAAGGTGGTGGGCCTGGAGGCGCGCGGCTTCGTGCTGGCGGCTCCGGCGGCCTTCGCGGCCGGGCTCGGCTTCGTGCCGATCCGCAAGAAGGGCAAGCTGCCCGGCGAGGTCTTCGCGCAGTCGTACGACCTGGAGTACGGCTCGGCCACCCTGGAGGTGCAGTGCGACGCCTTCGCTCCGGGTGAGCGGGTGCTGGTGGTCGACGACGTGCTGGCCACCGGCGGCACCATCGCGGCCTCGCTGGACCTGGTCCAGCGCACCGGCGCGCAGCTGGTCGGCGTGGTCGTGCTGATGGAGCTCGGCTTCCTGGACGGCCGCGAGCGGCTGGCGGAGCACCTCGGCGGGGCTCCGCTGGAGACCCTGATCACGGTCTGATCGACGACGTACGAAGGCGGTGACCGATCCCTCGGTCACCGCTTTCGCGCGTCCACGGGTCGGGCGGCGGAACACCGACGCGTCACGCTCGGTACCATGAAGGTTCATCCGGTGCGTACCGAGGAGTGTCCTTGCCCGACGAGGTAGTGCCCACGGCCGAGTCCGGCGCCCCCAGCAACCAGCCTGTGCCGACGGGGGCGACCCCGGCGCGCCCGGTACCGGCCTCGACGGGCGCCTCCCGATCGGTGGCCCCCGCCGTCCGGTCGTTCACCTCCTCCGGCGGCGGCGGGATGCGCGCCCGCCTGGCCCGCTTCGGCGGCCAGCGCAGCACGCTGCTCAACCCCGTCCTGGAACCGCTCTTCCGCACCATCCGGGCCGGCGACCCCAAGGCCGACCCGGCGCTGCTGCGCGACATCGAGCGCGCCTACGCGGTCGCCGAGAAGTGGCACCGCGGCCAGAAGCGCAAGAGCGGCGACCCGTACATCACCCACCCGCTGGCCGTGGCGACCATCCTGGCCGAGCTCGGGATGGACGCGGCGACCCTGATGGCCGGCCTGCTGCACGACACCGTCGAGGACACCGACTACGGCCTGGAGACCCTGCGCCAGGACTTCGGCGACTCGGTCGCCCTGCTGGTGGACGGCGTCACCAAGCTGGACAAGGTCAAGTTCGGCGAGGCCGCGCAGGCCGAGACGGTGCGCAAGATGGTCGTGGCGATGGCCAAGGACCCGCGGGTCCTGGTGATCAAGCTCGCCGACCGCCTGCACAACATGCGCACCATGCGCTACCTCAAGCGGGAGAAGCAGGAGAAGAAGGCCCGCGAGACGCTGGAGATCTACGCCCCGCTGGCGCACCGGCTGGGCATGAACACCATCAAGTGGGAGCTGGAGGACCTGGCCTTCGCCATCCTCTACCCCAAGATGTACGACGAGATCGTGCGCCTGGTCGCCGAGCGCGCCCCCAAGCGGGACGAGTACCTGGCGACCGTGATCGACCAGGTCCAGGGCGACCTGCGCGGTGCCCGGATCTCGGCCTCGGTGACCGGTCGGCCCAAGCACTACTACTCGGTCTACCAGAAGATGATCGTCCGAGGCCGCGACTTCGCGGAGATCTACGACCTGGTGGGCATCCGGGTCCTGGTCGACACCGTCCGCGACTGCTACGCGGCGCTCGGCACCATCCACGCGCGATGGAACCCGGTCCCCGGCCGGTTCAAGGACTACATCGCGATGCCCAAGTTCAACATGTACCAGTCGCTGCACACCACGGTGATCGGCCCCGGCGGCAAGCCCGTCGAGCTGCAGATCCGTACCTTCGACATGCACCGGCGGGCCGAGTACGGCATCGCCGCGCACTGGAAGTACAAGCAGCGCGCGGTGGCCGGCGACTCCAAGGTCCGCAGCGACACGCCCTCGCAGGTGCGCAAGGACGACAAGGCCGGCGCGGTCAACGAGATGGCCTGGCTGCGCCAGCTGCTCGACTGGCAGAAGGAGACCGAGGACCCGAGCGAGTTCCTGGAGTCGCTGCGCTTCGACCTCTCCAACAACGAGGTCTTCGTCTTCACCCCCAAGGGCGACGTGATAGCGCTGCCGGCCAGCTCCACCCCGGTGGACTTCGCCTTCGCGGTGCACACCGAGGTCGGCTACCGCTGCATAGGAGCCCGGGTCAACGGGCGCCTGGTGCCGCTGGAGTCGACGCTGGAGAACGGCGACCTGGTCGAGGTCTTCACCTCCAAGGCGGAGGGCGCCGGACCGTCCCGGGACTGGCTGGGCTTCGTCAAGTCGCCGCGGGCCCGCAACAAGATCAAGGCCTGGTTCTCCAAGGAGCGCCGCGAGGAGGCGATCGAGCAGGGCAAGGAGTCGATCGCCCGGGCGATGCGCAAGCAGGGCCTGCCGATCCAGCGGATCCTCACCGGCGACTCGCTGGTGACGCTGGCGCACGAGATGCGCTACCCCGACATCTCCTCGCTCTACGCGGCGATCGGCGAGGGGCATGTCTCCGCGCAGAACATCGTGCAGAAGCTGGTGCAGGCACTCGGCGGCGAGGAGAGCGCCAACGACGACCTCGCCGACACCGCGACGCCCACCAGCGACGGCCGGGCGGCGCGCCGGCGGCGGGCCAAGGGCGACCCCGGCGTCATCGTCAAGGGCGTCGACGACGTGTGGGTCAAGCTCTCGCGCTGCTGTACGCCGGTGCCGGGCGACCCGATCGTCGGCTTCGTGACCCGCGGCAACGGCGTCTCGGTGCACCGGGCGGACTGCGTCAACGTGGACTCGCTGACCCAGCAGCCCGAGCGGATCATCGAGGTCGAGTGGGCGCCGACCCAGTCCTCGGTCTTCCTGGTCGCCATCCAGGTCGAGGCGCTGGACCGGGCGCGGCTGCTGTCGGACGTCACCCGGGTGCTCTCCGACCAGCACGTCAACATCCTCTCCGCGGCGGTGCAGACCTCGCGCGACCGGGTGGCGATGAGCCGCTTCACCTTTGAGATGGGCGACCCCAAGCACCTGGGCCACGTGCTCAAGGCGGTGCGCGGCGTGGAGGGCGTCTACGACGTCTACCGGGTGACCTCCGCCAAGAAGTAGCGGCATGCGAAAGGGGGCCCACCGCCGTCGGCGGTGGGCCCCCTTCTCAAGCGGTGCGGATGATCAGCCGCTGAACTCCTGCAGGCTCTTGAGAGCCTGGTCCAGCAGCTCCTGACGGCCCGCGAGCTCCTTCTCCAGCTTCACGGCCTTGGACTCGTTGCCCGCGGCCCTGGCCTTGTCGGCCTCGGCGCGCAGCTTGTCCACAGCGGCCTGCAGCAGCCCGGTCATGCCGGCCGCACGGGCCTTGGCCTCCGGGTTGGAGCGCTGCCACTCGGCCTCCTCCGCCTCGCGGATGGTCCGCTCGACGGTGTTCAGCCGGGCGTCCAGCTTCGGCCGGGCGTCACGCGGCACGTGACCGATCGCCTCCCAGCGCTCGTTCACCTCCCGCAGCGCGGCCTTGGCGGCCTTCAGGTCGCTGATCGGCAGGATCGCCTCGGCCTCGACGAGCAGGGCCTCCTTCAGCTTCTGGTTCTCCACCTGCTCGGCGTCGCGCTCGCTGAAGACCGCCGAACGGGCCTGGAAGAAGACGTCCTGCGCGCCGCGGAACTTCGCCCACAGCTCGTCCTCGGCGTCCCGCTGCGCGCGGCCCGCCGCCTTCCACTGCGCCATGAGGTCGCGGTAGCGCGCGGCTGTGTCGCCCCACTCGGTGGAGCTGGACAGCGCCTCGGCCTCGGCCACCAGCCGCTCCTTCAGCGCCCGGGCCTGGTCGCGCTCGGCGTCCAGCGAGGCGAAGTGCCCCTTGCGGTGCTTGGAGAAGACCGACCGGGCGTGCGAGAACCGGTGCCACAGCTCGTCGTCGCTCTTGCGGTCCAGCCGGGGCAGGCCCTTCCAGGTGTCCACCAGGGCGCGCAGCCGGTCGCCGGCCTCCCGCCACTGGGTGGACTCGGCGAGCTGCTCGGCCTCGGCGACCAGCGCCTCCTTGGCCACCCGGGTCTCGTCGGCCGCCTTGGCGCGAGCCGCCTTGCGCTCGACCTGACGGGACTCGATCTCGCCGGCGAGCACCTCAAGGCGCTTGCCGAGCGCGGCCAGGTCGCCGACCGCATGCGCCTCGACCACCTGCGCGCGCAGGTGGTCCAGCGCCGTCTGGGCGTCCTTGGCGGCCAGGTCCGTCTTGCGGACCCGGTGCTCCAGCAGGCCGATCTCGGCGACCAGACCCTGGTACTTGCGCTCGAAGTAGGCGAGAGCCTCCTCGGGGGAGCCCGCCTGCCAGGAACCGACGACGCGTTCGCCGTCCTCGGTCCGGACGTAGACGGTCCCCTGCTCGTCGACACGGCCCCACGGGTCGCTGCTCACAGCGCCTCCTCCACATGACGTTCCGTTCACGACCATTGTCGTGCGGATCGTCGTCCACAGTTGAATGTGCGGCGGACCGATGGGTCCGCCGTTCCTGCCCGTCCGTTGGATCCTGCCGCGGGTGCACGGCGAGCGGGTCAGGGCACCCTACACAACAGCAACATAGGGGACCAGGCCCGGTGCTGTCCGCATCCGGGCCGGGCCAAATTCACGCGGCGCTGCCAGGGTTGCTCAACCCTTGACGGCGGTCACCTTGTTGAACACCACGTTCGCGTTCGGGGCGCCGTCGCCGCCACCGCCCTGCACACCGCCGGCCGCGATGTTGTTGAGCACGTCCATGCCACCGGTGATCTTGCCGAACGGGGTGTAGCTCGGCGCCAACTGGCTGTCCTTGTAGACCAGGAAGAACTGGCTGCCGTTGGTGCCCGGGCCCGAGTTCGCCATCGCGACGGTGCCGGCCGGGTAGATGCCGCCGGCCACGGCCTTGTCGGTCAGGTTCTCGTCGGCGAACTTGTAGCCGGGGCCGCCGCTGCCGGAGCCGGTCGGGTCGCCGCACTGCAGGACGTAGATGCCCTGGGTGGTGAGGCGGTGGCACTTCACGTGGTCGAAGAAGTTCTGACCCGCCAGGTACACGAAGGAGTTGACGGTGTGCGGCGCCGTGGACGGGTCGAGCTGGAGCGTGACGGTGCCGCAGCTGGTGTCCAGCGTCGCGGTGTACTTCGCGTTGGTGTCCACCGACATGGCCGGCTCGGCGCTCCACTGCTTGCCGTTCGGCGCGCCCGCGGCCGGGGCCGTGCAGCCCTTGACCGAGACCGGTGCGGCCGCCGGGGAGCCCGGCTGGCTGGGCGCGGCGTTGGCGGTGTCGGTCTTGGCGGTGCTCTTGAAGGCACCGCCGGCCCACGCGCCGCCGGCCGCGAGGACCACGACCGCGAGCGAGGCACCGATGATGGTGTTGCGGCGCCGCGCCTTGGCCTGGGCCTCGACCCGGCTCTGCTGCTGCCGCTCGTACTTCTCGCGGGCGAGCTGGCGCCGCCGCTGTTCGCTGTTGACCACCGGCTGTTGTCTCCTCTGTCGCGCTGGACTCTGGACTCTGGACGTTGGGTGCTGGGTGCTGCTGGTCCCGGGATACGCCTCCCAGGGTGCTGGGTCGGATCATCGCATCCACTGGCGGCCAAGTGTAGGGACCCCGTCTGTAAGGGCGGGGTGAACAGCCCGTAGTCGACGTCACGATTGTTCGGTTGCCCCCTGCCTCGAATCGGGTTCGCAACCGGTGCCTTACCGCCGGTAGGCTGCACCGAAGACTTCTCTGCCCCCGACCCTTCCGAAGGACTGCCGTGTTCATCGCCGGATTTCCCGCCGGAGCCTGGGGCACCAACTGCTACCTCGTCGCGCCGGCGGCAGGCGAGGAGTGCGTGATCGTCGACCCCGGCCACCAGGCCACCCAGGGGGTGGAGGACATGGTGCGCGAGTACCGGCTGAAGCCGGTCGCCGTCGTCCTCACCCACGGGCATGTGGACCACGTCGCCTCGGTGGTTCCGGTCTGCGGCGCCCGCGACATCCCGGCCTGGATCCACCCCGCGGACCGCTACATGATGAGCGACCCGGAGAAGGCGCTGGGCCGCTCGCTGGGCAAGCAGCTGATGGGCGACATCACCGTAGGCGAGCCCTCCGACCTGCGCGAACTGACCGACGGCAGCGTGCTGGAGCTGGCCGGTCTGAGCCTCACCGTCGACCACGCCCCGGGCCATACCGGGGGGTCGGTGACCTTCAGGACGCCGCAGCAGCCGGACCTCCCCCCGGTGCTGTTCTCGGGCGACCTGCTCTTCGCCGGCTCCATCGGGCGTACGGACGGCCCGGACGGCAGCTTCGACGCGATCCTGCAGTCGCTGGCCCGGGTCTGCCTGCCCCTCGACGACTCCACCGTGGTCCTGTCCGGCCACGGCACCCAGACCACCATCGGCCAAGAGCGTGCCACCAACCCCTACCTCAAGCAGGCGGCGGGGGTCGCGGTCGGCCCCCCGCCGGTACGACGAGGAATGTGACGGAAGAGAAGTTGAGTACCTTCACCGCCCCCAAGGGCACCTACGACCTGCTCCCGCCGAGCTCGGCGACCTTCCTGGCGATCCGCGAGGCGCTGTCCGCGCCGCTGCGCCGGGCCGGTTACGGCTACATCGAGACGCCGGTCTTCGAGGACGTCAAGCTCTTCTCCCGCGGCGTCGGCGAGTCCACGGACATCGTCACCAAGGAGATGTTCTCGCTCACCAAGCGCGGCAAGGAGGACCTCGCGCTGCGCCCCGAGGGCACCGCCTCGGTGGTCCGCGCCGCCCTGCAGGCCAACCTGCACAAGCTCGGCAACCTGCCCGTCAAGCTCTGGTACTCGGGCTCGTTCTACCGCTACGAGCGTCCGCAGGCCGGCCGCTACCGCCAGTTCTCCCAGGTCGGCGCCGAGGCGATCGGCGCCGAGGACCCGGCGCTGGACGCCGAGCTGATCATCCTGGCCGACGACAGCTTCCGCGCGCTGGGCCTGCGCGACTACACCCTGCTGATCAACAGCCTCGGCGACAAGCAGTGCCGCCCGGTCTACCGCGCCGCCCTCCAGGAGTTCCTGACCGGCCTGGACCTGGACGAGGACACCCGCCGCCGGGCCGAGATCAACCCGCTGCGCGTGCTGGACGACAAGCGCGAGGCCGTGCAGGCCCAGCTGACCGACGCGCCGCGGCTGCGCGACTACCTGTGCGAGGACTGCAAGGTCTACGACGAGCAGGTCCGCGAGCTGCTCACGGCGGCCGGGGTGGCCTTCACCGACGACCCCAAGCTGGTCCGCGGTCTCGACTACTACACCCGCACCACCTTCGAGTTCGTGCACAACGGCCTCGGCGCGCAGTCCGCGATCGGCGGCGGCGGGCGCTACGACGGCCTGTCCGAGATGCTCGGCGGCCCCGCGCTGCCGTCCGTCGGCTGGGGCCTGGGCGTGGACCGCACCTACCTCGCGATGGAGGCCGAGGGCATCGTCCTCGACCTGCCCGGCACCACCGCGGTCTACGCCGTGGCGCTCGGCGAGGAGGCCAAGAACGTGCTCTTCGCCAAGGTGGTCGAGCTGCGCCGGGCCGGCGTCGCCACCGACCTGGCCTTCGGCGTCAAGGGCATCAAGAACGCCATGAAGTCCGCCGACCGTTCCGGCGCCCGCTGGGCGCTGGTCGCCGGCGACCGCGACCTCGCCGACGGCGTCGTCCAGTTGAAGGATCTGACCAGCGGCGAGCAGATCCCCGTCGCCCTCGACGCACTCGTCACCACCCTGAAGGAGAAGCAGCTGTGATCCGCACGCACGACGCGGGCACGCTCCGCGCGGAGCACGCCGGCACCACCGTCACCCTGGCCGGCTGGGTCGCCCGCCGCCGCGACCACGGCGGCGTCGCCTTCATCGACCTGCGCGATGCCTCCGGCACCGTGCAGGTGGTGGTGCGCGACCTGGAGTCGGTGCACGGCCTGCGCGCCGAGTACTGCGTCAAGGTCACCGGCGACGTCCGGGTCCGCCCCGAGGGCAACGAGAACGCCGACATCCCGACCGGCAAGGTCGAGGTCGTGGTCAGCGCCATCGAGGTGCTCTCCGAGGCCGCGCCGCTGCCGTTCCAGGTCGCCGAGTACGAGCCGGGCACCGTCAACGAGGAGGTCCGGCTGCGCTACCGCTACCTGGACCTGCGCCGCGAGGGCCCGGCCCGCGCGCTTCGGCTGCGCTCGAAGGTCAACCACATCATCCGCACGGTGATGGAGGAGAACGACTACCTCGACATCGAGACGCCGTACCTCACCCGCTCCACCCCCGAGGGCGCCCGCGACTTCCTCGTCCCGGTCCGCCTGCAGCCCGGCCACTGGTACGCCCTGCCGCAGTCGCCGCAGCTCTTCAAGCAGCTGCTGATGGTCGCCGGCATGGAGCGCTACTACCAGATCGCCCGCTGCTTCCGCGACGAGGACTTCCGCGCCGACCGCCAGCCGGAGTTCACCCAGCTGGACATCGAGGCCTCCTTCGTCGACCAGGAGGACATCCTGGCGCTCGGCGAGAAGGTCGTCGCGCGGATCTGGTCCGATGTGCACGGCTACGAGCTGCCCAACCCGCTGCCCCGGATGACGTACGCGGACGCCATGAACCGCTACGGCTCCGACAAGCCGGACGTGCGTTTCGGGCAGGAGCTCACGGACCTCACCGAGTACTTCAAGGGAACCGAGTTCCGGGTCTTCCAGGCCCCGTACGTCGGCGCCGTGGTGATGCCCGGTGGCGCCTCGCAGCCGCGCAAGCAGCTGGACGCCTGGCAGGACTGGGCCAAGGCGCGCGGCGCGCGCGGCCTGGCGTACGTGGTGATCGACGCCGAGACCGGCGAGCTGCGCGGCCCGGTGGCCAAGAACCTCAACGCCGAGCACCTGGCGGGCCTCGCGGCCGCCGCGGGCGCCAAGAACGGTGACGCGATCTTCTTCGCGGCCGGCAAGAAGACCCCCTCGCAGGAGCTGCTCGGTGCCGCCCGCCTGGAGATCGGCCGCCGCTGCGAGCTGATCGACGAGTCGCAGTGGGCCTTCCTCTGGGTCGTCGACTTCCCGATGTTCGAGCCGATCGAGGACGACAAGGGCGAGTTCCAGGGCTGGCACGCGGTGCACCACCCGTTCACCGCCCCCACCGCCGAGTCGCTGGACACCTTCGACACCGACCCGGGCAGCGCGCTCTCCAACGCGTACGACCTGGTGCTCAACGGCAGCGAGCTGGGCGGCGGTTCGATCCGTATCCACCAGCGCGACGTGCAGAAGCGGGCGTTCGACGCGATCGGCCTCTCCGAGGAGGAGGCCGCCTCGCAGTTCGGCTTCCTGCTGGACGCCTTCAACTACGGCCCGCCGCCGCACGGCGGTGTCGCCTTCGGCCTCGACCGGATCGTCACGCTGCTCGGCGGCTACGACACCATCCGCGACGTCATCGCCTTCCCGAAGACGTCCACCGGCGGCGACCCGCTGACCGGCGCGCCGACCCCGATCACCCCGGCCCAGCGCCGCGAGGCCGGCGTCGACGCCAAGCCCAAGTCGGACAAGTCGGAGACCCCGAAGGAGTCCTGACGCACCGTCAGGTCCCATGAAGCCCCCCGGTCGACCTGTCGACCGGGGGGCTTCACGCATCCAGCCCCGCGACGACGGCGGCCACCCGCTCGGCCAACTCCCCGGCCGCGACGTCGACCAGCTCGTACCCGGCCGCGCGATAGCTCTCCTCGTGCAACCGCTCGAACACCAGCGACTCCTCGAAGCTGATCCGACGGGCCGCGGTCGGCTCGCAGAACCCCAGGTTGCGGACGAAGAACACCCGCGGCTGGTACACCCGCTCCCGGGCGATCCGGTCGAGCTCGGCGGCCAACGCCGCCGAGACGGGACGGCCCAGGTAGCCGGCCAGCGCATGCGTGCAGACCGGCGATCGGTCGTAGAACTGCACCGCCGCCACCCCGGTCGCCGCCGCCAGCTGCCGCTCCCGCTGCAAGGCGACCACGTCATCGACGAACCCCGCCCCCGCCCACGGCTCAGCCACCCCGCGCACCTGCCCCCGCGCGATCACCTCCGTGGCAGCCTCCTCCACCACCCCGTACCCGAGTTGCTCCAACTCCCGCAGAATCGTGGTCTTCCCGGCCCCGGGAGTACCGGTCAGGATGTAGCGCTTCACGGTGGACCTCTCATGCGTTCTTCTGAATGATCATGTGCGACATCGACAACGTTCTGTACGGCGCCTTGGCGCTGGACGTCACCGGCGAAGCGGATTCGATCGGTGAGGCGTACCGGGCCAAGACCCTGACCTTTGAGGCCGATGTCCCGGAAGTCGGCCAGGCCGACGTTCCATCCGCCGACGAAGCCGAAATCGCCGCCACCGTCCAGGTCATGGGCGGCGCGGACTGGGAGTTGTGGGTCCGGGCCCTCGAAGCGCGGGGGCTGCTCGCGGACGGGTTCCAGACCGTGGCCCTGTCCTACCTCGGCTCGGAGCTGACCGCACCCATCTACCGGGCCGGAACCATTGGCGCGGCCAAGCGGCATCTGGAGGACACGGCCCGCCGCCTCGACTCGGCGCGTACCGTCGTGGCCGGGGCGGCCGTCACGCAGGCGTCCACCGCGATCCCCAGCGTCGCCCTCTACACCAGCATCCTGCGCGCGGTCCTCGGTCCGGCTTTCCAGTCGACCGTTGCCCAGGCCACCGCGCTGTGGAGCCAGCTCACCGGCGCCGTCCCGCTCGCCCTCGACGGCGAGCAGCGCATCCGCCTGGACGGGTGGGAGCTGGACCCCGACGTGCAGAGCGCCGTACGAGAGCGCTGGGCCGGGATCACCACCGCCTCGCTGGCCGACGGCGCGGACACCCGGTGGCTCCACGAGCAGGTCGGTCAGTTGTACGGGTGGTCGGTGCCCGGGACGGACTACGGTCGGGCGACCGAGACGTCGGTGCCCTGGCCGGTGTAGCGGCCAGTTGGCCCGGCCCCTACACCGTGAGCGTGGTGACGAACCGCCTCGGGGCGCAGTAGCGATGAGCGGTGCCACGCGTAGTGCGCGTAGCGCGCGGCGGCGAGTAGCAGACGGCCTTAATGTGAGGGTTCGTCAGTATTTGCCCCCTTTCGCTCCCCGGAGGCGCCACCGTGACAGATCAGCCCCTCAAGCAGCCGCGGCTGGCGAAGAAGCCGTACGAGAGCGAGCTGCTGCGCCTGCAGCGAGAGCTGGTGAAGCTGCAGGAGTGGGTGCGGGTGGAGGGGGTGCGGCTGGTGGTGGTCTTCGAAGGGCGGGACGCGGCAGGGAAGGGGGGTGCCATCAAGCGCGTGACGGAGTTCCTCAACCCGCGAATCGCCCGGATCGTGGCGCTGCCCGCCCCGACGGAGCGCCAGCGCGGGCAGTGGTACTTCCAGCGGTATGTGGAGCAGTTGCCCGCCAAGGGCGAGATCGTCCTCTTCGACCGCAGTTGGTACAACCGGGCCGGGGTCGAGCGGGTGATGGGGTTCTGCACGCCGCAGGAGTACCAGCAGTTCCTGAACCAGTGCCCGATCTTCGAGCGGATGCTGATCGAGGCCGGCATCGAGCTGCGCAAGTACTGGTTCTCGGTCAGCGACAAGGAGCAGGAACGGCGCTTCCGGGACCGGCTGGCCGATCCGGTGCGGCAGTGGAAGCTGTCGCCGATGGACGCCGAGTCGATCAGCCGCTGGGAGGACTACTCACGGGCCAAGGACGAGATGTTCGTCCACACGGACATCCCGCAGTCGCCGTGGAACGTGGTGGAGAGCGAGGACAAGCGCCGGGCCAGGATCAACATGATCGCCCACCTGCTCTCCACCCTTCCCTACCGCGACGTCGCCAAGCCCCGGCCCGTCCTGCCGCCCCGCCCGCCGTCCACCGGCTACCGGCGTCCGCCGCGCGACCTGCAGAAGTACGTGCCGGACCACGCGGCGAAGCTGGAGAAGAAGAACTAGCGGCGGCCGAACCAGCGGCGCTTCTTCGCCGCCGCCACCTCCGGCGCCGGTTCCTCCGGATCCGGGTCCGCTGCCGGTTCCAGGCCGGCCAGCACCTCGCGTGCCAGCGCGGCCGCCGACGGCTCCAGCGCGGGCATCGCCAGGGCGAGCCGGCAGAGCGAGGGCAGCACGGTCACCGCCCGGGTGCGGCTGGCGGTGACGGCTTCCAGCAGCCGGTGGGCCAGCTGCTCGGAGGCGTCCCGGCGGGCCGTCGGGTCCGTCCAGGCGACCGTCACCAGAGCCACCGCGGCCGTCTCGGTCACCCAGTCCTCGACGCCGAACAGCAGGTCGAGCAGCACCCGGCGGCGGTCCGACCCGGCCCACGACTGGTCGGCCCGGTGGTGGGTCAGGCCCAGGCAGGCGAAGGTCTGCACGGCGCGCACCCAGATGTCGGGCCAGCGCGCGGCCAGCCGGCGCCCGGCCTCGTCGTCGCCCGGTGCGGGCGGGTGCGCGAGCAGGCCGAGCAGGTCGTCCAGCGACAGGCCGGAGAGCGCGACCGCGTGGTCGTAAGCGGCCAGCAGGTGCGGCCAGGAGAGGTCGGCGACGGACTGCATCAGCGCCGCGGCCTTGGCGGACGGCGGCTCGATGGCGGGGTAGGCGTCCATCCCCTCGTAGCGCCAGAGCCGGACGCCGACCTCGCGCAGCGGCTTGCGCAGGTCCGGCTCGTGCGCCGCCAGGACCGTCAGCTGCAAGCCGGGCAGCGCTTCGTGCAGCGTGCGCAGCGCGCTGGCGGGCTCCAGCGCGGAGATGGTGGTCTTCCTCACCGTTCCTTGCTGCTCCAGCACATGGCGCAGCATCGCGACGGACGCCTCAGTGGCCTGCCCGACCTGGCCGAGCCACGGCAGACCCGCGCTGCAGCGGGCCAGCACGGTCGCCGCGTACCGGTGCTCGGGGTGCTCGCGCAGGTGGTCGACGAGCGCGGCCAGGTGGGTCCCGCTGCCGTCCAGCGCGTAGCGCACGCCGTGCAGCGCGGGCGCGGCCTGCGGGTGCAGCGGGTCCACCGCCAGCGCCTGCTCGATCCACGCCAGCCCCTCGGCGGGGCGGCCGATCCGGGCGTAGAGCTCGCCGACGTCGGTGTGCAGCGAGAGGTCGGTCGGGTCGCGGCGCAGCTCCTGCTGCCAGACCGCCAGCGCCTCCTCGGGACGGCCGTCGGCCCGCAGCGCGTAGCCGAGCATCACCGCGCCGGAGTGCGAGGGGGCACTGTGCTGGGCGTGCCGGGCCCAGGCGATCGCGCGGGCGTGCTCGCCGTAGCGGCGGGCCAGGCCGGAGGCCATCACCAGCAGGCCGGCGTGGTCGGGGTGGGCGGCCGCGCTGTGCTGCACGGCCTGGTAGAACGGGCGCAGCGACTCGGCCGGGCCGGCCGGCAGCGGCTCCGCCAGCCCGCCGCCGACCACCGTCGCGATCGCGCGCATGACGTCGTCGGGGTCGATCAGCTGCGGCAGGTCGACCCGGGCCAGCCAGGCGACCGCGGCCCACGGCCGGTGCGGCTCGTGGCGCAGCACGCCGGCCAGCAGCCGCAGCGCCTGGCCCCACTGGCCGCACGCCGCGCTGAGGTGCGCGCGGCAGGCGAGGTCGCCGATCACCGGCTCCGCGGGGGTGAAGTATCCCAGCGCGCTCTGCGCACCGCCCGCCCGCGCGGCCAGCTCGGCGAGCGCCTCGTGCACCTCGGGCAGCCGGGGGTCGAGCGTGATGGCGTTGCCCAGGTGGCCGGCGGCGTGCGCCAGATCACCGCCGTCCAGCGCCAGCCGGGCGAGCGCGACCTCGCCCTCGGCCTCCAGTCTGCTGTCCCCTCTGCTGTCCCCGTGCTCGTGCGCGTCCGTCATACGGCCTCTTCCCCCAAGTCCCCGGTGATCACCGCAGAACGTAGCGTGCCGCCCCGGCCGGGTGATCACCGGGCCCGGCGGTGTTGTCGGTGCGCTCGCATAGGCTGCGGGGGTGGACGAACCGGACCTCTTCACCGCCGCCGCCGAGGACTTCCAGGCCAAGGAGCCCGGCCGGGCCCCGCTGGCCGTGCGGATGCGCCCGCGCACCCTGGACGAGGTGGCCGGGCAGCGCCAGCTGCTGAAGGAGGGCTCGCCGCTGCGCCGGCTGGTCTCCGGCTCGCGCGGTCCGGCCGCGACCAGCTCGGTGATCCTCTGGGGCCCGCCCGGCACCGGCAAGACCACCCTGGCGCATGTGATCAGCCAGGCGGTGGAGGGCCGTTTCGTCGAGCTCTCGGCGATCACCGCGGGCGTCAAGGAGGTGCGCGCGGTGATCGAGGGCGCGCGCCGCGCGGTGGGCATGAGCGGCCGCGAGACCGTGCTCTTCCTGGACGAGATCCACCGCTTCTCCAAGGCCCAGCAGGACTCGCTGCTGCCCGCGGTGGAGAACCGCTGGGTCACCCTGATCGCCGCGACCACCGAGAACCCGTACTTCTCGGTGATCTCCCCGCTGCTCTCCCGCTCGCTGCTGCTCACCCTCGAATCGCTGACGGACGAGGACATCCGCGCCCTGCTGCGCCGCGCGCTGGTGGACGAGCGCGGCCTGGAGGGGCAGCTGACGCTCAGCGAGGAGTCCGAGGACCACCTGGTCCGCCTCGCTGGCGGGGACGCCCGGCGGGCGCTGACCACCCTGGAGGCGGCGGCCGGGGCAGCGCTGGAGAAGGGCGAGGCGGTGATCACCCTCGCCACCACCGAGACCGCCGTCAACCAGGCCGCCGTCCGCTACGACAAGGACGGCGACCAGCACTACGACGTGGCCAGCGCGCTGATCAAGTCGATCCGCGGCAGCGATGTGGACGCCACCCTGCACTACCTGGCCCGGATGATCGAGGCGGGGGAGGACGCCCGGTTCATCGCCCGCCGGCTGATGATCTCCGCCAGCGAGGACATCGGCCTGGCCGACCCGACCGCGTTGTCCACGGCTGTCGCGGCGGCCCAGGCGGTGGCGCTGATCGGCTTCCCCGAGGCGCGGATCATCCTCTCCCAGGCGGCCATCGCGCTGGCGCTGGCGCCCAAGTCCAACGCGGCCTACCTGGCGATCGACGCAGCGCTCGCCGATGTCCGCCAGGGCCTGGCGGGCGCCGTCCCGCCGCACCTGCGCGACGCGCACTACGGCGGCGCCGGCAAGCTCGGCCACGGCCAGGGCTACCAGTACCCGCACGATCTGCCCGGCGGCATCGCCGCCCAGCAGTACGCGCCGGACGCGGTGCACGGCAAGGTCTACTACCAGCCGACCCGGCACGGCAGCGAGGCCCGCTACGCCGATGTCGCCGAGTGGACCAGGGCCCGGCTGAAGGGCGAGTAGCCAGGCGGGTATACTCGGTCGAAGTGCCATGTCCCGGGCACGGCGGCGAGCGCGAGCCCGACCGACCGGCCGCACCAGCGGGAACTGGCCAAGAGCCCCTTTCGAGGGGTTGCACCTGGAGCGTCGCGCACCGTTTCGGTGTCGCGGGCAGCCCACCACCTCACGGCGGTGGGCCGTACGTGTGCTTGCACTTCTGTGCCCGGCCCCGGAGAGCGGCTGATCACCCTCGGGTGGTTTTTCTCCGGACCGCGAGAGGCGACCTCCGTCAACACCTGGTGACAGCCGTATTCACATGCAAGAGAGGTTTGGTTCATGGCGAACCAGAAGCGCCCCAAGGTCAAGATTGCCCGTGCCCTGGGCATTCCGCTGACCCCGAAGTCGGTCAAGTACTTCGAGGCCCGCCCGTACCCGCCCGGCCAGCACGGCCGCGGGCGCAAGCAGAACTCGGACTACAAGGTCCGTCTGATGGAGAAGCAGCGTCTGCGCGCTCAGTACGACCTGAGCGAGACCCAGATGGCCCGCGCGTTCGACCGCGCGAAGAAGGCCGAGGGCAAGACCGGTGACGCGCTCGTCGCCGACCTCGAGGTCCGCCTCGACTCGCTGGTCCTGCGTTCGGGCATCGCCCGCACGATCTACCAGGCCCGCCAGATGGTCGTGCACGGTCACATCGAGGTCAACGGCCACAAGGTCAACAAGCCCTCGTTCCAGCTGAAGCCCGGCTACGTCGTCACCGTGCGTGACCGTAGCAAGGAGAAGGTTCCGTTCCAGGTTGCCCGTGAGGGTGGCTACGCGGGCGAGGGCCAGACCCCGAAGTACCTCGAGGTCAACCTCAAGGCGCTGGCCTTCCGTCTGGACCGTGCCCCGCAGCGTCGCGAGATCCCCGTGATCTGCGACGAGCAGCTCGTCGTCGAGTACTACTCGCGCTGACCCGCGAGAGTGGCACACCGAACCCCCGCTGCCTTCGGGCCGCGGGGGTTCGGCGCTTTCCGGGAGCAGCGGCTCCGCCAGCGGATATCCGGTCGGGAGCGGGGGGCCGGGCGCGATAGGGTTCCCTTCTGGAGGAGCGAAGGGAGCACGCAAAGTGTCCGTGGGAGAGCTGGCCGGCCTGATCGTGGCCGTGGGCTGGGCCGTCCTGGTCACTCTGCTCGCCGTTGTCCTGGTCCGACTCTCCAAGGTGCTGCGCGAGGCCACCGTGCTGGTCTCCTCGGTCACCGAGCAGGCCGTGCCGCTGCTGGTCGACGCCGGCGCCGCCGTGCGCAGCGCCCACGAGCAGCTGGAGCGGGTGGACGAGATCACCGCCAACGTGCAGGACGCGGCCGCCAACGCCAACGCGCTCTCCTCGACCGTCGCCGCCACGCTGGGCGGCCCGCTGGTCAAGGTCGCCGCCTTCAGCTACGGCGTGCGCAAGGCCGTCAGCCGCCAGCAGGGCACGCTGACCCTCCCTCAGCAGGGCGCCGAGCAGGACGCGCTGACCCGCCTGATCCGGGCCGAGGTCCGCGCCGCCACCGCGCCCCGCGGCGGCCTGCTGTCCCGCGTCCGGCGAGCCGTGAAGGGCTGATGCACCGTGGTTCGACGCGTCTTCTGGATGGCGGTCGGTGCGGGCACCGCCGTCTGGGCCATGAACAAGGCCAACGAGGCCGCCCGCCGGCTCACCCCTGACAGCCTCTCGGGCACCGCCGCGCGCGGCGCCCTGCACCTGGGCGACGTCGCCAAGCGCTTCGCACTGGACGTCAAGGCCGGCATGGCCGAGCGCGAGCAGGAGCTGCGCGCCGACCTCGGCCTGGACGGCACCGCCGTGCTCGACCCGCCGCGCCGGCGCCTGAGCGCTCCGCGCGACGCCGGATACCGAGCTATCTCGGCGGCCCCGGGCACCCCGGGCGCCGCCCTGCCGACGTCGCGCACCACCCCCCAAGCCATCGCGTCAACGCCCCGCCAGCTCGAACAGCGCCGGGGCAGTACCCCCAACCGGAAGGACCAATAATGGAGTCGGCAGAGATCCGCCGCCGCTGGCTGCGCTTCTTCGAGGAGCGCGGCCACACCGTCGTTCCGTCGGCGTCCCTGGTCGCCGACGACCCCACCCTGCTGCTGGTCAACGCCGGCATGGTGCCGTTCAAGCCGTACTTCCTCGGCGAGGTCAAGCCCACCTTCAGCACGGCCACCAGCGTGCAGAAGTGCGTGCGGACGCCGGACATCGAAGAGGTCGGAAAGACCACCCGGCACGGCACGTTCTTCCAGATGTGCGGCAACTTCTCCTTCGGCGCCTACTTCAAGGAAGGGGCCATCTCCTACGCCTGGGAGCTGCTGACCTCCTCGGTGGAGGACGGCGGCTACGGCCTGGACCCGGAGAAGCTCTGGATCACCGTCTACCAGGACGACGACGAGGCCGAGAAGATCTGGCTGGAGAAGATCGGCGTCCCCTCCGAGCGCATCCAGCGCCTGGGCAAGGCCGACAACTTCTGGTCGATGGGCGTCCCCGGCCCGTGCGGCCCGTGCTCGGAGATCAACTACGACCGCGGCCCCGCCTACGGCGAGGAGGGCGGCCCGGCCGTCAACGGTGAGCGCTACATGGAGATCTGGAACCTGGTCTTCATGCAGTACGAGCGCGGCGCCGGCACCGGCAAGGACGACTTCCCGATCCTCGGTGACCTGCCCGCCAAGAACATCGACACCGGTCTCGGCCTGGAGCGCCTGGCCACCATCCTGCAGGGCGTCGACAACCTCTTCGAGATCGACACCACCCGGATGATCCTGGGCCGGGCCGCCGAGCTGACCGGCCACCGCTACGGCGCCGGCGAGAAGACCGACGTCTCGCTGCGCGTGGTCGCCGACCACATCCGCACCTCGGTGATGCTGGTCGCCGACGGTGTGACGCCGGGCAACGAGGGCCGCGGCTATGTGCTGCGCCGCATCCTGCGCCGCGCGATCCGCAATATGCGCCTGCTGGGCGCCACCGAGCCGGTCGCCCGGTCGCTGACCGAGGTCACCATCGAGGCGATGGGCCCGCAGTACCCGGAGCTCTTCGAGGAGCGCAAGCGCATCGAGACGGTGATCGTCGCCGAGGAGATGTCGTTCCTGCAGACCCTGCGCAGCGGCACCACCATCCTGGACGCCGCCGTCGCCGAGACCAAGTCGGGCGGCGCCACGGTGCTCGCCGGTGACAAGGCCTTCCAGCTGCACGACACCTTCGGCTTCCCGATCGACCTCACTCTGGAGATGGCCGCCGAGCAGGGCCTCTCGGTGGACGAGGACGGCTTCCGCCGCCTGATGAAGGAGCAGCGCGACCGCGCCAAGGCCGACGCCCGCGCCAAGAAGCACGGCCACGCCGACGTCTCCGCCTACCGCGCGGTGGCCGACGCCTCCGGCGCCACCGCCTTCATCGGCTACAGCGACACGCAGGGCGAGGCCACCGTGGTCGGCCTGCTGGTGGACGGCGTGCCGGCCCCGGCCGCGCACGAGGGCGACGACGTCGAGCTGGTCCTGGACCGCACCCCGTTCTACGCCGAGGGCGGTGGCCAGCTCGCCGACCACGGCCGGATCAGGTTGGACTCCGGCGCCGTGGTCGAGGTCCGCGACGTCCAGCAGCCGGTGCCCGGTGTGATCGTGCACAAGGGCTCGGTGCTGGTGGGCGAGGTGCTGATCGGCGCCTCCGCCTACACCCAGCTCGACCTGGAGCGCCGCCGGGCCGTCTCGCGCGCCCACAGCGCCACCCACCTGACCCACCAGGCGCTGCGCGACGCGCTCGGCCCGACCGCCGCCCAGGCCGGCTCGGAGAACGCCCCCGGCCGCTTCCGCTTCGACTTCGGCTCGCCGACCGCCGTCCCCGGCTCGGTGCTGGTGGACGTCGAGCAGAAGATCAACGAGGTGCTGGCCCGCGAACTCGACGTCACCGCCGAGGTGATGACGATGGATCAGGCCCGCAAGGCCGGCGCCATCGCGATGTTCGGCGAGAAGTACGGCGACGCCGTCCGGGTGGTGACCATCGGTGACTTCTCCAAGGAGCTCTGCGGTGGCACGCACGTCGGCAACACCGCCCAGCTGGGCCTGGTGAAGCTGCTCGGCGAGTCCTCGATCGGCGCCGGCGTGCGCCGCGTCGAGGCGCTGGTCGGCGTGGACGCGTACAAGTTCCTGGCCCGTGAGCACACCGTGGTCGCCCAGCTGACCGAGCTGGTCAAGGGCCGCCCGGAGGAGCTCCCGGAGAAGATCTCCTCGATGCTCGGCAAGCTCAAGGACGCCGAGAAGGAGATCGAGCGCTTCCGCGCCGAGAAGGTGCTGGCCGCGGCCGGCGGCCTGGTCGACGGTGCCCAGGACATCCACGGCGTGGCCCTGGTGGCCGCCCGGGTGCCGGACGGCGTCAGCGCCGACGACCTGCGCAAGCTGGTCCTGGACGTCCGCGCCCGGCTTGGCTCCAAGCCGGCCGTGGTCGCGGCCTTCACGGTCGCGAACGACCGCCCGCTGACCGTCATCGCCACCAACGAGGACGCCCGCGCCCGCGGCGTCAAGGCCGGCGAGCTGGTCAAGGTCGCCGCCAAGACGCTGGGCGGCGGCGGTGGCGGCAAGGACGACGTCGCCCAGGGCGGCGGCACCGACGCCTCCGCCGTGGACCAGGCCGTCGAGGCCGTCCGCAAGCTGGTGGCGGAGCGCGCCAGTTGATGATGGACGAAGGTCAGGAGCCCACGCCCTGGCGCCGGGGCCGGCGGATCGCCGTCGACGTCGGTGACGCCCGGATCGGGGTCGCGTCCTGCGACCCCGACGGGCTGATCGCCACGCCCGTGGAGACGGTCCCCGCCGGGGGCCGCTCCCAGGCGCGGCTCAAGGCCATCGTCGAGGAGTACGACGCCATCGAGGTGGTGGTCGGCCTGCCGCGCTCGCTGAGCGGCAAGGAGGGCCCGGCGGCGGAGAAGGTGCGGGGCTACGCGGGCCGGCTGGCCGCGCTGCTGGCTCCCGTGCCGGTCCGCCTGGTCGACGAGCGGATGACCACGGTCACCGCGGCCCAGGGGATGCGCGCGTCCGGGGTGAAGGCCAAGAAGGGCCGCTCGGCGATCGACCAGGCGGCCGCCGTGGTGATCCTGCAGAGCGCCCTTGAGACCGAACGGGTGAGCGGTCGCGCGCCAGGCGAGAGCGTCGAGCCGAGCAGCTGATCACTCTGGTCTAGCTTGCTGATGGGGGCCCGTCCGGACGCGTCCGGACGGGCCCCTTGACGTTGGCTATCGGCGCCGGAGGCTTCTCGACCCATGGACCAGGACTCGGCGCCCGGACTCACTCCTGGGCACCTCGGGGCGCCGGTGCTGGAGCCCGGCCCGCAGCCGCGCCGCCCCACCGCCCGCCCCTCCCCGTCCGACCAGCGCCAGGACCACACCGGCCTGGCCTGCGGCCTCACCGCGCTGCTGCTGGCCCTGCTCACCGGCACGGCCGTGCTGGCGGGCTTCCAGCTCTTCGGCGGCTCCGGCTCCAAGCCGGCCGCCGACTTCGCGGGCGGCGGCAGCGGGACCGTCCAGATCTCCGTCCCGCAGGGCGCCAGTCTGACCCGGATCGGGCAGATCCTGGTGCAGAACAAGGTGGTGGCCAGCACCCGGGCCTTCACCTCGATCGCCGCCCAGGCCACCCGGCAGCGGATCCAGCCCGGCACGTACACGCTCAAGCGGCAGATGTCCGCGGCCGCCGCGCTCTCCGTACTCGGCAACCCCGCCAACGCCAACGGCCTGACCGTACCCGAGGGTTGGCGTGCCAGCCAGATCTACGCCGCGATCGACCAGCGCCTCAAACTGACGGCGGGCAGCGCCCAGGCCGCCGCCGATCAGCAGCGCGAGGAGCTCGGGCTGCCCGACTACGCGGGCGGCAACCCGGAGGGCCTCTACTACCCGTCCACCTACAGCGTCACCAGCGACAGCACGCCGATCTCGCTGCTGCGGCAGATGGTCAGGCAGGCCGGTGTGGAGGCCGACACCGACGAGTTGGAGGCGGGGGCGAGCAGCAACGCGATCAGCCCGTACCAGGCGCTGGTGATGGCCAGCCTGGTCCAGGGCGAGGCCGACAACCCGGACGACATGGCCAAGGTGGCCCGGGTGATCTACAACCGGCTCGCCAAGGGCATGGCGCTGCAGCTGGACTCGACCATCAACTACGCGCTCGGCCGCACCACGCTGCACACCACGGTGACCGACACCAAGCTCGACTCGCCGTTCAACACCTACCAGCACACCGGCCTGCCGCCCACCCCGATCGACAGCCCCGGACACGACGCGCTGGACGCGGTGCTGAACCCGGCGCAGGGGGACTGGCTCTACTTCGTGACCGTCCAGCCGGGCGATACCCGCTTCACGGACAGTGAGCAACAGCACAGGAAGAACGTCGACGACTTCAACGCCTACCAGGCCCAGCACGGCTCCTCGCCCGGCGCGAGCCCCTCCTGAGGCTCCGGTGAGGCCACTCTGTGCGAGGACGGGACCGGGGGCTTCGACGTGCGGTACGGTAACGTCTCCCATCAGGCGCTGCGCTAGCACGCCGGTTCGAGATGTTGCCGGGACGCCGTCCCGGACGGGCGGTCCGATCAACCGCCCGTCTCCGTCGGCAAAAGGGATTCGATGACTGATCAGGGTCGGGGCTACGGCTCCCAGCCGTGGAACCCCGCCGAGTCCGGGTACGGGGAGCAGGCGCAGCAGGTCGCCACCCCCGACGGGCAGGGATACGTCGGACAGGATCCATACGCGCAGCAGCAGTACCAGCAGCAGCCGTACCAGCACCAGCAGCACCTCCAGCAGATCCCGCAGCAGGGCAACTACGGCCAGGGCCAGTTCGTGCCGCAGGGCCAGGGCCAGGGTCAGAGCCAGGGCCAGGGCTACGGCCAGCAGCAGGGCTACCCGCAGCAGGAGCAGTACGGCCAGCAGTACGGTCAGCAGCAACCCGTGCAGCCGTACCAGCAGCAGCCGACGCAGCAGCAGTGGCAGCAGCAGCAACAACAACAGCAGCAGCCGTACCAGCAGGCCGCCTTCCCCCAGCAGCAGCAGTACCAGCAGCCCGCGCCCGCCCCGATGCCCACCCCGGTCATCCCGCGGCCCGCCGGACCCGGCGCGGACGGCATCGACTGGGAGGCCGAGGCCGCCGCGCTGGACAACCCGAGCCTGGTGGCGGAGGAGGCGTACGAGGACGAGGACTACGCCGAGGACTACGCCGAGGACGAGTACGTCGAGGGCGAGCACGAGGAGTACGCCGAGGACGGCGAGTACACCGAGGACGAGTACGCCGAGGAGGAGGAGAGCCACGGCTCCTTCCTCCCCGAGGTGCAGGACACCAGCCGCGAGTCCGCGCGCAAGCGCAAGGAGAAGGGCAAGAAGTCCGGCCGCCGCAACCGCGGCGCCTGCCTGGTCGTCGCCCTGGTGATGCTCGGCGGCGTGGGCGGTGCCGGCTACTTCGGCTACGGCTTCTACAAGAGCCAGTTCGGACCGCCGGCCGACTACGTCGGTGCCGGCAGCGGCACGGTGGACATCGAGATCAAGGCCGGTTCGGTCGGCAGTGACATGGCGCTGGTCCTCAAGGACGCCGATGTGGTGAAGAGCGCCGCGGCCTTCACCGACGCCTACAACAAGAACCTCCCGAAGGCGGCCAGCATCCAGCCCGGCTTCTACAGCATGCACCACGAGATGTCCGCCGACGCCGCCGTCCAGCTGCTGCTGACCGCGGCCGGCGGTGACGCGCTGATCGTGCCCGAGGGCCAACCGGCCAGCGCCGTCTACACGTTGATCGACAACAAGCTCAAGCTCACGCCCGGCACCACGGCCAATGTGGCGAAGACCCAGGCGGCGAGCCTGGGCCTGCCCGCCTACGCCGGCAACAACCCCGAGGGCTTCCTCTGGCCGACCAAGTACTCGATCAGCCAGGGCATGCAGCCGCTGGACCTGCTCAAGGAGATGGTCTCCAACGCCAACTCCACGTACGCGGGCCTCAATCTGGACGCGGGCGCGCCGGCCGTCGGCCTCAAGAACGCCTACGACGTCATCACCGAGGCCAGCATCCTGCAGCGCGAGGGCAACAACAACGCGGACTTCGGCAAGATGGCTCGGGTCATCTTCAACCGGCTGACCACCGACGTGAACCACCCACCCCACACGCTGGGCATGGACACTACGCTGCAGTACTCGGTCGGCTCGAAGACCCTCACCAGCGCGCAGATCAAGGACGGGTCGAACAAGTACAACACCTATATCAACCCGGGCCTGCCGCCGACCCCGATCGCCAACCCGGGTCAGGACGCCATCCAGGCGGTACTCAACCCGACGCCCGGGGCCTGGGGCTTCTTCCTGGCCACCAGTCCGACGCAGACCCTGTTCTTCAACACGGGCGACGAGTTCGCGGCGGCCGTCAAGGCCAACTGTGCCGCCCACGGCCAGGGCTTCAACGCCGCGAACGTCACCTGTAGCTAAAGGGACACCCCATGAGCATCCCCCAGCGCCGGGCAGCCGTGCTCGGCTCGCCGATCGCGCACTCGCTCTCGCCGGTGCTGCACAACGCGGCCTACCGTGCGCTCGGCCTTCAGGGCTGGGAGTACGGGCGCTTCGAGGTGGACGAGGCGGGGCTGCCCGGCTTCTTCGCCGGGCTGGAGCCGGAGCTGTGGGCGGGCCTGTCGCTCACCATGCCGCTCAAGCGCGCGGTGCTCCCGCTGCTGGACGAGGTGAGCGCGACGGCACTGGCCGTGGACGCGGTGAACACCGTGGTTTTCGAGGCTGACGGCCGGCGCACCGGCGACAACACCGACGTGCCCGGCCTGATCGCCGCGCTGCGCGAGCGCGGCGTGACGACGGTGCCGGCGGCGGCCGTGCTCGGGGCCGGGGCCACCGCCTCCTCCACGCTCGCCGCGCTGGCCGAGGTCTGCACCGGCGAGGTGACCGTCTATGTCCGCAGCCCCGAGCGGGCGGCCGAGATGCGGGCGCTGGGCGAGCGGCTCGGCCTCGCGGTCCGTACGGCGCCCTGGGAGCGCGGCGCCGAGGCACTGGCCGGGCCGCTGACCGTCTCGACCACCCCGGTCGGCGCCACCGACGCCTTCGCGGACGGGCTGACGGCCGCGCCCGGCACGCTCTTCGACGTGCTCTACCACCCCTGGCCGACCGCCCTGGCGGCCGCCTGCGCCGAGCGCGGCGCGACGGTGCTGGGCGGCCTTGACCTGCTGGTCCACCAGGCGGTGCTGCAGTGCGAGCGCTTCACCGGGATCACCCCGGGCCCGCTCGCCGCGATGCGCGCGGCCGGCGAGCAGGCCCTGTCCGCCTGACTCAGACCGGTTGGTCTCAGTGTGCCGTCCGGGGTTCCCGGCCGCGCAGCGCGGCGACCAGCCCGATCAGCGAGACCACCGCCCAGACGCCCTCGAGCAGCAGGAATCCCCACTGCCGGGTGACGGCGGCCTGCGCCGCGAGAATGGCCGAGCCGGTGAGGTTGAAGACCAGATAGGCCTTGGACCGGGCGCTGAGACGACCCCACTGGGCCAGCGCGAAGGGGATCAGTATGAGAATCGATCCGAAGATCTGAACAGCCTGCTCCATGACGGCGCCCTCCATGACAAAGCCGCGTCGTCTTGGCAGTCCGGGTACGGCGCGTCTCGTCCGGGGGCCGCAGGATGGCGGTCCACTTCCATTGTGCCTGACTTTGTCCGCCCAGCGGACCGTGATCCGATCCCGTCGCCGGACATGAAAGGATTCGGTTGAGAGATGAACCCCGGCCGGACCGCCGCCTCACCCGCCGCGACCGGACCGCTGACGAAGGAGCACCGTTGGGTACGTTGCGCTGGCTGACGGCGGGGGAGTCGCACGGCCCCGCACTGGTGGCGACGCTGGAGGGCCTGCCCGCGGGCGTGCCCGTGACGACCGCGCTGGTGGCGGACGCCCTGGCGCGGCGCCGACTGGGCTACGGGCGCGGCGCGCGGATGAAGTTCGAGCAGGACGAGGTGACCTTCCTCGGCGGCGTGCGGCACGGCCTGACCATGGGCAGCCCGGTCGCGGTGATGGTCGGCAACACCGAGTGGCCCAAGTGGGACCAGGTGATGTCCGCCGACCCGGTGGACCCGGAGATCCTGGCGGGCCTGGCCCGCAACGAGGCGCTCACCCGCCCCCGTCCGGGCCACGCCGACCTGGCGGGCATGCAGAAGTACAGCATCGACGAGGCCCGCCCGATCCTGGAGCGGGCCAGTGCCCGCGAGACGGCCGCCCGGGTCGCGCTCGGCGCCGTCGCCCGCTCGTACCTCAAGGAGACCTGCGGCATCGAGCTGGTCTCGCACGTCGTGGAGCTGGGCGCCGCCAAGGCCCCGGCCGGCGTGCTGCCGCTGCCCTCCGACGAGGCGCGGCTGGACGAGGACCCGGTGCGCTGCCTGGACGCGGACGCCGCCAAGCGGATGGTCGCCGAGATCGACCAGGCGCACAAGGACGGCGACACGCTGGGCGGCGTAGTGGAGGTGCTGGCGTACGGGGTGCCGGTGGGCCTGGGCTCGCACGTGCACTGGGACCGCCGGCTGGACGCCCGGCTGGCCGCGGCGCTGATGGGCATCCAGGCGATCAAGGGTGTCGAGGTCGGCGACGGCTTCGAGCTGGCCCGGATCCCCGGCTCGCAGGCGCACGACGAGATCGTGCCGACCCCCGAGGGCGTCAAGCGCACCTCGGGGCGCTCCGGCGGCACCGAGGGCGGCCTGTCCACCGGTGAGCTGCTGCGGGTGCGCGCCGCGATGAAGCCGATCGCCACCGTGCCGCGCGCGCTGCGCACGCTGGACGTGCGCACGGGTGAGCCGGCCAAGGCGCACCACCAGCGCTCCGACGTCTGCGCGGTGCCGGCCGCCGGGATCGTCGCCGAGGCGATGGTCGCGCTGGTGCTGGCGGACGCGGTGAGCGAGAAGTTCGGCGGCGACAACGTCACCGAGACCCGCCGCAACGTCCAGGGTTACCTCGACCACCTGATCATCCGATGACCGCCGCGAGTGTGGCGGCCGGCCCCGCGGTGGTGCTGGTCGGTCCGCCCGGCTCCGGCAAGACCACGGTGGGCCGGGTGCTCGCCGAGCGGCTCGGCACGTCGTTCCGCGACACCGACGCCGACATCGAGCAGCTGGCGGGCAAGCCGATCCCGGAGATCTTCATCGACGAGGGCGAACCGCACTTCCGCGCCCTGGAGGCGCGGGCCGTCGCCGCCGCGCTGGCGGAGCACCCCGGCGTGCTCGCGCTCGGCGGCGGAGCCGTGCTGGCGGACGCCACCCGCGCGCTGCTGGCCGGCCGCCCGGTGGTCTACCTGGAGGTGGCCCTGGCCGACGCCGTCAAGCGGGTCGGCCTGGACGCCCCGCGCCCGCTGCTCGCGGTCAACCCGCGCGCGGCCTGGCGCGAGCTGATGGAGGCGCGTCGACCGCTGTATCTGGAGGTCGCCGCCGCCGTGATCGGCACCGAGGGGCTCACCCCGGAGCAGGTCGCGGACGCCGTACTGGAATCCCTGGAGTTGAAGCAAGTATGAGCAGCAGCACCGTCACCATCCACGTCGGCGGCGCGGCCGGCCACGAGCCCTACGACGTGCTGATCGGGCAGCAGCTGCTCGGTGAGCTCGGCTCGCTGATCGGCACGCAGGCCCGACGGGTGGCGATCATCCACCCGGAGGCGCTGGAGGCCACCGCCGAGGCGATCCGCGAGGATCTGGCCGGCGAGGGCTACCAGGCGATCGCCCTGCAGGTGCCCAACGCCGAGGAGGCCAAGAGCGCCGAGGTCGCCGCGTACTGCTGGTCGGTCCTCGGGCAGACCGGCTTCACCCGCAGCGACGTGATCGTGGGCCTGGGCGGCGGCGCCACCACCGACCTGGCCGGCTTCGTCGCCGCCAGCTGGCTGCGCGGCGTGCGCTGGATCGCCATGCCCACCACGCTGCTGGGCATGGTGGACGCGGCGGTCGGCGGCAAGACCGGCATCAACATCGCCGAGGGCAAGAACCTGGTCGGCGCCTTCCACCCGCCGGCCGGGGTGCTCGCCGACCTGGCGACCCTGGAGACCGTGCCCAAGCACGACTACGTCTCCGGGCTGGCCGAGGTCATCAAGTGCGGCTTCATCGCCGACCCGGTGATCCTCGACCTGGTCGAGGCCGACCCGCAGGGCGCCACGTCGCCGAGCGGGCAGCACACCGTCGAGCTGATCCGGCGCGCCATCCAGGTCAAGGCCGACGTGGTCTCCGGCGACCTGAAGGAGTCCGGCCGCCGCGAGATCCTCAACTACGGCCACACCCTGGCGCACGCCATCGAGCGTAACGAGCGCTACAAGTGGCGGCACGGCGCGGCGGTCTCGGTCGGCATGATGTACGCCGCCGAACTCGGCCGCCTCGCCGGGCGGTTGGACGACGAGACGGTCGAGCGGCACCGTACGGTGCTGGCCTCGGTGGGCCTGCCGCTGAGCTACCGGGCGGACGCCTGGCCGAAGTTGCTGGACGCCATGAAGGTCGACAAGAAGTCGCGCGGCGATCTGCTGCGCTTCATCCTGCTGGACGGCCTGGCCAAGACCTCCGTCCTGGAGGGCCCGGACCCCTCGCTGCTGGTCGCCGCGTACGCCGAGGTGTCGGCATGAGTCGGGTGCTGGTGCTGAACGGGCCCAACCTGGGCCGGCTCGGCAGCCGCGAGCCGGACGTCTACGGCGCCACCTCGTACGCCGGTCTTGTCGAGCGCTGCACGGCGCTGGGCAAGGAGCTGGGCTTCGAGGTGGAGGTCAAGGAGACCAACTCCGAGCAGCAGATGATCGAGTGGCTGCACTGGGCGGCCGACGAGAAGACGCCCGTGGTGATCAACCCGGGCGCCTTCACGCACTACTCGTACGCGATGCGCGACGCGGCCGCCCAGCGGACCGCGCCGCTGATCGAGGTGCACATCTCCAATCCGTACGCCCGCGAGGAGTTCCGGCACACCTCGGTGATCGCCGCGGTCGCCTCCGGCACCATCGCCGGTTTCGGCCTGGGCTCGTACGAGTTGGCCCTGCGCGCGCTCGCCGAGCAGCTCCCCAGCAGGTAGCGGCAGCGCGGTCATGGCTTCGGCGGCCCGGCAGGCGGACTGGGCCGCCTGCCGGGCCGCCGTGTAATGTCCCCGCCGGGAGGTGTGTCGTGACGCAGTACGCAGGGGGAGGGCCGCTGCCCCCGCGCCCCCTGGCCCCGCCGCCGGCGCCGCGCCAGAGTGTGCAGCCCATCGCCCCGAACGCCGCCGAGCCGCCCGGGTCGACCGGGCACTTCGTGATGCCGACCGGCGCGCCCGTGCAACTGCCGGTCCATGTCCCGCGCGCCTACAACGGGCCGATCGCGGTGCTGCTGATCGGCCCGGCCGGCGCGGGCAAGACCACCGTCGCCCGGCACTGGGCCGAGCGCCGCCCCACCACCACCGCGCACATCAGCCTGGACGACGTCCGCGAGTGGGTGCAGTCCGGCTTCGCCAACCCGCAGTCGGGCTGGAACAACGCCTCCGAGGCGCAGTACCGGCTGGCCCGCCGCACCTGCGGCTTCGCCTGCCGCAACTACCTGGCCAACGGCATCTCCTGCATCATCGATGACGCGGTCTTTCCTGACCGGCCGGCCATCGGGCTGGGCGGCTGGAAGCGCCATATCGGCCCCGGCATGATCCCGGTCGTGCTGCTGCCGGGCCTGGACTCGGTGCTGGCCCGCAACGCCCGGCGCAGCGGCAACCGCCGGCTCAGCGACGAGGAGGTGGCCCGGATCCACGGCCGGATGGCCGGCTGGTACAACTCCGGGCTGCCGATCATCGACAACTCCCAGCTCGACGTGCCCGCCACCGCCGAGGCCCTGGACCGGGTCGTCACCGCCCGCCTCACCGGTCAGCCGGTCCGCTGAACCCTCCACCGCCGTACGAGAGTTGATCCGCCATGCCCGAAGGCCACATCCTGCACCGGCTCGCCGCCGAGCACCAGCGCGCGTTCGGCGGCCGCCCGGTCGCGGTCGCCAGCCCGCAGGGCCGGTTCGCCGAGGGTGCCGCGCTGCTGGACGGCCGGGTGCTGGAGAGCGCCGAGGCCGACGGCAAGCACCTGTTCCTCGGCTTCGCCGACTCCTGGCTGCACATCCACCTGGGCCTCTACGGCGTCTTCAGCTTCGGCCCGGCCCCGGTGCCCGCGCCGGTCGGCCTGATCCGGCTGCGGCTGGTCAACGACGAGCACTACGCCGACCTGCGCGGCCCGACCACCTGCGAGCTGCTCACGCCCGCCGAGAAGGACGCCGTGCACGCCCGGCTCGGCCCGGACCCGCTGCGCGCCGACGCCGCCCCGCAGGCCGCCTGGGAGCGCATCTCGCGCAGCCGCAGCACGGTCGCCGCGCTGCTCATGGACCAGAAGGTGCTGGCCGGGGTGGGCAACGTCTACCGCGCCGAGGTGCTCTTCCGGCACGGCATCAGCCCGCACCGGGCCGGGCGCGACCTGGCCCGCGCCGAGTGGGAGGCGATCTGGCGGGACCTGGTGCAGCTGATGCGCGCGGGCGCGGCGGTCGGCCGGATCGACACCGTGCGCGCCGAGCACACCCCCGAGGCGATGGGCCGCCCGCCGCGGGTGGACGACCACGGCGGCGAGGTCTACGTCTACCGCCGCGCCGCGATGCCCTGCCTGGTCTGCGGCACCGAGGTACGCACCGAGTCCCACGCGGCCCGCAACCTCTTCTGGTGCCCGCGCTGCCAGCAGCGCTGAGCTAGCCGCGCCGTACCGGCGCGAGGTACTCGCGCACGCGGGTGCGGTGCCACCATGCGCCGCTCTCGCGCAGTTCACGCCAACTGGTGAACCGGTAGCGGTAGAGCACCGCCCGGACGTATGTCGGCGGCGCGTCCGGGAACGGGTTGCCGCGCAGCAGCCGCAGGGTGGCCCGGTCGTTCACCAGCAGCCGCTCCACCAGCGGCCGCAGCCACGGCCGGGCATAGTCGGACGAGATCCCGGCGAACCACATCATCCAGTCAAGACGCAGGTGGTAGGGCGCGAACTGGCGCGGCAGCCGGCGCACGTCCCCGGGCTTGCCGTGGAACTCGTACGCGCGCCAGCGGGTCTGCCGAGTGAGCCGTGGCTCGTCGGTGCCCTCCAGCACCACCTCCAGGCGGACCCGGCTGATGCTGCCGAACGCGCCGTAGGTGTTCACCAGGTGCAGCTGGTTGAAGGAGCGGTTCATCACCTGCTGGCGGGAGAGCAGGTTGCGGGCCGGCTGGTAGCTCAGGCCCACCACCAGCGCCGTGGCCGCCAGCACCGCGACCTCGTACCAGAGCGGACCGGTCGCGCTCGACCGGGTGCCGTCCGGGAGCTCGACGGCGGCGAAGGCCAGCGCGATGGTCAGCCAGTTGAGCCAGGCGAAGTTGCCGGAGGCGACCAGCCACAGCTGGGTGATCACCACCAGCGCGCCCGCTACCCCGGCCACCGGCTGCGGCAGGAACAGGCAGACCGGGAGCAGCAGTTGGGCGACGTGGTTGGCCGCCGCCTCGACCCGGTGCAGCGGCCCGGGCAGGTGGTGGAAGAACCAGCTGAGCGGCCCGGGCATCGGCTGCGTCTCGTGGTGGTACTTCAGGCAGGTCAGGTCGCGCCAGCAGCTGTCGCCGCGCAGCTTGATCAGCCCGGCGCCGAACTCGACCCGGAAGAGCAGCCAGCGCACCAGCCAGAGCACCGGCGCGGGCGGCGCGACCGTCGCGTTGCCCAGGAAGACCGCCAGGAACCCCGCCTCCAGCAGCAGCGACTCCCAGCCGAAGCCGTACCAGACCTGCCCGACGTTGACGATCGACAGGTAGAGCGCCCACAGCAGCGCCCAGCCCAGCATCGAGGCCCACAGCGGCACCGCGTCCGCCGCACCCGCCAGCACCGCCGCCGCCAGCGCCGCGCCCGTCCAGGCGACGGCGGCGAAGCCCCGGTCGCTGTAGCCGAACTGGAAGAGGCTCGGGGCCCGGCGAAACGGCCGGTACGCCAGGTAGCGCGGCACCGGCAGCATCCCGTGCTCGCCGATCAGCGGCCGGAACTGGCGGGCCGCCGCCAGGAACCCGACCAGGTAGACGGCGGCCAGCAACCGCAGCAGGACCAGCCTGCTCAAGCCGTACTCGGGGGCGGTGAACCACTGCACGCGCCCCATCCCACCAGAGCGCGGCTACGGCTTGCGGGCCACCGCGCCGTAGTAGTAGGCGGAGGTGACGTCCACGTCCTCGCCGACCGCGCCCCAGCCCAGCACCGGCACGACCCCGGGCCCGACCAGCTCGAGACCGTCCAGGAAGCGCGCCACCTGCCCGTGGTCGCGCGGTGTCAGCGTGACGTGGGCGTGCTCGGCGGCCCGGACCGCGATGGCCACCTCCTCGGGGGCGAAGTCCCCGGTCGGGTGGGTCAGCGCCACATAGCTGCCCGAGGGCAGCGCGTCGACCAGGGTGCGGACCATGGCCCACGGGTCCTCGGCGTCCCTGAAGAGCATCAGCACGGCGATCAGCAGCAGACCGACCGGCTGGTCCAGGTCGATGATCTTCGCCAGCGCGGGCTGCCCGAGCAGCTCGGCCGGCTCGCGCAGGTCGCCCAGCACGAACGAGGTCCGGCCGGCCGGGTGGCTGGAGATCATCGCCCGCGCGTGCGAGAGCACGATCGGGTCGTTGTCGACGTACAGCACCCGGCTCTCGGGGGCCAGCGCCTGCGCCACCTCGTAGGTGTTGCCGGCGGTCGGGATGCCGGTGCCGATGTCGAGGAACTGCCGGATCCCGCCCTCGACCACCAGATGGGTGACGGCCTTGGCCAGGAAGTCCCGGTTGGCCCGGGCCATCGCGCGCATGTTCGGCACGGCGGCGATGATCTGTTCGGCCAGTGCCCGGTCGGCGGGGAAGTTGTCCTTGCCGCCGAGCCAGTAGTCGTACACCCGTGCGGAGTGGGCGACGCTGGTGTCGATCTCGACGGGGGCCCAGCCGCCCGGAGCGTCGGACATGGTCACGAGATCCTCCCGAGGACGGACGGCCGCCTGGCCGCGCCGCGCAGCATATATGACTGGTCGTCATTTCTCTTCACCACCTGCCTGGCCCACTGAACAGGCGGCAGGGCGGGTCCCTTCGTAGGCTTTGAAGCATGTCCGATGCGCACGCGGCCCGCCGGGAGCGACTCAGAGAGCACTGCGGCGCGGTCGGAGCCGACGCGGCGCTGGTCACCAGCCCGGCCAACGTCCGCTACCTCACCGGCTGCGCCCCGTGCGGCGCGACGCTGCTGCTCACCCGGGAGCGCGCGCTGCTCGCGCTGCCCGCGGACCTGCCGCCCGACGACACCGGCGAGCACCCGTACGCCGATGAGCTGGCCCATCTGGTCGCCGCACCGGACCAGGACACTGCCGAGGCCGCCGCCGCGGCCGCCGTCAGCCTCGGCGTCACCGCTCTGGTGGTCGAGGAGCACGACCTGACCGTCAGCCGCCACCGGGCGCTGTCCGCGCTGGCCGCGGACATCCGGCTGACCGACCTGGACTTCGCCGTCGAGCGGCTGCGGGTGATCAAGGACGAGTACGAGATCGCCGATCTGCGGATCGCCGCCGAGATCGCCGACCAGGCGCTCGGCGAGCTGCTGGAGTCGATCCTGGTCGGGCGCACCGAGCGGCATCTGGCGATGGAGCTGGAGCGCCGGATGATCGACCACGGCGCTGACCGGGCCGCCTTCCCGGTCTCGGTCGGCACCGGCAACCACTCCGGACGCGCCGGCCACCCGCCCACCGACCGCCGGGTCGAGGAGGGCGACTTCCTGACCGTCTCGCTCGGCGCCCAGTACCGCGGCTACGCCGTCTCCACCGCCCGCACCTTCGTGATCGGTGCGGCCCCGGCGCCCTGGCAGGTGGAGCTGCACCGGCTGGTCTTCGAGGCCCAGCGGGCCGGTCGCGAGGCGTTGGTGCCGGGTGCCGCGGCCGGCGCCGCCGACCGCGCGGCCCGCGACATCCTCCAGGCGGCGGGCCATCTGGAGAGCTCCCCGAGGCCGCTGGGGCACGGCGTCGGCCTTGAGGTGAGGGAGGCGCCGCGCCTCGGTCCGGCAGACATGGGTAAACTGGACAATCGCGTGCCGGTAACCGTCGGCCCAGGGGTCCATCTCCCGGGCAAGGGCGGGGTCCGGATCGAGGACACGCTCGTCGTACGCCCCCTCGAAGAGGGCGGGCCCGAGCTGCTCACCATCACGACCAAGGAGCTCCTCGCCCTGTAGTCCCACTAGCGTGGGGCCAGGCCGCACCCCTTGGTTCCTTGACAGCTAGATGCAGGAGTAAGTGCGCCCGTGGCTTCCACGAACGATCTCAAGAACGGCATGGTCCTCAAGCTCGACAACGACCAGCTCTGGTCCGTGGTCGAGTTCCAGCATGTGAAGCCGGGCAAGGGTCCCGCCTTCGTGCGCACCAAGCTCAAGCACGTGCTGAGCGGCAAGGTCGTCGACAAGACGTTCAACGCGGGCACCAAGGTCGAGACCGCCAATGTCGACAAGCGCGGCATGCAGTTCTCGTACATGGACGGCGAGCAGTTCGTCTTCATGGACATGGACACCTACGACCAGCTGTTCGTCAGCAAGGACGTCGTCGGCGACAACGCCAAGTACCTGCTGGAGGGCTTCGAGGCCCTCGTCGCGGTGCACGAGGGTGCGCCGCTGTACATCGAGCTCCCCGCCTCGGTCGAGCTGATCGTCGCCGAGACCGAGCCGGGCCTGCAGGGCGACCGCTCCACCGGTGGCACCAAGCCCGCCACCCTGGAGACCGGCGCCGAGATCGGCGTCCCGCTCTTCATCGTCACCGGCGAGAAGATCAAGGTCGACACCCGTGACGGCAGCTACCTCGGCCGGGTGAAGGACTAAGTGTCGGCCGCACGTACCAAGGCCCGCACGCGCGCCTTCCAGATCCTCTTCGAGGCCGACCACCGGGACGTCGACCCGCTGTCGGTGCTCGCCGACTGGGTCGCCCGGGCGCGCGACCCCAAGCCGGACGAGGGTATTCCGCAGATCGGCGAGTACACCATGCAGCTGATCGAGGGGTATGTGAAGCACGCCCGTCGCATCGACGAGCTGATCTCCACGTACTCGGTGGGCTGGACGATCGACCGGATGCCGATCGCGGACCGCAACGTCCTGCGCATCGGTGCCTATGAGCTGATCTGGGAGGACGGTGTCCCGGACGCCGTCGTCGTGGACGAGGCGGTGGAGATCGCCAAGGAGTACTCCACGAACGACTCGCCGGCCTTCGTGAACGGCATGCTGGCCCGCTTCATGGAGCTCAAGCCCACGATCCGTCGGGACTGACTCACTCGCACCAAAACCCCATGGCCGCCGGACCTCTTTGGTCCGGCGGCCATGGTGCGTTCACGGCCCTGGCGTATCTTGGCTACTGACCAGTAGCTTCCGGAAGGGCGTGCCCACCATGACGACTGCGACCACCACCAGCAGCGAGTTCGACCAGGCGATCGACCTGCGCCCGGACCCCGACGGCCGGTACCACGGCGAGCTCGGCGCGGGCTGGCGGATCGGCGGCGGCATCAACGGCGGGCTGCTGCTCGCGGTCGCCGCCAAGGCGCTCTCGCTGGAGCTGCCCGGGCACCCGGATCCGGTCTCGATCAGCTGCTACTACCTCTCCGCCTCCCGCCCCGGCCCGGTGAGCGTGCGCACCGACATCGTGCGGCGCGGCCGCTCGCTCTCCACCGGCACCGCCTCGCTCTACCAGGACGACGAGGACGGCACCCCGGTCGAGCGGCTGAGAGTGCTGGCCAGCTACGGCGACCTGGCCGCGCAGCAGGGCGAGGTGCGCACCAGCGCCACGCCGCCCGCGCTGCCGCCGCAGGAGCAGTGCATCGGGATGGAGCACGCGCCGCCCTCGCTGATCGAGCAGGCCGAGCTGCTGCAGCGCTTCGACCTGCGGCTCGACCCGGCCACCGTGGGCTGGGCGCTGGGTCAGCCGTCCAGGCAGGGCCGGATCCAGGGCTGGTTCCGGTTCGCCGACGGCCGCCAGCCCGACCCGCTGGCGCTGCTGCTGGTCGCCGACGCGCTGCCGCCGGTCACCTTTGACCTCGGCCTGCCCGGCTGGGCCCCGACCGTCGAGCTGACCGTGCACCTGCGGGCCAGGCCGGTCCCCGGCTGGCTGCGGGTCAGCCACAGCACCCGCAACCTGGCCGGCGGTTACTTCGAGGAGGACGCGGAGATCTGGGACGAGTCCGGCCGCCTGGTCGCCCAGTCCCGCCAGCTGGCGAGCGCTCCGCGGTCGCGGTGATCTCACTCTGAGTTACATGTTCGTGACAACAGGGTGGACGAAGGAAGTCGGCCCGGTCGGTCGTGGACGACATGCGTACGGCGCGGCCCCCCGGGGCCGCGCCGTGACGTTTCTGCAAGGTGTCCGTTGGTCAGACGGACGGTCAGCCGGCGTCCTCGTCGCGCACCGCGCGACGGGCGTCGGAGTTGAGCACACCCCAGCTGATCAGCTGCTCGGTGAGAATCGACGGCGACTGGTCGTAGATCACGGCCAGCGTGCGCAGGTCGTCCTGGCGGATCGACAGCACCTTGCCGTTGTAGTCACCGCGCTGGGACTGGATGGTGGCGGCGTAGCGCTGGAGCGGGCCGGCCTTCTCGGACGGAACCTGGGTCAGTCTCTCCAGGTCCAGCACCAGGCGCGGCGGCGGCTCGGCCGCACCGCCCGGGGTGCCGCCCGGCAGCAGCTCCTGCACCGGGACGCCGTAGAACTCGGCCAGCTCAGCCAGGCGCTGCACGGTCACCGCACGGTCGCCGCGCTCGTAAGAGCCGACGACGACGGCCTTCCAGCGCCCCTGGGACTTCTCCTCGACGCCATGCAGGGAGAGCCCCTGCTGAGTGCGGATCGCTCGGAGTTTTCCTCCGAGCTGCTTCGCGTAGTCGCTGGACATTGGTCTCCCCGGACGAGTTTGTTTCGCGTTCAATGACAGTCACGGGGGAGTGAGGGGTGCCTCACAACCCAGAGCGTCCTACCGGTGGGTTCGACGTCTGTTCCGTAACTCACTGTGAGGTTACGTAGAGTAAGGTAGCTGCGTCAAGCCGAATGGGGCAGTCGTGCGAATGGTTCGCTACCTCTGCGTGAACACGACATAAAGCCTCATCCCGATCGGCGTGATCCCCCTGGTAGTGTGGTTGAGGCTCCTTCACGACTGGGCAGCCAAACCCAAAGGCATCCTTTAAGGCCCGTCCTGTGAGGCGGGGAAGGAGGTCGGCTTCGGCATGACCGCACGCAACGATTCACCCGATTCCACCCAGCCCCGCCCGCCGCACCAGGTCCTGGACGGCGCGGACATCTCCCGGGTCATCACCCGGATCGCCCACGAGATCGTGGAGCGCGCGAAAGGCGCCGAGGATGTCGTCCTCCTCGGTATCCACACCCGGGGCGTCCACCTCGGCCGCCGGCTGCACGCCCGGCTGACCCAGATCACCGGCCGCGAGATCCCGCTCGGCACCCTGGACATCACGATGTACCGGGACGACCTGCGGCTCAAGCCCGCCCGCGCCCTGGAGCACACCGAGATCCCGCCCGGCGGCATCGACGGCAAGCTCGTCATCCTGGTCGACGACGTGCTCTTCTCCGGCCGCACCATCCGGGCCGCGCTCGACGCGCTCGGCGACATCGGCCGCCCGCGCGCCGTGCAGCTCGCCGTCCTGGTCGACCGCGGCCACCGCGAGCTGCCGATCCGCGCCGACTACGTGGGCAAGAACCTGCCCACCTCGCTGCGCGAGGCCGTGCAGGTCCGGCTCTCCGACTCCGACGGGCACGACGCCGTCCTGGTCGGCGACCGCGACTACGCCGCCCGCTCGTCCCAGGCGCTCGCCGCCGAACCCACCCAGTCGGAGTAAGTACGTGAAGCGCCACCTCGTCTCCGCCGCCGACCTCAGCCGCGACGACGCGCTGCTGGTCCTGGACACCGCCGAGGAGCTCGCCCAGCTCTCCGGCCGGGCCGTCAAGAAGCTCCCCACGCTGCGCGGCCGCACCGTCGTCAACCTCTTCTTCGAGGACTCCACCCGCACCAAGACCTCCTTCGAGGTCGCCGAGAAGCGGCTCTCCGCCGACGTCATCAACTTCGCCGCCAAGGGCTCCTCGGTCTCCAAGGGCGAGAGCCTCAAGGACACCGCGCTGACCCTGCAGGCGATGGGCGCCGACGCCGTCGTGATCCGCCACCACGCCTCGGGCGCGCCGGCCCGGCTCGCGCAGTCCGACTGGCTGCACGGCAGCGTCATCAACGCCGGCGACGGCACCCACGAGCACCCCACCCAGGCCCTGCTGGACGCCTTCACGATGCGCCGCCACCTCAACCCGGGCCTGGGCCACGACCTGGCCGGGCGCCGGATCACCATCGTCGGCGACGTCCTGCACAGCCGGGTGGCCCGCTCCAACGTGCTGCTGCTGAACACCCTGGGCGCCCACGTCACCTTCGTGGCGCCGCCCACCCTGCTGCCCATCGGCATCGACAACTGGCCCTGCGAGGTCAGCTACGACCTGGACAGCACGCTGGCCAAGAGCGACGCGGTGATGATGCTGCGGGTCCAGCGCGAGCGGATGAACGCCGCGTTCTTCCCCACCGAGCGCGAGTACTCGCGCCGCTACGGCCTGAACGGCGACCGGATGGCCAAGCTGCCCGAGCACGCCATCGTGATGCACCCCGGCCCGATGGTCCGCGGCATGGAGATCACCGCCGAGGTGGCCGACTCCCCGCGCTGCACCGTGGTCGAGCAGGTCGCCAACGGCGTCTCGATCCGGATGGCCGTCCTGTACCTCCTGCTCGGCGGCGCCACGCTCGCCGACGCCCCCCGCACCGAAGCCCCGGAGACCGCCGCATGACCAGCTACCTGATCCGCAACGCCCAGATCCTCGGTGGCGCCGCGCAGGACATCCTCATCGCCGACGGCGTCATCCGGGAGATCGGCACCGATCTGGCGGTCGAGGCGGACGTCGACATCGACGCGCACGGCCTGGTCGCGCTGCCCGGCCTGGTCGACCTGCACACCCACCTGCGCGAGCCCGGCCGGGAGGACGCCGAGACCGTGCTGACCGGCACCCAGGCGGCGGCCAAGGGCGGCTTCACCGCCGTCCACGCGATGGCCAACACCTTCCCGGTCGCCGACACGGCCGGCGTGGTCGAGCAGGTCTGGCGCCTCGGCCAGGCCTCCGGCTACTGCGACGTGCAGCCGGTCGGCGCCGTCACGGTCGGCCTGGAGGGCAAGAAGCTCGCCGAGCTGGGCGCGATGCACGACTCCGCCGCGAACGTCCGGGTCTTCTCCGACGACGGCAAGTGCGTGGACGACGCGGTGATCATGCGCCGCGCGCTGGAGTACGTGAAGGCCTTCGACGGCGTGGTCGCCCAGCACGCCCAGGAGCCCCGGCTGACCGAGGGCGCCCAGATGAACGAGGGCCAGGTCTCCGGCGAGCTGGGCCTGGCCGGCTGGCCCGCGGTGGCCGAGGAGGCGATCATCGCCCGCGACGTGCTGCTCGCCGCGCACGTCGGCTCGCGCCTGCACGTCTGCCACGTCTCGACGGCCGGCTCGGTGGAGATCATCCGCTGGGCCAAGGCCAAGGGCTGGTCCGTCACCGCCGAGGTGACCCCGCACCACCTGCTGCTCACCGACGAGCTGGTCCGCTCCTACGACGCGGTCTACAAGGTCAACCCGCCGCTGCGCACCGCCGAGGACGTGCACGCGCTGCGCCGTGCGCTGGCCGACGGCACCATCGATGCCGTCGCCACCGACCACGCCCCGCACCCGATGGAGGACAAGGAGTGCGAGTGGGCGGCCGCCGCGATGGGCATGGTCGGCCTGGAGACCGCGCTCTCGGTGGTCCAGCAGGCGATGGTCGAGACCGACCTGCTGAACTGGGAGGGCGTCGCCGACCGGATGTCGCACCGCCCGGCGCGGATCGGCCGACTGGCCGGCCACGGGCGTCCCGTCTCGGTCGGTGAGCCGGCCAACCTGGTGCTTTTCGATCCCGCGTACCGTGGGACCGTGAACCCCGAGAGCTTCGCCACCCGCAGTCGAAACACCCCCTACCGTGCCCTTGAGCTGCCGGGACGGGTGCACGCCACCTTCCTGCGCGGGGTGCCCACCGTGCTGGCCGGCGAGCTGGTCGAGCCGGGCGGGCTGGCGTGAGCACCGTCCTGCTCGGCATGGAGCAGGCCAAGGTCCACAACTGGCCGAACTACATCGGCTGGGCGGTCGGGCTGCTGATCGTGGTCGGCGTCATCTACTGGCTGATGCGCCAGGGATGGAACTGGCGCCGGGCCCATCAGGCCGACCTTCCGGCCCTGCCCGCCGTGCCGTCGGACCACGGCCCGGCCATCCTGGAGAGCAGCGGCCGCTACCACGGCACCACCACCGCCGGGAACTGGCTCGACCGGGTGGTGGCGCACGGGCTCGGCATCCGCAGCCTGGCCGAGCTGGCCCTGAGCGAGCGCGGCCTGCTGGTGCGCCGTCCCGGCGACAGCGACCTGTGGATCCCGGCGGAGCACCTGACGGGGGCCCGGACCGACTCCGGGATCGCCGGCAAGGTCGTCCCGGCCGGCCTGCTGGTGGTCACCTGGACGCTGGAGGGCCGCGCGCTGGACTCGGGCTTCCGGCTCGACCACCCGGACGAGCACCCGACCTGGGTCGCGGAGCTGGAAACACTTGCAACACGTACGACGAAGACGGAAGGCGTAACCCCATGACCGCACCTGCCCCCACCACTACGAGGCAGCCCCGCGCTGCCCGCCGGGAGCGCGTGCCCGCCGTGCTCGTCCTGGAGGACGGCCGGACCTTCCGCGGTCAGGCGTACGGCGCGACCGGCGAGACCTTCGGCGAGGCGGTCTTCAACACCGGCATGTCCGGCTACCAGGAGACCCTCACCGACCCCTCCTACCACCGCCAGGTGGTGGTCATGACGGCCCCGCAGATCGGCAACACCGGCGTCAACGACGAGGACCCGGAGTCGAAGCAGATCTGGGTGGCCGGCTACGTGGTCCGCGACCCCGCCCGGGTGCCCTCCAACTGGCGCTCGCAGCGCTCGCTGGACGACGAGCTGGTCGCGCAGGGCATCGTCGGGATCAGCGGCATCGACACCCGCGCCCTCACCCGCCACCTGCGCGAGCGCGGTGCGATGCGGGTCGGCATCTTCTCCGGCCCGGCGCTGGCCGAGGAGACCGAGCTGCTCGCCCGGGTGCTGCAGGCCCCCGAGATGAAGGGCGCCGACCTCTGCGCCGAGGTCGCCACCACCGAGCCGTACATCGTGCCGGCCGTGGGCACCAAGCGCTTCACGGTCGCCGCCGTCGACCTCGGCATCAAGGCGATGACCCCGCAGCGGATGGCCGAGCGCGGCATCGAGGTGCATGTGCTGCCGGCCAACTCCACGGTCGAGGACATCTACGCGGTCAACCCCGACGGCGTGTTCTTCTCCAACGGCCCGGGCGACCCGGCCACCGCCGACCACCAGGTCGCCGTGATGCAGTCGGTGCTGGAGCGCCGCACCCCGCTGTTCGGCATCTGCTTCGGCAACCAGATCCTCGGCCGGGCCCTCGGGTTCGGCACCTACAAGCTCAAGTACGGCCACCGGGGCATCAACCAGCCGGTGCAGGACCGCTCGACCGGCAAGGTCGAGGTCACCGCGCACAACCACGGCTTCGCCGTGGAGGCGCCGCTCGACAAGGTCAGCGACACCCCGTACGGGCGGGCCGAGGTCTCCCACGTCTGCCTCAACGACAACGTGGTCGAGGGTCTGCAGTGCCTGGACGTGCCCGCCTTCAGCGTGCAGTACCACCCCGAGGCGGCGGCCGGTCCGCACGACGCGGCCTACCTCTTCGACCGTTTTGTCGACCTCATGACGGCGTCGCACGCCAACGCAGGGAGCTGACCCGTGCCGAAGCGCACTGATATCAAGTCCGTCCTGGTCATCGGCTCCGGTCCGATCGTGATCGGCCAGGCCGCCGAGTTCGACTACTCCGGCACCCAGGCCTGCCGCGTGCTGCGGGCCGAGGGCCTGCGGGTGATCCTGGTGAACTCCAACCCCGCGACGATCATGACCGACCCGGAGATCGCCGACGCGACCTACGTCGAGCCGATCACCCCCGACTTCGTCGAGAAGATCATCGCCAAGGAGCGCCCCGACGTGCTCCTGCCGACCCTCGGCGGGCAGACCGCGCTCAACACCGCGATCTCGCTGCACGAGAACGGCACGCTGGCCAAGTACGGCGTCGAGCTGATCGGCGCCAACGTCGAGGCGATCCACAAGGGCGAGGACCGCCAGCTCTTCAAGGGCGTGGTCGAGGCGGTGCACGCCAAGATCGGCCACGGCGAGTCCGCCCGCTCGGTGATCTGCCACACCATGGACGAGATCATGGCGGGCGTCGAGACCCTCGGCGGCTACCCGGTCGTGGTCCGGCCCTCCTTCACGATGGGCGGCGCCGGCTCCGGCTTCGCGCACGACGAGGAGGACCTGCGCCGGATCGCCGGCCAGGGCCTGGCCCTGTCGCCGACCACCGAGGTGCTCCTGGAGGAGTCCATCCTCGGCTGGAAGGAGTACGAGCTGGAGCTGATGCGCGACCGCAACGACAACGTCGTGGTGGTCTGCTCCATCGAGAACTTCGACCCGATGGGCGTGCACACCGGCGACTCGATCACCGTCGCCCCGTCGCTGACGCTGACCGACCGCGAGTACCAGACGCTGCGCGACATCGGCATCGCGATCATCCGCGAGGTCGGCGTCGACACCGGCGGCTGCAACATCCAGTTCGCGATCAACCCGGACGACGGCCGGATCATCGTGATCGAGATGAACCCCCGGGTCTCCCGCTCCTCCGCGCTGGCCTCCAAGGCGACCGGCTTCCCGATCGCCAAGATCGCCGCCAAGCTGGCCGTCGGCTACACGCTGGACGAGATCCCCAACGACATCACCGAGAAGACCCCGGCCTCCTTCGAGCCGGCTCTCGACTACGTCGTGGTGAAGGTCCCGCGCTTCGCCTTCGAGAAGTTCCCCTCCGCCGACGCCACGCTGACCACCACCATGAAGTCGGTCGGCGAGGCCATGGCGATGGGCCGCAACTTCCCCGAGGCGCTCAACAAGGCGCTGCGCTCGCTGGAGAAGAAGGGCTCGCAGTTCTCCTGGGCAGGCGAGATCGGCGACAAGGACGAGCTGCTGGCCAAGGCCAAGGTGCCCACCGACGGCCGGATCAACACCGTCATGGAGGCCATCCGCGCCGGCGCCACCCAGCAGGAGGTGTTCGAGGCCACCAAGATCGACCCGTGGTTCGTCGACCAGCTCTTCCTGCTGGACGAGATCGCGGCCGAGGTGGCCGAGGCCGACAAGCTCGACCCCGAGCTGCTGCGGCACGCCAAGCGGCACGGCTTCTCCGACCAGCAGATCGGCGAGATCCGCGGCCTGAAGCCGGACGTGGTGCGCGAGGTGCGCCACGCGCTCGGCATCCGCCCGGTCTTCAAGACGGTCGACACCTGCGCCGCCGAGTTCGCCGCCAAGACCCCGTACTTCTACTCGTCCTACGACGAGGAGAACGAGGTCGCGCCGCGCACCAAGCCCGCGGTGATCATCCTCGGCTCGGGTCCGAACCGGATCGGCCAGGGCATCGAGTTCGACTACTCCTGCGTGCACGCCTCCTTCGCGCTGGCCGAGGCCGGGTACGAGACCGTGATGGTCAACTGCAACCCCGAGACCGTCTCCACCGACTACGACACCTCCGACCGGCTCTACTTCGAGCCGCTCACCCTGGAGGACGTGCTGGAGATCGTGCACGCCGAGCAGCAGGCCGGACCGCTGGCCGGCGTCATCGTCCAGCTCGGCGGCCAGACCCCGCTGGGCCTGGCGCAGGCGCTCAAGGACAACGGCGTGCCGATCGTCGGCACCCAGCCCGAGGCCATCGACCTGGCCGAGGAGCGCGGAGCGTTCGGCCGGGTGCTGCGCGAGGCGGGCCTGCCGGCCCCCAAGCACGGCACCGCGTTCTCCTTCGAGGAGGCCAAGGCGATCGCCGACGAGATCGGCTACCCCGTGCTGGCCCGCCCGTCCTATGTGCTCGGCGGCCGCGGCATGGAGATCGTCTACGACGAGCCCTCGCTCGCCTCCTACCTGGAGCGCCACGCGGGCCTGATCTCCGAGCACCCGGTGCTGATCGACCGCTTCCTGGACGACGCGGTGGAGATCGACGTCGACGCGCTCTACGACGGCACCGAGCTGTACCTCGGCGGCGTCATGGAGCACATCGAGGAGGCCGGTATCCACTCCGGCGACTCGGCCTGCGCGCTGCCCCCGATCACGCTGGGCGGCCACGACATCAAGCGGCTGCGCACCTCCACCGAGGCGATCGCGCGCGGCGTCGGGGTGCGCGGTCTGATCAACATCCAGTTCGCGCTCTCCGGCGACATCCTCTACGTCCTGGAGGCCAACCCGCGCGCCTCGCGGACCGTGCCGTTCACCTCCAAGGCGACGGCCGTCCCGCTGGCCAAGGCGGCCGCCCGGATCTCGCTCGGCGCGACCATCGCCGAGCTGCGCGCCGAGGGCCTGCTGCCGACCGAGGGCGACGGCGGCACACTGCCCGCCGACTGCCCGATCTCCGTCAAGGAGGCCGTGATGCCGTGGAGCCGCTTCCGCGACATCCACGGCCGCGGCGTGGACACCGTTCTCGGCCCGGAGATGCGTTCCACCGGCGAGGTCATGGGCATCGACACGGTCTTCGGCACCGCGTACGCCAAGGCCCAGGCCGGCGCGTACGGCGCGCTGCCGACCAAGGGCAAGGTCTTCGTCTCGGTGGCCAACCGCGACAAGCGCAACCTGGTCTTCCCGGCCCGCGCGCTGGTCGAGCTGGGCTTCGAGGTGCTGGCCACCTCCGGTACCGCCGAGGTGCTGCAGCGCGGCGGCATCCCGTCCACCGTGGTGCGCAAGCACAGCGAGGGCGAGGGCCCGACCGGCGAGCGGACCATCGTCCAGCTGATCCACGACGGCGAGGTGGATCTGATCATCAACACCCCGTACGGCACCGGTGGCCGGCTCGACGGCTACGAGATCCGCACGGCGGCCGTCTCGCGCGGTGTGCCGTGCCTGACCACCGTCCAGGCGATGGGTGCGGCCGTCCAGGGCATCGACGCGCTGACCCGCGGCGACGTCGGTGTGATGTCGCTGCAGGAGCACGCGGCGCTGATCAACGCCGCCCGCAAGTAGCCCCATCATCAGTGGGGGGCACCGCACACCGGGTGCCCCCCACTGCCATGTGTCGTGCGAGGAAGGCCCAGTAGCTTGTACAAGATCCTTTTCAATCGCGTCTTCCGGAAGATGGACCCCGAGAAGGCCCATCACCTTGCCTTCTTCTGGATCCGGCTGGCCGCCTCCGTCCCGGTCCTGCGCCAGCTGGTCAAGCTGGTGCTCGCCCCGCAGGACCGCTCGCTGCGCACGTCGGCGCTCGGGCTCGACCTGCCCGGCCCGTTCGGCCTCGGCGCCGGCTTCGACAAGAACGCCATCGGCATCGACGGCCTGGCGATGCTCGGCTTCGACTACGTCGAGATCGGCACCGTCACCGGCGAGCCGCAGCCGGGCAACCCGCTGCCGCGGCTCTTCCGGCTGGTCGAGGACCGCGCGCTGATCAACCGGATGGGCTTCAACAACCAGGGCTCGGCCCGGGTGGCCGCCCGCCTGGCCGCGCGTCCGCACACCACCTCGACCCCGGTGATCGGCGTCAACATCGGCAAGACCAAGGTGGTCGAGGAGGCCGACGCGATCGCCGACTACGTCAAGAGCACCCAGCGGCTGGCCGCGCACGCCGACTACCTGGTGGTCAACGTCAGCTCGCCGAACACCCCCGGGCTGCGCAACCTGCAGGCCGTCGAGCACCTGGGCCCGCTGCTCGCCGCCGTCCGCGAGGCCGCCGACCGGGCCACCGCGCACCATGTGCCGCTGCTGGTCAAGATCGCCCCCGACCTGGCCGACGAGGACATCGACGCGGTCGCCGAACTGGCCCTGGAGATGGGCCTGGACGGCATCATCGCGACCAACACCACGATCGGCCGCGAGGGCCTGCGGGCCCCCGCCGCGCAGATCGAGGCGATCGGCATGGGCGGCCTCTCCGGCGCCCCGCTGCAGGGCCGCTCGCTGGAGGTGCTCAAGCGCCTGCGCAAGCGCACCGAGGGCCGCCTCACGCTGATCTCGGTCGGCGGCATCGAGAGCGCCGAGGACGCCTGGCAGCGCATCCTGGCCGGCGCCGACCTGGTCCAGGGCTACAGCGCCTTCATCTACGAAGGCCCGTTCTGGATGCGCCGGGTGCACCAGGGCCTCGCCGCCCGGCTGCGGGCCAGCGGATTCGCCACCATCGCGGAGGCGGTCGGCAGCAAGGCCTGATGGTTCGTCACACCTTGGGGGGATGTGACAGCCGCTGGTCGGATTTGGCAGAGTTCGACTGCCGGCTCACCGCCCCCGAAAGGTGCCCTCGCATGGCCAATCCCTTGCACCTGCGGGCCGAGGTGCTCGCGAACACCCCCGAAGGTGCCTACCGCCGCCTGGTGCTGCGCGCCCCCGGGGTGCCGGAGCGGGCCAGGCCCGGCCACTTCGCCACCCTGGCGGTGGGCGGTGCGACCTCCTCGATGCTGCTGCGCCGGGCCTTCTCGATCCACCGCGGCGACCCCGAGGCGGGGACTGTCGAGCTGCTGGTGTCCGCGCACGGCGCGGGCACCCGGGAGCTGGCCGAGTCCACCCCCGGCGAGCAGCTGGACCTGATCGCCCCGCTGGGCACGCCGTTCCCGCTGCCCGAGGGGCCGGTCACCGCCCTGCTGGTGGCCGACGGCTACGCGGGCGCACCGCTGTTCGACCTGGCCGCCCGGATCCTGCGGCTCGGCGGCCAGGTCGGCTTCATCCTGGGCGCCCCGAGCGCGGACCGGCTGTTCGGCGTCGAGCAGGCCAGGGCGCTCACCCAGGACGTCCTGGTGCTCACCGAGGACGGCACGCTCGGCATGACCGGCCGGGTCGCCGACCCGCTGGCGCAGGCCGTGCACGCCATCGAGGCGAGCGTGCTCTACGCCGCCGGTCCGGTGCCGATGCTCTCGGCGGTCAGCGCGACCGCCGTGGAGCTCGGGGTCCGCTGCCACACCGCGGTGGAGGCGGCGATGGCCTGCGGGGTGGGGATCTGCATGACCTGCGTGCTGCCGGTGGTCGGTGAGGACGGCGTCAGCCGCTTTGTGCGCACCTGCACCGACGGCCCGGTCTTCGACGGCGCCCGGGTCCGCTGGGCCGACATCGGGACCGTCCCCCCTGATCTCGAAGGCGCCGCCGCGATGGGAGGCAACCCGTGAACCCCGACGACGTGGACCTCAGCGCCCCGCTGGGCAGCACCGTGCTGCCCAACCCGCTGAGCACCGCCTCCGGCTGCGCCGGCTACGGGCGCGAGCTGGCGCGCTTCGTGCCGCTGGACGCGCTGGGCAGCGTCACCACCAAGACGATCATGCCGTACCCGCGCTCCGGGCAGGCCACCCCGCGACTGGCCGAGACGCCGTCCGGGATGCTCAACTCGATCGGGCTGCAGGGCTCCGGCATCGACGCCTTCGTCCGGCACGAGCTGCCCTGGCTGGCCGAGCGCGGCGCCCGGGTGCTGGTCTCGATCGCGGGGGAGCGCCTGGAGGAGTTCGCCGCGCTGGTCGAGCGGCTGAACGGGCAGCCGGGGGTGGCCGGCATCGAACTGAACATCTCCTGCCCCAACGTGGCCGACCGCGGCCTCTTCTTCGCCAGCAACCCGGCCACCTCGTACGACGTGGTGCGCGCCGTCCGCAAGCTCACCGACCCCGAGCTGCCGGTCTACGCCAAGCTCTCGCCGGACGTCACCTCGATCACCGACATCGCCGCGGCCTGCGTGCAGGCCGGCGCGGACGGCCTGTCGATGGTCAACACCGCGCTCGGCCTGGCCGTCGACCTAGACACCCTGCGCCCGGCGCTGGCCGGCGGCACCGGCGGGCTCTCCGGCCCGGCGCTGCGGCCGATCGCGCTGCGCTGCGTCTACCAGGTGCACGCCGCGATGCTGGCCGAGCGGATCCCGCAGGTGCCGATCCTCGGCATGGGCGGCATCCGCAGCGGCCGCGACGCGCTGGAGTTCACCCTGGCCGGCGCCTCGGGCGTGGCCGTCGGCACCGCGCTCTTCAACGACCCCGGCGCCCCGCTGCGGATCCTGGACGAGCTGCGCGCCGAACTGGCCGCCCGGGGCTTCGCCAAGTACACCGACGCGGTGGGATTCGCCCACCGTCCGCTCTAGAGCCTGAAAGGCCCTCATGACCACCTTCGGTACCCGGCTGCGCCACGCGATGGACACCCGCGGCCAGCTCTGTGTCGGCATCGACCCGCACGCCGCACTGCTGGCCGCCTGGGGGCTCGGCGACGACCTGGCCGGCCTGGAGACCTTCAGCCGCACCGTGGTCGAGGCGCTCGCCGACCGGGTCGCCGTGCTCAAGCCGCAGGCCGCCTTCTTCGAGCGCTTCGGCAGCAAGGGTGTCGCGGTGCTGGAGCGCAGCGTGGCGGACGCCCGCGCGGCCGGCGCGCTGGTGCTGATGGACGCCAAGCGCGGCGACATCGGCTCCACCATGGCCGCCTACGCGGACGCCTTCCTCTCGCCGTCCAGCCCGCTCTTCTCGGACGCCGTCACGGTCAGCCCCTACCTGGGCTTCGGTTCGCTGCAGCCGGCCCTGGACCTGGCCCGGGCCAACGGCGCCGGGGTCTTCGCGCTGGCGCTCACCTCCAACCCCGAGGGCTTCGAGGTGCAGCGGGCGGTGGGCCCGGACGGTGTGAGCGTGGCGCAGGGCGTGCTGAACCGGCTGGCCGCCGAGAACAAGGGCGCCGAGCCGCTGGGCTCCTTCGGCGCGGTGGTCGGCGCGACGCTGGCCGACGCCGGCGTGGATCTGGCCATCAACGGGCCGCTGCTCGCCCCCGGTATCGGCGCCCAGGGGGCGACCATGGCCGACCTGCCGCGGGTCTTCGGCGCCCAGGTGCGCAATGTGGTGCCGAGCGTGAGCCGGGACGTGCTCAAGCACGGGCCGTCGGTCGGCGCGCTGCGCGAGGCCGCGCGGCGCTTTGTGGACGAGTACGCGGCCGCTGTGCTGTGAGGGTCGTCACAGTCGTTTGACGAACAGGGGCCAAAGGCGGCCGATTTCTCCCGAAAAGTCCTGGCCTACCCATGCTGACCAGGACTTTTCAGCTTCTTTTCCTGACGCGGGCTCTCAATGCGGGTAATGTCCGGCGGTAGGTGCCCTTGGTGGTGCGATTCCTGTCGCTCTCGCAGGTCAGAGTGGCTGGGTCGGTCCATGGCCGGAGTCCCCAGCGTCTTCGGCAGGTCCCTGGCACCACCCCTGTCCTAGCACTTCATTTCCTTCCAGACCCTGAGGTGAACGGCGTGGCTCTTCCGCCCCTTACCCCTGAACAGCGCACCGCTGCGCTGGCCAAGGCCGCCGAGGCTCGCCGGGAGCGCGCCGAGGTGAAGAACCGGCTCAAGCACTCCGGAGCGTCCCTGCACGAGGTGATCAAGGCCGGTAAGTCCGAGAACGATGTCATCGGCAAGATGAAGGTCTCCGCACTGCTGGAGAGCCTTCCGGGTGTCGGCAAGGTCCGCGCCAAGCAGATCATGGAGCGGCTCGGCATCAGCGAGAGCCGTCGGGTGCGCGGTCTCGGGACCAACCAGATCGCCTCCCTGGAGCGCGAGTTCGGCGGCGCTGCATCCTGACGCCACCCGGTGGTCTCCGGTTCGTCCGCGATCCGGGATAATCGGGGGCATGAGTGAACGTCCGCGGCTGACCGTGCTCTCCGGCCCTTCGGGGGTCGGCAAGAGCACGGTCGTCGCTCATATGAGGCAGCAGCACCCCGAGGTCTGGCTCTCGGTGTCGGCGACAACCCGCCACCCGAGGCCCGGCGAGCAGCACGGGGTCCATTACCACTTCGTCGACAACGACGAGTTCGACAAGCTGATCGCCAACGGTGAGCTGCTGGAGTGGGCGGTGTTCGCGGGCAACCGCTACGGCACCCCGCGCTCGGCGGTGCAGGAGCGGCTGGAGCGCGGCGAGCCGGTGCTGCTGGAGATCGACCTGCAGGGCGCCCGCCAGGTGCGGGAGTCGATGCCGGAGGCGCAGCTGGTCTTCCTGGCCCCGCCGAGCTGGGAGGAGCTGGTCCGCCGGCTCACCGGTCGCGGCACCGAGGCGCAGGACGTCATCGACCAGCGGCTGGCGGCGGCGAAGGTCGAACTGGCGGCGGAGCCGGAGTTCGACACCACCCTCGTCAACACCTCCGTCGAGCAGGTGGCCACTGAACTGCTAGCCTTGCTCGGTGTAGCCTGACCTGATCTCATCGCTGGTTGTCATCTGTACTGATGTTCTGACCAGTGGATCAGGTTTCTGTTTTTTCATCTTTTCGGAAGGTTTTCGCATGTCCTCTTCCATGACCGCTCCCGAGGGCATCATCAACCCGCCGATCGACGAGCTTCTTGAGGCCACCGACTCGAAGTACAGCCTGGTCATCTACGCCGCCAAGCGCGCGCGTCAGATCAACGCGTACTACTCGCAGCTCGGCGAGGGCCTCCTGGAGTACGTCGGCCCGCTGGTCGACACCCACGTGCACGAGAAGCCGCTGTCGATCGCGCTGCGCGAGATCAACGCCGGCATGCTCACGGCCGAGGCCGTCGACGTCGCCTGATGTCGTTGCTCGAAGGGCCCGTCGGAGATTCCTCCGGCGGGCCCTTCGTCTTGGGTCCCTCGACCGGGGCCTTAGGGTGACCACGAGCCCAGTGGAGGAGTGGACCAGCCCATGAACCAGCCCCGTGTCGTCCTCGGAGTCAGCGGCGGGATCGCCGCGTACAAGGCCTGCGAGCTGCTGCGCCGGTTCACCGAGTCCGGCCACCAGGTCACCGTGGTGCCCACCGCCGCCTCGCTGCACTTCGTCGGCGAGGCGACCTGGGCGGCGCTGTCGGGGCGTCCGGCGGCCACCGAGACCTGGGAGCGGGTGCACGAGGTCCCGCACGTGCGGATCGGGCAGCAGGCCGACCTGGTCGTGGTCGCCCCGGCCACCGCGGACCTGCTGGCCAAGGCGGCCCACGGCCTGGCCGACGACCTGCTGACCAACACCCTGCTCACCGCGCGCTGCCCGGTGGTCTTCGCCCCGGCGATGCACACCGAGATGTGGGAGCACCCCGCCACCCAGGAGAACGTGGCCACCCTGCGCCGGCGCGGCGCGATCGTGCTGGAGCCCGCGGTCGGCCGGCTGACCGGCGCGGACACCGGCAAGGGCCGGCTGCCCGACCCGGACGCGATCTTCGAGGCCTGCCGCCTGGTGCTGGCCCGCGGCGGGCTGCCGGCCGACCTGGCGGGCCGTCATGTGGTGGTCTCCGGCGGCGGCACCCGCGAGCCGCTGGACCCGGTGCGCTTCCTGGGCAACATCTCCTCCGGCAAGCAGGGCTACGCGCTGGCCGCCACCGCCGCCGCGCGCGGCGCCCGGGTCACCCTGCTGGCCGCCAACACCGAGCTGCCCGACCCGGCCGGCGTCGATGTGGTGAAGGTCTCCACGGCGCTCCAGCTGCGCGAGGCGGCGCTGAAGGCCGCGGCCGACGCGGACGTGGTGGTGATGGCGGCCGCGGTGGCCGACTTCCGCCCCGCGGAGTACGCCGCCGTCAAGATCAAGAAGGTCGAGGGCGCCGATCCCGCGCCGGTGGCACTGGTCCGCAACCCCGACATCCTGGCGGAGCTCGCCGCCCACCGGGCGCACCCGGGACAGGTCGTGGTGGGCTTCGCGGCCGAGACCGACCACGCCCTGGAGCACGGACGGGCGAAGCTCGTCCGAAAGGGCTGCGACCTTCTGGTGGTCAATGAGGTCGGCGCCGGCCGGGCTTTTGGTGCCGATACGAACGAAGCCGTCATTCTGGCCTCCGACGGCGTCGAGACGGCCGTCCCGCACGGCCCCAAGGAGGCCCTGGGGGACATTCTGTGGGACCTGGTGGCCCCCCGATTGGGCTGACCAATGGGTGAGACGGCGGTGCCCGAACCACCGGAGACAGTGTTGAACGCCGGTACCCGCCCGTTACACTCCAGGCATCAAGTCTTTCCGGATGCCCCGGCCCGGCCGGGAGCGTTCAGTCAGCAGCCGCTGCAACCCCAGGGAGCGCTGTGTCTCGCCGCCTGTTCACGTCGGAGTCCGTCACCGAGGGACACCCCGACAAGATCGCTGACCAGATCAGCGACACCATTCTCGACGCTCTCCTCAAGGACGACCCGACCTCCCGGGTCGCCGTGGAGACGCTCATCACCACCGGCCTGGTCCACATCGCCGGTGAGGTGACCACCAAGGCCTACGCGCCGATCGCGCAGCTGGTGCGCGACAAGATCCTGGAGATCGGGTACGACAGCTCGAAGAAGGGCTTCGACGGCGCCTCCTGCGGCGTCTCGGTGTCCATCGGCGCGCAGTCCCCGGACATCGCCCAGGGCGTCGACAGCGCGTACGAGGCCCGGGTCGAGGGTGACGAGGATGATCTCGACAAGCAGGGCGCCGGCGACCAGGGTCTGATGTTCGGTTACGCGTGCACCGACACCCCTGAGCTGATGCCGCTTCCGATCACCCTCGCGCACCGGCTCGCGCGCCGGCTCTCCGAGGTCCGCAAGAACGGGACCATCCCGTACCTGCGCCCCGACGGCAAGACCCAGGTCACCATCGAGTACGACGGCGACAAGGCCGTGCGCCTGGACACCGTGGTGGTCTCCTCGCAGCACGCCAGCGACATCGACCTGGACTCGCTGCTCGCGCCCGACATCCGCGAGTTCGTCGTGGAGCCGGAGCTCAAGCGCCTCGCCGAGGACGGCATCGACCTGGAGGTCGGCGACTACCGGCTGCTGGTCAACCCGACCGGCCGCTTCGAGATCGGCGGCCCGATGGGCGACGCCGGCCTGACCGGCCGCAAGATCATCATCGACACCTACGGCGGCATGGCCCGCCACGGTGGCGGCGCCTTCTCCGGCAAGGACCCGTCCAAGGTGGACCGCTCGGCCGCCTACGCGATGCGCTGGGTCGCCAAGAACATCGTCGCGGCGGGCCTGGCCACCCGCGCCGAGGTGCAGGTCGCGTACGCGATCGGCAAGGCCGAGCCGGTGGGCCTCTTCGTGGAGACCTTCGGCACCGAGACCGTTCCGGTGCTGAAGATCCAGGCCGCCGTCACCCAGGTCTTCGACCTGCGCCCGGCCGCGATCATCCGCGACCTGGACCTGCTGCGGCCGATCTACGCCCAGACCGCCGCGTACGGCCACTTCGGCCGTGAGCTGCCGGACTTCACCTGGGAGCGCACCGACCGCGCCGAGCAGCTGAAGGCCGCCGCACACGCGTAGTCGCGTCTGATCCGCGTTACGTCTGATCCGCGGGCGGCGGTCACCCCTGAGCGGGGTGGCCGCCGCCCGCGGCGTTTCTGTCCGAGCCCTCTGGTACGACTGGACCCATGAGCACCGACGACCCCACTCCCGGCGGTCCGCCCGAGCAGCTCGCCCTCATCCGGGAGACGGTGCGCAAGGCGAAGCCCCGGACGTGGCGCGGCGCGCAGCTGGCCGCCGAGCTGCCGGTGGCCCGGGTGGTGGTCGACAAGGGGCTGCTCCACCTCGACCAGTTCTTCGACTACGCCGTGCCGGCCACGATGGACGAGGACGCCCAGCCCGGCACCCGGGTCCGGGTCCGCTTCGGGGCCCGGGTGGTGGCCGGGCGGCGCGAGGGCGGTGAGCTGCACGACGGCTTCGTCGTCGAGCGGCTGGCGGCCAGCGACTACACCGGGCCGCTCGCCCCGCTCGCCCAGGTGCTCTCGCCGGAGCGCGTGCTGACGCCCGCGCTGCTGAGGCTCAGCCGCACCGTCGCCGACCGGTACGCCGGCACCCTGGCCGACGTACTGCAGCTCGCCGTGCCGCCCCGGCACGCCAAGGCCGAGGCCGAGCCCTCGCCCGCGCCGCTGCCGCCGCCCGCCGCGCCGGCGCCCGGCAGCTGGGCCCGCTACCCGCACGGCCCCGACTACCTCGCCTCGCTCACCGCCGGCGGCGCCCCCCGCGCGGTCTGGACGGCGCTGCCCGGCGACTGGCCGAGCGAGATCGCGATCGCGGTCGCCAGCACGCTGGCCGCCGGGCGCGGCGCGCTGGTCGTGCTGCCGGACGGGCGCGCGGTGGCCCGGGTGGACCAGGCGCTGACCGAGCTGATCGGCGCCGACCGGCACGCCACGCTGACCGCCGACCTCGGCCCCAAGGAGCGCTACCGCCGCTGGCTGAGCGTCAGCCGCGGCTCGGTCCGCGCCGCGATCGGCACCCGGGCGACGATGTTCGCGCCGGTGCGCGAGCTCGGCCTGGTGGTGGTCTGGTCGGACGGTGACAGCAGCCACAGCGATCCGCGCGCCCCGCACCCGCATGTGCGCGAGGTGGCGCTGCTGCGCGCCGCCGAGGAGGGCGCGGCCGTGCTGCTCGGCGGCCTGTCGATGACCGTCGAGGCCGCCCAGCTGCTGCACACCGGCTGGGCCAGGCCGCTGGCCGCGGACCGGGCGGCGGTCCGCGAGGCGGCCCCCCGGGTGCGCACCGTCGGGGACGGCGACCAGGCGCGGGACGCCGCCGCGCAGTCCGCCCGGCTGCCCTCGGTCGCCTGGCAGGTGGCGCGCGAGGCGCTGCGCAGCGGGCCGGTGCTGGTCCAGGTGCCGCGCCGCGGGTACGTGCCCCGGCTGGCCTGCGAGCGCTGCCGCACGCCCGCGCGCTGCGCGCACTGCGTCGGACCGTTGGAGGCCACCGCGGCCGGCCGGGCGCTGCGCTGCTCCTGGTGCGGGGTGGAGGAGGCGGACTGGCACTGCACCGAGTGCGGCTCGTTCCGGCTGCGGGCGCAGGTGGTCGGCGCCCGGCGGACGGCGGAGGAGCTGGGCAAGGCGTTCCCGCAGGTGCCCGTGCGGACCTCGGGGCGGGACGCGGTGCTGGCCGGGGTCGGCGCGGAGCCCGCCCTGGTGATCTCCACGCCCGGCGCCGAGCCGGTCGCCGAGGGCGGCTATGCGGCGGCGCTGCTGCTGGACGGCTGGGCGCTGCTCTCCCGTCCCGACCTGCGGGCCGGCGAGGAGGCGCTGCGGCTCTGGCTGGCGGCGGCCGGCCTGGTGCGTCCGGCGGGGGAGGGCGGCGTGGTGGTGGTCGTGGCGGAGCCGAGCGCGCGGCCGGTGCAGGCGCTGGTGCGTTGGGACCCGGCCGGTCACGCCGGTGTGGAGCTGGAGGAGCGGGCCCAGTTGCACTTCCCGCCGGTCTCCCGGATGGCCTCGGTGGTCGGCTCCCCGAGCGCGGTCGCCGATCTGCTGGCGCTCACCCGGCTGCCCGAGGGCACCGACATCCTGGGCCCGATCCCGCTCCCCGCCCCGGGAGGCCGTGGCGAGGAGCAGGAACGGGCGCTGCTGCGGGTCAGCCCCGGTCGGGGCGGCGCGCTGGCGGCGGCGCTGAAGGCGGCGCAGATCGCCCGGGTGGCGCTGCGGACGCCCGATCCGGTCCGGATCAGGATCGACCCGACCGACATCGGCTGAGCGGCTGAGCGGCTGACGCGCATCGGCTGAGCGGCCGGTGCGCATCGGCTGAGCGGTCGGCGCGGTTGGTGCGTCGGCTGCCGGTAGGGGCGCTCAGCGGCCGACGCGCGCCCCCGGTTGCTGGGGGAGACCGCCCTGCCGGGCCGCCGGTACCGCTCGGGTCAGCGCCGGCGGCGCGGACTCCTCGCGCAGCGCCGCCGGCTCGTCCGCGTGGCAGTCCTCGCGCGGCCCGCCGGGGGCCGGGACGGCGGAGGCGAGCGGCGCACCGGCCGCCCCCAGCAGCTCGGTCGCCGAGCGGCGCATGCCGTAGCGCCGGTGCACCGCCTGCTTGGTCACCCCGAGGGCGGAGCCCACCGAGTCCCAGGAGAAGCCGAGCGCCCGGTCGAACTCGACCGCCGCGGCGACCAGCGTCTCCACGCTCTCGCGCAGCTCCTGGGCCAGCCGGACGGTCGGCGCCGGGGCCCGCCCGTACACCACGAAGCCGCCGGAGCTGCTGGGGCGCCGCGGCCGGTAGACATTGCCCAGCTGGGCGGTGAGGGTCCGTAGGGCGTCGACCTGGCGGCGGACGCGTTCGATGTCGCGCACCAGCAGGTGCAGACTCGCCCGTGCCCGGGTGTCGTGGTTGATCTGCTCGGCCATCGTGCTCAGGCCACCTTCCGTGCAAGTGAATGGGGCCTCGCGCCGGCCCGGTGAACTCACGGTCAATCTCACTTGACCAACGCCGAAGCGGGGTCCGGGGTCACGCGTCACGCCGATCCGGGATATGCCAGATCTGCCGAACGGACCGGTCGGGCCACCGCATAGACTGACGTGCTGCCCCCGACGGCAGTCCCGAGTTCCCAGTACCGAAGCCCCGAGTTTCCCAGTACCGACCCCCGACGAGGAGCCGCCACCGTGCCGATCCAGCCGATCCGGATCTTCGGCGACCCGGTCCTGCGCGCCACCGCCCAGCCGGTGACCACGTTCGACAAGGAACTGCGCACGCTGGTCAAGGATTTGACCGAGACCATGCTGGACGCCCCCGGCGCCGGCCTGGCCGCGCCCCAACTCGGCGTCTCGCTGCGGGTCTTCACCTACAACGTGGGCGGGGTGGTGGGCCACCTGATCAACCCCGACCTGTCGCTCACCGACGAGGAGCAGGACGGCCCCGAGGGCTGCCTCTCGCTGCCCGGGCTGCGCTTCGACACCAAGCGCGCGTACGGGGTGGTGGCGCGCGGCTTCAACGAGTACGGCGACCCGGTGACCGTCGAGGGCACCGAGCTGCTGGCGCGCTGCATCCAGCACGAGACCGACCACCTGGACGGGATCATCTTCATCGACCGGCTCGACCGCGCCCTGCGCAAGGAGGCCATGCGGGCGATCCGCGAGGCCGACTGGGGCAGCGGCCCGGCCCCCGAGGTGCGGATCTCCCCCCACAGCACCTTCGGCCCGGTCCGCTGACCCGGCCTGCTACCTACCAACCGCCAGCCCCTGAAAGGTCCTTGACTTGCGTCTCGTCTTTGCCGGAACCCCCGAGGTCGCCGTCCCCGCCCTGGAGGCGCTGCTCGCCTCCGACCGGCACGAGGTGGTCGCCGTGGTGACCCGCCCCGACGCCCCCGCCGGGCGCGGGCGCAAGCTGGTGGCCAGCCCGGTGGGGCAGCGGGCCGAGGCGGCGGGGATCGAGGTCCTCAAGCCGGCCAAGCCGAGCGAGCCGGAGTTCCTCGCCAGGCTGGCCGAACTGGCACCCGACTGCTGCCCGGTGGTCGCCTACGGCGCGCTGCTGCGCGAGCCGGCGCTGGCGATCCCGCAGCACGGCTGGGTGAACCTGCACTTCTCGCTGCTGCCGGCCTGGCGCGGCGCGGCGCCCGTCCAGCACGCGGTGCTCTCGGGCGACGAGGTGACTGGCGCCTCGACCTTCCGGATCGAACTCGGCCTGGACTCCGGCCCGGTCTTCGGCATCCTGACCGAGGAGATCCGGCCCACCGACACCAGCGGCGAGCTGCTCACCCGGCTCTCGCACGCCGGCGCCCGGCTGCTCACCGCGACCATGGACGGCATCGCCGACGGCGCCCTGCAGGCCGTCCCGCAGCCCAGCGAGGGCATCACCCTCGCGCCCAAGATCACCGTCGAGGACGCCCGGATCGACTGGACCCACCCCGCCCTGGCGATCGACCGGCTGGTGCGCGGCTGCGCCCCCGCCCCCGGCGCCTGGACCACCTTCCGCGGCGAGCGGCTCAAGCTCTCCGGCCCGGTGCGGCTGGTAACGGACAGCAGCGAGCTGGCCCCCGGCGAGCTCGCGGTGACCAAGAACAGCGTCCGGGTCGGCACCGGAAGCCACGAGATCGAGCTGGGCGAGGTCCAGCCGCAGGGCAAGAAGCCGATGCGGGCGGCAGACTGGGCGCGTGGGGTGCGGATCGAGAGCGGCGAGCCGCTCGGCGTCTGACTCCCGCTTCCACGCAGCACGTTTCCCGATAACCGCTTTTCCCGATACTCCGCAGCACTTTGAGGTTCCCCGTGAGTACCCCCGCCCCCAGCGCCAAGCGCCCCCCGCGTCCGCACCGCCGCCCGAAGAAGGACCCGGCCCGCCTGGTCGCCTTCAAGGCCCTGCGGGCCGTCGACGAGCGCGACGCGTACGCCAACCTGATCCTGCCCTCGCTGCTGCGCGACGCCGAGCAGAAGGGCATGGACCGCCGCGACGCCGCCCTCGCCACCGAGCTGGTCTACGGCACGCTGCGCCTGCAGGGCAGCTACGACGCGATCATCGCCGCCTGCATCGACCGGCCGCTGCGCGAGGTCGACCCGCCGGTCCTTGACGTGCTCTCGCTGGGCGCGCACCAGCTGCTCGCGACCCGTATCCCCAGCCACGCGGCGGTCTCCGCGACCGTCGAGCTGGCCCGCGGCGTGCTCGGCGACGGCAAGGCGAAGTTCGTCAACGCCGTGCTGCGCAGGATCAGCGCCAAGGACCTGGACGCCTGGATCGCCCAGGTCGCGCCGCCCTTCGAGAAGGACGCCGAGGACCACCTCGCCGTCGTCCACTCGCACCCGCGCTGGGTGGTCGCCTCGCTCTGGGACTCGCTCGGCCGCTGGCAGCCCGAGGCCAGCGGGCGCGCGGACATCGAGGAACTGCTGCGCGCCGACAACGAGCGCCCGGAGGTCACCCTGGTGGCCCGCCCCGGCCGCGCGAGTGCCGCCGAGCTCGCCGAGGTGCTGCCGGAGAGCGAGCCCGGGCGCTGGTCTCCGTACGCCGTGCGGCTCGCCGAGGGCGGCGACCCGGGCGAGCTGGACGTGATCAAGGAGAACCGGGTCGGCGTCCAGGACGAGGGCAGCCAGCTGGTCGCCCTCGCGCTGGCGGCCGCGCCGATCGACGGCCCGGACCGGCTCTGGCTGGACGGCTGCGCCGGCCCCGGCGGCAAGGCCGCGCTGCTGGGCGCGCTGGCCGCCCAGCGCGGCGCCGCGCTGGTGGCCTCCGAGAAGCAGCCGCACCGGGCCCGCCTGGTGGCCCGGGCGCTGGACGGCAACCCCGGTCCGTACACGGTGATCGCCGCCGACGGCACCCGTCCGCCGTGGCGCCCCGGCAGCTTCGACCGGGCGCTCGTCGACGTGCCGTGCTCGGGCCTGGGCGCGCTGCGCCGCCGCCCCGAGGCGCGCTGGCGGCGCCGCCCCGAGGACATCGCCGGCTTCGGCCAGCTCCAGCGCGAGCTGCTGCGCTCGGCGATCGAGTCGGTGCGCGTCGGCGGTGTGGTCGGTTACGCGACCTGCTCGCCGCACCTGGCGGAGACCCGCGCGGTGGTGGACGACGTGCTGCGCGGCGAGCCGGGCGTGGAGTGGATCGACGCGCGCCCGCTGCTTCCGGACATGCCCGGGCTCGGCAACGGTCCCGACGTCCAGCTCTGGCCGCACCTGCACAGCACGGACGCGATGTACCTGGCGCTGCTGCGCCGTACGGCCTGACGGCCCCGGGGGGGTCTGGCTCTGCCAGGCCCCCTGCGGTTCATTGTGGGTTCATTGCGGCTCGGGTGGGGCGAGCATGGCCGTGAGGACCCGGCCCAGCGAGCGCTCGAAGAGGCTGTCAGGGTCGCCGGGCGCCCCGGCTGAGGCCAACGCCTGGGCCAGGTGCGGGTATTGGCCGGTCATCACGGACTGGGTCAGATAGTCGACCAGTTCACGCTGCGCCTGCTCGCGGTCCTGCCCGGGTGACATCCCGCCGCGCTCCCACTCGGCGAACTGGCAGACGAAGCCGTTCAGCAGGGACATCATCTCCAGCTTGCTGCCGCTGCCGCTGCCGCTGCCTTCGCTGCCGACTTCGGAGTTCGCCATGGTGGCGAGGAAGTACTCCACGAAGCGCAGCCCGTTGGGCCCCAGCGAGGGGCGGGAGACGATCACGGTCACCGCCCATGGATGGCGGCGCAGGATGGCCAGTTGCTGGTGAGCCAGCCCCCGTAGGTCGGCCCGGACGTCACCGGACGGTGCGTCGGGCAGTTCGTACTCGCCGCTGATCGCGTCCACCATCAGATCGAAGAGGTGCTCCTTCTTCGGGACGTAGTTGTAGAGCGACATCGTCCCGGCGCCGAGTACGGCGGCGATCCGGCGCATCGAAACGGCGTCCAGCCCCTCGGCGTCCGCCAGCGCGACCGCGGCGGCGGCGATGGACGCGCGGCTGTGGGCCGGGCGGGGTCCGCGTCCGGTGCGCTCCGGGCGCAGCCAGATCAGCTCCGGAGTGGCGCCGGCGGACGGGGACTTGCTGGACGACACGGAAGATCACCTCGATCCCATCTTAGCAACGTACACCGTACGTAGTACGCTGACGCCTAACACGCCTTTACGTACGGCGTACCTAGAAAGTGGGCTCAGTCATGTCCCGAGAACAACTCGCAGTAGCCGCCCAGGGTTTGGGCAAGCGCTTCGGCAGGACCCGGGCCCTGGAGGGCCTCGACCTGGCCATCCCGGCCGGCACCGTGCACGGCCTGCTGGGCCCGAACGGCGCCGGCAAGACCACCGCCGTCCGCGTACTCGCGACACTGGCGGCGCCCGACACCGGCTGGGCGAAGGTGGCCGGCTTCGACGTGGTCAAGGAGGCGGCACAGGTGCGCCGCAGCATCGGACTCGCCGGCCAGCACGCCGCGGTGGACGAGGGAATCACCGGACGCGACAACCTGCGCCTGGTCGGCAGGTTCCACCACCTCGGCGTCCGCGAGGCCCGCCGCCGCGCGGACGACCTGCTGGAGCGCTTCGGCCTCACCGCGGCCGGCGACCGCCTGGTGCGCGACTACTCCGGCGGCATGCGCCGGCGCCTCGACCTGGTGGCCTGCCTGGTGATCCGGCCCCCGGTGCTCTTCCTGGACGAACCCACCACCGGCCTCGACCCGCGCAGCCGGGGCGAGATCTGGGACGCCGTACGGGAGTTGGCGGCCAGTGGCAGCACCGTCCTGCTCACCACCCAGTACCTGGACGAGGCCGACCGCCTCGCCGACACGGTGATGGTGCTCGACCACGGCCGGGCGATCGCCGATGGCCCGCCAGGCCGGCTGAAGGCCGCGATCGGCACCCGGGTCCACGTGGTTGTCGAGGAGGCCGGTCAACTCCACCGTGCTGCAGCGGTGTTGGCCGCGATGACGGGCGGCACGCCGCACGCCGTACCGTCCCGGCTGGAGATCGAGGTGATATCCCGGCCGGGGTGCGAGGTGCTGCTGCCCGCGCTCGTCCGTGAACTCGACGCCGCCGGCGTCACCGCCCGCGATGTCTCGCTGCGCAGCCCCTCGCTCGACGACGCCTTCCTCGCCCTCACCGCAGATCGGCAGGCCGCCTGATGACCACCATCTCAATCTCCCAGCCCGGCAAGGCCGTTGGAAGCGCTGCCCCGGGCCGGCTGCGCCGAACCCGGCTGGACAGTGCCACCTCCGCCACCCGGCTGCTGCTGCACTACCGGCACTCACCCGGCCTGCTGGCGGCCTCGCTCGCCGTACCGGTGCTGATGGTGGTGCTCTTCGGCTACATCTTCGGCAGCGCGATGCGGGTGCCCGGCGGGGGCGACTACCGGGAGTTCCTGATGCCCGGCCTCTTCGCGATGGTGGCCGTCAACGGCATCATGCCGACGATGATCGGCGCCGCCCGGGACGTCGGCCGCGGCGTCACCGACCGGCTGCGCTCGATGCCGCTCTCGCGCTTCGGGGTGCTGCTCGGTGCGGCGCTGGCCGACCTGGTGGTCGGAGTGGCGGTGCTGATCCCGATGGCCGGCGTCGGACTCGCCGCGGGCTGGCGGATCCGCGCCGGAGCCGCGCACGCGCTGGCCGCCTTCGCGCTGCTGGTGCTCTTCCGCTTCGTGATGACCTGGGTCGGCACCTTCCTCGGGCTGGCCGCGGGCCGGGAGGAGATGGCCGGTCAACTGGCGGTGCTCACCTTCCCGTTCGCCATGGTGACCGACGTGTTCGTGCCGACCGGGGGGATGCCGGCCTGGCTGCGGGTGATCGCCGACTGGAACCCGGTCAGCGCGGTGGTGGCGGCCTGCCGCCAGCTGTTCGGCAACCCGTCGGCGGGCGGGTCCGCCTGGCCGTTGCAGCACCCGGTGGCGGCCACGCTGCTCTGGAGTGCGCTGCTGCTGGCGGTGTTCGTGCCACTGGCCGTCAGGAAGTACTCGACGCACGGGCGTTGACAGGTCGGACTGTGCCGGCTTGGTGTCCGGCGAACGGGCGGATTGCCAGGCGTGTCGCGGCTCGCTGCGGCACGTCGCCGCACCGTCGCCGGCCACGGCCCCGATGATGGGCGGATGCTGCTGGAGCCGTTGCCGCCTGCCTCACCCCGGCCCTGGGAACTGCTGCGGTTCCCACCCGCCCGGGCCGCCCGGCTCGCCGCTTTCAACGGGTGGGTCGGGCCCGCACTGGTCACCCTGCTCGCGGGGGTGCTGCGGTTCGGCTACCTCGGCAGTCCGCGCGCCGTGGTGTCCGACGAGACGTACTACGCCAAGGACGCCTGGTCCCTGCTGCGTTACGGCTACGAGGGGACCTGGAGCGCGGGCGCCGACGCCGATCTGCTGGCCAGTCCGCAGCACATCGACCTCAGCTCGGCGCCGGAGTTCATCGCCCACCCGCCGGTCGGCAAGTGGATGATCGCGCTCGGCGAGGCGATGTTCGGCCTGACGCCGTTCGGTTGGCGCTTCGTGCCGGCCCTGCTCGGCACGCTCTCGGTGCTGATGCTCTGCCGGATCGGGCGCCGGCTGCTGCGCTCCACCGCGTGGGGCTGCCTGGCCGGACTGCTGCTGACCCTGGACGGTCTGCACTTCGTGATGAGCCGCACCGCGCTGCTGGACATCGTGCTGATGTTCTGGGTGCTCGCCGCGTTCGGCTGCCTGCTGATCGACCGGGACGCCTTCCGTACCCGGCTGGCCACCGGCGGCGACCAAGAGGCCTGGCGGCCTTGGCGGTTGGCCGCCGGCGTCTGCCTGGGGCTGGCCTGCGGGAGCAAGTGGAGCGGGGTCTGCTCGCTGGCCGTGTTCTGCCTGCTGACCGTGCTCTGGGACGTGGGCACGTTCCGGGCGGCGGGCCTGCGCCGACCATGGCGGTTCGCCCTGCGCCGCGAGGCGCTGCCCGCGTTCGCCTCGCTGGTCCCGGTCGCGCTGGCGACGTATGTGGCCTCCTGGACGGGCTGGCTGCTGGCCCACGGCGGCTATGGGCGGGACTGGGCGACGGGCCAGGACCTCTCCGGGGCAGGCCTGTTGGGCACCTGGGTGCCCGGGCCGCTGCTCAGCCTGATCCACTACCACGAGGAGATGTGGGGCTTCCACGTCACGCTCTCGGCGGTGTGCGGGGCGCGGGGGTGCGCGCGGGAGGTCCCCGCGCTCGGCACGCCGCTGCTGTGGTGGACGGCGCTGATCGCGCTCGGATATCTGCTGCACCGGCTGCTGCTGCGGCGCGACTGGCGGGCGGGCGCGGTGCTGGCGGCGGTGGCGGCGGGGTATCTGCCGTGGCTCCTGTACCAGGGGCGGACGCTCTTCTCCTTCTACACGGTCGAGTTCGTGCCGTTCCTGTGCCTGGCGGTGGCGATGCTGCTGGCGGACCTGGGGGCGGTGCGAGCCGTAGGTGCGCCGGGTGCGCTGGGTTCGCCGGGTGCGTTGGGGGCGCTGGGTGCGCTGGGTTCGCGGCGGGCGGTGCGGCTGGTGGCGGTGGGCGTGCTGGTCCTCGCGGTGGCCGCCGACTTCGCCTGGTTCCTGCCGCTCTACACCGGGCAGGCCGAGTCGACCACGGCCTGGGAGAGCCGCATCTGGTTCGACAGCTGGATCTGACTGTCAGTCTGGACAAACGGACCGGTGCGGCAGAGGGTGATCCCATGGAGTTCACCCGACTCGGCCGTACCGGCCTCAGCGTCTCGCGCCTCTGCCTGGGCACCATGAACTTCGGCCCGCACACCGAAGAGGCCGACGCACACCAGATCATGGACGTCGCACACGAGCAGGGCATCAACTTCTTCGACACCGCCAACGTCTACGGCTGGGGTGAGAAGAAGGGCCGCACCGAAGAGATCATCGGCAGCTGGTTCGCCCAGGGCGAGGGCCGCCGCGAGCGGACGGTCATCGCCACCAAGCTCTACGGCGACATGGGGGACTGGCCCAATGAGGGCAAGCTCTCCGCGCTGAACATCCGCCGCGCCGTGGACGCCAGCCTGCGGCGCCTGCGGACCGACTACATCGACATCTACCAGATGCACCACGTCGACCGGGCCACGCCGTGGGAGGAGATCTGGCAGGCCATGGAGGTCCTGGTCAACCAGGGCAAGATCGTCTACGTCGGCTCCAGCAACTTCGCGGGCTGGCACCTGGCGCAGGCTCAGGAGAGCGCCAAGGCGCGCGGGTTCCTCGGGCTGACGAGCGAGCAGTCGCTCTACAACCTGCTGGAGCGCAGCATCGAGCTGGAGGTGCTGCCGGCCGCCGAGCACTACGGGATCGGGATCATCCCCTGGTCGCCGCTGCACGGGGGAGTGCTCGGCGGGGTGCTGCGCAAGGAGCGCGAGGGCATCCGACGGACGTCGGGCCGCGCCGCCGAGACGCTGGGCGCCCGGCGGGAGCAGATCGCCCAGTACGAGGACCTCGCCGCCGAACTCGGCCACGAGCCCGGCGACATCGCCCTCGCCTGGCTGCTCACCCGTCCCGCCGTCACCGCCCCGATCATCGGCCCGCGCACCCTGGACCAGCTGCACGCGGCGGTGCGGGCGACGGACGTGACGCTCGACCAGAAGACCCTCGATCGACTGGACGAGATCTTCCCGGGCCACCGCCCGGCCCCGGAGGACTACGCCTGGTAGGCACCTCGCGCCTGCCGTGCCTCTTCCCCTGCCCGCCCGGGCTGCTTGCTCTGCCCGTGCCTCCTGCCCCCCGTGCCGCACCTGTGGCCCCCGCACGCCGTCCCGCCGTCGACGTCGTGCGGGGGCCATCTGCGTGTCCCGCGGTGCTGGAACGGCCGGGTGGGGGCTCGTTCTAAATAAGTATCGGCGGTCCGGTTTTTGAATCGGAACCTGAGTAGCCGGCGGGAATTTGGTGATAACCCACTCTTGTATGGATGATCAACCACTGATGCAATAAGAACACCGCTGGCGATGCCCGCTGCCCCGGTGTTCCATCATTCAGGTGACTCGGTTATCGTGCGAGCGCTGCTGCCAACGGCAAAATAAGGGATCGCACAATGAAAGATCGGTCGTACCTCGCTTACCGCCAGCCGAGAAGAGTGGTTGTCACCGGGGTGGGGGCGATTTCACCGCTGGGAGCGGATGCGGCCTCCACCTGGCGGGGCCTGCTGACCGGGGGTTGCGGGGTCCGGCAGCTGACCGGGCCGGAATTCGCCGGGCTCCCGGTGCGCATCGCGGCCACCGCGGCGGCCGAGCCGGCCGACCAGCTGACCCGCACCCAGGCGCGCACGGTGAGCCGCAATGCGCAGTTCGCGCTGCTGGCCGCCCGGGAGGCCTGGGCCGACGCGGGCTTCGGCCGCGTGGCGATCGGCGGCGGCGAGCTGGACGCCAGGCGGGTCGGAGTGTCGATGGGCACCATCATCGGCGGAACCGGTGCGCTGGTCACGGCCGATCGGGTGCTGTCCGCGCGGGGGGCACGGTTCGTCTCGCCGCACACCGCACCGATGACGGTCCCCAGCGGCGCGGCGGCGCAGGTCGCGATCGACCTCGGCATCCGCGGCGAGGCGCGCACCGTGGTCTCCGGCTGCGCGTCGGGCGCCGAGGCGATCGGCGAGGCGATCGACCGGATCAGGCACGGCCGGCTGGACGTCGTGCTGGCCGGCGGTACCGAGGCGATGATCACCCCGGAGGTGCTGGCCGCGTTCGCGGCCATGCGCGCGCTGGCGCCGGGCACGGACGGGCTGCGGGCGGCGTCGCGGCCGTTCGACAAGGACCGCAGCGGCTTCGTCCTCGGTGAGGGCGCCGGGCTGCTGGTGCTGGAGGCCGAGGAGCACGCGCTGGCCCGCGGTGCGCGGATCTACTGCGAGGCGGCCGGCTGGGGCCTGTCCGTCGACGCCCACGACATGGCCGCGCCCCGGCCGGACGGCGAGGGCGTGATCGACGCGATACGCAAGGCGCTGGCCGACGCCGACGGCGAGGCGGCCGACGTCGTGCACGTGAACGCGCACGCCACCGCGACCCTCAGCGGCGACGCGGCGGAGGCGGCGGCCCTGCGCACCGTCTTCGGCAGCGGGCTCGACGGCGTGCCGGTCACCGCGTCGAAAGGGGCGCTCGGCCATATGCAGGGAGCCGCCGGCGCGGTGGAGGCGATCGCCAGCGTGCTGACCCTGCACCACGGACTCATTCCGCCCACGGTCGGCTGCGAGAATCCCGACGACGGTATCGGGCTCGACATCGTCCTCGGCACCCCGCGGACGCTGGCGACGACCGGCGATCTCGTGCTCAGCAACTCCTATGGATTCGGCGGCCACAACGCCGTTCTCGCGTTCCGCCGCAGCGACTGAACGGGGCTGGAGCGGCCGACGAGGAATCCGGTCGGAAACCAGCCGGGATCAAACCAGCCGGGAATCAAACATATCCATCGGTTTTCGACCCGCGGAACCACAGCCCCTGGGATTGCTCCCGGCCGCCCCGGCGTCCGGCCGGCTACCGATTCACCGGCGGCATCGCAAGCGGGTTGATCGGCATCTGCTCACGACAGATCGCCGCGATCGGCGTCAAGACGGCAGTCAGGCGTTCGAGTTCGTCGTGCGGCAGGCCCTCCCACACTCGGCCGGCGGCCAGGTCGGTGGCGGCCTCGACGGACCGGTGCCGGATCCGGCCGAGCTCGGTGACCGCCCCCTGCGCCGTCAGCCAGCCTCGCTCGACCAGCCGCGCCGCCGCGCCCTCCCACTCCGTGTCCGTCCAGCCGCGCAGCGGCTGGAGCACCTCGCGGCTGGCGGCCAGCGCGCAGTGGAGCACCGGCGCCTCGCAGCCGTCCAGCCCGGCCGCGACCAGCGCGGCCACATGGCCGTCCCCGCGGTGCTCGCGCAGTACGGTCGCGGCCTGCCACAGCCGCCCGTACACGTCCGCAGGCCGGGGGAGCGCGGCGTTGGCGGCGGCCAGCACCCGGCCGGCGCAGTCCAACCGGGCCACCGCCTCCTCCAGTGCGGTCGCCGCCGACTCGACCTGCTCCCACTTCACCGGCTCCAGCATTCGGGCCAGCGCCGCCGCCGAGCCCTCGGTCCGGGCGGCCAGCGCCTGCTCGGGGCTCGCGCGCGTCCACACCTCCGGCAGGGCGCGCTCGACCATCGCCGGGGCGAAACTGAAGAACGCGGCGATCACCGGCGGCGCGTCCACCGCGCCCAGCGGAGCCGAGCGGCCGGCGAAGTAGCCGCGCCAGCCGCCGTCCAGCCCGGCCGCCTCGAAGACCGCCCGACTCTCGGGTTGGAGGAACGTGACGGCGTACACCGGCTCGAAGAGCCGCCACAGCGCGCGGGCGGGGTGGACGGGATCGGACATCGGGAGACCTTCCTCGGAGGAGCTTGCCGGCTGGACGGGCAGCTCGGCTGGACGGGGACGGCCCGGTGGGCAACTGGCGGCCGCTCAGGTGCTGATGACCACGGCGGCGGCCTCGGTAACCCCGACCGGGGTGTGATGGCGGTCACCCGAGGGTCAGGGCGTGCGGTTACCGGCGACGCGGCGCGGGATGATGGGACGAGGCACCGTCTCCCGCGGCGCCCCAGCCCTCGCGCGAAGGTAGTTCGGTCATGGCCCAGATCAACCCCAGCATCCTGTCCGCGGACTTCGCACGGCTCGCCCAGGAGGCCGAGGCCGTGCGCGGGGCCGACTGGCTGCACGTCGACGTGATGGACAACCACTTCGTCCCCAACCTCACGCTCGGCGTGCCGGTGGTGGAGTCGCTGGCCCGGGCCACCGACATCCCGCTCGACTGCCACCTGATGATCGACCAGCCGGACCGCTGGGCCCCGCAGTACGTCGAGGCCGGCGCCGGCTCGGTCACCTTCCACGTCGAGGCCGCTGCCGCACCCGTCCGACTGGCCCGGGAGATCCGCGCCAAGGGCGCCCGCGCGGCGATGGCGCTGCGGCCGGCCACGCCGATCGAGCCGTACGAGGACCTGCTGCCCGAGCTGGACATGATCCTGATCATGACCGTCGAGCCGGGCTTCGGCGGCCAGGCCTTCCTCGACATCATGCTGCCCAAGATCCGCCGGACCCGTGAGCTGATCTCCAAGCGCGGCCTGGAGCTGTGGCTCCAGGTGGACGGCGGCGTGTCGGCCGCCACCATCGAGCGCTGCGCCGAGGCCGGCGCGGACGTCTTCGTGGCCGGCTCCGCCGTGTACGGCGCCGCCGACCCGGCGCAGGCGGTGCGCGGCCTGCGGGCCCAGGCCGAGGCGGCCACCGCGGGCGCGCCGTGGGCCTGCGCGCACTGACTGCGCTGTACTGAGTCCGTTGCACGGACCAGCGGTTGAAGCGCCGTCAGCTACCGTGGGACCTTGTGAGCAACCTTGATCTCAAGCCCACCGCCACCCTCTGCGGCGGCGACGCGAGCGCCGGACCGGTACGCGAGCTGCTGACCGGCCGGACCGTCCAACTCGGCGAAAGCACCCAGGTCCGCCGACTGCTGCCGACCATGTCCCGGCGCATGGTCGGCGCCTGGTGCTTCGTCGACCACTACGGTCCCGACGACATCGCCGACGAGCCCGGCATGCAGGTGGCCCCGCACCCGCACGCCGGCCTGCAGACGGTCAGTTGGCTGCACGACGGCGAGGTGCTGCACCGCGACAGCCTGGGCAGCCTGCAGACCATCCGCCCGCGCGAGCTCGGCCTGATGACCTCGGGCCGGGCGATCTCGCACTCCGAGGAATCCCCGCGCGACCACGCCCGCCTGCTGCACGGCGCGCAACTCTGGGTCGCCCTGCCGGACGCCCACCGGCACACCGTGCCCACCTTCGAACACCACGCCCAGCTCCCCGTGGTGACGGCGCCCGGCCTGCACGGCACCGTGATCCTGGGCGAGCTGGACGGCGCCGCCTCAGCCGGCACCACCTTCACCCCCCTGGTCGGCGCCGACCTCACCCTCGCCGAGGGCGCCACGGCCGCACTCCCGCTGCGGCCCGAATTCGAGTACGCCGTCCTGGCGATGACCGGCAGCGTCGACGTGGACAACGTCCGCGTCGAACCCGGCTCGATCCTCTACCTCGGCTGCGGCCGCCGCGAACTCCCCCTACGGGCCCGCACCGACAGCTCCATCCTCCTGCTGGGCGGCGAGCCGTTCGCGGAGGAGATCGTCATGTGGTGGAACTTCATCGGCCGATCCAGTGAGGAGATCGTACAGGCACGATCCGACTGGATGGAAGGGTCCAGGTTCGGCGAGGTACACGGCTACGACGGGCAGCGGCTGTCGGCGCCTACGTTGCCCTCGGTGCCGATGAAGCCACGGGGAAGGGCTGGTTGACCTGGGCTTATATGCCTGGAGCTTCGGCCTGTGGTGCGCTTCGTGGAGTGCCGCTCGGTGCGCTGGGGGCTCCTCGGGAGCCTCCACCGCGATGGCCTATCGGCCTTCTGGGCGTCAACCTGCCAGTAGCGCGGGAGTCGCGAGTGTGGCCTTCTGTGACAGGCTTTAGTCAGACTAATGCTGACCAATGCTGACTTCTCTGATGTGCCGTCAGCCAAATTGGTCTAGATCAATGCGATCGGCTTGCCTGAGTTGGGATGTCGTGGGCGGGCCGGTCAGAGGTGACTGATGGTAGTCATCGTTCGAGTGTGGGGCTGATGTGGCGATGGTCGCGACAGGCCTGTGCTAAGGCTGGCCGAAGTGGTCACGTCGGCGCTTCTAGGGTCTGGGTCGCGTCGGCGGGGAGCACGAGCTCGCCGCGGCCGATCTGCTGACAAGGGCGGACCACCCCCGCGTCCGCGGGGATTCAAGCGTCGCTGCTTCCCTCCTTCCGGGCATGGCGCAGCACGACGACGCCGCCGACCGGTCGGACGTCGATCAGCTTCATCCGTCGGGTGCTGCCGCCCGAAAACTGGACCGTGGGACGAAGCGCGGGGCGGCCGAGTCCCCGGAGAGCAGGGCGCCAGCGGCCTGGGGGCGGATGCTCAGGAGCTGCTGCTCACCGTCGCCCGGGTCACCGACTCCGAGCTCCCGACACGCTGCTCGTCCTGTCGTCGCGTATTCCGTGTGCGCTCACGCCTGTCTGTCTGGGAGTCTGTAGATAGTAGTGCGCCACCTGGGAGTTGAGGGAGATGACCTTGGGGTACGGGGTGCAATTCACGCGTAGCGAGGCGCCGTCGGACGAGTTCCGCGACAGCGTCGGCGAGATCCTCGGCAAGAGTCGCCTGTTCGCGCTGGCCACGGTCGGGGCGGCGGCGGGGGCGCACGCCAACACCGCCTTCTTCGCCGTGGACGACGGGCTGTCGTTGTACTTCGTCAGTGAGCGCACCACGCTGCACAGTCGCAACATCGACACCGATCCGCGCGCGGCGGCGACGGTGTTCTGTGAAGCACCGCTGTACGGCGAGCAGTTGCAGGGGCTTCAGCTGTTCGGGCGGGTGGAGGAGTGCGATGGCGCGGTCCTCGCCCACGCGCTGGAGGTGTACCAGGGGCGCTTTGCGGAGTTCGCCCAGGATCCGGAGCTTCACGAGCGCTTCCGTGCCGGTACGGCTCCGTCGGCCCTGTACCGCTTTCGGGTGGAGTCGCTAACGCTCCTGGACGAGCCCCGCTTCGGGCGGCGCAACTACATCAGCGCGACGGTCGCCCGGTAGTCACGGGGCGGTCGGCTGCTCGGGTTCGTCGATCTCGGGGACGTCGACGTTGGCGAAGACAGCGAGGCTATCGGCCGGGTCGACGGCGTCCGCAAGGCGCCGCAGTTCGGCGAGCACGCGGGCGTCGTCGGCGGCGAGTTGCCCGTTCTGAAGCTGCTGTACCCAGTCCGCGGGAAGCGCGGGCTGTCCGGTCTCGGCCATCGGCGTACCCCTGGTGATCGTGGCGGCGGCGGTGCGTGATCCAGGCTATCCACGGAGTGCTCGGGAGGGGACGCTAATGAGATCCACGGGGAAGATGGTCCGGCTGTCCCGGCTGCTGCCGGGCGGACGCACGGTGATGGTGCCCTTCGACGACGCGCTGATCAACGGCCCGTACGACGGACTGAGTGACACGGTTGCCAAGCTGCGCGAGGTTGAACTCGGAGGCGCGGACGCTGTACTGGGCTTCCGTCAGCTGCACACCACGTACACGGGGCGCGGAGTGCTGTTGCCGTTCGTGGCGAACCTGACCGCGAGCACGGTGCTCGGCGCGCATACGCGCAAGATCGTCGTCGGCTCGGTGGAGCGGGCACTTCGACAGGGCTGTGACGGGGTGGCGGCGCATGTCAACGTGTCCTCCATTCACGAGCCGGAGATGCTGGCAGCGCTCGGGCGGATCGCGGAGTCTTGCGAGGAGCACGAGCTGCCGCTGTTGGCCATCATGTACCCGCGCCGGGAGGGCGAGGGTGGCGACGACAACTACCTGGACTGGAAGGAGCGGGACCGCGCGGCATACGCCGACCTGGTGCGGCACGCGGTGCGGATCGCGGTGGAGTTGGGCGCGGACGTGGTCAAGACGCAGTACACCGGTGATCCGGAAAGCTTCGCCACGGTCGTCACGGCGTCCCTGGGGACGCCGATCGTCATCGCGGGCGGCCCGCGCACCCCGCTCCTGCAGGCGCTGGAGAACGCGCACGGCGCCGTCTCGGCCGGGGCCGCGGGGGTGTGCTTCGGGCGGCAGACCTACAATCGCCATGACGTCCCCGGCTTCGTGCGGCTACTGCGGGCCGTGGTCCGCGACGGGCGTCATCCGGCCGAGCTGCTTGCCCCGGCCGAGGCCACGGCGTGAGGACCATGCCACCCGCCCTCATGGCCTGGGTGCCGGCCGCCGGGACGGCCCTGGTGGCGGCATTGTGGGGCACCAGCGGAGTGCTGGTGCGCGAGGTCCAACTGCCTGCGGCAGCAATCGCCTGCGGGCGGGCGTTGACCGGGGCGCTGGCGCTCGGCGCCTGGCAGTTGACGCCCAGGGCGCGGCAGGAGCGGCTCGCACAGGCGGTTCCGCGCGGGGCGGCCGGGTCGCTTGTCCTGTCGGGGGCGCTGCTGGCGGTGCACTGGCTGACCTTCGTCATGGCGTTGCAGCGCTTTCCGATCGGGACCGTGCTGCTGGGCATCTACCTGGCCCCTCTGCTGGTGGCCGCCGCCGCCCGCCCGGCGCTGGGTGAGCGGGTGTCCGGGCGGCAGTGGGGCGCCTTGGCGCTCGCCGTCGCCGGATGCTCGCTGATCCTCCACCCGCGCGCGGGCGTCGGCTGGTCGGGCATCGGGTTGATCGCGTTCTCCGCCCTGGCCTATGCAGGATCCATTCTGGCCAGCAAGCATGCACTCGCCAGTGTCCCGCCGACGCAGGTGACGCTCGTTCAGCTTGGCGTGGTCGCCTTGCTGCTCTCTCCCGTCGCGATCTGGCGCACAAGCGTCCTCAGTGCGCGCGACCTTGGTGTGATCGTGGCCCTGGGCGTGCTCTACAGCGCCGCCGCCCAGCTGGCCTATCTCACCTTTCTGCGCCGGCTGTCGGTGACCACTTCCAGCATTCTGCTGTTCATGGAACCGGTGTCGGCGCTGGTCAGCGGCTGGGCGCTGCTGGGCGAGCGGCCGGGTGGCGCAACCTGGGCGGGGGCGGCACTGGTGCTGGCCGCCGGGGCAGCCGCCGCGCAGGCGGGCAAGATGCCTGAGATACCGGGGAGTTGAGTGATCAAACGGCTACAGTGTGCGTTACGCACTCTCGCGTCGATTCCGAGCCGAAAAGGACAGGGCATGGCACTGGACGGTCAGGTCGCGGTCATCACGGGTTCCTCGCGGGGGATCGGCCGGGCCGTCGCCCTGGCCTTCGCCGAACGCGGCGCACAGGTCGTGGTCAACTCCCACAGCGACACCGCCGGCGGCGAGGAGCTGGCTGCGTCGATCTGCGCCCGTGGTGGCCAGGCCCTGTACGTTCAGGGCGACGTGGCCGATCCCGCCGACGTCGAGCGCCTGTTCACCAGCGCTGAGGCCGCCTACGGTCGCGTCGACGTCCTGGTGAACAACGCCGGGCTGACCGAGGGCATGCCGCTCCTGGAGTCCACCCAGGAGCACTGGCTGCGGATCCTGAACATCAACCTGATGTCCACCGTCCTGTGCTCCATCCGCGCCGCAAAGACCATGACCGCCCAGGGCAGCGGCACCATCATCAACACCTCCTCCATCCGCGGCTTCGACGCCAACGGCCGCGAGGGCGTCATGGCCTACTCGGCAGCCAAGGCCGCCGTGAACAACTTCACCCGCACCCTCGCCAAGGAGCTCGCACCCACCGTGCGGGTCAACGCAGTCGCCCCCGGCTTCGTCGCCACCTCCTACATGGACCGGGTCACCGACGAGCTCAAGCAGACGTGGCTGGAGAACATCCCGCTCAAGGACTTCATCGCCCCCGACGACATCGCGGGCGCCTACGTCTACCTCGCCGAGGCCCCCTACGTCACCGGGACGCTGTTGACCGCCGATGCCGGTTTCACCCTGGGCCACGGCTGAACTGTCCGGGAACTTACGCAACATCGGGGGCAGGGCATGTCTGGCGAGCGCATCTTCATCTCCTACCAGCGCGACTCCGCCGAGGTCGCGGGGCGGCTGCGGGACGCCCTGACCGCGGCCGGGTTCGAGACCTGGCTGGACACCGAGCAGATCCGGCACACCGCCCGCTGGCCGCTGGCCATCGACCACGCCCTGCGAGACGCGGACCGCCTGGTCGTGCTGCTCACCGAGCCGGCGATGGCCTCCGCCGAAGTCTTCAACGAGTGGTTCTACTTCTACCAGCACCGCAAGCCGCTCCACCTGATCCGCCTGGACGACTGCGACCCGCACTACCAGCTCCTGCCCTTCCAGCGCCTGGAATGGAACGCCACCCCGCCCCGGCCCTGGGACGAGCGGATCGCCCAGCTCGTGCGGGAACTTCGTGCCCCCTTCACCTGGCCGGACCGCGACTCGGCTGTGATCCACCTGGTCACCAGTCCCTTCGCCCCCAGCCGCTCCCTGCCCGGCGCCCTGGCTGCGCTCGAACACGCCGTCCGCGACCCCGATCGCGCCGTCGTCCTCAGCGAGGAGCAGCTCCACGAGATCCGCGCGCACAAGCCGCGCCAGCTGCGCGAGTACCTGCTCGCCTGCTACGCGCGCTGGTGTGCACCCCAGTACCAGCTCGACCGCCGCTTCGTACGCCTGACCCTTGTCGTCGACGAAGGCACCGACACCGCCGACCGCTGGACCGCCTACCCCTCGACTCGCTCCAGCGACGACCTGCGCGAAGTCCTGCGTGCCTCCGGCGCGTTCGCACACGTGCTGCTCGGCGCGCCCGGCTCGGGCAAGAGCACCCTGCTGCGCCGACTGGAGATGGACGTCGCCCGCAGCGGCATCGAGAACCCGGCCAACCCGGTCGTCCCGTTCAGCGTGTCGCTGGCCGAGTACGGGCTCAGCGCCACCGAGCCGCCACCCGACCCGCTGCACTGGCTCTCCCGCCGCTGGAGCACCCGCCATCCCGCCCTGCCCAGCCTGCCCGAGCTCCTCGCCGAGGGCCGCGTCCTGCTGCTCCTGGACGGCCTGAACGAACTCGCCCACAGCGACCCGTCCGACCTGCGCCGACGCGTGGACGCCTGGCGAGCCTTCCTGTACGAGCACGTCCGCGACATCCCCGGCAATCAGGCCCTGTTCACCTGCCGCACGCTGGACTACGGCGCGATGCTGAGTAGCAAGGACGTCGGCGTCCCGCACATCCGCCTGGAGCCGATGACCCGCGACCAGGTCTTCGAGTACCTGCGGCTGCGCCTGCCCGAGCAGGCCGACCTGGTCCAGCAGGCACTCAGCCGCGACCCGCGCGCCTTATCCCTCTACCGCAACCCCTACATGCTGCGCCTGCTGATCAACAGGGTCCAGGCGGTCGGCACCGTCCCGATCGGCCGTACCGAAGCCTTCGCCGGCATGGTCCGCGAACTCCTGCGCCGTGAGATCCTCTCCGGCAACCAGCACCTTCACGACCCCGAGTTGCTCACCGAACGCGAGCGCCGCCTCCTACGCGACGGGGTCACCGACCCGACCTGGCTGCCCGACCGCGGCCACTTCATCCCCGCGCTCACGCGCCTGGCCTACCAGATGCAGCAAGCCAAACGTGGCGAGGAGAAGGGCGCAGTGGTCGTCGACTACGACACCGCCGTCGAACTCCTCAACGGCCTGGCCCGCCTGGCCGATTCGTCCCTGCGGGCTGGCACGGACACCGGCATCCTGGACGACGACGAAGAAGCCATCCGCTTCTTCCACCAGCTGCTGCAGGAGTTCTTCGCCGCCCGCCAGCTGGCCGCCGTCCCCGACCCGCAGCGCATCACGGTCGAATTCCGCGCCTCGGCGGTCCAGCCCTCTCTGGAACAGGTCCTGGCCGACCTCGCCCCGGGCGAGCCCCTACCTCCCCTGGCCACCACCGGCTGGGAGGAGACCGCAGTCATGGCCGCCGCCCTCACCCCGGACCCGGACGGCTACGTACTCCAACTGCTCGCCGCCAACCCGGCGCTGGCCGGACGCTGCCTGGCTGCCCCCGACGTCCGCCTCACCACCTCCACTCGCCGCCAGGTCACCCAGGGCCTGATGGACCACCTCGCGGATCCCGGCGTCGACCTGCGCGCCCGCCTTCAGCTCGGCCGCATCCTCGCCACCGTGGACGACCCCCGCTACACCCGTCTCACCAGCAGCCACGGCCAGGCACTGCTCCCGCAGTTCGCCACCATCGAGGCCGGGCGCTACCGCGTCGGCGCCAACGACAGCCCGTACCCGCTGGAACAGCCCGTCCACGAAGTCGAACTGACCCGCTTCGAGCTCGCCCGATGGCCCGTCACCAACGCCGAGTACTCCTACTTCATCGACGCCGGCGGCTACCAGGACGACCGCTGGTGGCACAGCACCCACGCCCGCAACTGGCGCGCCGGCCACGGCACCCTCGACCTCATCTCCCGCGAGTGGGCCAAGAAGCGCGACAGCCTGCGCCGCCGTCCTCACCTGCCCGTCCGGATGCTGCGCGACGGGACCACGACCCTGCACCACGCCGTCAGCATGGTCAAACTCGCCGCAATGAGCGACCGGGAGATCCGCGATGCCCTCGGCCTGATCTACGGCACCGGCGCGCCCGGGGCGCCCGCGTACTGGCACGACAGCCGCCTCGCCGACCCCAGCCACCCCGTCGTCGGTGTCTCGGTCTACGAAGCGGAGGCGTACTGTGCGTGGCTCACCGCCGTCACTGGCAGCAGGATCCGCCTGGCCAGCGAGAACGAGTGGGAAGCCGTCGCAGCCCCCGACGGACGAGTCTTCAGCTACGGCGACACCTTCGACACGTACGCGGCCAACACCTTCGAGCTCCACCTACGCACCACCAGCCCGGTGGGCGTCTTCCCCACCGGTGTCTCCGCGCACGGCTGCCACGATCTGACCGGCAACGTCTTCGAGTGGACCGCCAGCCCCGCCACCCCATACCCACACGACCCGGCCGCGCGCGGCTCCGACGCCCCCGAAGCCGTGCGAATCTGCCGCGGCGGCTCCTGGCGCCACCACCAGATCCGGGCCCGCGCCGCCTACCGCGGCCGCGGCCAGTGCTTCGTCCGAAACGACGACCTGAGCTTCCGCCTCGCCCGCGGCTGACCTCAAGGTCCCTCCTCTCCCGGAAGGGCGCATCAACATCGAGGACAGGCTGCTGCTCGCGGTGAACGCCTCCGGGGCTCGGTCTCCACTGACCAAGCCCCGGAGGCACTTTCGGCTCCGCTTGGACTCCCGCCCCACCGAGCGGCTGTTCCTGATGCTGTCGCGCGGGCGGCAGGACTGCCCGTTCGAGCTCGGTTGACCGGGCCGTTGCAGCAGGTGCTGGCAGCGGCCCGGGAGCGAGCTGCTGATCCGACATGCTCACTAACGGTCGGCTGCTCCGTTGCCGTATGCACGTCCTCCTGCAATGACGAGGCGTGCGGCGCGCAGCGCGCTCAGGTCGCGGAGCGGGTCACCGTCGACGACGAGCAGGTCGGCGCGGTAGCCGACGGCGATCCGTCCGGTGTCGGCGTCGATTCCGAGCGCGCGGGCGGCATCGCTGGTGGCCATGTCGATGACGCGGTCCAGGGAGAGGCCCAGGTGTTCGTAGAGCTCGAGAGCGCCCACGAGGCCGTCGAACACGGAGCCCGGCACCCCGGCATCCGTTCCAGCCACCAGACGGACCCCTTGCTCGGCCATCCACCGTATCTGGCCAAAGAGTTGCTCGGCCCGCTCTGTCTCGAAGTACTCGGCGAAGCGCCGCCAGTTGTGGCTGGCCGCCGGGCACACGTGGATCCCCTTGGCGACGATGTCGGCGACCACGTCGGCGCGCATCTCGAAGCCCCCGTCGACCATCCAGGTGCAGTGCTCGATGGTGTCCACTCCGGCGGCGACCGCGGCGGCGATACCGTCCGCGCCATGGGCGTGGGCCGCGACGGGCAGACCGGCCCGGCGGGCCTCCGCCACCACCGCGTGCAGCTCCTCGGTGCTGAACTGGGACTGCCAGGTGGCAGCCCCGCCCTTGGTCAGGCTGCCTCCCGTGGCCATCACCTTGATCACGTCGGCGCCGCTCTCGGCGTTGCGCCGCACCCGGTCCCGGATAGCCTCCTCGCCGGACACCTCGCCACCGAGGAACCAGCAGTGTCCGCCAGGTGGGGTGAGGGGAGCCGTCGCCGCCAGGATCCGCGGACCGGGCAGAACTCCCTCCGCGATCGCGTCACGCAGACGCACCGCGAGGCCACCCCGGTCACCCAGGTCCCGCACCGTGGTCACACCCGCGGCCAGGGCCTGCTGCGCCCGGCCGGCCATGCCGAGTAGCAGACTCGTGTCGTCTGCCTCCTGCAACGAAGTAATCGGGTCCGGCCCGGCGTCGAAGGCGAGATGGACGTGGCAGTTGATCAGGCCCGGGAGGACGGTGCCATCCGGGAAGGACGCCCTCCGCACGCCGTCGGGGGCAACTTGTTCGACCTCGGCGCGCGTCCCGACCGCAGCGATGGAGCCTCCGCTGACAAGTACGGCCCCATCGTCCACGCAGTCGCCGCCAGGGCCCGTGAGTACCCGTCCGGCCGAGATCAACAGCTCCATCATCCGTCTCCTTGATCCAATCGTGTTTGTCTGTCACGACCCGAGTGCCGCCCACAAGCCGACGATCCGGCTCTGGCCTGTGGATGCGATGTGCCGGGGGCCAGTCCACCAAGGCGGGGCACCGAACGGCATCGCAGTGGACCGGCCCGCGATCGAGTCGTCATCGGCCGTGCGCCTGCGGGCAGGCGTGGGGCTCGCCGGGCACAGCTGCGACGTGCTATGCGGATCTCACCGCATCTGCCAGTGCCGCGAGTTGTCGTACGTCGGCGTCAAGGTCGTCGCTGTGCGGCATCGCTATCGGAACCGCCGTCGAAGTCGCCGAGCCGCCTGACGCGTAGGTTTGGAGTGCCGTTCGCAGGTGCTCGGCCAGAGCCGCCGGCGAGGTCTCGCCGACACCGGCGCCGAGGTCTGCGAGGTACGGACTGATGCGCACCAGGCCGTCACGGCACTCGATGACGCGCCGGTAGTAGCGATGGTGAACGCTTCGAAGGGAAAGGACGTGGTCCCATCGGCTGACGGGTACGCGATTCAGGGCGTCTTCGGGGTACGCCTCGTGCAGCACCGTCCAGAGCGGGTGCAGCCGCCGGTAGAGGCGACGATGGTGCCGCCAGATTCGTACCGCGGCGACCCGTGTGGCGAAGCCGGGGTAACTGACGCCGACCATGAAGAGTGGGATCGCGAGGACCAGGAGGAGATTCGCGCTCTGGAGTAGCACCGGTGGAGCTGAACCGCCCGACCACCAGAGCATGACGAGGACCGCGCGGACCGAGCTGGCTGCCACCATGCCCGCCATGCCTGCTGCTGCCAGCCGTAGCCCGGTGGTCAGGGGGCGGGTCGACACCTGGGCATAGCGCCAGGTCCAGCGCAGTGCCGAGGCGATTGCGTAGATCATGTACAGTCCGGCGACCAGGTAGAAGACGGTGACCTGGGGGACCCGCATGTCCGTTGGCGCGAATAGGAGGTCCTTGACGCTCTGGGGAGCAGTGAGAGCTGCCAGGGAGATGGCTCCGATGGCAACGACGAGTGGAACTGCCTCCCACCGGGCGCGGATTCGCCCCCGGCGGCGATCTGACGCCGAGTAGAGGTAGAAGCACATCAGCCAGTAGTAGGCACCGAGGAGCAGGACGTTCTGCAGGAGCTTGGCTGAGCCATGTCCGGCGACGTTGTCGAAGGCCCTCGCGCCAGCCGCAAGGCCGAGTGGGAATGCCGCGCCAATACACGCAAGGCACAGCGTGACCGCGCGGAGCGGGTCATCGTGGCGCGCTTTGACCAGTTGGTACAGCTTCCAGATCAGGGCGACGGCGAAAACCGCACCGGCAAGTGCTGTCACGACGGTCATAGCCATCCCTGCCGATCACCCAAGGCCGTCTGTACCCGCTGTACGGAGGGGTCGTTCGATCTGCGCGGAGTCACGCGGTCGAGTACGGAGGCCCACTCCAGGATGATCGTGGCCACCAGTTCGGCCTCGCGTTCGTGCTCCTGGTCGTAAGAGGTCCGGCGTAGTGCTCGTCGGACGGCCTCCTGCGAGAGATCGGGCATCATCTCGCGCCAGAACTCGTCGTCGGTGTCGTCGCTCTGATGATCTGCCAGGATGTGGCCGATCTCGTGCAGGATGATGTGATCCTGGTGGATCTTGCTGGTCTCCTGCTGGTACAGGATGTAATCAGCCGACGCAGTGGCAAGCCACACACCGAACGGCCCAGGCACGGGCAACGAGTGGGGCACGAGCCGGATGGGACGTTGACGTTGCTCCCCGAGGAGCCGGCATAAGACGTCCACCTGCAACGGAGGCTGGATACCCAGGGCCCGCAGCTCACGCTTACAGCGACGCCGCAGCTCCCGCTCCTTCAATCTGCCCACCCCTGATCAGATTCGTTGTCGGTTGCCGCCATCGCCAGGCCCCCTCCCGGCGTCCAGCGGCCTGGCCGGTATCGGCCAGTCACAAGCCTCGACGTTCCGCCTGCTCCAACTGATAGACGACGTCGAGAAGATCCATCACCTGTTTGCGCCGCTCCGAGGACAACTCACCCGCGCGCATGGCCATCAGCTTCGCGTCGCCGCTACCGACAGCCTTGTCCAGGCGCTCCTGCTCCGCCGTCAGGAGACTCAACTGCCCTTCGACTCGGTCCGCCACCTCGTCGTCGAAGAAGTAGGCCGCGGGCACCCCGAAGAAACCCGCCAGAGCCTGCAGGTGCTTGAGGGTCGGGTTCTCCTTCTTGCCCTTGCGCAGCTGCCAGATGTAGCTCTGCGAGATCGCGACGCCAGCCTTGCCGATGGCTGCCGCGACGTGCTCGTTGCTGTACTCCTGGCCCCCACGGGGCTTGAAGGTCGCGAACAAGTGGTTCAGCTTGTCCGCCAGGCTACGGACTACCTGCTCGGTCACAGCGACCCCCTCGCGGCATCACCCTAGGCTCCACTCGTGTCAATGTACCTCAATCCCCATCCATGCACGACAGTTGAATCCCACCCCGCCTCGTGAGTAGACTGCCCACACCGACTCCACTCAGGTACGAGATTGTCGCAAACGATCTTAAACGAGAGTGGAGAGGCTGGTCGCCGAACCGAAGGGGGAGGGGGGCATTGCCATGCGCCGGGGGGCGATCTACGTGGCATGCGGCCAGGATGGGCGAAGGTCCGGATCGCGGAACGCCCTGCCATCGCCCATCGGGGCGCGCACCGGCCGGCGAAGCGCCTGCAAGCGGGGGACTCCACGGCAACAGCGCTTAGCCATCGGCAATTACCCCTTATCCTTCAACGCTTCTCTGGTCGAAACCAGCTCGCCGGATGAAGAGGGTAAATGATCAAGGCATCGTGTTCGACCACAGCCCACGGTGGGGCAGGATGCCTGCCATTGAATCGCATTAAGTGGATCCCTGGATTCCGCTAGGCGATAGCAATTAGCCGGGCGCGGCGTAATGCCCTGCCGAAGCCTTCACGCCAACCAAGCGATTCGCCGTTTGATTGAAGATCAATCACTCGAACAACTTGCGACCCGTTCGGACTCTGTGTAAGCATCGATACGAACACAGCCAGTCAGGATACGCTGAAAATCAGACAGCAAGTGGTTGGTTCAAGTTCCACTTAAAGATGTGAGGGCTGGACTTCGAGTGTCAGCCTTAGGATGGTTCAGACTCTTATTCTGTTTTGATCTTCGGGAATTCCTGGGGGGAACCGATGCCACCGAACGATGTGGCGCCCGCCGATCACGCGGTCGCATTCAACCGGCCAGCCGAGGCTGAGCCAGTCGTGGGCGTCGACGGGCTGCGGAAGAGCTACGGCGACAAGGAGGCCGTCCGCGGGGTCTCCCTGGAGATCCGCACCAGCGAGGTCTTCGGGCTTATCGGACCGAACGGTGCCGGCAAGACAACCACGCTGGAATGCCTGGTGGGGGTACGTCGGCCGACTGCCGGACTGATTCGGGTCCTCGGCTTCGATCCGGCAGGCCGGAGCTTGGAGTTACGGAGGCAGTTGGCAGTCCAGCCTCAGGAAGGCACCCTGTTTCCGCAGCTCAGGGTGCGGGAGACCATCGAAATGTGGGCTTCCTTCTACTCCCAGCCCATGGACGTTGACCAGGTGCTGAGCGAGGTCGGGCTGGCCGAGCAGGCAGGGCAGAAGGTCAAAGCGCTGTCCGGCGGGCAGCGACGCAGGCTGCTGCTCGCGGTCAGCATCGTCGGTCGTCCGAAGCTGCTGGTGCTGGACGAGCCGGCTGCCGGCCTCGACCCGCAGGCGCGCGAGCTCCTGTGGAACGTGATCAGAGCACACCGCCGAGCGGGTGGATCCACACTGCTGACCACACACGACATGAATGAAGCTGCCCAGCTCTGCGATCGCGTGGGGGTGTTGGTGGCGGGGAAAGTGGTCGCCTCGGGTACCCCGGCGGAACTCGTCCGCGACCTCGGTGGTCTCAGCACCATCTCCTTCACCACTGACGCGCCCGCATCCCTGGCCGCGGTCCGGATGCTTCCAGGGGTATCTGGCGTGCGGACGGAATCCTCGCGCGGACGAGTCCTGGTACAGGTGAGCACCAAGCAGGGCGATGCCGTGTTGAAGCATGTCGCCTCCACTCCCACGCTGAATGCCATGGATCTGTCGGTCGCCCACGGGGGATTGGACGAGGTGTTCCGTAACCTGGTCGCCTCGGCCTCCAAGGACAGCGGAGACGACAAGGCTGGTGGCTCGGATGAGTCCTCGTAACTCAACTTTCTCGCACTTGGTGAGGACAAATTCCAGGGAGCTTTTCCGCGATGGGAAGACGGCGTTCTTCGTCCTGATTTTCCCCTTGTTCTTTATGGCGATGTTTCTCGGAATGGGCCTGCTCACCAGCGGCGGTTCGTATCACGTCGCGGTGGCACCAGGGCCCGGTCAGCACCAGCTGGTCGACCAACTCAATCACGTCAGCGGCCTCACGGTGAAGGAGCTCGATCAGGCGCTGCCGGATCAGCCCCGTACGCTCGGTGGCTACGACGCGATCGTTCAGACTGAGCAGGGCCGGCCCGTGGTCACGGTCGATGCGGGGAAGTTCGGGGTGGTCCGCGGAATGCGTGACGCGCTGGACAACGGCCAAGGCCCGTCCGCTCGTTCGGTCTTCCGCACTCCTGATGGTGGGGTGCCGTTCGATCCGGTGAAGGCATCTCTGCCCACTGCTCTATTCATCGCACTGATGTCGGCCGCTTTCTTCGGCACCGCCACGCCATTGATCGGCCTGCGCCAGCGTGGAACGCTGCGGATGCTCGGAACCACTCCGCTGAAGCGCCGGACCTTCATCCTGGCCCAGGCCCCGGTGCGCCTCGGACTGGTCATGGCACAGGTGGTGGTGGTCGGGACGATCGCGGCCGTCTGCGGCTTCCTCTCTATGGGAGACGCGCTTCCCGTGCTGGTCAGCGGACTGCTGGGTGCGCTGATGCTGTTCGGCTTCGGCTATCTGGTTGCCGCCAGGATGCGCAACGCCGAGGTGGCCAACGGCCTGCTGGCCGTGCTGATGCCGGTGGCCATGCTCTTCAGTGGGCTGTTCCTACCGATGAACCTGATGCCGGGCCCGCTTCGCGCGGTGTCCCAGGCACTTCCGACGACCTATCTGGTGGACGCGCTGAGCCACGCCTTCACGGGGGCACCCTCCCAACACGGCCTCGCTGTGGACTGGCTGGTGCTGGCAGGCTCGGCCGTTCTCCTCGCACTACTCGCTGCTCGACTCTTCAGCTGGGATCAGGGAGAAGAAAAATGACCGCTTTATCGTCTCCGGACTTACTCGGTGGGCTGCGAAACGTTGATGAACTGGTCAGCCCCTACGGGCTGGTGAACCGGGTCCAACGCCTGCCGAACCATCCGGGCGAACCGCAGTTCCCCATCTACAGCGCCTCCCTGGGGGACATCGCCCGCGTCGTCCCCAACGTCGCCGCGGCGGTCGGAAGCCGTGGTGCGCGGGGGCAGATGGACGGGGCTGGCGGTGGTCTCGATCCTGAGCGGGCGGCGCGGCTGTGCGTCGCCGAGGCCCTGGAGCGGTACTCCACCTGTGCGGCTCCTGAAGACCAGCTGACCTGGGCGACCGCGCGTGAACTCGGCGACGAGGCAATGCCATTGCAGTCGCTTCCGCGCTGTTCACCGGCTGAGCTCGCCCATCCCCGAGCCATGGCCGTGGATATCGACGAGGACGCGCCCATGCGCTGGGCGCGCGGCTGGTCGCTGACGGAGCATCGCCCGCTGTGGGTCCCGGCAGTTCAGGTGTGGATGCACCTTTCGGCCCAATCCCGCGGAGAGCGGCACTGGAACCCGATCTCCACCGGTTGCGCCACCCACACGGATCTGGCGCAGGCACTGGTCAACGCCATCTGCGAGGTGGTGGAGCGCGACGCGATCTCTCTGACGTGGTACCAGAAGCTCGCGCTGCCACGAATCGAGTTCGACGAGGTACCTGACTCGTTGGCGCCCTACCTGGAACGCTCGCGGCGCAGTCAGGTGGAGACGGTGTTCTTCGACGCCACCACCGACCTGGGTCTTCCGGTCGTCTACTCAATCGACCTCAGTCCGGACAACCAGGTGCTGGGGCAGCTGGTGATGTGCAACGCTGGACTTGATCCCGCAGACTCCATCGCCAAGCTCATCCGCGAGTCGGCCTCGTCGAGGATCGCAATGCAGGTGCCACGCGATGTGCCGGAGTCCTTCGATGACTATGTGAACGTCTACCACGGTGCGGCCTATATGGGACGCCCCGAGCGGCTCGGTGACTTCAACTTCCTGCTGCAGGGCGAGCACCGACGCAAGTTCAGTGACCTGCCCAACTTGGCGAGTGGTGAGCCCGCCAGGGATCTGCAGGTGCTGCTGCAGTGGCTACACATGGCCGGCTGCCAGGTGGTGGCGGTGGAATGCACCACCGACGAGGCGCGGGACGTCGGTTTCCGGGTGGTCCGGGTACTGATCCCGCAACTGATGCCGCTCTCGTTCACTTACCGGGCCCGCTACTTGGCCCACCCCCGCCTGTACCGGGCACCGGCCCGGATGGGCTACCCAGTGCTGTCGCCCGAAGAGATCAACCCGCTGCCACAGCCGTTCGCGTAGAAGCACGTTCAACGTCGAAGCCGACCCCCGCTGGCTGGTGTCTACCCCCAGACCAAACAGCTGCTCGGCTCCGAATGCCAGGGCATTGCCTCAGGTACGCCGTCTTCGAACGAGCGACATCCCGCTCGGCACCCGAGCTTCCCCGGCCCTTGGCAACCCACCCAGTAAGCACACAACGGCCGACCGGCAGCGCCGTACGCCGGCGCCTCAACCGGTCATGCCTGGTTGCGGTCGCTGCCCGCGGCGACCAGCCCTGCCTACCGCTCTTCCAGCCGACCGATCGACGAGACGGTCCAGGAGATGAGGAACCAATGGAACCGGTGCATCTGATCGCCGTGGGCGACTTCGGCGCCGCCGTGGCGGAGCGCCTGATGCAGGCCCGTGGACACATGGCACTGAGCGTCGAGGGCGAGGGCCCGTGGCCCGCCTCCGCTTCGGCCGCCTGGCCGCGGGCCAGATTGAGGGTCCTCCTTGCCTGGCGAGAGACCCCGAAGCTAGCCGAGACTATCGACGTACGCTCCGCCGACTGGGGCACGCCCTGGTTGCCAGTGGTACTGGAGCATCCCCGGCTGCGGGTCGGTCCAGTCGTAGTACCCGGAAGCGGCCCCTGCTACCGCTGCTTCCGCGAGCGTCGCGCCCAGCACGAGCAGGACAGCGCCATCACCGACGCCCTGCACGCCCACTACGACGCGACTCCGGCCTCCGGCCCCGCCGGCTTCCTGCCCCACCACGTGGGCATGGCGGCTGCACTCGTCGAAGCGGAGCTGCAGCGTTTCGACAACGGGAGTCTCGCCGACAGCGCGGGCACCGTGCGCCACTACCACCTGCTGGAGCACCAGGCCTCGGCCGCCAAGATGGTGGCGGTGCATGGGTGCGACCGCTGCCGCGACACGAAGCCGGTATCGACCTGGAGTCAGCTCGCCGATGACCTGACGGGTCTGCTTCCGGTCCTGGAAGAAGGAAAATGATGGCTGGTCAACTTGTCTCGGCGGAGGACATGCGCCGAGCTGTCGCGGATGATCCGCAGTTCCGCTGCCCACGGCGGCCTGCCCTGGTCCGGGGACTGGTACGGCTCCACCTACCCGACGGGATCCTGGTCGAAGGTGCCCCGAGCCGACAGATTCTGCGCGGCGCCGCCACCCGCGATCTTGTCCCCGCCATCCTGCCGCTGCTCGACGGAACGCTGGACGCCGAGGGCATCGCCGACCGCACTGGTCTGCCCAGGCCGCACGTGGAGCGGGTCATCGCGCTGCTCTACACGTGCGGGCTGCTGGAAGAAGGCGAGGGGGATTCCGAAGCCGCTCCGAACACCCCCGAGGCCGCCTTCTGGTCGCGCAGTCTGGACTCCACCCGAGTCAATAGCAGGGCCTCGGAAGTCCTGGCGCGGCTGGCTTCCGCCCAGATCGGTGTCGCCGGGGACGGCAGGCTCGCGAAGCTGATTCTCAACGAGCTGGGCTCCGCAGGGATGACCGCCATCGGGCCGGTCACCGGCGTGGCCCCGCCCTCGGTCCAGCAACACGACCTCGTGGTGGCCGCCATCGAGGAGGACGCCCCTGCGCCGGCCGAACTGGCCGAGGATTGCGCCCGTGCCGGTGTGCCGTTCCTGCCGGTCCGCCTCAGCGGCGGAACGGTGGAGCTGGGCCCCTACATCGACCCCGAGTTCACCCCGAGCTTCACCGACGCGGAGCGTCAACGCCTGGCCGCCCCGGTGCCTGACGACACCACGGGCTTGTCCGCCCAGCTTCGGATGCAGCTCGCCGCGGTCCTGGTTGCCGCACAGACCGCTGCCCTGATCGCCCGAGTCGGCTCCGCGCCCGTGCTGCGTGGCCTGATGCGGGTGGACCTCGGCACCTGGGAGCAGAGCCTCCACGTCGTGGCGTCGATCCCCGACCAACCAGGCCCGCGGGTCACCACCACCGCCGCAGGGGTACCCCTGGCGGTCGCCTTTGAGAGCTCGGTGGCCTTCACCCCGCGACGGCTGCTCAACCCCCGGGCGCACCAAGTTCACTACAAGCCGGGCAACTTGGCCCTCCAGCACGAGTCCAAGCGTTGGCCCAGCGCAAGGGAGTTGGAGCTGGCGGACTTCACCGCCACCGTCCCGGCTCCCCTGGCCGCTCCTGGGTCGCTTGGTGGCGAACCTGGGGCCGGGTCCGTTCCGCTGGGGCAGCTCGCAGCTCTGCTGCAGCGCGGCGCCGGCCTTCGCCCCGGAGGCGACTCGGAGCGCAAGGTCCAGCGGTGGGCTCCGACGGGCGGAAACCTGGGCTCGGTGCAGCTTCATGTGGTCGCCCGGCGAGTGACGGGTTTGCAGCCTGGCCTGTGGGGCTATGTCAGCGGCGGGCACCGGCTGGCCAGGCTCGGCGACGGCCTCGACATCGGCTACCCGTCCACGTCTGCCGCTGTCTCACCTGCGGTGATCGTCCTCACGGCGGCGCTGTCGCGGGTTGCCTCGAAGTACTACGGCTTCGGCTGGCGCGTGATTCATCTGGACGCGGGTGCCGCCATGGCCCAACTGGTTTACACCGCACAGGCTTTCGGGCTCTCGGCGAGGCCACTTGACCGGTGGGACGACAGTCAGCTGGCGGAGCTGCTCGATCTCGATCTGGACAGCGAGCCCGTCACCGGGGTGCTGCTGGTCGGTGCCGACCTCAACCAAGGGGAGGAGTAGCCATGCATGCTGCCACTCGAAACACGGTCGATCCGGCCCTGGTGGACGACGCCCTGCGGTTTCCCGATCACGCTCAGGCCCTGGGACTGCTGAGGACACACAGCCGGCTGGATGCAGAAGCGGTCCAGGCAAGCTCCCGTACTCCCAGTCCCGGGCTCTACCAGGCGCTCGACGCCGGCCTGGACTCGCCAGAGCGGGTGCAGATCGCGGCGGCGCCCTCGCCGCGTACGCCGCTGGAGCAGTTGCAGCGCGGCCGGCTGTCCGAGCGTTTCTACGCGGACCGTCCCGTGGCTGCCGACGTGGTCGCTGCCTTGGTCGCCGCCGCAGGCGGATTCGACGAGGCTGCTTGGCCCGACCGTGAGGCCGGGGCCGGCTTGCAGTTCCTGGTCGCCGCCCGAGCGGTAACCGGTCTGCGCCCTGCGATCCACCTGGCTGATCCGCGTTCGGGCCGTTTCACCGCGGTCGGGGAACTGCCGGGCGGTGCCGCCGCAGCCGATCTCGTCCTGCAGCTCGAGTTCGCCCAGGCGCCGGCGATCCTCATGGTCTGCGGCCCGCTCGCGGCCTCGTTGGACCGGCACGGTGAGCACGGCCACCGACTGCTGCTCAGCCGAGCGGGGGCTGCGGCCTACGCCGGCTGGCTGACCGCTCTGGACCACGGTCTCGCAGGCAGCATCTTCGCCGGATTCCTCGCCGCGGCACTGCGCCCGCTGGTCCCCGTCGACGGCTACCACACCAGCCAGTTGCTGGCATTGGCCGTCGGCCATCCGCTGGACAGCACCGGGGACTGACCTGGCTGTCCACCCTCGACTTCCCCGCTCCAGCCGGGGCGGGGACACACGGGACGACATCCGTCCCGCAACCGTAAGGAGAACCACATGGACACCATCGACGTCCTCGACCTCTTCGCCGAGGACCTGGCCCTCCCCGTGGACGCCCTCCCGAGCGAGGTCGCCCTCAGCTCCTTCTCCAGCGTCAGCTCGCTGGACTGCCTCACCTGCCCCGTCTCGACCGCGTCGTCCAACGGCACGGTCAGCTCGGCCGGCTGATCCAGCCGACGGCCCAACGCAACCGTAAGGAGAACCGCATGGACACCATCGACGTCCTGGACCTCTTCGCCGAGGAAGGCGAGGTCCTGACCCTCACCGCCGAGCCGCTGGCGAGCGAATCCCTGCTCGGCACCTGGGGATCCTTCGGGAGCCTCACCAGCGCCTCCTGCCCGGCGTCCACCGCCGGGAGCAGCAGCAGCGCATCCAGCGCTGGCTAAGCGCATCACAGAAGAGAGGGGAATCACCATGCACCAGGAAAGCATCGATCTGTTCGCCGAGGACCTCACCACGGGACTCGCGGTGGAGCAGCTGGACGACTCCACGCTGCTCGGCACCTGGACCTCCAGCACCACTGTGGGTTCCGCGTCCTGCCCGGCCTCTACGGCCTCCTCGTCGTCGTCGGCCTCCAGCATCGGCTGACGACCGTCTCATCCGAGTCACTGAACGAAAGGAGAAAGATCATGCAGGCTGAACTGGTCGCGCGACAGGGCGACATCTGGGCGATCGACCTGTCCGCGGAGGACATGACGGTCGAGAGCCTCGACACCGCCACCCTGCTCGGGACCACGGGCTCGTTCGCGTGCGGTGCGTGCGCGAGCTGCCCGGTCTCGTCGGCGTCCACCGCCGGCACCATCGGGTCGGCGTGAACCCCGAGGCCCACCTAACCGTCGGCGGGCTGACCCCCTAGGCCCACCGACCAGTGCCGCGCCGCCGGTTCGGCGATGGACAAGATCGCCGAACCGGTGGCGCGAGCCGTTCGGTGCCCAGGGCACCAGCCCAAGTATTCCAGGAGGGTGAGCATGCGGCTCCAAACCGCACGAAAGACCCCCGTTGCCGGCGCAGTTCCGGCAGCCGCAGAAGATCAGAGCTGGATCGAGACCGAGCCCCTGTCCCTGCGAGACACCGTCGAGCAGCTGGAGGGCGCTGACGGCCGTCCCATGCTCTTCGACGTTGCGACCGGACGCTATGTGGCCATCTCCAAGGCCGGAACCGCCATCCTGAGCCTTCTCGACGGAGAAGCAACCGGCCGGAAGCTCATCGAACGGGTCATCGAAGTCGCTCCGGGCGACCCCGTTCGGATCGAGGAGGCGGTGGCCAGGTTCCTCGGTGAACTGCGTGACGTAGGCGTGCTTTCGGCCGAACCACCGCAGTCGAACCGCGGCAAGGGCCTGCGGCACCTTTCGCTGCGCCGCCGAACTCCACGCTGGCCGCTGACCCGGTCGGCGCACCACCTGCTCGAGCCGCTGGCCGCACGGCTCCGCGCCATCCCCATCCGCCTGTTGCTCGGACTGTGGTTCGTCAGCCTTGCGGTGGCAGCCGGGTGTGCAGGTCTCGCACTCAGCCGACACCCTTTCGGGATGCACTACTCGACCTGGTTCTGGGCTGCCATGGGAATCATGGTGGTTCAGGTCGCGGTCCACGAGACCGGACACGCTCTGGTCTGCCAGTACTTTGGGCGTGCCGGTACGCGAGGCCGGCATCACCTTGATGCTCTACGTGATGCCGGTCGCCTATGTCGACCGCACCGACGCCTACCGGGTCAGGAGCCGGAGCGCGCGGGTGCTGATCGCCCTGGCGGGCCCGCTCAGTGACGTCTTCTGGGCCGGAGCGAGCGGGCTGGTGCTACTGACCACGCACGGAACCGCAGCCGAGATAGCCGCAGCCCTGCTGCAGATGCAGGTCCTGCTGATGATCGTCAACCTCAATCCCCTGCTGCCCTCCGACGGCTACCACGCACTGGAGTCGGCGCTAGGCGCGGTCAACCTGCGCGGCCGGTCATTCGGCTACCTCCTGCACCTGGTGACGCGCAGCGAACTTCCCAGCCACCTACGCACGCTGGACCGCCGTCGCCGATTCGGCTATCTCGCCTTCGGCCTGGTCTGCTTCAGCTACGGCCTGATCATGGCCGTCCTCATCCTGGCCTCCTGGTGGCGGCTGCTGGCCTCGGTGGTCGGGTCATGACGGTCGCACCCTTCACCGTCCACCGAGTGAACGGTCTGCCGGTCGAGGCACTGGACGTCGAGCTGCCTCGCACCTGCGCACTGTTGGCAGAGCTCGCTGAGATCCAGGCCGTGCTGGACGAGTCGGCCGCTCCGCTCGGCGACGCGCTCTACAAACTGGTCCCACGACTGGACGACCACCCCGGGCTGCGGCGCAGTGCGCTCGCACTACGACGGTCGCTGCACAGCGGCAAGTCCTACGCGCTCTCCGCCGAGCACCGCGCCGCGTTGGGCCACCGGCTCGGAGAAGAAGCAGAGTTGTTCAACCGCCAGCTGGACGGCCTCAGCCGAGCAGAGTCCCTGCGAAACGCGGTCACGGTCGCCTTCACGCAGGAGAGTGCGGCTGCGGGAGAACGGCTGCGCGAGCTGCTCGACCACCCCGCCTTCGCACAGGGCCTCGCACATGCCAGCCCTGATCTGCTGCGCCACCTCCGGCCGTCCGACCTCCGGCCGGGAACCAAGGCGGCCAGAGGAGTGCTCGCCTACGCCTCACGCGCCGCGACCAAGACGAGTCCCTTCTCCCGCTTCACAGCCCTCGCCCTGGACGGTGCCCGCGCCGACGGCAGTAGCCGGATCAGCGTGGCCCAACAGCACCTCCGTGCCTGGGTCGACCGGCTGGCGCGGGACGAGGAGTGCGCGGCGGCCTTCCGGGTCGAACCAAACCGCTCGGCGTGCACAGTCAATGGGCGACCGAGGCTGCTGGTCCCCACCGTCCGTTCCGGAACCGCGCTGGCCTGGCGAGCTGACACGGTGGTCGATGCCGCGCTCTACGCCGATGCTCTCAGTGCCCTCGCCTCCTGGCCGCAGCTGCCGGTGCAGGAGTTCCTTGCCCGACTGGGCGGCGACGACCCGTTCGGCTGCTACCTCCGGCTGCTGGACACCCAGTTGATCAGAGTGGTCCTGCCGTGGGCCTACGGCGCCCACGAGCCTCTGCCCGCCCTGGCCCGAGCCCTGGACACGGTCGCCACCGAAGCGGCTGCCGCAGCGGCGGCCACGGCCCGTGAAGTTCAGCGACGCACTGAGGCACTGGGCCACCTGGACGGACGGACTCGGCTGGCAGCAATGGCCGGCCTCAGCCTCGGCGCCGAGCCGCTCTCGGTGTACGAGGACGCAGTGGCGGATGTCGCCGTCGACTTCCCCACCGAGCACGTCCAGAAAGACCTGCGCGAGCTTGCACAGCTCACGCGACCCCATGTCTTCCGCAGCCATCTCTACGACTGGATGCTGGCCGAATTCGTCTCCCGCCACGGCACGGGCGGCCACTGCCCAGACGCCTACACCTTCCTGATGGAGCTGGCGTCGGCACCCGACTTCGGCCGACAGTTCGGGGCCGCGCTGATGGCCGACCGAGCCTGCTTCGGCACGGCCACCTCGCGAGCCTGGCTGCCGGTCTCGGCCAGCAGCGCCCCGCCCGCCACCACCGTGCTGTACCAGCTGAGCGCGACTGACGGCGGCCGCGTAAGCGACGGCGACTACCGGATGGTCGTCAACCAGTTCAACCCAGGACTCGGGGGACTGGTCGCCCGCTTCCGCCGCCTACTGGACCCGACTGATGACGGCCCAGGGCTGTCCGGGAGACTGCGGGACTGGATCGAGAGTGCCTTCCCCGACGCACGACCCCACGAGATCTCCTTGTGCACAGACCTCAACAGCATGCAGCTGGACACCGTCGGAATCCTGCCCCCGTTCGCGTGGCCGGGCGAACCACCACACGTCCAAGCGCCGGCGGGACTCGCGCAGCTGCAGCTGCGCCACGAGCCGGACACGAACACCCTGCTGCTGACCGACAGCCAGGGAGACCCCGTAGCCCCGGTCTATCTCGGGGTCGTCCCCGCGCACCTGATGTCGGGACCGGTCCGCCTGCTGCTCTGTCTGGCGGACCCCTGGGTGAACGGAGCCATCCACCTGAACTGCAGCCACAGCCCGCTGGAGATCCTGCCGCCACCCGGCGAGCAGCTCGAAGGAGAGCCGGCCCGAACTCACGGTCGGCTGATGCTGCGCCGCCGCACCTGGCGCCTGGCGCCGAATCTGCTGCCAACCCCAGAAAAGGGCGAACAGCCACACGAGTTCTTCGCCCGGATGGATACCTGGCGCCGTGCCCACCAGCTTCCGGACGAAGTGTTCCTCACCCTGGAAAGCGGCGGTCCCATGAGCGACTACGCGGGCCGCAAGCCTTCCTGGCTCTCCTTCCGCAGCTCGCACGCCGTCCTCGCCGCCGCGGGCAACCCCCGGCTGGCGAACGCCACGGCGATTCGCCTCTCGGAAGCCGTGCCCGCCCGCGACAGCCACTGGGTGCGGGACAGGGAAGGGCTCCACCGCGCTACCGAGCACGTCTCCCTCCTCTGCTGGGGCCGGCCCACCCCCGGCCGCGCCTCCGCCCAAGGTGAGGGGAACGCATGACCATCACTGAAGACACCACGCTCCGGGCCTGGCCGGACCAGCCAGGCTGGTGGTACGCGCGCCTGTATCCGGGAGGACTCGACCGCCTGGACCTCGCCGTCCAGACGCTGCTGCCCGAACTGTTGCCCATAGTCAGCGGTGGCGGGGCGCACCGCTGGTTCTTCATCCGGTACACCGACTGGAACGGCCCACATCTGCGCCTGCGCGTCCATGGGCAGCGGGCCCTGCTTGACCACCTGCAACGGGAACTGCCGAGCATGGCGAAGTCGTGCGCGGAGATCGCCGCACAGCCTTGCGAGCCCCATGCCTCGCTGGTGCCCTTGGACGCGAGCCTGTTCAAGGGCCGGCATACGGGGTTGGACACCGCTCTGTACGAGCCCGAACTCGACAAATACGGCGGGCCGCAAGGCGTGGACGCAGCGGAGCTCCTGTTCACGCGGTCCAGCGAGCTGGCACTGAAGGCCAATACGTTGGCGAAGACATCGGACCGGGCTGCGCTCACCGTGCTGCTGATGCGCGCTTCCGTGGCGGTGGTCCAGCGGATGCACGGGATCCGACCCGGCAGCCCGAGCTCAGCAGACTACTGGGAGCGCCACCTCTACTGGTGGACGTGTGACGCCGGCACCGAGGCGGAGCGCCTGCGTGATGGGCTGCGACAGCAGGCGAAGGAAGAACAAGCCATTCTCCAGGGACTGGAGCGACTGTCCGCGGACACCTGGACACTCTCCCGGGTAGCGGACTGGTCCGCAGCGGTGACTGCGTACCTCGAGCAAGCGGCCACCACCGCCGTGCCGCGCACTCCTGGACACCTGATCTTCCATCAAAACCACATGATGGCCAACCGATTGGGAATCCTTCCTCGAGAAGAAGCACTCCTCGGCATCATCGCCGCGAACTATAAAGGTGGCTCCCCATGAACGATGCGCGCACACGTACCGGAGGATCGCTGCTCCTGGCCTTCGCGCTCCTGGCGCTGGCCTTCTGCGCCATCGCGCTCGCAGTGGTGCTGCACAAGATCCTGACCACGGTACTGCTGACGGTGTGTGCGGCCGGGTTGATTGCCGCAGGCGTACGACTCCTGGCCAGGACGGGCAGGGCGCGCTGAGCGGAACCTGTACAGGCGGCGCCGTCGCGTGGTGTCGAGCACCAGGAACGCGATGTCCTGCTTGCCGTCAAGGAACAGGTCGCTGCGGATCTGCCGCTCGTCGGCGGGCTGCCCGCGGCAGGCATCGACCGCGATGACGCACGGGATCCCGTTGTCTCGACGACCGAGAGCGCGGCGAGCCCGTCCGCGGGGCGGTGCACGTCGACCAGGACGACAGAGCCGATCGCGTCGCGCAGCAGTTCGTCCCAACGCCGCCGCAGCCGGGCGCCGGCCGGGGTCCCGAGCAGCAGGACGGCGGCGCCCTCCAGGGTGATCCGGCCGACAGCCAGGGCCACGGTCGCGTCCGGATCCGCCGCGTCGATGACCACGCCGCGACCAGCCAGAACTACGCCGTCCACAGCGCCGTTACGTTCTTCGAACACGGACTCGCGAACCGCGAACGGACGTAAAACGCAACGGTATTGGTGTAAAGTTATTATACTTTGAGCTTGATCCTGTGATGGTCGCGGCGCGTCATGGTGGGGGTATGGAAATGGTCGACCTGAACTTCGAGCGAAAAGTCAATCCGTGGCTCTTCGACAGCTCAGGCAATCTTACCGAGCAAGCGAAGAAGCAGTTCCCCGAACTCGCGGGTGACACCGGCCCGGTAGCGATCAGTTCGAGCAGCGGCGGCAACGGTGGTGGCAGCACAACTGTCACGGTGAGTACCACCGCCCTGGAGACCGCCGGCCAGAACGCGACCACACTTCGGACGACCCTGCACACCGAGTGCGACAAGCCGTGGACGAACGTCGGTCCCGCTGTCGGGGCGCTGCAGGGCTGGCAGAGCAGCACGGCCCTCTACAACGCCTGGGCGACCTGGGAGTCCCAGGTTCAGGCACTGGCAGCACGCCTCGACGCCGTCGCGCAGAACCTGCACACCACCGCTCAGAACTACAACACCGCCGAGAGCGACAACCGAGGCCGCTTCGGCGTCCAGGCGAGCTGACCCATGGTGACCTTCGACGAACTCCAGAACACCGACCTCGGCAGTCTCGATGGCGCCGCCTCAGACTTCGAGGCGCTGGTCCGCAACTGGGACCTGTCCACCCAGCTGCAGAGCACGGTCATCGGCACGTTGCAGGGCTGCGGCTGGACCGGCCCGGCAGCCGAGGCCTGTGCCGGTTCGCTGACCGACGTCCGCAACCAGATCGACATGGCCTTCGAGGAGGCCAGCGGCCTCGCCAAGGCCCTGCGCGACGCGCACACCGAGTTCGCGGGGGCGCAGAAGGCCCTGCAGACCGCGGTGCAGTCGGGCACCCAGGAGGGCCTGACGATCGACTCGTCAGGTGCCGTCCACTGGCCGCCCGCCACCAACGACGCGGACAAGAATGACCCGCAGTACGGTCCGACCTGGCAGGGCAAAGCCGACGGGATCCACCAGCAGATCCAGGCGGCGCTGGACCGTGCCACCACGGCCGACCAGGGCCTGGCGTACACCGTCGGTGCGGATACGGGCATCAGCACCCAGAGCTTCAACTGCTCGCCGGTGGCCGGACTGGAGGCCGGCGAGGTCAAGCAGGCCGCCGACCTGCTGAGCCTGGGCAGCAAGGCCACCGACGCCCAAGTCGCCCAACTGAACGCGATCCTGAAGGCGCACGCCAACGACCCGCAGTTCAACACGGACTTCTACAACACGCTGGGCCCGGAAGGCTTCCTGAAGTCGTACGGCGCGATGGGCGAGTACAGCTTCTACGGCACGCCCAGCAAGGACGCCCTCACCCAGCTCCAGAGCAACCTCGGCACGGCGCTGGCCAGCGCGACCAACACCCAGAACGTGCCGCACCTGTCCGACGCCTGGGAAGCCGGTCTGCGCAAGGCGGGTGCCACGCAGTACCAGCTGCTGCCCGACCAGTTGCAGGGCGGCAATCTGTACGGCTACCAGATCCTGTCCAACATCCTGCGGACCGGCAACTACGACGCGCACTTCCTGCAGCCGATCGCCGAGCACATGACCCAGCTCAGTGAGCAGGACCCCAGCATGTGGGAGGACGCGGTCATCAAGGCCAACCCCCTGCAGCAGACCTTGTTCCTCGGCCCGGGGGACGGCGGCCTCAACCCGATGTCGGGAATGCTGGAGGCCCTCGGGCACAGCCCAGACGCGGCGACGAAGTTCTTCTCCGACCACCCGACGCTGTACAACCAGGACGGGACGGTCAAGGCAGTCACCAGCGACAGCAACAACTACCTCGCGAAGCTCACGGATCCCGGCTACAACTCCGTCCTCCAGGACATCACGACCAAGGACGCCACCCAGGGCGGCAAGGCCTGCGACCTGGAGGCAACCGCGCTCGGTCACGCGCTCGAAGCGGCGACCATCGGCCAGCCCTACAACGCCGAGGGCGTGCCGTACCCGCTGCACACTCCTGCCATGACCTCGGTCATGAACCAGGTAGTGCACCAGTTCGGCAGCAGTGACGGACCCACGTTGATCACTGGGAACAGTGCCGTCTTCCACTCGATGAACACCAGCCTCGGCCACATGACCGCTGCCTACATGGGTGAGGTGCAGACGGCGTTCAACGGCACGGCGGACAAGCTGCCGCTGTATGAGACCCCAGCGGATCCCAGTAATCCACAGCCGCAACTGGATCCATCGGCCACCGCTCGGCTCCTCGGGGCGCTCGGCCACGACCCCGACGCCTATGGCACGATCGCACAGGCACAACAGGCCTACAGCACAGCTCATGTGCACGACATCATGCTCCACGCCAGTGACCACAAGTACCTGGACGACGCGGTGTCGAACGCGGCCCGCCCGGGCGGTACGGTGGCAGCGCTTATCACCGGCGGAAAGTCGGACGCGATCTACCAGCAGCACCAGCAGAGCGACGCGGCCTACAACAAGGCGATCGACCGCGACTCGGGCTGGGCGCAGAAAGTCTGGGACATGACGGGCGGCGGCAAGGTCGGCGATCTGCCCGGCGGCAGCGCGATCAACACGAAGGCCACTGGAATCATCCAGAGCGTGGCCTCCTGCTACAAGGTCGACACAAACGGGCTGGCGTCCGATCAGGTCCTCCAGGCCAGTGGCGCTGCCGAGACCGGGGCCGGTAATGCCGCTCAGAACGCGGTCCTGTCAGCAGCTCAGTCGCTGAACATGAACACCACCGATGCCAACGACCTGGCCAGCAACGCGTTCAACGGTGCCAGGGATGGTTTTGATGACGGCGCCGCAAAGTATCTCCTGGGCGTAAAGAACTGACATGACCGAGTACGAAGTAGACACGCCTTCGACAAGCCGCGGGACGCGTCGGCGACTGTGGACCGGGGCCGTCGCCGCCGTGCTGGTCGCAGCCGGCGTCACAGCCTTCTGGTGGAAGCCGTGGCAGTCCGTCGTGCTGCCGCAGGCGGCCTGCTGGTCCGCGCTCGGCCCGGACGACCTCAGGCCACTGGTCGGGACGAACGGGACGGCCGTCGCCTTGTCGGGGAGCAGCGTTCGTGCCCCGCTGACCGCTTTCGGCGCCGCCCAGATGGAATCCTGCGGCGTGCGGTGGGCGGGAGGCCCGGTCCTCGAAGTGGACGTCAAACCCAGTGTGGACGGCCGCACGATGTCGGGTTCCTACGCGACGGGCTATCGGGCCCTGGACTTCGGCCCGGACGGTCAGGGGCGGATCGACGACAAGTACGACACCCTTGAATTCTACCTGCGGTGCGACTTCAAGGCCCGGGTCGATATGGCCAGCGATCCCGCCACGCCGTACGTGTTGATCACCATCGACGGGGATCCGAAGGAGTCGCAGTACTCACGGACCCGGGTGCGCCAGGCCTACGCCGACATCGCGCTGAAGCTCGCCCGCACCGCCGTGACGCAGTACCAGTGCACCAACTCCGTCCACCTCGCCGACAAGGCGCCTACCGTTCCCCCCACGACCGAGAGCTGACGCCCTGAGGGGCTCGGCGCACCCGTCCGGTGTGTAGCGAAATAAACGGAGCCGCTGCGACGGTGTCAGTACAGGGGCCTGGTCAGCCTGAGGGGTTGTACGGGTCGGTAGGCGGCGCCGGGTAGGCCTGGGCCCCGTTGGTGGGTCCTGGGCCGTACGCCGGAGGAGGCGGATTGCCATAGCCGGGGTTTACCGGCTGCCCGTATGGGGACTGAGGTGGCATCGGATAGCCCGGTGCCCCTGCGGGAGTGGGCGGCCGGGGCTTGCGGTTACGGAGGCTCAGGAAGAGAACGCCACCGAGCAGTACCAGCCCCGCGACCACCCCACCAGCGACGAGCGGCAGGCTGCTGGACCCGGACCACGCCTTCGGGGAGCTCTACCACCTCGGCCTTCTTGATCCGCTGCCACTGGTTCTGGAGATGGTAGGGGGAAATGCTTTGCTGAGATCCTGCGGATGCCGCAGAAGGTAGCCGTCGACCGTGCCGTACTTTTCCGCGTACCAGTCGATGGTCTCCTTGATACGCGCGGGAAGGGGAACGTCGCGGTACTCGCCGGCCTTCCGGTGCTTCAACCGGCCGTAGGTCTTGGTGGTTTGGTTCACCTGCTCAGTGATCCGGTAGATGTCATCGGCCACGATGTTCTTGAGGTTGACCGCCGCCGCCTCTCCGTTGCGTATCCCGCAGCCGCTCATGAGGTCGGCGAACAGGAGGAACGTGTCGTCGCCAGCCGTGCGTATGTCCCGAAGTTGAGTCGACGAGGGAATGACGGCGCGCGTCGGGTCGTACTGCGGGGGCTTCACGCCCTCCAGTGGGCTCTCGTCATACAGCCCGAGTCGATGGGCGTCGAGCAGGATTGACTTGAGCTTGTCGTAGGCGTTGGACTGCGTTGCCAGCCCGACGCCGTTGCGTTCCATGGTCTGGAGGAAGCCGTCCACGACCTTATCGTCGAACGTACCCATCCGCCGACTGCCAAGTGTTGGGAGCAGGTGGTGCTCCAGGAGTGAGTTTGAGATGCCTCATGGAAGCCGCTGCGAGATCCCGCTGGCCGACCTTCCATTCCGCGCAGTACTCCCCGAACTGCATCGCCCCGTACTTCTTGATGCGCTCGGCCTTGCGCAGGCTCTGGGGAACAGTCTTCTTCTCGTTATAGACCTCGGTGAGTCGAGCGACAGCCCTGTCCTGGGTGGTGAAGCCGGACTCCTCGACCTGTCGTCCGGTGACGCTCCGATACCGAATCTTGTACTCGTGAGGGCACTTGGACCACCGTGACTGGTGGTGCTCGCACTCCTTGAAGAAGGCGCCCATGCCGTGGGCGAGCTGCTTGGTTGCCATGGTCTGACGTACCCCCGGATGCCAATGCTGACGCTTTGCTGACCGTCGAGCATCCGCTGGGGTTCTGAGCTGCACAAAGACGGGATTCCCGTGATATGTGGTGGAACTTCATCGGACGCTCGACGGAAGAGATCGTACAGGCACGATCTGACTGGATGGAAGGGTCCAGGTTCGGCGAGGTACACGGCTACGACGGGCAGCGGCTGTCGGCGCCTACGTTGCCCTCGGTGCCGATGAAGCCACGGGGAAGGGCTGGTTGACCTAGGCTTATATGCCTGGAGCTGCGGCCTGTGGTGCGCTTCGTGGAGTGCCGCTCGGTGCGCTGGGGGTTCCTCGGGAGCCTCCACCGCGATGGCCTATCGGCCTTCTGGGCGTCGACCCGCCAGTAGCGCGGGAGTCGCGAGTTTGGCCTTCTGTGACAGGCTTTAGTCAGACCAATGCTGACCAATGCTGACTTCTCTGATGTGCCGTCAGCTAAATTGGTCTAGATCAATGCGATCGGCTTGCTTGAGTTGGGATGCCGTGGGCGGGCCGGTCAGAGGTGACTGATGGTAGTCATTGTTCGAGTGAGGCTGATGTGGCGATGGTCGCGACAGGCCTGTGCTAATGCTGGCCGAAGTGGTCACGTCGGCGCCCCAACTCGTTCCTGCTTGTCTAAGTTCCTTTCGCCGTAAGAGGGTTGACGTTTCTCTGCGATGCGCTGAAGTGGAGGTGTGGGCGAGCGTGACCCGTACCTGAGTGATCTGTCGGATGAGCGGTGGGAGCTGATCCGGCCGGTTCTGACGGCATGGAAGGGAGGGCATCCCTCGGTCAGTGGCCATCAGGGCAAGTACGACCTGCGGGAGATCGTGAACGCGATCCTGTACCAGGCCCGGACCGGTTGCCAGTGGCGATACCTGCCACACGACCTCCCGCCGTATGGCGCGGTGTACTACTACTTCGCTGGTCCTTCAGCCCCGCCGTCCCGCCACCTTGACGGCGGGACGCGAACGACGGGATCAACGGCGCCGCCAGCTCCCACACATTATCCGGCACCAGCCGATGAGACAGATCAACCCCCATGAGCTTCCGCTGCGCCTGATGTTGAAGCAGGCCGGCCAACAGCTCCCCCATCGACGACCGCCTGGTCGTCCTCGCCGCGGCCGGACTGCCTCCGCTGCTCGCCGCTCAACTTGTCCCGCCGCTCGCGCGGCCATGCCTCGCAGGTCGGTGCCTGCGGAGGGCGGCGACGGGTCGTCCACCGCTCGCCCTGGGGGGACGGCCCGTCGGCATGACGACGGGCCGTCCGAAAGAGGTGGGAGTGACTGTCACGGGCCGGGTCACGCCTTCTTGGAATGTCGAAGAAGTGCCCCGGCCGTGAGATCAGTTGTTCGCGAACGTGTTGGTGCCGATCGTGAACCAGGGGCTCCACCAGTGGCCGTTGGCGCTGTAGGCGTGGTTGACCCTGCCGTCGGTGCCGACTCCGAAGACCTCGTCGGTACTCGTGTTCGGTTCATACACGGTTGCGGGGGTTCCGGAGAATGCCCAGTCGCTCAGGCTGAACCAGCCCGACCATGAGCCGCTGTTGAACCACTGGTGGTTCATGATGCCGTTGGTCCCGATGCCGAAGAGCTCGACCGAGTCGACCGTCGGGTTGAATATGACGTCGGGTGAACCGCTGAAGTGGTAGCTCGAGTCGAGTGAGAAGAATGCGCTCCACGGGCCGGCCTTGGTGCTGTATGCGTGGTTCATCACTCCGTCGGTGCCGATTGCGAACACCTCTGCGGTTGAATTCGTCGGGTTGTAGACCGCGGCTGGCGAGCCTGTGGAATGGTGGCCCAGACCGATGCTCGCCCAGGGGCTCCAGGGGCCGCCGTTGGTGCTGTAGGCATGGTTCATCACGCCGTCCGCGCCGATGCCAAACAGATCGATGTTACTCGCGTTCGATTCATACACGACTGATGGCGAGCCCGAGAAGATGTACCCCGTGTCCAGAGTGGTCCATGCACTCCAGGACGTTCCGTTGACGTACGACGCGTGGTTCATGCGTCCGTCGGTGCCGATGCCGAAGAGCTCGATCGACTTCGTCGCCGGGTCGTAGACCACGGCGGGTGACTGGCTGAACTTATATGAGCCGATGGTGGCCCAAGAACTCCACGGCGCCGCGTTGGTCGAGTACGAGTGGTAGACGTATCCGTCGGTGCCGACCGCGAACACCTCTTCGGTCCTGCTGTCCGGGTTGTAGATCGCCACGGGCTTCGCCGAGAAGCTTCCACCCATCGTCGCCCACGTACTCCACGGCGCCCCGTTGGTCGAGTACGAGTGGTACATCGCGCCATCGGTTCCGATCTCGAAGACCTCGGCCGTTGCGGTGTCGGGGTCGTAGACGACCGGTCGCGCGGTGGGTGCGGCAGTGCGCGGGCCGCTGAGCGTCGTCACCGAGGTGCTGACGGCTGGGTTGTTGGCGAGCGCGGCGGGCTGGTAGGTGGTGACGAGACCGGTCGAGGCATCGGTTCCCCAGAGGCTGGGGATTCCGTTGCCGGTGACGTCGGCCGTGCGCAGCAGGAGCGCCTTGCCGGCGTTCCAATTGGTAGCGATGGTGTACTGGCCGGTGGTGGTCAGGGTCGTGCCGTCGGTGGACAGGGCGAGGCCGGTCCACAGGTCGAGGGCTCCGGTGCTGGGGTTCCACAGGTACATGGCGGTACCGGAGCCGAGCTGGGCCGTGGTGATGGTCCAGCTGTTCCAGTCCTGGGTTCCGTCAGGGCTGGTGAGATTGCTCAGGACGTTGCAGCCGCCGGCGCACATCCCGAACTGAGCGTTGCTGCTGTAGCCGTTGGCGGTGGTGGAGTAGAACAGGACCAGCTGGTTGTTGATGGTGGCGAGCAGGTCCGGGAGGCCGGTGTTCTGCCTGCTGGTGTTGCCGGCGTTGGCGAGCTGGGTGGCGTTGTTGCCGTTGGCGTCCTGGAAGGAACCAGCTGGGATCCGCAGGGGGGCGGAGGTGTTGCCGATACTGGTGGGGCTGCCGAGGTGCAGGGGTCCAGTGCTGCCGTCGCTGCAGGCGATGTCTGCGCCGCCGGCGTTGTTGCCGCTGGGGAAGTACGCCAGAACGTCCTGCGCGCCGTAGCCGCACAGGCTTCCGGTGACGGCTTGGGCGCCGTTCCAGTCAGCCGCGTTGGTGCCGGTGTTGATGGCCAGACCGCTGCTGCCGATGTTAACGGGGTTCTGGGAGACGGTGCCGTCGGAGTTGCCCTTCATGAGCCACAGGCCAGACGGGAGGACGCCGGTGGTGTTCCCGGGGACAATCAGGTCCGGGGTGCCGTCAAGGGTGAGGTCACCGTCCTTGGCGGGCGGATTGAGCTTGGCACCGTCGAACCAGACGGTGGTCGCCGAGCCGAGGTTGCCACCGGCGGACAGGGCGTTGACGGTCAGGGAGTTGACGAGAGAGGGCAGCGGAACGCTGATGCTTGTCGCACCGGTCGCACTGATGGTCACCGGGGGGGACTGGTTCAGCTGGTACTGGTAGCCCGAGACGACGGCGCCGTTGGGCGGGGTCAGGCTGAACGAACAGGTGCTGCCCACCTGCTGAACGGTGTCCGTGGTGTCGTTGACGGTGGCACAGGCGACGGCACCGCTCGGGGGCTGTGAGTTGACGGTGATGGTCGGTGCACCCGGTCGGGTCGGGTCCCAGTTGAAAGTGCAGGTGCTGGACCAGCCAGAGGTGAGGTTGCCGTCGGATGCCTGGACCTGCCAGGTGAAGGAAGTGACGGCGCCGTTAGCCGCGCCCTTGAAGAGGGACTCGGGGACGGGTAGGACAGCGGCCTGGCCGGAGGCTCCCGTATAGGCGTCGGAGTTGATGCCGTTGGTGGAGGTGAGCAGGTTGCTCCGGGAGCTGTCGGAGGACTTGTAGAGGTCGAAGGTGGTGGTGAGGGAGCTGTTGGTGGGGGTGGAGACGGGGGCGTAGAGGGAGACCGCGGTGTCGCCGAGGGTGGTGTTCTGACAGTTGGTGGCGGGGGAGGTGTAGAGCCCGCCCGGGGTGTTGGGAGTCTTGTCGTAGGTGATGGTGAGGTTGGCGGTGTTGGCCTGGAACTCCTTGAACGCGTAGTTGTCGGAGCTGTTGTCGGAGCGCATCGCCAGGGTCTGAGTACTCTTGCCGTTTGACACGTCATTGGCGATGGTGCCGGTGACGTTGAACGGGGGGATCGCTGAGGCGGGGCAGCCGGTGTAGCCGTAGGCGAAGGACTGCGAGCCGATGGCGCTGCCGAGGTTGCCGGCCCAGGAGTTCCAGGTGGCGTTGGAGGAGTTGAGCGCCGCCGAAGGGGCGTACAGGTCGACGGCCCGGTTCTGGCAGGACCAGGAGTGGGTTTCGGTGATACCGAAGTAGGCGCCGTAGATGGTGGCGCCGCTGAGTGAGCCGAAAGTGAAGTTGAACAGGCTCATCGACTCGCCGATGCCGCTGTTGCCGATCTGGCTGATTCCGGCGGTGGGGTCGACGGTGTTGTTCCAGTAATTGGTGTTCGGGTAGGCGGCGCTGGGGCTGGACCAGGCGTTGTTGCCGTAGTTGGGGGAGTAGGTCGGGTCGACGTAGACCGGATAGACGGTATCGGACGCGTCCAGCAGATCACTGGGTGGTGTCAACGAGATCGCCTCAGGCTCGGCGCTCACCTGCAACTTCGCGGTATGCGCGGCGCGTCCGGGAGCTCCGACGGCCGACTCGGTGCGAATGGCAGCCCGGCTCTCGATCGCCGGCGCCGGTTGGGTTGCGGAGTCCCAGGCGTGGGGGGGGAGCGGTGTAGAGATGGTGGCCGGCCGGATCAGCGACGGCGATGTTGCCGTCGTTGTCGGCTGTGACCTTGAGGCCGTGGGTGGTGCTGGTCTTGGCGTTGAGGAGGTCGGCGAGTCTGGGGGTGTGCGCTGCTTCCTTGTTCTTGACGGTGAAGACGTCGCTGATCGCGCCGGTGGTGCGGACGGTGACGGTGAGGTCGACGCCGGGCAGCACGTCCGCGTAGATCGCGCTGGGGCCGTTGAGCGTCGGGTGGGGCAGCGTGACCGGGAGGGTGAGGGTCATGCCCTGGCCGCCGGTGTGGAACGAGGCGAGCGGGCCGTTGCCGCCACCGGACAGGACCACGCTGTTCGGTGTTACCGCAGGTGAGATCGTTCCGTCGGGGTTGGTCTTGAGCGTCGCGTCCAGGTCGATCCAGGCGCCGTTGCGAAACGTGCGTGTCGGTACGGCACTCTGGCTGAGCGTCATGGTGCCGTTCGGGTTCGCGGTGGTCTGCGAGGTCTCGGTGATCAGCACGGTGGCTACGACCGGCTTGCCGGTCGTCTTCGCCTGCGTGGCGGCGTCCTTCGCCGACAGCATGCCTGCCGCCGCCTTAGGAGCTGCGTTCGGCGCGGCCGTCGGCGCGGCTGCGGCGGTTGGCGCACCGCTGAGCATTGCCGCGGCGAGCGCACCGGCAAGCAGTGCCGCCATGGCCCCGCTCGATGCACGCTGACGTTGTCTTATTTCCATTGCTTGTTCGGTCCTCTGGGCTCGGTGCCGGGATGTTGATCACCCCGCGCGAGTATCGCCGAGCCATGGAGTTCAGGGCCCGTGCCGATGGAGAGGATGTGGGGAAATGGCCCGATCTGCGACATGCGTCATTAAAATTTTGACGATCCCTTTACTGATGTCGGATCAGGGGCTCAAATAGAGGGTTGGGGAGACTGGGACAGGGTCACCGTGCGTCTCCTTCGTTGAACCGGCCGTTCACTTCGGAGAGTTGCACGGTGGCTGACCCATGCTCAGGGAGTGTGAGCCCCTCGTGGGTGTGCGCCCCGGGAGCGATCCCGCGCACATCTCACGCGTGATCGCTACACCACACAGAGGGACGCCATCGTGGAACCCGTACACCACTTCCTTGGACGCAACCATTTTGGCTTTGGTTCAACTGTTTAGTTCGCACAGCGTCCGGTGATAACTGAGGTGCTTCTCGTCGATGGGGTGATCGACGTGCCGGCGGAGTCGGCCCAACGGCTTGTCGCTATGGGTCTGCCGCACCACGTCGTCAGCATCGACGTAGATCTCCAGGCCGTCAAAAAGGACGTGGTGGTTGGGGCACAGACATAGCATGTTGTGCAGCTCGTCCGGACCGTCATGGGGTGACCCCAGCCCGCGGACATGGGCAGCTTCGCTGTAGGGCTTCAGCTTGTACTGCAGCCTGGTTTCGCAGACCTGGCACTTGTGGCCGTGTATTTCCTTCACCAAGGTTGCGAGCGCTGTGTTTCGCACGATGCGGGAGCCGATGGATTCCCGTCGCTCGGCGCCGCCGGTCGAGCGCACCACGTTAGTGCTTTTCCTCTCTCGTCCGTCCGCGGATTCGTCGAGGAGACCGTCCGCCGTGGTGTACCCGGCCAGCCTCAGTTTGCCGAGCAGGGCGCGTTGGTCGACGTCCTGGAGATAGCGGTTACGCAGCCGGACCAAGGCGTCGAGGCGGGTGACAGGGTTCTGCATGAGCTTGGCTGCCTCGTGGGACATGCCTGCAACCGGCTGAGCAGTGTTAAACACCTTGATCTGGGGCATGGCGTCGGCGGGCTCGGGTACTCCGTGCACCTCCCACACACCGCTTCCCTGAAGGTGCCAGAAGGGATACTCGGGGGTGATTTTGGAACCTGGCACCCCGAACTCGGACAGGAGCGCTCCGACCTCCGCGCGGAAGAGCGACCACGGCGCCAGGCGCGGCTTGCCTGCGGCGATCCGGGCGATCGTCCAGAGCAACGCGAGTGGCTGATGGCGGCTTGCTGCCCCGTTCATGGAGTTCCGATGGGTCTTGAGTGCGTCGAGCTGCGCCAGCAACTCCGCGCTCGTCAGGGAGGCGGACGACTGAGAGGGCACGGCCGCCCTGGACTGCGATGAGCCTTGCGGCGGGAGAAAGTGGGAGACGCGTGCGTAGTCGTCGGCTGATCGCAGCGTGAGCATGCGCAGGGGACGCGGCACCTTTAGCGCCTCCAGAATCTCCGGAGCAGGGACCGCTTGGGGGAACTCTTCGAAATCGTCCAGGGCCATGATGTGCTCCCAGGTCGCGCTGTCTTCGTCGGTTCCCCAGACTGCGCGGGCCACTGCGGAGCTGGTAAAGAGTCCCAGGACTCTCGCGCGTGCGAGGAACTTCCACCCGGCGTAGAAGAGGACGTGGTCACCGACCCGGCGACCGCTCAGCGCCCGTACCTTCTCGTTGTTGGGGTGCGAGGTCGGGGTCGAGCCCCACAATCGGGCGATACCGTCCGGGTACAGGCCAGCGAGCACATCAGCCTCTGAACCGACTGCCTGTCGAAGGTCCGAGACTCGAATGCCTTGCCGCATCGACCTGGCGAAGTGCTGCGGGCCGTGATCCTTGGGGCCACCTCGCGGCTGCAGAATCAGTTGCGGCTTCTCGGGTGCGTTCAGCTGCTCCTCGGTCGAGCCACCTTCCTCGACGGTGAAACCCAGCGTGCGTAGGCGGTGTACCTCTGCTTGCTGGCTGCCCTGGACATCCTCAGCCGTCAGCAGGGCGCCGGTGGCATACAGGTGTCCCACTGCAGCAATGACAGTCGCGTCGTAGCGCTTGCCGCCCACCGTCAACTCGTACGTCGAGGTTCGGTCGCAGCTGTGCCAGCTGCGGAAGGCGACGCGGCCGAGAAGATCGTGCTCCCGAACCGCAGCCTGTATTCCTGCACGTGTCAGATCCTCAAGGCCCATGGCCGGAACATTAGTAGGAAGATCTGACAGATATCGCTCTTGGGGGTGCAGCTTCCTGTCCCTGGGCACGTCACGTTGCGTCAGGTCAGCATGACGTGAAGCCGTACCGGTTCCGCAAGAGCAGCAGAGGCCCCCGGAAAGTCGGCCAAGCGAGCCGCGACGGTTGCCATCGCGAGTCGTTCAGGCAGCGCGATCGAGAACTTGAGCCCCTTGACGGCCCGCCGGTCGACGTCCGGGAAGACCAGGCCATCGCCGGCACTTGTTCGGGCACTCTGCCACATCTGGGCCGTCAGGTCCTCGCGAAGCCGCACGTAGCAGTCGGTAGGGCGCTGCACGGGGTCCGCGATGGACGACAGGGTGGCAGCAAGCGTGGCGTTGGCTCGAAAGCCGGCCCACGTCCACCACCGCACGTCGTTTCCGAATCGCGTGACGAGGCTCCCGGCGGGGTGCACGCTGCCAGGGGCCTCCTCCTCGCGCAGTTGCTGGAGGCGGGCCTGTGCACGCCGGGTAAGTGAGACCGGTGGATCGGAACCCAACAGCACGTCGCGCATGGACCGGGTCAGCTCGTACGAGAGGCCCGCGATCCCGTGGCCGGACCATTTGGCGATGCCTCCGCCGTCGGCAGGCTCCACGAACGCCCGGCGTCTGGACCAGTCGATGAAGGTGACCTGCCAGCTCCGCCCACCGAGCAGGAGTCTGCGAGGCCCGGGCCGTTCCTCTGTGAGGACCGAGGGGTCGATCTGTCCGATCTCGGTGCGTCCGGACAGGACGGTGAACTGGGGAGGGGCCGTGAACGATGCGGTCAGTTCGATGAAGTGGCGCCGGCCGAAGCGTTGTTCAGCCTCCGGGCCGATGAAGAGCAGGCCGTTGTCGTCGTCGAGGAAGCCCTCACCCACCAGGTATCTCAGGATCGGTTCGCCGGAGCGGTCGAACGGGGCCAGGCCGTTCCACTCAAGGCTCCACAGGTGGGTCCCAAGCGTCTGTTCCTGGAGGGTCACGGCAAGGAGCTGTTGGGCGACCAGATGCCGAGGTTCGGGCGGCGGAGTGACGGCTTCGACCCAGCCCCGTCCCCACAGCAGCAGCAAGCCCGCTGCCTGGAGCAGGGTTTCCTCCTCGGTGGCCAGGAAGAGACAGTTGCGCAGGCTCCCGGCGCGCCGGCCGGTTCGGCCGATGCGTTGGAGGAAGGAGGCGACGGTGCGGGGAGCGTCGATCTGGATGACGCGGTCCAGGTCCCCGACGTCGATGCCCAGTTCCAGGGTGGAGGTGGAGACGATGACGCAGTCGCGAGCTTCTGCGAAGGCCTGCTCCGAGCGGGCCCGTTCTTCGGCCGACAGCGAGGCATGGGACAGGAAGGTGGTGACGTCACGGGCTCTCAGAGCGGCACCGAGCTGCTCCACCTGCCTGCGGGAGTCGCAGAAGACCAGTCGCTTCTCGCCGTGGTGGAGGGAAGCGATGAGTTTCGCGGCGTTGTCCAGCGAACCGACGTAGTCCAGTTCGACCTCGCCGGTCGGCCGGGCGCCGGCGGGAGTTGCCGCGAGATCGGGTGCGACGACCTGACCGGAGCGGTTGCTCGCGCCTGAGCCCTGGAGCCAGGTGAGCAACTGGTGCGGGTTCCCGACCGTCGCCGAGAGACCGATGCGCTGGATGGGACGGCCGGTGATGCGCTCGAGCCTCTCCAGAACGGCCAGGAGGTGCCAGCCGCGGTCGTCTCCCGCGAAAGCGTGAACTTCGTCCACGACGACCGCACGGATGGACGAGAGGAGCTGGGCGTGGTCGGTTTTGATTCCGATCAGCATGGCCTCGAGCGACTCGGGGGTGGTGAGGAGAACGTCGGGCGGATCGGCGCGGATTCGCCGCCGATGCGACTCCGTGGTGTCACCGTGCCAGAGCTCGGCGCGCCGACCGAGCCACTGTGCGTAGGAATCGACGCGTGTGATGAGGTTGTTGAGCAGAGCCTTGAGCGGGCACAGGTAGAGCACCGAGACGCCGGTCCAACGCTGCTGTGCCATCGCTGAGAGCACGGGAAAGCATGCCGCCTCGGTCTTGCCGCCGGCGGTCGGGGCCAGCAGCACCGCGTCCTCGCCGTCCATGAGCGGGCCGATCGAGGCGCGCTGAAGAGGGCGCAGGTCGGGCCATCCCAGAGTGTTCACGATGTGGTGCAGGACGACCGGGTCAAGCCGGTCGAGGGGGTTGGCCGAGTCGGTAGTGCCCGGGGCGTGGGTCTCGGACTCGTCGGGGACGGCCATCAAAGGTCCAGTTCGATGTCGTCCGCTGATCCGGCGGCGGCCAGATTCCGCTCCGTGGTGGTGAGTTCATGGTCGGAGACGGTCAACCGGTAGTGCCGGCGCGGGTCGAAGTCGTCGAACTGGTCGATCCGGTCGAGCACGTCGCCCACCAGCTTCTTCAGGAACAGCCTCGGAGCCACGCCCACCTTGCCGCCCAGGGCGCCACCGACGGCGTCGGCCAGGTCGGCGATGTAGGCGTCGTCTGCGAGTGCCTTGATCCGGTCGGCGGACTCGGCACCCTCCATGTAGAGATCACGGATCGTTACCCCGAGGCCGATGAGCGAGTCGCGGGTGAAGCCGGGCAGCCGCAGCTGGACGGCACGCGGGTTGTCGAAGCGTGGGTCGGTGGTGAAGTCGGTCGCCAGGCGTTGGGCGAGTGGGGGAAGGCGCTGGACGCCCTGCTGGCCGTCGTAGAAGGCGGGCGTGCCGGTGATCACCAGGTAGAGGCCGGGGAAGCGGCCGGAGTGGACCTCGTCGATCAGCTGGCGCAGTGCGTTGAGCGCCTTGTCGCGGGCGTCGGAGCGAACCCGCTGGAGCGTCTCGACCTCGTCGAGGACGAGGAACAGCCCGGCGTGTCCGGAATCCCGGAGCACGGTGAGCAGGCCCTGGAGGAACCCGAGCGCGCCGAAATGGTCGAGGTCGCCGCGTACCCCGGCCGACCGTCGCGCGGCGGCGGCCACGTTCGGCTGCCCGCCGAGCCAGGCGAGCACCGCGGCTGCCGTGCCTTCGTCACCCGAGGCGAGGGCGGTCCGGTAGCCGCGTAGAGCCGCTGCGAACGACGGGGCATGTCGGGACACTTCGCTCAGCCGGGCGGTGAGCAGCCGCTCCACCTCCTCGGGGAGCTGCTCCTCGGAGGACCCGGCGGCCAGGGCGTCCTCCTCCAGTGCGTAGAACCAGGCGTCCACCACGGGCCGCAGCGCGCTCGGCGGGAAGCTCGAGGTGCCGAGCCGTTCGGTCAGCCGCCGGTAGACGGTTTCCAGTTTGTGCAGCGGGGTCTCGGTCTCCGAGATCTGGATCTCGGCGACGGCGAAGTTCCGGCGTTTGGCGCGTTCGCCGAGCCACCGGGTGAAGAACGTCTTGCCTGATCCGTACTCACCACGTACTGCCTTGAACACTGATGACCCGGAGACGACGGCGTTCAGCTCCGCATCGAGTGCGGATTCGAACCGGCCGAGACCGGTGGCGAGCAGATCGAGACCGTTCTCGGGCACCGCACCGCGACGCAGTGCGTCGATCACGTCCCGGCGGCGGGCTGCGCTGACGGTCGAGGATCGGGAGGTTCCTTCGGCACTCACCCGGCAAGTCTCCCATCACTGGGCGACCGTGATCACGGGTGCCCTCGTCTCTGCGGTCGGGTGAATTTCCACCCGGAGCCGAGCGGGCTCGGCCCCGGACATGGCGCCGGGGCAGCGACCCGCCCCGGCGCCGGATCAGCGCAGGTCGAACTGGGTGCGCAGCAGTCCCGTGTCGAGCCGCAGAGTACGGCCGTCCGGAAGGGTCTCCAGGACCTGGACACTGTCGTAGTTGAGCAGTTGCCTCAGCACGGCGGCGAAACCGTCCGCGCGGACGGCAAGCAGACCGATCCGCTGGGCCAGAGCGGTCACGGGCAGGGTGCCGCCTGCGTCCAGCAGCGCCCGCAGGGCCTTCTCGACCTTGACCAGGTCAGGCTTGCGGGCGAGCAGCTCCACCTGATCTTTGAAGATCTGGGAGCCCAGCAGATTCTCGACCATGGCGTCCTGGGGAGAGATCAGGGCGGGTGTCAGGAGCGTGTCTTCGCCGCCCGCCGAGGGCTCAAGGGCGACCTCGAAGAGGACGTCGTGGCCCGGCGCCGCGGGCTTGGCGGGCCGAGTCGTCTTGGCAGGCTTCTTCGGGGGGGCCGCTGGGACCGGCCGAGGCTGGGAGGTGCCCGGAGTGAGAGCCCACCAGGAGGGCTCGGGGTTGCCGAGCTCACGCCAGCCCTTGGGCGGGGTGGCCCCGAAGGGGAGGAGGGCGAGCAGGGGGATGGCGACCTCGGCGAGCGAAGCGCCGCCGTGATAGCCCGCCTTGAGGGCGGTGTAGCGGGAGTCGGCGTCCCAGAGCGCAACGATCTCGCCACCTGTCTGCGGTGAGACCACCCGCGGCCCGGCAAGGGCGATCTCGGTTTCACCGAGCGCCCCGCCGGGTGCGCGGTGCCGGGCCGAGGCCGCACCGTCGCGCTCCACCTTGATCCCGCGGCGGTCGACCACGTGTCCGTGGTCACTGGTGAGGATGACTGCACGTCCCTGGGCGGCGGCAAAACGCAACAGGTCCTGCAGCCCTCCTATGTGCGACAGCCGCCACGAACCGTCGCCGAGCTTCTGCTCCTTGGCGAGCCGGTCGTCGACCGTGTTGAGCACCACTGCGACGTGCGTGTCGCCGGCCAACGCCTCGGAGAGGGCGGAGCCGAAGATCGCGCCGCTGGTCTCGCTGCGCAGGTCGTCCTTGTGGAAGACGGCCACCTTCTCGCTACCCCAGAACCGGTGGGTGGGGAGGATCCGCGACTCGTCCGCCTGCGTGCCCGTCATCAGTCGCGCGGCGAAGAGCGAGGTCCGGGAGACGGCGGTCACGGTCGGCAGAGCGGCGGCGACGGCCCGGCGCTTGGGAGCACCTGACAGGTCGGCAGCAGCTGCGCTTCCGGCGGCCCGGGGCGTCGGATCGTACTCAGCCCAGTGCTCGCGCAGTTCCGCGCCCAGTTCAGTGGCTATGGCGGCGCTCATCCCGTCGATGACCACGAGCAGCACCCGGCGCTCGCCGGCCTTCACCACCGGGCCGACGACCCTCGGCAGGAAGGTCTCGACGGTGAGCATGCTGCCCGGGTCCGTCCCCGCCGTTGTCCAGGTGGCCAGGGTCATGGCGAAGTGGCGGTCGATCTCCCGCCGCCGGGTGCGGACCGAGGAACAGAGCTGGTCGTAGGCGGACTTCAGCACGTCATCACTGTCGCCCCCGGCCTCGATGTGCTCGAGCGCCAGGTCGACCCAGCCGGTCTCGGCGACATGGCGGCTGATGCCGGCCGCCACCGTCGGGATCTCCACCGAAGGGTCGGTGGCCAGCCACTGGGCGAGCCGCTGGGCCATCCGGGCCCGCTCCACCCGGGGCCTGGCCGCGTCTCCCGAGGCCAGGTGGTGATCGCCCGCCGCAAGCACCGCCTGCGCGAGGCGCGGCAGATCACTCGTCCCGAGGGCTCGGCCGACCGCGGTGAAGCGGGCCTCGAGTCCGGCTGCCAGGACCGGGCTGGCCTCGGCGGCCGCTCGGGCGCCGAACTGCTCGACCAGCGCGTCCGCCCGGTCCAGGACGGCGCCGGTCAGCCGCCGGGCGGCGGCGGCCTCGTCGTCGAAGCCTGAACGGCCCGTCAGCAGGAGGACGGAGACGAACTCCTCGCAGCTGCGTCCGAAGGCGGTTGCCAGTGCGTCGAGTGCCTCGCCGTGGGCGGGCGGTTCCTCACCGAACCACCGCTCGGCGCGTCCGCGCGCCCGGTAGTCCTCAGCACTCGCCGATGTCGCGTCCGCGTGCACCCACAGGGCCGCGCAGAGCAGACCGAACGCGACCGCGTCCGGGCCGTGGTCGGCGCCGACCAGGGCCAGCAGGGCCCGCCCGGTGAGACCGGCCTGGTCCTCCTCACCCAGGAACTCTGCCAGCCCTGCCCGTTCAGGCGCGCGCAGGGCGAGGAAGCGGTCCGGCCCACCGGGCGTCAGCGACCAGCGCAGGAGAGCGGGGACATCCAAGCCGGTGTCGGGTGTGGCCTGGTCCATCCGGTCCGGATCGAAACGGCCGATCCCGAGCCGCCGCAGCGTGAGGGAGCTCAGGGCACCTGGGCGGGCCAGCACTCCACCGCCGAGCTGCGGCCAGCCGGCCGGCGGGGTCGCGTCGAGCAGGGATTCCGCGGCCCAGTTGTCCTTGAGCAGACGGTTGTCGGCGCTGGCTGCGCCGAAGGCCTGCCGGACCACGTCCCAGGTGTCGACGGCGTTGACCCGCTGCCGGTACACCTGGGCCAGCAGGTCGGGGCCCAGCTCCGACTCCTCCCGGTCTGTCAGTACGACCAGGACCTCCGGGCCCGACGCGCCGGCGGCCAGGTGTGCCAGCACCAGCTCGTACACCGCGAGCGGGGACGGTGCCGCCGCCACCTTGGCCCGCCGTTGTTCGCCCCAGCCGAGTTCAGCGGCGCCGTCCCATTCGGCGGCGGCACGCAACAGGACGGCCTTGCGCCGGCCGGCGGCGAGCCCCGACTGCGAGGCCAGGTACTGGGTGACGGTGCCGGTGTTCAGCCGGACCGCGCTGGTGGTGACCGGGGTGCTCATTCCACCACCCGCCAGGTGATCTCGACGGTGGCGTCGGGCTCCCGCGCGGCCAGTTCGTCCAGCTCGGCGCGGAGTTCGGCGATGGCGTGAGCCGCGGTGGTGCGGCCGCCGCCCGAGCGGCGCCCGCGGTTGCGGGTGGTCGGCTCGACGGGCTCGGTGGGCACCCTGGGGTCACTGGTGGGGGTGGTCAGGTCGGTGTCGTCAGCGCGGGGAGCGGGCGCAGGCGGGGGAACGGGGGCGACGGGTGCAGGCGGGGGAGTGGCGGCGGCCCGGCTGCGTTCGATGACATCGACGATGTCGCGTCGCGCGTCCTTCAGTGCCTTGGGCAGGTCCTTGGTTTTCTGCTCTGCCCGGGCGGCACTGCGCAGTTCGTCCAGGACGGCCTGGCCGGCCGGACCGTAGTTGGGCGCGAGCTTGAGCATGTCCCAGGCGGCCCCGGCCAGCGCTGAGGCGACGGCCTCCGCCTGCTTGATGGACGCTGCGTACCCCTCGGGCGACACAGTGCCGAGGTCGAAGGCGGCGAGGACGCCGATGACCTGCTTGGCCGAGCCAGATCCGGCCGCCGGGCCCTTGTCGGCGGCGACGAGTGCGTCGAGCAGATCGAGGGAGCGCCTGGCGATGGTGAGCCGGTCGGTGCCGTCCGTGTCATCGAGGCCCAGGAGGTCGGCGCGCTTGTCGAGCTGCTCGACGAGGCTGGTGGCGTGCGGTTGATAGGTGCGGGCAGCAGCCAGGAGTTCGGCGGCGAAGTGGCTGACGATCCGGCTGCGGCGCAGGGTCTTCGGCTTGGCACCGAAGATGTGCTGGTAGCGGCGACCGGCCTCCTCCCAGGAAGCCTCGTCGGGCAGTGGCTGGGTGCGCAGGGCATCACCCGGCTTGATCGCGGCCGGCTCGGGTGCGGGATCGAGCAGGCCGCCGCCGCGCACCCAGACCCGGTCGTCCAGCTCGGCGAAGGAGGCGATGACCAGGTTGGCGAGGAACGGATCCAGGCCCATCGGTTCGGGCCGGTCCAGCCAGTCGGTGAGGCGCACGACGGTCAGGTCGCCGGTGACCCCCTCGGTGCGGGCCTCGCGGCGGAAGTGTTCGGCCCACCGGGTGGAGAGCTCGAAGTACGCCTCCTTCTGCTGGCCGAGGCCGAGTTCACCAGCGATCCGCTTCATCAGCGGGCGGTCCTTGGCGATGATCTCGACCCGCCGGTCGCTGGCCTCACCGGCGGCCCGGATGTGGGCGAAGACGGTCCTGGCATCGGCCGGCTTGACGGCGGTACCCGGGGCGTCCCGGTCGAAGAAGGGGTGGGCCGGGTACTGGTGGGCGAGCAGTCGGCCGGCCACGTGCCGAATTGCGTCGTGCAGGGACTGCCCGATGCCCGGCCGCAGGTCCGGGACGTCCGGCAGCGGCTCGAAGTGGTCGTCGAAGCCGAGCTCCACGTCGGAGCTCTTCTTCTCGGCCAGCCCGTACGCCTGCTTGAGGGCGGCCTTCACCGTCTTGGTCAGCGACTCGTGCTGGCCCTTCAGCAGGTCCCTGGCCCGGGCCCGGTTGTCCGCGTTCAGGTGCCCCGCGTACTGGGTGTCGAAACGGCGCTGGTCGCTGAGTGCGTAGTCGATGGTGACCAGGCGGCGGAAGTCCTGGAAGCGCGCGGTCGACAGGTGGGTGGGGATCCAGGCGACCGTCCTGGCGGGTTGCTCGCCGGATCGGGCGCGCAGGTCACGCACCCGGTTGGCGTCCTCGACCGGACCGAACTCGGTCTCGTTGAAGGGGAGGTCGATGACAAAGCGCCAGCTGTTCTCGAAGCTGGGGGTGAACTCGTGGTCGGGCATGGAGTCCGTGTTGGCGATGTTGCCGAAGACGACCTCCACCGAGCGGTGGGAACCGCGCCAGAGGAACTTCAGCTCGTCGGCGTCGAGCCGGCCGTCGTGCGTCTCGACGCCCAGCTCCTCGGCCAGCAGCCGACGGGCCAACACGCGCCGGTTGCCCGGGTTGTCGTTGACGTTGGCGTTGGCGATGACGGAGTCCACGTCCACGCCGGCGAGTTCGAGCCGCACACCCGCGTTGGCCTGGGTACCGGTCTCCTTGATCTCGGCGAACCGGGCGGCCCAAGCGGCGACCTTGTTCCTGATGACGCCGATCTCGGCACCCGGGATCGGGGAGACGACCGAGCCGTGGTTGAGAGCGCCCAGGCGGCGGATCGTCAGATCGCGCAGGGCGGGCACGCTCGGCGCCAGCGCGGACAGCAACAGGGTGCACATCAATCGGTTGTCACCGATGAAGTTACGGCAGCGCTGGGCGAGTTGCGGGTCGGTGATGGTCTCCGGCTGGGTCCGGTAGCGCTCGATGTCCTCCTCGGTGATCTCGCTCTCGCCGAGCAGGTAGGGACGCAGCTTGGTGCGGTAGAGCTTGTCGGCTGCCTGGAACTCGACCTTCAGGCTGTCGACGAACGGCTTGTCACCGCCATCCGCGATCACCGGGTAGAGGTCGCCGAGCGGGATCAACTGCTCCAGCCGGGCATCGTCGCGGTGGTCGGCGAGCAGCTGGCCCATCAGCTTCAGACCGGTGCGCGAGCGCTGCAGGGCGGAGGAGATGTGGACGAGGGTGTCCATGAAGGCGGGGGAGAAGGGGTAGGTGAGGCGGAAGGACGCCTCGTCCGCCCCGGTGGTGGTGCCCTCCTCCGAGCCGAGCAGGACATCCCAGACCTGCGGTCCCACCCGCTTGGCCTTGGCGAACGCCGCGTTCAGCTTCTCGGCGGCCTCGTCGTCAATCGGCTTGAGCAGGCGAGTATGGGCGATCTGCGGGAGGTTGCGGTCCTCCAGGGTGATCTTGTCGAACCGGCCGGAGGCCAGGTTGAGGCTGTCCTGGATCGCGGTCTCGCCCGCACCCGACACCTCCTCGCCGACCAGCTCGCGCAGGTCGCGCTGGCGGGCGATGAACGACACCACCGGGACGGCCCGGCGGGAGTCGGCGCCCTCCACGAAGTTGGTGATCTTGTCGGCCTCGCGGGAGACAAACTTCTGGTCGTGGATGCGGTTGGCGAGCCACAGGATCAGCTCGTCCATGAAGAGGATCAGGCCGTCGTAGCCGAGCGACTTGGCGTGCGCCGCGATGACGGAGAGGCCGGCGTCGAGGGAGATGAAGCCGAACTCGTCCTCCTTCGCGTTCTGCGCGAAGCCGGGGAACCAGTTGGCGATGGCCTCCTGGACGAGCTTGGCCCGCAGCTCGGCGGGGGTGGACGGGTTCACGAGGTCCATTTTTTTCTCGGACTCGTCCGAGATGTCCTGCTGCTCCGCCGAGAGCGCGGAGTCGAGCAGAGCAGGTGCCCAGGCGAAGCCCTCGCCCCACTCGTTGGTCACGTCGGCGCCGGCCCCGTCGCCGTTGTCGCCGGCGAGGCCTGCGATGAACTGCTCGTCGCCGATCTTGCTGCGCAGGCGCCGGATGTCCTCGAAGAGCGCGTCGGTGCGGTACACCTGCGGGATCGGTGCGTCCGGGTGCAGCGCCTTGACGTGCGAGACGTAGCCGCCGAGGACGCGCTGCTCCAGGGACTTGGCGCCGAGCATGTGGTACGGCACCAGGAGGAACTTCTTGCGCTCGACGCCCAGCCAGGCGTGCTTGGCGAGCGTCTTGTCGAACTCACCGCGCTGCAGCGCCGCCGGGTTGCCACGGAGCAGGGTGTGCAGGACGGCCATGAAGTGCGACTTACCGGAACCGAAGGAGCCGTGCAGGTAGGCAGCCTTGGAGGTGTGCCCGTCGAGGGCCGCCTTGATCAGGCCGAGGGCCTCGTCGAAGTTCTCCAGCAGGCGGTCGGTGAGGACGTAGTCCTTGAGTGCGGCTGCGGCGCCCTCGTCGGTGACCGCCTCGGCGAGCTTCAGGACGTAGTCGGAGGTGGAGATGGACGGCTTGATGTCGATGACATCGCGGAGGAGGGGAGGCTGGGCCGGCGTCGGGGCCATGGTCTGCTTTCGTCCGTTCCGTCGTTTCCGTCTACATCGTCCTGCGATGGCCCAAGGCGGGGATCGGTCGCCGGGCCGCGTCGATGGCGCGGCGGCGAGGGCGCCCTGCTGGTCGTTCGCAGCCGCACGGGGCCGGTGATGACGTGGCGGGAGTCCTCGGCGGTCGTGCCGGGCGACGATCAGCCATGGTATGTCGGTGGCACCACGCGGTGCCACCAGGTCGCACGGAGTGACGGGGGCGGTGTGCGGGATGCCTGGGGCTGCTGCACCTTCTCGGCGTGGTGTTGATGCGGGCGAGGTTGTGCGTTCGAGTCACGTCCAGCGGACCGATATGTCCTGCCATGAGGAGACGCCGTAGTCGGAGGAGACTGTGGTGCGCGTCTGGGGCTGCTCCGCGTTCGGCGCGAGCGTGTAGGTCCAGTGCCAGGTGCCGCAGGACTCCCAGGGCAGACCCGGCTTGAGCTGGTTGTACCAGTAGCAGGTGGCCGTGACGTAGTAGGTGTGGGTCCTGCTGTCGGAGTTCATGACCATCGGGAAGCAGCTCTGGGTGTCGGTCTCGTCCGGAATGCAGTTCATACCCTGGTACGCCTGCTGACCGTCGTATCCCGGCGATGCCGGATTCTGCGTGTCGGTGGGTGGCGCTGTGACGTAGCCGGGTGGGGGTGTCGGGCTGGCCGTGGCCGTGGTGGTAGTCGGGGACGGTGCAGAGGCTGGGGGCGTTGGTGGGGCTGCGGCGCCGAGTGCTTGGTTGGTGAGGAGGGGAGCGGGCGGGGTGGTGGCGGGTGCCGGGGGCGTCGTCGTTGCTGTGGCTGCGGGTGGGGGAGCCGAGTCGGCGTGGCTGGCTGTCCCGTTCGTGACCGCCGCGATCACGGAGAAGGCCAGGCCGCAGACCGGGAGTGACCAGAGGAAGCCCTGGAGAACGCGGTCCGGACGGCGGGAGCGAGTGCCGCCCGGGTGCGGCTGAGCGGGGGGAAGGGCGATGGACAAGTGCTGCAGTGCGGCGGCGGCGTGCTCAACACTGCGCGCCAGGTCGAAGCCGTCCACGTCGTGGCCGGCCGCGAAGGCGGCCTCAGCAACCGTCAGCTTGCCGAGGACTTCGTCGACAGCCGCACGTGCGAACTGCACGTTCAGGCCGAGCCGTTCGGCTTGGCGGATCAGCTGATATCCCTGCTCTGCGGTCATTCGGCAGCGGTCGAGCAGGTCCTGAGCAGCCGGTCCAGTCAGGGAGTCGGTGTCCTGGTCGCGTTGTTCGCGATGGAGCGGGGGCGGCATCGAGGTCGGACCGGCCGAGGCGGCCCGCCCAGGGGTCTGAGTTTCGCGAGGGATGGTCAGCGTCAGGTCGAGTAGCGGAGGAGGTATGTCCCAGTGCGAGCGCTGGAGCGGTACCGTCAGCGCCTGCCGATCGGTGACTCTGGTGAAGGCGACGGTCGGGAACACCAATGTGCCCTGCGGTCCGAAGAGGGCGGCGGTCTGCTCACAGAGGTGCCCGGCGGACGGTCGTGCGGCGGGGTCCTTGGCGAGGGCGGCCTCGACGAACCGCCGCAGCCGCGGCGGCACGGCGACCAGGTCGGGCTTGGCGCTGACGATCCGGTACTCGATGCCGGTAGGTGCACCGAACGGATGCCGACCGCCGGCGGCATAGGCGACGAGCAACCCCCAGGCGAAGACGTCGCAGGCCGGGGTGGTGGTGCCCTGGGTGAACTGCTCGGGGGCCATCCAGGCCGGCGTGCCGGTGTTCAGCGAGGTGGTGGTGACGGCCGTCGCGTCGAGGTGGTGCGCGATGCCGAAGTCCACCACACGCGGGCCGTCGGCTGCGAGGATCACGTTGTCCGGCTTGAGATCCCGGTGCGCCACATCGGCCGCGTGAATGCAGGACAGCGCGTCGGCGACCGCGGCAGCGAAGGTGGTGAGGTTCTCCGCTTGGAGTGGGCCGTGGTCGGTGACGTACGTGCGCAGCGTGTTGCCTGCGACGTACGGCATGGCCAGCCACGGGGTCTCTGCCTGGGTGTCGGCGTCGAGCAGCGGAACCAGGTAGGGGCCGCGCACCTTCTGCAACACAGTGACCTCGCGAGCGAACCGGGCTCGCCAGGCGCGATCCTGAGCGTGGTCGGCGTGCAACACCTTGACTGCCATGGGGTCGCCGGTCGCCGGGTGGTAGGCGAAGTAGACGGTCCCCATGCCGCCGGCGCCGATCTGGTGCAGCGGCAGGTACGGGCCGATCGGGGAGGCGGGGGAGAGGTCGCGCGGGGTGGACATCTCGCTGCTTCTGCTGGAGGGGGGTGGCTTGCCGGCCTTGGGAGGTTTGGAAGTTGAGGCTAGCGATGCTACTGGCGTTCGGTGAGGTGCGGAGGCCGGTTGAGGAAGCTGGCGTTGGGTGCTGAGGCGCGGCATTGGGGTGGGCGTCGGAGGGGAGGGAGGTGGCTCGGTCGGCCCTGGACGGGTGACGTCAACCCGGCCCGGAGCGGCTGCACTTCCTTCCTCGGGATGTCAGCTGGTCGTGGTGGGGAGGGGTGGCGTGCGGGGCGGTGCGAGGCGCACACGCAGCAGGTGCTGCTCGGGGGAGTCGCGGAGGGAGAAGGAGAGCGTGAGCTTGCCGTCGCACTCCAGGGTCCGAGAGACGTGCTCGACGGCGTCGGGGCGGGTGAGGTAGTAGCCGAACCAGTCGTGCTGGAGATCGCTGAGCGGCAGCGTCCGCATCGACTGCCAGAGCGCGGCGAGAGCCTCGGGCAGGCGGGGGAAGGTGGCGGGGGGCATGATACCGGTCAACTCCACGATGACCGGGCCGGGTTCGGTTTCGGGTGTGGGCGTGGGTGGATTGGTGGTCACGAGCAGACATCCGCATCCTCGGGCATCGGGCCGACGACGGCCCAGACGCGTTTGCCGACACCATTGCGCGGTCCGCAACCCCACTCGCGGGCGAGCTGTTCGACCATCAGGAGGCCACGGCCTGACTCCTGACCGACCGTCATCGGCCGGAGGAGAGGCTTGGCGCAGCCGGCGTCCTCGACGGCGATGTAGAGCCGGTCCTGGTCGACTTCGAACCCGGCCCAGATCCGCTGGCCGGGCGCGGTGCCGTGCTGCCAGGCGTTGGTGACCAGCTCGCTGACGAGCAGTTCACCGACATCGGTGAAGCGGGCGCCGCCCTCGACTCTGGCCAGCAACTCGCGCAGCTTGCGACGCGCAAGCCCGGGGGAGCGCCGGCTGTTGGGGAGCCAGCAGTGGGCGGTGGTGGGGGTGAGGGTAGGGGGTTCGTTGTGCGTTTCGGGCATGGCGAGGCTGCCTCCCTGCATGGCTGGATGGTCCGCTGCGCGTGGGGGATGGTCCATTGCGTAAGCGGCTGCATACTCACGGTGACAGCTTCCGAGGTCTGGTGCAAGTAGGTCCAGGGAATTAATTCCCAAGGGTTAAATGATCTCCTTGCATGGTCCGCGTGCACACAGGCAGACTGGTGTGACTTCCAAGGAGGCTCGGCGTGGCCGTTCGGCAAGAATCATCTGGGCGCAAGTCCACGGTCCTCGGGCGCAAGCTGGGTGGCATGTTGCTGGAGCTTCGGGACGCCAAGGGGCTGACGCAGCCTCAGGCAGCTGCGGCGTTGACGGCTACTCAGACGAAGATCGTCAAGATAGAGCGCGGGTTCTCGCCCGTTCGAGATCCGGACATTCATGCACTCTGCGATCTCTACGAGGTTGGGCGCACAGACCCGCTACGTAGCCGTCTCCTGGGACTTGCGCAAGCCGATCGTGAGCGTCGACGGGCTTCGGGGTGGTGGCGGGAGTACACCGAGTTGGGCGACCTGGTCGAGTACATCCAGCTTGAAGACGGCGCAGCGTCGATCCGGACCTACCAGAACCAGCTGGTCCCAGGGCTTCTGCAAACGCCGCAGTACGCCCGTGCAATCGCTGTGGCTGACGACGCCTGGCAGGATCCGGATGAGATCGAGCAGTTCGTTCAGGCGAGGCTTGCTCGACAAGCGCGACTGACGGACAGCAGGCCATTGGAGCTGTGGGCCGTACTGTCGGAAGCGGTGCTTCGCCAGCAGGTTGGTGGCCGAGACGGCATGCTGGAGCAGCTTGAGCACATTTTCGAGGCCACAGCTATGTCGAACGTCAAGATTCAGGTGCTGCCGTTCGCCGTGGGGGCTCACGCGTCGATGAACGGCACCTTCGTGATCGTTGGCTTTGAGGAGCCAGCCTCGCTGGATGTGGTGTACCTGGAGACCGCCAGCTCAACTCTCTGGTTGGAGCGCGACCAAGACGCAAGCCGGCATCGTGGCATGTTCGATGGCGTGCGACGATCCGCACTGTCCCCTGAGGACTCCCGCGCACTGGTAAGCAATTTGATCAAGGAGTATCGGTGAGCAATCGCAGAATGTTCGACTTCTACAAGAGCAGCTATAGCGGTTCGCAGGGGGAGTGCGTCGAGGTGGCGATCAACGTGCCGGCGCACGCGGCGGTGCGTGACTCCAAGAACCCCACGGGCCCCGCGCTGGTCTTCTCGAGTGGGGCGTGGTCGGCCTTCGTTGCTGGGATCAAGCTTGGGGGCTTCTCCGCCGACTGCTGATCGGCTTTGACTCATGCAACGGCCTCCGCGCGGATGCCCGGGCGGAGGCCGTTGCGCCACATGTGACTTGGTGTCAGCTCTTGGCGGCGCGACCGCGTCGGGCGGGCGAAGGGCGCCAGGCCCGCAAGTCGTCGTCGGTGAGGCCGTGCTCGTCCTGGATCTGCGCGCGATACCCGGCGAAGAAGTCGGCGGGGGAACTGCCGTACATCGCATCGAACTCACCGTGCCACTGGCTCAGCCAGGGCTGGAGCTCCAGCAGGCCCGCGAGGAACGGAGTCAGTTCCTCGGTGGTGAAGTCGTTGTTGGTGAAGTACGTGGTGAGCGCCTGCGCCTGCTCGCGGTGATCCCAGCCGGCCCAGCCGAAGACGTCGGGGGTGCCGGAGGTGGTCGTCGAGTAGGAGATGAACCGCTCCTTGGGCACGTCGAGCTTGCCCCGGGCCTTCCAGTAGGAGGGCTTGAGGAAGTCGGCCGAGGCGTACTTCGGGGGGACGGGGATCGAGTCCCTGATCTTTCGCTTGGCCAGCTCGTCGGGGGCTGCATCTTCTTGACGCTGGAGGTCCCAGACGTGTTCCCAGTCGGCGCGCTTATTGAGGCCGGCGGGCTTGTAACGGAGAGCAGGGAGGAAGGGCACGTGCTCGTCGGCGAGAAGGTCGGCAACGACTGTGGCGAGTTCCTTGCGCGGTGCGTAGATCTCTGAGACAGAGACAAAGTCTTGGTCGCGTGAGAGTGTATCGGTGAGCTGTGCCCGAGTGAGGAGGACGGGTTGTTCATCCTGAAACCAATGTTCGCGATCCTCGACTCGGTTCAGTAGCCATGAGCGCAGCGCCTGCTGCTGGAGGAAGTCCCAGCCGCCGGTTTCCCAGCGGCGCTTGTATTCCGGGCGCTCGACCATACCGATGGCTCGTGAGTTTTCGATGATCTCAATGCGGCGTCGAACAACTTTTTTGTAGCTGTCAGACCAATGACCGGGAAGACTAGTGGAAGGATTCGAGTTGTGGCGCCGAAACCATGTGCTAGATGCTTCGCCTCGATCAATCCGGCGTGCAAGTGAGATCTCAAAGGATCGTTCGCCGAAAGCAATTTCGGGAACGTCAGAAAGGGGTGCGCGAAGATCCTCATGATGAAGGCCGTACAGATGGTAGATCTGCCAATCGAGCTCTTCCTGGAGTGCGATCATCCGTGCGCGGGTTTTTTCCCATACTTGCTTGGCTTTGCGTAGAGTGGCGGCACTTGGGGTTGGCGAATGGGTGGTAGTCAGCGCGGATGGGCTGAAATTGTTAAGGTCCTGAGTCAAGCTATCAAGGGTGGTGGCCAGAGATGTTGGATAGCTTGTGGGGAGTGGAAATTTTTCCACATTTGCGCCGTTATACTGATAGCGATCCTCCCATGCTTCATCCTGAAATCCTCGGCCGAGACCGCTCCCACCCTTGTTGTGGCAGCTCATTTTCAGCCAGAAGCATGCAGTTGAACTGTTCAGAATTGCCAGAATATTGAAGTAATCTTCGGGCGTAGCCGATGATTTCAGCTTGATGATAGGTGCTGTGCGATTGAAGAGCTGGCCGCCGCGACTCAAGACGAAGTGATTGTGGGAGGCGATCTCCCCGTAAGCGATGGCCCACCTATGAGCCCCCTCGTCCTTAGGAAACTGGTGCCACTCCCACCAGAATCGGCCATCCGCAGCATAGGAATCCCCACTGGCGGCGGAACGCGACCAAAGGAGGGATCTCATGGGCCAGAAATGGCGGATGAATCCAGAATTGAGCTGGTTTGCCTTAAGGAGGTTTCGCCGTTCGTCGTATGGTGTCGCCATTAGGTCGCGGCCCAGGAATTCCCAGTCGCGCGTCTGATCTCCTCTGTGGCTTTCTCGAGCATGAAGATCTGATGTGCTGGCCGTTGTGGACCTGTTCGAGGGGAGCGTAAAGGCTTCATCGGCATGCGTGTCGCCATCGAACCCGATGCGCAAAATTCCGTAATTCTTCAAGCGTGTCGTGCTGGCCGACTCAATCGTATCCTGGACCTCCGGGGCTCCGCCCCCTGTCAAGGTCCATGGGTGAGTTGAGAATCGATCGCGTGGAAAGTCCTGGGAGCTTACCCACCTCGTTTCGCTGCTCGGGCTGTCAATTTGATTGAGGATCGCTTGCCATACCCACCCTTGCGCGGGGTTGGGTGGGGTTGTCGGCTCGCTCTGAATTCCGAGAATTGTGCGTACGGTGGCGCTGCGATCGTTTCCACTGCGGGGTCGCCCAATGAGGATTACCGTCGGTGTGCCGTGGCCGGGAATGTACGCGCCGGAAGCGTCAATGATGTCTGTCAACTCAACATGAAGGGCAAAGTAGTCTTCGATTAGCTGCTTGCCAAACTTGCGCTTCATGAAGGAATTGGCTGTAATTTGTCCTACGTAGCCGTATTCCCCTTTGCCGCGGCTGTCGGTACGTGCAAGCTCGAAGAATCGTTCTGCGAAAGGTACGGAGAGTCCGTACAATCCATAGCAAGATCCATATAGATCCCGATACAATTCGCTGAGGCTCTTGTCTTGGACTTGGATATACGGAGGATTCCCCACCACCACGTGGTAGCGCCCCTCCTCCAGGATCCCGGGATACGCATGCACGTCCTCCGTGGCGTACGCGAACTCCGCCAGCTCGTCGCCCGAGTCCTCGCCCAGCAGCGTGAGTTCGAGCTGCCGCGCCTTGATCAGCGAGTCGCCCACCGCCAGGTGGATCGGCCAGTCGTACTTGCCCGCGTCCGCCAGCGTCCGCACCTGCGCCGCTGCCATCGCTGCCACCAGCAGCCGGAACCGCGCGATCGCGACCGCGAACGGGTTGATGTCCACCCCGTGCACCGAGTCCAGCGCCGCCCGCACCCGCTCCCAGCGGTCCCGCCCGGGCTGACCGTCCCCCCACAGCTTCACCAGCCGGCGGAACGCGCCCAGCACGAAGTGGCCCGACCCGCAGGTGGGGTCGATCATCTTCAGGCCCTCGTAGCCGAACTCCCGCACCGCCGGGTCCATCGCGCGGTCGAGGATGAACTCCTCTACGAACTCCGGTGTCTGCAAGAGCGCGTACGTCTTCCGCGCCGCCTCCGACAGGTCCTGGTACAGGTCACCCAGGAAGCGAGTGTCCCAGCCCTCGGTCCCGTCCTCGTTCAGCTTGTCCGTGAAGTCGTGAACCAGGACACCCGCCTCGTCCCGATAGCGCCAGAACTCGACCAGCGCCCGCGCACCGTCGTGCGACAGCGGGATCTGGAACAGCGGGTTGTGTCGCCGGTCGAACAGCAGCTTCCCGGCCTGCCCGGCACCCAGCTCCGCGAACGCCCGCTCCAGCCAACCGCGATACGTGGGATCGGCGTCCTCGTCGACATACGCCGCGTACCGCTCCAGCGCGAGGTCCCGCCGCTCATCGGACGCACCCGTCAGGTACGGCTCGGGGATCAGCTCGTTGTCCTCGCAGAACCGCACGAAGACCGTGCCCAGGACCCACGCCACCGCGACCTGCGTGATGCGCTCGTCGAGCCAGGAGTTCCACGTCGCGGCCGTGCGCCCCAGCTTCCGTGCCTGGTCGTACTCGCCGCGCAGCTTGACGCGCACCTCCTCCACGGCCTTGGCCTGGCCGCCGAGGTCGATCTCGACCGCCTTGACCTGCTTGATCAGATCCGTCAACAGGGCCTTGCGGTCGATCACTTGGTTGCCTTTCCAGTTGCGCCGGCTCGGTGGGCGTTGTTGACCCACGAGTCCGGAAGTTCGATCCACTCTCCGAGCCCTGACTGGTACGGCACGGCCGTCGCCCCCAGTCGGGGGTCGCGCGCCGGGTCGCTCTGCGGGCAGAGCAACCAGAGGCCGCGGCCACCGTCGCGTGAGCGCCCGGCCAGCCGGTCGAGCACGCCCATCGCGTCGTACCGGGCGAACACCCCACCGTCGACCAGCAACACCGGTCGCCCCGGCCCGCCCGTCGCGATCAGCTTGCCGATCCTCGGTTCGACCGCGCCCCACGCCGTCCGCACGTACTCGGCGAAGCGCATCGCCGCCGGGGTGCCGGGCTCGGCTGCATCGGCGCGCAGGATGGTCTCCCAGGTGGGCTTGGGGCGGGGGTCGACCAGTTCGTGCAGCGCGGCGATGAGCAGTTCGGCCACCGACACCGCCTCGGCCCCGAACCTGCTGCCCCCCGTATCACTGCCGGCACCGCTCGCGGTCAGCTCGCGGGCCGCCTCCCGGGCGAGGCCGGTACGGACGGTCAGCGCCCGGAAACCGTCGCGCCGCGCCGACGAGAGCAGCCGCTCCTCCGCCTGCATGGCGCCGGCCAGCAGCGGGTCGTCGTCGTAGCGGGTGATGTGCGTGATCCGAGTGGTGCGCCGGCCGGCTCCCGAGGTCAGATAGCTGGAGCCGCCGTCGACCCGGCGCGGCAGGTAGCGCATGATCCGGGTGCCCTCGCGCAGCGCGAAGATCAGGTCGAAGCCGGCGTCCCGCAGTGCCTTCGTCAACGGACCACCGGTGGGCAGCGAGTGCCCGCCGCGCCCGTCCAGCAGTTCGGGGAACCGGGCGCTCACGCGCTCGTGCACGTCGTCCGCGGTCAGGCCAGGCTGCTGGGCCTCCGGAATGCCCGGCGTGATCCGGACCAGCCCGGCCTGGGTGAGCCGCAGCGCTCGGACCAGCGACAGGTCGCGCGGGTAGATCTCCAGTCGTGGCGTGGCGGCCGCGTTGCGGGAGGCCGCTGCGGCGAGCACCACGGTCCGCCGTTCGTCCCACTCCACCACGCCGTTCGGCGGGGTGACGGCACCGAGTTCGGCCAGCACGGTCGCCGCCGTCGGCAGGGTGTCGAGCTTCGCCAGCCGGTCGGCGACCCGGCCGAGCCGCTGAGCGTAGTCCAGCAGGCCGGGAGCTGATGGCGTGTCAGGCGAGTCGTCCTCGCCGAACTCCAGAGCCAGCAGTCCGGCGCCCATGCCTTCGTCCGCCGCGTCGCGGTTGGCGACGTGCCGGAACTGGGCTGCCGCAGGCTCGAGTTGCTCGACCTCCAGGACGGCCCGCACCGCGGCGAGGGCCAAGGCCCGGCGGTGCCCGCGCTCCTGGAGCCGGGTGCCGCGCCGGACGGCGAGCGCGTCCGCGATCTCGGCCGCCGAGGCGACCCGGCCCAACGTGTGCAGCAGCTCAAGGATCTCGCCGCGCAGCACCTGAACCGCCGCGTGCTTGCTCCAGCGGGTGCGCTGCGTCTTCAGGATCTGCGGAATGCGTCCGGCGGGGAGGCCGAGAATGTTCGCGACGTCCTTCTGCTTGGGCCAGACACCGATCTCCGGCAGGACACCGCTCTCGTCGGGCAGGCGCAGCAGAAGCCGGACAGTGTCGAAGTCGTTCTGGTTGGAGCCATCCTTCTTAAGTGCTGGCACGAAGATGGTCGCCAACGTGTCCAAGCTGACGGAACGTAGCCTTCGGGTGGACAGCCCAGCTGCCGTGTCGCCCGTCGTCGTCAGTGCATCGACGACGGCCTTCTCGACCACTGACAGCTCGTCCAGCTCTTCCTTCGCAGCCTTGCGGCCCTCTGGGGTGAGCGGGCCTGCCGGCTGCTCGGCGAGGAGTCGGCGCCACTCCTTGATCCGGCGGAGCACCTCGCCGCGCGTTTTGGGGCCGAGCCCCTTGGCGTTGACCAGTCGGCGCTGGCTCAGGTCCAACAGCTCGCCGACGGTGTTGACGCCCAGGCCGAAGACGAAGGACTCGGCAGCCGGGCTCAGGCCGGCGGCGGAGATGACGGTCTGCCGGTTGGCCTCCGCAGCCTTTCGGTCGCGGTCCCGGTCGGCGTTCTCGGGCTCCGCATCCGCGATCCCGGGCGTGGCATCGTCCGTCGCAGCGTCCGCAGGCGTCTGCTCGGCAGGGGCCGCGCTGTCAGTGGCGGGATGCCGACTGCGCCCCGAACTCGGCTTCGCTGTGTCCAGCTGAAGGAAGATCTTCTTCCAGGCGTCCTGCATGGGCTTGAGATCGGTGAACCGCTGGGCGGCATCCCGGTGGAGGGCCTTGCGGAAAAAGGTGGTGAGGCCCTCCCGCACCGCAGAGTCGAACGCCTCGACGGCGATCGTCGGGTAGGGCTCCTTCTCCGCGTCGGTCTGGCGTGCGGAGACCCGGCCGCCGCCCCAGACCGGGAGCTCGCCCGAGGCCATCTCGTGCAGGGTCGCGGCAACGGCGTACCGCTCGGCGTGCGCGTCGTACACCGAGCGGGTGAGCGTTCCGATGAACGGGTCGAGGTAGCCGTCGGTGCCGGCGCTGGTGTCCTGCACGCGGTAGCCGGCCAGCGAGAAGTCGATCAGCACCAGCTGGCGGGTCCGGTTGGGACGGACCCGGATCGCGATGTTGTCCGGCTTGATGTCCCGGTGCCAGACGCCCTCGCCCTCGAGGAAGTCCACGGCGCCGAAGAGGTAGTCGCCGTAGAGCTCCAGCTGGTCGACCAGCAGACGCCCGTTCTCTCGCAGTTGGCGGGCGACGGTCTCCTCGCGTCGCCGGGTCCGGGTCTCCGATGTCGTGCCCTCGTCCTCGCGTTCGTCACCGACGTACTCGAGGACGAGCACGGTCCGGCCGGCGATGGACAGCGGTTCCGGCTCGACCAGCCGGATGATCCGGGAGTCGGCGCGCAGCCGTCCCATGATCTCGGCCTCATGGGCCAGTACCTCGCCGCGGCTGTCGCTCAGTGCGACCTTGAGCACGCACAGCGCCTTGGAACGTGGGGCTTGCGCGTCGGCGGCCAGATCGCGGACCAGGAAGGCTCGGCTGGTGGAGCCGGTACCCAATCGTCGCCGCACCTCCCAGCGGCCGGCGAGCACGTCACCCGCAACCGCCTCGAGCGGATCTTTCTCCGTCCGCTCGGCCGGACCGGAGGCAACCGTGCTCTCCGTCGTCGGTGCCGTCAGGGTCTCCTCGACGAACTCCAGCATCTCCAGGAACTCGTCGACCGAGGCGAGGCGCTGCTCGGGCTTGTAGGCGGTCGCGGCCTGGACCAGCTCGTCGATGTCCTCCGAGAGCCCGTCGACCACCGCGCTGGGCCGCAGTCCCTCGCCGGCCTCCAGGCGGGCGACCAGCTCGGCCTGGCTGGCGGCCGGCGGCTGGAGGGTTGCGAGCAGGTAGGTGAGCACCCCGAGTCCGTAGACGTCGAGCATGATCGGGTCGGGGCTGAGCGCGGTGAGCTCGGGGGCGAGGTAGGGGTCGGCTGCCTCGGCCAGATGCGCGCCCGCCTGGGAGAGCGCGGTCGGTGCCAGTCGGGCGGCGCCCTCCGAGGTGTCGCCCGAGGAGCGCTGGACGGCGACCTGCCAATCGGAGATCTGCAGGTGCGGGTTGAGCCAGCCTGAGTCCTCGCCGTCGGTGGCCGCCGCGCGGCCGCGCCCGCGCGGAATGACGTGGATGGCCCGGGCAGCGAGAGTGCGGTGGAAGATGCGGTTGCTGTGCCCGGAGCGCATCGTCTCGGCGAGCTGGCGCACCAGCGACATCCTGGTGAGGATGTCCAGCTTGGCGCCGTACTGGACCAGGTACTCGTCCAGACGCAGGGTGCGCGGGTCGTAGTCGAAGATCAGCGCGGGGCCCGCCGAGTGCCCGGACGAGTCGTACTGGCGCAGCTGCACCACGCCGGGGTGCTTGAACCGGCGCAGTACCGCGGCCTCGCGCAGGGCGGCACGCTCCACCGAGGCCCGCAGGCCGGCGTCGGAGCCGCGCTCGCGCAGGTAGATACGGACTCGGGCCGCCTCCGGGAGCTCGCTGTGTCGGGCCAGGTAGTCGGCCCAGGTCGGGCCGGAGTCGAAGGCCTTGCGGTTCAGCAGATACGGGCCGACCTTGTACTCCGCATCGCTGCGCGCGATCCCGATCCGTTCCAGGGCTGCCTTGATCTCACGGGACGCGACGGCGTCCACACGCCGCCGCTCCTCGCGGGGCGGCTGCTGGAGCATCGTGACCAACTCGTCGACGGTGTAGACGCCGTGCTGGTCGGAGGGGGCGAGTCGTTGCCGCAGCGAGGCGTCGGTGAAGCACACCGCTTCCGAGACCCAGACCCGTCGGCCGTTCTGGCTGAGCAGCCCGGCCAGCTCCTTCGCCTTCTTGTTCGCGAGATGGAGCGGATTGCCGTGGGAGACCTGGCGGCCGTTGGGTTGGGTCTGCAGCCAGGTTCCGTTGCGGGACTCGACCGAGCCGTGCCAGTCCTTCAGCTCGATCAGATACACCCCGCCGGGCGCCACGACCAGCAGGTCGACCTCGCGGACGTGCCCGGTGTTGGCCGTGAAGGTGAAGTTCGACCACGCGCGCCACGGATCGGCGTTGGGCAGACGCTCCCGGACAGCCTCCAAGCCGCGGCGTTCGTGCGGGAACTCCGAGTCGGTGACCGTCACCCACCGGCCGTCCAGCATGCGCCATCACCGTTTCTTCGTTGCCTCGTGGTTTCGCCGCCGGTCAGCAGCCCGATCACCCGAACGATCGTAGCGGGTGGTAGCCGTGCGTGTAGGACTCGTGCGGAGACCGGATCGAGGCCGGCGGTAGCCGGTGCGCCCTCACAGGTCAGGAGACGAAATCACGCAGCAGCTTGGCGAAGGCTGTCAGCTCCGCGAGCATCTCGTTCGGCAGTGGCTTCTCGTCGAAGTGGGCGATCCGGTTCCGGATGTCCTTCACCCGTTCCAGATGGCGGACGAACTGGGTCCGGTCCATAGCCGTCCAGCCGAGCTTCGCCCAGTTGGTGTCGGCGTTCGCGGCCATGGTCTGCTTGTTCTGGGTCCCGTCCAGGAGCCTGATGTAGTCGCCGAACATCAGATCCGAGATCAACCCGGATCGCTGCTCGGCCTTCTTGTTGGTCTGAACGGCGCGGATCGCCTCCTGGTCGAGCGTTGTGCCGAGGCACCGTCGGAGCAGTGATTCGATCTCGCCGACCAGGAAGAAGGGCCTCGCGGCTCCTTCGAAGCGCTCGGTGACGTCCGCGGCGGTCACGATGCCGGACAGGCAGCCGTCGTCGCCGCGGACCAGGAGATATCCGTGCTCCTTGATCGTGGGGAGGCAGCTGAAGAACTCCTGACGCGCATCGGCGACGGGCAGCGAGTCCTTCTGCATGGCGTTCTCGAGCGTGGGTGCCTTCCCGGTCTCGTACATCTTCGCCACTGAACGCCAGGTGACCACACCGTGCAGCACGGCCATGCCTGTGGTCACGGGAATCTGCGGATGTCCCTTGGTGCGCATCAGGTAAGTCGCCTGGGCCAGGGAGGCGCCGAGGCCGACGCCCACCACGCCGTTTCGGGCAGCTGCCAGCTCGCCGATGTGAAGCCGCTGCGGCAGCGCGTGTGAAGGCAGCGACTCCGGCTCGCCGTCGTTCTCAGGCGCGCCCGCCGCCACGGCGGCGGCCAGTGCGACGACGTCGACGTCGTCGCGCTTGTCACAGACCGCGAAGTCCGGGAGGGTGGCCAGCCCGACATCCGCCAGCGCTTGGGAGATGAGATACACGGTCTGGTGGTTGCGGACCCGGACGCCGAACAGGTCGAGGACGCGCAGGACGGGAACCCGGGTGTCCTTGAGTGCCAGCAACTCGTGCTGGGACGGCTTTGCAGTCATCGCTGGCCGTCACCGTCCGCCACGCCACGCAGGGCGGTGCGCTTGCCCATGGCTCCCTGGACCAGATCCACCAGTTGCCTCGACCGGTCGCGGTAGAAGCGTTCGTAATCGTTCGCGTGCAAGGTGTCCGGGTCGATGAGGTGGGTCGCGATCACGTCGTCGAACCACTCAGGTCGCATGTCCGAGGCCGCGACCAGAGAGGTGAGGTACGACGCCGGTGGTCCGCCCATGTCCTGACTGGCACGGTAGGAGAGCGGCGTCTTGTTCACGATGGAATTGGCTGGAAGCTCAGACCCGAGCTGCTTGGCGATCCATGCCTTGGGGAAGATCTGCCGGACCCCCACCGAGTGCTCGTCGAGACGCTTGGGGCTGAGCGGTGCGCCGGTGAAATGCCAGTCCACTGCGCCCTGCTTGATGAGCAGTGCGTAGATCCCCTTGTAGGCGGCGCTGTTGCGGGTGGTCAGGGTGTCCAGGCGGTCCGGGAAGAAGTACGCGTCGCCAACCGTGTCGGGCATCTCACCGGAGTTGCCTATCCAGGCGATCAGCTGCTCCACGTCGCGGGTGAAACGGGTCTCGGTGGACCCGCCGTACATCTCGCCCAGCACACCGCACCAGTACCAGCGGGTGATCATCTCCTCTGCGGCGAGGCTGTCGGTCCGGTCGCCGAGAACGGCCCGGACTGCGGCCAGCGGGACGAGCTGTGTCCGGTACGGCAGATCGGCCGCGCGTACGATGCACTGCTGCTGGAGGAAGTCCCCGACCCAGCCGAAGGCCTCCGCCAAGCGCGGGGCCAGCCGGTCGAAGTCGGCGAGGGGAAGCTCCAAGAGGTCACGTCGCTTGCACGACACAGCGGTGCCGGGGCGCGCCTGCTTGCGCTCCCAGGTGCGCACCAGCGCGACAGCCTGCAGGAAGTCGCTACTGCTCAGACCGTCCTCGACGCCCTGGTCCAGTCGGCCGAAGACGGGGAAGCGCGTGGCCAGGTCCTGCTTGATCGTCTGCCAGACCGTGGGCAACTGGTAGTAGTCGCCGGAGTTCTCGGTGAAGGTGCGGTCACCCGCGTAGGTCGCGGTGAGCAGCTCGAAGACGTTCAGCGGTACACCGCCGGTGTTGACCCGCTCGAACACCGCACAGACAGCGTCCATCGAGGTCGAGGCGGAGAGTCGGATCATGGGCACCTGAAACGACCGGACCTGCTCCAGCACCCGCTCCTCGAACTCGCCCCACAGGTCCCAGTTGCGGTCTTCGTCCGCCTTGACGAATGCCTTCTTCCAGGAATTGACGCGCTGGGTGTCGAAGACGAAGTGGAGCGGGAAGAGGCCGGCGGCGCACTCGTTCTCGACGGTGCTCAGGTCGAGGACGACTGTGCGGGAGAAGTCGGTCCGGAGGACCTTGTTCTCCGGTACGGACACGATCGCCTCGTCCCGGTCGGCAGAGGCCCGCACCGCTTTGGCGATGTCGACGTAGTACCAGCGCTTGATGGCCTTGCCGCGGGCGTCGACCGTCTCCACGGGAGCATCGAGGTACAGGGCTTGGAAGAGCGAGGTGAGCCGCTGCTGCCCGTCAAGAAGAAGAAGGCTGGGTACTCGGCTCTGTTCCAGTCCGGCGCCCGTGAGCGTGCGTGCGCGGAACGGAGACGCTCCACCCGTCTCCAGCGTCATCACCACACCGAGCGGATAGTCGAGTGTCACCGTTGCGATGATCGCTCGGATCCGGTCGTCGTCCCACTTCCACTCACGTTGGAAGTCGGGCAGCTGAAGCGTGCCTGACGCGACGTCCGCGAGGACATCCTTGAGCTTGGGACTGTCGAGCGCCACCCGGTCTGTTCCCCACCTTGAAGCCAGCATGTGCTGAGGGTGATTGGATCAACACGATCCCTTGGCAGTCAACCGGTTTGGCGAAGCTCCTTGGAACGACGTGAAATCGGTGGACGATCGGGCGGCTCGGCCCGGTAACGGCAGTGCGGACAGCCGGGCGCGGTGACGCCGCTTCATCAGGTCGCGATGCCAGCGCAGAACGATGTCCGGTCGGACCAACAGCCGTATGCGACGCAGGACTCCGCGCCGCAGTGGAGCAAGGAGCGCCGCGAGGAAAGCACGGTCCTCGGCGGTGAACCTCACTCTGTCCACACCGATCTGACGAACACGTTGGTGACAGTTAGGTACGTCAGGCGAGGCAACACAACCGGTCATCCTGACTTCGCCGTCAACCGGCGGCGCGTGGCAGGGTGATCCTGAGCAGCGCTCCGCCGCCGGGAGCCTGCGCAATGCTGATGCGCCCGCCGTGTGCCGTGGCGATCTCCTTCGCGATCGCGAGGCCCAGGCCACTCGATCCGCTCCCGCGCTCGCGGCTCGTGTCCAGGCGGACGAACCGGCCGAAAACACGTTCGCGCTCTTCGGCCGGAATCCCCGGCCCGTCGTCGCTGACCTCGATGCCGACCTCTCCGGGCGGTAGGTCCAGCACGGTGATCAGGACTCGGTGACGGGCGAAGCGGACCGCGTTGTCGACGAGGTTGCGCACCATCCGGCCCAGGTGCTCCCGGTCACCGAGTACCACCGCCTCCCCAGGGGCGTGTTGTGCGGTTTGGACGGCGACGAGCGGGGACGGGCTCGTCGCGCGGATCTCCTCGGCCAGCTCGCCGAGGTCGACCGCCGACCGGTGCGCCACCAACTGCCGGTCGTCGCTCTTGGCGAGCACCACCAACTCCTGGACGAGCGTCTCCAACCGACTGGACTGGCGGGCCGCGCGCTGCGCGATCTGCGGCCACGGTGCCGTGGCCGGGTGCGCGAGACCGACCTCGAGCGTGGTGCGGATCGCCGCGAGCGGGCTGCGCAGCTCGTGCGAGGCGTCGGCGACGAACCGCCGCTGCCTGGTGGCCGAGTCGTCGAGGCGGGCGAGCATGTCGTTCATGGTGCGCGCGAGTTGGCCGACCTCGTCGTGGTTGGCCGGCTCGGGGACCCGCCTGGACAGGTCGGCGGCGGTGATCTCGGTGACCGAACGGCGGATGCGCTCGACGGGTCGCAGTGCCCTGCCGACGACCAGCCAGACGGTGCCGCAGGCCAGCAGCAGGATGGCCGGCAGACCGATCAGCAGCAGGCGGGCGAAGGTCTCGTCGACCTGGCTGAGCAGGTCGGTGCTGGTGAGGGTCACGACGCTCACCGGTCGGCCGTCCACGGTGGCCCTGGTGCCGACGGCGCGCAGCTCGCCGGGAAACGCCGCGCCGGCCTTCTGCCGTACCGGCGTGTCCGAATCCGTGGGAAGGGAGTAGACAGCGCCCATTCCTTCGAGCGCGCGGGTGGCCGCCAGAACCGTGCCGTCCGGGGCGAGCACCTGGGCCTGGGCGTTCGCGTCCAGCGCGAACGCCGGCAGTGGCCGCGGCCAGCTGCCGTCCTGGCCGGCCTGTTCGATCTGGGCGGCGTAGGTGCGCAGCTGGTCGTCGGCGGTCCGGTGCGCCGAGCCGACCTGGAGCAGGTAGAGCAGCACGAGTCCGAGCGCCACGGCCAGCGTCAGCGCGAGCCCGGCGACGGCGGTGACCCGCGCGCGCACGCTGCCCGCGCCGGCGAAGGGACGCCCGCTGACCGCCTGACCGCTCACCGCCTGACCGCTCACTGCTCGTCCTGCTGGATCAGGTACCCCTGGCCGCGCACCGTCTCGATCACCGCGGGCCCGCCGCCCGCCTCCAGCTTGCGCCGCAACCGGTGGACGTGGACCTCGACCACGGACGGACCGCCCTCGAAGTTGACGTCCCAACAGTGCTCGAGCAGTTCGGTCTTGGACACCACCCGTCCCGCGTTGCGCAGCAGGTGCTCGACGACCGCGACCTCGCGGGCCGTCAGATCCAGCGCCTCACCGCCGCGCGTCACCGCCCGGCTGGCCGGGTCCAGCGCCAGGCCGGCAGCGGTGAGCACTGTCGGCCTGGCGCCCAGCGCGCGCCGGGTCAGCGAGCGGAGGTGCGCGAGAAGCACCGGATAGGAGAAGGGCTTGGCCAGGTAGTCGTCGGCGCCGCTGTCGAGGCCCTCGGCGTGGTCGAGGTCCTCGTCCATGGCGGTGAGCATCAGGATCGGGGTCCACCGGCCCTGCTCGCGCAGGGTCCGGCAGACCTGGTAGCCGTTCATGCCGGGCAGCATCACGTCCAGGATGATCACGTCGGGCGAGGTCTCGCGGGCCTTCCACAGCCCGTCCACACCATCGGACGCCACATCCACGACGTAACCCTCGGCCTGAAGCCCCCACGCCAGGGACTCGGCCATGTCCTGCTCATCCTCGACCACCAGCACGCGCATTTAGCCAGCATCCCCGATCGAGAGTGGAATACGCTCTCCCGGTCGGCCGTCGGCTGTCGGCCGGGGCGTTTCGTCCTTGATCCTCAGCAGTCGGGCGGCGCCGCGCGGCATCCACCAGTTGAGCCCGCCGAGGAGCGAGACCAGCGCGGGTAGCAGCAGCATCCGCACGACCACGGCGTCCAGCAGCACCCCGCAGGCCAGGCCCGCCGCGATCTGCCGCACGGTGATGTCGTTGGCCGTGGAGAGCGAGGCGAGCGCGAGGAAGAGGATCAGCGCGGCACTGGTGACCAGGCGGCCCGTGCGCGAGAGCCCCTCGACGATTCCCTCCCGTGTGGAGCCGGTGCGCTCGTAGCCCTCGCGGACCCTGGCGAGGATGAACACCTCGTAGTCCATCGAGACCCCGAACAGGAACCCGAAAATCAGCACCGGGGTGAGCGTGCCGACAGCGCCGTAGCTGCGCGCGCCCCAGAACGCCTGCATCCCGAAGCCGTGTTGGAAGACGAGCACCAGCAGACCATAGGACGCGGCGACCGACAGGATGTTGAGCAGCACCGCCTTCACGGGTAGCAGGATCGAGCGCAGGCCACGCGCGAGCAGCAGGAACGTCACGAGCGCGACGATGGCGAACAGGATCGGGAACGCCCCGTACGTGGAACGGGTCAGGTCGATGTTGAGCGCACCCTCGCCGCCGACCAGCACGCCGCGCGGCACCGTGTGCTGGATGTCGGCGAGCGAGCTCCCGCCCAGCGACGTGCCCACCTCGTGCTGCGGGATGACGAACACCATCGCGCTCCCGTCCTGCTGCCACGGCGCGCCGGCGGGGGCGACGGCGCCGTGCACGCTCGCCACCGTGTTCAACGAGGCGGCGACCGAGGCGGCGTCCGCCGTGTGCGGCATGTACACCGGGACGGTGGTGAGCGTTCCGGAGGGGAACCCGTCCGCCTCCAGCGCGTGCAGGCCAGCGGTGTAGGCGCCGCCTGCGGCCAGGTTGGCGGTGGTCGGCAGGCCGATGTTGATCGTCGCTGCGACTCCGGCGAGCGTGCCGAGAATCCCGAGGCCCAGCACCGCCGCGAGCACCCGGAACCGGATCACCCTGCCAGCCCACCAGCTCCAGAACCGGCTCGCCGCGCCCGCCGAGCGCCGCCGCGGCCAATCCACCCGCGCGCCGGCCTTGGACAGGACCGCGGGCAGCAGCGTCAGCGCGACCAGCGTCGCCGTCGACGGAATGAACAACCCGGAGACGCCTATCCCGCGCACCACCGAGTTCGGCACGACGATCAGCGCGAACAGGCCGAGCGAGGCGACGAGACCGCTGAACCACACCGAGTGCCCGGCCCGCCTGACCGCCGCCCGCACGGCCTCCTCATTGCTCCTGCCCGCTGCGCGCTCCTCCCGCCAACGGGTGACCACCAGCAGCGAGTAGTCGATCGAGAGGCCGAGACCGAGCAGCGCCACGATGTACTGCACCGCAGGGTTCAGCGGCGAGGACGACGGCATCAGGTACGTCAGCCCGTAGATCAGCAGCTGCATCGTCAGGACGGAGACCAGCGCCATGATGATCGGCAGGGCGGCCAGCAGCGACCCGAACACCCAGGCCAGCACGATCAGCGCGCCGACCGCCCCGAAGATGAGCTCGCTGGTGACCGTGGAGTTTCCGCCCGAGCCGGTGCTTCCGGCCTCAAGTGCCCGCACGCTCGTGCCGTTCACAGTCAGCGACGGCGCCGCCGCCTTGGCCGCCGTGGTCAGCGCGTCGACCTGATCCGTCGCCATGTCATCGCCGTCGTGCGGCGGGTAGGCGAGCACGACGGTACTGCTGCCGCCGTTGCCCACGAGCGCTTTGGCACCGGTCGACGCGTACGAGACCAACCGAAGCCGAGGGGCGGCCTCGGCGATCGCCGCGTCCACCGCCCGGAGCTGATCCGCGGCAGCCGCCGCGGTCACGCTCTCGCCCGCCGGCAGCCCGAGCACCAGCACGCCCGGGTCCGAAGTGGCGCCGCCGTACTGCGCCGCGATCTGCGCATCGGCCGCGTAGGCCGAGCCGTTGGTGTGCGTTCCCGGCAGCAGCCGGCTCGAGACGGTCGGCGCCACGGCGACGCCGGCCACGGTGACGACCAGCCAGAGCGCCAGCACCAGCAACCGGTGCCGGATCACCCATCTGCTCAGCAGTTCCACAGTTCCTCCTCGGTGGAGCGGACTCGCTCAGACCCCGAGGCTAGGAATCGCCGGCTTGCAAACAGCTTTCACGCTTCGAACCCGACTCCGCCCCGACCCGCAGCAGCCCCGGCGCGGTCTCAGTCCTCGGTCTTCGGTCCTCGAAAGGGTGAGACCGCGCCGGGGGCGGCGTCAGTCGGCGCAGGCGCGCCGGCGGATCAGAACCGGGCCCCCTGGACGAAGGTCTTCTGGGACGTCTCGCTCTTCTCAAGCTTGCGGATCTGCATGGCTGTCACCTCCTCTCCCTCCGACGGTTTCCGCACCGTGCGCGCGGCAAGTGCTGCTGCGCGCCGGTGAGTTCGAAGCTCGTGGTCAGTCCTGGCCGCCGCAGACCGGGCAGTCGGGGCGGCGCTCCGTCGTCAGGTAGCGCTGTTCGTGCGGCGCGACCAGGTTCAGGCCGAACTGGAAGCTGCGGCCGCCGAAGTCCGGCGCCCCGGTGATGTGGGCCAGCACCGCGTGAGCCACCATCAGGCCGCCCAGGCCCGCCGAGACGGCGGTGCTCGCGGCCACGTCGTCGTTGCCGAGCGGTACCAAGTCGTCCGGCGCGACGGCGGCGGCCGGCGCGCCGTCCGACAGTTCGCCGCTGCGCAGGTGCAGGCATTCGAAGCAGGCGCCTTCGCCGCGGGAGAAGGTCTGGGCCACGGTCACGGGCCCGACGTACCCACCGGTCACCCACGGAATGCCGACCTCGCGGCACGCGGTGTCGGCCCAGTGCCCGATCTCCTGGGGCTGGTCCGCGCAGAGCGCGAGCACGTCGCAGCGGGCCGCGAGGCGGCGCAGGTCCGCGACCCCCTCGACCTTCGCCTCCTCGCCGGTGACGCTGATCGTCGAGTTGAGCGCCCGCAGCCGGGCCACGGCCGCGTCCACCTTGGAGCCTCCGATATCGGCCTCGGTGTACAGGAACTGCCGTGTGAGGTTGGACAGTTCGACGTGGTCATGGTCGACCAGATGCAGCGTGCCGACGCCGGAGGCGGCCAGCGCCAGGGCCACACTCGAACCGCCGCCGCCGAGCCCGACCACCACGACCGTCGCCGCCTTGATCCGCTCCTGCGCGCTCCACGCCGAGGTGCGCGGCGCCAGGTCGATCCAGCGGTAGAAGGCCTGGTTCCGCGAGTAGCGCTCCCGCTCCTGCGCACTGAGCACGGGCGAGCCCTGGGCGGCGGCGTCCTCCAGGAACCCGCCGTGGTACAGCGCGTCGAGCACCGCCGCCACGGTCTCGGCCGGCTGCCCGGACTCGCCGCCGAGCCGCCCCGGCGACCGCGTGCCGTCGACCAGCCGGATGATCCGCCAGAGCGAACCGTCCGGGTCGTCGATCACCGAAGCGATCCCGTAGATGTCGCCGCCGATCTGGATCGTCCCGTCGGCCCGCCGCAGTGCCTGGTGCTCGCGCTTGACTCTCGGGAGGAGGTGGGCAGGCTGCGACGCCCCGGCGGATGACATGGGCTGGCTCCACTCGTACTCGTACGTGACGGTCCGACCCCGAGGACGCTTACTGAACTGATGTGTGAATGACGTGACATGGACGGTACAGAGAGCGCCGGGGGCCGTCAATGCTCGCGAAGCTCTGAAGCTGGTGCGCCAGGAGGTGGCCGATCGGTCCTGGACGGCTACCGCGAGGCGGCCAGCCAGGGATAGCGGGCGTTCGAGCTCCGTCCCACCGGCGTCCGCATATAGGACAGCTATAGGCGTCGCGGCAACCGTGGAACCATGACCCGACGAAAGAGCATTCGGCAGTTCCTGCTCACCACGATCACGGCACTAGGTGCCGCCCTCTCCCTGGGCGCCGCGCCGGCCACGGCCGCCACGCCGTCCTGGAACCAGCTCCCCATCCCGTCCGTGGGATCGCTGCACTCCATCACCGCCCTCAGCACCACGTCGGCCTTCGGGACGACCTACCAGCCGTGCGGAGAGAGCAGCACGTGCGGTCAGCTGTGGCAGCTGAACGGTCAGGCCTGGAGCCAGTTCAGCCTTCCCACCGGCTTCGGCGCCGCTGCCATCACCGGGACCAGCGCCACCGACGTCTGGTTCCTCGGCGGAACGACCACCGCCGGAATCGTCTATCACTGGGACGGTCAGAACTGGGTCGACCACAGCCCCGGGGTGTCGGGGTACTACGTCCAGGCCGCCGCCGCGGTGTCGCCCACCAGCGCGTTCTCGGCCGGTGTCTTCTACGGCAGCAGCGAGGTCGCCGGTGTCGGCCACTGGGACGGGAGCGCGTGGACCGTCACCAAGCTGCCGCAGATCGCCGGCGAGGACACCATGCTGACCGCGGTGTCCGCGGCGTCGGCCAGTGACGCCTGGGCCACCGGGACGCAGTGCACGTCGACCGGCAACGACCGGTGCCAGCCCTACCTGGCGCACTGGGACGGCACCCAGTGGTCGCAGGTGACCGTCCCGTCGCTGACACCTCGCAGCGCTCTGCCCCAGGCAGTGATCAGTCGCAACGGCCAGGTCTGGATCGCGGGACGGGAGACGGACCTCAACGGCGGCACCAACCCGGACCGCATCTTCGCCGAGCACTGGGACGGCCAGAGCTGGACCACGGCCTACCTCCCGGTGCACATCTCGGCCGACGGCTTCTACAGCGCCGTCACCGGGTTGGCCTTCCACGGCACGGACCTGCTGGCCGGCGTCTCGCACACCCAGAACGAAGGGGTCATGGACTGGAACGGTTCGTCCTGGGCGCCGTACCCCGGGCCGCTGACCACGACCCCGACCGTCAACTCCCTCGTCGGCACGCCTGACGGGCAGGTCATCGCCGCCGGAAACGGAACCGACGCGACCGGCACGCACGACTTCCTGGCCAACCTCGCCGGCTAGAGCCAGACCGACCGGTCCATGACCTGAAGGTGCGCGCAGGGCACCCCGGCCGGAACAGCCGGCCGGGGTGCTGCGGTGTCCCACCAGAGCTCCTGGAGCACCGGCGGTCCCACCTCGACGTGCGGGAATCCCGGTGGTGCTGCCGGAAGTTGACCCCGTGCTGCCCGTTCGGGCAACGCAACGTCGCCCAGACCTTTGCGCGGGCCTCGCGGAGTGCCGGCTCAGTTGATCGCGACGACACGTGCCCAGGACGGCGGGGCGTCCGGGAGGTAGTCGGGGTCGTCCTCGTTCACGGCGCGGGCGGGGCGGGGGAAGAGGCCGACGACGGTGCGGCAGGGTGGTGCTGTGGAGGGCCACGGGGTCTGACCGTCGGTCAGGGCGACGATGACGTCGGGGCGGGGCCGGGAACGCAGTGCCCGGGCGAAACCGGAGCGCAGGTCCGTTCCGCCGCCGCCGACGAGTTCGATGTTCTCGGCGCGGCAGAGCGGGACGGCGATCCCGGCCGCCGCGTCGCAGGAGATCACCGACACCAGGTCGCGCCGCCCGCCGACGGCCCGGGAGATCGCCGCCACCTCCAGGAGCGCGCTGCCGAGTTCCGCATCGCTCACCGAGCCGGAGGTGTCGATCACGACACAGACCCGGGGCGGCATCCGGCGCAGGCTCGGCAGCAGTGCCCCGGGGACGCTGGCCGAGCGCCGGGACGGCCGCCGGTAGCTGTGGTCCTCGCCGAGCCCCGGGGCGCTCGCCGCCGAGCGGACCGCGGCGCCCAGCAACTGCCGCCACGGTTGCGGTGGTTGGAACGCCTCGTCAGCCCACCGGCGCCATCCGTGGGGCGCGTCGCCCGGTCGGCCCTTGATCCCCTCGGCGACCCGGAAGCGGACCGCGTCCCGTTGCAGCCTGGTCAGCCCCCCTGCGCCGCCGGGCCCCAGCTCCCACGGCCGTTCCTGCCCGTCGGCACCGCTGCCGCAGTCCAGCCAGGCCAGGTCCGCGGCGAGCCCGGACATCGGCGCCCGGCGCAGGTACTCCTCCATCAGCAGCCCGTCGGGCAAGGCCAGCAGTGACGGCAGAACCGCCCCGGCCGGCACGGGCAGACCGTCGCCGTAGATGTCGTCGTTGATCTCGAAGTCGGCGGCGACGTTCCGCCGCAGCCTCTCGCCCGGCCCGTCTTCCTCGTGCTCCCGCGCATACCGCTCGCCCCGCCCGTGGTGGTCCCGCAGCAGGTGGGAGACCTCGTGCACCCAGACGCCGGCCAGGTCCTCCAGCGAGGTGCGCGCCACAAAGCCGGGGGAGACGTAGCAGCGCCAGTGGGTGTCCACCGCCATCGTCGGCACCGAGCGGTCCTCGACCACGTGCAGCGCGAAGAGCGCGCTGGCCAGGTAGGGACGGACCTTCACCGCATGGAGCCGGGCGGCGAACAGCTTCTCCGTGTCCAGCGGTGCGCCGGGTCGGCCGACCGGCGCGCCGGAGCCGACCGGTGGCCCCGGCACCGTCGCCCGCACCGGAAGCGGCGGCGCGGGCCGGGTCATCGGGCGCGGCAGCGGGCGCGGCAGCGGCCGCGGCTCGGAGCGCCCTTCGGAGTACGGCTCGGAGTACGGCTCGGGGCGCCGCGCGGGGTGCTTCGGGGCCCCCGTCATCGGTGGGTCCCCGTCGCGGACGCGCCGCCGCCCGCCGCCGCGACCCGCGCCACCGACCGGTCCGCCCGTCGGGCGAGACCGACCACCCCGACCAGTCGCTCCACCGCGTCCGGCACCTCCCAGTCGTCGCGCCGCAACGCGGCCAACGCCGTTGCCGGGGCGACCAGCAGGTCCGGGGTGCCGGTCTCCAGCGCCCGTACCAGCACCGCCCAGCCCGCCTCCCACCGCGCTCGCTCCGGCCGTGCCCCGATCGCGGCCACCACCGCCTCCAGCGTCGCCTGACGCAGATCGCCGCGTTCCGGCAGCTCGGCGGCGGCCGGGTCGGCCAGCAGCGCCTCCGGGTCGGGCAGGTCCATCCGGTCCAGATGGGCGAGGAGTTCGAACCCCGGACCGTCCCCCACCGCGCCCCGCACCAGCAGTGCCAGCACCTCGCGGGAGACGCGGGCCGCCGTGCCGAAGGCCAGCAGGGTGAGCGCGGCCTCCCAGCTCCGGGGCGAGGGCCAGGCGCCGCCGCGCCGTGTCTCCGTGGTCGGCAGCCGGTGGATCAGGGTCGGCCGGGCCTTCAGAAACCCGCAGACCGCGTGCCGGGCGAAGGCCACCGCCTCCGGCAGCCGGCCGGGCACCAGCCGGGGCAGCTCGGCCCGGGGCCAGACTCCGCCGAGGCCGCGCACCACCACCTCACGGTCGTGCACCCAGTACAGATGCACGAAGCGGTTGGCCAGCGGCGGGCTCAGCTCCCAGCCGTCCGCTGCCGACGCGCGGGGGTTGGCGGCGGCCACGATCCGTACCCCAGCGGGCAGTTGCAGTGCACCGACCCGCCGCTCCAGGACGACCCGGAGCAGCGCGGCCTGGACGGCCGGGGTGGCGGTGGAGAGTTCGTCCAGGAAGAGCAGCCCCCGCCCGGCCCGCACGAGCTGCACAGCCCACTGCGGCGGTGCCATCGGCACCCCCTGCACGGCCGGGTCGTCGCCCACGATGGGCAGCCCGGAGAAGTCGGACGGTTCGTGGACGCTGGCGATGACGGTCGTCAGCGGCAGATCGAGGGAGGCGGCGAGCTGGGTCAGGGCCGCAGTCTTGCCGATGCCCGGCTCGCCCCAGATCAGGACTGGCAGGTCGGCGGCGACGGCCAGGGTGAGCGCTTCGAGCTGCTCGTCGGGGCGCGCTTCGGTCGTGGTCGTCCGCAGCAAGGTCAAGAGGTCGTCGGCGAGGGTGAGTTGGGTGTCGGTGCCGGCAGCCTCGGACGGACTGGACAACGACGGACTGGACAACGACGGACTGGACAACGACGGACTGGACAACGACGGACTGGACAACGGCGTGACGGCGGCCGGAGCCGGCAGGAGGGCGGTGGAGGTCATGGGTATCACCTGGAGGGGGGTAGGGGGACGGGGCAGCCCGTCCCGGAGGTTGTGGGTGCGCCGGATGGTGGGCGCCGCGCTGGAAAGTCGTCGGTGCGGAACCGGAACCGGAACCGGAACCGGAACCGGTCAGGAGGCCAGGCCGGTGCGGGGCCTGGGCCGGCTGCTCCGCTTGCGGCGTAGGACGAGCGGCGTGCGGCGGTCGAGACGGGGGCGATGTCCCGACTCGGCGTGCCGCTCGCCCGGGTCGTTCCTGCCCCCGGCCCTGCCCCCGCCCTCGGCCGCGCCGGCGGCGGGGTGGACGGCGATCAGCCCCGCACGGAAGACCCCGTGGTCGATGCGGCCGGCCACGGCCGACTCCAGCTCGTCCCGGAGCGGTCCGTCACGCAGGACCGCCTTGGGGCCGAGCAGCCCCTCGACCACGGTGAGCGCTCCGGCGAAGTCCCCGTGGGTGAGCCGCTCCCGGACCGCAGGCAGGGCCGCTGGACTGCGGTGCACCGCGTCGATCGCCCGCAGACAGGGCAGGGCCGGGCCGCCGAGTGCCACCAGCAGCTCTTCCCGGCGCAGTTGGGCCAGGTCGTGATCGATAGCCGTCAGCACCCCGTTCCGCAGCGCGATCCGGTGGACCTCGCCGCGGCACTCCACCCGGTGGGGATCACCGGGCCGGTGTGTGCGGGCGGCTGCCGCGGTCGGGCCGGCTCCAGCCAGTGCTGCGGCGACGAGTGGGTGCAACCGCTCGACCGTGACCAGGCCGGCCCGCAGCAGCTCCAGATCCGGCGGGATCCGGATCGCCGCCTCCGGGAGGGCGGGAAGCGCCGCGATGTCCTGCGGCCCCAGCGCCTCCCGCAGCGGCCGGACCGTCGGGGCATGGCTGTCGTCGGGGGCGACGAGCTCGAACACGGCGTGGTCGCGCCTGCCGAGCCGCACGGTGAAGCCGCCGCGCGAGCGTCCCTCCGCCCGCAACAGCAACTCCGCCTCGGCGGCCCACCGCGCCGTCCACCAGGACTCGTGGACGGCGCGCGGATCAGCTCGCTCCAGCGGGCGCGACCGATCCGGCGGCGGCCCGTCCGCACCATGGCGACCGGCCAGTTCACCGCTCCGGCCGGCCAGTTCACCGCTCCGACCGGCATCCCAGAGGTGGCGGTGCAGGTCGAGCCGGAAGCGCCGGTCGGGATGCGGATGCGGGTGGTGCCGGGGAGCGCCGCTCCCCGGCCCCTCCCACAGGGCGAGCGAGACGCGCTGTCCGGCATCCGCCCAGGCCGGCGGTGTCCGCACCACCAGGTGCGGTGGCGCTGCGGTGTCGCCGGACCCGTAGCGGGCCAGCGAGATGGTGAGGCCGGGCCGGAGCCGGCCGTCAGGGGCGACCCGGGGCAGGTGCCAGCGGAGCAGGTCCGGCGCGAGCAGGCGCAGATCCGTCCGGAGGCGGGTGGCGAGATCGGCGCCGTGGCGGTGCCGCACGGCGCGCAGATCGAGATCTACGTCGATCCGGGCGGCGGCGCACGCCCCCGCCCAGTCGCCCCGGGCACGCCGTGCCGTCGCGGTCTCGATCATGGACGGTGGCACGGCGTACTCGCGCACGCGCTGCCACATCAACAGGTGGGTCGGAAACTCGTTCATGAGGTGAAGTGCCATCAGCACTCACCTTGCGTGAACGATTCCCCCATTCGGTACGAGGAGAAGTTCTTCATCGCCCGCATCGTAGCCACTGCGCGGACGATCTGTCAGCCGGCTTTGTTCGCCGGCCCGCTGTGCCCGTCCGGCCGGCTCGGTGGCGATGCCCCCTGCGGTCTCGGTGTCAGTGGTGGCCCGTACTGTCCACGGCATGGCAATCGTGATGTTCGTCGACGAGACGACGGCGGGGGACCGGAGCGACGGGTGGGGCCTGGAGATCGCCGAGGAGAGGCTCACCGTGCGTGAGCTGATCCGGCGCCGGGTCTTCCAGGAGGTCGCCGAGTACAACGCGCGCACACCGCAGGTGTTCCAGGGGCTCATACAGCCGCAGGACACCGAGCGCGTGCTGAACGGGTACGCGCTGCGCACCCCCCGCCGGATCGACCCCGAGGCGCAGACCGAGCTGGCGCTCAAGGCCTTCGCGGGCAACGGCTTCCTCGTCCTGGTGGGGGACCGCCAGGTCACCGACCCGGGTGAGGAGATCGAGCTCGTGCTCGGTACCGAGGTCACGTTCCTGAAGCTCGTGCCGCTGGTGGGGGGATGACGATGACGGACATCCAGAGGATCAAGGAGCTGCTCCGGCAGCGCGCAGCCGCCGCAGGGGAGGCGGATGAACTCGCCGTCGAACTGCTGAAGCTGGCGGCCGGCAACCGGGGCAACTGGACCAGGCCGTGGGACGGCATGCTCGCCGAGGTGCGCGCGCTGCCGTCGGAGACCCGCACCGCGCTCGCCGACGCCCTGGTGACGCAGTACCACGCGGCCGAGGCGGGCGCGGTCGCCCGAGGCAACGCGCTGACCCTGATCGGTGTCATCGCGCGCGGCCTGCCCGGGGACCGGCTCTCGGTGGAGCGCCTGAGGCGGCTCGACGAACTCAGCCGCCGGTACACCTTGTGGTACGGCGAGCGTCACGAGGTCCTCGCCGAGGCCGAACTCGACGCCGGCCGCCCCCTCGCACCCGAGGTCGTGGCCGTCTTCCGGCGCTCGGCCCTGCAGGCCTACCGCGACGAGTCGCTCCCCGCGCTCGCCGACAAGCTCACCGAGCCCGTCCTGAACGTCGGCGAGGAGTGGGCCGAGCAAGCCCTGCGGGACGCCCAGGACAGCCCCGACTGGCAGGCCCTCCTCCGGCACGCGACGACCGCCACGACCGCCAAGCCCACCCGCCAGTGGGAGCAGCGGGCCCGCATCCTGATCCACCCCCTCGGCGCCGACCGCGTCCGGACCACCCTGCTGCCCTGGCTCGCCCTCGTCGGCCGCCGCACCTTCGAGTTGGACCGCCAGACGTACGAGCCCGACGTCAACAGCAGCTACGACCCCTACAACGCCAACGCCCTGCGCGGACTGACCTGGGCGCTCGCCCTGCTGCCCGCCCACCCGGACACCGCCCGCGCCCTCGGCACGCTGGTCGAGACGTCGCTCAGGAAGGTCTCCGGGCTCGGCCCGCGCAACCCCAAGGTCGCCAACGCCGCTGTCGGCGCGCTCTCCCGCATCGACGGCGAACCCGCCCTCGCCGAACTCGCCCGCCTGGCCACCCGCGTGACCTACAAGGGCACGCTCAAGCTGCTCGACACCGCGCTGCAGACCCGGGCCGCGGCGCTGGGCCTGTCCCGCGAGGAGATCGAGGAACTCGCCGTCCCCGCCTACGGACTGACCGAGGTCGGCCGCGCCGAGCAGCAACTGGGCGAGGTCACCGCAGTCCTGGAGGTCCGGGGCACCAAGGTGGTCCTCGGCTGGCGCAACTCCGCGGGCAAGGCGGTCAAGAGCGTGCCCGCCGCCGTCAAGCGCGACCACGCCGAGGAGCTCAAGGACCTCAAGGCGGCGGTCAAGGACATCGACAAGATGCTCTCCGCCCAGAGCGAGCGCCTGGACCGGCAGTTCCTCGCCCGCCGCAGCTGGTCCTACACCACCTGGCGCGAGCGGTATCTCGACCATCCCCTGGTCGGCACCCTGGCCCGCCGCTTGTTGTGGACGGTCGACGGCACGACCGTCGGATTCGCCGACGGCGAGCTGCGCACCCTCACCGACGACCCGGCGCGCGAAGGGGTTGAGGTCCGGCTCTGGCACCCGGTGGGCCACGAGAGCGCCGAGATCGTGGCCTGGCGCGACTGGCTGGAGCGGCACGGGATCACGCAGCCGTTCAAGCAGGCCCACCGCGAGGTGTATCTGCTGACCGACGCCGAGCGCGCGACGGGAACGTACTCCAACCGTTTCGCCGCGCACATCCTGCGCCAGCACCAGTTCAACTCCCTTGCTGCGATCCGGGGTTGGCGCAACAAGCTGCGCTTGATGGTCGACGACACGGCCCCGCCCGCCACCCGGGGGATGCCGCAGTGGGGGCTGCGCGCCGAGTACTGGATCCAGGGGGAGGGCGACGACTACGGCGTCGACACCACCGAGTCCGGCAGTTATCTGCGCCTGACCACCGACCAGGTCCGCTTCTACCCGATCGGCGCGCCGGAGAACTCGGCAAGCTGCTACGGCGGTGAGTACGGCATGTGGCTGAGGGCCGGTGCCGACCCGGTGGAGCCCGTCCCGATCGCCGATGTCCCGCCGCTGGTGCTGTCCGAAGTCCTGCGCGACGTCGACCTGTTCGTGGGCGTGGCCAGCGTCGGCAACGACCCGACCTGGCAGGACGGCGGACCCGAGGGCCGCTTCGGGGAGTACTGGACGTCCTACGGCTTCGGGGAGCTCAACCAGAGCGCTGAGACGCGCCGCGTGTTGCTGGAGCGGCTCGTACCCCGGCTGGCGATCGCCGACCGCTGCACCATCGAAGGCCGCTTCCTGCACGTGAAGGGTGAGCGCCACACGTACAAGATCCACCTCGGCTCGGGGAACATCCTGATGACGCCGGACGACCGGTACCTGTGCATCGTCCCGAAGTCCGACCCGGCCGCGCCGCAGGCTGGTTACCTCCCCTTCGAGGGCGACCGCATGCTGGCCGTGATCCTCAGTAAGGCGATGATGCTGGCCGACGACACGAAGATCACGGACCCGACGATCCTGAGCCAGCTGTAGGGGCCCGGACAGGCAGCTCCCGTGGGCCCGCCGCAACCCTTGCGGCGGGCCTGTCGTGAAGGTGACATGTCATGTTCTCGCCAGGCTGTTCGCCTTCCCCGCGGCCGGTGGGGGCGCCAGCATCCGTCTGCCCCGTGTCGGTGACAGCCGACACCCATCCGGTACCGCTCGGTATGTCAGGAGAGACATGTCCGGACTGGCTAGAAAAGGCTCCTTCCTCCTTGCCGGTGTGCTGGCCGCTGCGACGGCGTTCACCGCTCCCGCGTTCGGCACCACCGCCCAAGTCGCCGCCACCGCCCCCGCCCTCGCCCTCGCCCAGGTCAGCAGTGATCCGTACTCCGACGCGCAGGCCCAGCACGCCACCGAGGTCGAGCCGGACACCTTCAGCTACGGCAGCACCGTCGTCTCCGCGTTCCAGGTCGGCCGGGTCTCCGGCGGCGGCGCGTCCAACATCGGGTGGGCGACGTCGACCGACGGCGGCCAGAGCTGGACGCACGGGTTCATGCCCGCCTCCACGGCGAACACCAGTGGCCCGTACGCTTCGGCCAGCGACGCCTCGGTGGCCTACGACGCCAAGGACGGCGTCTGGATGGTCTCCTGGCTGGGCATCACCGCCGGCAGCGAGGTCGACGTGGAGCTCAGCCGCTCCACGGACGGCGGACACACCTGGAGCAGCCCGGTCGGCGTCTCCACCGGCACGTTCGACGACAAGAACTGGACGGTCTGCGACGACCACGCCGCCAGCCCGTACTACGGCCACTGCTACACCGAGTACGACGACGCCAACTCCGGCGACGCCGAGCACATGCGCACGTCCACCGACGGCGGCGCGAGCTGGGGAGCCGAGGAGAGCCCGGCCGACAGCCCCAGCGGGCTGGGCGGCCAGCCGGTCGTGCAGCCCAACGGCACCGTCGTCGTGCCGTTCTCCTCGGGCACCCAGAGCGCCGAGGACGCCTTCACGTCCACCAACGGCGGTGCGAGCTGGGGCTCCAGTGTGCAGATCGCCACCGTCTCGCACCACACGGTCTCCGGGCTGGAGGACGACGCCGCTGCCGCCACGGCCACGCGCACCCCGCACGACACCCTGCGCGAGAGCTCGCTGCCGTCGGCCGAGATCGACGCCGCGGGCACGGTCTACGCGGTCTGGTCCGACTGCCGCTTCCGCAGCGGCTGCACGAGCAACGACATCATCATGTCGACCTCCACGAACGGCACGTCGTGGAGCACGCCGGTGCGGGTGCCGATCGACGCGGCCACCAGTACGGTGGACCACTTCACGCCGGGCATCGGCGTGGACCCGAGCAGCTCGGGGAGCACCACCCGCCTCGGTCTGACGTACTACTACTACCCGAATGCCTCGTGCACGGACACGACCTGCCAGCTGGATGCGGGCTACGTCTCCTCCGCCGACGGCGGGGCCACCTGGACCGCACCCGTCCAGCTGGCCGGCCCGATGACGCTGGCCTGGCTGCCGAACACCAGCCAGGGCCGGATGTTCGGCGACTACATCGCCACCTCCGTCCTGGCCGGCGGCAACGCCGTCCCCGTGATCCCGGTCGCCCACGCCCCCAGCGGCAGCACGTTCGACGTGGCGATGTACGCACCGACCGGCGGCCTGCCCATCGGCCAGGCAACGGGCGACACCGTCACCGTGACCAACCCGGGCAACCAGACCGGCACCGCCGGCACTGCGGTCTCCCTGCAGATCAGTGGCACCGACTCCGGTGGCGCCGGCCTCACCTACTCCGCCACCGGTCTGCCGGCCGGCCTGTCGATCTCCACCTCGGGTCAGATCTCCGGCACCCCGACCACCGCCGGCAGCTCGAACGTCACGGTCACCGCCTCCTCCGGCACCGCCTCTGGCCAGGCGTCCTTCACCTGGACCGTCAACCCCACCGGTGGCGGCGGCTGCCCCAGCCCCGGCCAGAAACTCGGCAACCCCGGCTTCGAGACCGGCAGCGCTTCGCCCTGGAAAGCGACCGCGGGCGTGCTCAACAGCGACCTGGTCTCCGAGCCGTCCCACTCCGGTAACTGGGACGCGTGGCTCGACGGCTACGGCAGCACCCACACCGACACCCTCTCCCAGGCGGTGACCATCCCGGCCGGGTGCAGCGCCGCCTTCAGCTTCTATCTGCACATCGACACCGCCGAGACCACCACGACCGCGGCCCACGACACCCTCAAGGTCCAGGTCCTGAACAGCGGCGGCACCGTGCTCGGCACCCTGGCCACCTACTCGAACCTCAACGCGGCTGCCGGCTACCAGCTGCACTCCTTCGACCTGTCCGGCTACGCCGGGCAGACCGTCACCCTGAAGTTCACCGGCACCGAGAACGCGTCCCTGCAGACCAGCTTCGTCATCGACGACACCGCACTCAACGCCTCGTGAACCACGCCGCCCCATGAGGGCCTGCCGCACCTGCCGGGCGCCGGTGCGGCAGGCAGTCTGGGAGAATCGCGCGGTGAACAGTACCGATGACACCGCCCGCAAGACCCTGCTCCGCTGCGGCTTCGCGCTGGAGTACGCCACGCTCGGCTGGAACGTGGTCGGCATCGTGGTGCTCGCCGTCGCCGCGATCTCGGCGAGGTCGGTGGCGCTGGCCGGGTTCGGTCTGGACTCGCTGATCGAGATCGGTGCCTCCACGGTGGTCGTCTGGGAGCTGTCCGGCAGCGGCGAGGCGCGCCAGAAGCGCGCGCTCAAGCTCATCGGCGTCGGCTTCGCGCTGCTGGCCCTCTACCTGCTGGTGCAGTCCACCTGGGTGCTGGCCGCCGGTTTCCGCCCGCACCACTCGCCGCTGGGCATCGCCTGGACCGCCGTCACCGCCGCAGTGATGTTCGCCCTCGCTGCGGGCAAGGCCCGCACCGGCGCGGCCCTGGACAACCCGGTGCTGAAGACCGAGGGCCGGGTGACCCTGATCGACGGCCTGCTGGCCGCCGCCGTGCTGATCGGCCTGGTCCTCAACTCACTCGCCGGCCTCTGGTGGGCCGACCCGCTGGCCGGGTACGTGCTCGTCTACTACGCGGTGCGTGAGGTCAGGGAGATCTTCTCCGACGGGCACTGACAGCCCGGCCGGGTCCGCAGCTCGGCCCGGGTGGTGGGCGCGGGTGCGGGCGCGGACACTGGTCGTGTGCCCCTCGCCGTGGGTGGACCGCTGTCGGCCTGCCCGCTGAGGTGGCGTTTGCGGACCCACCCTCGGGACCCGCCCTAGGTGGGCCGGTGGACCGGCCGCGGCGCGTCAGGCGCTGCGATGATTCCAGATGATTCCAGCGGAAGAAGTCCGTCATGAAGCCTGTTATCGCAGCAACTGCGGGTGCGGCTGCCCTGGCGGCCCTGGTGGTCGGCTGTTCCAGCAGCCCAGGATCCAGCTCCAGTTCCAGCTCCACGTCCAGGTCGAGTGCCGCCGCCACGTCGAGCTCCGCGTCCGCGTCCGCGCCTTCGACGAGCGCATCGGCCGCGCCGGCCAGCGGAGTTGCCTCGCTGAAGACCGCCAACTCGGCCGACGGGCAGATCCTGGTCGACGGGTCCGGCCGGACCCTGTACGTGTTCGCGTCGGACACCACCTCGACCTCGACCTGCAACGGCGCGTGCGCTGCGGCGTGGCCACCGCTCACCACGACCGGAACGCCGAACTCCAGCGGACTCACGGCGTCGCTGGTCGGCACGAGCATGCGAGCGGACCACACGACCCAGGTCACCTACAAGGGCCACCCGCTGTACACCTTCGTCGACGACTCCAAGGCCGGTGACGTCAACGGGCAGGGCGTCACGGCGTTCGGCGGGAAGTGGTACGTCGTCAGCCCCAGCGGCAATGCGATCACCAGCCCGCCCTCCGCCGCAGCCACCACGCCGAGCAGCACGTCGGGCGGCGGCTACTGAATCAGGCTCAGGGCTTCTGGAAGCCCGCGGCGGTCATCACCTGCTGGCCGGTGGGGGACTGGACCAGCGCCACGAACGCCTGGGCACCGTTGGGGTTCGGGGCGTGGGTCAGCGGGGCGATGGGGTAGTCGTTGATGGCTGACGCGGCCTCGGGGAAGTTGACGCCGTCGACCTTGCCCGCGGCGGCCTTCACGTCCGTCTGGTAGACGAGTGCCGCGTCGGCCTCGTTGAGCTCGACCTTGGTGAGCGCGCTCTTGACGTCCGCTTCGTAGCTGACCGGGGTGAGGTTCACGTGGCCGGCCGCGAGGGCGGTGGCGGCGGCTGCTCCGCACGGCACCTCCTTGGCGCACAGGACGACCTTGGTGCCCGGGTTGCTCAGGTCCTGCAGCGTGGTGACCTTCTTGGGGTTGCCGGGCGTGACCGCGATCTCCAGCTCGTTGTCCCCTCGGTGTTCAGTGACTGAAAAATATGACATGTGCGATGCACGTGCGGGCGGGCATGCCCGGAGTCGATCCCAGCCTCGGGCTGCGGGGGCGGCTCCGCACCTCGGGTGAGCCAGAGTGCGGCCGGGGTGCGGCCGGGCGCGGCCGGGGCCGTGCGGATCACGTCGGGTGCGAGCAGCATGGAAGGGGAGGCCGCGGTCGTGAGCCCGGCCGTACACACCCGGAGGTTGTGATGACTCGGAGTTCCGCCATCGCCGCACGCGGTACGTCCTGGCGTTCCGCTCGGGAGCGCGCCGATTACGGTAGGGCGGCCCGCGCGCACACGCCACGCTCCGGCCACGCCGAGTACGAGCCGGGCCCGCACCGGATGGACCCGGTGGACGTGATCGAGAAGCAGTCCGCCACCAGGGTGCGGGAGCTCGTGCCGATCCGCTACGGACGGATGTCGGAGTCGCCGTTCCGCTTCTACCGGGGCGCCGCCGCCATCATGGCCGGCGATCTGGCGACCACCCCCAACAGCGGCCTGCGTGCCCAACTGTGCGGTGACGCACACCTGTTGAACTTCCGGTTGCTGGCCTCGCCGGAGCGCAACCTGCTCTTCGACATCAACGACTTCGACGAGACGCTGCCCGGCCCCTGGGAGTGGGACGTCAAACGGCTGGCCGCCAGCATGGTCATCGCGGGACGCGAGAACGGCTTCACCGATGCGGAGCGCGCCGTGATCGTGCAGTCGACCGTGCGCTCCTACCGCGAACGGATGCGCGGCTTCGCCGGGATGGGCAACCTCGACGTCTGGTACGCGAAGTCCGACGCCGCGCAACTGCAGGCCGTCGCGTCCGGCCGCCTGCACAAGCGTGGCCGCACCCAGCTGAGCAAGGCCCTGGAAAAGGCGCGGACCCGCGACAGCCTGCAGGCCTTCGAGAAGCTCACCGAACTGGTCGACGGCGAGCGGCGGATCGTCTCCCAGCCGCCCGGGATCATCCGGGCCGCCGACCTGCTGCCCGGCGCCGGGAGCGGGGCGATCCCGGCCGCGGCGATCCAGGACACGCTCCGCGACCTGATCTCCCGCTACGGGAAGAGCCTCCAGTCGGACCGGCGCCAGCTGCTCAGCCAGTTCACCCTGGTGGACATGGCGCGCAAGGTGGTGGGCGTCGGCAGCGTCGGCACCCGCTGCTGGATCGTGCTCCTGCTCGGCAAGGACGGTGAGGACCCGCTCTTCCTGCAGGCCAAGGAGGCCGACACCTCGGTGCTCGCCACCTACGTCGGGGCCAGCCGGTTCTCGACCCAGGGCGAACGCGTGGTCGCCGGACAGCGGTTGATGCAGGCCGCCAGCGACATCTTCCTCGGCTGGGAGCGCGTCCACGCGCCCGACGGCGTCGACCGGGACTTCTACGTGCGCCAGCTGCGCGACTGGAAGGGCATCGCCGATCCCTCGCTGATGGTGCCCCGCGGCCTGACGCTCTTCGGCGAGCTGTGCGGTGCCACGCTCGCCCGCGCGCACGCCAGATCCGGCGACCGGATCGCCATCGCGGCCTACCTGGGCCGCGGCGACACGTTCGACCGGGCGCTGGTGCGGTTCGCCGAGAGCTACGCCGACCAGAACGAGCGCGACCACCAGGCGCTGCTCGACGCCATCCGGACCGGACGGGTGGCCGCCGAAGCCGGGTAGACCGTCCGCCCACCGCTCGCGGCCGTCCGCGCATCGCAGACCCCGAGGGCGACGGTCCCGCCCGACCCCTGTTCCCGGCGCCGAAACGGTCCCATGCTGGACCCTGCACAGCACCGCTGGGCCGGGGAGGCATGGTTGAACCAGACTGCGGCAGCGATCGAACTGGAAGCGCTGACCAAGAGCTACGGACGCAAGCTCGGCATCGACCGGCTGGACCTCACCGTCCAGCGCGGCGAGGTCTTCGGCTTCCTGGGGCCGAACGGCGCCGGCAAGACCACCACCATCCGCTGCCTGGTCGGCCTGCTGCGCCCGACCGGAGGCCGGGTCACGGTGCTCGGCCTCGACCCGGTCGCCGACCACCGCCGGCTCGCCCCGCGGCTCGGCTACCTCCCCGGCGAGCTGCGCCTCTACCCGGAGCTGACCGGACACCAGACGCTGCGCCTGCTGGGCGACCTGCAGGGCGTCCCGACGCCGCGCCGGGCCGAACTCTGCGAGCGCCTGGGCCTGCTGGCCGCCGACCTCGCCCGGCCGGTGCGCGCGTACTCGCGTGGCATGAAGCAGAAACTCGGCCTGGTGCAGGCCTTTCAGCACGACCCGGAGCTGCTCGTGCTGGACGAACCCAGCGAGGGGCTCGACCCGCTGGTGCAGGAGAGCTTCTTCGTCCTGCTGGCCGAGACGGCCGCGGCCGGGCACACCGTGCTGCTCTCCAGCCATGTGCTGCCCGAGGTCCAGCGCACCTGCGGGCGGGTGGCGATCGTGCGGGACGGGCGCCTGGTCACCGTCCAGGCGGTGGCCGAACTGCGCGAGACCCGCGCCCGCCGGGTCCGGCTCGTCCTCGCCGACGGGCTCGGGCCGCGCTCCCTGGGGCGGGCCGAGGCCTGGTCGCCGGTCTGGAACGGCGCCGAACTGCGGCTGCTGGTCCCACCGGAGGAGATCGTCGACGGCCTGCGGGAGCTGCTGGCCACGCTGCCCGTCGCCGACCTGGCGGTGGAGGAAGCCGGACTGGACGAGGCGTTTCTCGCGCTCTACCGCAGGACGGAGGCCCAGCAGTGAGCAGCACCCGGTTCCCGTTGTTCCGCCTCGCGCTGACCCGGCGCCGGCGCATGCTGGTCTTCCTCACCGTGGGCATGGTCCTCTTCGAGGCGCTGATGGTGCTGGTCACGCACGCCGTGCCGCCGACGCAGCTGTTCGGCGGCACGGGCGGTGGGCCGGCCGGCGCGCTCAAGGCGTTCTCCGGCTCGACCGGGGACGTCTCGCTGGCCAGCTACCCCGGGCTGCTCGGCGCCGGTCTGGTCCACCCGTTCTGGATCGCGATGCAGCTCACCGCCATCGGATCGCTGGCCGGCGCGGCGGTCGCGGCCGACGTGGAGGGCGGCACCATCGAACTCCTGATGGTCCGCCCGGTGACCCGGATCCGGCTGCTGGCCGAGCGCACGGCGGCCCTGCTGGCCGCCACGCTGGTGCTCAACGCCGCCGCCACTCTGACGACGGCCGCCGGGATCGCGCTCTCGCCGCAGCTGCACCACGCGGTGCCGCTGCGCGGGGTGTTCGCGGCCGGGGTGCTGGGCTGGTGCTTCAGCATCTGCCTGGCCGGGCCGGCCTTGGCCGTCTCGGCCGCCGCCCGGCACCGCTCCCAGGTGATCGGCGCCACCATCGCGTTCGGCGCGGTCGGGTTCGCCGTCAACTTCATCGCGCTGGCCTGGAGTCCGGCGGCGCCGCTGCGCTTCGTCAGCCCGTTCCACTACTACACGCCCGGCGACGCCCTCGCCCACGGCACCCTCGCCTGGTTCCCGGCGGTGGTGCTGCTCGCCGTCGGAGCGGCCGGGATCGCCGCTGCCCTGCCGCTGCTGGCCCGCCGCGACCTGGCACCCTGAGCCGGTGCCCTGAGCCGGTGCCCTGAGCCGGTGCCCTGAGCCGGTGCCCTGAGCCGGCGCGCGCACGGCTGCGCGCGCGCCCGGCCGCACGGGTGACAAGCGCCGGTTGCCGGACACCGGCGGACGGGAAGACTACGGTGGGAGCCGGAAGCGGCGGCAGTCGGCTGCGCCGCCGGACCAGGGGGTATGGCGTGGTGGATCCGCTGTCGGTCACGGCGGTCACGGGAGTCATGAGTGCGATGAGCGCCAGCATGGCCACGGAGGCGGGCAAGTTGGCCTTCGAGTCGTTCGGCGGAGCGGTGCGCCGGGTGTTCGGCCGGGAGGTGCCGGCGCCCCGCGGGGCCGAGGAACGGGCGGCCCTGGCAGCCCAGTTGGTCGAGCTGGCCGGTCAGGAGCCGGAGCGGGCAAGGGCCTTGGCGGCCTGGCTGGCCACCCAGGGCGCGGCGCCGGGTCTCGCCCACCGCGTGCCGGCGCTGCTGCCGCCCTCGGCGCGGTTCTTCACCGACCGGGCCGATCAGCTGGCCGCCCTGCAGAAGGAGGCCGCGCGCAAGGCGGACGGGCGCACCCGCCTCGCGGTGCTGGCCGGGCCCGAGTTGATCGGCACCACCGCGCTCGCGCTGTACTTCGGGCACCGTGAGGCCGCCAGGTTCCCGGACGGACAGCTCTATGTAGACCTGCGCGGCGGGTCGGTGGGCTCCGCGCCCGAACCGGCCACCGTGCTGCGGTACTTCCTCAGCCGGCTCGGCGTGCCCGACGAGGAGATCCCGCCCGGCCCGGCGGACCGGACCGACCTCTACCGGACCCTGCTCGCCGACCGGCGCCTGCTGGTGGTGCTCGACCACGCCCAGTCCGCCGCCCAGGTCCTGCCGCTGATCACCACCGCCCCCGGGGTCTTCACGGTGGTCGTCGCGCGCCGTCCACTGACCGGCCTCGACGCGGTGCGCGTCCCGGTCGGGCCGCTGCCCGAGAAGGACGCCAAGCGCCTGCTGATCGACCTGGCCGGCAAGCAGGCCGTCACGGCGGCCCGAGCCGCGCTGCCCTCCGTGCTGGCCCGCTGCGCCGGTTCACCGTTCGCGCTGCAGGCCGCGGCCCAACGCCTCACGACCGGGCTCGCGCCGCGTGGCGGCGCCGGTGCGGCCGATCCGGTGGCCGACGCGATCGAGGACCTCTACCAGGACCTCGACACCGAGGCCGCCGCGCTCTACCGGCTCTGCGCGCTGCGCCCCTGGCCCGCCATCAGCGCCGATTCGGCCGCGGTGGTCGCCGGCACGGGCGCGGGGGAGGCGGCGCGACTGCTCGCCGAACTCGCCGATCGGGGCCTGCTCGAACAGACCGCGGCCGGCCGCTACCGCTATCGGCCGGCCGTGCGGCGCCATGCCGAGGCGGCAGCCGCCAGGGTGGACGGCAAGGCGGCCTGCGACGCCGCGACCGCCGAGCTGGTCGGGTGGTATCTGCGCTTCGCTGTTCGCCACGACTACGCGGCCCTGAGCGGGCGTTGGCAGCTCGGCCCGCTCTACGCGCCGTACCGGGAGCAGGGCCCCGCCCCGGACGAGGGCGTCGGCCGGGCGCTGGCCGCGCTCGGCGAGGAGATCGGCAACCTGCTCGAAGCCGTGCGCACCGCCGAGGGGCTCGGTGAGCCGGACTTCGTCTGCCAGTTGGTCGAGGCGCTCTGGGCCTGGCAGCTGAAAGTCGGCCGGGCCGACGTCCTGCTCCCCGCCCTGCGGGCCGGTGCCCGGGCGGCCTCGCAGCTGCGCGGCCTCGACCCCCGGATGGCCGGCCGGATGCACACCCAACTCGCCCTGGGGCTGATGGACTTCCAGCACTACGAGGAGGCCGAGGTCGAGCTGATCGCGGCCGCGGAGGCCGAGCGGACGGTCGGCCATCTCCGGGGCCGGGCCACCGCCGTCGAGACGCTGGGACTGCTGCGGCTGCGGCAGTGGCGGTTCCAGCCGGCTCTCGACTGCTTCGAGGAGGCCGGCCGGATCCTCGACGGCATCCGCGAGGGCGAGGTGGGCTTCGCCGACCTGCCACGAGCCCGGGCGCTGCTGGAGCGCCACCGCGGCCGGGCCCTGCGCGGGCTGGGCGAGTCGGCGCGAGCCGTCGAACTGCTCACCCGCGCACTGGAGTTCTTCGAGGACGGCGGGGGCAGGGAGCGGTACAACGCCGCCCGGGTGATGAGCGACCTCGCCGAGACCCACCTGCTGGCCGGCCGGCCCGCTGACGCGCTGGCGCTGATCGACCGGGCGGCGGCGATCCTCACTCTGGAGAAGGCACGGGCCCACCTGATCACCCTCGACGGGCTGCGCCTGCGCTGCCTGGCCGCCGGACAGCAGTGACCCGCACCAGGTCGCTGCTGTCACCGGTGCGAACGGTCAGCACCAGCCCGGGAGTTATGCTCCGCCCGGCATCCAGCCAGGCGAGCAGCGCGGCGGCGTGCGCGGCGGGGTCGGCGGCCTCGCGGTCGGCCGCCAGCCGGATCAGCGTCCCGTCGCGGTGCAGTGCGGTGCACCGGCCCGGCTCGGTGAGATAGGCGGCCAGCGAGCACGAGCGGTGCCGGGCGAGCACCTCGGCGGCCCACTCCTGCGGTCGGCCCAACCGCGGGTCGTGGGCCGGGCCGTGGCGGAAGACGAGGTCGGCCAGGGCCAGTTCGCCCGGGTCGAGGGTGTCCTCGGGCACGGCCAGCAGGCTCTCGCCGGGGCCGTCCGGCTCATAGCACGGGTCGGCGTACCGGCGGACGCTGATCTCGCTGCCGTCGTGCGCCAGTTGGGTCAGGACCCGCAGTGGCGCGGCGATCCGCGCGGGCTGGTGCGGCGGCAGCGGCAGCGGGTCGAGCAGCGCCGGACCGGCGGGTTCGGGGAGGCCGAGCAGCCGGTAGAAGAGCTCGCGCAGCAGCGCGGCGGACTTCCCCGGGTCCGAACTGGTCAGCTCCGCCGGGCCCGGCAGCGGCCGATGCTCGCCCAGAGCCCGCTCGATCTGCGGCAGCAGCGCGCCGAACGGGTCCAGCCGGGGCGCCTGCCGGACGAACGCGGCCACCGGCGAGCCGGGGTCGAGTCCGTCCAGTGGCGCCGCGCCGAGCAGCACCGGGGTGCCCAGGGCCGCCGCGTAGTAGGACACCGAGCCGAAGTCCCCGATGACGGCATCGGCGGCGATCAGCGCCTGCCGCCAGCCGTCCAGCGGATCGACCAGGGTCAGGCCGCAGCGGGCGGCGCGGTCCAGCCAGAGCCGTATCTGCCCCGGGCCGTGGCCCAGCCAGATGTTCGGGTGCAGGACGGCGGCGAGGCGGTACTCGTCGGCGGGCAGTTCGCCGGTCAGCCGGGGGAGCAGCTGCGGGAGTACGTCGTCCTGCCCGCCGTCACCGAACAGCGCGGTGGGGTTCCAGGTGGAGTTGAGCAGCACGAGCCGCTGTCCGCGCCGCACGCCCAGTGCGCGGCGGAAGCGTTCGCGCTGGTGGCGGGCCGCCAGGATGCGGTCGAAGCAGGGGTCGCCGCCCAGCACGGCCGCCGGTAGCGCGGCGGGACAGGCCGCCCGCAGCCGGTCGACCTGCTCGGGGTGGGAGAACACCATGGCGTCCGCGATCGGCTGACCGTCCGCTCGGAGCAGCCACGGCGGTGCGAGGCCGAACACCGGCGGCTCCGGTGTCCGGTGTCCGGTGTCCGGTGTCCGGTGTCCGGTGTCCGGTGTCCGGTGTCCGGTGTCCGGTGTCCGGTGTCCGGTGTGGCCAATCTCTTATTGTAGCCGACGCCATGCGAGAGTACGGCCAACTCCCCCTCTATCAGGTCGAGTTGCCCCCCATAGCTGGCCGAGATGGCCAGCTCCACCGGAGTGCTGAGCACCTGCTCCCACGGCAGCACCGGCACGCCGACCGAGGCCAGCAGCTCAGCGACCCCCGACCGGAACGGCGACGACCCCGTGCAGCTGGCCAGCAGCTGCACGCGCAGGTCGTCGCGGAACAGCGGGAGCACGTCGAGCAGCCGGGTGGCGGCCGTCACGTTGTGCACGACCAGCAGAACTCGCTTGCAGCGCCCGCGAGTAGCCCACCGGTGCGCATCCTCCCCGACCGGAACACGGACCCACTCGTCCGACCACTCGCCCACGCCCACCCCGCCGCTCCGTCAGAGGTATCAACCTACCGGCTCCCGCACCCGCGGGCGATCAACCCTGGAGGGTGATTCCGGCGGAAATCCTGCGCACGGGTGGGCCGTTCGGGGAATATGGTGCATATGGATGCGAATGATGATGGGTCGGTCGAGGACTTCGAGGCCCAGGTGAGCGAGGTGCTGGCCAGCGGCGAGCGCGACGAGCTGCTGCGCCGCGCGCACCCCTACACCGGGTCGAGCACCGAGTGGGTCGACAGCCTGACCGCCTACACCGGCTACTCCGGCCTGGTGCTGGAGGAGAGCGGCTGGCGGATGCTCTTCCCCGCCCAGGTGACGCTGGAGGAGGCGCACCTGGCGCTGGCCCTGGTGCTGCGCAACCGCAGCGCCAAGGCGGGCCCGGGTGCGGCGCGCTGGGAGCAGGCCGCGGTCGCCGTCGAGGCGCTGGAGCAGGGCCAGGTCGTCCTGGACGGACAGCTCTTCAGGATCGCCCGGATCGAGCAGACGCTGCTGCTGGCCGCCCACGGTCCGCAGCCGCCGCTGCCCTCCGACCGGGTCTTCCCGGCCGCCTTCGACGAGCGCATCCCCTCCGCGGCCAGCCGGGACACCCCCTGACCCGTAGACCCGCTAACGCGTCAACTCCCGCTCCAGCGGCGTGCGGAAGCGCGGCGTGACCCGCACCTCGCCGAGCCAGCCGGCCAGCCGCTCGGCCTGCGCCGTCACGGCTGCCTCGGCAGCGGCCCGCTCCGGGCCCAGGTCGGCGAGCAGGCGCCAGACCAGCTCGCCGTCGGCCCGCTGCGCCCAGCCGCCCACCACCCGGCCGTTCCACCAGACGGTCGGCCCGGCATTGCCCGCGCGGTCGAAGAGCGCGGGGACGTCCTCGGGCCGCAGGTACCAGTCCCGGCCGCGCCACCCCATCACCGTCGGGTCCAGGCCCGGCAGCAGCGCGGCCCACGGCTTACCGGCCGGCACCGGCTCGGTGTCCCCGGGCAGCACGACGCCGGGGCCGTCGGCCAGCCGCACCGGCTGCGCGTCGAGGTCGGCCAGCGCCTTGCGGGTGTCGCCGAGCGTCCAGCCCGTCCACCACTTGACGTCCTCCACGGTGGCCGGCCCGTAGGCGGCGAGCCAGCGCCGGACCACCTCGGCCTTGGCCTCGCGCACCGGCACGTCCGGCCACTGCTCGACCGGCGCCCAGGGGTAGCTGCTGCTGGCCCAGGAGCCCCGGGGACGGCACCGCCGGACGTGGCCGTCCGAGGCCAGCAGGCGCAGCAGCCGGCTGCCGATGCTCTGCCGCGCCTCGTACGGCTTGCCCGCCGACATCAGCATCGTCTCGCGCAACTCCGGCACGTCGGCCGCGAGTTCGGCGGTGGTGGCCTCGCCCCTGGCGGCCAGAGCGGCCAGCACCCGCTGCTCGGTGCGCGCCAGGCGCGGCTCGTCCCAGTCGTCGGTGTGCTCCCGCAGGTGCTTGACCAGCGTCGCCCGCTCCTTGACCGCGATGGCCCGCGCGCTGGAGGAGCTGACGTACGGCGCGAACTCCTCGGTGACGGCGAAGATGGTGCGTCGCATGGATAGCAGCTTGACCAGCGTCACCTCCTCGTAGAGCGCCCGCTCGACCTCACCGGCCGAGGGACGGGCCAGCCGCGCGCAGGCCGTGAGGTAGACCGTCGAGGCGTCGGTGGCGTGCAGGCCGGCCAGCGCGTCCGCGACCTCCTCCACGGTCCGGGCCGCGCGCCCGGGTGCCAGCAGGTGCCGCCGGCCGAGCCGGGCGCGGCGCTGTTCGTCACTGATGAAAGGCAGTTGACCGGTCATGGACGGAGCCTAGCCCTGCCATCGGACAGCGAAAGGTCCCCGCGCCCGTTTCCGGGCGCGGGGACCTCCCCCTCACTGCTGTCAGCCGAGCGTCGCGATGGCCTCGTTGAAGGTCACCGACGGACGCATGGCGGCGGCCGCCTTGGCAACATCGGGCTGGTAGTAGCCGCCGAGGTCGACCGGCGAGCCCTGGACCGCGATCAGCTCGTCGACGATGGTCCGCTCCTGCTCGGCCAGCGTCTTGGCGAGACCCGAGAAGGCCTCCGCGAGCTGCGCGTCGGCGGTCTGCTCGGCCAGCTCCTGCGCCCAGTACAGCGCGAGGTAGAAGTGGCTGCCGCGGTTGTCGATGCCGCCCAGGCGACGGCTCGGCGACTTGTCCTCCTCCAGGAAGGTGCCGGTCGCCCGGTCGAGCGTGTCGGCGAGCACCTGGGCCCGCGCGTTGCCCGTGCTCTGCGCCAGGTGCTCGAAGCTGGCCGCGAGCGCGAAGAACTCGCCCAGGCTGTCCCAGCGCAGGTAGTTCTCCTTGACCAGCTGCTGCACGTGCTTGGGCGCGGAGCCGCCGGCACCCGTCTCGAACAGGCCGCCGCCGTGGATCAGCGGAACCACCGAGAGCATCTTGGCGCTCGTGCCGAGCTCCAGGATCGGGAACAGGTCGGTCAGGTAGTCGCGCAGCACGTTGCCGGTGACCGAGATGGTGTCCTCGCCGCGGCGGATCCGCTCCAGCGAGAACGCGATGGCCGCCTCCGGCGACATGATCTCGATCTGCAGCCCGGTGGTGTCGTGCTCGGGCAGGTACGCCTTGACCTTGGCGATCAGGTTGGCGTCGTGCGCGCGGGTCTCGTCGAGCCAGAACACCGTCGGGTTGCCGGTGGCGCGGGCGCGGTTGACGGCGAGCTTGACCCAGTCGCGGACCGGGATGTCCTTGGTCTGGCACATCCGGAACACGTCACCGGCGGCGACCGGCTGCTCCAGGACGGTGTTGCCGGCCGCGTCGACGGCCCGCACGGTGCCGGCGACGGCGATCTCGAAGGTCTTGTCGTGGCTGCCGTACTCCTCGGCCGCCTGCGCCATCAGGCCGACATTGGGAACCGAGCCCATGGTGCTCGGGTCGTAGGCGCCGTGCGCGCGGCAGTCGTCGATGACGACCTGGTAGATGCCGGCGTAGCTGCTGTCGGGGATGACGGCCAGCGTGTCGGCCTCCTTGCCGTCCGGGCCCCACATGTGGCCGGAGGTGCGGATCATCGCCGGCATCGAGGCGTCGACGATGACGTCGCTCGGCACGTGCAGGTTGGTGATGCCGCGGTCGGAGTCGACCATCGCCAGCGCCGGGCCCTCGGCGAGCTCGGCGTCGAAGGAGGCCTTGATCTCCGCGCCCTGGGGCAGCGCGTCCAGGCCGCCGAGGATGCCGCCGAGGCCGTTGTTCGGGTTCAGGCCGGCGGCCGCGAGCACCTCGCCGTACTGGGCGAAGGTCTTCGGGAAGAAGGCGCGCACCACGTGGCCGAAGATGATCGGGTCGGAGACCTTCATCATGGTGGCCTTGAGGTGCACCGAGAACAGCACGCCCTCGGCCTTGGCACGGGCGACCTGGGCGGCGAAGAACTCGCGCAGCGCCGCGACGTGCATGACGGACGCGTCCACGACCTCGCCGGCGAGCACCGGCACCGAGGCGCGCAGCACGGTGGTGCTGCCGTCCTCGGCCACCAGCTCGATGCGCAGCGTGCCGTCCTCGGCGATCACCGTGGACTTCTCGGTGGAGCGGAAGTCGTCGGCGGTCATGTGCGCGACGTTGGTCTTCGACTCGGCCGTCCAGGCGCCCATCCGGTGCGGGTGCTTCTTGGCGTAGTTCTTGACCGAGGCGGGCGCGCGGCGGTCGGAGTTGCCCTCGCGCAGGACCGGGTTGACGGCGCTGCCCTTGACCTTGTCGTACCGGGCGCGGACGTCGCGCTCGTCGTCGGAGGTCGGCTCGTCCGGGTAGTCCGGCAGCGCGTAGCCCTGCTGCTGCAGCTCGGCGATCGCGGCCTTGAGCTGCGGGATCGAGGCCGAGACGTTCGGCAGCTTGATGATGTTGGCGCTGGGGGTCTTGGCAAGCTCGCCGAGCTCGGCGAGGGCGTCGTGGACGCGCTGGCCTTCCGCGAGACGCTCCGGGAAGCTCGCGATGATCCGCCCGGCCAGGGAGATGTCACGCGTCTCCACGCGGACGCCCGCTGTCGAGGCGTAGGCCTGGATGACCGGCAGGAACGAATACGTTGCCAGGGCCGGGGCCTCGTCAGTGTGCGTATAGATGATGGTCGAGTCAGTCACCGCATACTCCGCTTCACGTCTACAACGTCTTGATGTCAAGATATCTCGTCCTGGGCCCTCCCCGACACCAACCCCCCCGGGGTCAACTGATCGGATACCCGAAAACGTCGGCCGGCAGCGCCGCCGACCCCGGCCGCCAGCGCGACAGCACCCAGCCGGACGGCGCGAAGAGCGGCCGCGGCAGCGCGTCCACGGCGAAACGCTCCCACCCGCCGCACGCGTGCGGCTCGACGACCAGCGCAGCCGCGTCGCTGACCGGGGCGAGCACGGCCGCGGTCAGCCGGGTCCGCCCGTCCCGGTGGTCGAGCAGGACGCCCAGCACGCGCATCCGCGTCGAGGGCAGCGTGATCCCGGTCTCCTCGGCCAGCTCGCGCGCGGCGGCCTGCTCGAAGGACTCGCCCGGCTGGTCCACCTTGCCGCCCGGCAGACCCCAGCTCGGCGCCTCGCCGGCCGCGATCCGCCGGCCGAGCAGCACCCGGCCGTCCGGGGCCGGCACGATCACGCCGACCCCGATCAGCGGCGGGGTGGTCACCAGGGGGAGGGGGCGTAGTCCTTGAGGAAGCACCCGTAGAGGTCCTCCCCGAGTTCACCGCGGACGATCGGGTCGTAGACCCGGGCCGCGCCGTCCACCAGGTCGAGCGGGGCGTGGAAGCCCTCGGCGGCCAGCCGCATCTTGTCCGGGTGCGGGCGCTCGTCGGTGATCCAGCCGGTGTCCACCGCGGTCATCAGGATGCGGTCGGTCTCCAGCATCTCCTTGGCGCTGGTGCGGGTGAGCATATTGAGCGCGGCCTTGGCCATGTTGGTGTGCGGGTGCCCGGCGCCCTTGTAGCCGCGGCTGAACTGGCCCTCCATGGCGGAGACGTTCACCACGTACTTGCGGTGCGCCTGGGCCGCCGCCATCGACTGGCGCAGCCGGCTGACCAGCAGGAACGGCGCGGTCATATTGCACAGCTGGACTTCGAGCAGCTCGATCGGGTCGACCTCGTCGACCGTCTGCACCCAGGTGTTGGTGGCGTCCAGGTCGGGCACCAGGCCGCCCGCGTCGATCGCGGTGCCGGCCTCGATCCGGGCCGGCGAGGCCGAGCCGGTGACCAGCGCCAGCGAGGTGACCTGCTGGGCGGTGAGCCCGTCGTGCGCGCCGTCCGCCTGGCCGGGCAGGGCCGGGCGCTCGACGGCGCCGCTGCCGAAGTGGCCGATCACCTCGGAGGCGGGCAGTGCCCCGGCGGGCAGCGGCGCGGACTCGGCCGCCACCAGCTCCGCGTAGGCGCGCGGGGAGCGGCGCACGGTCTGCGCCGCGTTGTTGATCAGGATGTCCAGCGGGCCTTCGGCGGCCACCGAGTCGGCCAGCGCGATCACCTGGGCGGGGTCGCGCAGGTCGATCCCGACGATCTTCAGGCGGTGCAGCCAGTCGCCGCTGTCGGGCATCTCCTTGAAGCGCCGGATCGCGTCGTTGGGGAAGCGGGTGGTGATCGTGGTGTGCGCGCCGTCGCGCAGCAGGCGCAGCGCGATGTACATCCCGATCTTGGCCCGGCCGCCGGTGAGCAGCGCCCGGCGGCCCGTCAGGTCGGCCCGGGCGTCGCGGCGCGAGCGGTTCTCCTTGGCGCACGGCGGGCAGAGCTGGTGGTAGAAGGCGTCCACCTCGACGTAGCGGGTCTTGCAGGTGTAGCAGGAGCGCGGGCGCTGCAGGATGCCGGCGATCTCGGTGGTGGTCGGGGTGGAGAGCCCGAACACGCCCGCGGTCTCGTCGTCGATCCGGCCCGGCGCGCCGGTCGCGGTGGCGGCGGTCACGGCGCGGTCGTTGGCCGACTTGGCGGCCCGGGTCTCCTGGCGGCGGCGCTGCTTCACGGTGCGGAAGATGCCCGCGACGGCGCGGCGCACGGTGATCGCGTCAGGGTGGTCGACGTCCAGCTCGTCCAGTTCGGCGAGTACCTCGAGGCAGAAGCGCAGGCGCTCGGGGTCGATACCCGGCCCGAATTCGAGCTCCGTGATGTCCTGCTGCTCCTCTGCCGTCGTCATGCCTTCGCTGCTTCCTTCATCCGCTGATCCCACCCGATTACTCGATGAATCGTACGGAGTGCCCAGCACGAGGCCAAACGGCGGCAACGGGGGTCGGTAGATTCGCTGCCATGACCACCGCTGCCACCGCCCCCGTCGTGCTGCTGCCCTATCCCGCCGAGAGCATCCCCGGGCTGCCCGCCGAACTGGAGGCGCACGTGTTCGACAACACCTCCTGCGACGGCCGCCCCGGCCCGCCGCCTGCCGAGCTGCTCGCCCGTACCGACTTCCTGGTCGTCCCCTACAGCTATCTGCACCCCGGCTCGGTGCTGCCGCTGCTGCCCGCGATGCCCCGGCTGCGCGTGGTGCAGACGCAGACCGCCGGGGTGGACGACATCCTCCCGCACATCCCGGCGGGCGTGACGCTCTGCAACGCCCGCGGCGTGCACGACGCCTCCACCGCCGAGCTCGCCCTCACCCTGACGCTGGCGGCGCTGCGCGACGTGCCGCGCTTCGTCCGGGGCCAGGACGCCGAGCAGTGGCAGGCCGGCTTCTACCCGGCGCTGGCCGACCGGACGGTGCTGATCGTCGGCTACGGCGCGGTCGGCGCGGCGATCGAGGAGCGGCTGCGGCCCTTCGAGTGCGAGGTGCTGCGGGTGGCGCGCACGGCCCGCAGCGCCCCGCACGGCCCGGTGCACTCGCTGGCCGAGCTGCCCGAGCTGCTCCCGGCGGCCGATGTGGTGATCCTCGCGGTGCCGCTCTCGGACGCCACCCGCGGCCTGGTGGACGCCGGGTTCCTGGCCGCGCTGCCGGACGGCGCGCTGCTGGTGAACGTGGCGCGCGGCCCGGTGGTGGACACCGGCGCGCTGCTCGCCGAGCTGACGGCCGGCCGGCTGCGGGCGGCGCTGGACGTCACCGACCCCGAGCCGCTGCCGGCCGGCCACCCGCTCTGGCATGCGCCGGGCGTGCTGATCACCCCTCATGTCGGCGGCAGCAGCTCGGCGTTCCTGCCGCGCTCGCGCCGGTTGATCGCCGCCCAGCTGAGCCGCTTCGTCAAGGGCGAGCCGCTGGAGAACGTGATCATCGCCGGTTAGCGGGGGGGGGGGGGGGGGGGGGGGCGGTCAGCGCGGGTCGGGCCGGTCCAGGTTCCAGTGCCGGACGACCTGGCAGTACCAGGTCCCCTCCGCGCCGTGCGGGATCAGCGCGAAGCGGCTGACGGTGCGCTGGCCGCCCTCGTGGTCCCCGTAGAGCAGGTCGATGCTGATCCGCTCGCGGTTCTTCAGGCGCTGGAGAATCGGCGCGTGGTCGGGGTCGGTGGCCTCGCGGATCGCCGCGTGCCAGAAGCCGGTGTCCCCGGGGGCGACATAGAGGTCGCGGGACTGGCGTCGGAACGACTCCGGGTCGGCCGGCCCCCGCGAGGCGTAGGTGTCAGCCTCGGCGAGCCGCCAGCCGTGGATGACGCCGATCCCGGGGCCGACGTTGCGCAGCGAGGCTGCCAGGTAGAGCCGGTCCTCCTCGACCTGGACGTAGCCCGCGCCCCCGTGCAGGCGGGTGCCGTGGCCGTCCATCCAGATCAGCTTCTGATCCGGGTCGCCGACCCGCGAGGAGATCAGCACCGGTCGCAGCGAGGCCTGGACGGCCCGCTCGGCGGAGAGCGCGGCGCGGTCCGCCGAGCGGATCGAGGCGAACGAGGCGACCGCCAGGATCAGCGTTCCGCCGGCGGTCGCCAGCGAGGAGATGGTCGCCCAGTCAGCCATGGGCGGCCTGCACAGTACATATCGGGTTCACGGGCGGCAGCGTAGGGGATCGCGCCCGCGGCCCGGGCAGCTGTCCACCCCGTAGACGGAACGCTCAGCTCTCGCCGCCCATCGCCTTGGCCGCGCGCCCGGGCATCGCCTCCGGCGGCACGTCCTCGATGTGCGTGGAGACGTTCCAGTGGTGGCCGAACGGGTCGGCGAAGGAGCCGGAGCGGTCGCCGTAGAACTGGTTCTCGACCGGGCGCAGCGTGGTGGCGCCGTTGGCCAGCGCCAGCCCGAACACCGCGTCGACGTCCTCGACGTAGACGTTCAGCAGCACGGGCGTGCCGCCGACCGTCTTGGGGCCGACAGCGCCGATCTCCGGGTACTCGTCGGCCAGCATGATCAGCGAGTCGCCGAGCTGCAGTTCGGCGTGGCCGACCCGCCCGTCCGGCCCGGTCATCCGGTCGCCGCGCTGGGCGGCGCCGAGCACGGTGGTGTAGAAGTCGATCGCCGCCGCGGCGCCGTCCACGAAAAGGTACGGCGATACGCGCGGGTAACCGTCCGGAATGGGTTTCACAGCGGACATCGTGCGCTCCTGGATTTTCGGTGCCTGCGTCCTTGTACCGAGCCTGGCACGGCCCGCGGAGCGTCGCCTGTCGCGGGAGGCTCTTTTCGCCCCCGCGATCGTTAGATTGGAGGCCAGAGGTTCTGCCGGGCCAGAGGGCGGGGTGAGCTTGATGGACGTGCCGGGCGACGCGGAGCAGAGCCCCGTCGGCGCCGTCGGACGGGTGACCGTCTCGATCCCGACGGACGGGCCGGGGGAGGTGCTGGTGCCGGTGCGCGGCGGGACGGAGGCCTTCGCCGCCTGGGCCGACCAGCCCATTCCCCGACACGCCCAGGTGATGGTGGTGGAGCGGACCTCGGCGCGCTCGGTGATCGTCGTCCCCTTTCCCTCTTCGTAAAGTCCTTCTTCGTAAAAGCTTCATAGAGGAGTTCCGCGATGTTGTTCTGGCATGTCCCCGCGCCGAACGAGGCGCTGCTGATCTCCGGTTCCAAGCGCCAGGCCCAGGACACCCAGTTCCGGATCGTCACCGGCCACGGCAGCTTCGTGATGCCGATCAAGCAGAAGGCCCGGATGCTGTCGCTGGCGCTGCGCGAGGCGGAGATCTCCGAGGACTGCGTGACCCAGCAGGGCATCCGGCTCAACGTCCGCGCGGTGACGGTGTTCAAGGTCGGCGACGACTCGGTCTCCATCTCCAACGCGGCCCGCCGCTTCCTGGCCGAGCAGGACCGGATGGAGGAACTGGTGGGCCGGATCTTCGCGGGCCATCTGCGGTCCATCATCGGCGGTCTGACGGTGGAGCAGATCATCCGCGAGCGGGACCGGGTGGCGCAGGAGGTGAAGGCGGGCAGCCACAACGAGATGGAGAAGCTGGGCATCGTGGTGGACGCCCTGCAGATCCAGGAGATCGAGGACGCCACCGGCTACATCACCAACCTGGCCGCCCCGCACGCCGCCGCGGTCGCCAGCCAGGCCCGGATCGCCCAGGCCCGCTCCGACCAGGAGGCCGCCCAGCGCGAGCAGGAGGCCCTGGCGCTGAAGGCGCAGTACGAGCGGGACACCGCGATCAAGCGGGCCGGTTTCGTGGCCGAGACCGAGCAGGCCAACGCCAAGGCCGCGCAGGCCGGTCCGCTGGCCGAGGCGAAGGCCTCGCAGGAGGTCATCGAGGAGCAGACCGCGCTGGCCACCCGCCAGGCCAACCTGGCCGCCCAGCGCCTGGAGGCGGAGGTGCGCCGGCCGGCCGACGCGGAGGCCTACCGCCAGCGCACGCTGGCCGAGGCGCAGCGCGACCGGGCGAAGTTCGAGGCCGAGGGCGAGGCCTACCGCCGCACCACGCTGGCCACCGCCGAGGCGCAGGCGATCCGGGTCCAGGCGGACGGCACCGCGTACGCGGAGCGGACCACCGCCGAGGCCCAGGCCGCCGCGAACGACGCCCGCGCCGCCTCGCTCAAGAACGGCAACCAGGAGCTGATCGCCGCCAACCGGGTCGTGGAGAACCTGCCCGCCCTGGTCGACGCGGCCGCGCGCGGCATCGCGAGCTCCAACCTGACGATCCTGAACGGCACCGAGGGCGTCAACCAGGTCGCCGCCGGCATCGTCGGCCAGGGCATGGCGATCCTTGACGCGCTGCGCCAGTCCACCGCGGTCCGGCCGACCACGCCGCCGTCGCCGCAGCCGCAGGCCGAGGCGGTCTGAGATCTTGCCGCCCGGGCGGGGTGGGAGGACGCTGGTGGGAGCGGGGTGACGGGACCGGCGCCAGGAGGTGCGGGATGCACAACCAATGGGATGTCGAACTCAGCTTCGAGGAGGACGGCACACTCACGTCCTGCGAGGCGAGGCTGGTCGGCGTACGCGCGCCGGCGCTGAGCGCGCACGCGGAGTCCGTGCGCAGCACCGCCGACCGTCCGGTGGCCGGGATCGGCGAGGAGGTCGCGGCGGCTCGCGCGCTGGACGCGCTCTCGCACAAGCTGCGCGCCCAGGCGGCCGGGGACCTGGAGGACGCGAGTCTGCGGCCCAACTATCTGATCTTCTGATCCGCCGGCGGGGAGTTGCCCCGCCGGCGGATCAGCGGTCGCGCGATCAGGCGGACGGGTCCGCCGGGTCCTCGTGCGGCATCAGCAGCTCGTACGAGGGGTTGGCGATGGTGAGGTAGCCGTCCGTGTTGCCGACCATCCCCTCCGCCCGCAGCCGGGCGCCGGGCTGGATGCCCTGGATGGCGCGGCGGCCGTAGAAGGTCAGCGTGATGCCGCCGGTCTCGTCGAAGACCTCGCACTCCAGCCGGGGCGTGCCCGAGACCGGCGTGACGTTGACCGACCGCACCTGGCCCCGGACGCTGGCCCGCTGGCGCCACTGCAGGTCGGACATCGCGACGGTGCCGTCGGCACGCCGCACGACCTCACCCCGCTCGGCGGGCGCGGCGTCGTCCGGGACGGGGAGTCGGCGCCGCCCGTTCGCGCTCTCGCCCCGGCGCGCCGCGCTGACGGCGGCGGACACCGGCACCGGCGCGCCCAGCTGGTCGGGGCCGAGCTCCTCGATGGCCTGCGTGACGTCGAACGGCACGATGGTCGCCGCGACGTGCGGCAGGCGCCCGGCGACTTGGGCGATCCGGTCGCCGACCCGGGCGTGGAACAGCCGGCCGAACAGCGGGCCGTAGGCGCGCCGGGGGATCAGCAGCGTGACGTCGGTGCGGCCGTCGGCCGTGGCGCGTGCCGAGAGCTCGGCCACCGCGCGGCGCAGTCGCCGGTCGGGGCACTCGATGATCTCCAGCGGCACGTCAGCGGCGTGGTTGGCCTCCCAGTCGGCGCGCAGCCGCTCGGCCTGCCGGTCGTCGACCATGAAGTGCACGGCGCTCAGCTCGGTCGGGCGCAGGCTGCGGGCGTGGTGCAGGGCCTTGACGACGGCGAGGTCGAGCCGGTCCACCAGGACGTAGACGACGCTGCGGGTGTTGGCGGCGGTGGTCGCCGAGGCCGGGGCGGCGGCCAGCGCGGCGGTCTCGGCGCGGTAGCGGCTGTTGGTGCGGATCAGCGCCCAGACGCCGATCGGGAAGATGACGACGACCATCCAGGCGCCCTCGGTGAACTTGGTGACCGCGAACATCACCACCACGGCGGCGGAGGCCACCGACGCCGCGGCGTTGACGACGATCTTCATCGTCCGATGCGGGTCGCGGCGCACCCAGTTGTACTTCACCAGGCCGGCGGCCGCCATCACAAAGCCGGTGAAGACCCCGATCGCGTAGAGCGCCACCAGCTTGGTCAGGTCGCCGCCGGTGCCGATCAGCAGCACCAGCGAGGCCACCGCCAGCACGATGATGCCGTTGGAGAAGGCCAGCCGGTGGCCGCGGATGGTCAGCTGCCGGGGCAGGAAGGAGTCCTCGGCGACGAAGCTGGCCAGGAACGGGAAGCCGTTGAAGGAGGTGTTGCCGCCGGTGTACAGGATCAGCGCGGTGGCGATCTGGACGAAGGCGAACATCACGTTGCCGAAACCGCTCTGCCCGAAGACCAGGTGCGCCTCCTGGGCCAGCACCGTGGGGCTGCCGGAGGAGAAGGGCACGGCGTGGGTCTTCCAGGCCAGCGTGGAGACGCCGAGCACCAGGGTGCCGAGGATGGCGCTCATGATCACCAGGGTGCGCCGGGCGTTGGGGCCCTGCGGGCTGCGGAACGCGCTGACGCCGTTGGAGATGGCCTCCAGACCGGTCAGCGAGGAACCGCCGTTGGCGAAGGCCCGCATCATGATGAAAAGCGAGGCGCCCATCAGGATGCCGCCGCCCGGGTGGCCGATGTCGATCACGCCCGGTGCGTGCAGCTGCGCGTCGGTGAGCTGCGGCAGGCTGCCGGTGAAGAGCCGGATCATGCCGACGATCACGGTCAGCCCGGTCGCCAGGATGAAGAGGTAGGTCGGCAGCGAGAAGGCCTTGCCGGCCTCGCGGATCCCGCGCAGGTTCCCGTAGAAGAGCAGGACGACCACCCCGCAGGTGATCCAGATCTTCTCGTGGTCGATGTTGGTGTGCAGGAGCAGCTGCAGCAGCGAGGCGACCGCGTCGGTCCCGGCGGCGGTCTGCACCGCCACCGTCACGATGTAGTCGATCAGCAGCGCGACGGCGGCGATCTGGGCGACCCGCGGCCCGAAGTTCTCGCGCGCCACCACGTACGAGCCGCCGGCCTTGGTGTACGTCATCACGACGTCGCGGTAGGACAGCGTGAGCAGGAAGAGCAGCGCCAGGATGATCCCGGTGACCGGCATGACCAGCGCGAACCCGGCCACCCCGACCGCCGGTATCAGCTGGGTGAGCATCTGCTCGGTGCCGTACGCGCTGGAGCTGATGCAGTCCGGCGCCAGCACGCCCAGCGCGATCGGCTTGGACAGCTTCTCGTTGTGCAGCTCCGAGCTGACCAGCGGCGGGCCCAGCAGCGCCTTCTTCAGGCGGTAGCCGGGGCTCTCCGGGATCTCGACGACGTTGCCCGGCAGGGCTGCGGGTTTTGCTGCTGGATCATTGGCGAGACGTTCGGGCGCGGCCATGCGCCATCCTTTCGGCCGTGAGTACCTGGCGGCGCTGCGCTGCGTAGTCCCTGGTACTGCTGACGGCCTAAGGGAGCCGTCTCCTTTTTTGACGACTATCTTCTTAACGTCTTTCGCTCGCCGCGGCCCCATCGGGTCGGGTTCCAGCGGCTTTTTTGACGCTATCTTGACGGTTTCCATACGCCCTGGCGGGAATCAGGCGGACCCGTTAACGCCGGCTCTTAACGCCCCCGCCCCGCTTGCGGTATCCGTCCAGGACGTCCTGGCGCAGCAGGTGGCCGAAGCCCGCCCCCTCCAGGCGCAGCCCCAGCTGGGCCTCGGTGATCCCCAGCGCGCCCGCCGCCCTGCCCAGGTGCCACTCCTGCCCCGCCAGCACACCGAGCAGATGCCCGCGCCGCACCTGGTTCTCCGAGAGCCGGAAGCTCTTCAGATAGGCGACCCGGCCGGCCTCGTCGGTGATCGTCTCGCCGATGTGGTTCTCCTGCTTGGGCGCGAACGGCGGCAGGAACCGTGCGAGCGTGAAGCGCCCCAGCCGGTACACCGTCTCCCGGCTGTACGCGGCGCCCAGCAGCCCGCCGGCCATCGTCGAGTCGTGGAAGTCCGCCCACCGGCTCTCCTGGCTCCGCGCCGCCGACCGCAACTCGGCCAGTGAGCGGATCCCGCGATCAGCGATCTCGGCCCTGAAGTCGGGCAGCGGCGTCATCAGCGTCGCGTAGTGGTGGATCAGCTCGCCGTAGAGGTCCTGCACCAGGGTGGGGTGCAGGGCGCGGTAGTCCTCGGGATGCGGTACGACGAAGGCGGCCGCGAGCGCGTCGGCGGTGTACACCAGCAGGCCGCACTGGTTCGGGTGGATCTCGAACACCCGCAGCGCGTCCGCCAGCCCGCGCACCTGTGCGCCGGTGTACGCCTCCTCCACCCGCGGCGCGAGCCCCTGGCGCACCGCGCGCTGCGACCACTCCTGCCAGGCGATCGAGGGCCCGCCGAAGTGCAGCGACAGGTAGCCCTCCAACGCCAGGTGCAGCGGCAGGAAGCGCAGCCGGTCCTTGGCCTGGCGGCGGGTCATCCGGCGGTGGAAGTGCAGCGGCATGGACGCCTTCGGCGCCTCGCCGCGACCGGAGGCCAGCTGGGTGCCGTAGGCGGCGGCCGGCGAACCGTCGTCGGTCCAGGCGGCGACGAACCCGTGCGGGATGTACGACAGGTAGTGGTCGCGCGGACCCAGCCCGACCAGTCCAGGACCGTCGCTGTAGATCTCCTCGTGCAGCCGCAGATCGGTCAGCGGCCGCTCGCGCACCAGCGGCACCAGCCGCACGCCGCCCCAGACCTGGGAGGGGCGGGTGGTCAGGCCGGTCAGGTCCAGCGCGGTCATCACGGGCCCTCCAGGAAGGCGGCGGTCCGGCTGTCCAAGTAGGCCGTCAGCTCGGCCAGGCCGGTGCGGCCCTCGGCGAACTGCGCGAGCTCGACCAGCGCCGGCAGGTCCTCGGCGTCGCGCAGGCCCGCGGTGGGGACGGTCGGCGCGAGCGGCGCACGTCGAAGTCGTCCGCGTCGTAGACCGGGTTGAGGTGGACGACGCTGGTGCGGCGCTCCGGGTCGAGCCGGGTGCGCCAGATCCGCAGCACCTCGCCGGCCAGCCCGGGCGGCGCGTTGTCCCAGCCGTCGGAGACGATCACCAGGCGCTCGGGCGCGGTCTCCAGCGCGTCCAGGATCCGCCGGCCCAGCGGCGTCGGACCGTACGGATAGCTCAGCAGCGCGTCGGTGCGCCCGGAGGTCCACAACGCGGTGTAGTGGCCGGCCAGCGCCTGGAGCAGGTAGTGCGCGGCCAGCGCGGCCGCCAGCGGCCGGCGCCGCTTCTGCGCCGACCCGACGGTGGAGAAGCTGTCGTCCAGCACCGCCGCCACCCGCCCCCATCGCCCCCGGTGCACCCCCGCCGCCCGGCCCGCCGCGGTGCGCAGCGCCTCGGTCAGCTCGGCGCGCCGGGCCAGCCGGTCGGCCGAGCGGCAGCGCCAGCACGTACGAGGCGAGCCGGGTGAGCGGCATCCGGGTCAGGTCGGCCCGCACCGCCGGCGCCCGGCTGCCGCGTGCGCGCTCCTGCAGCCGCAGCTGCTCCAGGCGCGTCATCCTCGGAGCGATCCGCTCCAGGAAGGCGCCGCGCGCGATCCCGTGCTTGGCGGCGAACCCCTCGGCCACCGTGTACGGCAGCTCGTAGAGGGCGGCCTGCTCGTAGTGCGCCCGGCGCCAGCTCTCCAGAATCGGCGTGCCGAACCGCGCGCGGCTCTTCGGTGCGAACAGGAACGGTCCCAACTCCTCGCCGGCAGGGGCGAGATGGGCATGGCGAAGGGTCAGCTTGAGGCCGCTGCGGTACTTCACGGCGTCGAAGGCCGGATCCGGGCGCGCGGCGATCCAGTCGCGCATCACCGCACGGGTGCGGCGGTTGTTGACCTTGGCCCGGCGCAGCTCCCGGAACAGCCCGTACACCCGCTGCGGGGGCAGCAGCGCCAGCCGCCGGGCGATCAGCCGGCCCTCGGTGCGCCGCTGTTCCTCGTCCGCCTCGCGCGCGGTCTCCAGCAGCCGCCGCACGATCAGCGCCGCGTTGTGGTCGTTGATGTCCAGCGCGAGCACCGCCGCGTAGAGGCCGCGGTAGTTGCCGATCATGTACTCGTGCAGGAAGTCCAGCGAGAGCCGCTGCTCATCCGCCTCGCTGTGGAACTCGCGCTGCCCGGTGGAGGTGATCGCCGCGTTGACGAACAGCAGGACGTCGTCGGCGGCTATCAGGTCGCCGTAGGAATCCATCGGACGAGCCCCCCGGTCGTGGTCGGATGCCGGCCGGGGAATGGGGGCGCGAGCTGCGAATCATTGCTTCAGAGGCAGGTTCCGGAAGTCGCACCGGAGTCCCGCGGCCGGCCCGCCGACCGTACCAGGGCGGGTCACCCGATCGCGTCGGCATTACGGGCTGCGCCAACTGGGCCTGCACCGGCTTCGCTTTCGAGTGACACGGCGGCTCGCCGACCGCCGCGCCCGGTCCGGTGTGCGTGAGCATCGGCGAGTGGTCCCAGCGGTGCCGACCAGCCCGTCGGCGCAAGGGGCGTCACCGGATTGGCCGTGCCTGACGTCCCACCGGGGCCCGCTTCCCAGCACGCTGAGACTGACCTGAGGGTTTTCGTCCCACACCTCCCTGAGGAGGCCCCCATGAACCCCGCTTCGCCGACCTCGGCCACAGCGCCGGACGCGTCCGCGCCGGGCACCGACGAGTCCCCGATCCACATCCTCTGGATCAACGCGGGCCTGAGCTGCGACGGCGACTCCGTGTCGCTCACCGCCGCCACCCAGCCCAGCATCGAGGAGATCGCGCTCAGCGTGCTCCCCGGCCTGCCAAAGATCGCCATCCACTGGCCGCTGATCGACTTCGAGTGCGGACCGGTCCAGGGTGCGGACAACTTCATCGAATGGTTCTTCAAGGGCGAGCGCGGCGAGATCGACCCGTTCGTCCTGGTGATCGAGGGGTCCATCCCCAACGAGGCGATCAAGGCCGAGGGTTACTGGTGCGGGTTCGGTGACGACCCCGCGACCGGCCAGCCGATCACCACCAGCGAGTGGATCGACCGGCTCGCCCCCAAGGCGCTGGCGGTCGTCGCGATCGGCACCTGCGCGACCTACGGCGGCATCCACGCGATGGCCGGCAACCCGACCGGCGCGATGGGTGTGCCCGACTACCTGGGCTGGGACTGGAAGTCCAAGGCCGGCATCCCGATCGTCTGTGTGCCCGGCTGCCCGATCCAGCCCGACAACTTCTCCGAGACGCTGGTCTACCTGCTCCACCAGGCCACCGGCGCCGCCCCGATGATCCCGCTGGACGAACACCTGCGCCCCACCTGGTTGTTCGGCGCCACCGTGCACGAGGGGTGCGACCGGGCCGGCTACTACGAGCAGGGTGAGTTCGCCACCACCTACGACTCGCCCAAGTGCCTGGTGAAGCTGGGCTGTTGGGGGCCGGTGGTGAAGTGCAACGTGCCCAAGCGCGGCTGGATCAACGGCATCGGCGGCTGCCCCAACGTCGGCGGCATCTGCATCGCCTGCACGATGCCCGGCTTCCCCGACAAGTTCATGCCGTTCATGGACGAGCCGCCCGGCGGCAAGATCTCCAGCGCCGCCAGCAGCGCGTACGGCGCGGTGGTCCGCAAGCTGCGCGCGGTCACCGCCGCGACCGTGGACAAGGAGCCCAAGTGGCGCCAGACCGGGGAGAAGCTGACCACCGGTTACCGACCGCCCTGGTGAGCCCGCGCCCGAACCCGAACCGTCCAGCAGACCTCCCCGCATGAAGAAGGGCACGGCATAACGATGGCAACACCGACCACGAAGGCGACCGGCGACGGCAGCGGCCTGGTGGAGATGGCCTGGGACCCGATCACCCGGATCGTGGGCAGCCTCGGCATCCACACGAAGATCGACTTCAAGCAGAAGAAGGTCGCCGAGTGCTACAGCACCTCGTCGGTCTTCCGCGGCTACAGCGTCTTCATGCGGGGCAAGGATCCCCGGGACGCGCACTTCATCACCAGCCGCATCTGCGGCATCTGCGGTGACAACCACGCCACGTGCTCGGTGTACGCGCAGAACATGGCCTACGGGGTGAAGCCGCCGCACCTGGGCGAGTGGATCATCAACCTGGGCGAGTCCGCGGAGTACATGTTCGACCACAACATCTTCCAGGAGAACCTGGTCGGGGTCGACTACTGCGAGAAGATGGTCCGCGAGACCAACCCGGGCGTCCTCGAGCTGGCCGAACGCACCGCGGCCCCGCACGCCGGCGAGCACGGCTACAAGACCATCGCCGACATCATGCGCTCGCTCAACCCGATCGAGGGCGAATTCTACCGCGAGGCACTCCAGGTCAGCCGCTACACCCGGGAGATGTTCTGCCTGATGGAGGGGCGCCATGTGCACCCCTCCACCCTCTACCCGGGCGGCGTGGGAACCGTCGCCTCGGTGCAGCTCTTCACCGACTACCTCAGCCGGCTGATGCGCTACGTGGAGTTCATGAAGCGCGTCGTCCCGCTGCACGACGACCTGTTCGACTTCTTCTACGAGGCGCTGCCGGGCTACGAGGAGGTCGGCCGCCGGCGTGTCCTGCTCGGCTGCTGGGGGGCTCTCAACGACCCCGAGTACTGCGACTTCACCTACCGCAACATGACCGACTGGGGCCGGCGGATGTTCGTCACCCCGGGCATCATCGTGGACGGCAAGCTGGTCACCAACGACCTCACCCAGATCAACCTCGGTATCCGGATCCTGCTCGGCAGCTCCTACTACCAGGACTGGGAGGGCAAGGAGCAGTTCGTCACCCACGACCCGCTCGGCAACCCGGTCGACCCGCGCCACCCGTGGAACCAGCACACCATCCCGGCGCCGCAGAAGCGCAACTTCGACGACAAGTACAGCTGGGTGATGTCGCCGCGCTGGTTCGACGGCAAGGACTACCTCGCGCTGGACACCGGCGGCGGCCCGATCGCCCGGCTGTGGTCCACCGCGCTGTCCGGACTGGTCGACATCGGCTACGTCAAGGCCACCGGCCACAGCGTGGTGATCAACCTGCCGCGCACCATGACCAAGCCCGAGACCACCTTCGAGTGGAAGATCCCGAAGTGGAGCAACGCGCTGGAGCGCAACCGCGCCCGCACGTACTTCCAGGCCTACGCGGCGGCCGTGGCGCTGCACTTCGCGGAGAAGGGGCTCGCCGAGGTCCGCGCCGGCCGCACCCAGACCTGGGAGAAGTTCGAGGTGCCGGACGAGAGCATCGGCTGCGGCTTCACCGAGGCCGTCCGCGGCGTGCTGTCGCACCACATGGTGATCCGCGACGGCAAGATCGCCAACTACCACCCGTACCCGCCGACTCCGTGGAACGCCAGCACCCGTGACACCTACGGGACGCCCGGCCCCTACGAGGACGCCGTGCAGAACACGCCGATCTTCGAGGAGAACACGCCCGAGAACTTCAAGGGCATCGACATCATGCGCGCGGTCCGCAGCTTCGACCCGTGCCTGCCCTGCGGCGTCCACATGTACCTCGGCGAGGGCAAGACCGTGCAGAAGATGCACGTGCCCACCGGCCTGAGCGGCATGGGCGGATGAGCGCCGCGACCGCCGCACCCGACGCCGCGCTGACCGGCCACCGCGTCGAGGAGGTGCTGGAGCGCCTGGCCGCCACCGGCGACCGCGAGGTGTGCGCCTCGGCCGAGGAGCTGGTGCGCGTCCTGATGGACTTCTACGGCGCCGGGCTGGCCCGGATCGTCGAGCTGCTCGGCCGCGGTGGCCAGCAGCCGGGCGCCCTGGACCGCTTGCTGCGCGACGAGTTGGTGTCCAGCCTGCTGGTGCTGCACGAGCTGCACCCCGAGGACGTCGACACCCGGATCCGCCGCGCGCTGGCCGGGCTGCGCAACAAGCCCGTGGAACTGGTGGACTTCGACGCGCAGAGCGGCACCCTGCGGGTGCGCGCCAGTGGCGGGGGTGGCGGCTGCGGCTGCCCGAGCACCGGCGGCGACCTGCTGGAGACCGTCCAGGAGGCGATGGCCTGCTTCGCGCCCGAGGTGGTCGCAGTCGAGCTGGAGGCCGCCGTCAAGGAGCCCGCGCTGCTGCAGATCGGCACCCGCCCCTCGGCGGCCGGCGTCGGGGCCGACCCGGTGAAGACCTCGTGAGCACTCGTCAGGCGTGGCCGCCGCGGACCGGGCCCTCGCCCGTCCCCGGCGGCCTGCGCCGCTTCGTGCGGCCCCCGCAGTCCCAGCAGGAGCGCTGCGAGCTGTGCGGGGTGGTGGTGGCGCCCGAGGGCCACCGCCATCTGGTGGACATCGAGAAGCGCTCGCTGGCCTGCGCCTGCACGCCCTGCGCGCTGCTCTTCGACCGTCCCGGCGCGGCCGGCGGCCGGTTCCGGACCGTGCCGGACCGCTACTACGCCGACCCCGGCCACAGCCTGGACGACGGCGCCTGGGAGCTGCTGCAGATCCCGGTCAGCGTCGCCTTCTTCTTCCGCAACGCCGAGCTGGACCGCCTGGTCGCGCTCTACCCGAGCCCGGCCGGCGCCACCGAGAGCGAGCTGGACCCGTCGACCTGGCAGACCGTGCTGGGCGGCACCCGGCTGGCCGAGCTGCTCGAACCCGACGTCGAGGCGCTGCTGGTGCGCCGCAGCGAGGGCCGCTACGAGTGCTTCCTGGTGCCGATCGACATCTGCTACGAGCTGGTCGGCCGGATGCGGCTGCACTGGCAGGGTTTCGACGGCGGCGCGGAGGCCAGGGCCGACCTGGCGGCCTTCTTCGAACAGGTCAACCGCCGGGCCCGGGCGCCCAAGGAGGACGCAGCGCCGTGACCGAATTCGCCTTCTCCTGCACCGGGGTGCGCGCCGACCGGTTCGCCGCCGGTCCCACCCTGGTGTTCCGGCTGCGGATCACCGCCTCGCCCGACACCCGGGTGCACGCGATCGCGCTGCGCTGCCAGCTGCGCATCGAGCCCGCCAGGCGCGGCTACCAGCCGGCCGAGGCCGAGGGCCTCAGCGACCTGTTCGGTGACCGCTCGCGCTGGGGCACCAGCCTGCTGCCGGTGCAGTTCGCGCAGGTCTCGCTGGTGGTGCCCGGCTTCACCGGGGAGATCGAGGTCGACCTCCCGGTGCCGTGCAGCTACGACCTGGACCTCGCCCCCACCAGGTACTTCCACGCGTTGCAGGACGGCGAGGTGCCGCTGCTGATGCTCTTCTCCGGTACGGCGTTCACCGGCGCGGGCGGCTTCCATGTCGAACCGGTGCCCTGGGACCGCGAGGCCTCCTTCCGGATGCCGGTCGCGATCTGGCGGGAGATGGTCGACCAGCACTTCCCCGGGTGCGGCTGGCTGCGGCTGCCCAGCGAGACGATGAACGCCCTGCTCGCCTTCCGCTCGCGCCGGGCGCTGCCCTCCTGGGAGGCGACCGTGCAGGCCCTGCTGGCGGCAGCCGAGACCGCCGAGGCCGCCGAACCCCCGCCGCCGGCCCGCGTTCTGCTGGGCGCGACGGCTCCGCTCGCCACCGGAAGGACGGGTCCGTGACGACCGCCGAACCGACTGCCGAACCGATCACCGACCCTCTACCTCTACCGGGGGAGCGGTTCGCCGCCGCCCGGCAGGTGGCCGACGCCGTGCTGTTCGAGGGCTATGTGCTCTACCCCTACCGGGCCTCGGCGGCCAAGAACCGGATGCGCTGGCAGTTCGGCGTCCTGGTGCCGCCGGGCTGGGGCGCCGACTGCGGCGAGCACTCCCTGCAGCGCACCGAGTGCCTGATGGAGCCCCGGCGCGGCGCCACGCTCTTCGTGGAGCTGCGCTTCCTGCACGCCCAGCGGCGCACCGTCCAGCAGCTCGGGCCCTCCGGCGGGCATCGCACGGTCACCGAGCTGGAACTCGCCGACCGGGTGCTGACGCCGTGGGACGAGGGCGTCGAGGAGCGGGTGCAGCTGACCGTGCCGGTGGCCGAACTGAGCGGCGCGGGCCGCACCCTGCCGTTCGAGCTGGGGGCCCGCGAGGAGATCGAGACGGTCTTCGACGAGAGCGGGCGGGCGGTGGGCCGGCTGGTGCGTCGGCGCGAGCGGCTCTGCGGGGTGGTCCGCTTGACCGCCGCCGACCTGGACGGGCCGTACGCCGTGCAGCGGCTGACCGCGGTGGTGGAGAACACCAGCGACTGGACACCGTTGGGCGGGCCGGCCGACCGCGAGGCGGTGCTGCCGCGCTCGCTGGTCTCCGCGCACCTGATGCTCGGGCTCAGCGCCGGGTCGTTCCTGTCGATGGCCGATCCGCCGCAGTGGGCCAAGGGCGCCACCGCGGCCTGCCAGAACCTGCACACCTGGCCGGTGCTGGCCGGCCGGGACGGCGGCGCCGACGTGGTGCTCTCCTCGCCGATCATCCTGGAGGACCACCCGGCGATCGCCCCCGAGAGCCCCGGCGCCCTCTACGACGCGCTGGAGATCGACGAGATCCTCGCGCTGCGCACCTCGGCGCTGACCGAGCAGGAGAAGCGCGAGGCCCGCGGCACCGACGCGCGGGCGGCCGCCGTGATCGACCTGGCCGACTCGATGCCGCCCGAGGTGCTGGAGCGCCTGCACGGCGCGGTCCGGGCGCTGCGGGAGATCACCGATCCCCGCGCGCGGGAGGAGGTCGACCTGGTCGACTCGGGCGATCCCTTCGACCCGTTCGCGGTCGGACAGCCGGACACCCCGTGGTGGGACCCGGCGAGCGACCGCGCCTTCGACCCGGCCCGGGACCGGGTGACGGTGGACGGCCGCTCGGTCGGGGCCGGCAGCCGGGTGCTGCTCAAGCCCGGCCTGCGGCGCACCGACGCGCAGGACCTCTTCCTGCACGGCCGCAGCGCCCAGGTCGAGGCGGTGCTGCACGACGTGGACGGTGTGGTGCACCTGGCGGTGACGGTGGAGGGCGACCCGGGCGCGGACATCCGCCGCGAGCAGGGCCGGTTCCTGTACTTCCAGCCCGACGAGGTCGCCCCCCTGGACTCCCTGGAGGGCACGTGAGCGGGCGGACGCTGGTGGCCGGCGTCGGCAACATCTTCCTCGGCGACGACGCCTTCGGTGTGGAGACCGTCCGGGAGTTGGCCCGGCAGTCGTTGCCCGAGCAGGTCGAAGCCGTCGACATCGGTGTCCGCGGTGTCCATCTGGCCTATCAACTGCTCGAAGGCTACGACACGTTGATCCTGGTGGACGCCACTGAGCGGGGTGGCGAGCCGGGCACGCTGTATCTGATCGAGCCTGGCGAGAGCGGCGCCATCGAGCCGCAGGCCGCACTGCTCGACGGCCACCGGATGTCCCCGGACGCGGTGTTGGCGCTACTGGACACCCTGTGCGCCGGCACCGACGGCACCCCGCCCCGGCGGACGCTGGTGGTGGGCTGCGAACCGGCCTGCGTCGAGGAGGGGTTCGGGCTCAGCGCGCCGGTGGCCGCCGCGGTGCCGGAGGCCGTCCGGCTGGTGCTGCGCCTGCTGCGGGAGGGCCACCAGGAGGACCACCAGGGGGAGCCCGCCCTGCGGGCCGCGGCCGGCCCGGCCGCGAACTGACGAGAGGAATAGGGAACATGTTCAAGAAGATCGTCGTCTCCGGTGCGGCCGCGGCCGCGCTGGCCGCCGTGGTGGCGCAGGTCCTGCCGGACATCAAGCGCTATCTGAAGATGCGGAGTATGTGAGTCAGTATCAGTTCTCTTTCTGCTGAGGTTGGTTGGGCCAGGCGGGCTATGCCGTGGCCCGGCGGCGGCGTGGCACCCGGTCGGGTGCCGCGCCGCCGTCCTGTAATGGACGCGCCCTGGGCCTCCCCGTACGGCTCGGCAGGAAGAGACCGATGCACGAGATGTCCATCGCGATGGCCGTGGTCGACCAGGTGACGCAGGCGGAGCCGCCCGCCGGTGCCGGTGGCGTCCGGTCCCTTCGGCTGCAGGTCGGCGAGCTGGCCGGGGTGGTCCCCGACTCGCTCGCCTTCTGCTTTGAACTGGCTTGCGCCGGAACGGTGCTGGAGGGTGCCGAGCTGGTCGTCGAGCCGGTGCCGGGGCGGGCCCGCTGCGCGCCGTGCGCCGACGAATGGGCGGTCGGCATGCCACCGCAGCTCTGCTGCCCGGTCTGCGGCGCGGCGGCCGCGGAGCTGCTGGCGGGGCGCGAGCTGCAGATCGTCAGCGTGTGCTGGGCGGACGACCCGGTGCATGTGCCCACCCGCGAACCGATTCCCGAGGAGCGCTGAACCATGTGCCGAGTGGTCGACCTGCAGCAGGCGGTACTCGCCAAGAACGACCTCTGTGCCCACCAGTTGCGTGCCGAGCTGGCCGCGCGCGGCACGATCGTGGTCAACCTGCTCTCCAGTCCCGGTAGCGGGAAGACCGCGCTGCTGGAGCAGGAACTGCTGCTGGCGCGCCAACGGGGCATCCCGGTCGCCGCGTTGACCGCTGACCTGGCCACCGAGAACGACGCGGTTCGGCTCGCGCGCTCCGGCGTTCCGGTCAAGCAGGTGCTGACCGATGGGCTGTGCCACCTGGAGGCGGGGATGCTGGGCGGTCACCTGGAGGGGTGGCTGCCGCAGGACACCCGGCTGCTGTTCGTGGAGAACGTCGGCAACCTGGTCTGCCCGGCCTCCTACGACCTCGGCGAGTCGCTGCGGGTCGCGCTCGCCTCGGTCACCGAGGGGGAGGACAAGCCGCTGAAGTACCCCACGGCCTTCGGGTTGGCGCAGCTGGTGGTGGTGACCAAGACGGACATCGCCGAGGCCGTCGACTTCGACGAGGCGGCGTTCCGGGCGAACGTGCAGCGGGTGAACCCGGGGGTGGAGGTGCTGCTGACCTCGGTGCGCGGCGGCGTGGGCGCGGGACTGCTGCTCGACCGGGCGCTCGCGGTGGCGCAGGGCGGGGAGGTGCACCTGCCGGTGATGGCCGCGGGTGCGCAGGCGCACTCGCACGGACCTGAGCATTCGCACAGTCCTGAGCACTCGCACGGGCATGAGCACGGGCATCCGCACGTGGGTGCCGTGGCCGGCGTGCAGTCGCACCGGTCGTGACGAGCACGGTTGCGGCGGCGGTGCTGCGCCGGCGGGTCACCGTCCGGGGCGTGGTGCAGGGCGTGGGTTTCCGCCCGTTCGTCTACACGCTGGCCACCGGGCTCGGCCTGGTCGGGCAGGTGAGCAACACCGGCGAGGGCGTCGTCGCCGAGGTGGAGGGCGCGCCGGGGGCGGTGGCGCTGTTCTGCGAGCGGATCGCCGCCGCCGCGCCGCCGCTGGCGGTGGTGGACTCCGTCGAGCAGCAGGAGATCGCCGCCGCCGGGGGCTCCGGCTTCGCCATCGTCGCCTCACGCACCGGCGGTCCGGCCCGCACGCTGGTCTCCCCGGACGTCGCCACCTGCGCCGACTGCCTGGCCGAGCTGGCCGACCCGGGCGACCGCCGCCACCGGCACCCGTTCATCACCTGCACCCACTGCGGGCCGCGCTTCACCATCGTGACCGGGCTGCCCTACGACCGGGCGCACACCACGATGGCCGGCTTCCCGATGTGCCAGGACTGCGCGGGGGAGTACACGGACCCGGGCGATCGGCGCTTCCACGCCCAGCCGGTCGCCTGCCACGCGTGCGGGCCGCGGCTGCGTCTGCTGCTCGGTGCCGGTGCCGACGCCGGCGGTGACCGCAGCGATGACTGTGGCGGGGTGGATCCGATCGCGGCGGCCCGCGCGCTGCTCGCGCGGGGCGCGATCCTCGCCGTCAAGGGGCTCGGTGGCTACCACCTGGCCTGCGACGCCGCCGATCCGGCGGCCGTCGCCCGGTTGCGGCGGCGCAAGGCCCGGGGCGACAAGCCGTTCGCGCTGATGGCCCGGTCGCTCGCGGACGTCGAGCAGCTGGTTGAGATCGGCCCCGAGGAGCGGGCGCTGCTGACCGGAGCGGCGCGGCCGATCGTGCTGCTGCGCAGGCGACTTGGAGCCAGGTCGGGCTTGGCCGAGGCGGTCGCGCCCCGGAGCCCGGACCTCGGGGTGATGCTGCCGTACACGCCGCTGCACCACCTGCTGCTCGGCCTGCCCGGTGACCCGCCGGGGCCTCGGCTGCTGGTGATGACCAGCGGCAATGTGTCCGGCGAGCCGATCGTCACCGACGAGGCGCAGGCGCTGGAGCGGCTCGCGCACCTTGCGGACGCCTGGCTCACGCACGACCGGCCGATCCAAGTACCGTGCGACGACTCGGTGGTGCGGGTCTGCGACGGCGCCGTGCTGATGCTGCGCCGCTCGCGCGGCTATGCGCCGCTGCCCCTGGCGCTCCCGCTGCCGGTCCGACCGGCCCTGGCCGTCGGGGGCGACCTGAAGAACACCTTCTGCCTGGCCGAGGGCCGCCGGGCCTGGCTCTCCGCCCACATCGGGGACATGGACGATCTGGCCACCCAGCTCGCCTTCGAAGGGGCCGAGCGGCAGTTGGAGTCGATCACCGGGGTGCGCCCCGCCCTGCTGGCGGCGGACCGGCACCCGGCCTACCGCTCCACCCGATGGGCCGAACGCCGGTGCGGTGAGCGTCCGTTGACGCTGGTCCAGCACCACCACGCGCATATCGCCTCGGCGATGGCCGAGCACGGCCTGGACGGCAGCCGGCGGGTGATCGGGGTGGCCTTCGACGGCACCGGCTACGGCGACGACGGCGCGGTCTGGGGCGGCGAGATCCTGCTGGCCGACTACGACGGCTACCGGCGCTTCGCCCAGCTGGCCTATGTGCCGCTGCCCGGCGGCGACGCCGCCGTGCGGCGCCCGTACCGGATGGCGCTGGCGCACCTGCGGGCGGCGGGCATCGCCTGGACCCCGGACCTGCCCTGCGTCGCCGCCTGCCCGACGGACGAACTGCGGCTGCTGGAGCGCCAGTTGGAGCGCGGGCTGAACTGCGTGCCGACCTCCAGCATGGGCCGGCTCTTCGACGCGGTCTCCGCACTGGTCGGGGTCTGCCAGCTGGCCGGCTATGAGGCCCAGGCCGCCATCGAGTTGGAGGCGGCGGCGCTGCCCGGCCTGGCGGGCGCCGGGCACGGCTACCGCTTCACCCTGCACCCGGGAGCCGCTGCGGCGCTGCTCGCCGACCCGGCGCCGGTGCTGGCGGCCGTGATCGCCGACCTGCGTGCGGGCGCGCCGCGTTCCTTCGTCGCGGCGCGCTTCCATCTGGCGGTGGCCGACCTGGTGCGCCGGGCCTGCGCGCGGGCGCGGACGGCGGACGGTCTGGACACGGTGGCGCTGACCGGTGGGGTCTTCGCCAACACCCTGCTCTCCTCGGCCTGCGCCGCCGCTCTGGGCGAGGACGGCTTCACCGTCCTCCGTCATCGCCAAGTCCCGCCGAACGACGGTGGGTTGGCCCTGGGGCAGCTCATGGTCGCGGCCCGCGCCGACTAGTCCACATCCCCACAGCGAGGAGATCCCCATGTGCTTGGCGGTACCCGGCAGAGTGCTGGACATCGAGGAACGGGACGGCACCCGGATGGCCAATGTCGACTTCGGCGGCGTGGTCAAGGAGGTGTGCCTGGAGTACCTGCCGGACCTCCAGGTCGGTGAATACGCGATCGTCCACGTCGGATTCGCGCTCCAGCGGCTGGACGAGGAGTCGGCCAGGCACACCCTGGAGCTCTTCGCCGACCTCGGCATGCTGCAGGAGGAGTTCGGCGACCCCTGGGAACTGGCCGCGCGCGAGGGCGGGTTCGTCTTCCCCAGCGACCTCCCGAGCGACGGCGACGCGGAGCGGGAGGAGGCCCGATGAAGTACATCGACGAGTTCCAGGACCCTGAGCTGGCCCGGCGGCTGCTCGACGACATCCACGCCACGGTGACCAGGCCGTGGGCGCTGATGGAGGTCTGCGGGGGTCAGACGCACACCATCATCCGTCATGGCATCGACCAACTGCTGCCGGACCAGGTGGAGTTGATCCACGGTCCGGGCTGCCCGGTCTGCGTGACGCCGCTGGAGGTGATCGACAAGGCCTTGGAGATCGCCTCGCGTCCCGGGGTGATCTTCTGCTCCTTCGGCGACATGCTCCGGGTCCCGGGGACGGATCGCGACCTGTTCCGGGTCCGCAGCGAGGGCGGTGACGTGCGGGTGGTCTACTCGCCGCTGGACGCCCTGCGGATCGCCCAGCAGAACCCGCAGCAGCAGGTGGTCTTCTTCGGGATCGGCTTCGAAACCACCGCGCCACCCAATGCCATGACGGTCTATCAGGCCAGCAAGCTCGGCATCCGCAACTTCAGCCTGCTGGTCTCGCACGTCCGGGTGCCGCCCGCGATCGAGGCCATCATGCAGTCGCCCAGTTGCCGGGTGCAGGGCTTCCTCGCCGCCGGGCACGTCTGCAGTGTGATGGGCGTCGGCGAATACCCGGAGCTGGCCGAGCGGTTCAAGGTGCCGATCGTGGTGACCGGCTTCGAGCCGCTGGACATCCTGGAGGGAGTGCGGCGTACCGTGCGGCAGTTGGAGCGCGGCGAGCACCGGGTCGAGAACGCGTACCAGCGGGCCGTCCGGCCGGAGGGCAATCCGGCCGCCCAGGCCATGCTCGAGGACGTCTTCGAGGTCACCGACCGGGCCTGGCGCGGGATCGGCACGATCGCCCGGAGCGGGTGGAAACTGTCCGAGCGCTACCGTGAGTTCGACGCCGAGCAGCGGTTCTCGGTGTCCGGGATCAGGACCCTGGAGCCGGCCGCCTGCCGGGCCGGCGAAGTCCTCCAGGGGCTGCTGAAGCCGCACGAGTGCGAGGCCTTCGGGACCACCTGCACCCCGCGCAACCCGCTCGGCGCCACCATGGTGTCCAGCGAGGGCGCCTGCGCCGCCTACTACCTCTACCGGCGGCTCGACCTCAATCCCGCCCCCGCCCGCCTGGAGGCGAGCCCCCTTGTCTGAGACCATTCCCAGCCCCTTCGGTGCCCGGCCGCTGAGCCCGGCCGCCCGCGACCTGCTGCAGGCGCCGGACTTCAGCTCCTGGACCTGCCCCGCCCCGCTGCGCGACCAGCCGCGGGTGGTGATGGGCCATGGCGGCGGCGGTGCGATGTCCGCCGAACTGGTCCAGCACGTCTTCGCCCCCGCCTTCGGGGGAGCGGTGCTCGCGCAGTTGGGCGACGCGGCGGCGGTCACCCTCGGTGGTGTCCGGCTGGCCTTCTCCACCGACACCTTCGTGGTCCGCCCGCTGTTCTTCCCCGGCGGGTGCATCGGCGACCTCGCGGTCAACGGAACCGTCAACGACCTCGCCATGAGCGGCGCCCGGGCCGCCTACCTGTCCTGCGGGTTCATCCTGGAGGAGGGTGTGGAGCTGTCGGTGCTCGGCCGGATCGCCGAGGCGCTGGGCGCGGCCGCGCGGGCCGCAGGTGTCGAGGTGGCGACCGGGGATACCAAGGTGGTCGAGGCCGGCCACGGCGACGGCGTCTTCATCAACACCGCCGGTATCGGCCTGATCCCGGACGGCGTGGACCTGCGGCCGCAGCGGGTGGTGCCCGGCGACGTGGTGATCGTCAGCGGCGAGATCGGCGTGCACGGCGTGGCGATCATGAGCGTCCGGGAGGGCCTGGAGTTCGGGGTGGAGATCGAGAGCGACTGCGCGGCGCTGGGCGGCCTGGTGGAGGCGATGCTCGCGGTCACCCCGGACCTGCACGTGCTGCGCGACCCCACCCGGGGCGGTCTTGCCGCCTCGCTCAACGAGATCGCGGCGGCCGCCGGGGTCGGCGTGGTCGTCCAGGAGCGGGCCGTGCCGGTGCCGCCGCCGGTCGCCAACGCCTGTGCGATCCTCGGGCTCGACCCGATGTACGTGGCCAACGAGGGCAAGCTGGTCGCTTTCGTGCCGCGTGAGCACGCGGAGGCCGTGCTGGCGGCGATGCGCGCGCACCCGCTGGGCGCGGGCGCGGCGGTGATCGGCGAGGCGGTGCCGGAGCACCCCGGGATGGTGGTGGCCCGTACCGGGCTCGGCGGCACCCGGGTGGTCGACCTGCCGATCGGCGAGCAGCTGCCGCGGATCTGCTGACCCGGGCGCTCAGGTCCGCCCGTAGCGGATGGTCTGGTCGGCGAACTCCAGGCCCATCTCGTTGCTCACGGTGGGCCTCGTGCGGCGGATGGTGTGCAGGTAGTCGTCGGTGCGCGGGTGCGCCCGGTCGCCGGTGTCCAGGGTGCGTTCGAAGACCGACTGGGCGACCGTGCGGGCGGCCTGCGCGATGTCGGCGGGGGTGAAGCCCTCGCTGGCGTCCGCGAGCACCTCGATGTCGGCGTGCGCGTCGGCCCGGGCGAGATAGCTCGACCACAGGGCGCAGCGCGCCTCGTGGTCGGGCGGTCCGACCGGCAGCACGTAGTCGAAGCGGCCGTGCCGCAGGAACGCCGGGTCGAGCGCCGCCACGTTGTTGGTGGCGCAGATCAGCAGCCTGCGGTCGCGCTCCCGGAAGCGCACGATCAGTTTGAGCAGCTCGTTGACGACGCCGGTGGCCGTCTGGTCGGCGTCGCTGCGGGCGGCGGCCACCTCCTCGACCTCGTCGATGAAGACCAGCACCCGGTCCAGCTGGGCGATCTCCTCGAAGCTGCGGCGCAGCCCGGTCGCCAGGCCGTCCTCCAGCGCCAGCCGGGAGGGCAGCAGCTCCACGAAGGGCCAGCCCAGCCGACCGGCCACCGCCTGGGCGAAGGTGCTCTTGCCAGTGCCGGGCGGCCCGAACAGCACCACGGCCTGCGGTGGCTCGACGCCGTGCTCGGAGGCGAGCTCGGGGTGCGCCAACGGCAGCACCAGGCGCCGTTCGATGAGCTGCTTCTCGGTGGTCATACCGGCCAGCGCCTGCCACATTCCGGCGGTCGGCAGCACCGCGCCGAGCGAGGCCAGCAGCACCACGTCCTGGGCCGTCACGGACCGGGCCTTTTCGTAGTAGGTCATCCCCTGGCGCGGGTGGAAGCCGGAGTTGCGCAGCGCGCCGGCCCCGGAGTCCGACTCGTCGCCCGAGAGCAGCGCCGCCAGCGTGCGGGCGCCGGAGGCCTGCAGCCGGTGTTCCAGGGCGGAGAGCAGCGCGCTGCCCAGGCCCAGGTTGCGCCAGGCCGGGTGCAGGCTGATCCGCAGCACCCAGGCGCGGTCGCCGTCCAGCCGGCCGACCGCCGCGCCCACCAGGTGGCCGTCCGCCACCGCGACCACGGCCGGGTGCAGCGCCTGCAGGGCGGCGACCACGTCGGAGAGGCGGAAGACGGCCGGCTGCTCGGTGCTGCTGACCTCGGTGTCCAGCCGGACCAGCGCCTCCAGGTCGTCGGGGGCGAAGTCCCGTACGTGCCAGCCGGCCATCCTGTGGCCTCCCGTCCGCGGCCTGTCAGCCCGCGTCGGTCTGCGGTGCCCGCGCCTCGCCGCGGGCTTTGGTGGCGACCACCATGGCCTGGTGGATCTCCCGGGCGGTGTGCTCGTCGGCAGCCGGGACGGGGCTGCCGAGCACCGTGTACCAGTCGAGGGCTTCGGTGTACTGGACGGTCAGGACGACCTCGGTACCTGTCCAGGTGGTGTGGATGGTCAGGTCGCCCGTGATGGCGCCGACCTCGGCGGTGAGGACTCCGCCGGGGCCGGCGATGATGCTCTTCGTGGTCCAGGATTCCCAGGCGTCGGTGGCCATCCAGAACTCCCAACTCGGTCGGTCATCGATGCGACCGGGATCTGCCCGGCGCCGGAGGGGCGGCCCATCCGGCAGTCCCCTCTTCGAGCGTGCGCCTGCCGGGGCCCTGGCGCATCCCGGCGGAGGCCGCGGATTCGCGGCCGCTAGGCTCGCGGTACGCGCCGCCGGGCCCAGCGGGCCGGTCGGACCGTTGCGTGTGGGATGCCGGATGAAGTGGGTGGACAGTGTGGCCAGAGTCCTGATGCCCTTGCCCGACCGGGACTTCGATGTCACCGAGGTCGCCGTGCCCTGGCGGCTGCTGACCGCCGCCGGCCATCAGGTGGTCTTCGCCACCGAGCGTGCCGGTACCGTGCCGGCGGCCGATCCGAGGCTGCTGACCGGGGTCGTGCTGGGCAAACTGGGGGCCGCCCCGGACGCCAAGGAGTGCTACGCGCAGCTGGTGGCCGCGCCCGAGTTCCGCTCCTCCGTCGCCTGGGCCGATATCGATCCGCAGCGGTACGACGCGCTGGTGCTGCCGGGTGGCCACGCGCCAGCGATGCGGCAGTACCTGGGGTCGGAGCTGCTGCAGGGCAAGGTCGCCGCCTTCTGGGCATGTGATCGGCCGGTGGCCGCGATCTGCCACGGCGTGCTGGTGCTCGCCCGGGCCAAGGACCCGGCGACCGGCCGCAGCCTGCTCTACGGTCGGCGCACCACCTGCCTGCCCGGCTACATGGAGCGCTCCGCCTACCTGGCCACCGCCTGGCGGCTGGGCCGCTACTACCGGACGTATCCCGCCTACGTGGAGACCGAGGTGCGCGCCGCGCTGGCCGCCGAGGGCGACTTCGAGCGCGGCCCGCTGACCCTCTCGCGGCGGGGCACCGCCACCGACGACACCGGGGCGTTCACCGTGCTGGACGGCCGCTACCTGTCGGCGCGCTGGCCGGGCGACGCGTACCTGTTCGCGCGCCGGCTGGTCGAGCTGCTGGACGCCTGACCCACTTGGCGCTAGCGGACCCGGACCGGGAGGTGCTTGAGGCCGTTCTGGAAGGTGGAGGCGAGCCGGACCGGGTCGCCGGCCGGCGCCAGGGCGGGGAGCCGGGTGGCCAGTTGGCGGAGCACGGCGCGCATTTGGGTGCGGGCCAGGTGGGCGCCCAGGCAGACGTGCGGGCCGAAGCCGAAGCTGAGGTGGTCGTTGGGGTGGCGGGTGAGGTCGAGGCGGTCGGGGTCGGCGAAGACGTCCGGGTCGCGGTTGGCGGAGGCGTGGTAGACGACCACCTTGTCCCCGCGCCTGATCCGGTGGCCGCCGAGCTCGGTGTCCCGGGTGGCGGTGCGCCGGAAGTTCATCACCGGGGGCCAGTAGCGCAGCAGTTCCTCGACGGCGGTGTCCACCAGGTCCGGTCGGCGGCGCAGCGCCGCGTACTGCTCCGGGTGGTTCAGCAGCACGTGCAGGCCGCCGGGGATGCCGTTGCGCAGGGTCTCGTTGCCGGCCACCGCGAAGAGGAAGAACATCGTCTCGAACTCGGCCGACTCCAGGCCGCCGGCCAGCATCTGCGCCAACACGCTGCCCGGGCTGGGCTGTTCGGCCAGCGCATGGGCGTAGCCGAACATGTCGGCCAGCGCCTCGCGCGAGCGCGGGCTCATCGGGCGGCCGTCGGGGCGGGTGAGCGGGCCGGGGCGCTGGTCCAGGGCGCGGCGGCCGCACGGGCTGAGGGCGGCCGGGTCGGCGGTGGCGCTCGCGGCGTACTCGTCGTCCTGGTAACCGATCACCCGGTTGGCCCAGTCGGTGAGCAGCGGGCGGTCCTGCTCGGGCACGCCGAGCAGGTGGGCCAGCGTCCGGACCGGCAGGTCGGCGGCCACCGGGACGAAGTCCACCGGGCCCCCGTCGGCGAGCTGTTCGGCGAGATCCTCGACCAGCTGGGCGGCCCGCTGCTCGATCACCGCCTCCAACTCCCGTACGGCGCGCGGCGTGAAGGCGCCCGCGACGATGCGGCGCAGCCGCGCCTGCGCGGGCGGGTCCTGGTTGAGCATCATGGTGCGGACGAAGGCCAGATCCTCGGCGGTGTCGGGATCGGTGATCTGGGTCGCGCCGAGCCAGGAGGAGAAGATGTCCGGCTGCCGCAGCACGGACCTGACGTCCGCGTGCCGCAGCACCGCCCAGTAGCCGGGCCCGGCGGGCCAGTTGCCGACGGCCGGCTCGGCGACCCGGCAGACCGGTGAGCTCGCCCGCAGCTCGCGCAGCAGCTCGTACGGCACGCCGTCGGCGTAGGTCGAGGGGAGGAACAGCTCGTCTGCGTCCACGAGCTGACGGTACGCCAGGACCTGTTGCCCGGTCACCACTTGGCCGGCGGGGCCGGATGGGGAGCGGGCAACAGGTCCTGTGGCGCCGTACTGCCTTACACCGAGACCTGGGCGCCCATGATGACGCACCGGTCGCTGGGGAGGCCGAAGTACTGGACGGGGCTGCTCGCGTTGTTGGAGATGGCCAGGAAGAGCTTCTTGCGCCACCGCTGCATGCCCGGCGCGGCCGTCCTGACGATCGTCATCCGCGACAGGAAGTACGACACGTCGTCCACCTGCAGCCCGTAGATCTCACCCGCGTCGGGATGCTGGGCGGCGAGCCGCAGCGCCTGCGGGATGTTCGGCTCGTCCTGGAAGCCGAAGCGCACGGTGAGGTGCGTGATGCCGTCGTCGCTGTGGCCGAGGTTGTCGAAGGCGCAGCGCTCCTCCTCGGGGACGGTGGGGACGCGATCCACGGCGACCGACACGATGACCACGTTCTTGTGCAGGGTGTGGTTGTGGTCGACGTTGGCACGCAGCGCCAGCGGAGTGGTCTCGATGTTGGCGTTGAGGAACACCGCCGTGCCGTCGACCCGGTGCACCGGCGGGTCCATCGCGTAGACCTCCTCGACGAACTCGCGCAGCGAGCCCTCCAGCGCCGTCCGGTTCGGGGTGACGATCTGCCGGCCGCGCTGCCAGGTGATCAGGATCGTGAAGACCGTGAAGGCGACCAGCAGCGGCAGCCAGCCGCCGTGGACGACCTTGGTCAGGTTCGCCGCGAAGAACGCGATCTCGGTCGTCAGGAACACCACGCCGCCGAGCACGACCAGCCAGAGCGGCTTGCCCATCAGATTGCGTGCCACCGCCAGGAACAGGACGGTGTTGAGCACAAAGGTCGCGGTGACCGCGACGCCGTACGCGGAGGCGAGCGCGGCGGACGAGCCGAAGCCCACCACCAGCGCCACGACCGCGCCGAACAGACCCCAGTTGATGACCGGCGCGTACACCTGGCCGACCTCGTGCTCCGAGGTGTGGCGGATCGTCAGGTGGGGCAGGAAGCCGAGCTGCACCGCCTGGCGGGTGACGCTGAACGCGCCGGAGATGACCGCCTGCGAGGCGATCACGGTGGCGATGGTGGCCAGGATCACCATCGGGAACTGCGCCCAGCCGGGCATCAGCAGGAAGAACGGGTTCGCGATCGCCGACGGCGAGCGCAGGATGAGGGAGCCCTGGCCGAGGTAGTTGAGCGTCAGCGTCGGGAAGACCAGGAAGAACCAGGCGCGGTGGATCGGCGCTCGGCCGAAGTGGCCCATGTCCGCGTAGAGCGCCTCCGCACCGGTCACGGCCAGCACGACCGATGCCAGCGCCACGAAGCCGATCATCCCGTGGTCCAGGATGAACCGCAGGCCGTACACCGGCGACAGGGCCTTGAAGATCGCGGGGTGGTTCGCGACCTCGCACCCGCCGGCTGCGCCCAGGATGAGGAACCACACCGCCATGACCGGGCCGAACAGGTTGCCGACGAGACTGGTGCCGTAGCGCTGGATCGCGAAGAGCAGCACCAGCACCGCGATCGTGACCGGGATCACGAAACTGCTCAGACCCGGAGCCGAGACCTTGAGCCCCTCGACGGCGGACAGCACCGAGATCGCCGGTGTGATCATTCCGTCGCCGTAGAAAAGCGACGCCCCGAAGATCCCGAGCGCCACCAGGATCACCTTGGTGCGCGCGGACTTGAACGACAGCTTCTGGACGAGGGCGGTCAGTGCCATGATCCCGCCCTCGCCGCCGTTGTCGGCGCGCAGGATGAAGGTCACGTACTTGATCGAGACGATCAGCGTGATCGCCCAGAACACCAGCGAGATGACCCCGTACACCTCGTCCGGCGCCGTCCCGACGGCGCTGTTGTCGGCGGTGAACACGGTCTGGATCGCGTACAGCGGGCTGGTGCCGATGTCACCGAAGACGACGCCCAGTGCACCGAGCGTCAGGGCCGCCATTGCGGGGCGGTGGAGGGGGGATCTGTTGCCGTCGGGCGCGCCGCCGGGTGCAGGGGCGGCAAGGGCGACGGGCGCGCTCTTAGCGGATTCAATACTCATGATGAACGAAGATCATACGCATGGCCCCAACGAGCGATAGGGGTCCCCGGTATCCGAAGGACCGGGGACCCCTGAGCGCTCGGCGACGACGCCGTCCGCGCGTCTGCTCAGACGGTGATCCGCTCGGCCTGCTCGATCTTGAGCTCGGTGGTCCCCTCGGCGGTCTCCTCGGTGCTCTCTTCGGTGGTCTCTTCGGTGATGGCCGAGGTGTTCTCCCGGGGCGCGGGGAGCACGGCCATGATCGCGCCGGAGATCACGATGGTGGCCGCCCAGGCCAGCCCGTACTTGCCGATCGGAGTGCTGGAGAACGGGCCGGCGAACCAGTCGCACTTGGTGAAGGCGAGCCCGATCAGCAGCGCCAGCACCCAGGACACCATCGCCTGCCAGCAGAAACCGCCGACGTACCAGTAGCGGCTGGTGCGGCTGGTGTCCATCAGCGCGGCGGCGTCGTAGCGCACCGCACGCGACCGGCGGCGGAACATGTCCACGGTGTAGACGCCGATCCAGGCCGAGAAGGAGACGGCGAGCAGGATCAGGAAGGTGATGAAGGAGCCCAGGAAGCTCTTGGCGACCAGCATCAGCATCAGGCCGCCGATCAGCGAGATCACGGCGTTGATGCTGACGGCCAGGGCGCGCGGCAGCTTGACGCCCATGGTCTGGGCGGTGAAGCCGGCCGAGTACATCGAGAGGCTGTTGATCAGCAGCATGCCCACGATCGCGGTCAGCAGGTACGGCACGGCCAGCCAGGTCGGCAGTAGGTCGCCGAGGAAGGAGACCGGGTCCGCGGCCTGCGCCAGTCCGGGCGAGGCCACCGCCATCACGGCGCCCATCAGCACCATCGGCACCATGACCAGGCCGGCGCCGGAGACCGTCACGCCGACGATCTTCTTACCGGAGGCGGCGTGCGGCAGGTAGCGGGCGAAGTCCGGGCCGGTGGGGACCCAGCTGATGCCGCCGGCGGCGATGGTTCCGATGCCGGCGATCATCATCGCGGTGGTGCCCGCGGGCTTGGAGAAGACCTCGCTCCAGTGCATGTGCACGATCAGGTAGCCGAGCACCAGGATGCTGAAGACGCCGAAGAGGTACGTCGACCAGGTGTTGCAGACGTTCAGCGCCTTGCGGCCCATGCCGGAGACCAGGAACGTGCAGGCGACGAAGACGAGAAGCGTGACGACGATCAGCAGGGTGTTGCTCTTGATGCCGAAGAGCAGGTTGAGCACGGTCAGCACGGCGTAGGCGCCGGTGACGGCGTTGATCGTCTCCCAGCCGAACCGGGCGACCCAGAGGATCGCGCCCGGGAACAGGTTGCCGCGCACACCGAAGGTGGCCCGGGAGAGCGTGGCGCCCGGCGCCCCGCCCCACTTTCCGGAGACCGACAGCAGGCCGACCATGCCGAAGGAGGCGACCGCGGCGCACGCCGCGACGATCAGGACCTGCCAGAAGTTCAACTGGTTGAACACCACCAGGGCCGCACCCATGGTGAGCAGCAGGACGCTGATGTTCGCCGCGACCCAGGTCGGGAAGAGCTCGCGGACTCTGCCGTGCCGTTCGTGGTCCGGGACGGGTTCGATACCGCGGGTCTCTATCGCGCCGTCGGTGTCGGCGGTGGACAGGTTGTCCATGAGGGTGGCTCCGGGCGTGTGAGGCGGGAGGTGAAACCAGACATATGGAACATCTATGGAACTCTTCGCGCGTAGCAAGCGAATTACGCCATCGTACTTTGTTCCAGATGTGACCGGATTGATGCCATTACTCCCCAGGGGTACCGATCGATGCGCGGGGGAGCGCCCCTCGGGCGGATCAGGAGGGCTGGACTTGGCCGATCTGTCCTGGTTCATCCGCTTCATCCGCGGCCGCGCTGGCCTCGGCGGCCGCGCTGCAGCGGGCGACGCCTTCCAGGGCCCTGGCCTCCTCGAGCGGGCTGTGGCTCTCGCGGGCCAGCCGCAGGGCCTGCCGGTACAGCACCAGGGCCGCACGGGGGTCGCCGGTGTCGGCGGCCAGCGCGGCCATGTCGATGCGCAGGACGGCCTCGCCGGGGCGGCTGCCGATGTCCTGGTAGATCGGCAGGGCCTGCCGGTAGAGCCGCGCGGCGGCGATGGCGTCACCGTCGCCGTGGCGGGCGCGGCCCAGCCCGTGCAGCGAGTCCGCCTCGCCCTGGCGGCTGCCGATCTCCCGGCAGATGGCCAGCGCCTGCTCGTGCAGCTCGGCCGCGGCCCTGAAGTCGCCTTCGGCGTGGCGCGCGCGGCCCAGGCCGCGCAGGGCGTTGGCCCGGCCCTGGCCGCTGCCCAGATCCTGGTAGATCGCCAGCGAGCGCCGGTACAGGTCCGCCGCGGCCCTGACGTCGCCGGTCTCGTCCAGGATGAACGCCAGGTCGTGCAGCGCTCCGGCCTCGCCCCGGCGGTCGCCCAGCTCCTGGTAGAGCGCCAGGACCTGCCGGGTCAACCGGGCCGCCTCGGGGGAGTCGCCGGTCGAGTGCCGCGCGCGGCCCAGATCACAGAGGGTGCGGGCCTCGCCCAGGCGGTCGCCGAGCTCCCGGAAGATCGCCAGCGCGCGCTCCTGGAGGTCGGCCGCGACCAGCAGGTCCCCGGTGAGCAGCCGGATGCGGCCCAACTCGTGCAGGCCGACCGCCTCTCCCGGGCGGTCGCCGAGGCCCTGGCAGATCGCCAGCGCCCGCTCGTAGAGCTCGCCCGAGGCTCGGTAGTCGCCGGTCGCGTGCCGGATGCGGCCCAGATCGCACAGGGCGCCGGCCTCGCCCGCGAGGTCTCCCAACTGCTGTGCGGCCTCGGCCGCGGCCTGGTGCAGGGCCGCGGCCTGGGTCCACGGGCCGTCCAGGAGGAGGACGGCGGCCAGCGCGGCAGCCAGTGGGGTGGTCAGCGGGGTGGCCAGTGCGATTGCCCGCGGGTGGCGGGTGTCGGCGGCCTGGGCGATCAGGTTGTCCCGCTCGACGCGTATCCAGCTCAGCGCCGCGTCCCGATCGGGCAGCGGGGGAGCCACGGCGGGCTGGGCGGCGGCCGGCGGCGCGTCGGCGCGGGTGCGGCGGGCGAGATGGCGGTCGGCCTGCTGGGCGGTGTGCAGGTAGTAGCTCCCCAGGCGTTCCAGCGCGGCCTCGCGGGCGGCCTCGCGCTCGGTCGCTGCCGCTGCCGCTGCCGCTGCCGAGGCCTCGGGGTCGTTCAGCGTTCGCGCGTACAGTCCGACGAGGTCGTGGAAGCGGTAGCGGCCGGGGGTGTGCTGGGCGAGCAGGCTGTGCTCCAGCAGTGACTCCAGCAGGCGCTCGGCCGTCCGGTGGTCGCCGCCGATCAGGTTGGCGGCGGCGTAGGCGTCGAAGTCCGCTCCGGGGACCAGGCCGAGGAGGGCGAACAACTGCCGCTCGGCCTCGGGCAGGTCGGCGACCGAGGTGGCGAAGACGGCGGCCAGGCTGCGGTCCTCGTCGGCGAGGTGGTCCAGCCGGTGGCGCTCGTTGCCCAGTTCCGCGACCAGGTCCTCCAGGCGCAGGGCCCGGTGGTGGCGCAGGCGGGCGGCGGTGATGCGGATCGCCAGCGGCAGGTGTCCGCACAGGGCGGCCAGTTCGGCGAGCGCGGGGTGGTCGGCCGGGAGGCGGCCGGGGCCGGCGACCTCGTGCAGCAGCCTGACGGCCTCCGGCCCGGAGAGGACGTCGAGGGCCAGCAGGTGCGCGTCGTCCAGTCCGGTGAGCCGTCGGCGGCTGGTGATCAGGACCAGGCAGCCGGGCGTGCCGGGCAGCAGGGGGCGGACCTGGGCGGTGCTCGCCGCGTTGTCCAGGACGATCAGGGTGCGGGTGTCGGCGAGTCGGTCGCGGTAGAACGCGGCGCGCTCGCCGAGCTCCTGGGGGATCTGCTGCGGTGGTACGTCCAGCGAGCGCAGCAGCCAGCCCAGGGCGTCCTCGGCGCTGAGCGGTGGAACGCCGGGTGTGTGGCCGCGCAGGTCGACGAAGAGCTGTCCGTCCGGGAACTGGGCGCGCACCCGGTGGGCGGCGCGGACGGCCAGGGCGGATTTGCCGACGCCGCCCATCCCGTCGATCGCGGAGATCACCACCATGCCCGCCGTACTGCCGGCCGGCGCGGCTCGGGCGGTTGCGAGGAGCTCGTCGAGTTCCGCCGAGCGGCCGGTGAACAGCCGGGTTTCGGCGGGGAGTTGACATCGGCCTCGGCTGCGGCTGCGGTCGCGGTCGCGGATCGGTTCGCGCGCCGGGCCGGGGCCGTTGACTGCTGCGCTGGGGGTGTCGGGCGTGCGGGCGGCCGCGAGCAGCCGTCCGTGGCTCTCCGGGGCCAGCTCCATGGCGGTCGAGAGCAGGGCCACCGACGACAGCCGCGGACGTCGACGCCCGCTCTCCAGCACGCTGATCGAGTGTGCGGACACGCCGGACCGGTCCGCCAGTTGGTCCTGCGTCAGGCCCGCCTCAAGCCGGAACTCGCGCAGGAGCGCTCCGAAGACATTGCCAGCCACGCGCTCTCCCTGGATGCCGACCCCCTCGCACCCTAACGGGCGACGGTCGTCGGAAGTACCAGGAGAACGTCAACTCAACGTCATGGAGGCCCGCCAAGTCCCGGCTGAGGATGGAGGCTTCCTAGCGGTGATCCAGGGGATCCAGGGGAGTGGCCATGCAACTGGGGATACTCGGTCCGTTGTCGGCGTGCGAGGACGGACGGGCGGTGGTCGTCACCGGTGAGCGGCAGCGGAACCTGCTGGCGGCCCTGCTGGTCCGAGCCGGTGCCACGGTCTCCTGCGAGGCCTTGACGCAGGCGGTCTGGGACTGCCGCGCGCCGGCGGGCGCGCGCGGGGCGCTGCACACCGGCCTCAGCCGGCTCCGCAATCAGCTGGGCCCTTCGATCGGCGCCCGGATCGTCACCCGGTCGCCGGGCTACCACTTCGAGGTCGGCCCGCACGAACTGGACCTGCACCGGTTCGAGGCCGCCGCCCGGGACGGCCGGGCGGCGCTCGCGCGCGGCGACTGGGCCCAGGCCTACCGGCTGCTGTCCGAGGCCGACGGGCTGTGGCGCGGCGAACCCCTGGAGGACGTGCCCTCGACGGCCCTGCACGAGGCCTGGAGCGAGCCGCTGCGGCAACGGCGGCTGGCGGTCCGGCTCGACCGGGCGGACGCCGGTCTCCACCTCGGCCGGCAGGCGGAGTTGCTCCCGCGACTCGATCAGCTGACCCGTGAGCACCCGTTGGACGAGCGCGTCCACGAACGGCTGATGCTCGCCCTGCACCTCGACAACCGGACCCCAGAGGCGCTGGCGGCCTTCCGGCAGGCCCGCCGGCTGCTCGTGCGCGAGGTCGGCGTGGAACCGGGGCCGGCGCTTCAGCGGCTGCACAACCGCATGCTGACCCGCGCGGTGTAGGGGCGAACCAGCAACCGGCGCTCCCCCGTTCTGCGCTCGGACCTCCATGTCGCCCCCTCCGCTTGCGTGCCGGCTTGGCGTGCGTCCAGCTTCGCACCGGCCCCTCCGAGAGGGTGGCGTGGCGGCCTTACCGATGGCTTACGTCCCGCATACGCCGGACCGGCCCCTGGTGAACGGGTGGGCTGGTGAGCCGGTGAACTGGTGGGGCCCGGCTGCGGGAATATGATCGAATCTGATTGATTGCGTTGACTCTTGTGGAGCCTTGAGCAGTGCCATATCGTATGGCACTGCTGCTGAGACCCGGCGGCACACCACCCCCACCCCACGCTGTGCCTCGTCACGGCGCGCTCATCGAGCGCGCCGTCGTGTCCCCGCCCTGACCCCGCTCCCCAGGCCCGGCATGAGCCGCGCGGAGCCCGGCCAGCCCCCCCACGTTGGAGTCACGTATGCGCACCCCCGTCCACCGCCTCGCCAGCGCGCTGGCCGCCATGGCCCTGACCGCCTCCGGCCTCGGCGCCCTCACGCTGGGCGGCGCCACCTCCGCCGCCGCCCTGGGCAACGGCAACGCCCTCACGCCGCCCATGGGTTGGAACTCGTGGAACAGCCTGGGCACCCAGGTCAATGAGCAGCAGGTCAAGCAGACCATCGACTTCATGTCCGCCAACGGCCTGGTGCAGGCCGGCTACAACACCGTCACCATCGACGACGGCTGGTCGGTGAGCCACCGCGACGGCCAGACCACGAACTTCGCCAAGACCGCCGACAACGCCATGCAGCTCTACGACAACAACGGCAATCCGGTCTCCGGCATCGACGGCACCGGCAACGACACCACCAGCGGGCACCTGACCCCGGATGCGAGCCACTTCCCGAACCAGGTCGTCAACGGGCAGACCATGAACGGGATCCAGTACCTGGCCTGGTACGCGCACAGCAAGGGCATGAAGTTCGGCCTCTACGCCACCGACACCTACACCACCTGTCAGGGCCACCCTGGCAGCCTGGGCCACGAGACCACCGACGCCAACGACTTCGTCTCCTGGGGCGTCGACTTCGTCAAGTACGACGACTGCCCGTACGGCCCCACCATCGTCGGCCCGGACGGCTACGCCTACTACCCGCAGGGCGAGGGCAAGGAGCTCACCGAGTCCATCTACGCCCGCACCCAGACGTTCCAGCGCGCCCTGGACGCCGCGACCGCGGCAGCGGGCAAGCCGAAGGTCACCCTCAGCCTGTCCGCGCAGCCCGCGCACACCGGCATCCCGTACCTGCTGAACGCCAACGACCCGGCGCGCACCGACCCGTTGATCGTGGCCGCCGGCGTGCAGCCCCACCAGGCCGCCGGCTACTACCCCACCGGAGTGTGGTGCGGCCAGGTCGCCAACATGTGCCGGATCGGCGGCGACCGGGACAGTGAGCTGGACGGCGTGCTCTACAACGGCCAGTTGCAGACCGCCCTGAAGTACCCGGGCAACGTCCACCCGGGCAGCTGGAACGACATGGACATGATGTTCGCCGGCTGGCAGGACGTGAACGGGGTCTGGGGTGTCACCGACACCTACAAGGGCGACAAGCCGTTCACCGACGACGAGTCGCGCACCGAGCTGTCCGTGCTGTCGATGATGGCCGCCCCGCTGATCTCCGGCGCCGACCTGCGCAACGCCGCTGACGCCCAGCACAGCGCGAGCGGCTACACCTGGTCCACCGGTATCAACTCCTCCGCGCTGGCGATCATGAAGAACCCCGATGTGATCGCCATCGACCAGGACAGCCTCGCCAAGCCCGCCACCCTGGTCGGCAACCCGCCCTCCTCGCCCACCGCGCCGGTGATCCTCAAGCGCACGCTGGCCAACGGCGACCTGGCCGTCGCCCTGATCAACCAGGACCCGAGCAACTGGGCCATGCCCAGCGCCAGCTTCGCCGACCTCGGCCTGACCGGCTCCAGCTACAACTACCGGGAGATCTGGACCGGCGCCACCGGCACCACCACGGGCACCATCGGCGGCAACTGGATCCCCGCGCACGGCACCGCGCTCTACCTCATCCCCGGTGCGGGCAACACCACGGGTGGCGGCACGGGCGGTGGCAGCGGGCAGGCGAGCATCGTCGGTGACGGCAAGTACCACGCGATCAGCGCGGGCGGCACCGGCGGCCAGGCGCTCGAAGTCCAGGGCGGCTGCTACGCCAACGTGGGCGGCAACTCCGACATCAACGCCTACCAGAGCGGCAACGCCGCCCAGCAGTGGCTGTTCACCCCGAACGCGGACGGCACGGTGACGATCACCGACAACTGCTACACCGCCACCCAGTCGCACACCGTGCTCGCCGCCGGCGGCGGAGTCGGCACCGCCTACCTGCTCAACCCCTCGGCCAACAACCCCTGGCAGAAGTGGAAGGTCACCCAGAACAGCAGCGGCGCGCTGACCGTCACCAACGTCGGCAACGGCCTGACCCTGGACGTGTCCGGCACCGCCGCCGGCTCGAACGGGATGACCAACCCGGCCAACACCTCGGCGGCCGGCCAGGCCTGGACCGTCCTGTCCTGACCATCCCCTGACCACCCGATGACAGGGCCGCAGCAGAGTCGCCGGACTCCGCTGCGGCCCCTTCGTCATGCGGGCATCCACCGCTTGACGTAATGATCCCATGATGGTGTCATTGGCGCATGCTGTACTCATCGCCCGTGCTGCAGGAAGCGGACCTGCGGGTTCTCGCTGAGATCGAGGAGTCGCGGGACCGGCTTCGGCTGCACCTGCGCACGTCCCGGCGCTGGGAGGGGCAACTGCGGCGCAACCTGACCGCGCGGGCGATCGCCGGGTCAAACACCATCGAGGGTTACGCGGCCAGCGTGTCCGACGTCGAGGACATCATGGTCGGCGAGGCACCGATCGAGGCGAGCGAGACCGTGACCGCCGAGATTGAGGGTTATCGGCAGGCGATGACGTACATCCAGCGCCTCGCCGAAGCCGGCGACGACTTCGCCTACAGCAAGGGCCTGCTGAACGCGCTGCACTTCATGATGCAGGGCCACCACCCGCTGAAGCGGCCCGGCTGGTGGCGCACCCGTCCGGTCTACGTCACCTCGGCCGAGGATCCGACGATCGCCGCCTACACCGCACCGGACGCGGAGGCGGTCCCGGCATTGGCGACCGAGCTCGTCGAATGGCTCAACGCCGGCGACCTGGACGCACCTGGCCTCGTGCGGGCGTCGATGGCGCACCTGAACCTGGTGGCGATCCACCCGTGGTCGGACGGCAACGGGCGGATGTCCCGTGCCCTGCACACCCTTGTGCTGGCCCGCGAAGGGATCATGGCGCCGGAGTTCTCCAGCATCGAGGAATGGCTCGGCCGAGCCCGCAACACCTACCGCTACTACGACGTCCTCGCAGAGGTCGGCGGCCCCGTCTGGACCCCGGAACGCGACACCCTGCCGTGGGTGCGCTTCTGCCTGCGTGCCCACCACCAGCAGGCCCAGAGCGTCGAACGCCAGGTGAACACCACCCGCGAGGTGTGGACCGCCCTCGACGAAGCCATCGAACAGCGCGGCTGGCCCGACCGCATGCTCTACGCCCTCTACCCGACCGCCATGGGCAACCGTCTGCGCCGTGCCACCTACCAGGCCGATGCCGAGCTGAGCGAGCAGCAGGCCCAGCGCGACATCCGCGAACTCGTCCGCGCCGACTGGCTGATCGCCAAGGGAGAGGCTCAGGGCCGCTACTACGTTGCGGGCCCGGAGCTGCCCGAGGCGATCGTCCGCGGCGCGCGCGAGCCCCGGCCGCTGCGCGACCCGTACGCGTAGAACTGACGCGCGTGCCAGCACCACTACCCGGGTGGGCGCAGCGGCAGGAAGATCTGCCGCTTCGGCCTGCACGGACGTGGCGGTCGGTTGATCGGCCGGGTTGGATGAGCGTCCCGCCGCCGCCATGAGCACCCTCCTTCTGGCACCTGGGTGAGTTCGGCACGGGTGAGGAGTGGCAACTGATCTTCAAGACCACTCTCGACAGGTACCCGGCGCTTGAAGTCCACCTGCTGGAGCATCATCCGTGGGACAACCCCGAGATCGTGGCGGCACCGATCCTGGCGGGCTCCTCGGCCTGTCTGAGCTGGCCACGGCAGGCCATCGCCCCGGAGGAGTCGAAGTAGCTCAGCCGCGTGCCTTCTCCATGACACCTGCCGTACGGCCGGTGTGCGGGTGCCTGGTGGCATCCTCTATGGCAGCCGTACCGGCGTGCCACGCTCCCACAGCTCTTCGGCATGGTCGACGAACCGGGACCACATACCACCTTCGCCCTGTCCGCGTAGGTGCATCAACGGGGAGTCGTGACCTGCCAATCGAGCCAAGTGCGGTGTGACCAGCGCGTCCTGATCGAATCGGAACACAGACAGGCTGACGTGGTTCATGGCGTCCGCTGGGGCAGAGAAGCGGGCCTCAAGCCCTTCTGTCGGCCCGAGGCGGCGCAGGTGCTCAAGGGTGATCCTCACCCGCGTGGAGACTGACAGGGCAACATCTTCGATGGCTTCCCGCTGGCGGGTCACATCACCGTCGGGGTCGCCCAACAGGAACCTCACCCGACAGCCTGTCTCGGCCTTCCGGCGCAGCGCCTCGACCAGATTTGGTTGTTCGAGCCAGAGAAAGTAGTTCGTGTATCCGGCGAAATACAGGTCGGCCTTGGCACTGCTGATCAGTTGGCCCCACGCGGTCGAGGGGCAAGCCGACCGGTAGGGGTAGCTGCGGACGATCTCCCGATCGGGGCCGGTCTTGAAGACGTCCCGAACTTCCTTCGGCCACAGCATAGTTGCTTCAACTCCCAACGCCTGTGCGGCGCCCTCTCGGTTCCGAGCGTGGAGATCAGGTGCGGCGACACGAGCTCCCATGCGTGCTGTGTCTGGATGGCGGACAGACCCGAGTCCCCGCCACCGTGCGGCCAGTGGCAGGGGCCCGGAAATACAGGACGGTCAGACGGTGCCGAAGTCGCCGGCCTTGACGCCTGCGACGAACGCGGCGAACACATCGGCAGGGAAGACCAGTCGCGGGCCGTCAGGGTCCTTTGAGTCTCGGACGGTACCAGGGTGCGCGTCGTCGACCTCGATGCACACGCCCCCGTCGTTGTTGCTGTGGCTGCTCTTGCGCCATCTCTCGTCAGTCTGCACGGCCGTATCCCTTCAGGGCAGTTCTGATCATCGCCTCGGAGTCGCGAGGGGACAGGGCCTGAGCCCTGAGTAGATCGTAGGAGTCTCGCCGGTCACCAACGTCGTTCGGGTCCGAGATCACGACACCGGTACGGGCGCCCTCATCGTAGGCCAGCTGCTGCCCGCCGGAGAGGGTGTAGATCACGAGGGTGCCGCCCATCTCCGGATGCGGGCCGGCCGCAAACGGCAGTATCTGCACGGTGATCCATGAACGACTGGCAGCAGTCTGAATGATCGAGTGAAGCTGGGCTGTCATCGTCTCTGTGCTGCCCATGGGCCTGCACAGCACTGCCTCATCCAGGATGAACCAACTGCGAGGACCAGTTGATGAGTTGAGTCGCTTCTGACGTCCCATGCGGGCCTGAAGCAGGGACTCGATTTCCTGCGGGCCGGCATGCGGACGACCTGTCCGTAGAGCCCAACGGGCGTAGTCCTCTGTTTGTAGCAATCCCGGCACGGTAGCCGCGGCATACTCCTCGATCCCGGAAGCCTTCGCCTCGATGTCGAGCACATCTCGGTATTTGCCAGCGAAGATCTCTTTCTTGGCCAGATCGTACAGACGTCCGAAGCGGCCGCCAGTGTTGAAGGCGGCATCCAGCTTCTGGGACAGGCCCTCCGGGACGGGGCTCTCGGCCTTCTCGATCCGAGCGAGATGACTCTTACTCCAATTGATGATCTCCGCGAGCTGACCGAGGGACATATTCCCAGCTCGGAGGCGATGCTCCCGCATCTCGGCTCCGTAGAGATCGCGCACTGACCGGTCAGGTTGGAGATCTTTTGGCCTGAACGTCATGATCGCTACCTGTCTCTCAATCAGCTGCGGTACGGCGGACCCCTGTTGAGAGTACTGGGGTCGGTCGATTCTTGTAGTGGGATCACCACAAGGAGTAATCATGACTGAAGTAGAGCGCGCAGACGAGACGCTGAGACGTCACCAGCGGGAAGCGGAAGACGCAGCGGAGAAGCTGGCAACGGCGTTTCAGGTCGCCGGCGTCAGCGAACTGCCCTCCCTGCGGCCGGCGTTCCATGCGACAGGTATTCGGCAGGGTCCACATGTCTACCTGGGCGGCTGCTCGGCTGCCGTCGCGCTGGAACTCGCGAACGCCCTGATGGTGTATGCGCGTTGTACGGGGAGGCTGGTCGACCGCGACTCCTCGTCCAGGCTGCGCGAGCTGCTGGTCCAGCTGGACGTGACCCCGGCGCTGCCCGGTGACGGAGCGATCGTCATCCGAGGGGACTGGACGTGAGTGTCGCGCTCGCTGTTCCGCCCCCGATCGGCTCGTGTGCCGTTGATCTCAAGGGCGGCCGTGTGCGATCGCTGATCGTCTCAAGGATCACGCGTGCTGCTCGGGCCGCATTCCGCTCGACACGGTCGTGTCCACTGGACTGGCCGAACTGCCCGTTGTGCGAAGGAAATTGAACTAATGATGAGCATCAGCACCCCCGACGACGTCCCGCCGACCGGCTCCTACGTCGTCGACCGCAAGTCGCTGCGCATCCTGGTCGTCATGGACAACCGCCATGGTGAGCTCTACCTCCGCCCACCCGGCGGCGGCATCGAGATCACCCGCAAACCGGACCAGATCCGCCCCGCCGACCGCGCCGAAACCCTGCGCGGCCGCGTGGCCAAGGCCAACCTCGACGCCGAACACGGCTGCGCCGGCTGACCGAGGCGCCCGACGAGCTGCGTCGGTGCAGGCCACAGGGAGTCGGGCTCGAGGTCGCGACGTGTTCACAAAAGGTTTACTTTCAGGTAGGTGTCCGCGCCTAGACTGCCCGCGAGCATAAGCCCATGACATTCAGGGGATTGCGGCTCGGCCGCATGGGGACAGGCGGTCGACCGCGGGTCGCGGCGACGCTGGCGGCAGCGGTGCTGGCCGCAGCGGGCTTGGTGGGCGGGAGCGGGGCGGGGACGGCGGTGGCTGCGTCGCACAACTTCCAGCCGCCGAAGATCAAGCACGTGTGGCTGATCATGCTGGAGAACAAGTCGTACGAGGCGGCGTTCACCGGTCTCAACCAGAACAGCTACCTGTGGAAGACGCTGCCGCAGTACGGCGAGTTGCTGCGGCAGTACTACGGCACCGGGCACTACAGCCTGGACAACTACATCAGTGCCGTCAGCGGACAGGCGCCCGCGCCCGCCACGCAGGGCGACTGCCCGCAGTACACGAACGTCTCGCCCGGTACACCGGCCGCCGACGGCCAGGTCCACGCGGCATCGGGCTGCGTCTACCCGGACTCGACGTACACCCTGTTCAACCAGCTCGACGACAAGAACGTCAGCTGGAAGGCGTACATGCAGGACATGGGCAACACGCCCGGCCGCGAGGACCCGTACAAGTGCGGCGTCCCCGGTGACCCGTCCGGCGGCGGCGTGGTGGACCCGGGCGGCGCGACCGCGCAGGACCAGTACGTGCCCAAGCACAACCCGACGGCCTGGTTCCACTCGCTGATCGACGACCCGCAGGAGTGCGCCCAGGTCGTCCCGTTGGACGGGCGCCCGGCGCAGCCCGGCCACGACGCGATGAGCGGGCTGGCCGAGGACCTGAAGAGCGAGTCCACCACCCCGGCGTTCTCCTGGATCACCCCCGACAACTGCTCGGACGCGCACGACTCCACCTGCAAGGGCGACAACGGCTCCGGTGACCCGAACAACCACCAGGGCGGCCTCTACGCCTCGGACCTGTTCCTGCAGAAGTGGATCCCGCAGATCATGGCCTCGCCCGCCTTCCAGGACGACGGCATGATCGACATCACCTTCGACGAGGCGTTCCCGCCCTACAAGCTGTACGGGAACTCCACCGCCGACTACACCGGCAACAGCGACCCCACCCTCAACACCCCGACCGACACCGCGCAGTCCGTGGTCGCCTGCTGCAACGAGCTGCCCGGCCCGAACACCAGCCAGCCCGGCGACCAGGCCTTCGGCCAGGACACCACTCCCGGCGGCGGCATCACCGGGTCGGTCCTGATCTCCCGTTACATCAAGCCCGGCACCATCAGCGACCAGCCGTACAACCACTACTCCTGGCTGCGCAGCATGGAGGACCTCTTCCACGTCACCAAGGGCGGCATCGACGGGCGGGGCCACCTCGGCTACGCCGGCACCCCGGGCCTTCGCCCGTTCGGCCCGGATGTCTACAACAACCCGGGCGGGCACGCGATGCAGCCCGCGCCGATGGGCAGCAACGGCGTCTACTCCGCCACCACCAAGCAGCCGCAGGACCAACCCGCCCTGCTGGCACCAGACTTCACCGGTGCCACCGCCGTCGACGACAGCCTCAAGCCCGGAGCCGGCAAGTGACCCACCGCTCCACCAGCCGAGGCCGCGCCCACCACGGGCGCGGCCTCGGCCGCCGTCGACACACCGCTGCCGGGGTCGTGCTGGCCGTGCTGCTCGCCACCGTGACCGCATGTTCGTCGGCCAAGCCGGCTCCGCAGGACCTGGGCAGGGTGCCCATCCCCTCCGCTCCGGCCGCGCCGATCGTGCCCACCGCCTCTGCGGGGCACGCCCAGCTGGTCGCGATGGGCGACGCCGTTCACCTGGACCTCGGTACGCAGCAGGGGCAGATCACCGCGACCGGCCCCGACCTCGCGCTGCCCGCGCCCGCCCCGGGGGCGGCCCCGGCAACCGAGTCCAAGGGCGTCATCACCGTGGTGCTCAAGGCTCAGGCCGGCAGTGACGTGCTCAGCGCGGACGCCCTGACCGTCACCGACGAGGTCGGCCACACCGTGCCGGTCACCGCTGACGTGGCGTCGGCGTCGGCCGGCCCTGGGCGCGACGCCGTGGTCCATCTTGCCGGGACTTTCGCCGCGGGCCACTCCACGCTGACCTGGAGCAATGCCGGAAAGCCGCTGGCCACCTGGGACTTCGAGGTCGAACTCGACTGACCCCACCGGCGGCTGCGCCTACGGGTGGCCGATGGGGCCGTCAGGGAGGAGGTCGGCGAGATAGCCGTCCATGTCGGGCTTCTCGGGCATCAGCATGTGCCGCACCCAGGCGGACCGCTCGTGCGCGAGCACGCCGAGCTCGTATATGCAGCCGACAACCGCCAGGTGGTCCAGCGAGACCAGGTTCGTCGGGTCCTCGTCCGGGCAGCCGAGGAAGGGGACGCCGCCGGCGGCGAACTTGCCCCAGATCACGTTGCCCCAGTACCAGCTGTAGACGTTGAGGTGGCTGCCCGCTCCACTGCGGAAGAGGACGGTGAACGCGGCCGGAGGGGTCTCGCCGTCCTCCGGGGAGAACAGGCCGGGAACCATCGCGTACGCGCGCTCTTCGATGACCGGGTCGATCGGGCCGGCGTTGCGGCTGAGGTGGTAGCGCTTGACTGGGCGGCCGCCGATGATGTCGGTGCCGGCGTGCCAGACGTGGGTTTCAGTGACTGCCATGACTTCACGGTAGGCCGGATCCACTGACATCTACTGTCAGTGGATGTCAGTGGATCCGGCAACAATGGGCGGCATGCGCGCGAGCCGACTCCTCCGGATCATCCTGCTCCTCCAGACCCGGGGCCGGATGACGGCCCAGAGCCTCGCCGACGAGCTGGAGGTCTCCGTCCGCACCATCTACCGGGACGTGGACTCCTTGCACCAGGCAGGCGTCCCCCTCTACGGCGACGCCGGTCCGGCCGGCGGCTACCAGCTCCTTGCCGGCTACCGGACCCGCCTCACCGGCCTGAACAACGACGAGGCCGAGGCCATGTTCCTCGCCGCGCTCCCCGGCCCCGCCGCCGAGCTGGGCCTCGGCTCCGTCATGGCGGCGGCCCAGCTCAAGCTCAAGGCCTCGCTGCCGCCGGAGCTGGCCGACCGGTCGGGACGCGTGCAGCAGCGGTTCCTGCTGGATGCGCCGGGCTGGTACGACGACGGGGATCAGAGCCCGTGTCTGCCGCTCGTCGCCGACGCGGTCTGGAACCAGCAGCGCATCCAGGTGCGGTACCAGCGGTGGAAGGCCCCGACGGAAGTGACGCGGATCCTGGACCCGTACGGCATCGTCCTGAAGGGCGGACGCTGGTACGCGGTCGCCAAGAGCGGCAACCGCGTCAACACCTACCGCGTCAACCAGATCCTGGACCTCCAGGCCCTGGGCGAGACGTTCGACCGGCCCGACGACTTCGACCTGCCGGCGTTCTGGCGCGTGCAGGTGGTGGAGTTCCGGGGGCGGCTCGTGCAGGGCGAGGCCCTGATCCGGCTGTCCGCCGAAGGACGCCGGCGCGCGTCCGACCTCTACTCCTCGGACGTCGTCAACGCGGTCGACGCCACCGCCGAGGACGATGCCGAGCAGCCGGGGTGGGTCCGGGCGACGGTGCCGATCGAGAGCCTGGCGCACGCCGAGACCGAGTTCCTGAAGCTCGGCGCGGACGTCGAGGTGCTTCAGCCGGAGGAGCTCAGGAAACAGATCACGGACACCGCCGCGGCGCTCGCGGCGATGTACGTGCGGCGCGATGAATCAGGCGTCTGACGACGTACCCGTATCAGCTGTTCACGACCGCGACGCCCGCCGCGCTGGCTGGCAGCACCGACGGGGTGTTGATGACCTTCGCGCCGCCGGCGCCGAAATACACAGCCTGCAGGCGGTTGTTCGTCGCGTCGCGGACGTAGAGGACGTCGCCGCGGCCGAGGGCCTCGTCGGTCGGGTGGCCGCCGACGGTGGCGGCTATCGGGGCGGTCAGGGTCAGGGCGCCGTTGCGGACGTGGTAGGTGGAGATGGTGCCGGTCGCGGCGTTGGCCACGTAGGCGGTGCCGGTGGTGTGCGAGACCACCAGCCAGCAGGCCGCGCCGCCGCCGTCCGGCAGGTAGGCGAGCTGGTGGGCCGTGCCGGAGGCGACGGAGTACGTGGTGACCGCGCTGGCCGCGGCGTCGGAGACCACGGCGTCGCCGTGGTTGTCGAAGTCGAAGCCGAACGGCACCGCGGCTGCCGAGGCGGTGCGGGATGCGGCGGAGGCCAGGCCGTGGTGGTCCACGGTGAAGGTGTCGAGGGAGTTGCTGCCCTTCTCGGTGACGACCAGTCGGCTGCCGTCGGGGGAGAAGGCGACCTCGGCCGCCCCGGCCGCACCCGTCGACAGGGCGCGGGTCGAGCCGGCCAGCGGGGTCAGGATGCCGTGGTGCAGGCGGAAGCCGGCGATCGTGCCGTTGCCGGAGTTGAGGACGTAGACCAGGTCGCCGTGGACGGTCACGCTCACCGGGTGGGTGCCGCCGGAGGCGACGGTGGAGACCGCGGTCAGGGCGCCGTCCTCGGCGACCCGCAGCGCGGTGATGGAGTTCGAACCCGCGTTGACGGTGAGCAGGATCCGGCCGTGGTCGGCCGGCGTGAGCGCGCCCTGCGAGCCGAGGCCGGCGCCCGAGCCGAGGTCTCCGGTCGGGTAGGAGCCGGCCGGGGTCAGCACGCCGTGGAGGTCGTGGAAGGCGAGAACGGTGTTGCCGGCCGCCGCGTTTGACAGCGTGTAGACGGTGGCCGCGCGCTCGGTCGAGGCGGAGGTCGAGGCGGAGGCGACGCCGGGCGCGGCGGCGACGGCCAGGGCGCCGCCGAGCACGGCGGTGGCGGCCAGGGCGGCGCGGGTACGCAGGTTCTTCGCAGTGGTCTTCACGCCAAGCTCCTTGGGAGGAAGGGGATTTCGTTGAGGACCACACTGCTGCCTGCCGAGCCGCTGCGGCAGCCCGGAAGCGTCATCGACAGATCTCCGTAAGCAGTGGGAAAGAGCTCTGTAATGATTGGGCTCAGTACAGGAAGGAGTCGAAGTACTCGTTCCACAGGCTGCCGGACGTCCCGAAGGGCACCGGGTCCAGCGGGTCGACCGTCGCGCGGACGGCGGCGGCGCAGGCGGCGGTGTCGTATTCGCCGCGGAAGGGCTCCGGGATCTCCCGTTGGATGGTCAGCAGCACCATCGCCAGTGACGAGACGTCGGTGTTGACCAGCTCGTACTCGTCCTCGGCGCCGGGGGCGGCGAACACCTCGCCGGTCGCGCGGTCCACGTAGAGTCCGGCATCGCGCAGCACCGTGTAGCCGATCAGCAGCAGGCTGCGGCCCTGCCACTCCAGGACGGTCGGTTCGTCCTCGGGCTCGACCGCCCCGCGTTCGAAGGCTTCGGGGTCGTCGACGAGGGGCGAGACCATGACGAACAGCCCCTCGTAGTGGGGCAGGCCCACGCGGGAGAGGAAGCCGGCGCCGGCCTCCTGCGACAGCACCGGGGCCAGGCGCTGCGCTGAGGCCGTCAGGAGTTGACGTTCCGTCATGACGTCGAGCATGGTCGCGCGGTCGAGGTCGATGAGCATGGTGCCCGGCTTCTTGGGGCCGCGCGGTGGGATGGGCGTCGGTGGCATCGGGTCACTATCGCAGCAGGAGCCTTCGGAGCGGAAAACGCCTTACCCGCCCGGGCGGTGCTGGCCGTGCTGGCCGTGCTGGCCGTGCTGCGCGAACGCTTTCAGCAGCTGCCCGGTCGCCGCCTGGACGATCCGGCGCACGTCGGCCGGCACGCCCGGGCAGTCGTCGGTGCGCAGTGCGCAGATCCAGTTCTCGGTGCCCGCGTCGAAGACGGTCGCGCCGCTCGCCGCGGTGTAGGAGGTCGTGTTCGCCGTGGTCGGCGGGCCGAACGCGCAGGCGACGTCGGCGTGTCCGAGCACGGTGACCTGCGGCGCGCGTCCGGACGTCGTGTCGAGGTGGTCGGACTCCGGACCGACCAGACCGGTCAGCTGCTGCCCCGCCGTGACGCCGGTGCCGGCCCACGGCAGGCTGCCCGGGTTCTCGACCAGCAGTGGCGCGTTGGTGTGCGCGTCGCAGGCGTAGGCCTGGCCGGTCAGCGAGCTCTGCGGGTCCGCGTCCGGCGGGCTCGGCCAGTCGCCGGTGACCCGGCTGTTGTCCTTGCCGTAGAGCGGATCCTCCTGCGGCACCTTGTAGTTGACCTCCACCCGGTCAGGCCCGCTCGCCGCCGACTCGAACCGGATCCTGCGGTAGACGGCGTTCGCGCCGAGGAACGCGAGGTTGCTGCCGGCGTCCCGGGCGTGCGTGACGGTGGCGCGCATCGCCGGGGACCAGTACTCGTCGTGCCCCTCGCTCAGCACCGCCGCCGCGCCGTCCAGCGCGTGCGGGTCGAGGTCGAGGTCCACGCTCGTCCGGTACGCGAGCGGCAGGCCCTGGCGCTCGGCGAAGGCGACCAGTGGCTGCTCCAGCCGGAAGAAGTCCGCCGCGCCGTCCTCGTCCTGGTACGGCCTGTCGAAGCTCACCGCCCGCGCGCGCGTCGCGAACGCGCCGTCCGGCCCGACGTACAGGTTCCGCCCTCCCCATGTGTTGTACGCCTGGTACGAGGTCACCGGCTGGACCAGCACCACCCGCCCGGCCACCGACGGTGATTCGACCGTCAGCGGCACCCAGCGCTTGCCACCCGAGGCGGCATCGAGCCGGAGCAGGTACGACCCCGGCGGCCAGCCGTCGGTCGGGACGGTGACGCTCGGCTGCCACGGTGCGACCGTCATCCCGCGCGCGTCGGTGGTGGGCGCGGGCTGCGAGCGGCCGGGCGTCTGCGGGGAGGACCAGACGAGGCGGGCGGGCAGGCCCCCGGCGTACGCGCCGAAGCGGTAGGCGCGGACCTGGAAGGCGCTTGCCGTGGTGGAGACCATCAGCCGTACGGGCACGCCGGGCAGGACTCCGGCACGGTCGGCGTAGCCCTGGATCGCGTCGGTCGGCCCGGGGTCGGCGATCGCCCAGTCGGGCGCGCCGGCCTCGGGAGTGGGGGTCGCGGTGGGGGCGGGGGCGCCGGTGCAGCCGGCGACGAGGGACGCGGCGACGAGTGGGAGGATGATCCGCCAGGGGACTGGCACGTCCCGACCGTACTGCGGGGCCGTGCCGATCGGGCACCAAGACACGGAGACGGCATGACCAGGGTCCAACTCGAAGAACTGCGCGCAGTGATCCACCCGCCGGGCAAGCTCGACAGCCGGGCGGAACACTGGGCCGGACGCCTCTATATGCGCTCCATCTCGCTACGGGTGACCCGACTGATGCTCGGCACCCGCTGGTCGCCGAACCAGATCACCGGCGTCATGGTGGTCGCCGGCGTGCTCTCCGGAGCCGCGCTGCTGATCCCCGGGCTGCTCGGCGCCGTGCTCTGCGTGCTGTTCATGCAGCTCTACCTGCTGCTCGACTGCGTGGACGGCGAAGTCGCCCGCTGGCGCAAGCAGTTCAGCCCGCTCGGCGTCTACCTCGACCGGCTCGGCGCGTACCTCGCGGATGCCGCCGTGATGGTCGGCATGGGATTCCGGGCCGCCTCGCTCGGCCTCAGCCCCTACCTGGTGGCCGGGATGGCGGCAGCCATCGGCGTGCTCATCCTGAAGGCATCCTCGGACCTGGTCCACGTGGCACGGGCGGACAGCGGGCTCGCGAAGGCCACCGACCAGTCGGTCGTGCCGCGCTCCTCCGGCCTGGCCAAGGTGCGCCGCCTGGCCTCCGCCGTCGGCCTGCACCGGCTGGTCAACGGCATCGAGTGCACGCTGGTGCTGCTCGTCGCGGCGGTGGCCGACGCCGCTACCGGCCACCTGACGGCGACCAGGGCCGTGGTCGCCGGCGTCACGGTGATCGTCTGGATCCTGGTGCCGGCGCACATCGTCTCGATCGTCTCCTCGTCGCGCCTGAAGAAGTAACCGCAGCGGTGGCGGCGGGCTCTTGGAGCTTCCTACAAGCCTATGCGCTATCCGCTTGGTGATCTTTGGGTGGATCTTCAACGTTCACGCGTGAACTGGCTTTCGATCCGGGTATCGGCAAGTATTGACGGTTGGGTGCGGGGCGCCCGAGTGCGCTCGGCCGGCCGGCCCTAACCGCACCCGAGGTGTACCCTCCCGCAGCCAGAGAGCCTTCTTCATGCGCTTCTTGAACCCTCAGACCGGCACGATCGACGACCGTTACACGGGACCGTACGACCTGACGTACGACGACGTCTTCATGGTCCCCAGCCGCTCCGCCGTGGGCTCCCGGCAGGGCGTCGACCTCTCCTCGCAGGACGGGACCGGGACCACCATCCCGCTGGTGGTCGCCAACATGACCGCCATCGCGGGCCGCCGGATGGCCGAGACGGTCGCCCGTCGCGGCGGCCTGGTGGCCATCCCGCAGGACATCCCGACCGAGGTCATCGCCGACGTGATCGGCTGGGTGAAGCAGCGCCACCTGGTCTTCGACACCCCCGTCACGCTGGCCCCCGGCGCCACCGTCGCCGACGCGCTCGCGCTGCTGCCCAAGCGGGCGCACGGCGCGCTGGTCGTGGTCGAGGACGGCCGGCCGGTCGGCGTCGTCGCCGAGTCCGACTGCCACGGCGTGGACCGCTTCACCAGCGTCGCCGAGGTGATGTCGCGCGACCTGCTGCTGCTGGACGAGGGCATCGACCCGCGCGCCGCCTTCGAGCGGCTCAACGAGGGGCACCGCAAGGTCGCTCCCGTGGTGGACGGCGAGGGCAAGCTGGTCGGCATCCTGACCCGCAAGGGCGCGCTGCGCGCCACCCTCTACACCCCGGCCGTGGACGCGGCGGGCAAGCTGCGGGTCGCCGCCACCGTCGGGATCAACGGCGACGTGGCCGGCAAGGCCAAGGCGCTGCTGGACGCCGGTGCGGACGTGCTGGTGGTGGACACCGCGCACGGCCACCAGGAGTCGATGATCAGCGCGCTGCGCGCGGTGCGCGGCCTGGACCCGCAGGTCCCGATCGTGGCCGGCAACGTGGTCTCCGCCGCCGGTGTGCGTGACCTGGTCGAGGCCGGCGCGGACATCCTCAAGGTCGGTGTCGGCCCCGGCGCCATGTGCACCACCCGGATGATGACCGGCGTCGGCCGCCCGCAGTTCTCCGCCGTGCTGGAGTGCGCCGCCGAGGCCCGCCGGCTGGGCAAGCACGTCTGGGCGGACGGCGGTGTGCGCCACCCGCGCGACGTCGCGATGGCGCTGGCCGCCGGCGCGTCCAATGTGATGATCGGTTCCTGGTTCGCCGGGACGTACGAGTCCCCGGGCGACCTGCAGACCGCTCCGGACGGGCGCCAGTACAAGGAGAGCTTCGGCATGGCCTCGGCGCGCGCGGTGCGCAACCGGACGGCCGAGGAGTCCGGCTACGACCGGGCCCGCAAGGCGCTCTTCGAGGAGGGCATCTCGACCTCGCGGATGTTCCTCGACCCGGCCCGCCCGGGCGTCGAGGACCTGATCGACTCGGTGATCGCGGGCGTGCGCAGCTCCTGCACCTACGCGGGCGCCAACAGCCTGGAGGAGTTCCACGAGAAGGCGATCGTGGGCGTCCAGAGCGCGGCCGGCTACGCCGAGGGCAAGCCGCTGCACTCCAGCTGGGCCTGATGCGGGACGAATGCCGGCCCCCGGGGTGTCCCGGGGGCCGGCATTCGTGTTTGGTCAGCCGGTGAAGCCGGCCCACATCTTGGAGAACTCGTACGGCGTCTGGGTGATGTTGGTGCACTTGAAGAGGGCGCCGGTGCAGGCGTTGCCATCCCGGGTGACCTCCCAGAACGCCAGCTCGCCCAGGTGGTTCTGCTGGGCGAAGGTGAGCAGCTGCTGGGCGTCGGCGAGGCCGAAGACCTCGTCCGCGTTGTCGTTCTGGCCGATCATCGGGGTGACCCCGACCATCGCCCAGGTCTGCGCGGTGGTCAGCGACGGCCAGTTCTGCGCGATCTGCGCGCGGGTGGACTGCGCCGCCTGGATCGCGTAACTACCCATCTGGCCGGACGGGTTGGGAGCCTCGGTGTCACCGAAGTCCATCGCCATCACATTGACCACGTCGACGTTGACGCCCGCCGCCTTGGCCGACTGCAGGACGTAGACGCCGTCGGCGGTCAGGCCGCTGGGCAGCACCGGGAGGGTCAGGCTGACCTTGAGGTCGCGGCCCTTGGCCCGCTGGGCGGCCTGCACGGCGGCGATCGCGGCCGAGCGGCGGTCGATCGAGGCGTGGTCGGAGACGGCCGAGCCCTCGATGTCGAAGTCGATCCGGTCCAGGCCGTAGGCGTCGACGACCTTCTGGTACTGCGCCGTCAGGCTCGGCACGTCCGTGCAGGACTGGGCCAGCTCGGTGCCGGCCTCGCCGCCGAAGGACGGCCGGACGTCGCCGCCGGCCGCGCGGACGGCGTCGAAGTCGGCCTTGTCCCAACCGGTGCCCGGGTCATAGGCGTTGAACCAGCTGGCGGTGCAGGCGCTGGTGCCGTTGACGATGAAGCCGAGCGAGAACTGCTTGAGCCCGGTGGTCGCGGCGATCTGCGCCAGGTTGGGCGTCGGGTACGCGCCGAGGTCGACGAAGGGTGCGGCCACCCCGGCGGCGGTGCCGCTGCCGGCCACACCCGTCACCGCGGCGGAGACCGCGGACTCGTTGCCGGCCGCGTCGAAGGCGCTGACGGTGAAGGTGTGGCTGCTGCCCGCGAGCAGTCCGGTGACCGTCGTCGAGGTGGCGGTGGTGGTGCTCGCGACCACCGTTGAGCCCTCGCGGACGTTGTAGCCGGCCACCCCGACGTTGTCGGTGGAGGCGTTCCAGGAGAGCGAGATACTGTCCGGACCGGCGCCGGAGACCTTCACCCCGACCGGGACCGACGGCGGGGTGGTGTCGACCGGGCCACCCGCACACGGGCCGTTGTTGATGGTGCAGTTGGCAGGCAGCACCTGGGCGCCGGTCCCGTTCGACACGTCCATCCCGACCACCGGGGCGCTGGCGCCGGGGGCGAGCGGCGAGGCCCAGCCTGGTGAGGAGACGGTGAAGTGGGTGCCGCTCTGGGTCAGCGTGCCGTTCCAGGCGCTGCTCACCGTCTCGCCGGCGGGCAGGTCGAAGGAGAGCGACCAGGAGGAGACGGGCGCCTTGGTGTAGTTGGTGATCGTGTAGTCGGCCTCGAACCCGCTGCTCCAGCTCTGCGGTTCGGTGAGGGTGGCCACCAGACCGGAGACGCCTGCGTCCGCCTGGGCGGTGGCGGGCAGTGCGAGCGGTAGGACGCCTCCGGCCAGCAGCGCGGTGGCTATGGTGGCGGTGACGGTGGGCAGGGTGACACGCCTCATGGGCGGGTCCTCCTCGGCGAAGGGCAGCGCTGGGGAACGCCGCCGGGACAATGTGGGGGAGTGCCGCGGCTCCCTTACAGTGGTACAGACCAATGGCATGCGTCAATACGGTCGGGGCGGCGGGATTCGGCGCGCGCCCGACGTGGTGAGGGTCCGTCAGCCGGCCTTGAGGCGGGGGTCAGGCCGTGATCGGGGTCAGTAGTGCCCGGCTGAGCACGCCGACCGAGTCGTCGAGCGCGGTGGTCAGCGCAAGCGAGGCGAGCGGGGCGCCGCGCAGTCCGCGCAGGGCCAGCACGGTGGCCCAGGCGGCGTCCCGGGCCCGGTCGATGCTCCAGACCCCGAGCACGTGCAGCAGCGGCTCGGCGGGTCGGGCGGACTGCGGCTCGGGCAGCAGCTCCTCGCGGACCTGGGCCTCCACCCGGGCGAGCAGGTCGTTGATCCGGTGGTAGTCCGCCTCGAACGAGAGCGGGTCGCGGTCGAGCTGCCGGGCGGCGTCCAGCACGGCGAGCGGGAGGTCGTGCTCGATGTGCGCGTTCATCCCGGCGAGGGCGAACTGCAGGGGGTGGATGCCCGGGTGGTGCCGCAGCTCGAAGAGCGGCCGCCAGCAGGCCGGCGGCCGCCGCCCGGACGCGTCGGCGTCGAAGGCCGCCAGGTAGCGGGCGGCGAACAGCGCGTCCAACTCGGCCATGGCGACCGGGTCGTCGAAGAACGCCTGCGCCAGCTGATCGCGGATCAGCTCGGTGACGGTGAGGTACATCCGGTTGAAGACCGCGACCCCGTCGGCCGTCGGCAGCCCCGCCCCGATCGCTTGAAGCCGATCAATCACCTGGTCGACGGTCGATACCTGGCTGATGGTCATGAGGTCGTCTCATCCTCTCGGCCGGGACAGGGAGCACCCACCCTGGCAGCCACCCGCCCCCGCCGGAAGCCGCCGCGCCACCCGTTCCGCCGACCAGGTCGTCATCCGGTCAGGGCAGGAGCCACTCCTGGGAGGTGTTGCCCGGGCTGCAGGTGCCGACGGTGACGCCGGCGCAGCGTCCCCCGATCCCACATCCCCGTCCCCGTCCCCCTGTTCGCGCCCGACGTACCGATGCGCGGGTCGAACGAGAGTTTGCCAGACCGGGGTTGGGCCTCCAACAGCCCCAGTGCGCGGGGGTTGTTGGAGGCGCTCGGGATCAGACCGGTTGCGGGCCGAACTCGCGCAGTGCCTCGGCCACGATGGCCTCCAGGCGCGCGTGGTGGGCACCGCGCCAGTAGACCTGTCCGCAGTCGGCGCAGCGGGCGAACGTGTCGTAGGCACGCTCGGTACCGTGCTGGAGCTGGTCGTACACCGCGTCCTTCGCGGTGTCCTGCAGCGGGCCGTTGCAGGCGGTGCACCGGCTCCAGGGGTTGAGCGGGGGTGCGAACCGGGAGAGCACGTCCTTCAGTTGCTCGTGCGGGCGGTGGCTGTAGACGTAGCCGCCCGCCCAGAGCTCGCGGCGGTGCAGCAGCCCCCGGTCGCGCGAGAGCATGACGCGCTGCTCGGCGGCCGAGCGGGCCGCCAGCGCCGCATCGCCGATGTCCACGTTCTCGTAGGCGGCGTCGACGCCCAGCAGGCGCAGCCGCCTGGCGAGCGTGCCGAGGTGCACGTCCAGCAGGAAGCGGGCCGGTCCTGGCAGCGTCTGCGGCCGGGTGAAGGCGAGCACCGAGACCTCCTCGCCGTCCCGGGGCAGGTGCGAGACGGTCACCTGCCGGCCGTCCACCAGGAGCGCGCCGACCTCGGTGAGCGGGACGCCGAGCGACTCCACCGTGTGCCCCAGCGTCGAGACGCCGTCCGTGCGGGCCGGCGACCACCCGGCCCGCCGGGAGGCTGCGACGAAGACGTGCAGCTCGGGGGCGAAGCTCAGGCTGATCTCGGGTCTCTCCACGCGTTCCACCCGGCCAGCATGCCAGGGGAGCGGGGGTGGCGGCCAACGGTTATGACGATGGCCGATTCGCCGCAGCCGCCGGACACGCCGTGGCTAGGAGCGGGGTGAGCGGCGCACGGTGAGCGCGCCCAGGAAGCCCGCCAGGGCGCCCCAGACCACGCCCGCCGCCACCGTCACCAGCAGGTCGCAGTGCAGGGTCACGGCGGCGGCCGGGCCGCTCAGGCCGCCGACCCCCAGGAACGAGAGCCCGTAGCCCGCCGACACCCGGGTCAGCAGCCCCACCAGCAGCAGGGCCACGCCGAGCGCGAGTGCCAGCCGCAGGGCGTGCCGGCCCGGTGCGACGGGCCGGCCGGTGGCCGCGGCGGTCTGCCGTGCCATCAGCACCCCGGCGGCCAGCACCACCAGTGCCGCCAGCGGCAGCAGCAGCCAGGCCCGGCTGTCCTGCTGCCCGAGCGAGGAGAGGTTCAGGGTGGCCTCCTTGGTGCCGCCGCCCCCCAGCACCGAGGCGAGCGGCTCGGGGACCGACAGGCCGATGCTGCCGCCCTTCACCAGGCCGTGCCAGGAGCCGCCGAGCCCGACGCCGAGCGCCAGCCAGGCCAGATTGGGCAGCGCGAGCAGCACCACCGCGACGGTGGAGCGGGCGTCCGAGCCGCGGATCAGCACGACCACCGCGGCGAGCACCCCGAGCACGGCGTACGCCAGCAGTACCAGCACCGTCGCGTGCGCCGCCGGGCGCACCCGCACCTGCTGGCGCAGCAGCGCCGACGGCAGCGGGGCGCGGCGGGCGACCAGGAAGGCGAGCAGCAGCACCACGGCCAGCCATAGCAGCCCGTAGCCGACCGCGGCGGGCCAGTCGGCGTGGAAACCGATGGTGGGGGTGATGCCGAGCGCGCCGCCGATCAGGTCCGCCTCCGGGCTGCCGGTGGAGACGGTGAAGCTGTGCCGGGCCAGTCGGGTGAGCAGCAGGACGGCGGCCGTCCAGAACACCGCCATACGCAGCACCCGGGCTGCCAGCTCGCGCGGCGTCAGCACCGCCCGCAGGCGCAGCGGCCGCAGGAACGCCCAGCCGGCCACCAGGGCGCCGACCAGGCCCACCGAGAGCGGGACGGCCGAGATCTGCGCGCTCGCCTGGGCCAGGAACCCGGCGTCGCCCTCCAGTTGGAGCGGGATGCCGAGCGCCGTCAGCACCGTGGCGGCGGCCACGGGGACGAATGAGCCGCTCGGCAGCCCGTTCGCGCCGGCGGCCCACAGGCCGAGGGCGGCGACGGCGGCCATTACGACGAACGCGGCGACGGTGGCCACCAGTGCGTCCAGCCAGCCGGTGAGCGGGTGGTGCGGGTCGTGCAGGTGGTGCGGGTGGGCGGCGTCGGGGGGACCGTCACTCGGACGCACGCTGTCTCCTGCTCGGGTGTGGGCCGTCGGCGTGGGGGCCAGCCGTGGTGACCTGGCTGTTCCAGCTTCGGTCAGCGCGGCGGGATCGGCGCGCGGGGGCGGGGGATGGAGTGGCCCGACGGGGTGTCGGGGGCGGGCCGGCTGCGGTTGCGGGGTAGTGGCGGGCGGCGCAGAGAATGGGCGGTGAGCTCCGAAACGCCGTCAGGCCCGCCGTCCGGTCCGCCGTCCGCGCCACCACCTGATCGGCCGGCGGGGGAGCCCGGGGAACCGACCTCGACGGGATCCGCGGTGCCGCCGGTCGGGCCGCCGCCGCGGACGCTGGTGAGCGCATCGGGCGGCGGTGGGCAGCGGCCGCCGTGGTGGCGGCGACGGCTGGTGGTCGCGGCGGGCGTGGCGGTGGTCGCGGTGGTGGTGGGCATCGCGCTGGCGGAGCGGGAGCCGAATGGCACGCCGACGACCTCCGCCGCGCCGCAGATCGCGCTGCAGGCGGCGACCGTGCCCGGGCCCGACCCGTTCACGGCCTCGGTCGTCGTGGCGTCCGCCCCCGCGCCGTCCCCCGCGTCGTCCGGCGGGCCCTCGGCGACGGGGACGGTCGATGGCGGGACGATCGACGGCGGGACGGTCGGCCTCTACGGAGGCACCGAGCGCACCAGCAGCTGCGATGTCGGCCGGCTCTCCGACTTCCTGACCACCCACGCGGACAAGGGCCAGGCATGGGCGCAGGTGGAGGGCATCCCGCAGGACTCCATCGCCTCCTACCTGCACTCGCTGACGTCCGCGCTGCTGCGGGTGGACACCCGGGTCACCAACCACGGCTTCGCCGACGGCGCCGCGACCGGCTTCCAGTCCGTCCTCCAGGCCGGCACCGCCGTGCTGGTCGACAACCGCGGTGTGCCCAGGGCGCGTTGTGCGTGCGGCAACCCGCTGCTGCCGCCGGTCGCGCAGAGCGGGGCGACGTACGGTGGCGGTGGGTGGCCGTCGTTCCAGCCGGGCGGTGTGGTCAGCGTGACGCCGGCGGCGGCGCCGGTGAGCACGATCGTGATGGTCGACTCGGGGAGCGGCAAGGCGTTCGCCCGGCCGGTGGGCAGTTCGGGTAACCACGACGTGGTCGTCCCGCTCACGGGCCCGAGCGGCAGTTCCACGGCCGGTTCCCGTTCCTATGGCTATTAATCATTTGCCTAAGCACCTTAGGCATTGTTAGCGTCCATGGCCATGAAGGCAGTCACTGAGCAGGACATCCGCGCGTCGTTCGTCAACTGTTCCAAAGGGGAGGCCAAGCGGCTCACGGTGCCCCGCGACCTCACCGAACTCCCCTGGGACGACCTGGACTTCCTCGGCTGGCGGGACGGCGGGGCCCCCGACCGGAGCTACCTGGTGCTGGAGCGCGAGGGGGAGTTGGTCGGCCTGACGCTGCGCTTCTCCGCCCAGCGCCGCGGCCTGCTGCGCAGCAGCCTGTGCAGCCTCTGCCTCACTCAGCACAGCGGCAACGGCGTCTCGCTGCTCACCGCGCGCAAGGCCGGGGTGGCCGGCCGTGAGGGCAACTCGGTCGGCGCCTACATCTGCACCGACCTGGCCTGCCCGCTCTACGTCCGCGGCCGCAAGATCCCGGAGGGGATGGGCGGACGGCTCCAGGAGTCGCTGACCGTCGAGGAGCAGATCGAGCGCACGGTGGCGAACCTGGACGCGTTCGTCGCCAAGATCCTCGGCTGAGACCGACGAGACCCTAAGCGCCGACGGTCCCGTCGATCGCCTCGCGCAGGAAGTCGGCGTGACCGTTGTGCCGTGCGTAGTCGTGGATCAGGTGCAGCATCACCAGGCGCAGCGAAACGTCCTCGCCCCACCTGGCGTTGTGGCCGATCACGTCGAGCGACTCGGCCGCCTGCTCGATCCGGCGGGAGTGCTTGACCTCCGCCTGCCAGGCGGCGAAGGCCTCCGAGCGGGTGGCGGTGCTCGCGTCGTACGCCACCTGGTAGTCCATCTCCGCGGACCAGACCAGCGGGATGGCCTCGGCGTTCATCACGATGCGGAACCAGGTGCGCTCGACCTCGGCCATATGCCGCACCAGGCCGAGCAGTGAGAGCGTCGAGGGCGGCATCGACTGGCGGCGCAGCTCCTCGTCGGTGAGCCCGTCGCACTTCATCGCCAGCGTCGCGCGGTGGAAGTCGAGGAAGGAGCGCAGCATTTCGCGCTCGCCGGCGATCAGGGGAGGGCCGATCCGTTCGGTAGTCATCCGTACATCATTCCATCCCGCTGCTGACGGCGTTTTCCGGCCACTTCCGGAGAGAGGTCCGGCCGGCGCCGGAGATCGGCATCGAAGGTGGCCCGGACCACATCACGGGCCCATCTCCATCGCCGGTTACCACAATGCGGAGAGCGGTGAATAAATTTTCGCGGCTTTCTGCCCTTCTATGCAGAGCGGAGCATATCGATCCGCAGTTGCGAACTGACGACCTGTGATCCTGCTCGCATTCGGCCGAAGTTCTGCCTGTTAAGGCAGTTGACGGACCGTCCGACCCGGAGAGCGCACGCTACAGTGGCGACAGCGGCCGGACATCAGCGGCCGCTTCCTCGTTTCGATTCGCACCCCGCCGGACCACCCCCAATCCGGCGGCGCTGCGGCACGGCAGCCGCCCTACGCGGATTTCCGTTTGTGGGCGCCCCACCCGGGCCTCTCGCATTCGATGGCGAGGGAACGCGGTCCGATGCGCCACGTAACCCGTATGCGTATCAGTTCTTCGGGGAGGTATTTTGACCTACGAGTTCACTGCTGTTCAACTGGGCGACATCGACGGGCTGTTGACGCTCTACCGGCAGGTCTACGGACGAAGCTACGCACTGCCGTTGGGCACCGATCCCGAGGTGATGGCCCGGGAGATCTCCTCCCCCCGCACGACCTGGCTGGTCGTCAGGGAGCCCGGCAGCGGCCGGGTGGTCGGCTCCATCCTTGGCACGATCGACCCGCACGACCGGCTCGGCAAGATGCAGGGCCTGGTGATCCACCCGGACATCCGCGGCGGCGGCCTCGCCCACCAGGCGGTCCGCCGGCTCAGCGACATGATGCTGAGCGGCGACCAGGCCGCCGACTCCGTCTACGCCACCGCCCGGACCAACTCCACCGCGCCGCAGCGGATCTGCCTGCGCAGTGGCTTCCGGGCCCTGGGCGTCTTCCCCAATCTGCGCAAGGCGGAACGGCACGAGACCATGGTGCTGCTGGCCAGGCACCGGGACGGCGTCCTGGAGCGACGGCTGCCGGTCCCCCGGGTGCCGGCCGGCCTGGGCGGGCTGGTGCGCGCGCTGCACGACACGGTGGGTCTGTCGGACCAGCAGCTGCCCGCCGTCGACGACGAGCCGCGCCCGGCCCCGCAGCGCGGCCAGGTGCGCGAGGTGGAGCTGGTGGACGCCCCGCAGTTCGTGCTGCGCCGGCTGGCCGAGGTGGTGCCCGATCCCGAGCAGCGCTTCTACCCGTTCCACACGCCCAACGTGTTGCTGGCCGCCGCGGACGGTGCCTACGAGCTGTTCGCGCAGCTGAACCGCTCCGACGGCTACTGCGCGCTGATCGGCGCCGCCCCCGGACTCGCCTCGCTGGCACGGGACTTCGAGGCGCTGATCGACCGCCTGGCCCAGGACGGCGCCTCGCACATCGAGACCCTGCTGCCGCTGGACTGCTACGAGGACCTCAGCCTGCTGCTCGCGCACGGCTTCCTGCCCGCCGCCGCCTACCCGGCGATGCGCCGCGAGGGCGAGGGTTTTCGCGACTACGTGGTGATGGCCCGCAGCATGCAGCCACTGGACTTCCGCGGCCTGTCCATCGACGCGTCCTTCCAGCCCTTCACCGAGCAGTACATCGAGCTGTGGAAGCAGCGGTACCTCAACACCCATGGGGTTTTCCAGTGAGCCAGTACCTCAACCCGGTCCAGGTCCCCGATCCCGTCGCACTCGCCCAGGTGCAGCGGCTGTGCGACATCGCCGAGCCGTACACCGTGGGCGAGGACGCCGACCGGCTGTTCGTCGCCGCGATGGCGGAGTCCAACGCCTGGCACGCGGCCAGGTCGCCGTTCTTCGCCAGGCTCTGGGAGTCGAGTGAGGCCGCCCGATGTCCGGTCGAATCGGTCGCCGACCTGGAGCGGCTGCCCTTCGTGCACGCCAACTTCTTCAAGACGCACGAGGTGGTCTCGATACCCCCCGAGGACGTCGCGCTGCACGTCACCTCCTCGGGCACCACCGGCCAGAAGTCGCAGATGTTCTTCGACGACTGGACCCTGCGCAACGGCCAGCGGATGGTGGCCCGGGTCTTCGACTCCTACGGCTGGCTGGGCGAGGAGGAGCCGGTCAACTACCTGCTCTCCAACTACCAGCCCCGGCCCGGGCTGAACCTGGGCACCGCGTTCACCGACGAGTACCTGTGCGACTTCGCCCCGGTGCGCTCGGTCGAGTACGCCCTCAAACACACCGGCAGCGGCCACGAGTTCGACGCGTTCGGCTGCGTGCGGGCGCTGCTGCGGTTCGCCGAGGAGGGGGCGCCGGTGCGGATCCTCGGGTTCCCCGCGTTCCTCTCCTTCACGCTCGACCGGATGCGTGAACTCGGGCTCCCGCCCGTTCAGTTGAACCCCAAGTCGCTGGTCGCCTTCGGCGGCGGCTGGAAGGGCCACGCCGACCAGCAGGTGGCCAGGCCGGAGCTCTACCGGCGGATCCACGAGCAACTGGGCATCCCGGACGAGCGGATCAGGGACGGCTACGGCGCGGTCGAGCACTCGGTGCTCTACATGGAGTGCGCCAACCACCGCCTGCACGTGCCCACCTGGTCGCGGATGCTGGTGCGCGACGTGCGCACGCTCGCGCCGCTGCCCTACGGTGAGCGCGGCTACGCCCAGTTCGTCTCGCCCTACATCACCTCCGTGCCGGCCCAGTCCGTCCTGATGGGCGACCTGGTCTCGCAGCACTCCCCCGAGGAGTGCGGCTGCGGCCTGCCCACCCCCTGGTTCGCCGTGCACGGCCGGGCCGGGGTCAGCCGGAACCGCAGCTGTGCCGTCGCCGCCGCCGAACTGCTCAAGGGGAAGTCATGACCGCCGATCAGCACTACTGGCAGGGCGAGTGGGTCGACGACGCCGAGGCGGAGCGCCGCCTCGACGATCTCGACGCCCACGTCGCCACCGCGCTCGCCGACAGGCTCAACCCGCTGACCGTGCTGGCCGCCTGCGACCGGCTGGCGATCGCGCTCGCCGACCCGGCCGGCGCGCAGTCCGTGCGCCTGTTCGCCGAGCTGCGCGCCGCGCGGATCCCCGCGGGGGAGGCCGCCCGTACGCTGACCGACATCGCCGAGGGGCTCTCCCGCGAGGCGCTGGAGGCCAAGCTGACCCGTGAGCTCGGCGGCATCGACCCGGGCCGGCTGGCCCGCTTCGACTTCCGTCGGGAGATCTTCGAGGGCTGGCTGCCGGTGGGCCTGCTGGTGCACGTCGCGCCCGGCAACGCGCCGGCCGCAGGCGCGTTCAGCGTGATCGAGGGCCTGCTCGCCGGGAACGTCAACGCGATCAAGACCAGCGGCAGCTCACGCTTCACCCAGCTGCTGCTGGCCGCGCTCGCCGAGCTCGATCCGACCGGCACGATCGCCACCCGGGTGCTGGTGCTCGCCTTCCCGTCCAGCCGGACCGGCTGGCTGGAGCGGCTGTGCGCGGGCGCCGACGCGGTGGCCGCCTGGGGCGGCGAGGAGGCCCTGGCCGGGGTCGCGGCGCTGGTGCCGGCCGGCTGCCGGCTGGTCGACTGGGGGCCCAAGCTCTCCTTCGCCTACCTCACCGAGCACTCCTGGGCCGAGCCGTCGGCGCTGCGCGGCATCGCCGACGACATCTGCCGGCTCGACCAGCAGGCGTGCTCCAGCCCGCAGGTGATCTACCTGGACACCGACGACACCGAGCAGGTCTTCGCCTTCGCCGAGCGGTTCGCCGCCGTGCTGGCGCAGACCGTCGCCGAGCTCGACCCGGCGCTGCCGGACCTGCTGGAGAGCGCCGAGATCACCAACACCGTGCTGGTGGCCGGGCTGGAGGAGCACCTCGGCCTGACCCGGGTGCACGCGGCCGAAGACGGCAACTGGCACGTGCTGGCGGACGTCCGCAGCGCGCTGCGGGCCTCGCCGCTGTACCGCACGGTGTGGGTGAAGCCGCTGCCGCGCAAGGAGATCGTCCAGGTGCTGCGCCCGATGCGCCGCTACCTGCAGACCGCCGCGATCGGCGCCGAGCGCGCCGATCTGGCGGTGCTCGCGGGGGAGGTGCTGACCGCAGGCGTGCTGCGGGTCACCGTGCCCGGCCGGATGCTGGACAGCTACGACGGCGAGCCGCACGACGGCGTGTACGCACTGCAGCGCTACAGCCGCCGGGTGGACGTGCAGCTGGACGAGCGGTTCGCCACCGACTCCTGCCTGGACGACCTGGTGGGCGCGCGCGAGCTGGCCGTCCCGTCCGTCCCGGTCACCGGCAAGACCGAGTTCGAGCAGCTGCAGGACGACCTCGGGCGCGCCGAGGTGTTCTTCCGCAGCGGCGGCAGCTCGGGGGCGCCCAAGCTCTCCGCCTTCGCCTGGGACGACTACCACGAGCACATGCGCTCGGGAGCCGAGGGCCTGCTCGCCGCCGGGTTCGACCCGCGCACCGACCGGGCGATGAACCTGTTCTTCGGCGGGCAGCTCTACGGTGGCTTCCTGAGCTTCTTCTCGGTGCTGGAGACCCTGCAGGCCGTGCAGTTCCCGATGGCGGCGCAGGACGACCACGCGGCCGTGGCCCACTCGATCGTCGACCACCGGGTGGACACTCTGTTCGGCATGCCGAGCTACCTGCTGCGGGTCTTCACCGAGGGCGCGGACGCGCTGCGCGGCTACCGCGGGGTGCGCAAGGTCTACTTCGGCGGCGAGCACTTCCCCGAGCGCCAGCAGGCATGGCTGCGCGAGGAGTTCGGGGTCGAGCTGATCCGCTCGGCGGCGTACGGCAGCGCCGACGCGGGCCCGCTGGGCTACCAGTGCGGCGAGACCCCGCCGCGGGTGCACCACCTGTTCAGCGGGCTCCAGACCCTGGAGATCCTGGCCCTGGACGAGGACCGGCCGGCCCCCGCCGGGGAGGCCGGGCGACTGGTCTTCACCTCGCACACCCGGCGCGGCCAGCGCCTGGACCGCTACGAGATCGGCGACCTGGGCCGCTGGGTGGCGGGGGAGTGCGGGTGTGCGGGCGCCGCACCCCGCGCTTCGAGCTGCTGGGCCGCTTCGGCGACGTCTTCCGCAGCGGCAGCTACTTCCTCAACTACCGCCGGTTCGTCACGATCGCGGAGGAGGCGTTCGAGCACCGGGGCGCGTTGCAGATCCTGCTCGACGAGGACGACGCGGGCGAGTCGCTGACCGTCCGCCTGGAGGCCGGCCCGGCGTCGGACGGCGCGGCCGCGGCCCGGGCGTTCCTGGACGGCTACCCGGAGCTGGGCTCGGCGGTGGAGCAGGAGGGGCTGCTGGCCCTGCGGGTCGAGGTGGGGCCGGCCGACGGCTTCGAGCGCACCGCGGCCAGCGGCAAGCTGCTGAGCGTGGTGGAGCGGCGGGCGCGCAACCGCTGACATCCTCGCGCTGAGGGGGGTGACGGCTGCTGCCGTCACCCCCCCCTCACTGCGTCCGGTCAGTCCATCCGCTCGTCGACGAGCCGGACCAGCTTGCCGGTGCGCGGGTTGACCGCCAGCGCGCCCGGGCCCACCCACTCCACGGCCAGCGGGTGGATCAGGCCGCGGTCGGCGTGGTCGGCGAACATCGGACGGGTCTGCGCGAGCCGCGCGGCCAGCGCGCCCTCCAGGACGGCCTTCGCCTGCTCGCCGGCCCCGGTCGGCCCGGCCAGCCGCAGCACCAGCTGGTCGCGCTCGTCGTGGTGGCGCAGCACCACCTGCACCTCCGCGACCAGGCCGTCCTGGTCGGTGCTCTCCACCAGCGCGCGCAGGTCCTCCAGGTACACGGTCACCGGGCCGACCCGGGCGCCCTCGTCGGAGCGTCCGAGCAGCCGGAACCGGCGCTGCGGGAAGTCCACCCACTGCGCCAGGTCGCCCACGGGGTAGCGGATCACCGGCATCAGACGGCGCGCGAGGTCGGTGGCGACCACCCGGCCGGGCCGGCCGGGCTCCTCGATCGGCTCGCCGGTCTCGGGGTCCAGCAGCTCGATCACCTTGTCAGGGGTGAAGACCTGGTGGATCCGGGCGTCGCTCTCGCCGGCCACCGGACCGGCCAGGATGCCGGCGTCGACGCTCGCGTAGCCGATCGAGCGGACCTCGGCGCCCGGGAACGCCTGGGCCAGCAGCTCCAGTTGGTCGCCGTAGAACGCCTCACCGCTGAACAGGACGAGCCGGATGTGCGGCAGGGTGCCCACGGTGTCGGCGACCTCCCTGGCCAGCCGGCAGAGCGAGGTGGGCGGGGCGGCCAGCACGGTGGCCGAGAAGTCGCGCAGCGTGCCGATCACGTAGTCCAGCGGGGCGGCCCCGCCGATCGGCAGCTGGACGGTGGCGACCGGGGCTTCCTGGAGCAGGTTGAGGGTGAAGACGAAGCTGGAGTACAGCTCCCCCGCGTAGAACAGGTTGGCCACCCGGTCGCCGTCGCGCAGCCCGGCGGCCGGCAGGCCGTCGCCGAAGCGGCGGGCCATCTCGCGCCACTCCTCGCGCGTGTACATCGAGACGCGCGGCGCACCGGTGGTCCCACCGGTCTTGAAGACGATCCCGTCGCCGTGCGGGCCGGTCAGCAGCCGGCTCTCCTCGATCCCGTGGGCGCCCCAGTAGGCGCCGTGGTCGATCAGCGGGAGGTCGGTCAGCTCCGACGTCCCCTCGGGCAGACCCGCGTAGAGCTCGCGGTAGAACGGTGAGTGCGCTCGGACGTAACGCACCAGATCGGCGATCGAACGATCATTCATGGCTTCCAACTTCCCCACCCGGCAAAGAGATCATCTTATCTTCACGCGTAGACGACGCAGCCCCGGGACGGTGCCCCGGCTGTTCGCGCGATGGATCGCCGCCGTTCCTATTCCCGAGCGTGAGTGAAACAGACCACAGCGCCACCTCTCCCTGAACGCCCTTGGGCCGTGGCACAATGAGCGCAAGTAGTAGCAGTGACGTTCAGCGCACTCCGGGGTCGGTGAAAATCCGAACCGGCGGTTACAGTCCGCGACCCGTCCGCAGCCAGCGGCCGGTTGACCAGGTGAAATTCCTGGACCGACGGTTAAAGTCCGGATGGGAGGCGTGCGCGACGGTTCGAGCAGTGCCACGGATCCCCTCGGGGAGCCGTGTTCAAGGTGCAAGAGCAGGACTCTCTTCAGCGACGTCGGCGAACTGCCGATGTCGGCGGCCGAGCCGACCTCGGCGACGGAGCAGAGGACGTTCGCGCACCCGCCACCGCCGAGCCGTGTCAACTCCCGTTCTTTGCCGCCCCGGAGTCCGCGCCCCTACAGCGCGAGGAGAACCCGGGTGTTCACCGGCATCATTGAAGAGCTCGGCGAGGTCGTCTCCATCGAGGAGTTCGGTGATTCCTCGCGCATCCGCCTGCGCGGGCCCGTGGTCTGTACCGGTGCCCGCCACGGCGACTCCATCGCGGTCAACGGCGTCTGCCTGACCGTTGTCGACAGCCCCGAGCAACTGGCCGCCGACACCACCGAGTTCAGCGCCGACGTGATGGCCGAGACACTGCAGCGCTCCAGCCTGGGCGCGCTCGTCCCCGGCTCCCGGGTCAACCTGGAGCGGGCGATGGCGCTCGGCGCCCGGCTCGGCGGCCACCTGGTGCAGGGGCATGTCGACGCCACCGGCACCCTGCTCTCCCGCGCCCCGGGCGAGTTGGACGCCGAGGGCAAGCCCCGCTGGGAGGTGCTGCGCTTCACGCTGCCGCAGAGCATCGCCCGCTACCTGGTCGACAAGGGCTCGATCACCGTGGACGGCATCAGCCTCACCGTGGTCGAGGCCGCCGCCGACAGCTTCACGGTCAGCCTGATCCCCGCGACGCTCGCTCTGACGACCTTGGGCGCCAAGGCGGTTGGCGACCCGGTCAACCTCGAGGTCGACGTCCTGGCGAAGTACGTCGAGCGGCTGCTCGACTCCCGCAGCATCCCGGCGATCTCGAAGGACGCCTCGTGAACTGGCTCAACAGTGTCGCGTTCTCGATATTCGGCCAGCACGTGCTCTGGACCGACATGATCGGCAACCTGCTCGGACTGGCTGCGCTGGCCCTCGGCTGGCGGCGCTCGATCTGGAGCTGGCCGGTCCAACTCCTCTCCGGTGTCGTGCTGGTGGGGGCCTACCTGTCCGGCCATCTGACCGGTCTGATGGGCAAGCAGGCCATCGTCATCGTGACCGCGGTCTGGGGCTGGACCCAGTGGCGGCGCGGCATCCGCAGCACCGGCGAGATCAAGGTCCGCTTCGCCAGCTGGACCGAGCGGGCGCTGCTGGTCGGCGCTACCGCGCTGGTGACCACCGGGGTGGCGCTGCTCTTCACCCACTACTCCTGGATGTCCTGGAGCCCGTGGTCGGACGCCTACATCTTCGTCGGCACGCTGGCGGCGATGGTCGCCCAGGCCCGTGGCTGGGTGGAGTTCTGGTTCGCCTGGATCGCGGTGGACGTGGTCGGTGTCCCGCTGGCCTTCAACAGCGGCTACGCCTTCTCCGGCCTGACGTACAGCATCTACTTCGTCCTGGTGCTGCTGGGCCTGCGCGCCTGGTGGCTGAGCACCCGCACCCCCCGTTCCGCCTCCACCCCGACCCTGCAGGGAGTTACGGCATGAGTACCGCAGACAGCACCCAGCACCTCGGCCCGGACCTCAGCCTCGACCCGGTCGAGCGCGCCATCGCCGACATCGCGGCCGGCCGGGCCGTGATCGTGGTGGACGACGAGGACCGCGAGAACGAGGGCGACATCATCTTCGCCGCCTCGGCCGCGACGCCCGAACTGCTCGCCTTCACCATCCGCTACAGCTCCGGTGTGATCTGCGTCCCGATGACCGGCGCCGAGGCCGACCGCCTCGACCTGCCGCCGATGACCCGGGTCAACGAGGACCGCAAGGGCACCGCCTACACCGTCTCGGTGGACGCCCGCGAGGTCGAGGCCACCGGCATCTCGGCCGTCGACCGCGCGCTGACCGTCCGGCTGCTGGGTGACCCGGCCTCCGGCCCCGGCGACTTCACCCGCCCCGGGCACGTCTTCCCGCTGCGCGCGGTGGACGGCGGTGTGCTGATCCGCCCCGGCCACACCGAGGCCGGCGTCGACCTGGCCCGACTGGCCGGCCTGCCCCCGGCCGCCGCCATCTGCGAGGTGGTCAACGACGACGGGACGATGGCCCGGCTGCCCGAGCTGGTCGGCTTCGCTCGCGAGCACGGTCTGGCGATCATCTCGATCGAGGACCTGATCGCCTACCGCCGCCGCACCGAGCTGCACGTCGACCGCGCGGCCGTCACCGCCCTGCCCACCAGCTACGGCGAGTTCACCGCCGTCGGCTACCGCAGCACGCTGGACGGCGTCGAGCACATCGCCCTGGTGGCCGGCGGCCTGGACGCCGACGGGCAGCTGCCGGACGGCGAGGACGTGCTGGTGCGTGTCCACTCCGAGTGCCTGACCGGTGACGTGTTCGGCTCGCTGCGCTGCGACTGCGGTCCCCAACTCGAAGCCTCGCTCGCCAAGGTGGCCGCCGCAGGCCGCGGCGTGGTGCTCTACCTGCGCGGTCACGAGGGCCGCGGCATCGGCCTGGCCCACAAGCTGCGCGCCTACCAGCTCCAGGAGCAGGGGCGTGACACCGTGGACGCCAACCTCGACCTCGGGCTGCCCGCCGACGCCCGGGACTACAGCATCGGCGCGCAGATGCTGACCGACCTGGGGGTGCGCTCGCTGACCCTGCTGACCAACAACCCCGACAAGCTCGCCGCGCTCACCGAGCACGGCCTCAAGGTCAAGGGCCGCGAGCCGATCCCGGTCGAGGCCGGCGTGCACAACCTCGCCTACCTGCTGACCAAGCGCGACCGGATGGGCCACGACCTGCCGTGGCTCGGCAACGCCTGACCATCCACCCGCCTGACGATCCACCCGCCTGAACACCCACCCACTTACCCAGTTGAAGGAAGAACCACAGTGAGCGGCCACGGAGCACCCGAGCTGACCCTCAAGAACTGCCAGGACCTGCGGGTCGCGGTGATCGCCGCCCAGTGGCACACCAAGGTGATGGACGGCCTGCTGGGCGGCGCCGAGCGCGCCCTCAAGGAGCTGGGGATCGCGGAGCCGACCATCGTCCGCGTCCCCGGCACCTTCGAACTCCCCGTCGCGGCAAAGCAGTTGGCCGGTCGCGGCTATGACGCCGTGGTCGCCCTCGGGGTGGTCATCCGCGGCGGCACCCCGCACTTCGACTATGTCTGCCAGGCGGCGGCCATCGGTCTCACCGACGTCAGCGTCAGCACCGGCGTGCCGGTCGGCTTCGGCGTGCTGACCTGTGACAACGAGGAGCAGGCGATCGACCGGGCGGGCCTGCCGGGCTCCGCCGAGGACAAGGGGCATGAGGCGGTCACCGCGGCCGTCGCCACCGCCGCCATGCTGCGCTCGGTCTCCTAGCCGGTTGTCGTCCACCGTCGTGTCCACGGTCCGGGACTGTTTACCGCCCGTCCCGGTCCAGCACGTAAGGTGAGACCCATCATGGCTTCGAAGACATTCGAGGAGCTCTTCGTCGAGCTCCAGCAGAAGGCCGCCGCAGGCGACCCCGCGTCCTCCCGTACCGCGCAGCTCGTCCAGCAGGGCGTTCATGCCATCGGCAAGAAGGTGGTCGAAGAGGCCGCCGAGGTCTGGATGGCGGCCGAGTTCCAGACCCAGGAGCAGACCGCCGAGGAGATCTCGCAGCTCCTGTACCACCTTCAGGTGATGATGATCGCTCGCGGGCTGACGCTCGACGACGTCTACGCCTACCTCTGAACCACCCCTCCCGCACCATCCGCTTCCAAGCGAAGGATCCTCCTCTCATGCTGCGCATCGCCCTCCCCAACAAGGGTTCGCTCTCGGGTCCGGCGGCGGAGATGCTCCATGAGGCCGGATACCGCCAGCGCAAGGACCCGAAGGAACTGGTCCTGGTCGACCCGGACAACCAGGTGGAGTTCTTCTTCCTGCGCCCGCGCGACATCGCGGTGTACGTCGGCTCCGGCCGCCTGGACGTCGGGATCACCGGCCGCGACCTGCTGCTCGACTCGGCGTCCAACGCCGAGGAGGTGCTCGCGCTCGGCTTCGGCGGCTCGACCTTCCGCTTCGCCGGTCCGGTCGGCTCGCCCAAGGACGTCCAGGGGCTGCAGGGCCTGCGGATCGCCACCTCCTACACCGGCCTGGTCGAGCAGCACCTGGCCGAGCATGGCGTCACGGCGACCGTGACCAAGCTGGACGGCGCGGTGGAGACCGCGGTGCAGCTCGGTGTCGCCGATGTGATCGCCGACGTGGTGGAGACCGGGACCAGCCTGCGCAACGCCGGCCTCGAGGTCTTCGGCGAGCCGATCCTGATCTCCGACGCCGTGGTGATCCGCCCCAAGGGCGCCGGCCAGGACTCCGGGGTCGACCAGTTCCTGCGCCGCCTGCAGGGCGTCCTGGTGGCCCGCCGCTATGTGCTGATGGACTACGACATCCGGGCCGAGAAGGTCACCGACGCCGTCGCGCTGACGCCGGGCCTGGAGTCGCCGACCGTCTCGCCGCTGCACACCGAGGGCTGGGTGGCCGTCCGTTCGATGGTGCTCCGCAAGGAGGCCCAGCGGATCATGGACGACCTGTGGAGCATCGGCGCCCGGGCCATCCTGGTGACCAACATCCACGCCTGCCGGCTCTGACCACCCCCTTCGGGAGCACCACCGCGATGCCTGACACCACCACCGGCCTGCCCACCCTGCCCGTGACCTGGGCGCCGCGCCGCAACCGCGCCGTCCTGCTCCCGGTCAGCGCGCTGATCGTGGTGGTCTTCGTCACCGTCGCGCTGGCGCTCCCCTCCGACTGGCAGCCCAACGACCGGATCGCCCTGATCCTCACCGGCCTGGTCTTCGCCGGGGCGGGCGTGATGCTGGCCCGCCCCAAGGTGGTCGCCGACGCGGACGGGATCACGGTGGTGAACTTCGTCCGCACCCGGCGGCTGCACTGGCCGCAGATCGTCCGGGTGAACCTCCGCCAGGGTGATCCGTGGGTGACGCTGGACCTGGCCGACGGCACCTCGCTGGCCGCCGTCGGCATCCAGCCGGGCGGCGGCCGCGAGCAGGCCGTCCGGGCCGCGCTCGGCCTGCGCGACCTCGCCGAGGCGCACGGCGCCACGGCCGAGCCCAGGCCTGCCTAAGCAGCCCCTCGAACGTCCGCGCCACCCTCGCACAGGTATCGTCTACGCTGGTAAAGCCGGGGCAAAGCAGCCCCGCCCGCCCGCGACCTGAGGAGTGACACCTCCCCTCGATGGACGATCCGTCCGGTAGTACGACCGCCGCCTCCCTCCCGTGCCCCGGAGAGCAGGCGGCGCTGTGATCACGGCCTGGCTGCTGCTGTCCGCGGCCTTCCTGCTCATCCTCGCCAACGGCCTCTTCGTCGCCGCCGAGTTCTCCTTCATCACCGTGGACCGCGGCGCCGTCGAGCGCGCGGCCGCCACCGGCGACCGCAAGACGCTCGGCGTGCGGACGGCGCTGCGCCGCCTCTCCTTCGAGCTCTCCGGCGCCCAGCTCGGCATCACCGTCACCTCGCTGGTGGTCGGCATGCTCGCCGAGCCAGCGCTGTCCACGCTGCTCGGCCCGGTCTTCGCCGGGATCGGGGTGCCCGGCTCCGCCGCCACCGGCTTCGCTGTGGTGATCGGCATGCTGCTGGCCACCGTGGTGCAGATGGTGATCGGCGAGCTGGTGCCGAAGAACTGGGCGATCTCCCGCCCGTTTCAGGTGGCCCGCGCGGTGGTCGGCCCGCACCGGCTGTTCTCGACGGTCTGCCGACCGCTGATCTCGGTGCTGAACGGCTCGGCGGACCGCATGGTCCGCGCGCTCGGGGTGGAGCCGGCCGACGAGCTGGCGCACGCCCGCACCCCCAATGAGCTGGCCTTTCTCGCCCGGCACTCGGCCAAGGCCGGGGCCATAGAGGAGGACACGGCGCTGCTCTTCGTCCGTTCGCTCGGCCTGGCCGACCTGACCGCCGAGAGCCTGATGACCCCGCGAGTCGATGTCGCCGCGCTGCAGCAGGACGCCACCGCCGCCGATGTCGTCAACCTCACCCGGGCCACCGGCTTCTCGCGCTTCCCGGTCTACCGGGACAGCCTGGACGAGGTCACCGGCACCATCACCCTCAAGGACGCGCTGGGCGTGCGGCCCGAGCACCGCGCCCTCGTGCGGATCGGGCAGCTGGCGGGGGAGCCGCTGCTGGTCCCCGAGACGCTGCCGGCCGAGCGGTTGCTCGACCAGCTGCGCAGCCGCCAGCCGATGGCGATCGTGATCGACGAGTACGGCGGCACGGCCGGGGTGGTGACCCTGGAGGACATCGTCGAGGAGATCGTCGGCGAGGTGCAGGACGAGCACGACCCGGGCGACGTACCGGAGTTGCTCTCGGTGCCGCCGGTCGAGGGCAGGCCGGCCTGGCTGGCCGACGGCCGGGCCAGGATCGACCAGCTGGGCTCGATCGGCCTGCTCGCGCCGGCCGGCCCGTACGAGACCCTGGCGGGGCTGCTGGCCGATCTGCTCGGCAGGATCCCCGAGCCCGGTGACCGGGCGCTGCTGCCCGGCTGGGAGCTGACCGCGCAGGCGGTGGACCGCCACCGCACCACCCGGGTCCGCCTGGTGCGGCTCGCCGGACCGGAGGAACACCGGTGATCTTCCTCCAACTCTTCGCCGCGCTGGTCCTGCTGCTGGGCAACGCCTTCTTCGTGGGCGCCGAGTTCGCGGTCGTCTCGGTGCGCCGCTCCCAGGTGGAGCCGCTCGCGGACGCGGGCAACCGCCGCGCCCGCACCGTGCTGCACGCCCTCTCGAACGTCTCGGCAATGCTGGCCGCCGCCCAACTGGGCATCACGGTCTGCTCGTTGCTGCTCGGCGCGCTCGCCGAGCCGACCATCGCGCAGCTGCTCGAGGGCCCGTTCCACGCGGTCGGCGTCCCCGCGGCGCTGATCCACCCGATCTCCTACGCGCTGGCGCTGGCCCTGGTGGTCTTCCTGCACATGGTGATCGGCGAGATGGTGCCCAAGAACATCGCGCTGGCCACGCCCGAGCGGGCCGCGCTCTGGCTGGGCCCGCCGCTGGACCGCCTCGCCCGCTGGCTGAGCCCGGTGATCCGGCTGCTGAACGCCCTCGCCAACCTGGTGCTGCGGCTGTTCCGGGTCGACCCCAAGGACGAGGTGGAGTCGGTCTACACCGGCGAGCAACTGCTCTGGATCCTGGCCGAGTCGCGGGCCGCGGGCCTGCTGGAGCCCGGCGAGCAGGAGCGCCTGGAGGACGCCCTGGAGCTGGGCCACCGCCCGGTGACGGAGGTGCTGCTGCCGCTGTCGCGGCTGGTCACGGTGGGCACGTCGGTGACCGCCCGGCAGGTCGAGGAGCTGGCGGTCTCCACCGGCTTCTCGCGCTTCCCGGTGGTCGACGACTCGGGCGACTTCCTCGGCTACCTGCACGTCAAGGACGTGCTGGACGCCGACGACCGGGAGGCCGCCGTCCCGGTGCGGCTGTGGCGCCCGATGACGGTGGTGTCCGAGCGGCTGCCGCTGGACGACGCGCTCACCGCGATGCGCCGGGCCGCCGCGCACCTGGCCGCGGTCACCGCCACGGACGGGCGCACGCTGGGGCTGGTCACCCTGGAGGACGTCCTGGAGGAGCTGGTCGGCGAGATGCACGACCCGGACCACCGGCACGTGGCACGGGCGTAACCGCTGAGGCGGCCTGTACACTCGACGGCTGTGGTGGACACTCAGTACGAAGACCTGTTGCGGCTGGTACTCGCCTCCGGGGCGGCCAAGGCCGACCGGACCGGCACCGGGACTCGCAGTGTGTTCGGGCACCAACTGCGCTACGACCTCTCGCAGGGGTTCCCTCTGGTCACCACGAAGAAGGTTCACCTCAGGTCCGTCGTGTACGAGCTGCTGTGGTTCCTGCGCGGAGACTCGAACACCGGCTGGTTGCGGGAACACGGTGTCTCCATCTGGGACGAGTGGGCCGACGCGGACGGTAACCTCGGCCCGGTCTACGGCGTGCAGTGGCGTTCCTGGCCCACCCCGGACGGCCGGCACATCGACCAGATCAGTGAGGTCCTGAACACCTTGCGCCTCGACCCGGACTCCCGCCGGATGATCGTCTCCGCCTGGAACGTCGCCGAGCTGGACAGGATGGCGCTCGCGCCGTGCCACGCGTTCTTCCAGTTCTACGTGGCCGACGGCAAGTTGTCCTGCCAGCTGTACCAACGCAGCGCGGACCTGTTCCTCGGCGTCCCGTTCAACATCGCCAGCTACGCCCTGCTGACGCACATGGTGGCCCAGCAGGCCGGGTTGGAGCCGGGTGACTTCGTCTGGACCGGCGGCGACTGCCACATCTATGACAACCACGTCGAGCAGGTGACCGAGCAGCTCGCGCGCACTCTGTTCGAGTTCCCCGAGCTGCGGCTGAAGCAGGCCCCCTCGCTGTTCGACTACGAGTTCTCCGATGTCGAAGTCGTCGGCTACCAGCACCACCCGGCGATCAAGGCCCCGGTGGCGGTGTGAAGATCGGGCTGATCTGGGCTCAGAGCCCCGACGGCGTGATCGGCGCCGACAACGCGATCCCGTGGCGGCTGCCCGAGGACATGGCGCACTTCAAGGCGACCACCCTCGGCCACCCCGTGCTGATGGGGCGCAAGACCTGGGATTCGCTACCTTCGCGGTTCCGCCCGCTCATCGGCAGGCACAACATCGTGGTGACCCGCGATCCGCAGTGGGCTGCGGACGGCGCGGAGCGCGCCGGGTCGATCACCGAGGCACTGGAACTCGCCGCAGCGTCGTCGCCGGGGCTGCCGGCTCCTTCCCGCACGGCATGGGTGATCGGCGGAGGTGAGATCTACCGTGCCGCCTTGGGAGATGCCACGATGCTGTCGGTGACCGAAGTCGACGCGATCGTCGTCGGGGACGTCTATGCCCCGACGGTGGACGCGTCATGGACGGTCGCCGGGGACACCGGCTGGCAGCCCTCGACGTCCGGGCTTCGGTACCGCATCCGCCGATACACCCGGTGATCGCCCACTCGGCCTAGTCGGCCGATCGGGGCTCCGCCGATCGGGGCTCCTTCGCGGTCCAGCGTTGCGGTGGAGGGTAGACGTAGCGGGCGATCGTCGTGCTCACCCACCCGATGCAGAAGCCGCCGAAGACGGGCAGCACCCTGTGCAGTTCCGACTCCCCGCGCACTGCCGCCGTCACTCCGAGCAGCACCGCCCAGGCCACGCCGAGCCCGCAGCTGTAGGCCCAGTAGTTCCGGTACCGACGCATGCTCTGCCTCCTTCTCCCCTTGCTCCTCCTTCAGGCTAGCCGCGGCCGTCGATCAGCTCCCCGTAGGCCTGCACCAGATCGGGCAGCCGCAGGGTGGCCAGGTCCTCGCGGCCCGGCAGCTCGCGGGAGAGCGAGAGACGCAGGTCGCGGTAGGCGCAGGACTTCTCGTAGAGGGTGCGGATGAACCGGCCGTTGCCCAGTTCGTCGATCCAGCCCTCGCCGACCACGTGGGCGCAGATGCTGGTCAGCTCCTCGGTCGCGTCCTCGTCCCAGCTGTCGCCGTCCCGGGCGGCCAGCGTGCTGCCGATGGCGGTGAGTTCGGCCGGGCGGTAGCTGGGGAAGTCCACCCGGGTGGTGAAGCGGGAGTTGAGGCCGGGGTTGGTGGCCAGCAGGCGGTTCATCCCCTCGGGGTAGCCGGCCAGGATCACCACCAGCCGGTCCCGGTTGTCCTCGGCCCGCTTCAGCAGCACCTGGAGCGCCTCGTCGCCGTAGGCGTCGCCCTTGCTGTAGCCGGAGTTGGCCAGGCTGTAGGCCTCGTCGATGAAGAGCACGCCGTCCAGCGCGGAGTCGATCAGCTCGTTCGCCTTGACCGCCGTCTGACCGAGGAACTCGCCTACCAGGTCGGCTCGTTGGGCCTCCACCAGGTGGTCGCCGGAGAGCAGGCCGAGCGAGTGGAAGACCTGGCCGAGGATCCGCGCCACCGTGGTCTTGCCGGTGCCGGACGGGCCGGAGAAGACGAAGTGGCGTTTCGGCGGCTGGACCGGCAGGCCCTGGTCGGCGCGCAGCCCGGCCATCCGCAGCTGCGCGGAGAGCGCGCGGACCTGGCGCTTGACCGGGTCGAGGCCGACCATCTGCTCCAGCGCGGCGAGTGCGGCGTCCAGCTGCTGCCGGCCGGCGGGTGAGCCGGTCCGGTCCGGCGCGCCGGGGCCGCCCTCGGCCGGTACGGCGGTCAGGCTCTCGCGCACGGCGGCGGCCGGCGCGGCGTCCCCGCTGCCGGCGCCCGGGGTGGCGCCCGCTCCCGCTCCGCCGCCGGCGCCCGGGCGTTCGCTGCTGCCCGGTCGGCCGCCGAGCTGGAGCGGGCCGGTGTCGGGCGCGTCGGTGTAGTCGAGGTCGCCGGCCGCCAGGTCACCGGCTCCCAGCTCGGCACCTGCCAGCTCGGCACCTGCGCGGTCGGCGCCCGCCAGGCCGGTGCCTGCGAGGTCGGCGGCCTCCAGGCCCGAGTCGTCCAGCACGTAGCCGACCTGGTCGCCGGGCCCCGGGCCGCCCAGCGGGCCCGGCCCGCTCAGGGGGTCAGGAGCGCCCAGCGCGTCGAAGGCGTCGAACGCCTGCGCGGTGTCGGTGCCGTCCTCGGCGAGGGTGAAGGCGGGCAGCTCGTCCAGCAGCCCGAGGCCGTCCTCGGCGGCGATCGCGGCCAGCCGGGCGGCGGTGTCCATGAAGGCCGGGTCGGCGCGGTGCACCGCCCGATAGAGCGGCAGCGCGGCGGCGCTGCGCCCGGCCCCCTCGTACGCCCGGGCCAGCCAGTAGCGCAGCTCCTTGCGCTGCGGCTGTTCGGAGCGGCAGCGGGTGAGCGAGGCGGCCAGCGGCGGCTGCGCCTGGGCGCACATGTCCAGTCGGACCCGGGCCATCCCGCCGAACAGGCCGGCCTCGATGCCGAGCAGCGGATCATCGAGTAACTGGTCGGTGTCCCGGATGAGTTGCTCCCAGTCCTTGAGCAGGTAGGAGCGGCAGGCGTGCAGGAAGCGCACCGAGGGGTCCTGCTCGGCCGGCGGGCACTGCTCCATCGCGCGGTCCAGCTCGGTCAGGTGCCGGCCGTCCAGCCAGTGCGAGGCGTGGGCCAGCGCGAGGTCGCGGGTGTCCTCCAGGACGGGCTGCACCCACCAGCCGAGCCAGTACCAGGAGCTGAGCGGGCGCTGGTGGCGGCGGCGCTGCTCGCCGAAGCGTTTGCGGTGGCGGTACATGGCCAGCAGCGCGCCCGAGGTGTCGCAGCGCAGCGCGTGCAGACCGAGCCAGGCGTCGGCCATGGCCGGGTCCAGCCGCACGGCGGTGCGGAACTCCTCCTCGGCGCGGGCATAGGACCCTGCCGTGTACGCGTCCATGGCGCGCAGCCATGCGCGGTCCGCCGGTCCGTGCGGACCCGTGGTGCCGGAACTGTCGACAGTGGTCACTCACGCCCCCCGTGGTGTGCACCGAGGCGCCGCCGACCACTGAGGTGTCAGCACAGCGCCCCCGGGGCGCATATGCGCCTGCACTTCATCGTACCGGCGCGCGGCTGATCCGGAAGGGTGTCGCGCTGGTCCAAATCCCTTGCCCGCGTTGACCGTTCGTCTACGGATCGGTGAATCGGGAGGGGTCTGGCAACAGAACGGCACCTCCGACTCACGGGGGAGGAGTCGGAGGTGCCGAGTATATGGTTGCGAGCTCAACTATTCTGGCCGCGAGGGAGAACTTAGTTGCTCCCCGTGGTGCGGTCAAGCACTCGTCCGGCACCTTTTGTGCGGATGATCCGACCATTTGCGCCATCCACCAGGACCTGTGCGTACGGCCTGCTGGGGTCCTGCGCGAAGTGCGCCGCCTCGGCCGCCGACCAGCGCTCCCAGAACCCGGCCAGCTCCGGACCGTCCCGCAACTCGCCCCGGGCATGGGCGGTTTCGGCCGGCAGCTCCATCCAGATCAGGGCGGCCAGCGCCGGGCGCACCGCTCGCCGTCCGGCCCCCACCCCCTCGACCAGCACGACCGGCGCGGGCGTCACCGTGCGCGCCCCCTCGAATCTCCCGCGCACCCAGTCGTAAACCTCGTGCCGGGCGCACTCCCCCCGCGCGAGCGGCGCGAGCACCTGCTCGCGCAGCCGACCGGTCCACCCGAACAGCTCCTCGTGGGTCGCCAGGTCGTCCAGGTGCACCACCGGCGTCCCGCCGAGCGCGCGGGCCAGCCGGTCGGTGAAGGTGGTCTTGCCCGAGCCCGCGTGGCCGTCCACCGCGACCAGCCGCACCGGGCCGCAGGACGGCGGCAGTGCCCGCAGCCGCTCGGCGAGCGCGGCCAAGCCGTCAAAGCCGGCCGAGCCGTCCGGGTGATCCATGACCGCCACTCTACGGGCCGACGGAAGCGCAGGTCAGGCAGCTCGTGACGGGCGGCCCGGGATCGGGCATACTCGCATGCGCCAGCTATGTGAACGACCGTTTACCGCTGATCGGTGGCAGCCCCGCCACCCAGTAACCCGCACAGCGCCGTGCCCCCAACCCCGGGGCCCGACCGAGGAGGCGACCCACCCTCATGAACGCCGCACCCGCCAAGCCCGTGGAACGTCAGCTGCCGAGCGACGAGGCCCGCGCCCTGCTGGCCCTCACCCGCGACCTGGTTGACCGTGAACTGCTTCCGCGCGCGGCCGAGGAGGAGGCGGCCGGCCGCTTCCCGAGGGACGTCTTCCGCACCCTGGGCGAGGCGGGCCTGCTCTCGCTGCCGTACCCGGAGGCGGACGGCGGCGGCGAGCAGCCGTACGAGGTCTACCTGCAGGTCCTGGAGGAGCTGTCGTCCGGCTGGCTGGCGGTGGGCCTCGGGGTCAGCGTGCACACCCTGTCCTGCCACGCGCTCGCCACCTTCGGCAGCGACGAGCAGCGCTCGCGCTGGCTGCCCGGGATGCTCGGCGGCGAGCAGCTGGGCGCGTACTGCCTCTCCGAGCCGCAGTCCGGCTCCGACGCGGCCGCGCTGCGCACCCGCGCCGAGCGCGAGGGCGACGAGTACGTGGTCAGCGGCACCAAGGCCTGGATCACCCACGGCGGCCAGGCCGACTTCTACAGCGCCATGGTGCGCACCAGCGACGACGGCTCGCGCGGCATAAGCTGCCTGCTCGTCCCCGGTCAGATCGCCGGCCTCTCGGCCGCGCCGCCCGAGCACAAGATGGGCATGCAGAGCTCGCCCACCGCCCAGCTGCACTTCGACGGCGTGCGGCTGGACGCGGACCGGCTGATCGGCGCGGAGGGCCAGGGCTTCCAGATCGCGCTCTCCGCGCTGGACTCCGGCCGGCTCGGCATCGCGGCCTGCGCGATCGGCGTGGCCCAGGCGGCGCTCGACCTCGCCGTGGAGTACGCGCAGACCCGCCGGCAGTTCGGCCGGCCGATCGCGGACTTCCAGGGCCTGTCCTTCATGCTCGCCGACATGGCCACCCAGATCGAGGCCGGCCGGGCGCTCTACCTCGCCGCGGCCCGGCTGCGGGACAGCGGCCAGGCGTTCTCCAAGCAGGCTGCGATGGCCAAGCTCTTCTGCACCGACACCGCGATGCGGGTCACCACCGACGCGGTGCAGGTGCTCGGCGGCTACGGCTACACCCAGGACTTCCCGGCCGAGCGCTTCATGCGCGAGGCCAAGGTGCTGCAGATCGTCGAGGGCACCAACCAGATCCAGCGCCTGGTGATCGGCCGCCACCTCACCAAGGGCTGACTCGCTCCCGCCTGAACACGCCTCAGCCCCCGGCACCGAACCAACGGCGCCGGGGGCTGAGGTGTGCTGTCAGCGCCGGACCAGCCGTGCCTCGGCGGCCCCGCGCATCGCCGGCACCCGGTGCCCGCCCGGCGTCGTACCCGGCGTCGAGCCCGGGCCGCCGGCGTGCGAGAACGGCTGGGTGCGCCAGTCCAGATCGGCCGGCCGCGCGAACAGCCCGGCGAGCGCGCCGTCGGTGTCCGGCTCGGGACCGCTCTCCTCCAGGTCGTCGGCCGGCAGTCCCGATCCCGGGCAGAGCGCGGGGGAGAAGGGGTGCCAGGCGGTCCGCAGCACGGCGTGCTGCGGCAGCCGCTCCTCCTCGCCCACCAGGGCGATCGGCTGGTCGCACTCCGGGCAGTGCACCCGGAAGATCTCCCAGGACTCGGGCTCGCCGGGGTCGACCCCCGGGGCGAAGTCGAAGCCTGGGCTCGGTTCCTCGCCGTCCGGTTCGTCGACCGCGGTCAGGGTGCTGTCGGCGCTGAGGGCGCGCTGGTCAGCTACAGGCATGTGATCCCCCTTGGATCGGGCCGGGCCAACTCGGCCTGGGCCAACACGAGCACTTCCCCGCGACGGTGCCTCATAACCCTGCAGGTGGGCGCAGGGTGATGCAGGGGAATGTGGCCTTGGTCACATCCCTCTGGCATGTGCCGGAAGCACGGGCGCCAGGACGGTCGGGCCGAACGGGTGCGGCGACTGCGGTAGGTTGACGCCTTGTGGAGGATCTCGACCAGCGCATTGTCCAGCTGCTCGTCCAGGACGGGCGGATGAGCTACACCGACCTCGGCAAGGCCACCGGCCTGTCCACCTCGGCGGTACACCAGCGGGTCCGCCGCCTGGAGCAGCGCGGGGTGATCCGCGGCTACTCGGCGATCATCGACGCGGACGCCGTCGACCTCGCGCTGACGGCCTTCATCTCGGTCAAGCCCTTCGACCCCAGCGCCCCGGACGACGTGCCCGACCGGCTCGCCCCGCTGCCCGAGATCGAGGCCTGCCACAGCGTCGCCGGCGACGAGAGCTACATCCTCAAGGTCCGGGTCTCCGCGCCCGGCGACCTGGAGGACCTGCTCAGCCGGATCCGCTCCGCCGCCGGCGTCTCCACCCGCACCACCGTGGTGCTCTCCACCCCGTACGAGGCCCGGCCGCCCAAGCTGTAGGGGCACTGTCCACCAGGTGGACGGTGCGGGTGCACACTGGTCCCCATGACCGAACGCACCTCCCGCACCGTGCTGCTGCGCGGCGGAACCGTCTACAGCCCGGCCGACCCCTTCGCCACCGCGATGCTGATCGAGGGCGAGCAGATCGCCTGGGTCGGCAGCGAGGGCGCCGCCGACAGCTATGCGGCGGTCGCGGACGAGGTCGTCGACCTGGCCGGTGCGCTGGTCACCCCCGCTTTCGTCGACGCGCATGTGCACGCGACCTCCGCCGGCCTGGCGCTGACCGGCCTGGACCTCACCGACTGCGCCACGCTCGCCGAGGCGCTCGCCCGGATCGCGGGATTCGCCCGGTTCAACGGTGGTGTGCTGATCGGCCACGGCTGGGACGAGACCCGCTGGCCCGAGGGCCGCCCGCCGACCCTGGCCGAACTCGACGCGGCCGCCGACGGAGCCCCGCTCTACCTCTCCCGGGTCGACGTGCACTCCGCCCTCGCCTCCAGCGCCCTGCGCGCGCTGACCCCGGACCTGGCCGCCGAGCCCGGCTTCCACCCCGAGGCGCCGCTGACCGCCGCCGCCCACCACGCCGTGCGCCGCACCGCGCTCGCCGAGCTGACGGACGACCAGCGCCGCGCCGCCCAACTCGCCACCCTGCGCCGGGCCGCCTCGCTCGGCATCGCCTCGCTGCACGAGTGCGCCGGCCCGCAGATCTCCTCCGAGCAGGACCTCACCGCGCTGCTGGCGCTGGCCGCCGAGCACGGGGGCCCCGAGGTCTACGGCTACTGGGGCGAGCTGGGCGCCGTCGAGACCGCCCGCCGGCTGGGCGCGGTCGGCGCCGGCGGCGACCTCTTCGTGGACGGCGCGCTCGGCTCGCACACCGCCTGCCTGCACGCGCCCTACCAGGACGCCGAGCACACCGGCAACGCCTATCTGACGGCCGACCAGGTCGCCGACCATGTCACCGCCTGCACCGAGGCCGGCCTGCAGGCCGGGTTCCACGCGATCGGCGACGCCGCGCTGAGCGCCGTCCTGGCGGGCGTCGCAACGGCCGTCGCGCGGCTCGGACTGGCCCCGGTCAAGGCCCTGCGGCACCGGGTCGAGCATGCCGAGGCACTGGACGACAAGGCCGTGGCGGCCTTCGCCGAGTACGGCCTGGTGGCCTCGGTGCAGCCCGCCTTCGACGCCGCCTGGGGCGGCCCGGACGGCATGTACGCCCAGCGTCTGGGCGCCGAGCGGGCCGCCGCGCTCAACCCGTTCGCCGCCCTGCTGCGCGCCGGTGTGCCGCTGGCCTTCGGCTCGGACGCCCCGGTCACCGCGCTCGACCCGTGGGGCACCGTGCGGGCCGCCGCCTTCCATCGCACCCCGGAGCACCGGATCTCGGTGCGGGCCGCCTTCAACGCGCACACCCGCGGCGGCTGGCGGGCGATCGGCCGCGACCACGAGGGCGTGCTGGTGCCGGGCGCACCGGCCAGCTACGCGCTCTGGGAGACCGGCGATCTGGTGGTGCAGGCCCCCGATTCCCGGGTGGCCGGCTGGTCCACCGACCCGCGCTCGGGCACCCCGGGGCTGCCGGATCTCACCCCGGGCCTGCCGCTGCCGCGCTGCCTGCGCACGGCGCTCCGCGGCCGGACCGTGTTCGACGCTGCACTTCCGGGCTGACCTGCGGATTCTCAGAGAACCGCGACTACCGGTGGGTCGCGGTGGCAGGTACCGTCATCGGGATACCGGCCGCAGCCCCCGGTGCGGCCGACTGACCGATCCAGATTGAGATGGTGCGCAGGTGGCATTGCCGCTCGACTCGGAGTCCCGGGTCCACGGCCAGGACCGTTCGCCGGAGCCCGCGGGCGCCACGGCCGCTCCGCAGCCGCTCCCCGGCCGGCTGGCCCGCCGCAAGGCCAAGATCCGCGCCGGGCTGCCCCGGACGGCGCTGGCCGCCGCGGCCGGCCTGCTGCTGGCCGCCGCCTTCCCGCCGTACGGCCTGTGGCCGCTGTCGATCGTCGCGGTCGCCGCGCTCTCGCTGCTCACCCGCGGGCGCACCGCCCGCCAGGGCGCCTGGACCGGACTGGCCTTCGGCGTGCCGTTCTTCCTCTGGCTGCTCGACTGGATGCAGGTGATCGGGCCGGACGCCTGGATAGGCCTCTCGGTCATCGAGGCGCTCTTCGTCTGCGCCCTCGGCGCGGGCCTGGCGCTGACCTCGCGGCTGCGTGGCCGGTCGATCTGGGCGGCCTGCCTGTGGGTGGCCCAGGAGTGGGCGCGCGACCGGCTGCCGTTCGGCGGGTTCCCGTGGGGACGCCTCGCCTTCGCCAACACCGCCAGCCCGTACACGCCGCTGGCCGCGCTGGGCGGGGCGCCGCTGGTCACCTTCGCGGTGGCGCTGACCGGCGCCCTGCTCGCCGTGCTGGCGCTTGCCCTGCTGCCGCGCCTGCGCCGGCGCTCGGACTCGACCGCGGCCTCGACCTCGGACTCGACCGAGCCCGCCACGGCCGCCCCCGCGCCGCGCCGGCCGCTGCTGGTGCCCGTGCTGGCCGGCGCCTGCGCCGTCGCGGTCACCGCGGCCGGCTACGCCGTCCCGGTCCCCACCGGCGCCCATGACAGCACCGCCAAGTTCGCGGTCATCCAGGGCAACGTCCCGCACCCCGGGATGGACTTCCTCGGCCGCCCGATGCAGGTGCTCGACAACCATGCCACCGAGACCGAGAAGCTGGCCGCCGCCGTCAAGGCCGGCACCGCGCCGCAGCCCGACGTGGTGATCTGGCCGGAGAACTCCTCCGACGTCAACCCGTTCGCCGACCCGCTCGCCTACCAGCGGATCGACCAGGCGGTGAAGACGATCGGCGCTCCCACCCTGGTCGGCGCCCTGGTGGACGGTCCGGACGACCAGCACGTGCAGAACGAGGGCATCGTCTGGGACCCGACCACGGGTGCCGGCGCCGAGTACACCAAGCAGCACCCGGTGCCGTTCGGCGAGTACGTGCCGTTCCGCTCGGTGCTGATGAAGTACATCACCCGACTGCAGCGGATCGCCAAGGACTTCTACCCCGGCAAGAAGACCGGTGTGCTGCAGCTGGGCCCGGCCCGGATCGGCGATGTGATCTGCTTCGAGGTCGCCTACGACGAGATCGTCCGGGACACCGTCAACGCCCGGCGGCCGGGTGATCGTCGTGCAGACCAACAACGCCACCTACGCCCGCAGCGGCCAGCCCGACCAGCAGCTCGCGATGTCGCGGCTGCGCGCGGTCGAGCACGGCCGGGCCGTGGTGATCGCCGCGACCAGCGGCATCAGTGCGATCATCCGCCCGGACGGCACGGTGCAGAGCCGCACCGCCGAGCTGGTGCCCGCCGAGCTGAGCGCGGACGTGCCGCTGCGCGACGGCAAGACCGTCGCCGACCAGGTGGGCGCCGCACCGGAGTGGACGCTCTCCATCCTGGGCCTGCTGGCCTGCGGCGCGGCCCTGCTGGCCGGACGCCGCCGCCGGGTGACCCCCGACGGAACACCGGACGGCGTCTGACCGTTGACCCAGGTGGTGCCCTAGCCGGTCGGGAAGTCGTCCCCCGGCATGCCGCGCGCCGCGATGGAGTGGATCAGTACCGTGAGCCAGCAAGCATTCCCCGCCCCTGCCCCCGGGCCGCACACTTCCGGGCCGCAGGCCCCGGGGCGTCCCGTCGGGCGCCGTAGCCGGCTGCGCCGGGTGGTCCCGCTCGTGGTGACCGTCTGGCTGGTGCTGGAGATCTGGCTGCTGGTCGAGCTGGCCTCGTTCACCGGCTGGTTCACCGTACTGGCCCTGCTGGTGGCCAGCGCCGCCCTCGGCGGCTGGCTGATCAAGCGGGCCGGCCTGAAGGCGTTCCGGGCCGCCCGGGCCTCCTTCGAGCAGGGCGCGGTGCCCAAGCCCGGCGCGGCCGAGACCGGCACCAGCATGACGGTGCTGGCCGGCCTGCTGCTGATCCTGCCCGGCATCCTGTTGGACGTGGTGGCGCTGACCCTGCTCTTCCCGCCGACCCGGGCGCTCTGGCGCCTGGTGGGCCGCCGGGTGGCGGGCAGCGCGCTGCGCGTCCCGCCCGCCGCCGCTGCCCCCGGCGCCTCCCCGCTCGCCGACGCGCTGCGCCTGCAGGAGCAGCTGCGGATCCACCGCCCCGACGGCAAGGTCATCCAGGGCGAGGTGGTCGACCCGCCGCGCGACTGACCGCCGCCGACCACCGCAGACAAGCCGAGGGCCCCGATCCTGAGTCAGGATCGGGGCCCTCGGCTGTGCTGCGGGTGCTGCTTGTTTCTCAGGCGCTCTTGCGGGTGTCCCGCGGGTGAACCGCGAGGTTCATCCCGCCGGAGCGGAGCACGGCCAGCCGCTCGGCCAGCACCTCCTCCAGCTCCTCACGGGTCCGGCGCTCCATCAGCATGTCCCAATGGGTCCGGGTTGGCTTGGTCTTCTTCTCCTCCGGCTCGTCACCGTCCAGCAGGACGGCTTCGGTGCCGCAGAAGCGGCACTCCCACGCCGAGGGGATCTCCGCCTCGACGGAGAAGGGCACCTCGAACCGGTGTCCGTTCTGACATGCGTACTCGACGGTCTGGCGGGGGGCCAAGTCAATGCCACGGTCGGTCTCGTAGCTAGTGGCCCCAAGTCGCGTGCCGCGGAGAGCTCGCTCGCTCATGAATCGTGCCTCCAGGGCTTATGGCCCACAGGACTAGTTGGTCGCTGTCTTCGTCGTTCGGTCAACGCCCGGCCGCCGACGAAGATTCCCGAACCGGGACATGCGTCGTCTGTCGTGCCGCCCCTGTTTGTACCCATCTCCGTCCGATTTGTCACATCTGGGGCCGGATATCACCCTGAGTGCCTCGTATTTCGCACCCTGTGACCGATTGACTCTTGTTTCCGGAGCGTAATGGCCTTCCGGAGGGTACTGGTGCGATACCTGAATTGGCCATTCCGGTCGGCTGTTCAGGTCAGTGCAGCCGTTCCTTGCCGAGTTCCACCCGCGGCCCGGCCTGCTCCCGGTCCGTCTCGGGCGGCGCCGGCGGCATCGGCGGGGCGGAGGGCTCGGTCCGGGTGTCGCGGTGCGGCAGCAGGGCGATCACGGCGTCCCGCAGCCGGGCCGGGGCCTCGTCGTCCAGCGGGTCGACGGTGGCCGGGACCTGCAGGCGCACCGGGGCGGCGGTGCCGATCCTGGCGTAGCCGCGGCCGGGCGGGGTCTGCGCGGCGGGCGCGATGTCCAGCGGGACGCCGAGGGCGGTGCGCAGGTCGTCCTGGTTGGTGCTGCCGAGCACCACCCGGGCGCGGGTGGTGGCGCGGACGGCGGGCGAGATCCGGTCGGCTGCCTCGATCGCGTCGACCACCACGACGGTGACCCGGGCCGCGCGGCCGTGCCGCAGCGGGATCTCCAGCAGGTCCTGCGGGTCGGCGCGGCCCTCGGCCTGGGCGAGCTCGCTGAGCTCGGTGGGGTGGTCCAGCAGCAGCCAGAGCGGCCGGGTGACGTCGGCGGGGGCGGGGTTGCCGCTGTGCCGGGCGCTGTTCAGCGCGGCGAGCCGGCGCTCGGTCTCCTGGGCGGCCCACTCCAGCGCGGCCAGTGCGCCGTGCAGGCTGGTCTCCACGGTGTGCACGCCGGGTCGGTTGACCAGGCAGGCGTGCTCACCGGTGCCGGCGCCGTCGATCACCAGCAGGTCGCCGTGGACCAGCGCCTGCAGGGCGATGGTGCGCAGCAGCGTGGAGGTGCCCGCGCCGGCCGCGCCGAGGACCAGCAGGTGCGGCTCCGAGGAGCGGGCGCCGGTGCGCCAGATGACCGGCGGCTGGTGGCCGGGGCCGCCGTCCTGGGCGACCGGGATCATCCGCTGGGTCGCCATCGTGTCGGTGAAGCCGAGCACGATCTCGCCGGGCGCGGTCACCCAGGTCTGCGCGGGCAGGTCGACGGGCAGCGGGGCGAGTGCGTTGACCCGCAGCCGGTTGCACTCCTCGTCCCAGTCGAAGCGGTACTCGCGGGTCCGGCCGGCCTTGCCCTGGACGACCTGCTCGATCCGGGCCCGGGCGGCGGGCTCGGTGTCGGTGAAGTAGGCGGGGTAGCCGAGCTCCAGGGTGTTCAGCCGGCCGTCGCCGTCGAACTCCCAGCCGGCGAAGACCTGCTTGTAGCTGCCGTCGGGACTGTAGATCGGGCAGGCGTCGTCCGGCGAGGCGAGGTAGGGCGTGAGCGCGGCGTAGAGCGCGGTCAGCTTGAGGTCGGCGACGTCGGGCTCGGGGGCCGCGGCGGCCTTGGGCTGGCGGCCGACCCAGGCGGCGCTGGCGACCAGGGCGGCGACGGCCAGCAGCGGGCCGTGCGGGAGCAGGAAGACGCCGACCAGGGCGGCGGCGGTCAGCAGCACGGTGGGGCCGCGGCGGTCCTTGGGGGTGGCCTGCCAGCGGGTCCTGGCCCAGTCGGCGTGGCGGCGCAGACCGCGGCCGATCAGGGCGAGCGGCGCGAACATGTCGTTGGCGTGGTCGCCGGCGGTGCGGGCGAGGTCGCGTCCTCGGGTGAGGTGGCGGTTGAGGGACATGGTCCTGACTCCCCGGGCGGGTGAGACGACGAAGGAGGCCCGGGGCGGTGGGATCCGCGCCCGGGCCGGTGGGGCTCTGCGGCCGTGGGGGCCGGAGCGTCAGAACTTGATGCCGCCGAGCAGGTTGGCCAGGCTCGCGCCGCCCGCCGTGATGCTCGGTGCGATGGCGGTGCCTGCGAGGTAGAAGCCGAAGAGGGAGCAGACCAAGGCGTGCGACACCTTGAGTCCGTCCCGGCGGAAGAAGAGGAAGGCGATGGTGCCGAACAGGACGATGCCGGAGATGGACAGGATCACGGGGTCTGCTCCTCGATGCGGGGGGACAGGAAGGGCCACTGCCGTGGGATGGCGGGGACAGTGTCACGGAAAGTTCTCTAATCGTGACAAAAAGTAATAGATGATGGAACGGCGCAAATGGGTGGACTTTGCGCGAAGCCGCAGGCCGGGGGCGGGGTGCGGGCTGTCGGCCCGATGTGGTTCCTGTGAACTCAGTGCAATTCCCCCGGATGGGTGCGTGACCGAATGCCCGGTGTGTCGTGCGCGGTGGCCGGATCGCGGACACCTGCTGGTGGTGATCCACGGCGGCCGGTTACCGTGCGAGGCAGTACCTCCCTCCCGTCCACCCCCGTAGCGAAGGGCCCGTGATGGCCGACTCCCTCGAACCGCAGACCTCCGACGACGACGCCGAGCTGATCGAGCTGGCCGGCCGGATCTTCGGTGCCGCCCGCTCCGGCGACAGCGCGGCGCTGGCCGCCTTCCTGGAGGCCGGCACCCCGGCCAACCTGTCCAACGACCGCGGCGACACCCTGCTGATGCTGGCCGCCTACCACGGCCACGCGGACGCCGTACGGCTGCTGCTGGAGCGCGGCGCGGACCCGGACCGGGCCAACGACCGCGGCCAGACCCCGCTGGCCGGGGCCGTCTTCAAGGGCGCCGACGACGTGCTGACCGCACTCCTCGAGGGTGGCGCCGACCCGCGGGCCGGCCAGCCGTCCGCGGTCGACACGGCGCAGATGTTCGGCAAGGACGAGCTGGTGGCACGGTTCGCCGCGCGCTGAGATCGAGTGATCATCGGGTCCTATGCTTGTTCATCATGGAGATGCGTACGACGGGCTATGACCACCCCGATGCCGAGCTGCTGACCGCCGAGGTCCAGCAGGAGTACATACGCCGGTACGGCGATGTGGACACCACGGTGATGCACCCCGAGCACTTCGTGCCGCCGCAGGGAGTCTTCGTAGTGGCCTATCTGGACGGCGAGCCGGTCGCCTGCGGCGGCTGGCGCGCCAAGGAGAGCGGCGGCGCGGGCCTGCAGGACGGTGACGCCGAGCTGAAGCGGATGTTCGTCGTCCCGCAGGCCCGCGGCAAGGGGCTGGCCCGGGCCGTGCTGCGCCACCTGGAGGCCTCCGCCGCCGAGGCGGGCCGCGACCGGGTCATTCTGGAGACCGGTACCGAGCAGCCGGAGGCCGTCGCGCTCTACACCTCCGAGGGCTACCGCCCGATCACCAAGTTCGGTGTCTACCGGGAATCGCCGCTGAGCATCTGCCTGGGCAAGGCGCTGGGCAAGGCGCTGGACAAGGCCCTGGACGCGGAGTCGGACAAGGAGCCGGGCCGGGAGTCTGCCCGGGTCTGATCGGGTCGGGTCCGATCGGGTCGAGCGGCACTCGAAAATCTTCGCAAGATTTCTTCACATTCAGTTCGCGCTTTTCGTGGGCGATGCCGCCGATTGGCTGGTTACTTGATTGGTTACGGTGAATTATTGCTACTCCGGACGTGGGTTCATTCCCCCCGGAGGTGCATAAACCGCGAATGGGGCGGTTGGGCTGGGCTAGCGTCGTCTCCGCTGCGTCTTGGAGTGGCCTCCGGAATCGTCCGGGCCAATTGTCATACCCATCCGCTATTTCCCGGGAGACACCGTGCACGAAAATTGCCAACCGGAAAGCAGTGCGGCCGCTACCGCCGGTCGCCGGCTCGCGGTGAACGCGCTCGCCGCCGTCGGTCCCTGCCGCCGTCGGGTCACCGCTGGAGCGCAGCGGTGAGCGCGGCGCAGTTGGAGCTCCTGGACCACCAGCCGACCGCCGAGCCGTCGAGCGGACCGCAGACCGACGGGGCCGCGCATGTGCTGAGCTGCCCCACCCGGTGGAGCGATGTCGACGAGAACGGGCACATCAACAATGCCCGACTGGTCGGCTACATCCAGGAGGGAATCCACGACCTCTTTTACCACCACGCGCGGGCCGTGCGGGATTCGCTCTTTCCGGCCGGATTCCTGATCGCCCGCCATGAGATCGATTATCTCCAGCAACTCCACCACCGGCCGGAGCCGCTGCTGGTGCGGTTGATGGTGGAGCGGCTCGGACGCAGTTCCGCGCAGGTCCGGGTGGACGTCTGCCGGGAGCGGTCCACCTTCATGACGGCCCGTACGGTCGTGGTGGCCCGGGACCGGACGTCGGGGCGGTCGCGGAAGCTGAGCCAGTCGGAGCGACGTTTCCTGTCGGACTATCTGACGGACAGCACGCACGCGGTCAAGCCGACACCGAAGCCGGTGCCCAAGCTCGCGGGCAAGCCGGCAGTCAAGGCGGTCAAGCTGCCGCGTCCCACCCGGGCCGCCACGCGGACCGTGCCGCACAGCCGACGGGGGTGAGACCGACCGGCAAATGGAGGGCGGCGCCGGGGCCGGCCGGGGGCGGGCCCGGACCGGTCCCGGCGAGCCGGCCGAAAGTGGCACCATACGCAAAGAACATCTGCGGATGGCGCAACATCCCGGCTCGGAGGTGCAGTGGTGACCCAGCCCGACCCAAGCGACCGTTTCGGTACGGCGATCGACCCCGATCGGGTGGCCGCCCTGGCGGACGAAGTCCTCGACTGGCGCTTCAAGGCCCTCCCGGCGGCCGCCTGGGGGATGACCGTTGCCGAGTACCTGGCCACCGGCCCCACTCTGGACGACTTCGGGACCCCGCTGCTGACCCTGGACGCGGGCGCCATGGAGCACAATCTGCGGACCATGGCCGACTGGGCCGCCGAGGCCGGGGTACGACTGGCGCCGCACGGCAAGACCACCATGGCGCCCGCGCTGTGGCAGGCCCAGTTGGCGGCCGGCGCGTGGGCCGTGACGCTGGCCAACCTGCCGCAGCTGCGGGTCGCCCGGGCCTTCGGGGTGCGCCGGGTGCTGCTCGCCAACTCGCTGCTGGACGCGGCCGGACTGGCCTGGCTGGCCGGGGAGTTGGACGCCGACCCGGAGTTCTCGGTGAGCTGCTGGGTGGATTCGGTGCGCGGCGTGGAGCTGATGGACCAGGCGCTGCGCGCGGCCGGGGCCGAGCGCCCGGTGGAGGTGCTGGTCGAACTCGGCGGCCCCGGCGGCCGGACCGGCGCCCGCGACCTGGCCACCGCCCTGGAGGTCGCCCGCGCGGCCTACGCGGCGCCCACCCTGCGGCTGTCCGGCCTCGGCGGCTACGAGGGCGCGCTGGCCCATGACGCGACCCCGGCCGGCCTCGCGGTGGTGGAGCGCTACCTCGACCAACTCGCCGAGCTGCACGGACTGCTGAGCGCCGAGGGGCTCTTCGGCGAGGCGGCGGAGGTGGTGCTGACGGCGGGTGGCAGTGCGTACTTCGACCAGGTCGCCCGGGTGCTGGTCCCGATCGCCGACGCCCACCCCGGCACCAGCGTGGTGCTCCGCTCCGGCGCCTACCTGGTGCACGACGACGGCTTCTACCGGGGCATCTCCCCGCTGGTGCGCGGCGCGCAGGGCCGGCCGCTGCGCTCGGCGATGCACGGCTGGGCCCGGGTGGTCTCGCGCCCCGAGGAGCAGCTCTCGCTGCTGGACGGCGGCAAGCGCGACTTCCCCTACGACGAGGGCCTGCCGGAGCCGCAACTGGTGCGTGGTCAGGACGGGTTGCTGACCGGCAAGGTGACGGCGGTCAACGACCAGCATGCCTTCCTGCGCGATGCGGGCGACTCGGCACCGGTCGGCGCCGTCGTCCGGCTCGGCCTCTCGCACCCGTGCACGGCCTTCGACAAGTGGACCCTGATCCCGGTGCTGGACGACGCGGACAGTGCCGACCCCCGGGTGGTCGGCCTGGTCCGGACGTTCTTCTGACGCCGGAGCTGATGACCGGGCTGCTGACCGGGCTGTTCACCGCCGCGCCTGCGCGTCGGTGAACAGCCGCAGCTGAGCTACATCCTGCGCAGGAAGGTGTCGGCGATCACCTGGTAGCCGGTGTCGTTGGCGTGGATGTCGCCGCGTGACATGTTGGTCCAGGTCAGGATCCGGTCCACGTTCAGCGGTACCTGCTGGCCGGCCAGCGGGACCAGCGGCAGGAAGGAGTTGGTGCTGAACGCCTTGGCGACGTCGGCCGTCGGCACGCCGTGCACCGCGTCGACCACGTTGAGCGTGGTGTTGAGGGTGTCCGCCAGCGGCACCGAGAGGCCGGCCAGCAGCTTGCCCTTGGCCCCGGTGACCCAGGCCGCGAGGAACGGGTCGTAGAGGTTCATCCCGGTGATCGTGGTGTGCGGGCCGGCCGCGGCCTTGAGCCGTCCCAGGATCGTCCCGAGGTCCTGACCAGCCGTCACGATGCCCTTGGCCGCGCACGCGACGTCCAGGTTGCCGCCGGTGGCGCAGCCGTCCACGTTGTTGGCGCCGATGTCCAGGGTGACCTGGACGTCGTCGTGGCGGTGGGCCTTCAGGTAGGCGACCGCCGCGTCGAGTTGCGCACCGGCGTACGGGTGCGGGTAGGGGCAGCCACCGTTGATCATCGATCCGGTGGTCTCGCCCGGGCAGCCCAGGTCGGTGAAGGAGAACGGGTGGCCGGAGTGCTCGGCGCGGTCGCCCAGGGTGCGGGCGAGGTCCTGGGCGTACCCGTGGCCGACCTCGCTGCCGCCGCCCGGCAGGGTCTGGTAGCCGGCGGCGAGCGAGTCGCCGAGCGCGAGGTAGTAGTGCGTGGCGCGCGCGGGTGCCGCGGCCGAGGCGGGGGCGGCCGAGACACCGAGCAGGGCGCCGCCCAGCAGGACGGCGCAGGCCGCCCGGTGTCTGCGGCGGGACTGAAGTGAACGCATGGACCCTCCCGTTGTGACCCGTGCGCCGCCCGGGTGGCGGCGGCGCGAGTCGGACCCGGTGAGGTTACTGCCTGGTAGATCGCCTGGTAAGAGGTCTGACCAGGAAATCTGCCGGGCTACAGCGGAGCGGGCGGCTGCACCGCCGCAGCGGCCTCGGGGGCGAGCAGCGCCTGCCGGGCCTCCTCGACGGAGGGGGTGTCAGCGCCGCGGCGCGCCACCTCGGCCAGCGCCGCCCGGTAGGCGACAGCGAGCGCGTCGGCCGGGGCGGTCTCGACGTCGGGGGTGATGCCGGTGCCCTCCCAGTTGGTGCCGGAGACCGGGTTGATCGAGCGGGCGCTCGGGATGGTGGCCTCCAGATGCGGGTGGACGGTGAAGCCCTGGCGCGGGTTCGCGCCACCGCCGGTCCGCTCGCCGACCACCACGGCGCGGCCCAACTGCTGGAGGTCGTACGTCAGTTCCTCGCCGCCGGAGAAGGTGCTGCGGCTGGTCAGCAGGTACAGCGGCTTCTCGCCGCCGAAGCGCGCGCCTGGCACGTGCGGCAGGCTCCAGAACTGCGTGTAGTCGTCGTCCTCGCGGTCGTAGAGCGTGTTCAGGTGGGTGGGCCGGTCGAGCAGGTAGCTGCAGATCAGCGACACGGTGTGCGGGTGGCCGCCGACGCACGCGCGCAGGTCGATGATCAGTGCCTCGGCGCGGGCCACCAGGGTGAGCGCGGCGGTCAGCGGCTCGGCGGACATCGCCAACGGGAGGATGATCGGGGCGAGTTCGAGCAGTGCGACGCCGCCGGCCAGCCGCTCGATCCGCGGCACGCCGCCCAACGAGAGGTCGCCGGCGCGCTCCAGTTCGGCCAGCACCGCGCCGTCCTTGCCGTCCGGGATCGGCCGGGGGTGGAACTTCAGGCGCAGATGCCGGTCGCCGTTGACCGACTGCAGGTCCTCGGTGACCAGTCGGCCCAACTCCTCGGCGCCCTCGGCCTGGTGGTAGTGGCCCTCGGCGAGCCGGCGGTCCAGCAGCGCGGTGATCGACTCGGCGACCTCGGGGAAGACGTAGAGCTCGGTGACCAGTCGCCTGGTCTCGCCGACGATCGCGTCGGTCTCGGCGGTGCGGAGTCGGGTCATCGGTGGTCCCCCTGAAGGCAGTCGGCTGTCGGCGAAGTCGATCACCGTGCAGTAGAGCATGCCCGCAGGGGGAGCCGAGGTCAGGGGGCGCTGATCAGGCCCAGCGCGATCAGGTCCTCCAGTGGCTCGAGGACGCTGCAGGTGCCGAACGCGGTGAACGAGCCTCGCACGGTGGCGATCTGATTGCTTGTCAGCTTTTCTGCCAGTGCGGCCAGTGCGGGGCCGGAGCGCTCGGCGAGAAGCTCGGCCACCTCGCGCGGACCGCCGCCCTCGGCGGCCGCGTGGGTCGCCAGCAGGACGTTGAGGAAGCCGTGGTGCTCGAAGCCGGTGTCCGGGTCGGTGTGCCGCAGCGCGTTGTGCAGGCCGGCCGTGCACTTGAACGGCAGCCCGCGCTCGGCGCAGGCCAGCAGGAAGGCGGCCAGCTCCTCCTCGTCGGGGAAGGCCGCGGCCACCGTGCCGCCGGTGCGGAACTTGGCGCGGTGCGGCGTCCCGGCCAGAGCGTCCAGCGCCGCCGCCACCCCGGGTCCGCGCGGCACCTCGACGGCGCCCACGGCGCCGTCCGGCAGCAGGCGGTCGAAGGCTGCCAGTACCCGGCGCACCCCCTCGGCCGGTTCGACGCCGGAGTCGGCGGCGACCTCGACGCCCGCTACCCGCAGACCCGGTCCGGTCGCCGCGGTCCGCAGGGCCGGCTCCAGGGCGGTGCTGCCGCCGGGGACGATCACACCGATCCGCAGCTCCTCGGGCGCCAGCGCGACCAGCGTCTCCAACCCGCCCGCGCCGCACAGGAAGGGGCCCACCAGCTCCGCGTACCAGGCCGCGCGGTGCACCAGGTGGGCGGGGACGGCCTGCGGCAGCGGCAGGTCCCCGGGCGGGAAGATCGCGGCGTCGTCGCAGAGCCCGCTGAAGAGCGGCGGTACGGCGCTCCGGTCGGTCGTCATGGGTCCGTCCTTACAGGTGTCGACACAGGCTCTGAGCCTGCCTCAGCCCGGCCGCGCAATCAAGGGCGGCCCCGGCGGAGGGGTCGAAACGGTGACTCTGGGTGCGCATCCGGTGGCCGAGGCGGATTTCGGACCGATGCCCGACTGCATGGCCATGGGGTCGCGGGGCAAGCCAGAGGACTGCCGATTCATCTGACGATCCGTCAAATATGTTGCCGGGAAAGCCGATAAGACGGCGTTAAGACATTCCTGAACGATTCATGAGAGCCGCATCGCTATGCAGTCCGAATGAAGGCTATGAGCAGCCCGGTTCGAAAGCTCAAGCAGGGCTCAAATGGAAAGCTCAAATCATCCTCAAATATTGGTACGGACATTCCCCGGAGGGGGGTCCTGAGCCTCGCTCGAGGGATCTGACCTGCAGTGATGTCACTCTGCGGGCAGCAGGTGAACTATTCGGAGTTCCGTGCTATGGGTCAACCCGAACGTAACTATTCGGCCATCAGGCCTTTGCAGATGCCTAATCGGCGGTTAGCGTTTGGCCACTCTCACTCCGCCGTTCATTGAAGAGGGTTCGTGACATGGCAGTTGTTGACAAAATATCGCCTCGGACGTCCGTATCAGGGGGTCCCAAGCTCCGCCGCGAGATCGGACTGATCGGCCTGCTCTGGGCCTCGGTCGGATCGATCATCGGATCGGGCTGGCTGTTCGGGGCGAAGAACGCGGTGGTCGTCGCCGGACCGGCAGCGATCATCTCGTGGGGCATCGGAGCAGTCGCCATCGTGCTGCTCGCGCTGGTCCACGCGGAGCTGGGGGGTCTGTTCCCGGTGGCGGGCGGCACCGCCCGCTACCCGCACTACGTCTTCGGCGGCCTCGCCGGGATGTCCTTCGGTTGGTTCTCCTGGCTCCAGGCGGCCACCGTCGCGCCGATCGAGGTCGAGGCGATGATCGGCTATGCCGGTCACTACTCCTTCGCGCAGGGCTTCCTCAACGCCAACGGAACGCTCACGGCCTCCGGGTTCGTGGTGTCCACGGTGCTGATGGCGGTCTTCGTGGCCGTCAACTTCCTCGGCGTCCGCCTGCTGGCCCGCACCAACAGCGCCGCCACCTGGTGGAAGATCTTCATCCCGCTGGTGACCATCGCGGTGCTCGCGGTGACCAACTTCCACCCCGGCAACTTCACCTCGCACGGCTTCGCGCCGTTCGGTGTCAAGGGCGTGCTCGGCGCGATCAGCACCAGCGGCATCATCTTCGCCCTGCTCGGCTTCGAGCAGGCGATCCAGCTCTCCGGTGAGAGCAAGAACCCCAAGCGCGACATCCCGCGTGCGGTGATCGGCTCGGTCTTCATCGGTGCGGTGATCTACACGCTGCTCCAGGTCGTCTTCATCGGTGCCCTGCCCGGCGCCTCGATCGCGCACGGCTGGGCCAACCTGGCGTACGCGGGCATCAAGGGCCCGTTCGCCGGCCTGGCCACCGTGGTCGGCCTGGGCTGGCTGGCCTGGGTGCTCTACGTGGACGCAATAATCTCCCCGGCCGGCACCGGCCTGATCTACACCACCTCCACCTCCCGGATCTCCTACGGCCTGAGCAAGAACGGCTACGCTCCCCAGCTGTTCGAGCGCACCGACGCCCGCGGCGTGCCGTGGTTCGGCCTGATCATCTCCTTCGTCACCGGCGTGGTCTGCTTCCTGCCCTTCCCCAGCTGGCAGCAGCTGGTCAGCTTCATCACCTCCGCCAGCGTGCTGATGTACGCCGGCGCCCCGCTGGCCCTCGGCGTGCTGCGCAAGCGGATGCCCGACCGCGAGCGCCCCTACCGGCTGCCGCTCGGCGACATCATCTCCCCGATCTCCTTCGTGGTCGCCACCCTGATCATCTACTGGGCCGGCTGGGACACCCTGTGGCGCCTGGGCCTGGCCATCGTGCTCGGCTACGTGCTGCTCGGCTCGTACGCCGCCTACGCGATCGCGAAGAACCTGCCGAACGCGCCCCGGCTCAACTGGAAGGCCGCGCAGTGGCTGCCGGTCTACCTGATCGGCCTGGGCGTGATCTCCAAGCTGGGTGGCTTCGGGGTCGGCGCGCTGAGCGACATCCCGCTCGGGGTGGACATCGCCGTGATCACCGTCTTCGCGCTCGCCATCTACTACTGGGCCCGCGCGGTGGCGCTCCCGGTCGAGGAGATCGAGCGCAACATCGCCGGCTTCGAGGTGGTCGACGAGGGCGGCCACTGAGCTCCCCAGTCACTGAACAACTGAACAACTGAGCCGGTGACTCGTGAACCACCGAGTCACCGGCTCCCACTACCCCGACCCCGTCCAGGCTCCCCGCACCTGGACGGGGTCGGTCTTTGCGTCCTACCGGGGTCCGGACCCGGATCCGGGCTCAGGCCTCGGCGGCCTGCACGGTGTGCTGGAGCAGCAGTGCCGTGGTCACCGGGCCGACGCCACCGGGGACGGGCGTCAGCGCGCCGGCCCGCTCGGCGGCGGCCGGGTCCACGTCGCCGACCAGACCGCCGTCCGGGGTCGGGTTGGTGCCCACGTCGATCACCACGGCGCCCTCGCCGACGTGCTCGGCCTTCAGCAGCCCGGCGCGGCCGACGGCGGCGACCAGGATGTCGGCGGTGCTGGTGATCGCGGCCAGGTCGCGGGTGCGCGAGTGGCACACGGTGACCGTGGCGTCCCGGTCGAGCAGCAGGTGCGCCGCCGGCTTGCCGACCACGGTGGACCGGCCGACCACTACGGCGTGCCGGCCGCTGGTCTCGACGCCGTGGTGCTCGATCAGCCGGACCACGGCCTCTGCGGTGGCCGGCGCGAAGGCGGGCAGCCCGGCGGCGAGGCGGCCGAGCGAGAGCGGGTTGGCGCCGTCCACGTCCTTCTCGGGCGCGATCGCCGAGGCCAGGTCCTCCAGCGCCGCGCCGGCGGGCAGCGGGGTCTGCAGGATGATGCCGTGCACCTGCGGGTCGGCGCTCAGCCGGCGCAGCGTCTCGGTGACGGCCGCGCCGGTCGCCTCCGGGCCGAGGTCCACGATGTCGCAGGCGATGCCGACCTTGCCCGCGGCCTTGGCGATCGAGCTGACGTACCAGGCGCTGGCGCCGTCGTCGGTGGCGCTGACCACCGCGAGCCGCACGGTCTTGTCCTGCGCCGCGAGCTTGGCGACGCGCTCGGCGGCGTCGGTGCGGATGGCGGTGGCGAGCTCCTTGCCGGAGAGCACGGTGGCGGTCATCGGTTGATCTCCTTGCGAACAGCGGCGGTGGTCGCGGCGGACCGGGCGGCGACGGCGTCGGCTGCCTCGGCGCGGGCGGCGAGCGAGGCGCGGGCCGCCTCGTCCTTGATGCCCCCGAGGTTGATCTCGACGTTGACCTGCGCGGTCAGCGCGGCGGCGCGGGCCGCCTCGGCGGCGGCGGCCACGTCACTGAGCACGTTGCGGTTGCTGACCGGCAGCAGCTCCTCGCCCAGCACGGCCAGCCTGGCGGCCAGCTCGATGGTGCGGGCCGGCGGCTCGGCCGCGCCGATCAGGGCCTCGGCGATGGCGGCCGAACGGGCCGCCTTCTCCTCGTCGGTGGCCTTGGGCAGGCCGTAGGCGGTGGCGACCGCGCCGAACGCCGTCGCGTCGTCCTGCGCGAGCTGCAGCGCCTCGGCGCGGGCCGCGTCGGTCTCGGTGCGCACCCGGCTGATCAGCGGCTCGTGCTCGGCGTACTTCGGTCCGTCGCTGTAGCGCGCGACCATGCCGAGCAGGGCTGCCGCCTGGGCCGCGTGCAGGGCCGCGCTGGCACCGCCGCCCGGGGCGGGGACCCGGTCGGCCAGCTGGTCCAGGAAGGCGCCGATCGCCTGGTCGTGCATGCATGCTCCTTGTGACGGGGTCCTGTGATGGGCATCGGGGTGGGGGCCTCGTTGCCTGCCGCTCCGTCAGAGAGGGTAGCCGACCGACCCCGCCCCGATCGTCCCGTGGACGCCTCGTGGACCCTGTGGAGCATCACCCGCCGGGCATCGGGCGTTCCTCCTCGACCAGTTGTTTGAACTGCTCGAGGTCGCTTCGTACGGTCCGCTCGATCGCGCTGACCTGGGCGAAGCCGTGCGGCCCGCCGAAGGCCTCGCGGACGGCGTCCGGCTCGTACTCGACCCGGACCTGCACCCGGGTGCTGCCGGCGTCCAGTGGCAGCAGGGCGACGGCGCCCTTCAGGTGGGCGCTGTCCAGGGTCTTCCAGTTCATGATCTGGTTCTGGCCGCGGTCGGTGATCTCGGTCTCGAACGCCCGCTCGTCGCCACCGACCTCGACGTCGAGGTGGGCGCGGTTGCTGCCGCCGCCGTGCGTGTGGGCGTGCAACACGCCGTCGACGAACCGCGGGTAGTCCTGCACCCGGTGCAGCTGCTCCCACGCCACCTGCATCGGCACGTCGACATCGATCTGCTCTTCGAGTCTGCTCATCGGAGCCTCACCTTTTCAGGTTCTCAGGTCCATGCTGCTGGGTGCTCTGGTCCGTGCTGGTCGGTTCGGTGGCCAGTGCTCTGGTTTGTGCCGCCCCCGGCCGACCACTCCAGCGTGCGCCCTGCGCGGGGCGGTGGGCAACCGCGCGCCCCGGCCGCCGTCCGCCGCCCGTCAGAAGACGGACCAGCCGGTGGCGGTGGTGAAGGCGTCCAGCGCCGCCACGCCGCCGACCGAGTTGCCGGCCCGGTCCAGCGCCGGGCCCCAGGCGCAGAGTGCGCCGCGACCGGGCACGATGGTGAGGATGCCGCCGCCGACACCGCTCTTGCCCGGCAGCCCGACCCGGTAGGCGAAGTCGCCCGCCGCGTCGTACGTCCCGCAGGTCAGCAGCACGGCGTTGACGCGCTTGGCGTCGCTGCGCGAGAGCAGCCGGCTGCCGTCCGCGCGCACGCCGTGCCGGGCCAGGAAGAGCCCGGCGAGCGCGAGGTCCCGGCAGCTGGCGCTCAGCGCGCAGTGCGCGTAGTAGTTGGCGAGCACCGCCTCGACGGGGTTCTCCAGGTTGCCGTAGCTGGCGATGAAGTGCGCGAGCGCGGCGTTGCGGTGGCCGTGCGCGGCTTCGGAGGCGGCCACCGCACGGTCGGTGTCGAGTAGCGGATTGCCGGACTCGGTGCGCAGGAAGTCCCGTACGGCGCGCCCGGCGTCGCCGGTCAGCGTGAGCAGCCGGTCGGTGACCACCAGCGCGCCGGAGTTGAGGAACGGGTTGCGCGGGATGCCGTTCTCGCTCTCCAGCTGGACCAGCGAGTTGAACGGCGTGCCGGACGGCTCGCGGCCGACCCGGTGCCAGACGCCCTCGCCGCCGGTGGCCAGCGCCAGTGCGAGGGTGAAGAGCTTGGAGATGCTCTGCACCGAGAACGGCTGCTCCCAGTCACCGGCGCCGTAGACCTCGCCGTCGACGGTGGCCAGCGCCAGGCCGAACGCGCCGGGGTCGGCCGCGGCGAGCGCCGGGATGTAGTCGGCGACCCGTCCGGTGCCCAGGACGGACTGGGCGGCTTCGGCGGCTGACTGGACCTCGTGCAGGTAGTTCATACGATTATTCTGCCGGGAGGGCGCAAGAGGGGGGCACATGTGCGTCGCGCTGGCGGGGCTGGGCGGGGCTGGCGGGGCCGGTGGGGCTGCGCGAGACTGGAGGGGTGCCCGAGCTGCCCGAAGTCGAAGCGCTCAGCGCCTTCTTGACGCAACGCCTCGTCGGGCGCGCGATCGGACGGGTCTACCCGGTCTCGGTGAGCGCGCTCAAGACCTACGACCCGCCCGTCACCGAGCTGACCGGGCACACCGTCGAGTCGGTCGGACGCCGGGGCAAGTTCCTCGTCGTGGAGGTCTCCGGCGGCCTGTTCCTGGTCGTCCACCTGGCCCGGGCGGGGTGGCTGCGCTGGCGCGAGAACCTGCCACCCGAGCCGCCACACCCCGGCAAAGGCCCGCTGGCGCTGCGGCTCTGCCTCGCCGACCCGCCCAGCAGCGGCTTCGACCTGACCGAGGCCGGCACGCACAAGGGCCTCGCGGTGTACTGCGTACGCGACCCCGCCGAGGTCCCCGGCATCGCCCGGCTCGGCCCGGACCCGCTCGACCCGGCGTTCACCCGCGAACTCTTCCTCGGGCTGCTGCACGGCGAACGGCGGCGGATCAAGGGCGTGCTGCGCGACCAGGCCACCATCGCCGGGATCGGCAACGCGTACTCGGACGAGGTGCTGCACGTCGCCCGGCTCTCCCCGTTCAAGATCGCGGCGAACCTCACCGAAGCCGAGGCCGGCGCTCTCTACGAGGCGATCGGCAGCACGCTGCGCGACGCCGTGGAACGCTCGCGCGGGCTGGCGGCGGGCGAGCTGAAGGCCGAGAAGAAGACCGGCCTGCGAGTGCACGGCAAGGCGGGCCAGCCGTGCCCGGTCTGCGGGGACACCATTCGCGAAGTCTCCTTCTCCGACTCCTCGCTGCAGTACTGTCCGACCTGCCAGACCGGGGGCAAACCGCTCGCCGATCGCAGGCTCTCCCGGCTCCTGAAGTAGGGGCTTGAGCGGCGGGGTGGGTGGGTATCGCCCCCGGGTGCCTGCTGTTCTGCGTCTTGTTCTGCGTCTTGTTTATGCGTCCCGAGGAGTCCGACCGTGCCCGAAGCCGACCTGAGCCTGAGCCACGCCCGCGGAGCCACCGGCACGCCGCTGCTGACCGAGACCATCGGCGCCAACCTCGACCGCACCGCCGCCGCCTTCGGCTCGCGTGAGGCCCTCGTCGACCTGCCGACCGGCCGCCGCTGGACGTACCGCCGGCTCGTCGAGGACGTCGACGTGGTGGCTCGCGGCCTGCTGGCGCTGGGAGTCGGCGTCGGTGACCGGGTCGGCATCTGGTCGCCCAACTGCGCGGAGTGGGTGCTGCTGCAGTACGCGACCGCCCGGGTCGGCGCGATCCTGGTCAGCATCAACCCCGGCTACCGCACCCACGAACTGGTGTATGTGCTGAACCAGTCGGGCGCCCGCGCAGTGGTCGCGATGCCCGCGCACAAGACCTCCGACTACGCCGGGATGCTCGCCGAGGCCCGGCCCTCCTGCCCCGCGCTGCACGACGTCCTGCTGATAGGAGAGCAGTCCTGGGCGGACCTGCTGACCGCCGGACGGGCCGGTGACCCCGCTCAACCGGCGGAGCTGGCAGCCGAGTTGAGCGCGGACGACCCGATCAACATCCAGTACACCTCGGGCACCACCGGATTCCCCAAGGGCGCCACGCTCTCGCACCGCAACATCCTCAACAACGGTTATTTCGTCGCCGAGTTGCTGGAGTACACCGAGCAGGACCGGATCTGCATCCCGGTGCCGTTCTACCACTGCTTCGGCATGGTGATGGGCAATCTCGCCGCCACCTCGCACGGCGCCTGCATGGTGATCCCGGCGCCCTCCTTCGAGCCGCGCGCCACGCTGGCGGCGGTCGCCGCCGAGCGCTGCACCTCGCTGTACGGCGTCCCGACGATGTTCATCGCCGAGCTCAACGACCCGTCCTTCGCCGAACACGACCTCACCTCGCTGCGCACCGGCATCATGGCCGGCTCGCCCTGCCCGAGCGAGGTGATGAAGCAGGTGATGGAGCGGATGGGCATGCGGGACGTGTCGATCTGCTACGGCATGACCGAGACCTCGCCGGTCTCCACCCAGACCCGCACCGACGACTCCTTCGAGCACCGGGTCTCCACGGTCGGCCGGGTCGGCCCGCACCTGGAGGTCAAGGTGGTCGACCCGGCCACCGGCGCTACTCTGCCGCGCGGCAGCGCCGGCGAACTGTGCACGCGTGGCTACTCGGTGATGCTCGGCTACTGGGAGGAGCCCGAGCGCACGGCAGAGGCGGTGGACGCGGACGGCTGGATGCACACCGGCGACCTGGCGGTGATGGACGCGGACGGCTTCCTGGCCATCACCGGCCGGATCAAGGACATGGTGATCCGCGGCGGCGAGAACATCTACCCGCGCGAGATCGAGGAGTTCCTCTACCAGCACCCCGACATCCTGGACGCCCAGGTGATCGGCGTCCCGGACGAGAAGTACGGCGAGGAGCTGATGGCCTGGATCCGCCTGCGCCCGAGCGCGCCGGAGCTCACGGCGGACGCTCTGCGGGCCTACTGCGCGGGCAAGTTGGCGCACTACAAGATCCCGCGCTACGTGCACCTGGTGGACGCGTTCCCGATGACGGTGACCGGCAAGGTGCGCAAGGTGGAGATGCGCGAGGAGGCGGTCCGCCTGCTGGGGTAGCGCCGGTAGTGCCGGTAGTGCCTGCCAGGTTGGCGAGTCTTGATCGTTTCTGAGCCTGCTTGTTAGGTTGGCAGGCATGACCGACACCAGAGCCCTCGCCTGGCCACCTGCCCCGATCAAGACCGAGCGGCTCGTCCTGCGCGCGTCCGAGGCTCGGGACCGCGCGGCGGTCATCGAGCTGCACGCCTCGTCAGAGGTGGGCACTTACCTCGGTGGCCCGCGACCGCGTGCCGAGCTCGAACGCGCGGTACCCGAGGTGCCCGGGCGGCGCCCCGGCTTCTTCGTGGTCGAGCTCGACGGAGCGACGATCGGCACAATCCTGCTCGACCCGCACAACCCCGAGCCTCCGAGTACCCGCCGGGAGGCCGGGAAGACCGAGCTCGGCTACCTGTTCTTGCCGCAGGCGTGGGGACGCGGGTACGCCACCGAGGCGTGCGCAGCGGCACTCGACTGGTTTGCCGGCTCGCTTCCCGGTGAGCCGGTGGTGATCTACACCCAGACCGCCAACGTCGCCTCGATGCGCCTCGCGGCGAAGCTCGGGTTCACCGAGCTGGAGCGATTCGAGGCGTGGGACGCCGAGCAGTGGTTCGGCGTGTGGTCGCCGGTGTCGTAGGCGATTCCGTTGCCTCGCACGGGACGGCTCCGTGCAATGTGGCCCCTGCCGTCGGTACGTCGGTGGAGGGGGCTTGCACGTCGGTACTCTGCTGGCGGAGACAGGAGGCTCACCCGTGAGCGAGTGGACAGATCCCCGTTATGCCGAGCTGGTCGCGTGGTACCGGCAGGCAGGCGAAGACGCACCTCAGGCCGCCCGGGACGGCGACGCCGACAGCGATCAGGAGGCGACGCCCGTACGCGCGTTCCTGTTCACACCGGCGACTTGGGGGTAACGGACGGGGCATGGGAGGGAAGCGACCCGATCCCCCCGGGCTGCCGAAGAAAACCGTTGGGCTGTCCGACTTGCTTCAGGCATCATCGGCCCGTGGATACCTACCTGGAGACCGCGCGCCTGGCGCTGCGCCGCTTCACTGCTGATGACGCGGACCTGTTGATCGAGCTGGACAGCGACCCGGCGGTGATGCGCTACCTGACCGGCGGCAACCCGACTGCGCCGGAGGTCGTCCGCGAGCTTTACCTGCCGAACATCCTTGCCGGCTACGAGAAGTGGGGCGGCGACCTCGGACTGTTCGCCGCGCACGAGAAGGACGGCGGCGCGTTCATCGGCTGGTTCATCCTGCGTCCCGAGCCGCAGGGCCCGCTGGACGAAGTCGAACTCGGCTACCGGCTGCGGCAGGCGGCTTGGGGCAGGGGTTATGCCACCGAGGGCTCGCGGGCCTTGCTGGGCAAGGCGTTCACGGAGCTCGGTGTGCGGATGGTCTGGGCTGAGACGATGACCGTGAACCATGGTTCGCAAAACATCATGAAGAAGCTCGAAATGACGTTCGCGGACACCCTCCCTACTCCCCCCGACATGGCGATGGTCGAGGGCTCCGAGCATGGAGGCGTGCGGTACGAGATCACCAAGGAGCAGTGGGAGCAGTAGCCACGGTGCGAGCGACCCGTGGTACCGGACATGGCGAATCCCCGCCACCGTTCCTCACGGTGGCGGGGATTCAGCTTGGCGCAGCGAAGTCAGACGGTCCCGAAATCGCCGGCCTTGACACCGTCGACGAATGCGGCGAACGCGGCGGCGGGGAAGACGAGGGCGGGTCCGGACGGGTCCTTCGAGTCACGGACCGGCATGACGCCCGTGAAGCCGGGAGCGACCTCGATGCACTGCCCGCCGGACTGGCTGTAAGACGATTTGAACCAGGCAGCGTCGATCAGGTCTACGTGGGTCATGGCGAACTTCCTTCCATACCTCGCGGATGAGAAGGGCTCTGGGATGCAGCCCGGAGCCACGCTCCAACGCCCATCCGTACCCAGCAGCACAGACACTGAAGCCCCTGCGGGCTTGCTCAGCGTCACAGGGGCCAGTGGGGTGGGAAGTTGATCAGACGGTCCCGAAATCGCCAGCCTTGACGCCGGCGACGAACGCGGCGAACACCTCAGCGGGGAAGAGCAGGGCGGGACCGGACGGATCCTTCGAGTCACGGACCGGGACGAGGCCGGGGAAGTTCGGCGCGGCCTCAACGCAGCTCCCGCCATTGTCGCTGTAGGACGACTTGAACCAGGCGGCGCCGGACAGGTTGGGGTCGGTCATGAGAGAAGTTCCTTTCGGGCTTTGCGGATCAGTGCCAGAGATGCAGCCTTCGACAGCGCTTCCACCTGGAGCTGATGGTAGTTCCTCTCCCAGGCCCTGACGGTCTCATCATGGCGTACCACGTTGCCCTCCTCGGCCGACTCGGTGTAGCCGAACACTGATCGGTCAGCGAAGGTCAGCAGGGTCACGAACGCCCTGAACGGAACGAACTCGGCCAGGCTGAACGGAGCTACCTGAATGATCACGTGTGGCCGACGGGACATCACGACCAGGTGGTCAAGCTGGGCTCCCATGATCTCAGCACCACCCACCGGCTGCCGGATGCAGTTCTCGGCGATGACAGCGTGGATAAGCGGTGGCGCCGAGCGGCGCAGCAGTCGCTGACGCGTGAGGAGAAAGCGCAATCGCTCGTCCACCTGATCCTGGCTGACGCTTCCACGCTGCATCGCGGCCGATCCCAGCGCCGTGGCGTACTCCTGGGTTTGGAGAAGCCCGGGGATCATGATCGGCTCAAAGATCCGGATCTCTGCTGCCTTCGCCTCCTGCGCCGCGTGTTCCGGAAAGCCTTCCAGCAGTGCCGAGTTCTTGATCCCCCGCCACATCAACTCCAGCGTCTGGCCGGTGCCGAGCGCCGCGTCCGCCGACTTTGCGAACTTCAGCGTAGGAGACTTGCGGGCCGTTTCCACCGCTGAGATGTACGTGCCCGAGTACTCCATGTGCTCGCCGAGCACGTCCTGCGACCACCCGAGCGCTTCCCTTGACGTGCGGAGCTGCGAGCCGAAGGCCGCTTGGGGAGATGACTGAGGATCAAGTTGCTTGCGGTTCATGCGATCCACTCCAAGTCCACATTGCTCTCGGGCAGGTTGAACAGTTCTCAAGCGTACGTCACAGTGAGCACCCCCGGTAGTGGTTTCGCTACAGAGAGGAACTGACTCATGTCCATCCTGAGTAGGCAGATCCATGCCCAACGCCAGCAAGCACGCATCGCAGTAACGAAGTTGACCGCTGCCCTGACTCGCGCAGGGTCTCCACTTCCATCCGTCGGCATCGACCCGGCGTCCGCCCTGACCGGTACCGTCCTGGTCGACCTCGGTCGGGCCCGGTCGGATGTGGTCATTCAGATCGCCGAACTGATCCTTGAGGGACTGGACGCCCGTGACAAGCAACAGAGTTGAGTCCCAAGAGGACCGGATGGTCCGCGAGCTCCGCGAAGCCGCGCAGCGGGCCGTTGACGCGCTGGTGGATGCGCTGCAGCTCAACGGTCTGCCGCCGCTGCCCGGTCTGGAGGGGGGAAGGGTCACCCTCCACCCGCGTGGCGTCCACATCGAGATTGGCGGGTGCAATGTGCGCACCGTGCAGGCGATCGCCGATTTTCTCAAGGATCACGCGCGCTGCTCGGGCCGCGTTCTCCCCGGCACGGCCGTCGTGCCCACTGGACTGGCCGAACTGCCCGCTGTGCGAATGGAATTGAGCGAATGATCAGCACCACCAGCACCAGCACCCCCGACGACATCCCGCCGACCGGCTCTTACGTCGTCGACCGCAAGTCGCTGCGCATCCTGGTCGTCATGGACAACCGCCACGGCGAGCTCTACCTCCGCCCACCCGGCGGCGGCATCGAGATCACCCGCACACCCGACCAGATCCGCCCCGCCGACCGCAGCGAAACCCTGCGCGGCCGCGTCGCCGAAGCCAACCTCGACGCCGAACACGGCTGCGCCGGATGACCTGGGCAGACGTGCAGTTGAGCCGTCGTATCACGGCCGAGGCTCTGGCCTGCCTCTCCATGGTCGCGCAGAGGGGTTCTGTGAGGGTTGCGCCCGACGGTGCACAATGTATCTTGATGTCGAGATAATTGCCGTTAGGCCAGAACCCGCTGGAGGCCCGTGCTATGACCGCTGCCATCTCCTTCGCTGCCATCAATCATGTCCAGCTCGCCATCCCGGCCGGTGGCGAACCGCAGTGCCGAGCCTTCTGGGGCGAACTGCTCGGACTGTGCGAGATCCCCAAGCCGCCACCGCTCGCCGCCCGTGGCGGCTGCTGGTTTCAGGGGCCCGGTTTTCAAGTCCACCTCGGCGTGGAGCCGGATTTCCGGCCCGCGCTCAAGGCCCATCCCGGCTTCGAGATCCGCGGGCTGCGTGCGCTCGCGGACCGGCTGGCCGACCACGGATATCTCGTCACCTTCAGCAACGAAGTGCCCGGGCAGGACCGCTTCCACGCCGTCGACCCGTTCGGCAACCGGCTCGAATTCCTCGAGCTGCACTCCTGAGTGGGCGTTGGGTGGCCGTTGTTGGGTACAGGCCGGGCTTGGGCATGGCGAATCCCCGCGACCGTTCGTAACGGTGGCGGGGATTCAGTTCGGCGCGGCGGTCGGCCGGTCCCGAACTCGCCGGCCTTCCTTGGTTACTGCACCAGCTCCGCCTTCTCGATGATGACGTCGGTCTCGGGCACGTCCGCGAACTGACCGCTGCGGGTTGTCCTGACCTTCTCGATGGCGTCGACGACGTCGGTGCCCTCGACGACCCGGCCGAACACGGTGTAACCCCAGCCGTCCTGCCCCGGGTAGTCGAGGAACGAGTTGTTCTTGACGTTGACGAAGAACTGCGCGCTGGCCGAGTGCGGGTCGGAGGTACGGGCCATGGCGACGGTGTAGGGCTCGTTCTTCAGTCCGTTCTTCGCCTCGTTCTCGACCGGGTCGTTCGTCGGCTTCTGCTTCATGCCCGGCTCGAACCCGCCGCCCTGGATCATGAAGCCGGGGATCACGCGGTGGAAGATCGTGCCGTTGTAGTGCCCGCTGTTGACGTAGGTCAGGTAGTTCGAAACGGTCTTGGGCGCCTTCTCACCGTCGAGCTCGATCTTGATCTTGCCGTGGTTGGTGGTGAGGACTACTGCGCTCATGAGTTCTCCTGCTGATGCTCGGCCGGCTGGACACGGACAGGCGCAGCCTACTGGCGCAGCGTCACATCGATCTCGGAAATCCGCGAAACCTCGGGGTCATCAGCGGTGGCGCGTCAGCTGTTCGGGGTCAGCAGGTAGCGGACGGTCTGGGTCTGGATGAGCCCGTCGCGGAAGACGAAGGTGTCGACGCCCTGGTCTGCCTGGTTGCGGTCGGAGGTGGCGGACCATTCCAGGAAGAGGACATCGGCCGCGAAGGTGGCGATCTTGATGTCCCACTGGGCGTGCGGAAGCTCGCTGAACAGCTGGGCGAAGGCCTCCCGAACGCCCTCCCGGCCGTGCTTGACGCCGCTGGGAGTGATGAAGACCGCGTCCTCGGCGAAGTTCAGGACGAGCGCGTCCAGGTCCTCGGCGAGGAGGGCCTTCCCGTGGCTCTCGTAGGTCTCCTGCGGGGTGCGGGCCGCGATGTTCGCCATCTGGGATGCCTTCCTGGAGCGGGAGTTCACGTCGGCCACCAGTCTTCCGCGACGCGAGGTGCGCTTGTCAAGACGCCGCACGGGCGGTGGCGCGGGAGCGGCGGGGGAGGGGCGGCCGGCCGCCGGCGTGGGCATCATGGCGAGCATGAGCGAGAAACCACCGCCCGGCGCCCAGGGCCCGAGCTGGCCCGGCGGCCGGCGCGGTACGCGCGGGCCCCGCAAGGGGGGTCGTCCCCCCGCCGCCCCGGCCGCCCCGGCCGCCCCGGACGGTCCGGCAGACCCGACAGGAGGGCCGCACCTCGTGAGTCCGCAGAAGCCCCCGTCGCAGGGGCCGACCAGTCTGCCGGGCGGCAAGCCCGCGCCGCCCCCCGGTCCGGCCAACCCGCCGCCGCCCAGCGGCGGTCCGCCGAGGCAGTAGGAGAGGCAGTAGGAAGCGTTGGTCAGCTGCCCACGTACGCCGCGAGGTGCTCGCCGGTGAGGGTGGAGCGGGCGGCGACCAGGTCGGCGGGCGTGCCCTCGAAGACGATCCGTCCGCCGTCGTGGCCGGCGCCGGGGCCGAGGTCGATGATCCAGTCGGCGTGCGCCATGACCGCCTGGTGGTGCTCGATGACGATGACCGACTTGCCGGAGTCGACGAGCCGGTCGAGCAGCCCTAGCAGCTGCTCCACGTCGGCGAGGTGGAGGCCGGTGGTCGGCTCGTCGAGGAGGTAGACACCGCCCTTCTCCGACATGTGGGTGGCCAGCTTGAGCCGCTGCCGCTCGCCGCCGGACAGCGTGGTGAGCGGCTGGCCGAGGCTGAGGTAGCCGAGCCCGACGTCGGCGAGCCGGTCGAGGATGCGGTGTGCGGCCGGGGTGTGGGCCTCGCCGGCGCCGAAGAACTCCTCGGCCTCGGTCACCGACATCGCGAGCACCTCGCTGATGTCCCGGCCACCGAGGCGGTACTCGAGCACCGACGCGTCGAACCGCTTCCCCTCGCACTCCTCGCAGGTGGTGGCGACGCCGGCCATCATCGCCAGGTCGGTGTAGATGACCCCGGCGCCGTTGCAATTGGGGCAGGCGCCTTCGGAGTTGGCGCTGAACAGCGCCGGCTTCACGCCGTTGGCCTTGGCGAACGCCTTGCGGATCGGGTCGAGCAGCCCGGTGTACGTCGCGGGGTTGCTGCGCCGCGAGCCGCGGATCGCGCCCTGGTCGATCGAGATCGTGTCGGCACTGGCGGGCAGCGACCCGTGCACCAGCGAGCTCTTGCCGGAGCCGGCGACGCCGGTGATCACGGCCAGCACCCCGAGCGGGATGTCGACGTCGACGTTACGCAGGTTGTGCGTTGTCGCGCCGCGGATCTCCAGCCTGCCGGTGGACGTCCGCACCGTCTTCTTGAGTTCGGCCCGGTCGTCGAAGTGGCGGCCGGTGATGGTGCCGCTGGTCCGCAGCCGCTCGACGCTGCCCTCGAAGCAGACGGTGCCGCCCGCCGTCCCGGCGCCGGGTCCGAGGTCGACGACGTGGTCGGCGATCGCGATCGTCTCCGGCTTGTGCTCCACGACGAGCACCGTGTTGCCCTTGTCCCGCAGCCGCAGCAGCAAACCGTTCATCCGCTGGATGTCGTGGGGGTGCAGGCCGACGGTGGGCTCGTCGAAGACGTAGGTGGTGTCGGTGAGCGAGGACCCGAGGTGGCGGATCATCTTGACCCGCTGCGCCTCGCCGCCGGACAGCGTGCCCGAGGAGCGGTCCAGCGAGAGGTAGCCGAGCCCGATCTCGACGAACGAGTCGAGCGTCTGCTGCAGCGTGGCGAGCAGCGGCGCCACCGACGGCTCGTCGAGGCCGCGGACCCAGTCGGCCAGGTCGCCGATCTGCATCGCGCAGGCGTCGGCGATGGTGACCTTGCCGATCCGGGAGGACCGGGCCGCCTCGCTCAGCCTGGTGCCGTCGCACTCGGGGCAGACGGTGAAGGTGACCGCCCGGTCCACGAACGCCCGGATGTGGGGCTGCATCCCCTCCCGGTCCTTGGCGAGGTAGGACTTCTGGATCCGCGGGATCAGACCCTCGTAGGTCATGTTGATGCCTGCGATCTTCATCCTGACCGGCTCGTGGTGGAGGAAGTCGGCCAGCTCCTTCTTGGTGTACTTGCGCAGCGGCTTCTCGGGGTCGTAGAAGCCCGACTCGCTGTAGAGGCGGTAGTTCCAGCCGCCCGGCGTGTAGCCGGGGATGGTGAGTGCGCCCTCGGCGAGCGACTTGGAGTCGTCGAAGAGCTGGGTGAGGTCGATGTCGGAGACCGCGCCCCGGCCCTCGCAGCGTGGGCACATGCCGCCGGTGATGCTGAAGCTGCGCCGCTCCTTCACGGTCTTCCCGCCGCGTTCGAGGGTGACCGCACCCGCGCCGCTGATGGAGGGGACATTGAAGGAGAACGCCTTGGGCGAGCCGATGTGGGGCTTCCCGAGCCTGCTGAAGAGGATGCGCAGCATCGCGTTGGCGTCGGTGGCGGTGCCGACCGTGGAGCGGGGGTCGGCGCCCATCCGCTGCTGGTCGACGATGATCGCGGTGGTCAGCCCGTCGAGTACGTCGACCTCGGGCCGCGCCAGCGTCGGCATGAAGCCCTGCACGAAGGCGCTGTAGGTCTCGTTGATCAGCCGCTGCGACTCCGCGGCGATGGTGTCGAAGACCAGCGAGCTCTTGCCCGAGCCGGAGACGCCGGTGAACACCGTCAGCCGGCGCTTGGGGATCTCGACGCTGAGGTCCTTGAGGTTGTTCACGCGCGCGCCGTGGACGCGGATCAGGTCGTGGCTGTCGGCGGCATGCGGCGCCGGCGCCGGTGTGTCGCTCCCCTTGGCCTTGCTCATCGTCTTTCTCCGTCCCGGTCAGGCGGCGGGCTGCCTGACCGGCCCCCGTCGGCGTCGCCTGGCTCGATCTAAGCAGCTTCGAACGGTGCCCGGATCACTGAACGGGTGTGAACGGTAGCCTCGTTCCATGGACTCGCCTGATCTCGCCGCGCTCGCGCAGCTGCGCCGGGCGCGGGATCTGATCGATCGCGAATACGCCCGTCCACTGGACGTGCCGACGCTGGCCCGCCACGCGCTGATGTCGCCGGCGCACTTCGCGCGGCGGTTCCGGGCGGCCTACGGCGAGACGCCGTACAGCTACCTGATGACCCGGCGCGTCGAGCGGGCGATGGCGCTGCTGCGCGCGGGGATGAGCGTGACCGACGCGTGCATGGAGGTCGGCTGCACCTCGCTCGGCTCGTTCAGTTCGCGCTTCACCGAACTGGTCGGGGAGACGCCGAGCGCGTACCGCGCCCGGGAGCACCCCGCCGTGGCGGCGATGCCCCCGTGTGTGGCGAAGGTGCACACCCGGCCGATCAGGGGCGTACCGAGCACGTTGCGGGAGGCGGGCCGCGAAGCCACCGCCCCGCAGGACCCGCACGCCCCCGGGAGCGGCTGAGCCGGGTCAGGGGATGCGCAGCGCCTGGACGACCACCGGCAGCACCGCGATGTTCGACGACACCGAGCTGGAGGCGACCGGCATCGCCGTCTTGCCGGGGGCGACGTTCTGGGCGCCCACCACGGCGCTGTCGACCGACTCGCCGGCCGCGTTCGTGAAATCGATGCGCACGGCGTAGGAGGCGGTCTTCGAGGTGCTGTTGGTGATCGTCACCACCACCGCCGTCAGCCCGCCGGTGGTCGCCAGCGGGACACCGGTGAGCGTGATGTCGCCGGTGGCGTTGCCGGGGGTCCCGCCGAGGGGCGCCAGCGCGGCCGAGGCGGCGGCCGAGGCCTGAGCGGCGGACGCCGAGACGGATGCCTCGAAGGACGCGGCCCGGGCGGAGCTGGACGCGGTGGCGGCGGAGGCCGAGGCGGCCGCCTGGGAGGCGACGGCGGAGGCCGAGGCGGCGATCGAGGCGGCGATCGAGGCGAGCGCGGAGGGGGTGGAGCCCGAGAACGCGGCGGCGTTCGGTGAGAACGGGCTGGCGCCGGTGACGGGGTTGACCACGGTCGCCGGCGCGCCCCCGCAGGCCGTCAGGCCGACCATGCCGACCAGGCCGCCCGCCGCGGCGAGCAGCACCACCGCCCGGCGCCGTCCGCCGCCGGCCGCACCCGATCGCCCACGCCATCCACCTACGCTCACAGAAGCCGCCCAAGGTCGCTGGCCGGGACCACTCCCGTGCCGCCTGTCCCCACAGTCACCCGGGCCACGAAGCGGCCGCGACCCGCGCGGGTCCATTCGGGGGCGCGCATGCCCTAACGGTCGTCGGGCTGGGTGCGGCGGCCGGCCAGTGCGGCCGGCATCGGCTCGTAGCGCAACGGGGCGCGGGTGAACGAGCCGGTGCCGTGCGAGAGCGAGCGCAGGTCGATGGCGTAGCGGGTGAGTTCGAGCTCCGGCACCTCGGCGCGCAGCAGGCTCTGCCCCGGACCGGCGGCCTCGGTGCCCAGCACCCGGCCGCGGCGCATCGACAGGTCGCTGAAGACCGCGCCCTGGTACTCGTCGGGGATCAGCACCCCGACGTCGGCCACCGGTTCCAGCAGCCGCACGGTGGTCTGCGCCGCCGCGTCACGCAGGGCGAGGCCGGCCGCGGTCTGGAAGGCGGCGTCCGAGGAGTCCACCGAGTGCGCCTTGCCGTCGACCAGGGTGACCCGGACGTCCACCAGCGGGTGCCCCTCGCCGACGCCGTGCGCCAGCTGCGCGCGCACGCCCTTCTCCACCGAGGGCACGAAGTGCCGGGGCACCGCGCCGCCGACCACCTTGTCCACGAACTCGAAGCCGCCGCCGGGTGGCAGCGGCTCCACCAGCAACTCGCAGACCGCGTACTGCCCGTGGCCGCCGGACTGCTTCACCAGCCGCCCGTGCCCGGTCGCCGCGCCGGCGAAGGTCTCGCGCAGCGCCACCTGGTACGGCACCTGGTCCACCCGCACCCCGTACAGCGCGCCCAACTGGTGCAGCACGACGGCCGCGTGGGCCTCGCCGGTGCACCACAGCACGATCTGGTGGGTGTCGGGGTTCTGCTCGACGCGCACGGTGGCGTCCTGCGCGGTGAGCTTGGCCAGGCCCTGGGCGAGCTTGTCGTCGTCCGCCTTGCTGTGCGCCTCGACGGCGATCGGCAGCAGCGGCTCGGGCAGCGGCCACGGCTCCAGCAGCCGGGGCTCGGCCGGGTCCGAGAGGGTGTCGCCGGCTCGGGCGCTGGTGAGTTTGGCGACGCAGACCAGGTCGCCGGCGATCGCCTCCGGGACGGGGCGCTGGAGTTTGCCGAACGGGCTGGTCAGGCCGGAGACCCGCTCCTCCGTCCCGGCGGCAGCCTCGTCCGGGCCGCCTGCCACCCGGACCAGGGCGTCCGGCTGCAGCGTCCCGGCGAAGACCCGGATCAGGCTGAGCCGCCCGACGTACGGGTCGCCGCTGTTGTGGATCACCTGGGCGGTGAGCGGGGCCTTGGGGTCGGCGCCGCGGGGGGTGTCGGCGGGGGAGGGGAACGAGTCGACGATCAGGTCCAGCAGGTCGACGGCGCCGGTGCCGTCCTCGGTGGTCGGCAGCACCGGGTGCAGCGCGTCGTGCAGCACGGCGCCGCGCAGGCCCCGCGACAGCGCGGCGTCGTCCAGCGCCTCGCCCTCCAGGTAGCGCTCCAGCAGCGCGTCGTCCTCGCCGGCGATCGCCTCGACCAGGCGCTCGCGGGCCGGTCCGGTGTCGGGCAGGCTGCCGTCGACGCTGCCGTGTGTCTCGCCGCTGATCAGCTCGACGGTGCCGCGCACGTGCCCGTCGGTGCGCACCGGCAGGTCCAGCGGCTGCACCGAGTCGGGGCGGCCCGCGCCGAACGCGTCCTGGCAGGCGGCCAGCACCTCGGTGAAGTCGGCGCGGGCGGCGTCCATCCTGGTCACGACGATGGCGCGGGGCAGCCCGGCGTCGGCGCACAGGCGCCACAGGGTCAGCACCGGGCCGGTCACCGGCTCGGTGGCGGAGACCAGGAAGACGGCGGCGTCGGCGGCGCGCAGGGCGGCGTGCAGTTCGCCGGCGAAGTCGGCGTAGCCGGGCGGGTCCAGCAGGTTGATCTTGATTCCGCGCCACTCGACCGGTACCACCGAGAGCCGTACCGAGCGCTGCTGCTGGTGCTCGATCTCCTCGTAGTCGGCGACCGTCGTCCCGTCCGCCACCCGCCCGGCCCGGTTCAGCGCCCCGGCCGCCAGGGCCAGTGACTCGGTCAGCGTGGTCTTGCCGACCCCGCTGACGCCGACCAGCACGACATTGCGCAACTGCTCCACCCGCTCGACCGCGGGCGCCCGAGCGCCCGCCCCCGCCCGGGACGTTCCTCGCTCGGACATCGCTGCACTCCTCCCGACGGCGCACGGGACCACGCCCTTCGAGCTTTCCACCCTCCGGCCGAGGCGGCCAACCGACCGGACGCAGGGCCGCCCGCCGGTCGGTCAAGATTCGGTATTGATTTTCATCTCAGCGGCAATCGGCTTGGAGATGAAAACCGTTGTCACGTACTCTGACCGGTGTCCCACCGAGTCGAACCCCTCCTCCGGGGTCCGTGTCCCTGAGGAGTACCCGCGCCCATGCACCCCTTGCGTACCCGCCAGGCCCGCCGTCGCGCCACGCGACTGGCGCTGGGCCTCGCCGCCGTCGGCGCGATCACGGTCACCAGTGCCTGCGCCACCACCGCGCCGTCCACCAGCACGGACACGGCGGACGGCGGGCACGGCAAGGTGATCCAGGTGGTCGCGGCGGAGAACTTCTGGGGCAGCATCGCCCGCCAACTCGGCGGTGACCACGTGAAGGTGACCAGCATCATCACCAACCCGGACACCGACCCGCACTCCTACGAGCCGACCGCGGCCGACGGCCGCACGGTGGCCGGCGCGCAGTACGCGATCGTCAACGGCATCGGCTACGACAGCTGGGCGGACAAGCTGATCGGCGCCAACCCCAGCAAGAGCCGCAGCACCCTGGACGTGGGCGACCTGGTCGGCGTCAAGCAGGGCGGCAACCCGCACCAGTGGTACTCGCCGGACAGCGTCACCAAGGTGGTCGAGCAGATATCCGCCGACTACCAGCGGATCGACCCGGCCGACGCCGCGTACTTCCAGGCCCAGCAGTCGGCCTTCGAGACCAAGACGCTTGCCTCGTACCACCAGCTGATATCCGACATCAGGACGAAGTACGCCGGCACCCCGATCGGGGCCTCCGAGTCGATCGTCAGCCCGCTCGCCGAGGGCCTGGGGCTGAAGCTGATCACCCCCGCGAGCTTCCTGGCCGCGATGAGCGAGGGCACCGACCCGACCGCCGCCGACAAGGCCGCCATCGACCAGCAGATCGCCGGCAAGCAGATCAAGGTCTACGTCTACAACACCCAGAACTCCACCCCGGACGTGACCGCGCAGGTCAACGCGGCCAAGGCGCAGGGCATCCCGGTGGCCACCGTGACCGAGACCCTGGCGCCGGCCGGAGCCGGCTTCCAGGACTGGCAGACCAAGGAACTCCAGGGCATCGAGGCCGCGTTGAGCCAGGCGGTGGCCAAGTGACCGCGATCACAACGGAGTCGGTGGCGGCCGAGGCCGCCTCGCCCGGCAAGCCGGTGGTCGCGCTGGACGGCGTGGCCGTCCAGGTGGGCGGCCGCATGCTCTGGTCGGGAGTCGATCTGACCGTCGGCGAAGGGGAGTTCACCGCCGTGCTCGGCCCCAACGGGGTCGGCAAGTCCACCATGGTCAAGCTGCTGCTCGGGATGGTGCCCGCCGCGGCCGGCCAGGTCCGGGTACTCGGCGCCGCGCCCGGTCAGGGCAATCCGCAGGTCGGCTACCTGCCGCAGCGCCGCAGCTTCGACGCCGGCCTGCGGATCCGCGGCACCGACGTGGTGCGGCTCGGCCTGGACGGCGACCGCTGGGGCGTGCCGCTGCCCGGCCTGCGCTCGGCCCGCCGCAAGGCCGCGGCCGCCCGCGTCGAGGAGGTGATCGAGCTGGTCGGCGCGAGCGCCTACGCCCACCGCCCGATCGGCCAGTGCTCCGGCGGCGAGCAGCAGCGCCTGCTGATCGCCCAGGCGCTGGTGCGCCGCCCCCGGCTGCTGCTGCTCGACGAGCCGCTGGACAGCCTCGACCTGCCCAACCAGAGCGCCGTGGCGGCCCTGCTCGGACGGATCTGCCACCAGGAGGGGGTGGCCGTGCTGATGGTCGCCCACGACGTCAACCCGATCCTGCACCACCTGGACCGCGTGGTGTACATCGCCGAGGGCGGCGCGGTCAGCGGCACCCCCGCCGAGGTGATCACCTCGCAGACGCTGACCCGGCTCTACCGCACCCCGGTCGAGGTGCTGCGCACCTCCGACGGCCGGCTCGTGGTGGTCGGCCAGCCGGAGGCGCCGGCCGTGCACAGCGACCGGCACCCGGCCGCCGCGCCCGGAGGCGACCGTGCTGCTCGCTGACGCCTCCTCACCGGTCTTCTCCTGGAACCTGCTCGCCGACTTCCAGGAGATCTGGTCCTACCCCTTCATGGTCAACGCCTTCCGGGCCGGCGCGGTCGTCGCGGTGGTCTCCGCGGCGGTCGGCTGGTTCATGGTGCTGCGCCGGCAGACCTTCGCCGGGCACACGCTCTCGGTCGCGGCCTTCCCCGGCGCCTCGCTGGCCACCCTGATCGGGGTCAGCGCCACCTTCGGCTACTTCGGCTTCTGCGTGGCCGCCGCGCTGGTGATCGCCCTGCTGCGGCGCAAGGGCCGGGACAGCGGCGCCGAGGAGTCGGCCGTCACCGGGACCGTCCAGGCCTTCGCGCTGGCCTGCGGCTTCCTCTTCATCACGCTCTACAAGGGACTGCTCAGCGGTCCCGAGTCGCTGCTCTTCGGTAGCTTCCTCGGCATCACCACCGGCCAGGTGACGGTGCTCGCGGTGGTCGGCGCGGTGGTGCTCGCGGTGCTGGCGCTGATCGGGCGCCCGCTGCTGTTCGCCTCCGTCGACCCCGAGGTGGCCGCGGGCCGCGGCGTGCCGGTGCGGCTGCTGTCCACCGTCTTCCTGGTGCTGCTGGGCGCGGCGACCGCCGAGGCCGGGCAGATCACCGGCACCCTGCTGGTCTTCGCGCTGATGGTGATCCCCGCCGCCACCGCCCAGCAGCTCACCGCCCGGCCCGGGCTCAGCCTGCTGCTGGCGGTGCTGATCGGCCTGGGCTCCTGCTGGCTCGGCCTGATCGCCGCCTACTACCAGCCCTACCCGCTCGGCTTCTTCGTGACCGCCTTCGCCTTCGGCGGCTACCTGCTGGCCCACCTCGGCCGCGCCGTCCACGACCGACTGGGCCACGGCCGCAGCCGCGCGCCCCTGGCCCTGGGAGGCGCCGCATGAACACCCTGACCCAGCCGTTCTTCCAGCACGCCCTGCTGGCCGGCACCGCGATCGCGCTGGCGGCCGGCCTGGTCGGCTACTTCCTGGTGCTGCGCGCGCAGATCTTCACCGGCGACGCGCTCAGCCACGTCGCCTTCACCGGCGCGATGGCCGCCCTGGCCGGCGGCTACGACCTGCGGCTCGGGCTCTTCGCGGCCACCGTCGGCGGCGGACTGCTGCTGGGCGGCATCGGCCGCAAGGGCCGTCCGGACGACGTGGCGATCGGCAGCGTCTTCGCCTGGATCCTGGGTCTGGGCGCGTTCTTCCTGACCATCTACACCACCTCGCGCAGCGCCGCCCAGGGCGGCGCGGGCACCAGCGTGCTGTTCGGCTCGATCTTCGGACTGAACGCCGACCAGACCCTGCTGGCCGTGCTGATCGCCGCCGCGGTCTGCGCCGCGCTGCTGCTGATCGCCCGGCCGCTGCTCTTCGCCACCCTGGACGAGGCGGTGGCCGCCGCCCGCGGGGTGCCGGTGCGGGCGCTCGGGCTCGGCTTCCTCGCGCTGGTGGGGGCGTGCGCGGGGGAGGCCACCCAGGCGGTCGGCTCGCTGCTGCTGCTCGGCCTGCTCGCGGCGCCCGCCGGGGCGGCGATCCGGCTCACCGACCGTCCGTTCCGGGCGCTCGGCCTGTCGGCGGGGCTCGCGGTGCTGGAGATGTGGGTCGGCCTGCTGCTGAGCGCCGAGGTGCCGACGCTGCCGCCCAGCTTCTCCATCATGGCCACCGCGACCGCGGTCTACGCCGCGACCTTCCTGGTCCGGCCCGCGCGGGCCGCCCGGCAGGGCCGCGCCGAGCTGCCGGCCTGACCCGTACCTGACCCGTACCGCCGACCTGTGGCGGCGGCGGGCGGTTCGCCCGATCGGCAGGCTGCGGATGCCGTCCCCCGCCCATGACGGTTCACTCCTGGTAGGCGCAGTCCAGCCGACACCGAGGAGCGAGATGAGCCAGTCCGTGGCGGGCGGGAACCCGCTCGACTGGTCGCTGACCGAAGGTGTCATACCCGTCCTGATCGTCCTGGCGGGCCTCGGCTCGCTCACCGCCCTGCTGCTGTCGCGCGACCCGCAGTGGTGGACCCGCCGGTTCCCGGCCGCGGTGCTGCTGACGGTGGGCGTGAGCATCCTGCTGGTCTTCTGGATCGACTACTGGTGGCAGCCGTTCTCCGGGCCGCTGCCGCGCAAGGTGTGGTTCTGGATCGGCCTCGGGGTCCTGGCGGTGACCCTGGCCGCCTTCCGGATGCCCGGGCTGCGCTGGCGCGGGCGGGGCGGCGCGCTCTGCGCCGCGGTGCTGGTCCTGGTGATGTCGAGCAACGAGGTCAACCGGCACTTCGACCAGTACCCGACGCTGCGGGTGCTGTTCGCGCCCTGGCTGCAGAAGACCACCGCGCTGCCGGCCGGCAGCGTGCCGGGCGCCGTCGGCGCGCCGCCCGGCCAGGTCCTCGCCGAGGTCTGGCACGCGCCGCCCGCACTGCCCGCCAAGGGCACCGTGTCGACCTCGCCGATCCCCGGCCTGATCTCGGGCTTCCACCCGCGCGGCGCCTATGTCTACCTGCCGCCCGCCTACCAGACCACCCCGCGCGCGCTGCTGCCCGTCCTGGTGCTGATGGCCGGGCAGCCCGGCAGCCCGCTCGACTGGATCACCACCGGCAACGTGCCCGGCGCGATGGACGCCTTCGCCGCCGAACACCAGGGCCTGGCGCCGGTCGTGGTGATCGTCGACCCGATCGGCTCCGACTTCAGCAACACCCTGTGCATGAACTCCAGGATCGCCCAGGCGCAGACCTACCTGGCCGAGGACGTGCCGAACTGGATCCGCACCCACCTGCAGGTCGCCACCGGCCGCGGGCACTGGGCGATCGGCGGCCTCTCGCTCGGCGGCACCTGCTCGCTGCAACTCGCCGTCAACGCACCGCAGGTGTACGGCTCGTTCCTGGACATCTCCGGCCAGGACGAGCCGACCCTGGGCAGCCACCGCAAGACGGTGGACGAGGCCTTCGGCGGCGACGAGGCCGCCTTCGACGCGGTGGACCCGCTGCATGTGATGGCCCGGGAGCGGTTCCCCGACACCGCCGCCTCCTTCGTGGTCGGCGCCGGAGACCGGGAGTACCGGCCGCAGCAGGCCAAGGTCTACGCGGCGGCGGTCGCCGCCGGCATGCGGGCCAGGGCCGCGACGCTGCCCGGCGGGCACGACTGGACGGTCTTCCGGCCCGCTCTCGCGCAGAACATCCCGTGGCTGGCCCAGCAGACAGGACTGACCCGATGAACAGCCTGACGGTGACGCGCAGCCTGACGGTGACGCGATGAACAGCCCGACGGATCGCACCGACGCCGCCGTGCCGCTCGCGCCGGGGCCCGAGCGCGGCTACCGCTGGGTGCGCCAACTCGCGCTCCTGGCCGAGCCGGTGCTCAGCGCGCCGGTCACCCTGGTGCTGGTGGCCGCGCTCTGGATCATCGGCGCCGCCACCGGCTCGCTGCGCGCCCACCCGCCGCACCACGTACTGGACGACATCGGCGTGGGCATCAGCACCCTGGAGGCCGGGCACTGGTGGACCCCGGTCACCTCGCTCTTCTGGTGCTCGGGGATCGCCGCGTATGTGGCGTCCACCCTCCTGCTGCTGCTGATCGGCCCGCAGGCGGAGCGCCGGCTCGGCACCCCGCAGACGGCCTGGGTGCTGGTCGGCGGTCAGGTGGCCGGCACGCTGCTCGGCACCGGCCTGGTCCGGCTCGGCGTGGCGGCCGGCTCGGCCTGGACCGAGGACATCAAGGACCAGATCGCGGTCGGCCCCACCCCCGGGATCTTCGCGCTGGCCATGGTGCTGAGCTTCCGGCTCACCACACTCTGGAAGCGCCGGCTCCAACTCCTCGCGCTGCTCGTCCCGTTGGTGATGGTGCTGTACGTCGGCTACCTGTCCGGCGTGCAGCGGCTGGCCGGCGCGGTGGTCGGCCTGCTGGTCGGCGCCGCGCTCCACGGACGGCCAGGCGACCTGCGCCCGCACCGCTCCTCGCACAACGAGACCCGGGTGCTGGTGGCGCTGTGCGTGGCCGCCTCGGCGGTCGGTCCGCTGGTGGCCAGCCTCTACAAGAACGCCACCGGCCCGTTCAACGTCCTGGGGGATCTCTACTTCTCGCAGGCGCCCACCGGCGAGGACATCCGCGCCGCCTGCGAGACCTCGGCGCAGGAGTGCGCGCGGGCGCACTCGACCCAGCAGTTCTTCAACTCGCCGGGCCTGCTGATGGGCATCCTGATCCCGGTGCTGCTCTTCGTGCTGGCCGAGGGGCTGCGCCGGGGCCTGCGGCTGGCCTGGTGGATCACGGTCGCCGCGCAGGTGGGCTGGATGTCGCTGGTCGGCTGGGGGGTCAAGGACGCCTTCAGCGGCACCGACCGGGCCGATCCCACCTCCTATGTGCTGCAGATCTTCGGTGAGGCGCTGCTGCTGCCGGTGCTGATCCTGATGCTGCTGCTGCTCACCCAGGACCGGTTCGGACTGCGGTTGCCGCGCCGGGCGGTGATCCTGCTGGCCGTGGTGATCGGCGGCGCCTTCCTGCTCGCCTGCGCCGCGTACGTGGGGATCGGCTGGCTGCTGCGTGACCAGTACGAGCCGCCGGCCAGCCTCGCCAGGCTGCTGAAGGGCCTGCCCGCGGAGTTCCTGCCGCCCGCCTACAACGACCTGCTGCCGGCCTATCCGGTGCCCTCCGGCGGCGCCGGCCGGGCGCTGGAGGACTACTGCGGGCTGCTGTTCTGGGTGGTGGCGCTGACGGCGCTGCTGGTGGTGTTCCGCCGGCCGTGGGTGCATGTGGACGCGGCCGCCGCCGCGCGCGCTCGGGCCCTGCTGGAGCGGCACGGCGGCTCGACGCTGTCGTTCATCTCGACCTGGGACGGCAACCACTACTGGTTCGACGAGCGCGGTGAGGCGGGCGTGGCGTACCGGGTGTTCGCGACGGTGGCGCTGACCACGGGGGATCCGTTCGGGGAGCCGGCGGCGTGCGAGCGGGCGGTGGCGGGGTTCGCCGCGTACTGCGACGCGCGCGGGTGGACGCCGTGCTTCTACAGCGTGACGGCGCAGACCCGGGGCAGGGCGGTGGCGCTCGGGTGGCGGTCGCTGCAGGTGGCGGAGGACACCGTGGTGGCGCTGCCGGAGCTGGCGTTCACCGGCAAGAAGTGGCAGGACATCCGCACCTCGCTGAACAAGGCCAAGAAGGAGGGGATCACCGCGCAGTGGTGGACCTGGGGGAAGGCGCCGCTGGTGATCCAGGACCAGGTGCGGTCCATCTCGGAGGAGTGGGTATCCGACAAGGGACTCCCCGAAATGGGCTTCACCCTGGGCGGGTTGGAGGAGCTGGACGATCCGGCGGTGCGGATGCTGGTGGCGGTGGACGAGGACCGCACGGTGCACGGGCTGACCAGCTGGATGCCGGTCTACCGGGAGGGTGAACCGGTGGGGTGGACGCTGGACTTCATGCGGCGCTCGGACGGCGCGTTCCGCGGGGTGATGGAGTTCCTGATCGCCTCGGCCGCGCTGGGATTCAAGGAGGAGGGGGCGCTGTTCCTCAGCCTGTCGGGCGCGCCGCTGGCCCGCGCCGACCAGGGCGAGGTGGGGACGGCGTTGCAGCGGATGCTGGACTGGATGGGGCGCACGCTGGAGCCGGTGTACGGGTTCCGCTCGCTGCTGGCGTTCAAGTCGAAGTTCCAGCCGGAGTACCGCCCGATGTACATGGTGTACCCGGACCCGGCGGCGTTGGCGAGCATCACCCGGGCGATCGGCAAGGCATACCTACCACATCTGACGCCAAGTCAGGGCATGCGCCTGATGCGCAAGTTGTCGTCCTAGCTCCAGCTCCCGGATTCACCACGGGGGACTGCCGGTAAATGGCGCTGAGCTGCCGGTGGGTAGATACGATACGAGTACCGAAGATGGGCGCGATCCACCTGCTGAGCTCCGCTGACAGCTGGGACCGCCACCGACTCTGAGGAGAACGCGAACCAAGGACCCGCCGCCTCCCTCAAGGCGGGGGACCCCCGCTCTCCCGGCTGGAAGGCCGGGTTCTCTGGGAGATGAAGGATGAGTGAGGATCAACCAGCGGCGTCGAGTGCGTTGGCCGTGGACTTCCGCGCGGTCTCCAAGCACTTCGGGCCGGTGAAGGCGGTGGACGAGCTCAGCCTGCAACTGCCGCAGGGGCGGACGATCGCGCTGCTCGGCCCCAACGGCGCGGGCAAGTCGACCTCGATCGACATGCTGCTCGGACTTCGCAAGCCCACCGGCGGCACCGTACGGGTGCTCGGCGGGACGCCGCGCGAGGCCGTGAACGCCGGACGGATCGGGGTGATGCTGCAATCCGGCGGCCTGATGCGGGAGGTGACGGTCCGTGAGTTCCTGTCACTGATCATCCGGTTGCACCCCAAGCCGCTGGATATCGAGGAACTGCTCTCCCGGGCCAACATCGCCGACATCGCCGACCGCAAGGTCGACAAGCTCTCCGGCGGCCAGACCCAGCGGGTGCGCTTCGCGGTGTCGATCGCGGGCGAGAACGACCTGCTGGTGCTGGATGAGCCGACCACCGGCATGGACGTGGAGAACCGGCAGATCTTCTGGAACGCGATGAAGGCCGAGGCCCGCCGCGGCAAGACCATCCTCTTCGCCACCCACTACCTGGAGGAGGCCGACCAGGTCGCCGACCTGGTGGTCGTGATCAACAAGGGCCGGCTGCTCGCGGAGGGCACCGCCGCCGAGATCAAGGCGATGGCCGGCTTCCGCCGGCTGGCCTTCCGGCTGCCGGCGTCGGTGAGCAGGAGCTGCTGAGCCTGCCCGGGGTCCGCTCGCTGGACGTCTCCGGCGGCCTGGTGCGGATCCAGACCTCGGACTCCGACGCCACGCTCTACGGACTGCTGGACGCCGGGCACCGGCCCACCGAGATCGAGGTGACCGCGCTCGGCCTGGAACAGGCCTTCATCGCCATCACCGAGCAGGACAACGAGCAGGACAACGAGCAGGACAGCGAGCAGGGGCCGAACGTAGGGGGGATCGGATGAACGGCGTGTGGGCGCTGGCCCGGCTGGAGATCCTGCGGGTGTTCCGCAACCGGCGGGTGCTGTTCTTCTCGGTGCTCTATCCGACGCTGCTCTTCGTGGTGATCGGCGGCAGCGCGAAGGGCACCATCGGCGACGTCCCGGTGCGCAACTACTACATGGTCGCGATGGCCCTGTTCGGCGCGCTGGGCGCGGCGCTGATGAACAACGCGCAGAAGATCGCCCAGGAGCGCAGCGACGGCTGGATCAAGCAGCTCAAGCTGACCACCCTGCCGGGCAACGGCTACGTGGTGGCGAAGATCGCCTCGGCGGCGATGGTCACGCTGCCCGCCATCGTGGTGGTCTTCGTGGTCGGCGGCGTGATGGGGGTGCACCTGTCGGCCGCGGTCTGGGTGGAGGCCACGCTGATCATCTGGTTCGCCTCGTTCGCCTTCACCGCGCTGGGCATCGCGATCGGCTATGCGATTCCGCAGGACAGCGTGCAGCTGATCTCGATGATCACGTACTTCGTGATGGCGATCCTGGGCGGGCTCTGGTTCACCCTCGGCAGCGGGGCGCTGGCCGACGTCGGCAAGGTGCTGCCCAGCTACTCGGCGCGTGACTACGTGATGCACCGGGTCAGTGGGCTGGACGGAAACGCCACCGACCTGGTGGTGATCGCCCTCTGGGTGGTGGGCGCGATCGCCTTCGCGGGCTACGTCTACCAGCGGGACGCCAAGATCGACGAGTGAGCGGGGCTGGTCGCTGCGGGTCCCGTCCGGTCGGGCGGGACCCGCAGCGGGTGGTCAGCCGCGCTTGACGGCCAGCAGGTCGACCTTCTTGATCTCGGGGGCGGCGGCGAGGTGGGTCGGCACGATCTCGAGCAGGGCGTTGGCGATCCGGCCGTTCAGGTGCGCCTCGCGGCCGTCCTCGCCGTCAAAGGTGTCGAAGACGCCGAACACCGTCTCGCTCTCCCGGAACGCGAACCAGCTGACCGTCAGCTCCTCCTGCTCGGCGAGCGTCAGCGCGCTCCGCAGCAGGGCGGCCACCGCCTCGGCGTGCTCGGGCTTGGCCTCGATCCGGACCCGCAGACCGATCTTCGACATGATGCGCTCCTTGCTGGTGGCTGTGCTGACTTGACGGCCGCTGGCCGCTCTGTCGCTGGTCACTCGGCTGGTGACCTGGGCCGGCGGGCTGCCGGCAGCTCCGAATCTAGGCCGCCGGCCGCCGTCGGCGAAGTGTCGTGACCGGCACATCCGATACCGTTTCCGACATGCGAATAGCCGTACTCGCCCTCGACGGTGTCTTCGACTCGGGCCTCGCCTCCGTGCTCGATGTCCTCCAGTGCGCCAACGACCTGCGCGGGCAACTGCCGCAACCGCCGCCGCCCTTCGAGGTGAGCACCGTCGGCTTCGAGCGCCAGGTGCGCACCGGGGCCGGGCATTTGGTGCCGGCCGAGCCGGTGGACCGGGTGGACCGGGTGGACCGGGTGGACCGTGCGGACCGGGTGGGCGGCTGTGACCTGCTGCTGGTGCCGGCCGTCGCCGAGCGCGATCCGCAGGCGCTGGTCGAGCTCGTCTCGGGACCCGGCACCCTGGCCGCGCGCGAGCTGCTGGCGCGGGCGCAGGGCCGGGGCACCGCGCTCGCCTCGGCCTGTGCGGGCACCTTCCTGCTCGCCGAGGCGGGCGTGCTGGACGGCCGGAGCGCCACCACGACGTGGTGGCTGGCCCCGCTCTTCCGCCGGCGCTACCCGCTGGTGACGCTCGACCAGACCCGGATGGTGACCAGCTCCGGCGGCGTGACCACGGCCGGCGCGGCCTTCGGGCACGTGGACCTCGCGCTGTCGGTGGTCCGCCGCCGTAGTCCCGCGCTCTGCGACCTGGTGGCGCGCTACCTGGTGGTGGACGAGCGGCCGTCCCAGGCCAGTTACACCCTGCCGAGCGCGCTGGCCGCGAGCGATCCCACGGTCAGTGCTTTCGAGCGCTGGGCGCGCGAGCGGCTGCACGAGCCGTTGGACGTCGGAGCGGCGGCCCGCGCGCTCGGGGTCAGCGAGCGCACGCTGCAGCGGGCGACCGCCGGGGCGCTGGGGACGTCGCCGGTTCGCTTCGTCCAGGACCTGCGGGTCGAGCAGGCCTCGCACCTGCTGCGCACCACCGACCTGGGGATCGAGGCGATCGCCCGCCGGGTGGGTTACCAGAACGCCAACACGCTGCGCGTGCTGCTGCGTTCCCGGGCTGGGCTGACGGCCGGTCAGCTGCGCCGGGGCTGAGGGCGGCCTGCCGCCCCGCGTCGGCGTTCGTGTTCGTGTTGCGTAGGCGTTGGCTCAGGCGTGGGCGGAGGATCAGGCGTAGTTGGTGGCGGGGGTGGTGGCGTAGCGGCTCATGGTCTCGATGGTGGCCTGCGTGGTCAGTTCGCCGTGCTCGGCGAGGGTGTCGCGCAGGTCGCGGAAGTACTGCACGTACAGGTCCGGGGTGAAGGTGTTGAGCAGGACGACCGGCTGGTCGCCGGGGTTGGCGAAGGTGTGCGGGACGCCCGGTGGGACCATGACCAGCGTGCCCGTCGGCGCTTCGTACTCGTCGTGGCCGACGGTGAACACGGCTGTGCCGGAGACGACGTAGAAGCCCTCGTCGTGGTCGGAGTGCCGGTGCTGGGGCGGGCCGGCGCTGTGCGGGGCGAGGGTGATCTCGCCGATGCCGAGACGGTGCGAGGTCGTGCCGCCGTCCTCCAGGATGCGCATCCGGGCCGGGCCCAGCTGGATCACCTCGCCTGCGTCGGGTGCGACAACCGAGACGGTCGAGGCGGGTGATGGAGTGGGCGAGGCATCGTTCATGGCCGGCTCCTTTATGAGAGTATGCTCGCACAACTGTAGGGCGCTCGCGTTACATGATGCAAGTCATCTCTCATGACGGTGGTGCGCTCGCTAGTTCTGTCGAGGATTGAAAGGTGGAGTCATGACCATGCCGAGCACCGCGGGTCGCATGAACCAGAAACTGCGCACCCGCAGCGCGATCCTGCAGGCCGCGGCCGAACTGAGTCGCACCGGGCGCGAGGTGACCATGCCCGAGATCGCCAAGGCGGCCCTGGTCTCGGAGGCCACCGCCTACCGCTACTTCCCCGACCTGGTCAGTCTGCTGCTGGAGGCCATCGCCGATCAGCTCCCCGTCCCGACAGAGGCACTCGCGCCGGTCGCGCACTCCAAGGACCCGGCGGAGCGCGTCGCCTTCGCGACCGACTTCCTGCTGCGCCACGTGCTGGCCCGGCAGGGCGTGGTCCGCGCCATGATCGCGGGCACGGTCGCCCGCCCCGGGCAGAACCCCCGCCCGGGGCTGCGCTTCGGCCTGATCGACCACGCGCTCGCCGCGGAGTCCATCGGAGCCCCCGACCCCGCCACGCTGGTGCAGCTCAAGTGCGGTCTCGCCGTCGTCGTCAGCGCCGAGGCGCTCTTCAATCTGATGGACCTGTACGGACTGGACTCGGAGCAGGCCATCACCAGCCTGACCTCCACCGCGGCGAGCCTCACCCGAGCCGCCCTGCAGTCCTGACGACAGTCCTGACGACAGCCCTGACGGCAGTCGCGCGAAAGTCGTCCCCGCCAACCCCGTGCGCCGACGCGGGGCGGCAGTCACAATGAGCATGGCAACTCGGCCGGGTGCGGCGGCAACAGGGGGACGGGTCCATGGACTTGACGGATGCTCGGTTCGGTCGGCGGTCCTTCGCCCGGTCGGCGCTGGTGCTGGGTGCGGCGGGGCTCGGACTCACCCGCGCGACCAGCCGGGCGCGGGCGGCCGACCTGCCCACTGGGGCTGGCCTTCCCGGCGGGGCCGACTGGATGGGGGCTCTCGCCGGCGGCGGCTACCTGTCGCAGCTGACCATCCCCGGGACGCATGACACCTGCTCGCGTTACGGCGGGGCGCTCACGCAGACCCAGACGCTCGCCGTGCCGGACCAACTCGCGGCGGGCGTACGGTTCCTGGACATGCGATGCCGGCTGATCAACGGAGTCTTCGCGATCCACCACGGCCCGATCTTCCAGCAGATCTTCTTCGGCGACGTGCTCAACCTCTGCCAGGCGTTCCTGGCGCAGCACCCGGGGGAGACCGTGCTGATGCGGGTCAAGCAGGAGTACTCGACCGCCTCCGACGCGGACTTCGCCGCCGTCTTCGCGGGCTACCAGGCCAAGTGGCAGGGCCTGTTGTGGGCCGAGAACCGGATCCCGCAGCTCGGCGAGGTGCGCGGACGGATCGTGGTGCTGGCGGACAGCTCCGGCCTGCCGGGCATCCCGTGGGGTGGCGCGTCCACCGACATCGAGGACGACTACGACATCGGCACCATCTTCGAGATCGCCTCCCGCAAGTGGCCCGAGGTCTCCGCCCATCTGGACGCGGCGCGCGCCTCGACCGACTCGCAGAAGCTGTACATCACCTTCACCACCTCCTCGGGCTGGGGCCTGTGGCCGCAGCAGGCGGCCGAGGCGATGGCGCCCCGGATCAGCGGCTACCTCGCGGGCTTGAACGCCGCCGCCCGGCCGCTGCTCGGCACGGTGCCGATGGACTTCGTCACCCCGGCCACCGTCCAGCCCTTCTACGCCCTGAACTTCGGCGCGTAGAGAGCTACCGGAGCTAATCGCAGGTCTCCGGCCTTCAGGCAGAGGGTGAAGCTATTCTGAGTGGTGCCCTGACCCGCAGGTCAGGCGGGGCGGTTCTGTTGCTCGATGTATCGGCGGAGGACGCTGATTGGCGCGCCGTCGGCTGAGCCCGCGTAGGACGAGCCGGACCACAGTTTCTGTGCGCGCCAGTAGTGGCGGACCAGTTCGGCCAACTTCACTTCGATGTCCGCGCACACGTCTCGCAAAATCTCTTCCATGCGCTTGAGATGGTCGTCAGCGAACACTCACTGCCGTCATTCCGTCACGGGAACCAAGTTCACGTGAAACGAACGCGCAGTTCCTGTCTGTACGGATGATATGACGCTCGGTCGTCGAATCGGCGGGGTAGCGTGCCGATCATGCAGCTTCGGTACAGCTTCCGCCTGTATCCGACGGCTGGTCAGCGGTCCTCTCTGGCCCAGGCGTTCGGGTGTGCCCGTGTCGTCTTCAACGATGCGCTGCGGGCTCGTGAGGAGGCGCGGGCCGCCGGGCTGCCGTTCCCGAAGGCAGCCGAGCTTTCCAAACGGTTGACGGAGGTGAAGAAGACTCCGGAACGGGCGTGGTTGGGCGAGGTGTCCGCCGTGGTGCTGCAACAGTCGCTCAGGGATCTGGAGACCGCGTACGGCAACTTCTTCGCCAGTCTCAAGGGCACCCGCAAGGGGCCGAAGATCAAGCCACCCCGGTTCAAGTCTAGGAAGGACAACCGGCAGGCCGTCAGGTTCACTGCGAACGCCCGGTGGTCGATCACCGAGGGGGGAAAGCTCAACTTGCCGAAGATCGGCCCCGTGCCGGTCCGCTGGTCCCGTGCGCTGCCGTCCACCCCGTCCACCGTGACCGTGGTCAAGGACGCCGCCGGAAGGTACTTCGCCTCCTTCGTCGTGGAGACCGACCCCGACCTGTTGCCGACGACGAACGCGGCGGTGGGTATCGACCTGGGCCTGACCCACTTCGCGGTCCTGTCGGACGGCCGGAAGATCGACTCACCGAAGTTCCTGCGCCGCGCGGAGAAGAAGCTCAAGCGTGCGCAGCAGGCCCTGTCCCGCAAGGCCAGGGGCAGCAGCAACCGCGACAAGGCCAGGGTCAAGGTCGCGCGGGCACACGCCCGCGTGGCCGACGCCCGGCGGGAGTTCCACCACCAGCTGTCCACCGTCCTCGTGCGCGAAAATCAAGTGCTCGCGGTCGAGACGCTCTCGGTCAATGGACTCACCCGGACCCGCCTGGCCAAGTCGGTGCATGACGCTGGATGGTCCGCGTTCGTTGACATGCTGGAGTACAAGGCCAGCCGCCACGGACGCGAGCTGATCCGGATCGGTCGGTTCGAGCCGACCTCTCAGGTCTGCTCGCATTGCGGGATCAAGGACGGCCCCAAGCCCCTCCAGGTCCGCGAGTGGACCTGTGGGGACTGCGGGACCGTCCACGACCGGGACGTCAACGCAGCCCGGAACATAGCCAAGGCCGCAGGACTTGCGGTCTCAGCCTGTGGAGCGCAGGTAAGACCAGGACTCGTCCCGGCGCCGCGCGGTGAAGCAGGAACCCACCCGGACGCCGCGCGCTCCGCGCGCAGCGTGGAGGGAATCACCGGCCTTCAGGCCGGTTGAGGAAGTCAATTGGCGGGGTTCTGGTGCAGCCGCTCCAGATCGCGCCGGTCGCGCTTGGTCGGGCGGCCGGTGCCGCGGTCGCGCAGACCGCTGGGCGCGGCGTCCCCGTGCGCGGGCGGCGGCGGGCTGTTGTCGATGAAGCACTCCACGGCGACGGCCGCCCCGACCCGCTTGCGCACGGTGTCCTTGACGACGACGATCCGCTCGCGCCCGTCCTGGCGCATCCGCACCTCGTCTCCGGGGCGCACCGCCTGGGCGGGTTTGACGCGCTCGCCGTTGACCCGCACATGGCCGGCCCGGCAGGCGGCCGCGGCCAGCGCGCGCGTCTTGGTGAGCCGGACGGACCAGATCCAGCTGTCGACCCGAACGGTTCCCTCGTCTGTAGCCATCCCACGATTCTATGACTCGGACGGGTCGGCTCGCGGATCCCGCTCCCGGGCGTGCTGTGGTCGGGGCGGCGCCTTTCGCGCTTTCCCGCCCGGACGGCCGCAGGCTCGCCGTATGGTGGTGAACCGGCCCATCGGGGGGCCGAGTTGAGCAGTGGGGAGGGCGTCGGTGCGTTGGAAGCGAGCGGTGTGTGCGGGTCTGGGAGTCGCGCTGGGGATGGCACTGCCGGCCACCTCCTCGCCGGCGGCCGAGGCCGGACGCCCGTCCGGGGCGGTCAGGGTGGCCGCGCTGCAGGCCCCGGCGGCCCCGGCCTCGGACACCTGCGACCCGCAGGCCAGCCTGACGCCGAGCGCGTTGCCCGCGCCCGGTGCGCCGATGCCCGCCGGTTCGACCATGGCGAAGATCCAGAGCCGGGGGCGGCTGATCGCGGCCGTCGACCAGACGTCCTACCTCTGGGGCTATCGCGATCCCGGCACGGGGACACTGGAGGGCTTTGATGTCGACCTGGTGCACGCCATCGCGAAGGCGCTGTTCGGCGATCCCGACAAGGTGGAGTTCCGGGCCGTCAGTTCCGCGCAGCGGCTGACCGCGGTGGCCTCGGGTGAGGTCGACATCGCCGCCGACTCGATCACCATGACCTGCGCGCGCGAGCAGCAGGTCGCGTTCAGCACCGACTACTACAACGACGGCCAGCGGCTGCTGGTGCGCACCGACTCCGGCGCCCACGACCTCGCCGACCTCGCCGGTCGCAAGGTCTGCGCGGCGAGTGGGACCACCTCGATCGCCACCCTGGGACAGGCAGTCCCGGCGGTGGTGCCGGTGGGGGTCACCGACTGGACGGACTGCCTGGTACTGCTCCAACTCGGCCAGGTGGACGGCATTTCCACCGACGAGCACATCCTCCAGGGGCTCCAGGCGCAGGACCCGCAGACCGAAGTGGTCGGCCCGGCCTTCACCTTCGAGCCGCACGGGCTGGCGATCGCGAAGCAGAACAGTGACTTCGTCCGCTTCACCAACGCCGTCCTGGAGCAGCTGCGCACGGGCGGCGGCTGGCAGCAGCTCTACACGCACTGGATGGGGCGCTTCGGTCAGGCGGCGCAGCAGCCGGCGCCGCACTACCTGCCGTAAGCGTGAACGGCAGGTAGTGCGGACACATCAGCCCGTGACGGTGACGCCGTCGGGGACGTTGCCGACCGTGACGGGCGGGCCGGCGGTACCGGTGGCCGGGTCCACCGGGCGGACGTCGTTGACGTTGGAGTCCACCGCCCAGAGCGCCGAGCCGTCCGGGGCGAAGGCCAGCGCGTAGGTGCCGGCGCCGGTGGGGATGAGCGCCCCGGCGGTGTCGGTGGCCGTGTCGATCGGGGTGACGCCGCCGGCGCCGCTCGCCGCCACATAGGCCGTCCTGCCGTACGGTGCGACGGCGACGTACTCCGGGCTGGAGCCGACGGGCACGGTGGCGACCACCTGGTAGTCGGCCGTGTCGATCACCGACACCGTGCCGGCGCCGTTGTCGGTGACGTAGGCGCGGCTGCCGTCCGGGGTGAAGGCGATGCCGAAGGGCGCGGCGCCGACCGCGATGGTGCGGGTGACCGCGCGGGTGGCGAGGTCGACCACGCTGACCGTGCCGTCGCCCTGGTCGGCGACCCACAGCTCGCCGCCGCCGGGGCGCACCCGCAGCCGTTCGGGCTGGCCGCCGACCTTGATCGGCGGGCCGGCGGTGAGTGTGGCGGTGTCGATCGGCTGGACCGTTCCGTCGCCGAAGTCGCTGACCCAGACGGTCTTCTGGTCCGGGGTGGGCGCGACGTCGGCGGCGGTGGTGCCGACCTTGACGGTGGCGGTGACGGCGTTGCTGGTGAGGTCGACCACGGTGACGTCGTTGGTGTTGTTGTTGGCGACGAAGAGCCGGCCGTCGGCCGTCGCCATGCCGTCGGGGCCGTTGCCGACGGTGATCGGCGGCCCGGCGTTGCGGGTGCGGGTGTCCACCGGAGTGACGGTGTTGTCGCTGTAGTTGGAGACGTAGGCGGTCGGGATGGTCTGGCCGGGTTGGGCGACGGTGACCAGCAGGTGGGTGCGCGCCAGCACGGCGCCGTTGCCGGCCTGCGCGGTGAGCGCGACCTGGTAGTAGCCGGTCGCCGTGCCCGCGGCGGCGGTGAGGGTGACGGGCGTGGCGGCGCCGGCGCCGGGCGCGGCGGTCACGGTCGCACCGGCCGGGCCGGCGCTCAGGCCCGTCGGCGCGGTGGCCTGCCAGCTGACGGTGGCGGGGGCGCTGCCGGCCGTGTTGTCGACGGTGACCTGCACCGTCGCGCTGGCGCCGGGGGCGATCCTGACCTGCCCGGGCGCGGCGGTCAGCGCGGCGCGCGTGCTCGGCGGGAAGGCGGGCTGACCGGAGCCGTAGGAGGGCGGGGCGTCGCCCGGGCCGGCGCCCCAGTGGGTGTCCGGGGTGGCGCCGAGGGTGAAGTCCAGCCGGTGGGTTCGGCTCAGGTCGACCCAGGTACGGGAGGAGGCATGTCCGTCCACGGCCAGCCGCTGGACGTAAGTTCCGCCGGTGCCAGCCGCGTTGATCGTCAGGTCGTGGCCGCCGGGGCCGTGCAGCACGGCGTGCGGGAAGAGCGGGCTGCCGAGCACCAGCAGCGGCACGCCCGGGGTCTGCGGGTAGACGCCGAGCGCCGCCCAGACGTACCACGAGCTCATCGCGCCGAGGTCGTCGTTGCCGGGCTCGCCGCCCGGGGTGGGGGAGTAGAGCGAGTCCATGATGGACCGGACGGTGGACTGGGTCTTCCAGGGCTGCCCGAGGCTGTCGTACACCCACGGGGTGTCGAAGGCCGGCTCGTTGCCCTGCCAGTGGTAGGGCTGGTTGGGACCGGCGTTGAGCTGGGTGAAGTAGTCGTCCAGCCGGGCGGTGGCGGCCTGGTCGCCGCCCATGCCGTTGATCAGGCCGCGCAGGTTCTGCGGGACCATCCAGGTGTACTGCGCCGCGTTGCCCTCCTGGAAGCCGCTCTGCCCGAAGCCGCCGCTGGTCTGCACGGGCGGACCGGCGGGGAAGGCGCCGTCGGCGTCGCGCGGTTGGATGTAGCCGGTGGCGGTGTCGAAGAGGTCGGCCCAGTTCTGCGAGCGCTGCTGGAACCTGGCGGCGGTGTCCGACTGGCCCAGTGCGGTGGCCAGTTGATCGATCGAGAAGTCGGCGATCGCGTATTCCAGCGTCTCCGATGCTCCGTTGGGCACCGGGCTGATCGAGTCGGAGCCGACGTTGGGCACATAGCCCTTGGCCAAGTAGTCGGCTCCGTGCGGACGTTCGGCGTACCAGCCCTGACCGGGCGCGCCGCTGGTGTTCTCCGCGCCGTGCACCATGGCCTGCAGCGCGTGGCCGGCGTCGAAGCCGCGGGCGCCGAAGGCGTAGGCATCGGCCAGGATCGGATCGGCCGGGTCGCCGTTCATCACGCCTGTGTAGCCGTTGGCCACCGGCCACTTGGGCAGCCAGCCGCCCTGGTCGGCGTCGTTGAGCAGCGAGGTCGCCATGTCGCTGGTCTCGTCGGGCGCCAGTTGGGCCAGCAGCGGCACCTGGGAGCGGTAGATGTCCCAGCCGGAGAAGTTGCTGTACTGGGCGTGGCCCGGCGGGGCGGTGTGGATCGCGCCGTCGAAGCCCGGGTAGCGGCCGTCCGCGTCGCTGAACAGGTTCGGGTGCAGCAGCGAGTGGTAGAGCGCGGTGTAGAAGGTGGCCTGCTGGGTGCGGGTGCCACCGGCGATGGAGATGCCGCGCAGTCGGCGGTTCCACAGCGCCCTCGCCTGTGCGGCCACCTGGTTGACGTCCCAACTGCCGCTGTCGCTGCGCAGATTAGCCTCGGCGCCCTGGGTGCTGACGTAGGAGACCGCGACCCGCATGCCGACCACCGGGTTGCTGCGGGTGTCGAAGGTCAGCCAGCCGCCAGCCACCACACCGCTTGCCGCAGCAGTGTTCTGACGCGCCGTCAATTGCTTGCCCGTCAACTGCTTGGCAGCAGGCTGCTGGACGCCGCTGACCGTCACGCTGCCGCTGCCCACGCTGACCCGCTCGGTGGCCGGGGACTGGCCGCCCCAGGTGCCGGAGGCGGTGAACGGGCGGTCGAAGACGGCGGCGAAGTGCACGGTGTAGGTGTCGGGTTGGCCGCAGAAGTGGCCGCTGGTGACGGAGCCGGTGATCTCGTGGTCGCCGACGGTGCTGAACGCGGCGGCCGAGCCGCCGTTCTCGCTGGCGGCGGCCTTCACCAGCAGCTGCGCCTGGTCGGTCGCGGGGAAGGTGAAGCGGCCGACGCCCGTCCGCGCGGTGACGGCCAGCTCGGTGCGCACGCCCCCGGCGGTGGTCGCGTACGAGCCCGGGTGGGCGGTCTCCGAGGTGTGGTCGAAGGCCGCCGTCGCCGAACCGGGGTCGGCCGGCAGGGCGCCGGTCAGCGGGAGGAAGGGGAAGTCGCCGGCGATGGCGCAGCCCGGCCCGGAGAGGTGGGTGAGGCTGAAGCCGGTGATCGAGGAGTCCGTCGTGTTGTAGCCGCCGCCCGGTGGGCGTGACGGTGTGTCAGGACTCCACTGCAGCATGCCGAACGGCACGTCCGCGCCGGGAAAGGTGTCCACCTGCCCGACCACGGCGCCGCCACTGCCGGTGCCGACGAACGGGTCGACCAGCGAGGCCGGGTCGGCGACCACGGCGGAGTCCGCCGCGGCGACGGCGGTCGCGGTCGGGGTGAGCGTGACGGCGGCCAGCAGGGCGCCGGCCAGCAGGAGCGTGCGCAGGGAGCGGGACACTCGGCGACCTCGCGGGAGGGGTTGGGGGAGGTGGGTGGGGAGGTGGGTGGGTGGGTCAGGAGGTGCAGTCGGCCTTGTAGAGGAACTGGGCGGTGGCCGGGTCCTTGAGGTTGTCCCGGGTGATGCTCGCCAGGTTGGTCTGGATGGTGGCGGTGACCGGCCGCTTGCCGATCGCGTTGCCCAGCTGGTCGACCGCCTGCTGCCCGATCCCGTACGGGTCCTGGGAGATCAGCGCGTCCACCGCGCCGCTCTGCAGGGCCTGGACCTGCTCGGGGCCGGCGTCGAAGGAGACCACCTTGATCCTGCCCTGCTTGCCGGCGTTCTTCAGGCCGGTCCCCACGCCCTCGCCGGTCTGCGAGTTGGCGGTGAAGATGCCGGCCAGGCCGGGGTGCGTGGACAGTTCGTCGCTGACGGCGGAGGCCGCGCCCTGGGCGGTGTCACCGACCTGGCGAACGTCGTCGATGCGCAAGTTCGGGTACTGGGCGGCCAGTTCCTGCTTGAAGCCCTGGATCCGGGCGTTGGTGGTGGTCGTCGTCAGGTCGGGGGTGAGCACCACGATCTCTCCGGTGCCGCCGGCGCCCAGGAGTTGGGCCATCGTGTCGGCGGCCTTCCGGCCACCCTGGAGGTTGTTGGAGGAGATGTGCGTGACGCCGAGCGAGGCGTCGGTCAGCGAGGTGTCCACGATCGCCACCTTGCTGCCCGCGCTCTGCAGCGTCCTCACCGGCGCGGCCAGCGAGTTGGGGTCCACCGGCGAGATCAGCACGCCGTCGGGACGGGTGGCGGCGACGCTGTTCACCGAGTCGACCTGCTCGGGCACGCTCCAGTCGGCCGAGCCGGTGGCGCTGAACTTGTAGCCGAGCTTCTTCGCCTCGGCGCTCGCCCCGCACTTCATGGTGATGTAGAAGGGGTCGCCGGTCTTGCCGGCGATGAACGCGATGCTCGTCGCGCCGCCACCCGCGCCGCCCCCGCTGCTGGAGCAGCCGGTGAGCGCGGTGACGGCGGTGGCGCCGAGGACGGCGGCTGCGCAGAGCAGCCGGTAGTTCGTGGAGTACACCTTGAGAACCCCTCTCGGTCGGGCCTACATACGTTGGCGCCTGCGGCGGCGGAGCTGGTCGAAGTAGACGGCCACGATCAGGACGCCGCCCACCGCGACGGTCTGCCAGAACGACTGCACCTGAAGGATGGTGAAGCCGCTCTGCAGCACCGCCGGGATGAAGACGCCGATCACGGTGCCGATCACCGAGCCGACGCCGCCGAACAGGCTGGTGCCGCCCAGCACGACGGCGGCGATCGCGTTCAGGTTGTCCTGGGTGCCGCTGGTCAGCGTGGTGCTGCTGAAGTGCGCCAGGTTCAACACCCCGGCCAGGCCGGCGAGTAGGCCGGAGAGCGCATACACCTTGATCAGGTGGCGGTCGACCCGGATGCCGACCCGCGCGGCCGCCTCGGTGTTGGAGCCGATCGCCCGGGTGTAGCGGCCGAACCTGGTGAGCCCGAGCCCGAGGGCGGCCACCGCGACCACCAGCACGGCGATCACGATCAGCCACGGCACGCCCAGCACACTGCCGCTGCCCACCGAATCGGTGAGCGCGGTCGGCACATTCCCCACGTCCACGCCGTGGGTGAGGATCTGGCCGAAGCCCAGTGCCATGCCGAGCGTCCCGAGCGTGACGATCAGCGGTGGCACCTTGGCCTTGGCGACCAGGAACCCGTTGAGCGCGCCCCAAGTCAGCCCGGCCAGCAGGCCGGCGGCGGTGCCGGCGGCGATCACGCCCCAGCCGGCCCGCGGGCCGCTGTCCAGGGCGTTCATGGTGCGGGCGGCGATCACCCCGGAGAAGATCAGCACCGAACCGACCGAGAGGTCGATTCCGGCGGTCACGATCACGAAGGTCTGGCCGACCGCGAGCAGCACCAGGATGGCCGACTCGGTGGCGATGCTGCGGAACTCGAAAACGGTGGCGAAGGAGGTCGGCCGCAGGATCGAGAAGACCGCCACCAGGGCGGCCAGGACGAGGAAGGTCCAGACCGTGTTCTGGCCGCGCAGGCGCCGCGCGGCCTCGCGCAGTTCGGTCATGCCGGCTCCGTAAGGTGGTGGTCGGGGTTGTCGTTGCCCTCGTTGTCGAGCGCGCCGGTCATCGCGGCGACCAGTTCCTCCAGCGAGGTCCGGGCGGCGGCGAACCGCGCCACCCGCCGTCCCAGCCGCAGGACTTCGACCCGGTCGGCCACCGACAGCACCTCGGGCATGTTGTGGCTGATCAGCACCACCGAGACGCCGCGGTCCCGGACGCGCCGGATCAGGTCGAGCACCCGGGCGCGCTGCACCACGCCGAGCGCGGCGGTCGGCTCGTCCATGAAGACGATCCGCGAGGCCCAGGCGACCGAGCGGGCGATCGCCACGCTCTGCCGCTGGCCGCCGGAGAGGGTGGCCACCGGGGCGCCGATGTCGCGCAGCTCGATGCCGAGTTCGGCGAAGGCCTCGACGGCGCGGGCGTTCATCGCCCGCTTGTCGAGCACGCCCAGCAGGCCGAGCAGCCCGCCGCGCACCTGCTCGCGGCCGAGGAACAGGTTGGCGGCCGCGTCCAGGTCGGCCGCCAGGGCGAGATCCTGGTAGACGGTCTCGATGCCCAGTGCCTGGGCGTCGCGGGGACCGCCGAACGACAGTGGCCGACCCTCCAGGAGGATCTCCCCGCCGTCCGGGGCGATCGCCCCGACCAGCGTCTTGACCAGAGTTGACTTGCCGGCGCCGTTGTCGCCGACCAGAGCCACTACCTCGCCCGGGTGGATCGCGAAGTCCGCGCCGCTCAGCGCCTGCACCTGGCCGTAGGTCTTGACGAGCCGCCGGGCCTCCAAGAGGGGTTCGGGCACCGTTCCTCCTTGCTCTGTGCGCAGGTGTCGTCAACTGCCGTGGGTCGTGCGGTCGATGGCGAGGACAACGTTGTCGCGGTTGGCATGTACTCACGGAACCTGAGGGGCTGTCAAGGGGTTCGACCGTAACCACGACCGTAACCACCGGGGCGTATGGGGTCGTCAAGTAGCCCTGGGGAGCGATGACTTGGCGTCCGGAGCGGCAGCGAGTGGCCGGGCGTGGCGGAAACTCCTGGCAACGTTGTCATCGCGTTGTCATCTCGTCGAGGTCAGGGAAGGCGGCCCGTGTCTGGACAGCCCGCGTCGGGACGGCCCACCATGAAGGACGTCGCGGCGGCGGCCGACGTCGGCCTGAAGACGGTCTCCCGGGTGGTCAACGGCGAGCCGGGGGTGCGCGAAGCGACGGCCGAGCGGGTCCGCCGGGCGGTGGCCCAACTCGGCTTCCGACGCAACGACAGCGCGCGGCTGCTGCGCCAGGGGCGTCACACCTGCAGCGTCGGGCTGATCCTGGAGGACGTCTCGGATCCGTTCTCGTCAGCTCTCCACCGGGCGGTCGAGGAGGTGGCCCGGGCGCACGGATCGCTGCTCTTCACCGGCTCCTCGGCCGCCGACCCCGAGCGCGAGCAGGAGTTGGCGCTGGCCTTCTGCGCCCGCCGGGTCGACGGCCTGATCGTCGTGCCGACCGCCGCCGACCACGGCTACCTGGCGCTGGAGACGGCGGCCGGCACCCCCGTCGTCGCGGTGGATCGCCCGCTGCCGGGCCTGGCGGCCGACGCGGTGCTCAGCGACAATCGGGGCGGCGCCCGGCGCGGCGTCGAACACCTGCTGCGCCAGGGCCACCGCCGGATCGGCTATCTCGGCGACCTGCCGGGCATCTTCACGGCGGGCGAGCGACTGCTCGGCTACCGGCAGGCGATGGCGGCGGCGGGGTGCGAGGTGCAGGAGCGCTGGGTCTCGATGGGCGGCCCGGACCCGGTCGGCATCCGGCTGGCGCTGGACCGGATGCTCACCGGCCGCTGGCCGGTCACCGCACTGATGAGCGGCAACAACCGGACCAGCGTGGCCGTTCTGCGCGAGTGGACCGGCCGGGCGCGGCGTCCGGCGCTGGTCGGGTTCGACGACTTCGAACTCGCCGACCTGCTCGCCATCCCCGTGACCGTCGTCGCCCAGGATCCGGCGGGTCTGGGTCGGACGGCGGCCGAGCTGCTCTTCCGCCGGCTGGCCGGTGAGCACGGCCAGCCCCAGCGGATCGAACTCCCCACCCGGCTGATCCCGCGCGGCAGCGGGGAGTTGGCGAGCTGAAGGGCGCGGCCTGCGCAGTGGGTGGTGGGTGGTGGGTGGCGCAGGTCAGGCGCGGGTGGCGACGGCGAAGATGCGGCGGAACGGGAAGACCGTCCCGTGCGGGCCTGCGGGGTAGGCCTCGCGCAGCAGTGCGCCGTACTCGGCGAGGAAGCGCCGCTGCTCGGCCGGGTCGGTGAGGTGGGTGAGCAGCGGGCGCAGCGCGGTGCCCTTGACCCAGTCGAGGACCGGGTCCTCGCCGGTCAGCAGGGTGCTGTAGGTGGTCTCCCAAACGTCGACGCTCCAGCCGCCGGTGCGGCCGGCGGCGACCAGCGCGTCCAGGTACTCGGCCGGCTGGTGGACGCCGGCCCGGCCGATGCGCTCGCCCAGGGCGTCCCGCCAGCGGGGGCTGCCGGCGAGTTCGCGCAGCAGGGTGTGGCTCGGCGCCTCGAAGTTGCCCGGGACCTGGAAGGCCAGGCTCGCGCCGGGGCGCAGCGCGGCGGCCCAGCGCGGCAGCAGGGCGAGGTGCCCGTCGATCCACTGCAGGGTGGCATTGCTGATGATCAGGTCGGGCGCGGCGGGGGCGGGGTCGTAGTCGTGGGCGTCGGCGAGCAGGTAGTCGGCGGTCGGCTCGCCGTGGGAGCGGGCGGCGGCCAGCATCTCGGGTGAGTTGTCGACACCGGTGATCCGCGCCTTGGGCCAGCGCTCGCGCAGCACCGCGGTGGAGTTGCCGGGGCCGCAGCCGATGTCCAGGACGACGGGCGCGGGCTCGCCGGGCAGGGCCGGCACGCGGGCCAGCAGGTCGCGCAGCGGACGGGTCCGCTCGTCGGCGAAGCGCAGGTACTGCTCGGGGTCCCACTGGACGGTGCCCATCGAAGCTCCAGGTGTCTCAACGCGGCTCGGCTCGGCTGGTTATCTTGACGTCAAGATAACCAGGTCAAGGATGATCCCGAAGTATCTCGATGTCAAGATACCTGTCGAGTCGTGCCGGGCTGAGAGACGGCTCGTCCGGCCGGGCTGAGGCCCGGCCGGACGAAGTGCTCCTGGTGGCGCCGGGTCAGCCGGCGCCGGTTGGGTCAGTGGTAGGCGAGCGAGACGCTGACGACGCCACCGCCGGTGTTGCCGACCGCGTTGTCGTGCCAGCCGGTGCTGTCGGTGTAGATCTCGTGCAGCGCGCCGCTCTCGGCGGCCTCCAGCACCCGGGTGCCGTCGCTGTGGCGGACCATGGAGACCGCGTTGACACTCCCGCCCACGCCGATGGGGTTGTCGTGCCAGCCGGCGGAGTCGGCGTAGATCTCGTGCAGCACGCCGTTCTCGACGGCCTCGATCACCCGGCTGCCGGTCGGGTCGATGGCGAATGACACGGCACTGGCGTTGCCGGCGGAGCCGGTGATGACGCCGTCGTGCCAGCCGGTGCTGTCAGCGTAGATCTCGTGCAGCACGCCGCCCTCGATGGTCTCGAGCACCCGGTCCCCGCTGGCCTTGTAGGCGATGGAGACGGCGCTCACCGAGCCCGCGGTGGGGATGGCGCCGTCGTGCCAGCCGGCGGAGTCCTGGTAGACCTCGTGGAGCACGCCGTTCTCGACCACCTCGAACGCGCCCACCGAGGTGACCGGGTTGTAGGCCAGCGCGACGGCGCTCACGGGGCCGCCCACGCCGGGGACGGCGTCGTCGTGCCAGCCGGCCGCGTCCAGCCAGACAATGTGCAGCGCGCCACCCTCCACGACGGCCTGGGTCGGGTTGCCGTTCAGGTAGGCGAGCGCGGTGGCCCAGATGTTGCCGCCGACCGGCAGCGCGTCGTCGTGCCAGCCGTCGCCGGCCGGGTAGACGTTGTGCAGCGTGCCGTTCTCGATGGTCGAGATCAGGCGGTTGTTCGCCGTGACCGGGGTGCCCGCGATCATGACGTCCGCGTAGTCGTGGTCGATTCCGATGGTCACGCCGTTGTAGGACTCGGTGACGTTGCCGTCGTACTGGTGGACGCGCTGGTGGTTGGACCAGTACGCGGCGGGAACCGCCGCGTCGTTGGTGTTGGCCGCCCCGTTCCAGTTGGCGTCCCAGATCACGTCCGGCATCGCGTACGCGGAGTAGTGGCCGGCCAGGTCGCTGATGCCGGAGGAGGAGCTGGAGTAGACACCGGAGTGGAAGCCGCGCGCGTGTATCTCGGTGGTCCAGGCCGCCAGGTACGCCAGGACGTTGCTGCTGTACGTGGAGGTGTACTGCTCCATGTCGGCGTAGAGCGTCGTGCCGGGGGCGAAGCCGAGCGCCTGGGCCTGGTTGGCCGCGTCGTCGGCGCTCTGCACGCCCTGCCAGCTCGGGCTGGTGAGCGAGGACGCCGACGGGCTCACGTAGATCGGCAGGAACTTCCAGCCGGCGGCGGACTCCTGCTGAAGCCAGGCGTTGGTGAGGTTGGGCTGGGCGCAGGCGCGGCGCCCGCCGATGTAGATGCCCAGTCCGCGGTAGGGCGACGCGGCCCAGGCGCTCAGGTCGCTGGTGCTGGGCGCGGAGCAGGCGTCAAAGGCCGCGCCGGTGTAGTCAGTGGTGGTGCCGGGGATGGAGACCACGGCGGCCGCGGTGGCCGCGCCCTGCGCGGTGGCCGCGGCGGCGGCGCGCGGGGTGGCGGGGCGCGGGACGGTGCTGCTCGTGTGCTGCGCGAAGGTGCTCGCCGGGCCGAACCCGGCCTGCTGCAGCACGTTGGAGACCGTGGACCGGTCGCTCCCGTAGGTGGCGGTCACCTTGATCTTCGGCGCGACGGCGTCCAGCTCGCCGGCTGACGGGTTGTCGACGGTCCGGGTGTCGGCGCCGCCGTCGGTGCGCGGCTCGATCAGCAGGGCCTCGGTGCGCGCGGACGGGTGGCTGGGGCAGGCCTGCTCGGCGCCCGGGGTGCCGAGGTAGACGGCATGCTGGTCGAACCGCACGCAGCTGGACGGATTGGCCGTCAGGTCGACGACCGGCCAGCCGGCGGGTACTTGGAAGGTGTGGCCCAGGTAGGACACCGCCTTGGTCGAGGCGGCCTCGGCCGTGCCGGCTCCGGCGGCCATCAACGCCACCATCGCCCCGATGGCAGTCAGGGCCTTCGCCCGATCCGTGCGCAAGCCATGCAGCATGAAAACGCTTCCCCATTCTCGATGATCAGAAACCGCTCAACATAGTGACGTACTGGTCGGGCGTCAGGTTGCAAGGGGGGTCACTTTGCCGACTGACCGTGCGCACCCACCGCGCGCACCCACCTCAGCTCGCCGTCGATCAGCTGGTCGGTGCGGGTCAGCCCCGCGGCGGCGGCGACGGCGGCGGAGGCCCGGTGGTCCGGGTGGACGTGCGCGACGATGCTCCGCACCGGCTGCTCCTCCAGCCAGCCGACCAGCGCGCGGGCGGCCTCGGTCGCGATGCCCCGGCGCTGCCACGGGGTGCCCACCATCCAGGCGATCTCGGCGACCGGGCCCTGCGGGGCGGGCTCAACGGTGGCCTGCAGCCAGGCCGTCAGGCAGTCCTCGGTGCGCAGCCGGACCACCCAGTTGCACCAGGAGACACCGGGCTCGGAGGGGCCGGCCACCCAACGTCGGTAGAGCGAGCGGAGGGTGAACTCACTGTCCGGCTCGCCGCCGATGAAGGTGTGCAGCGCCGGGTCGCCCAGCACCACGGCCATCTCCTCGGCGTGCTCGACCCGCAGCGGCTGCAGGTCCAGCCGCTCGGTGCGAAGGGCCGGGATGGTAAGGGAGTTCAATGCAGCCGCCTGATCGCCGTGAACCAGCATGTCGCCCCGAGCATCGGACTGCCGAGCCGGAACCGCAAGCGATTATCAGAGCGATCATCAGGGGGCGAGTGCTCGCCGGCGGGGGCTTGATCGAGGCCTAACCGACCAGCCGTCTGCGCCAGTTCAGCGGCGTGACCTTGACGGCCCGCGAGGGGTCGCCGTCCCACTCGACCGGCAGTCCGACCGCCTGGAGCGCGGCCGCCACCTCCCGGCCGATGGCCGCCGTCGTCTCCGTCGAGCTGTCGAATCCGCCGTACAGGAGCATCAGCCCCTGCCCGGCCACCGCCGAATCGGTGCACTGCGTGTGGAAGTAGACGAAGCCGCGGGCGTCCGGCGAACCCGCCGCGCCGATCTCCGCCTGACCGCACGAGCGGCAGCAGGTGAAGTTCTCCGCCGCCGTGATCCCGACGGCTTCGAGGGCGCTGAACGCCCGGGTAAGCCGCTCCGGATCCGTCTCACCCTCCCAGTCGGCCTGCGCCGCGAGCTGCTCGAGCCACAGCCGGTCGACCAACTGCCATGCCTGTGCGGGCGAGACGGGCCGCCGCTCGCCGGAGACCAGGTAGTCCTCCGCGAGCTCGGCCAGCTCCTCCCGGCTGGCATAGCCGCCCAGGAGCACCTCGCGGACGCGTGTCTCAAGCTCCTGGCGTTCGTCGTCGCCGAGCAGGAGTGCTGTGGTGTTCCCGTTCTCTGCCGTCATGGTGTCCATTCTGGCATCGACCACTGACACTCCAGGTGGCCGCTTCCTGCTGTGCGCGTCTGCTCGGTGCCGCGCCTCGGGTAGCGGACCGGGTAGCGGACCGGGCGCCGGGTCAGGGGTTTCCCCGGCGCCCGGAGTTCGCTGGACTCCATCTGCTCTGACGGGCCGTCGCACCGGCTCGGTTCACCCGCGGCCGCAGCTCTTCCCGAAAGCGCAACCGCACCCTGCGGGACGGCCGGAACGCGTAAAGCCGCCCGCACACCGGGGAACGGTGTGCGGGCGGCTTTACGCGTGGGCCGAGTCGGCTCAGGCGTCCGAGTCGGGGACCTGGGGGCTCCTGGCGTAGGCCTGGGTCGGGGTCATCGGGACGCCCTTGAGGTTGACCGTCCGGTCGTGGCTGACCTGGCCGCACTTGCTGCTGTCGTCGGCGGTGGCCGCGCTGGCGTTGCTGAGGGCGGCCTGGGTGTCGACGGGAGCGGGCGCGGCGGGCGCGCCGCCGCCGGACGGCGTGGTGCCCGTGGAGCCGCCGAAGGTGGTGCCGCTGGTCCAGTCGGTGCCGATGGTGAGTGTGATGCCGCTGCCTTCGCCGGGGACGACGGCGGAGGCGGGCAGCCCGAGCGAGGCCGCGACCTCCTGGGCGTCGGCCTCGCGGCCGGCGGTGTAGCTCACGGTGGTCCGGTCGGTGACCGTGCCGGTGACATCGGTGCTGCGTGAGCTGTAGCCCTGCGCGATCAGCGCGGTGCGCACGGCGGCGCCGCGGCCGCTGACCTTGCTGCCGTTCTTGATCTGGACGGCGATGTCCGCGGCCGGTGCTCCGGCGGGCTTGGGCGCCGCGGTGGGGGCTGCCGGGGCCGGGGCGGGCGCGGCGGCCGCGCCGGTGGCCTGGGCGGCGGCGGAGGACTTGTCCCCGCTGCCGGTGGTCAGCGACTGGTCGTTGATGATCGTCTTGAACAGGTTCTGCGCGGCGGGCGCCACCACGACCCGGGAGTTGTTGCTGGGGTCGGGATCGTTCTGCATGGTGGTGAAGGTGATCCGGTTCGTCGGCACCTTGTTGAGGTCGTTCGCCAGGCCCATCAGCTGCGGGATGCCGCTCAGGCCGGTGTCGACCGTCAGCGCCTTGGTGGCGGAGTTGGCCAGCGACCAGACGGCGGAGGGGTTGGTCAGCGTGCCGGCGCTCTTGAGCTGGCGGACCATCGAGCCGATGAACAGGTGCTGGGTGACGGTGCGCCCCAGGTCGCTGCCGTCGCCGAAGCCGTGCCGCGAGCGGACGAACTGCAGGGCGGCCATGCCCTTCAGGGTGTGGTCGCCCTTCTTCAGCTTGAGGCCCGAGTCCGGGTCGTAGACGTCGTCGCTGACGCAGACCGGCACGCCGCCGACCGCGTCCGACATCTGCACCACACCGGTGAAGTCGACGGTGATGAAGTGGTCGATCGGGATGCCGGTCAGCTGGTGGACGGCGGCGACCGTGCAGCCCGGGCCGTAGTCCAGGGTGCTGTTGATCTGGCCGCGCTGCGCCTTCATCGACGTGTGGTTCTGGGTGTCGGTGCAGCCCGGCAGCTGGGCCATGGTGTCGCGCGGGACGCTCATCACGGTGGCGTTGCTGCGGTCGGCCGAGACGTGCAGCACCATCTCGACGTCGGCGTTGGCACCGCTGCCGCAGTCGCCGCCGATCGCGCAGTCGGCGGCGTTGTCGCGGGTGTCGGAGCCGATCACCAGGATGTTGATCGGGGTCCGGCCGAAGGCGTCCGGCGTCTCGTGACCCGCGTCACCCGAGGTCCCTGCGAAGAGCGGGGAGCTGTGGATGTTGCCGTTCAGCGTCTCGTACGCGTAGGCACCCACGCCGGCGGCCACCAGGACGGCGCCGGCGCTGGTGTAGGCCACGATCCGCAGTGCGCGACGAGGCTTCTTGCGGCTCTTGCGCGCCGCGGCCCGGCCGCCGCCGGCAGCGGCCGGTGGGGTCGGACCCGCACCGCCCTGCCCGCGCCGTCCCGAGCGGGACCTGTCCGCCTGTATCTCGGTCATGCCTGCGTGCCCTCATTCCTCGACCGCTCCGCTGCCCGCCGGTTGTCCAGCTGACGGCCCACGACGTGCGCACCCCGTACCGGTCGGGGCGCGCGCAGCTCGTGCCGCGGCTCAACCACCCCACTCGGTGCGACGATCCACTGACCCGTCACTCGCTCTCCTTCGTCCAGTCAGCCGGGGCCCCGGCGGTCTCGGTCCAGCCGTTCCGGATCCGGGGCTCGCCAGTCTTGGTTAACTGGACGCCTCGGCGAGCCGAACGGTTGCATCGCCTGTAGACAGGACCAGCGGCCTGCGACAGATATGCCAAGGTAGCGCCCGTTTTCCCAGGGCAGAGTACCGGGGCGCCCCTGACCGCCGACCGGGGCGGTGCGAGGGCCCTGACCACTGGCCCGTCGGGAGGTCGACGTGACCAACTTCACGCAGTGGGGAGCGGGTGTCGGGGCCGCGGGCCGAACGGACCGTCAAGAGCATCGTGCACGGCGTCGTCACCCGCCTCGACCTGCGCACCCGCACCCGGGCGGCGATCGGGCAGCACGGCGACGAGGAGGGCGGCGACCCCCGCCGTCACCCCGACGCCGGCCACCGCCCGCCAGCCGCCGTGCTGCCAGGCCAGCGTGCCGGCCGTCGAGCCGATCGCGATGCCGAGGAACCGAAGGGTGAAGTAGCAGGTGTTCAGCCGGCTGTGGATGGCCGGGTCCAGCGTGAACAGGGCACTCTGGCAGGCGACTTGGTTGCCCCAGGTGCCGACGTCCAGCAGCACCGTGCCGGCGGCCAGCCAGCCGAGGCGGTGGCCGCCGGGCAGCAGCACCGCCCAGCCGGCGAGCACGATGGCGATCAGCACGGCCGGCGTCCCGCGCGGTCCCAGGCGGTCGGCCAGCCTCCCGGCGGCGGGCGAGGCCAGCGCGCCGGCCGCCGCGACCAGCCCGAACAGGCCGACCCCGGTGGATCCGTAGTGGTATCGCTGCTCCAGGAGGAAGGTCAGCGCCGTCCAGAACGCCCCGAACGAGACGCCGACCAGCGCCCCCGACAGGGTGACCCGCCGCACCAGCGGGTGCGCCGCGAACAGGCGTGGCAGCGAGGCCAGCGTCCGGTGGTAGCTCCGGCCGGCCGCGCCGCGCGGCACGCCGGGAAGCGCGCTGGGAAGCGCGCGCCACAGCAGGAGCGTCAGCAGCAGTGTCGCCACGCAGGAGCACCAGTAGACGGACCGCCACCCGGCCGCCGCCGCGAGCGCCCCGGAGTACGTCCGGGAGGTCAGCACGCCCAGCAGCAGCCCGCCCTGCAGCACGCCCACGGTCCGGCCACCCCGGCTGCCGTCCATGGACAGTGCCAGCGCCAGGGGCACCACCAGCTGGGGGACAGGGGAGAGCAGCCCGATCGCGAAGCTCGCGACCACCAGCACCCCGGCGCCGCAGGCCAGCGCGGCCCCGGCCAGCGCCAGGCACGAGGCCGCGCACAACCACAGGATCAACCGCCGCCGGTCGTGACTGTCGCCGGCCGGCACCAGCAGCGCGATCCCGGCGGCGTATCCCAGCTGGGTGGCGGTGGGCACGGCGCCCAGCAGCTGCGGACCGACGTGCAGCGAGCCGGCGACGGCGGTCAGCAGCGGCTGGCTGAGGTAGATGTTGGCGGCGGTCACCGCGCTGGTGGCGGCCAGCAGTGCGGTCAGTCGTCTGTTCACCGCCCAAACGCTAGGCGGGCCGCTTCTGGCATGCTTTCGCCGTTGTGCCACCCACTGTCGAGATCGCGCCAGCCGCGTCGGGGGAGCCGTGTTCGGTAAGAGCGAGGACCGCGACGACTACCAGGACGTCCCGAGGCCGCTGGCCGCGATGGCGCGCGACCTGCCCGACGGCCACCACATCGCCGCCCACCAGCACCGGCGGGCGCAGCTGATCTACGGTGCGAGCGGCGCCATCACGGTGGTCACCGGGCGCGGCCTGTGGGTGGTGCCGGCGACCCGGGGCGTGTGGATCCCGGGCGGCATCGAGCATGCGATGAGCTGCACGGGGGCGGTCCGGATGCGCACCCTCTACATCGAGGCGCAGGCGGCGGCGGGCCTGCCGGTCGAGCCGACCGTGGTGTCGGTCCCGCCGCTGCTGCGCGAACTCATCGAAGCGGCGACCCGGGTGCCGCTGGAGTACGACCGGGACGGGCGCGACGGCCGGCTGATGGAGCTGCTCCTGCTGGAGTTCGAACCGCACCCCGTCGCCGCGCTGCACCTGCCGTCCCCGACCGATCCGGACCTCGCGCCGCTCTGCGCGGCCGTCCGGGCCGACCCCGGCGCCGGCTGGGACACCGCGACCGCCGCGGCCCGCGCGCACCTGAGCCCGCGCAGTCTGCAGCGCCGCTTCCCGGCCGCGACCGGCATGACTCTGGCGCACTGGGTCCAGCAGGCGCGCCTGGTCCGCGCGGTGGTGCTGCTGGCGGCGGGCAGGCCGGTGACCGCCGTCGCCACCGAGCTCGGCTACGCCACGCCCAGCGCCTTCACCGCGATGTTCCGCCGCACACTGGGTACACCCCCGAGCGCCTACTTCGCCGAGCGGGACGGCCACCATACGGACCCCTGGATCTGCCCGTGAAGCCTCCCCGGAAGTCGGGTCAGCCGACTTCCGGGGTCCTGATATGGAGGGCCTCGGCGGCGGTGGTGAGGGCGGCTTCGGCGTCGGGGCGTTGGGTGGCGTAGAGGAGGCCGTAGGCGAAGGTGTCCTCGCCGTGGGCGCGGGCTTCGGTGGCGAGGGCGAGGACGGCCTGCTCGGCGACCACGCCGTCCTGGTAGCGGCCGAGGGCCTGCTGGAGCTGCTTCATCCGCTGGGCGCAGCGCGCGCCGGCCGCGCCGGTCAGCGGCAGCATGCTCTCGGCGGTGTAGCGGGCGCGTTTGGCGGCCTTGCGCGCGCGGTGCAGCTCGCCGTCGCGGTCCGGGCCCGGCGGGCGTTCGAATGCGGCGCGCGCCCGCCCGAGGGTGCGGCGGCGTTCGCGGCGCAGCACCCGCTTGGCCTCGGCGCGTCCCCGGGCGGCCCGGCCGCGCAGCGGGGGGTGGTCGGCGGTCTCGGTCAGCGCGGCCAGCAGGGCGCCGTAGCGCTCGCTGTCCAGGGTGTGCACGGCGGCGCGGTGAGCGGCGGTGTAGCGGTGCTCGAAGCGGTCTCGGATCCGCGCGGCCAGCTCCTCGGGGTGGGCCTGCGGCGCCAGCCCGGTGGCCTGCGTGGCGAGCCGCTGCCCCAGCACCTCGGCGTCCCGGGCGTGGCCGAGCACCTGGCCCAGCAGGCGCAGCTCCTCGGCCAGCGGGTCGGTGTGCCGGCGGCGCAGCAGGCGGCGGTGGGCGGTGAGCGCGCTGCGCAGCCGCCGGACGCAGACCCTCATCCGGTGCACGGAGTCGGGGGCGTCCGCGCGGACTGCGGCGTCGAGCTCGACCAGCTCCGCGACCTGGTGGCGCAGGTAGGCCGTGAGCGCGGCGCCCACCGACGCCGAAGAGTGGGAGGCCATAGAGATGACCTTCCCACCGTGCGCCGCTCTACGCAGCCCACGGTGGGTCGCTCAGCGTGCGACGTCCCGGCGGGTGGCGGCCAGGTAGCCGACCAGCGCCAGGATGGCGACCGTCCAGCCCGCCGTGACCGGTCCGAGCCCGAGCGCCAGGCCGCCGCGCTGGTGCGAGACCGCCATCCAGTCCGCGTAGGACGCGCCGAGCGGCCGGGTGAGCACGTACGCGATCCAGAAGGCGGGGACGGCGCCGAGCCGGAAGCCCTTGTGGGCGATCGCGGGGAGGGCGATCAGCACGGTGAACATCACGCCGGAGGCGACGTAGCCCAGGCCGAAGGTGGTCGCGGTCAGGTCGCCGACGGCGGTGCCCAGCGCGAAGGTGGCCAGCACGGTGGCCCAGTAGAAGAGCTCGCGCCGCCGGGTGGCGATGCTGTGGATCGAGAGGGTGCGCTCGACGGCGTACCAGGCGGCGAAGACCACCGCGAGGGCGACCAGGAAGAAGGGGGCGGAGATCAGGTACGGTACGCCGAGGCCGACGTGCAGGACGTCGGCGGCCATCGTGCCGAAGACGCTGACCATGACGACGGTGGTCCAGTAGATCCACGCCACATACCGGCGCACGCTCAGCTGCACCGCCAGGCAGACCACCAGGCCCACCCCGCCGAGCGCCACGGCGATCATCGGGTTCAGTACATGGGCCAGGAAGTCGGAGGCTGTCTCGCCCATCCCGGTGGTCAGCACCTTGATGATCCAGAAGAGTGCCGTCACCTCCGGCACCTTGTTCAGCGCCTGCCTGACGGGGGCCCTGTGGCTGTTCGGCTGGAGTTGAGCTGTCGTCATACGAGGCAGAATGGCATAATTCAGGGCGAAGTGTCTACAAGCCTGTAGACGAACAAGGTGTGACCGGCAGGCGAAGCACCAGCGCCAGACCGCCCTCCGCCCGCACGGCGGCCCGCACTGTCCCGCCGTGCGCGAGCGCCACCGCCCGGACGATCGACAGGCCCAGGCCCGCCCCCTCCGGACCGTCGGCGCCCGGGCCGCTGCTGCGGCGGGTGTGCCGGCCGCGGTGGAAGGGCTCGAAGAGCTCCTCTACCCGCTCGGGCTCCAGCGCCGGGCCGTCGTTGGCCACCGTCAGCTCCACCGCCCGCCCGTCGCCCGTCCGGCGGGTCGCCACCAGCAGCAGGCCCCCGTCGCGGTTGTACTTCACCGCGTTCTCCAGCAGGTTGGCCACCGCGATGCCCAGCAGCGCCACATTGCCCCGCAGCGGCGCGGGCGCCAACTCGACCTCCAGCCGCAGGCCCCTTGCCCGGCGGCGGGCGGCGACCTGGTCCAGCGCCTCCGCCGCGATGTCCGCGAGGTCGTCCTCGGAGGAGTCGGTGGAGTCGGTGACCCGCTGCTCGGAGCGGGCCAGCACGAGCAGCGCCTCGATCAGCCGCTGCGCCTGCTCGGTGGAGTCGGCGACGTCCTGCGCCATCGCGCGCCACTGCGCCTGGGTCGCGGCGGGCTTGGCGAGGGTCACCTCGACGGCGGCCCGGGTCACCGCGAGGGGCGTGCGCAGCTCGTGGCTGGCGTTGGCGACGAACCGCCGCTGGGTGACGAAGGCCGAGTCAAGGCGCTGCAGCATCTCGTCGAAGGTGTCGCCCAGCTCCTTGAGCTCGTCCGGCGGCCCGGGCAGGTTCAGCCGCTCGTGCAGCGTGGTGCCGCTGGCTCGCCGGGCCGCCGCGGTGATCGCCTTGATCGGCCGCAGCATCCGTCCGGCGATCCACCAGCCCAGCAGCGCCGAGACGGCGACCACCAGCAGGAGCAGCAGCAGGGCGTCGCGCAGCAGGTGGGAGACGGCGACGTCGCGGATCTGGTCGCTCAGACTGAGGATGTGGTCGTGGTCGGGGTCGAGCCGGCCGGGGATCGCGCTGGGCGGCAGCGGCTGGAAGATCGCGTGGTAGAACGCCGTGGTCATGGCGAGCACCAGGGCGCTGCCGCCGATGGTGAAGAGCGTCGCGTAGGTGAGCGTCAGGCGGGCCCGGATGGTCAGCGGCGGATGCCGGAGCCACGCGACCAGCCAGCGGAGCCAGCCCGTGGGCGGCCGGTTCACGGCGCGATCCGGTAGCCGGCGCCGACCAGGGTCTCCACCACGTCGGGCGGGCCCAGCTTGCGGCGCAGCCGGTTGACGGTGACCCGGACGGTGTTGGTGAACGGGTCGGCGTGCTCGTCCCAGGCCCGTTCCAGCAGCTGCTCGTGGCTGAGCACGGCGCCGTCGGCGGTGAGCAGCACCTGCAGCACGGTGAACTCCTTGGCGGTCAGCGCGATCGGCCGCCCCGAGCGGTGCACGGTGCGGCGCAGCGTGTCCATGGTCAGGTCGCCGCGCGTCAGCAGCGCCGGGTGGGAGCGCCGCCGACGGCCCAGCGCCTGGATGCGCAGCGTCAGTTCGGCGAACGAGAAGGGCTTGCCGAGGTAGTCGTCGGCGCCCAGGGTCAGGCCGTCCACCCGGTCGTCGGTGCCGGAGAGAGCAGTCAGCATCAGGATCATCGGGGCGTCCGGGCGGGCCGCCAGCACGCTGCACACCTCGTCGCCGGGGGTGCCCGGCAGATCGCGGTCCAGCACCAGCACGTCGTACTCGCTCAGCTCGCACTTGTGCAGGGCGTCGTCGCCGTCGTGGCTGACGTCCACCGCCATGCCCTGGTCGCGCAGCCCCTCGGCGATGCGCGCGGCCAGGCGTAGTTCGTCCTCGACGACCAGGATCCGCATGCCCTTATCTTCCCCCGGACGGAGGTGTGCCGGCCGCCGCCGACCGGACGAGTGCGGCGAAACCGCGGGTCAGCCAGGTGGCGCCGCTGTTGTCGACGGTGACGGCCTGGCAGCCGGTGCGCTCGGCCAGCGCGCTCAGCCAGGCGTGCGCCCCGGCGGTGCCGCCCGGGCCGTCGGCCAGGGCCAGCGCGGCCGTCGCCCAGCCGTCGGCGCGGGCGAGGTCCGGGCCGGTCACGGTGACCTGGGCCAGCGCCCGGGCGGGCCGGTGCGTCCAGGGGTTGAAGACGTGCGCGCCGCGCTCGGCGGTGCCCGAGGTGGCCACCGCGCCGTCGGCGATCTCCAGGACGGTCAGCAGCTTGCCCGGCCGGTGCGGATCGGCCAGCGCCACCCGCCACGGCGAGCGGTCCTCCTGCCCGGCGCGCAGCCGGACGTCGCCGCCGGCGTTCAGCGAGTGCCGCGGCAGTCCGTGCTCGGTCAGGAGAGCACTGGCACGCTCGGCGGCCCAGCCCTTCACGGCGCCGCAGGGGTCGAAGCCGGGCGGGTCGCCGACCGCCCAGGCGTCGAAGGCGCCCTCGCTGCCCTGCTTCAACTCCTCGCACAGCGCCAGCACTTCGAGCAGCTCCGGGCCGTCGGGGTGCTCGCCGAGCGCGGTCGGCGAGAGCCGGCCGTCGCGGATCCGGCTGACCGGGCTGTCGGGGCGAAACGGCGAGAAGACCTCGTCGACGTGGTGCAGATACCCGAACGCCGCCTGGGCCGCCGCGCGGAACAGCGCGGGATCGGTCGCGTCGGGGGCGGCCAGCGAGACGACCGTGCCCATCACCTGCTCGGCCGCGGTGCGCACGCGCTCACTTCCCGGCGGAGTCGAGGGCGGCCTGCAGCGACTGCGCGTAGCCCTGGGAGGTGTAGGTCGCACCCGAGACCACGTCGATGTCCGCGCTCTGCGCCGCCAGCGCCTCGGACTTCAGGACGGGCAGGGCGTAGTCGTCGATCTGCGTGCTGTGGCCGCCGTAGGTCTGCTGCAGCACCACGACGTCGGTGAGCTTGCCGCCGGACTCGACGGCCTTGACCTGCACCGTGCCGTAGGGGGTGTCGACGGGGCTGCCGGTGAAGCTTCCGCTGCCGGTTCGCGCCGGTGGGGCTGCCTGCGTCGACGAGCCTGCCGTCGACGGGCCTGCGGCCTGCGCCGGGGCGGCCGGCTGCGCCGCGCGCGGCGCGTCGCTCAGCGCCGAGCGCGCCACGCCCGCGGACTGCGCCTTCGCCCCGATCAGCAGGGCGATGCCTGCACTGGTGGCGGCCAGCGCCACGGTGGTCCTGCGCATAGCTCGCGGCTCTCCTAGAACTCGAACGCTTCGGTGTGGATGCGGTGCCGGGGAACCCCCGCGTACCGCAGGTGCTGGCCGGCGGCCTCGGTCATGCCCACGGGCCCGCACAGGTAGACCTCGCGCTCGGCCAGGTCGGGGACCATCCGCCGGAGCTGGGTGCTGCCCAGCGGGTCGCCGCCCGGGCCGCTGCGCGGCCCCACCAGCGGGTAGTAGCCGAAGCCGCGCCGGCGGGCGATCTCGGTCAGCTCGCGCTGCAGCACCAGATCGGCGGCGCGCGAGGCACGGTACAGCAGGATCACGTCGGAGCCGCGGCCGGGCAGCGTCTCGAACAGTGCCCGGATCGGGGTGATGCCCGCGCCCCCGGCGATCAGCAGGATCCGCCGGCCCGGGGTGCCGCGCCGCGCGGTGAAGGCGCCGTACGGGCCCTCGAACCAGACCCGGGTGCCGGGCCGCAGCCGCGCCAGCGAGGCGCTGGAGGAGCCGAGGTCCTTCACCGTGATGCGCAGCGTGCCGGAGCCGGGCGCGGCCGAGATCGAGTACGGGTGGGACTGCCACCACAGGCCCGGGGCCAGGAACCGCCAGCGGGCGAACTGGCCGCCCTCGGTGCCCAGCCGGTCGAGCTCGCGGCCGTTGAGGTGGATCGACACCACGCCCGGACCCTCGTTCACCACCTTGGCCACCCGCAGGCGGTGGCGCAGCGAGCGGCGCAGCGGCAGCCCGATCCGGAAGACCAGCACGGCCGCGCCGACCACGATGTGCGCGGCGGACCAGAGCAGCCGGTTGCGCACGGAGGCCGAGAAGTCCGCGCCGACCGCGAACTCGTGCGCGAAGGCGAGGCCGATCGCGACGTAGACCAGCAGGTGGACGTGGTACCAGGTCTCGTACGCGAGCTTGCGGCGCACCGCCCGGGCGGAGACCACACCGACCAGCACCAGCAGGGCCAGCGCGATGGCCGACAGCAGCACGTCCGGGTAGTCGAACAGCACGGTGACGCCCTCGGAGACCGGGTTGGTCCCCGACTGCCAGGCGTAGCCCAGGATGATCAGCACCGCGTGCGCGGCCGCCAGTGCGACGGTGTACTCGCCCAGTGACCGGTGGTAGCGGGCCACCACGTCCGAGCCCACCCGGTTCTCCAGCCACGGCACCCGGGCCATCAGCGCGACCAGGACCAGCAGCAGATAGGCGGCGAACAGCCCGGAGAGCCGTCCGGCAGCGGTCACGTAGTCCCCGCCGCCGCGCAGCGCACCCGGGATGGTGTTCTGCCACCAGAGCGCGGTGATGGCCGGGACGCCGGCCCAGATGACCAGCAGCAGGGCCCAGGACCAGAGCTTCCCGGGACCGGGCAGGCCGGACAGGCCGGGCGGTCGCGGACTCGGCCCCGCGCGGTGGCGGGCCGTCCGCGCGTCGGGCGGGCTCACAGTCGCCACGAGTGGCTCCCGTCGTGAGGCGAATGGCTGACGGGCCTACTCTCCCCGGGAGCGGATAACAGGGCCGTAACAGCCGGATCGCTGGGCGGCCGCGCCCGGGCCCACCGCGTTCAGAAACCGTACAGCTCCGGTCCTGCCGATGATCATGGGGATCCGGTCGTTGCCCCGTCATCTCGTTTCAACCAGTACTGTTTCGGCCTGACGAGGTGTGACGCGCCTCTCATCAAGCTCCCAGAAATCGGCGAACCGGACGCCTGTTCGCTATCGTCCCCGCAGGTGGAGATGCGCACCGGCCGAGTGGGGGACCGGGCGGTTGATGACCCGGATACGAGAACGCGATGCAACTGACTGGTACCCCTTTCTTCATCCTCACGATCATCCTGTTCATGGCCTCCATCGGGCTCGCCATGCTGCAGTGGGGTCGAGGCCGCGGCGGTGGTGCCGCGGGGGAGGGCGGCCGGGCTGTCGGCGGCCGGGGGAGAGCGGCCTCGCGTCGGCGCGGGAGCAGCGGACCGGGGCTGCTGCGGACCCTCGGCTACCTGGGAACCATCCTGCTCTGCCAGGCCACCGCCGTGACCATGGTGTTCGTGATGGTCAACGACTCGAACCTGCTCTACGACAGCTGGGGCGACCTGCTGGGCACCTCCAGCCACGTCCGGGCTGTGCCGCCGCCGCCCGCGGACCACGGTCTGGCGGCCGACGCGGCGCAGCCGCAGACCAAGGTGATCCAGACCTTCAAGCCGGTGGACGACCCCGCGGTGCCCGGTGACGTCAAGACCACCGACCTCAAGGGGCGGCTCTCCGGCGTCGACGGCGAGGTGGTGGTGTGGACGCCGCCGCAGTACGACGACCCCGCGTACAAGGACAAGACCTTCCCGGTGGTCGAGCTGCTGGCCGGGTTCCCCGGCTCCTCCAGCGCCTGGTTCGGCAGCATGGACGTCTCCAAGCAGCTTGCGCCGCTGATGACTTCGGGGCAGGTGACGCCGTTCATCCTGATCTCGCCGCGGGTCAACCTGATCGGCAGCAACGAGTACAGCGGCTGCGCCGACGTCCCCGGCAGGGTCAACGCGGAGACCTGGTTCACGCGGGACGTCCCGCAGATGATCCTGGACAACTTCCGCGTCGACCCCTCCGCCGACCGTTGGGCGCTGGGCGGCTACTCGGCGGGCGCGTTCTGCGCGACCAAGCTGGCGCTGTCCCACCCGGACCGCTTCCGCGCCGCGATCGCCATGTCCGGGTACAACGACCCGAGCGGCGAGAGCTCCGCCATCACCGCCAAGGACCCGCACCTGAAGGAGATCGGCAACACGCTGTACATCCTGACGCACGCCCCGACCCCGCCGAACGTGGCGCTCTGGGAGACCGGCAAGAAGGGCGACGGCCTGGAGGACGCCATCGCGCTGCAGCAGGCGGCGAAGGCGCCCACCACGGTCACGCCGTTCGAGAACCCGGGTCCGCACCTGGTCTCGACCTGGAAGCCGATGGTGCCGGCCGCCTTCAAGTGGCTCAGCACGATCATTCCGGCGACGCACTGACGCAGCGGTGGCATGCAGCGGTGGCCCGCGCAGACCGGTCCGGGTCTGCGCGGGCCACCGCCCTTCGCACGTCAGCCGGTGAAGGCCGCCGTGCCGTTCGGGGTGCCCAGGCCGGTCGGGCCGTCGTAGCCCGCGCCGGCGGTGCACAGGTACGAGCCGCCGCAGTCACCGTTGGAGCCGCTGGTGACGTCGTTCAGCGCGGACGGGTTGGCGTAGAGGTCGGCCGCCGGGGTGGTGTTGGCGCCCGGGTTGCCGGCCAGCGCGTAGACGCTCGCGATGATCGGGGACGAGGCGCTGGTGCCGCCGTAGACGTTCCAGCCGGAGGCGCCGTAGGTGTCGTACACGGCGACGCCGGTGGCCGGGTCGGCGACCGCGGAGACGTCGGCCACCGTGCGGTTGGCGCAGCCCGGGTCGCTCTGCCAACTCGGCTTGGCCTCATAGGCGGAGCAGCCGGAGCCGGTGCCCTCGGTGCTGCTGGTCGACCAGACCGACTCGCTCCAGCCGCGTGCGCTGGAGTCGGCGGTCAGCGAGGTGCCGCCGACGGAGGTGACGTACGGCGAGGCTGCGGGGTACTCGACGCCGTAGCCGCTGTCGCCGGCCGAGGCGGTGATGGCGACGCCCGGGTGGTTGAAGTACTGGTTGTCGGCGGTGGTTTCGTCGGCGCTCTCCGAGCCGCCGTAGCTGTTGGAGACGAACTTGGCGCCCAGCGTGACGGCCTGGTTCACCGCGGTGCCCAGATCGTCGGTGCTGGCGCTGGTGGCCTCCACCAGCAGGATGTTGCAGTTCGGGCAGGTGGCGCTGACCATGTCCAGGTCCAGCGAGATCTCCCCGGCCCAACCGGAGTCCGGTGACGGGTAGTTGGTGCCGCCGTTCTCGTCGACCTTGGTGAAGCAGCCGTTGCCCGAGGTGCAGGCGGGCAGCCCGAACTGGCTGCGGTAGGCCGCCAGGTCGGACTCGGCGTTGGGGTCGTCCTGCGCGTCGACGATGGCCACGGTCTCGCCCGCGCCGTTGGCGGCGGCGGCCGAGGCCAGGTTGTAGGCGCCCTGGATGTCGGCCGGGCCGTAGCCGGAGACGGCGGCAGCCGCGGTGGCGTGCCCGGCCAGCGCGCCGGTCGCCTTGGCCTTGACGGGGGTTCCGCTGGTGACGCGCAGTGCGTTGCAGGCCAGGTAGCCGGCCTTCTTCGGCACCGCGCAGGACCGGGTGACGCTCACGTGTCCGTGGCCGTGCCCGTGCGCGTCCGCCGTGGGGGCGGCGTCGGCGGGGGTGATGGCGAAGCCGGACAGGGTGAGACCCGCCGCGGCCGTGAGCGCCAGCGCGGTGCGCCGGGTCACTGATCCTATCGAGGTACGCAAGAACTGCTCCTCTGACTGGTGAACCAGGGTGTGGGGGGAGCGGCCCGCAGGAACGGCCCGTGGGGTGGCCGAACCTGCGGAGCCTTGCCGCTCACGTCCTCCGACGGTGGTTCAGCCCGGGGAGTCACGCGCTTTCAGCAGCCGGGCCTGACTGTAGATTTGCGCGCGCATGTCAATCAAGAGGATTCCCAGGGATTACCCAGGAAAAACACAGAACTTACTCAGAAAGCGCCAAGGGTGGGGGAGTTGGGAGTCCCTAGGGGCTTGAGGGGTGCTGGCTGGCGCGCGGGTTCGATGGCGGTTGGGCGTTGCGTCGCGGAACGGCGGGTGAACTCTCTTTCACAAGCGGCCCGTTCACTCGATCGAGCGGTCAGTATCTGGCGTGACCGTGCGGCAGTCGCACGGATGCGCCACCCGTGCGACTTCCCCCGCCGGGTGCCCAACGGGAGGAACCCATGCCTCGTCGCCGGACCACGGCAGCCGCTCTTGCTGCCCTCAGCCTCACCGCCCTGACCGCCACCGCGGGTTCCGCCTCGGCAGCCTCGGCCGACTCCGACTGGTGGGGCGGCCACGGCCACCAGCACGGCACGTTCGGCTACACCGTGGGCACCCCGGTGGTCGACAAGGTCAAGGGCGGGCCGTGGACGCTCGCCCAGGGCGACCTCTCGCTCGCTCCCTCGTACAGCCGCAGCCTGCCGGTCTACGCGGGCGGCGGCAGCGGCAGCATCACGGTCGGCGGGGTCAGCTACCCCAACCTGGCGGTGGACCCGGCCGACACCGGCGCCGTCCCGGCGGCCAGCGGCGTCACCGGCACGCCCGGCCCGCTGACCGGCTACTGCTCAAGCGGCGGCGCCACCCCCGAGACCGGCACCGTGGTCCGCCAGCCCAAGGGCACCACGCTGCCGATGCAGCCCTACTACTTCCCCTTCGTCACCAGCCAGGACGGCGGCGACACGCTCAACGGGCTGTTCGACTACCGCCCCAAGGACGGTGACGAGGCGGTGGTCGCGGCCACCTCCACCGACCACGGCAAGACCTGGAAGTACGCCGGCGAGGCGCTGGAGCAGAACGCGGGCCTGTGCCCGAACGGCAACACCAATGACGACGGCCAGGGCCACGCCTTCGTGCTGAACGTGCCCGACTACGCCGGCACCGGCCACCGCGGCCAGGTGCTCTACACCCTCTCGCGCCCCTCCGGCGACGCGCTGGGCACCAACCTGATCGTCCACCACCTCACCCCGAAGGACGGCAACCCGCTGGCCGGACTGCCGGCCGCCGAGCCGGTCGGTCAGGGCGGCAGCACCACCGCCACCGCGGCCGTCACCGTCCCGGCCGGCCCCGCCGGCGCGGGCGTCAGCATCAGCGTGGGCAGCACCGCCGCCTTCGAGCAGCCGGGCCACTTCAGCGTCGACGGCGTGACGGTCGACTGCAACGACGGCGCCGCCACCGCGACCGCCTTCACCGGTTGCACCACCCGCACCGCGGGCGGCGTGAGCATCAAGGCCGGCGACGCGGTCACCGCCGACCGGCTGATCCCGGCCACCGCCCAGCAGACCTCGGGCCTGGTCTCCCCCGACGGCATCATCAGCACCATCCCGCACTACCCCGGCGCGCCCAAGGGCAGCGTCGCGGTGCTCTACACCGAGAAGATCCTCAACTACTTCACGCCGACCACCACCACCGCGGCCGTCACCCTGCCGGCCGCGATCCTCCCGGTGGCGGACTCCACCGCCCTGCGGCCGGCGAACGGCTCGGTCACCGTGAGCCTGGGCACCGCCGCCGGCATCGTCCAGGTCGCCTGCACCGGCGCCGACGCCACCCACCTGACCGGCTGCACCGGCGGCACGGGCACGGTGGCCAAGGGCAGCAGTGTCGGCGCACCCGGCGCGGCCACCGTCCCGTACGCGCAGCTCGCCACGATCGGTGAGGGCAAGAACAAGCCGAAGTCGCTGTTCGGCAACAACGAGGACTACACCGTGGTCCGCGCCGCCTACACCACCGACGGCCTGAACTTCACCGACCTCGGGCAGGTCGGCGGCCTGGGCGACCCCGCCAGTGGCAGTGACAGCGTGCTGCGCTGGATCGGCTCGCGCGGCACCGTCGTCACCAACCCCGACGGCGGCTACGGCCTCTTCCTGTCCGGCGCCTACGCCTCGGACGGCGACAGCGACGCCTTCAACCAGATCTTCTACGCCTCCTCCAAGGACGGCAAGAACTGGTCCGCCCCGCAGAAGCTGATCGGCACCGACTACAGCTTCAACGCGCTGGCCCAGCAGGCAGCCTCCGGCGGCGCGTTGGGCGTCTCCGGCTACTACGCCGGCCGCGTCTACGACCCCACCGTGGTGCAGAACGGCAACGGCACCCTGACCATGCTGTTCGCCGGCTACTCGACCCCCAAGCCGCTGCCCTCCATCGGCAGCGTCTACGGCACCGACCCGGCCGCGCAGTACACCGTCCCGGCCGCCGAGCCCGCCGAGTACCGCACCATCCTGAGCGTCACCCTGCGTCCGCACTGGAGCAACTGACGATCAGTCAGGGGTGCGGTGGGAAGAGCGAGTTCCCGCCGCACCCCGGGCCGGTCGTCAGTCGACGGTCTTCGGGGCGGTGACGAGGGTCTGCAGGGCGCGGACCAGTTGGTCTGCGTCCGAGGGCGAGAGCGGGACGAGGAACTGGCGTTCCATCTCCTCGCGGGCGTGCTCGGCTTTACGCAGGGTGTCCTGACCCGTCGAGGTCAGCTGCACGGTGTTCTTGCGCCGGTCCTGGGAGCTGCGGTGGCGCTCGACGAGCCCCTTCTTCTCCAGGGCATCGACGAGCGCCACCATCGTCGTGCGGTCGACGCCGAGCCTGCCCGCCGCCTCCAGCTGGGAGAGCGGATATTCCGCTGCGAGCACGACCAGGACCGCCAGCTCGCGGCCGTCGATGCCGAACGGAGCCAGCGCCGGCGCGGACGCCTCGGTCAGCCGCAGCTGCACGTGCTTGAGCAGATAGCCGAGTCGGGAGGCGAGGGCCTCGGAGGCTGCATCGTCCGTCATGTCCGCATCGTATCCGAGCAATGATAGTCAGGAGTACTGACGATCATCTATGGTGACGGTATTGTCGTCGGTGGCGGCGACACGTCGAGCCGAAGGGTGCGTGGCACCATGAGCGATCAGATTCAGCACCGAGTGACGTTCGGCATCAAGACCACCCCGATGCGCACCTCCTACGAGGACATCCTCCGAGTGTGGCAGGAGGCCGACGCCCTGCCGGAGATCGCGGACGCATGGCTGTGGGACCACCTGATGCCGATCGCAGGCCCCAAGGACGGGCACATCCTCGAAGGATGGACGCTCCTGAGCGCCTTGGCCGCACAGACCCAACGGCTCAGGCTGGGCCTGCTGGTGACCAGTAACCGGATCCGCCAGCCCGCCGTCCTCGGCAAGATCGCCACGACGGTGGACGTGATCTCCCGTGGCCGCCTGGTCATGGGCCTCGGCGTCGGCGGCACCCACCAGCCAGCCGACGCCGGTGGCGTCGCAGGCGAGAACCCCGCCGTCGCGGAGTACGACGCCTACGGCCTGACCCTGGTCCCGCCGGCCGAGGGCATCGCCCGCCTGGCCGAGACCATCACCATCCTCAAGCGCATGTGGACGGAGGACGTCTTCGACTTCCACGGCCACTACTACACGCTCAAGGGCAATCGCAACGAACCCAAGCCCGTCCAGCAGCCGGGCCCGCCCCTGCTGATCGGCGGCTGGGGGACCAGGACCCTTCGCCTGGTCGCCGAACACGCGGACATCTGGAACATCCCCGGTCCGCCGCACAACACCCTCGACTACATCATCCAGCGCAGCCGCGTCCTGGACGCGCACTGCGCAGCTGTCGGGCGGGACCCGCAGACGATCACCCGCTCCGTGCAGTACATCGTTTCCTACGACGACCCGGCCGGTGACCGCAAGGCCATCCGCGACCTCATCGACGCCGGCCTCACCCACATCGTGCTGAGCCTGCGAAGCCCCTACCCGCCAGAGGTCGCCCACCGGCTCGTCGAGGAGATCATCACGCCGCTGCGCGCGGAGTGCGGCGGGCGCTGAGAGCCGCAACCCCCTGCCGGGGTGCCGGTCAGTCGCTCTGACGAGTGGCGCCCGGCAGGGGGCTCTCCCAGTGCAGTAGGCGCAGCAGTTCCTCGTCCACCCGCGGGGCGGGACGTGCGGAGTCACGCGGGGCTGCCGCCGCCGCAGCGGTGTCCCTGCTCGCGGTGAGCTGGGCGCTGGTGGCCATGTTCTGCTCCGCCCGGGAGCGGCGGAGCGTCTCGTAGAGCTCCAGCGCGGCGGTGCGCGGGCCCGCTTCGCGCAGCGCCTTTGCGAGAACCACCGCGTCCTCCAAGGCCATTGACGCGCCCTGGCCGGTGGCGGGCGAGGCCGCGTGGGCGGCGTCGCCGATCAGGACGGTGCGCCGGCTGTGCCAGCGGCCGCCGGGGGCGAGGTGCTGGGCGTTGGTCACCATCAGCCGCTCGGCGGTTGCCCCGACGATGTCCGCCGCGGGCGTGCGGTCGGGGCGCAGCAGCGGCAGCAGCTGCTCGCGCCACTGGGCGGGCGTGGTGCGGGCCAGTTCCTCGGGAGTGGCTGGCGGGCCGGGCACCCGCGCGAACCAGAAGGTCTCCCCGGCGGGGGAGTTGGCGTAGCCGAACGCGGCGCCGCTGCCGCGGACCATGGTGATCCGGTCCGCCGGCTCCTCGGCCGGGTCCGGGGCGTCGTAGTCGGTGGTGTATCCGTAGAAGACCCGCTGCCCGGCGTACGCGGGCCCGGCGGCGTCCGGGTCGAGCCGGGCGCGCAGCGTCGAGTGCAGCCCGTCGGCCCCGACGACCAGCTCGGCGCTTGCCGAAGTCCCGTCCGCGAAGGTCGCGTTGACGCCCGTGTCGCTCTCGGTGAGGGCGACCAGCCGGGCGGCGTGCCGGATCGGGATCCCCCGACGCCGGACCTCGCGCTGCAGCGCCGCACCGAGCTCGGCGCGGCGCAGGCAGCGGTAGCCGGTCAGGGCGTCGTCGTACTCCCCGAGCGGCACGGCGGCGAGCTCCCGGCCCGCCTCGTCGATGACCCGCATCGCGGCAAGCGGGAAGCCGAGCCCGGCGACCAGCGGCGCGGCATCGAGCTGCTCCAACGCGCGCATGCCGTTGCTCGCCAGGCTGAGGAACGCGCCGATGTCCGCCCCGGTGTCCGGATGCGCCTCGTGGACGGTGACGTCGAAGCCCGCCTTGTGCAGCCCCAGAGCAGCCGCCGTACCGGCGATACCCCCGCCGATGACCATGATCTCCGCCAACTCGGCTCTCCTCCGACTCCGCCCACCAACCGCGTCCCCCACCGACGGTAGCGCCCAAGTCACCCCCACCCCGGCTGAATCGGCGAGTTGTCGGGTCCGGTCGGATCAGGCCATCGTCAGATCGGTGGCGTCGGTGGCGGCCTCACCGGCAAGGGCGCGCACCTCGCCGTGGTGGACGACCCGATCAAGGACGACACCGAAGCGCACCGCCCGACGATGCGCAAACGCCTGTGAGGATGGCGGCAGTCCGTCCCCTCACCCGCATCGAGCCGGGCGGCGTTGTGATCGTCATCCAGAGAGCTTGTCCTCGACCAGGTCTTGTAGCCAGCGCGACCATGCATCGGAGCTGAAGCTGAGGGTGCCGCCGTCCCGGTCCTTGGAGTCGCGGACCTCCATGCCTGCGACATCGCGCCGGACCTCGACGCAGGCCCCGTTGGCCTCGCCTGAGTACCGCGACTTGAACCAGCCGGAGGCGATGGTGTCGTGGCCATGCCGGTCGTGCCTGTCGCTCACGTGATCTCTTCCAACTTGTCTGCAAGGACGGTGAGAGTGTCGTCCGGGGACAATGCGTGGCGCCGCAGGCGGTCAAACGTCCGCCTGGTCCGCCGCACGTCGCGCCCCGACCTACGCGGGAGCATACCGCCGACGGCCTCCACGAACACGAACCCATTCTCTTCGCCGGGCTCGTCGGCGAAGCCCAGCAGCGTGACCCCGGAGTTCAGGATTCCTGGCCGCCCGGCGCTGAGCGGAACCATCGACAGTGTGACGTTGGGGTACTGGGCCACCTTGATGGCATGGCGGATCTGATCGGCCAGGACCTTCTGGTCCGCGGCGATCAGGAGGGCGACCTCGCCGAAGTAGCCCTCGACCTCAAGGACGGGGGGCTCGGTAAGCCGCCGTTGGCGGAGTACGCGCACTTCGGCGGCGGCCTCCAACTGCTCCTCGCTGAGGCTGCCGATGCCCGCTTCGATCATCTCCCGGGCGTAGTCGGGGGTTTGAAGCAAGCCCGGGAACGCCGAGGGGAAGTACTCCACCATGTGGGAGGCATCGGCTTCCATCGCCAAGTACTCGGCGAACGCCGGGCTGATCGTGTCCGCGAAGTCGTGGTCCAGCCACCACTGGCGTGATGGCCCCTCGCGGACCAGATCGAGCAGGTCCTCCCTGTCTTGGCCGGCGACACCGTTGTGGTCGAGGAACGCGGTCAGGTCGTTCGCGTTGACGGGCATGAGGCCCCGCTCGACCTTGCTCAGTCGGCCCGCGTTCCAGCCGCGCAGTCCCTCAGTCGCCTCAGTGAGCGTCCTGTCGTGCTCGGTGCGCCAAGTGCGTAGCTCCGCGCCGAGGCGAATCGACCGGTAGTCCGGCTGCGCGCTCATGCTGGTCCCCTCCCTCGCGAGTAGGGGACCAGTCTGCTCGGAAGCTGGGTCAAGCTCAACTTCCAAGATCAAGATAAATTTGTTCCGTGTTTGCTTGCGGTTTGCTAGTGATGGCCGTCACACTCAAAGTCGCGACAGCGAGCAATATCTGACGGACAGTCGGTGATCTCGCGCTTGGCTACCGCTGTGCCCAGACGATGGAGGCGGCTGTGTCAGATCTTGGGTTACTCGTCGAATACCACCCGCAGAGGCGATCTCGGGCCGTACCGGTTCGGGGTGGCCGACGACCAGGCGGTCTACGTCTGCACCGTCGAGCTGGTGTGGAACCAGGCCGTCGTGAATGAGTGCTTGGTTGGTTGGCGCTCCGGGTTCGGCTAGCGGAGCGGGTACAGGTCGATGGCCGCGATGTCGATCATCTGCTGAAGTCCTGCATGAAAGACGTTGTGGTCGACCACAGCCCTCAGGACGTCCTCGGTGTTGCCCGTGAGGAACGGGAAGCGTGCGGGCGGCAGGACGGCGATGCCGACGCGGGTTCGCTGCTGGGTCTGCGCGTGATCGGAGTGGTCGACGAAGGCGGCGCAGCCCAGCGTGAAGAGGTAGAGGCGCCGGTACGCCTCTACCGCGGCGGTCGGCGTCATCCCGGCGGTGACTGCCGACTGGAGCAGCGGTTCGGTGAGGCGCTCAAGAAGAACCTCGCCCATCCAGGGGCGGTTGCCGCGAAGTGCGACCAGGCTCGGGTGTGCGATCAGCACCTCGTACAGCGCGGTGAAGGCCCGGCGCGCACCCTCGGGCCATGGCGTGCCCGGATCTGCTGTGGGCAGCTGGGTGGCCAGGTGATCCATGCAGAGGTCGAGGAGCCCGGCGGTGCTCTCCCCGCAGCGCCGGTGAATGGTGGTCTGGGAGACGCCGAGCGCGTCACCGACCGCGCGGAACGACAAGGCATCGGGGCCGCCGTGGTCAAGGAGCCGGATCGCCGCCTCGGCGATCGCGGTTGCGGTGAGTCGATCTGAGGTAACGGATTGCTTCGCCATGCGTGACAGCGTAACTTACGACGTAATGGATTGACAGGTTGATGATGCGTCATATTCCTTCCAGGGGAGTCGACATGCCCAGAACCATGCTCGATCCGATGTTCCAGTACGTCACCGCGGCGGAGTTCACCGAGCAGCACCTCGCGGCGCTGCTGGCAGGCACCTGCGCGGCGGTCAGGATCCCCAGCTTCCTCGATCCAGCCGCATGCCAGCGCATGGTGGACGTACTGGACCAGCTGCCCGTCCACGAGTACGACCGCTCACGAGTCGCCGAGCCGATCCTGCGCTTCGGTCCGGCACTCAACGACTTTCGCATCTACTCGGGCCGGCTGGACGGCCATCGGTACTGGCCAGAGGCTGATCGGGCCCGCGCGGCCTGGGCCATGGCCCGTCCGCGCCACGACCCGATCGCCCTCGCGCTGGGCCGCCTCGGCACTGCATGGGGGTCGGCGGTCACACCGGCCACCATTGGCGGGCGGCCCGTGTTCGGTGGAACCGTCCGCGAGCTCAACCGCGGTGCGCTCACCCACTACGACGAGGTGGTGCGAGAGCTGCCGGGGCTCTTCGATCAGCACGTGGTAGGTCAACTCGCCTTCAACGCCTGGGTCATCGGCCCCGACAGCGGTGGCGAGACTCGCATATCCCGTCGCCGCTGGCAGCCTGCTGACGACGAGCACCGGTTCTCCTACGGCTACAGCGACGTTGTCACGGCGGACAGCCAGCAGGTCGAGCTGGTCCCCAAGACCGGCGAGGCATTGCTGTTCAACCCGGCCAACTACCACAGCGTGAAGGAGGCCGTCGGCCGCCGGGTCGCCCTGGCCTTCTTCCTCGGACTGACGACCAGGGGCGAACTCGTCGCCTGGTCCTGAACGTTCAGGAGTTTCTCCCGTGCACAACCTCAGCTTTGACGACGTCAAGGCCGCCGCCGAGCGGATCGCCGGTGTCACCCGGCCCGTGCCGGTCATCCCCGTCGACCCGGGTAGCTTCGGCACCGCCGAGGTCTACCTGGCCCTCGACTTCACCCAGCGCACCGGCAGTTTCAAGGACCGCGGTGCCGCGAACTTCGTCGCCGCCCACATCGAGAACGGCACCATGCCGGACGCCGGGGTCGTCATCGCCTCCGGTGGCAACGCGGGCCTGGCTTGCGCCTGGGCAGCCGGACGCCACCAGGTCAAGGCGACCGTCTTCGTGCCCGAGACCGCACCACAGGTCAAGGTCAAGAAGCTGCTCGCACTGGGCGCTGACGTCCGCCAGGTCGGCAATGAATACGCCCACGCTGCCGCTGCAGCAGTGGAGTTCAGCTGTGCCGAAGGCGCACTGGCATCCCATGCCTACGATGACCCGCACATCGTGGCGGGCGCCGGAACCCTGCTGGACGAGATCACCCGCCAGGTCCCTGGTCTGGATACCGTGCTGGTCGCCGTGGGCGGAGGCGGGCTGTTCGCCGGAACGGCCATCTCCGCCGAGCACCACGGCGTGAAGGTCGTCGCCGTCGAGCCGGAGAACTGCCGAGCCCTCAACGCCGCGCTCCAAGCGGGTGAAGTCGTGGATGTGGATGTGGACTCCGTGGCGGCCGACTCCTTGGGGGCACGCCGCACCTCGGAAACCGCCCTGCACTGGGCCCGGCGCACCGACGCGACCTCGCTACTGGTCCCCGACACGGCGATCATCGCCGCCCGACACACCCTGTGGGACCACCGTCGCCTCGCCGTCGAGCACGGCGGCGCGACCGCCCTCGCAGCCCTCCTCGACGGCGCCTACATGCCCGAATCCGGCAGCCGGATCGCCATCGTATTGTGCGGCGCGAACAGCAGCCTGTCTGACCTGGGCTGACCGAAACGCCGGGGTGCCATCCGCTTGTGGCGGGATTACTGCAGGGAGCAACGATGACTGAAGTAGAGCGCACAGACGAGGTGCTGAGACGGCATAGGCGTGAGGCGGAGGATGCGGCGGGGAGGCTGGCAACGGCGTTCGAGCTTGCCGATATCAGCGAACTCCCGTCCCTGCGACCGGTGTTCAATGCAACGGGCATCCAGCAGGGTGCGCACGTCTATCTGGGCGGTTGCTCGGCGCGGGTGGCGACCGAGCTGGCCGACGCCCTTATGGTGTACGCCCGTTGTGTGGGGAAGTTGGTCGATGGCGAGTCATCGTCCCTGCTGCGTGAGCTGCTGGCGCAAGTGGGCGGGACCCCGGCCCTGCCCGGCGACGGTGCGATCGTCATCCGGAGGGAACCGACATGAGTACCATCCCAGCCGTCGGCTCGTACGTTGTCGATCAGCGGACACTGCGCATCCTGGTGGTCATGGACCACCGTGCCGGCGAACTCTACCTTCGTCCGCCCGGTGGCGGCATCGAGGTCACTCGCAAGCCGGAACAGGTCCGCCCCGCCGACCGCAGCGAAGCCCTGCGCGGCCGCGTGGCCAAGGCCAACGTGGACGCCAGAAACGAGTGCGCCGGATGACCGACCCGCACGACGAACTCCACTCCGATGCGGCCTGGAAGTCCTTGGCGAAGCAGCGTGGTCGGCCACCGTCTCAGTCGCGGGTCAGGTCGCCGGTCATCAGTGGGAGGCCGAGGGAGTGTTCCAGGTGGTGGAGGAGTTCCTCGGCGCGGTGGGCTGCTGTGGGGCGGTCGGGGGCGCGCAGGATGAAGCGGGCCACTGCCTGGGCGGGGGCGATCGGTTGGCCGGGGCCTGTGCGGTAGGCGTCGAAGCCGATGACCTCCAGGACGTCGGGGTGTCCGGTCAGGGCGGCCAGGTCGGCGGTGGGGGAGAGGCGGCCGCCGTCCTGGGCGATGACGGCGAAGACGGCGGTGCAGTCGGCGAAGCCCTGCGGCACGTCCACCGGTGCGCCGCTGAGCAGTTGCAGCAGCGAGGTGTAGATGTCCTGGCCGGTGGCATGGCGGTAGGCGCTCGGTAGGCCGCCGCCCATCACGCGCGGGTTGAACTCCACCAGGACCGGCCCCCGTTCGGTGACCATGACCTCCAGGTGGAACACCCCGAGGTCGGCGCCGATCGCCCGGCAGACCTCCTGCGCGTACGCCACGCAGGCTTCGGTGTCCGCGGGGGAGAGGTCGGCCGGGATGCAGGAACCCAGTTCGACCACCTCGTTGGCGTGCCAGCGGAACCGGCCGGAGACGCAGAACGGGAAGAACTCCCCGTCCCGCGCGCCGATTTCGACCGACACCAGCCGGCCGACCAGCAGTTCCTCAACGAGCACACCCCGGCTGAACTGGCCCTGCCAGTGGCCGGGTAGGGCCGCCACCCCGGCCAGTACGTCCGCGATGGCGGTCGCGGCCTGCGTCGCGTCGTGTGCCACGTGGGAGAGCAGACTGGCGCTGCCGGACGGCGGCTTGAGCACCACCGGGTAGCCGATGCGCTCGGCGGCGGCCAGCGCCTCCTCCGCGTCGGCCGCGAGGGCGTAGCGGGCCGAGGCCAGCCCGGCCCGCTCCAGCGCCGCCCGGCAGAGGTCCTTGCGTCGCGCGGTGAACACCGCTTCGGCCGCCGTCCCGCGCAGCCCCAGCGCCCGGCAGGCCTCGGCCACCGACTCGGCCGCCATCTCCTGGTACGTCACGGCCGCGTCGATCGGCTCCTCGGCGTGGCAGGCGGTGAGCGCCGCGAGCACCGCCTGCGGATCCGTGGTGGCGACCTGGTCGATCAGCCGGTCGACGGACTGCACGATCCGCAGGTTCTCGCCGGTGAGGGTGTACAGGGTGAGCGCGGGCTGCAGGAAGGTGACCCGGTGCCCGGCCTCCTTGGCGAGCCGGATCGCCTGCAGCGCGGCAGGGTTGCAGTCGACGACCGCGAGGTGCACGGGATTCTCCAGTACGTCAGGGGATGGTGGGCTCAGCGGTAGTGCAGCTCGCCGTTGCGCTTGCGGTACGGGTCCCGGTGGAAGACCTCGAAGGCGACCGCCGGGCGACCGCCGAAGCGCTCGCCGGCCGCCGCCAGGTTGCGTCCGAGGAAGCCCCGGACGTACTCCGCCGGGTCCTCGTCGGTGAGCGCCTCCAGGTAGGTGGCGTGTGCGAGCACGGCCTGCACGCCCCGCTCCACGGCCCACGTCACGTCCACCGCGTGCGTGGGATAGGGGGAGTTGGCCACGGCCTGCCAGCGCACGCCCTCCCACGGCTCCAGGCCCTCCTCGGGGAAGAGGTAGCGGTTGGCCGCGTCGGCGGCGGCGTCCAGCGCGGCCCGGCCGACGTTGCGGTGGTCCGGGGTGTTCCAGGAGACGCCGCGCCAGTGGTCGTGGTGGTTGAGCGTCAGGATGAGGTCCGGGCGGTGGCGCCGGACGGCGTGCGCGAGCTCCCGGCGCAGCTCGGGCCCGTAGTCGATGAGCCCGTCCTGGTGGTCGAGGAACTCCACCTCGGTCACGCCGACCACGGCCGCGCTGGCGCGCTGCTCGCGCTCGCGGATCGGCTTGGCCTGCTCGGGGTCCATCCCGTCGATGCCGGCCTCGCCGCGGCTGGCCATCAGGTAGACGATCTCCTTGCCCTGGTCGACCCAGGTGGCGACGGCGGCCGCGGCGGCGTACTCGATGTCGTCGGGGTGCGCGACGATCGCCAGGGCGCGTGTCCAGTCGGTCGGCATCTCGGTGAGCTGGTCGGTCCTGCGGTCGGTGCGGTCGGTCATGCGAACTCCTTGTCAGACGCCCGGTCGGGGGCGGGGGAGGGCGGAACGGAGGGCGGAACGGGACGGAAGAGCAGGACGGGCAGCAGCGTGCCGGCCAGCAGCGAGAGCGCGCCCGCGCAGATGAACACCGCCGCCGGGCCGTAGCACTCGGCGACCACGCCGCCGAGCAGCGCGCCGAGCGGCGAGACGCCCAGGATGATCCAGCGGTAGACGGCGTTGACCCGCCCGAACAGCTCGGCGGGGATGGTCGATTGGCGATGCGACATGCTCATCACGTTCAGCAGCACGCTGAGCGCGCCGTAGCAGGCCATCGCACCGAAGGCCGCCGCCGGACGCGGGATCGCGATGGCGGCGAAGCAGAGCCCGGCGGCGGGTGCGCAGACGCCCAGTACGGCGCGCCCGCCGAAGCGCCGCAGCGTGCGCGCGGCGATCAGGCCCGCCAGCAGGCCGCCGATCGCGGGCGCGCCGGCGATGAAGCCCATGGCCGTCCGGGAGAGTCCGAGCCGGCCGGGGGCCACCACCCAGAGCGGCAGCATGGTGGAGGTGGCGGCGAAGGCGATGTTGCCGGCGGCGGCCACCGCCGCGAGGCCCATCAGGTCGAGCCGCCGCCTGAAGTAGCCGGCGCCCTCGCGCATTTCCCGGCCCATGGACCGGAAGGAGCGCCGCGCGGTGGTGGACTGCTCGAGCGGCGCCGGGAGTTCGGGCTCGGTCCGGCCCCGGGTCAGCTGCCGCTGCAGCAGTCCAAGGCCCAGCAGGGTGGCGACGTACAGGACGGCCGAGGCGCCGATGCCGCCGCCGGCGATGGCGGCCAGGTAGCCGCCGAGCGCCGGTCCGGCGAACTGGGCCACCATGGTCTGGCCGGTCTGCAGGTTGGCGTTGGCACGGGGGAGCAGCGGCTTGTCCACCAGGCGCGGCACCAGCGACTGGGCGCCGACGTCCACGAAGGTGCCGCAGACCGCGATCAGGAACGCACCGGCCACCAGCCCCCAGACCGGCAGCAGCCTCGCCCAGGCGAGCAGGCAGAGCGCCGCCACCAGCGGCAGCCGGGCCCAGGAGGCGCAGCGGATCAGCGTCAGTGGCGGGTAGCGGTCGGCCAGCACGCCGGCCGGCAGGGTCACCAGCAGCCAGGGCGCGCGCAGCGCGATGCCCACCGCGCTCACCACGGCCGCGGAGCCGGTCAGCGAGAGCGCCAGCAGCGGGATCGAGATCAGGTAGATCCCGTCCGCCAGGCCCGAGCCGAGGACGGAGACCTGGAAGATCCTGAACCTGCCGCCCAGCACCCTCGCGGGGGCGGGGGCGGGGGCGGTCGGCTCGGGCTTCAGCGTGAGGGACACCGGTGGTCCGCCTTCCCCGCCAGCAGCACGGTGTTCATGACCGCGCCGTGCCCGGCGTTGAGCACCGGGCCACCGCCCGGCACGCCGTGCCGCACCAGCATCCCGGCCAGCCGCTCCCCGTAGAGGAACGGGCCGAGCACGTACGGGACTTCGGCGTCGGCGAGCTCACCGGTGGGGGCGTGCACAAAGCCCATCGGCAGCTGGTCGGGCCGCACCCGGCGCTGCAGCAGGTGGCCGCCCTGCTCCCGGGCGCTGCTCAGCGCGGCCCGCCACTGCTCGGCGTCGACCGCGGCGCCGACGACGACGCCTGATCCGCCGAAGCCGTCCGCCGGCTTGAGGACCAGGCCGGCGCGGTCGGCGTCGAGCTGGTCGAGTTGGTCGACTTGGTCGAGACGGGCCGTCCACGGGATGTGCGCGGTGACGAACTCCTGCTCGGACTCCGGGAGTTGCCCGATGTCCTCCCAAAGCCAGGCCAGCGTCTGCTTGTTGGTGAGCAGCATGGTGGCCTCCGGCGTGAACATCCTGGTGGTGCCCGCCGCCAGGCAGTGGCCGAGCGCCCGCAGGCCGGGGCTGTCCGGCTGCCCGTGGCTGACGAAGGGCCGGAACACCGCGTCCACCGCCCGCTCGCCGGCCAGCAGTCGGCCGTGCGGGTCGGCGGTCAGCCGATCCAGCGGGAAGGTGAACATCTCCATGCCGTGGCCGTGCGCGTTCTCGAAGACGGGCGCGAGCCACTCGGCGAACCGCTCCAGGCTCTCCAGTCCGGCCAGCGTTCCCCCGAGGTAGTGCGGGAGGAGGACGGTGGCGCCGTCGGGCAGGCCGAGGAAACCGCGGATGGTCCGGGCCCTGGCGTCCACGGCGGACGGCGGCGCGCTGAGCGTGCACGCCACGGCATCCCCCGACCCCGACCCTGACCCCGAGGCGCTGCGGCGATGGTGGTCGAGGAAGCGGGCGGCGAGCAGATCGGCCTGGCGGACGCCGCCGAGCGCGCCGTCGATGTTCAGCTCCACGAACCTCGGGACGCCGTCCTCCAACAGGATGTCCGGGCGCACCGCTGCCAGCAGGTGCTCACCGAGGAGCTCCCGGTGGTCGAGGAGCGGGAAGAGCTCGGGACGCGAGCCGAGTGCGGCCAGCAGCTCCCCGGCGGTCCGGGCCCGGCGCCGGCAGGCCGCCAGCACCAGGCGGGCCGCCCGCACCGAGAGTTCGCCGATCCGGTGGTAGGCGTCGGCGCGCAGGTGCAGGGGGCGGGTGGGCCGCCACGGACCGTCGGCGCCGCGGACGCCGTCGAGCAGCCGGGCCGCCGCCCGCGCCTCCTGCGGCGGGAGGGCGCGGTCCTGCGGCGGCAGTGGACGCAGGTCGATCAGCGGCAGGGGACGCAGGTCGATCACTCGGCGCCGCCACTGTCGAGTACCGCGCTGATCCGGCGCAGCCCCTCGCGCAGGACGGACTCCTCGCGGGCGAAGGTGATCCTCACGCCGCCCTCGGCCCCGAAGACCTCGGCGGGCATCAGCAGCACGCGCTCGCGCCGCAGCACTTCCCGGCACAGGTCGAGCGCCGACCGGCCGCCGGTGAGCTCCAGCCAGGCGTACGGGGTGCCCTCCGGGGTGAGCAGCCGCACCTGGCCGGCGTGCCGAGCCGCCCAGTCGGCCAGCAACTCAAGCCCGGCGGTGGTCAGTTCGGTGTAGCGGTGCAAGTAGTGCGTGCGCCGCCGCAGTGCCTGGGCGGCCAACTGCTCCAGCAGCACGGAGTTGGCGATGCTGGTGAGGTGCTTGTACTCCATCGCCGCGTCGATCACCTCGGGCGGGCCGCTCATCCAGCCGAGCCGCAGGCCGGGCAGGCCGTAGACCTTGGAGAGGCTGGAGACCGAGACGGCCCGCTGGTAGCGGCCGACCAGCGAGTGCGCGCGCAGGTCGGCGACGTACTCCTCGTCGAGCAGCAGGTAGCCGCCGTGCTCGCGCAGCGCGCTCACCAGCGCGTCGGCGTCTGCGTCGGCGATCCGCCGACCGGTCGGGTTGCAGGGGGAGTTGAGCACGACGGCCCTGGTGTCCGGGCCGATCCTGCGCAGCGCCTCGGCGACGTCCGGGCGGCCCGAGGGCAGCATCCCGACGATGTCCACCCGGCAGCCGATCTCGGTGGGGACGTTCCAGGCCTGCTGCCACCCGGGGGCGAACACCACCACGTGGTCGCCGGGGCGCAGCAGCGTGCGGTACAGCAGGTAGAGGGCCTCCTGCGCGCCGTGCGTGATGCCGACCCTGGGCTCCGCCGTGCCGTACAAGTCGGCGACCAGGGAGCGAAGTTCGGCGCCGCCCCGGTCGTGGCCGTAGTCGAGGACCAGCTCGGTGGGCAGGGTGAAGTCGCCCACCGAGCCGCAGTCGACATGGCTGTCGCCGAGGTCGATGTCGTAGCGTCCGGCGGCGTCCTCGAAGACCCAACGGCGCATCGGGTACACGGCGCTGTCCAAGGTGCTGTCCAACTCGGTCTCCTTCATCCGGTCAGCCTCCGCCGCAGCGGCTCGGCCCAACTCCCGTGCAGGACAGGGCGGATCTCCCCGGTGAGGGCGACCCGGCCGTCCGGTGCGATCTCGACCCGGACCGTGCCGCCGGGCATCCGGACGGTGACCTCGGGGCCGGTGAGCCCCAGGGCGTGCGCGGCGACCGCCGCCGCGCAGCCGCTGCTGCCCGAGGCCAGGGTGTAGCCGGCGCCGCGCTCGAAGATCTCGATCCGGATGGTGGAGCGGTCCAGCACCTCCATCAGCTGGACGTTGATCCGCTGCGGGAAGAGCCGGTGGTCGCGCAGCGCCGGGCCCAGTCGCCGGGCCAGCTCCTCCGTGACCTGATCCTTCGTCAGCGGGATGACGCAGTGCGGGTTTCCGAGGTGCAGGCAGGTCGCGGTCCAGCTGCTGCCGAGCGCCTCCAGCGGCTCGCGCAGCAGCTCCCGGCGGGGGCCGCCGGCGCCCACGGCGGCGCTGTCCAGGTCGGCCCGACCGAGGTCGACCCGGACGGTGCCGGCCGCCGCGTCGACGATCCGCACCGTGGAGGGTCCGCCCGCGGAGTGCAGCACGAACTCCTCGTCCTGGGTGCGGCCTTGGTCGCGCAGGTACTGCGCGAAGATCCGCAGCCCATTGCCGCTCTTCTCGCACGGAGTGCCGTCGGAGTTGTAGATCTCCAGCCGAAAGCCGGAGTCGGAGCCGTCCTCCGCGGGCAGCGGGCCGAACAGCACGCCGTCGGCGCCGAGGCCGAAGTGCCGGTCGCAGACCAGTCGGACGCGCTCAGGGGTGGGCTCGAAGGCGGTGCGCTCGGGGTCGATCACGACGTAGTCGTTGCCGAGTGCCTGATATTTGGCGAAATCAAAGGCGAAGTCGACTGCTGGTGTGGCGAGTTGGGGCACGGTGGCTCCTTCAGGCGGTGGCGGGTTCCGCCGTCGGGCGGCTGGCCTGCATACGCGTCAGGAGCGCGTCCAGGTAGTCCTTGGAGGTGTTCAGCCGGATCATCGCGCCCAGCGCGATGTCGCGGCCGATCCGCGGGTCGCTCTCCACCAGCGGGCCCACCACGTTCTTGAACCAGCCCGCGGCGTGGCCCGCGTCCACGCCGATGTGCAGGTCGTGGTAGACGATCCCGACCTCGTCGAGGTCGTGGCGCCGCCAGGCGTCGACCACGCAGCGGAACCGGCGCGGCGCCAGGTACTCCGTCACCCCGAAGTAGCCGACCGCCTTGTAGTAGTGACGGCGCGACAGGGCGAGGCAGGCGGACAGGTTGCCGGAGACGCCGGCCTCCAGCAGGAAGCTCTCGCGGATGAACTCGGCGTCGGCACCGATCGCGCTCAGGGCCTGCGAGAAGAGCACGGTGTGCACCTGCGTCAGGTCGCCGTTGCCCATCTCGTCCCAGTAGTTGGCGGCGATCTCCATCTTCTCCCGGCCGCTGCGGCCGGTCTGCATGGCGGCGAGGATGTCGTCGAAGCGCGGGTCGAGGTTGGTCTCCTGGGCGAGCAGCAGCCGCAGATCCTCTTGGCTGCCGTGCTCGGCGAGGTGCTCGTGGTAGAGCGGATGCCGGCCCGCCGGGTGGTCGCTCACCGCGGCCTTGAGCCAGCGCACGTACTCCGGCCCGGTCACCGGGTAGCCGGAGATGCTCTCCTCCGCTATGCGCCCCCGCTCGTAGGCGAGCATGGCGTTCTCCAGGACGGCCGCCATGTCCCGCAGGATGGGCTGGAGTTCGTGGTCGACCTCGGTGATGGCGACACCGGAGAAGTCCCGGTCGTAGACCAACTCCAGACATCGGTGCAGCTCGGCGAGCGCCGCGGGATTGTTTCCGTCCTGGTAGGCCTGCTTGGCCAACTCGCGGAACACGGCTGCCAGTTCGCCGCGGAAGTGGTAGTCCTCGGTGGCCGTGGCGAGGGCCTCGGCCGAGCAGCCGGCCAGCTGCCGGAGCACCGCCGACGGGCCGTCGGTGAGCAGGGCGTGCCAGTTGTCGTGCAGAATCTCGGACATGCGGTGGTGCTTCCCCGTTCCTCGGTTACTTCGCGTCGTCGGCGAGGGCGGCCGCGTCGTGCTCGTCGCCGTACCACTTCTCGCTCCAGCGCGAGAAGGCGACGATGAAGATGTCCCGGTGACCGGGGTTCCCGTCTGCCGACAGCACGTCGGTGACGTCGTGGGCGAGTGCTCGGTCGTCCAGCAGCACGGCGGTGCCGGGCTCCAACGTGCCGTTCCAGAAAGGCTGTTCGGCACCGGGGTGCCAGAGCCGGGTCTCCCCGCCGCCGACGTTCTCGCGCCGCAGCACGCCGATCATCACGAACTCGTGGCCGTCGTGGTGGACGCCCTCCGGGGTCAGCGGCCCGGGCCGGCCGGCCTGCGCCCTGGTGCGGTTCTGGTGCAGGTTGATCTGCCAGTCCTCGCTCCGGTCGAGCTCCAACTCGGCCAGTCCGACCGCGATCAGCGGGGTGAAGTCCGCCTCGACGGGCTCGTAGCTGCGGCGCATGCCACCGCCGACCGGGTTGAACGCCTTGAACGCGGTGTAGTCCCGGTGCGGCAGCCGGTCGAAGTTCCAGCCGCCGCCGTCGGTTGCCGAGAGGCGGTACTGGGCGAACTTCTTGAACCGGGTGCCGTGGCCCATGAACTCGTCGACCGGCAGTTCGTCGTAACTGGCCAGCAGCTCGGCCGAGGCCTCGGGCAGGTCGATCAGAGTGAATCCAGTGGTGTCGAGTGACACGTGGGGTTTCCTTTCGAAGACGGGGGCACGCGGCGACCGGGCAGTGGACGACCGGGCGGTGGAAGATCGAGGAGCGTGGGGAACGCCGACGCATGGGCACGGGCCTCGGAGCGCTGGCTCGACGGCGGGCTCCGGTGCGGCAGAGGTCAGGCGTAAGTGGTCAGGCTTAAGGGAAAAGGCGGCGCGGGTCAGGCGTCAGGGAAAAGGCGGCGTGGGTAGGTCATCACCGCGCCAAGCCTGGAGTACAGCAGGAAATCCTCAGCCGGGTGTGCGAGTCGGATCAGCGACTCGCACACCCGGCTACCGGTTGCGGATCGCGGATCAGTAGCGGTAGTGGTCCGTCTTGTACGGGCCGTTCACGTCCACGTCGATGTAGTCGGCCTGCTCCTTGGAGAGCACGGTCAGCGTCGCGCCGACCGCGTCCAGGTGCAGCCGCGCGACCTTCTCGTCCAGGTGCTTGGGCAGGATGTAGACCTGGCGCTCGTACGCGCCCGGCTTGGTGTGCAGCTCGATCTGGGCGATCGTCTGGTTCGAGAACGAGGAGGACATCACGAAGCTGGGGTGCCCGGTGGCGTTGCCCAGGTTCAGCAGCCGGCCCTCGCTGAGGACGATCAGCGCCTTGCCGTCCGGGAACTTCCAGCTGTGGACCTGCGGCTTGATCTCGGTCTTCTCGATGCCCGGGACCTTGGCCAGGCCGGCCATGTCGATCTCGTTGTCGAAGTGGCCGACGTTGCCCACGATGGCGTGGTGCTTCATCTTGGCCATGTCGTCGACCATGATGATGTCCTTGTTGCCGGTCGTGGTGATGAAGATGTCACCCTCGCTGACAACCTGCTCCAGGGTGACGACCTTCAGACCGTCCATCGCCGCCTGCAGTGCGCAGATCGGGTCGATCTCGGTCACCACGACGCGGGCGCCCTGGCCGCGCAGTGACTCGGCCGCACCCTTGCCGACGTCGCCGTAGCCGAGGATGACGGCCAGCTTGCCGGCGATCATCACGTCGGTGCCGCGGTTGATGCCGTCGATCAGCGAGTGGCGGATGCCGTACTTGTTGTCGAACTTGCTCTTGGTGACCGAGTCGTTGACGTTGATGCCGGGGAAGAGCAGCACCTCGTCCTTGGCCAGCTTGTAGAGCCGGCGGACACCGTTGGTGGTCTCCTCGGTGACACCGATGATGGACTTGGCCATCTCGGTGTACTTCGCGGGCTGCTCGCTGACCGAGCGGCGCAGCACGGCGAGCATGATCTGGTACTCCTCGGAGTCCTCCGGGCCCACGGCCGGGACCTGGCCGGCGGCCTCGAACTCGACACCGAGGTGCACGAGCAGCGTGACGTCGCCGCCGTCGTCGACGATCGAGTCGGGGCCCGAACCGTCCGGCCAGGTGAGCAGCTGCTCGGTGCACCACCAGTAGTCCTCGAGCGTCTCGCCCTTCCAGGCGTAGACCGAGCAGCCCTGCGGGTTCTCGACGGTGCCCTCGGGGCCCACCACGACGGCCGCGGCGGCGTGGTCCTGGGTGGAGAAGATGTTGCAGGAGACCCAGCGGACATCCGCGCCCAGTGCCACCAGCGTCTCGATGAGCACGGCGGTCTGAATGGTCATGTGCAGCGAGCCGGCGATCTTCTTGCCGGCGAGCGGCTGCTGCTCGGCGTACTCACGGCGCAGTGCCATCAGGCCGGGCATCTCGTGTTCGGCGAGCTGGATCTCCTTGCGGCCGAACGCTGCGAGCGAGAGATCCGCGACCTTGAAGTCATGCACCGATCCGGCGCTGTCTGCGGTAAGAGTAGTGCTCACGGGATCCCCTTTTATGGTCAAGCACGTGGGTGGCCGCGGTAGGGCATCGACGCTGTCCCGCAGCCGTGTACGGCAACGGCGGTTACATGTGGTCGCCGTATGTGAAGGTAGTCAACACCGAGCAGGTTACCGTACTAGAGCGGCTGATCAAGCGGCCCCTGCCTGGGCCCTCCGGGCAAGAAGCATGCCGGATGTGACGGAGGTTTACACCGGTTTGTTCACCGGCGAACGAACCGGTTTAGCGCGCGGCGGCGATCACTTCCGCGATCTGCACCGTGTTCAGTGCGGCGCCCTTGCGCAGATTGTCATTGCTGATGAAGAGCACCAGGCCGCGCCCGTCGTCGACACTCTGGTCCTGCCGGATCCGACCGACGTAGCTCGGGTCCCGGCCGGCCGCCTGCAGCGGCGTGGGGATCTCGCTGAGCTCCACCCCGGGCGCCCCGCGCAGGAGTTCGGTGGCCTGCTCGACCGAGATCGGCTCGGCGAACTCGGCGTGCACCGAGAGCGAATGGCCGGTGAAGACCGGCACCCGCACGCAGGTGCAGGACACCTTCAGGTCGGGAATGTCGAGGATCTTGCGGCTCTCGTTGCGGAGCTTCTGCTCCTCGTCCGTCTCCAACGAGCCGTCCTCGACCAGCGAGCCCGCGAACGGCACGACGTTGAACGCGATCGTGCGGGGGAACTTCACCGGCTCGGAGAAGTCCACCGCCGTCCCGTCCATGGCGAGTTCGGCGCCCCGACCGGCCGCCTGGCCGCTCTGCCCGTCGAGCTCCGCGAGGCCGGCCACGCCGCCGCCGGACACGGCCTGGTAGCTGCTCACCCGCAGCCGCACCAGCCCGGCCGCCTCGTGCAGCGGCTTCAGGACGGGCATCGCCGCCATGGTGGTGCAGTTGGGGTTGGCGATGATCCCCCGGGCGGCCTGGGCGACGGCCTGCGGGTTCACCTCGCTGACCACCAGCGGCACGTCCTCGTCCAGCCGGAAGGTCGAGGAGTTGTCGATCACCGTGGCGCCCGCGGCGGTGAACCGCGGTGCGAGCGCCCTGGAAGTGGCGCCACCGGCCGAGAAGATGACGATGTCAAGACCGCTCGGATCGGCGGTCGAGGCGTCCTCGACGACCACCTCCGTGCCCTTCCAGGGGAGCACGCTGCCGGCCGAACGGGCCGAGGCGAAGTACCGGATCCCGGCCACCGGGAACTTCCGCTCCTCCAGCAGGGTGCGGATGACGGTGCCGACCAACCCGGTGGCGCCGACGACGCCGATCCGCAGACCGTCGGGTTCGGTCGTCTGACTGGCAACGGACACCAGGAACTCCATCTCGCTCATAGGACTGTGACGTGTGACTGTTGACTGTGATGTGTGACTCGACGGGCATGAGGATCAGGACGAACCGGCTGCCAGCCAGTGCCGCGGGCCGTGCGTCTGCTCCTCGGCCATGAAGTTGACGTCTCTGACGAGAGAGTCGAGCGTGCTGGCGGCGCTGGCCAACGACCGCAGGCACTCGTCGTTGCGACGCCGGGTACCTGCCCCGAACGGGAGGCTGCCGAACCCCGCGAAGCGGATGGCTCCCTCCGGGTCACGGCAGGGCACAACCTCGGACCGGACGAACCGGCTGGCCGCGAACGGCACGTCGAGCCGGCCCTCCTCGAAGGCCTCGCCGATCGCCCGCACCAGATCGGTGCGCTCCAGCACCGGATCGATCAACTCCCGTACCTCGCGCTCGATCAGCTCCACCTCGGCCGCCACCCGCTCCTCGTCGATCCGGAAGCCGGCGGCCGCGTCGAAGCCGAGCCTGGTGAGCCGCATCCCCTCGCTGTTCTCCGCCTGGCTGGGGATACCCCGGGCCTCGGCCGGCGACTTGGTCACCACCTTGGCGACCCCGCCGAGCGCGGCGGTCAGACCGCCGTACGTGATCAGCTCCGCGGCCTGCTCGCGTTCCTGCGGGAACACGCCCATGAACTGGTGCAGCACCGTGTGGACCCGGACGCCCGACGGGCCGTCGGAGGTGTCGAAGTAACGGCTCGCCAGCCGGGGGATGGCCCGCAGCGCGGCCAGGTCCTGCCAGAGATGGCCACCCTGCGGGTAGGAGACCGAGACGCACCGCACGCCCTCGGCCACCGCCAGCACCGCCTCGAGGAGCGTGGTGGCGATGCAGATCGACGGCGGCATCAGCACCGCGGTGAGCGTGCCGAAGAGCTCCCGGTCGATCGTCAGGCCGGCGGCCGTCACCTCCCCGGCCTTGCGGTCCACCTCCTGCCAGGTCCGCAGCGACTCGGTGATCGGCACCTCCTTGCAGTACGGCACGTTGTAGCCGATGCCGCCGCCCTCGTAGGAGGTGAAACCGGCCGCCACGGCGGTGTCGAAGAGCAGCCGCCCGTCCGGTGAGCCGTGCCGGACCTGGAGCGGGGCCGAGGTCGCCTCGTTCAGCTCCCGCCCCCGCTCCCAGCCGTGGGTGACCAGCGGGTACCCGTTCAGCTTGCCCGGGTCGGCGTTCAACGCCCGCCGGACACTGGCGAACTGGAGCAGCCGGGTGTGCGAGTCGATGGTGGTGGTGAGGACGTCCGGAGCGGCCTGCCGCTCAAGGCCGATCAGCAGTTCCCGCATGGCGGCGTGGTCACCCACGCCGCAGCGGGGCTGCACAAGCGGCCGTCCGGTGCCCTGGGCCTGGCCGAGCAGCTGCGCGACGGTCGGCTTGCCGAGCGACCTGGTGTAGCCGATCGACTCGTCCAGGTCGGGCAGTACCTCCAGGTTCAGCATGCCTCAGCCGTCATCACTGGCGCTTCGAGCAGCAGCGAGCTGTGCGCGGAGCGCCGCTTGGAGCCCCGGAACCGCTCGCCCTCGGCGGCCCCGGCCCCGTGCACCTCGGTGTGCAGCTCCCGGACGGCCGCGTCCAGCTCGGCCGCCGCCAGCAGCCGGCGCTCGGTCCGGCCGTCCGGCCTGACCACCGACAGCAGCCCGAGCCCGGACAGCGGCTCGGTCTTGGCGCCGATCTGCTCCAGGGCCTCGGCCACCCCGCGCTGGGTGCCGGTGAAGGCCAGCACGGGGTGCCCCTCGAAGTCCACGGTCACCACGTCGAAGCCCCTGGCCTGCAGGGCGAGCAGCGTGGTGTCGAGGTCGGAGCGACCCGGGTCGGCCGACCCGAGCAGCCCCTCGTAGCGGTGCAGCTGCGCCTTGCGGTCGCCGACCACGGCGGTCTTGTCCGCCCCGCCGCCGACCACCGATCCGGTGGACGCGGTCACCGGCGCACCGGTGCCGCGGCCCTGCAGCGCCCGGCAGACGATGCGCACGCCGTGTTCGCGGCCCACCGCCACCGAGCCGCCGTGCAGCACCTTGGCGCCGCTGGCCGACATCTCGGCGCACTGCTCGTAGCTGAGCTGCGGCACCAGCAGGGCCGAGGGCACCACGTACGGATCGGCGGTGTACACGCCGGGGACGTCGGAGTAGATCTCGCACTGCTCCGCGCCCAGTGCCGCCGCCAGCGCGACGGCGGTCAGGTCCGAGCTGTTGCGGCCCAGCATGGTGATCCGCCCGTCCGCCCGGACGGCCTGCCCGCCGGCCACCACCACGACCTGATGCGTCGCCAGTGCGTCGAGCAGCGGCTGCGGGTCGATCGAGCGGATCTTGGCCCGGGTGGCGTTGTCGTCACTGGTGATGCCGAGCTGCGGTGCCCACAGGTCGAGGGCCGAGTAGCCCTCGGCGTGCAGGGCGGCCCGCAGGAACCCGGCGCCGACCATCTCGGCCGTCGCCAGCAGTTGGTCCTGGACCTCGGGGTCGAGTTCCGGGTCGATCGCCAGGGCGGCCTCCAGGAGGCGCCCGGTGGTCCCGGACATGCCGCTGACCACCGCGACCACCCGGTGCGACTCGGTCAGCCGGCCGAGGTAGCCGGCCACCTCCCGGTAGTCGCTCAGCTCGATGAACGAGGAGCCGCCGAACTTCACAACCAGCAGCGGACGCGTCGTCACAGCGGGGCGGCGACCAGGCGTCGTCGTGGTGTTCACTCGGCTGCCACCAGCTCTCCCTCGGCCCTGACCAGCTCCCAGGAGGAGAGCTCCTCTTCGCTGAGGATCGTGAAGACCCGGTTGATCGCCACGCCCAGGCCCCAGACATCGGTGTACGCGGGCCAGTTGGGGTGTCCGGCGTCGATGTCCTGCTGACGGGCGTAGCCGGCCCGGACCCACTCGAAGGTGGAGGGCTTGCGGTGGTGGAAGTCGTGCTGGGAGAGGTCTCCCGGGACGACCAGGATGCGCGAGGGCAGGTGGTAGAAGGCCAGCCGCAGGGTCCAGCGGCTCCAGGCGCCGAGCGAGCCGAGCAGGCCGAGGCCCTTGGCCGGCAGCGCGTCGCCGTTGAACCGGCCCCAGGAGTGCGAGACATGGAAGGCCCGGCCGCCGAGGCTCTCGTCCTTGGACTTGAACCAGGCGTGCTCGCTGAGGAATTCGAGCAGCGCGACGATCTGGTACAGCGGGATCAGCGGGACGAGCACGGCGAGCACGAACGGCACCCAGGCGCCCTGCCAGGCCACCAGGCCCAGCACCGTGCCGAGGTAGACCGCCGACATGGCCCGGCGGTAGGTCGCCGAGCGCCACAGGTTCTGGGCGAGCCGGGTGGCCAGGAACTCCGCGTGGAACATCGGGGAGACCACCGTGATGGCGAGCTTGCGCCACAGCGTCGGCACCGACATGCCGGGGCGGAACCCCAGCTTGAGCAGGTGCTGGATGGTCGGGTCCGCGATGGTCGCGAAGGTCTCCTTGCGGTGGTGCAGGTTGATGTGGTCCTCGTAGTACTGGTCCGCGTCCTCCGTGCACACGATGGTCGACAGGACCTGGGCCATCTCCCGGTCGTACTTGATGGTCCCGGAGAAGCGGGTGTGCATGCAGTGGTGGGCGATCACCGTGGAGCAGACCCGGGCGGCCGAGACCGTCAGCACCCAGCTGAGCGGGAGCAGCAGCAGGGCGAGGGTCACCCCCTGGTCGACGATCCACCAGGCCGAGCCGATGCCGGCGGCGAGCGCCACCATGTCGGCGATCAGGTACGTGGTCGTGTTCAGCTTCACCAGGGGCTGCTGGCCGGGCAGGGCCTTGCCGGTGATCCAGGTCCACAGGTGCTGGGTCCAGCCGGGGAAGCGCTCGAACGACGCCCGGATCGCGGTGGACTCCTCCACCGAGGTCACCGTGTTGGAGGAAGTGGTGGTGCGGGAGGGGAGAGTCTGCTCAGTCGTGGCTGTCATATCCTCATCACCTTGTCGTCGACACCAGGGAGTCGGCTTCGGACGACCAGTCGGTCGCCTCGGCCTCCTTGGCCACCTCGGCAACAACCTCTCCGAGGATTTCGAGCGCCTCCGCCGCCTCGGCGATGCTGAGGTTCAGCGGGGGCAGGAGACGGACGACGCAGTCGTCCCGTCCGGCGAGTTCGAAGAGCAGGCCGCGGTGCAGCGCGGCCTTGCGGAGCCGGTCGGCCACCTCGGAGGCGGACCAGCCCGCGAGCGGTACCACCTCGACGCCCAGCATCAGGCCCAGACCCCGGACATCGCCGAGGAAGGGGAAGCGGGACTGCAGCTCCTCAAGTCCCTTGCGCAGGAAGCCGCCGACCTCGCGGACGTTGTCCAGCAGGCCGTCCTCCTTGACCACGCGCATCAGCGCGGCCCCGGCGGCGAAGGCGAGCTGGTTGCCGCGGAAGGTCCCGGTGTGGGCACCGGGCTTCCAGCCGTCCAGCCGCTCGTTGTAGATGATCACCGACGCGGGGTGGCCACCGCCCAGCGCCTTGGACGAGACGACGACGTCCGGCTCGATCCCGTACTGCTCGAAGGCGTACCAGGTGCCGGTGCGGCCGCAGCCGGACTGCACCTCGTCGACGATCAGCGGGATGTCCAGGCGCCGGGTGATCTCCCGGAGCTGCTGGACGAATTCGAGCCGGGCCGGCACCACGCCGCCCTCGCCCTGCACCAGTTCGAGGATCACCGCGGCCGGCCGCCGGACGCCGCCGTTCGGGTCGTCCAGGGTGTTGGCCAGGTACTGGGCGCAGTTGATCTCGCAGCTCTCCGGCTTCAGCGCCAGCGGGCAGCGGAAGCAGGAGGAGTACGGGAAGAACGAGACGCCCGGCAGCAGGTTGGTGAGGTGCTCCTTGGAGGAGCGCAGCCCGGTGATCGCGATGGTGCTCTGGGTGCTGCCGTGGAACCCACCGCTGAACGCGATGACGTCGCCGCGGCCGGTGTACGTCTTGCACAGCTTGATCGCGGCGTCGATCGCGTCGGCACCGGTCGGTCCGCAGAAGTGCAGCTTGGAGCGCTCACCCATATCGCCCGGCAGCAGGTCGAGCAGCCGGCGGGTGAACTCCGCCTTGGCCTCGGTGGGGAAGTCGAGGAAGTGGGTGGAGACGTCGAGCTGCCGGTGGGCGGCGGCGAGCAGCTCGGGGTGGCTGTGGCCGAGCGCGAGCACGCCCGCGCCGGCCAGGAAGTCCAGGAACCGGTTGCCGTCGAGGTCCTGGAGGTAGGAGCCCTGGCCGCCGGCCACCGCGATCGGGACGTTGCGCGGGTAGGTGCGGGCCGACGACTCGTGGGCCGCCTGCTCCTCGAGGAAGCGACGGGAGAGCGGGCCGGGCAGCTCGGTGAGCACGGCGGCGCGCTGGTGCAGGGAGGTCACAGGCTGCCGTCCAGGTCGCTCGAGTCGCCGTCCGTCGCGTCGCTGCGGGTGAGCAGCTTGGCGGCGGTGCGGGCGACGGCCTCCGCGCGCAGCGAGAGCAGGCTGAACGAGCCGGCGTCGGCGATGCCGTGCGAGGACTCGTTGAGGTTGTAGAGGAACAGCGGGGGCAGTGCCCGGCCGTCGGAGGCCGAGACCAGGTAGTCGTAGCCGACCGCCACGGCGCCGCGCTCGGTGTGCGCCAGCTCCTCGGCGATGCCCGCCAGGACCGGCGGGTGCGGCTCCTGGGTGGGACCGGCGCCGAGGTTGCGGAACCCGGTGGCGAGCACCACGAGGTCGAAGTGCTCCTTCTCGGCCTGGCCGTAGTGCCGCTCCTGGACGGTGAGTTCGACACCCTCGCCGGCCACCGCGGCCTCGGTGACCACCGAGTTGTTGCGCACGTGGACCTTCTGGGCGCCGTCCAGCTTCTGCTCGTACATCATCAGGTGCAGCTCGCGCAGCACGTCCATGTCGGCCGCGGAGTAGTTGGTGAACCGCAGGTCGGCGTCGAGCTCGTCCTTGCTCTGCTGGGAGGCGTGGAAGTAGTAGTCCACGAACTCCGGCATGATGCTGGCCTCGCTGAACGGCGAGGTGTCCTTGAGCCGGTGGGCGAAGCCGCGGGTCAGGTTCACCACCTCGGCGTCGGGGAACCGGTGGGCGAGGTCGAGGGTCAGCTCCACCGCGCTCTGGCTGCCGCCGATGACCGCGACCCGGCCGGTGCGCAGCTGCGGGGCGAGCCGCTCCACCGTGCTCTTGTAGCGGGTGAGGTGGATCACCCGGTCCGACTCGAGCTGGTCGAACGGCGCCGGGACGAACGGCGTGCGGCCGTGCGCCACCACCACCGCGCGGGCGAGGTGGGTCTCGCCGGTGGCCACGCGCACCTGGTAGCCCTCGGTGCCGTCCGGCAGCGCGGCGAACTCCACGCCCGCCACCGGCGAGGAGGTGCGCACCCGGTCGGCGAAGTGCGAACCGACCCAGGTGATGTACTGGTTGTACTCCTTGCGGAGCGGGAACTCCAGGCCCAGGTTGAGGTACTCCAGGAGCCGGCCCTGCTCGAACAGGAAGTTCAGGAAGGTGTAGCGGCTGCGCGGGTTGCGCGGCGTCACCAGGTCGCGGACCGGGTTGTTCTGGATGTCGGAGCCGGACAGCAGCATCTCGGGCTGCCAGACGACGGTGTCGCGGGCCTCCAGGAAGAGCGGGCTGATCTCGGGGTGCAGCTCCTCGAGAGCCACCGCCAGCGAGATGTTGGCGGGGCCGAAGCCGACGCCGATGAGGTCGTGGATCTGGCTGTTCGTCATATCGCTCACGGTTCTATGTCTGCTACTACGGTGAACAGTTCGGTGCTGAGGGCCTTGGCCAGCTCAGTGGTGCGCTCCTGGACGGCGACCGCCTCGCTGGGCGCCGCGCCTGCCTCGAAGACCTCGAAGACGCCGTTGCGTCCGAGGTAGGAGGTGGCGGCGCGGGAGCGGTCGCCGACCTTGCTGGTGACATAGCGGGCCAGGTCGGTACCCGGCTGGGTGGGCACCTGGTGGATCTCGGTGATCGTGCCGGTCGGGGCCTTCAGGAAGCCGATCGCGCCGATGCCGCGGGGCTGCGAGGGGATGGCCGGCAGCTCGTCGATGGTCCGGCGGTAGGCGGCGATGTGCACGTCGTACGGGTTGAAGCCGTAGACCCGGTCGATCAGGTCCATGATCCCGTCGCCGCCGGGGCGGGCCGCCACCTCGACCACGTTGAGCTCGTCGGAGCCGTTCAGCAGCACCTCGACGTGGGCGATGCCCCGGTCGATGAGCAGCGCCTCGCAGGCGCGCAGCGCCAGCTCGCGCAGGGCGGCGTTGTCGGTCTCCCGGCTGGGGACCAGCTGGCCGGTCTCGGTGAAGTAGGGCGCGGCGCCCTTGGCCTTGTCGGTGACCGCGAGCACGACGCGCCGGCCCTCGTAGTTGGCCACCTCGACCGAGACCTCGTGGGTGGAGGTGATGAACTCCTCCACCTGGTAGCGGCCGTCGGCGAAGTCGTAGGTCGGGGCGATCTCGAGGAGCGAGGCGCGGCAGTGGTCGAAGCCCGCTGCGAGCCCGGCTGCGTCGGCCACCTTGATGACGCCGACGCTGCCCGCGAAGTCGCGCGGCTTGAGGACGACGGGGAAGGTCAGCTCCTGCGCGACCTCCTCCAACTCCGCGAGGGTGGCGAAGAGGCGGTGCTTGGCGCACGGGACGCCGGCCTGCTCGAAGGCCGCCTTCATGGTGTGCTTGTCGCGTACCAGGGCCAGCGACTCCTCGGACAGCGTCGGCAGCCCGTAGTGCTTGGCGATGGTCACCGCGACGTGCAGGTTGAGCTCGAGGATCGGGACGACGGCGTCCGGCTTCAGGCCGGTCTCCCGCTCGAAGGCCTCGACGGCTTCGAGCGCCTCCTTGGCGTTGTACGGGTTGGCTGCGAGCACGTGGTCGAAGACGCGGTTGGCGTTGACCACGGCCGACTCGACCATCCCGAAGACCGGGCCCGGGTAGGTCCGCAGCGCAGACACGATGGCTCGCTCCCGCAGCAGGGGATCTGCTCCCAGCAACAAGATGTACCGGTCGTTGTTGGACCGGGCTCCTTGGAGATTGAACATCGGTACTCCTTGGTTCAGTTGGTTCTGGTGAGGGCTCAGGCCACTCAGGCCACGGTTTCCAGCTGCGAGCGGCGCAGCGCGGCGCGGCCGGTGGACGGCGAGCCGTCCTCGTCGGCGAGCGTGCTCAACCGGGCCAGCAGCGCGACCAGTTCGTCGATGTCGCGGAGCACGTGGTCCACGCCCAGCGAGAGCAGGGCGTCACCCTCGCGGCCGGTCTTGGTGCTGCCCACCGAGAGGTTGCCGCCGACGATCACCGGGCAGGGCAGCAGGCCCTGCTCCCGGACGGCCTTCAGCGGGGCCAGGTCCTCCGCGGCGTGCCCGTTGACGGAGCCGATCACGATCGCCAGCGCGTCGGGGTGCTCGCTCACGCAGTCGACGAACTCGGACACTGGCGTGCAGGCGCCCAGGTTGACGACGTCGTAGCCGAGTTGTCTGAGCTGAAAGGCGATCAGGTGGTTGGCCACGACATGGGAGTCGCTGGCCGCCACGCCCATGATGACCTTCGGGGCGGCGGGCGCGGAGTGCAGCGCGATCGCCTCGGAAGACGGGTGGTCGGTTGGTTCAGTGTTCATCGGATGGCTCCTTGGGAGCTACGAGTTCGACACGAACGGAAGCGAACAGGTCGCGAAGGAAGTCGTCGAGTACAGCGGAGTCGGCAGGTCCCACGATGCCGGCCAGCGGGACGTCGGTGTCCGAGTAGCTGAGCGCCGTCTTGATCGGCTCGTCCTCGGAGCGCTGCACCCAGCGCCAGGCCAGCGGGCTCTCGCGGAATCTCTCCTCGGCCTCGATCCGGCAGTACTCGCCGCCGAGTCGGTGGCCGGGCCAGACGAACCAGCCGTAACGCGCCTGGGAGTCGTCGGGCCGCACCTCGGGCCTGGCGTTGTCCTCGGCGGTGATCATCTGAAGGAAGCGCGAGGGGAGGTGTAGACCTGTTGCCAGCTCAAAGGTATCAACCACGTCGGCGCCGCCGAACCGGGCCCCCACCTCCAGGAAGACCGGCCCGGCCGGGGTTTCGATCCCCTCCAGGTGGAAGAGGCTGGTGCGGATGCCGACCGCGGCCAGGCAGTCCGCGGTCCACTGGCGGAGCTCCGGGGTCACCTCGATCTGCACGGATCCGAGCGGCGTGCCCTCCGCGAAGCCGAGGCAGGTGCCGACGTAGCGGCTGGCCTGGACGGCCACCAACTCGCCGTCCATCAGCAGGCCGTCCACGTGGATGATCGGTCCGGTGACGAACTCCTCGACCTCGAAGCCGCTCTGCTCGGTGCCCTCGGGCAGGCCGCTGTCGCGGACCGCGTCCAGCGCGGCGGTCAGCGTCGGGTAGACGACGACGTGCTCGCTGGCGGCGCCGTCGAGCGGCTTGAGGACGGTCTCGTCCTTCCACGGCAGCTCACCGGGCTGAGCGCTGAGCGCCTCGGCCAGCGACAGGAAGCTCGGCACGCGCAGACCGGCCCTGGCGACCGCGGCCTTCATCACGACCTTGTCGCGGGAGGGGAGGATGTCCGCCTCCAGCTCGCCGGGAACCCCGAGGGCTGCGCGCACCTGGGCACCGGCGATCAGGTCGAACTCGGAGAGCGCGATGACCAGTTCGGGCGTGGGCCGTCCGGCGACGGCGGCCAGCACCTCCTGTGCGGGGTCGCCGGTGCCGGGCCGCTCGATGCGGGTGCAGCGCAGGTCCTCCGGCAGCGTGGCCAGCCGGTCCGCGGTGCCGACGTACGTCACGTCGTGGGCACTGTGGTCGATGCCGGCCTCGTAGCGGATCAGCTTATTGGTGATTCGGTGCAGAATCAGGATGCGCATGGAGATACCTCAGTCGGGTGAGCAGCGGGATGAGCAGGACGGCGATGCACACGGAGCCGACCACGGAACCCAGGACAACGCTGCGCGGATCGTGGGTCGTGGCGAAGCTGGTAACCAGGAGCCCGGCCAGCGGCAGGGACGCCTGATTGAGCAGGATGATGATGCCGATCGTTTTCGCGAAATGTTCTCGAGGAATTCTCTTGACTCGCTCCATGCGAATGAAGACGTTGAAGAATCCGATGCTTCCGATCAGTACCGAGTAGCTCACTGCGAACTGTGTGAATGTGGTCGCCTGGCTTATACCGAATCCACCCAGACAGATCAGTCCGTAGGACAGTGTCAAGGCGACGAGGGGGTTCAGTGACTTCGTCAGTTTCGGGACGACGAAGAAGGTCAGGATTCCGACGACGCCGGCTGACGTGGTCAGGATCCCGAAGTACCGGTCCGGTTCGTGGAAGGTGCCGCTGGTGAGGGCCGCGCTGGTCGACATGCCGACGCCCACCATGAGGTTGACCGTCATGGTCAGTCCGACCAGGCCGAGGATGGCGGGCAGCCTGCGCAGGGTCCCCGCGCCCTCGGCCACCCCGGTGGCCACCGAGCGCAGGGTGGTCGGCTCGGTGACCGCTCCGCCGAGCACCTCGACGCGCAGCCAGCGCCGGAGCGTGAAGGTGTTGAGGGTGGTCAGCGCGTAGACCGTGCCGATCACCGCGAGCAGGGCGGTAGTTGGCAGAACGGATGAGAGCAGGGCGGCGAGGACGGGCCCGAGCACCTCGCTGGTCTGCTCGGTGCCCTGCACGATGGACTGCGCCCGGATCATCTGGTCCATCGGGACGAACCGGGGGAGCGAGGCCTCCAGTGCTACGTATGACTGCGCACTGGCCAGCGACATCCCGGCGACCAGCACGCTGAGCGTGGCGAACTGCGCGCCCGGCACCAGGTACATCATGGCGAACGCCGTGAGCGCCAGAGCCGCGCGGATGGAGTCGGCGCCGAGATAGAGGAAATAGCCTCTGAACCGGTCTGCCAGGACCCCGGCGACCGGGAGGAAGAGGACGCGCGGAAGCCACTCGATAAGGAAGATCAGACCGGTCTTCGAAGCGCTGCCGGTCAGTTTGTAAGCGAGCAGCGGAATGGCGAACAACAGGAACTGGTCGCCGAGTCCGGCCAGTCCCCGGCCTGCCACGAACTGGCCGATCTGCCGTAGCGGCATATAGGCCTGCTCCGTGGCGGCGGGCTCTGCGCCGTCACCCGTGTCGAGCTGGGCGATCGTGTCGATCGCACCGTCCCCCGCCTCACCGTTCATGCTTCCCCAGATTTCACGTGACTTGTTGTGTCGGACCGAAGAGCGGACATCAGCACCTAAGGACATCAGCACCTAAGAAAAATCAGCACCTAAGGAAATCAGTACCCAAGGACATCGGCACAAGGCGGTCCAGATTGGCTGTGAATGGTTGTATTCGGTCGGTCCGGTGGCACGCCAGGAACCCGAAGCGGAGTGATCCCGTTTCGGTTTGTCGGGTGCTCGTTTCGTAGAGAAGGCTGCTCGTCTGCTGAAACCGCGAAGTCGCGGGTGAGCGGCCATGCGTGACCCGGACGGTCACGTGCATGGCCAGGTGGTTCCAGGCCGGTTGCCCCCCGAGGCAGTTGTGGACCTGATGCTGTCGAGGTCCCGTTGAGCCGCTCCGTCGGAGGGCTGTCCTGGTGACCTGACGATCAACCTACTTGCGTTGCTTGAGCGGATCAAGCACTTACTGCTGCAAACTCCCACGGGGTCGGCTCGGGGGTAGTAACGTGCCTCACACTCACGCCTTCTGAGGGTCCATTAGTCCGTTTTGGAACCTGTTGCCCACTTCGGGCCGATCCGCGCCGGCGGTCTCGCCGCTTGCGGGCTGCTCTCCTCGACGGCCGTCTGTGTAAGCCTTGCTGACGATCCGTTGAACGTTCACGAAGGGGCCGCTCGGCGCGGGTTCGGCGTCCAACTCTGCACCCCTGCTGTCCCTTGGCCGCCATGGCTCCCAGCTTCCTCCCTGGTCAAGGCCGCTGTGCGACGGGGGGAAGACCGTGCGGAGACCTCCTCGGAAACTGCTGGCGCTGGGCGGGCGCCGCCGCAGGCGGGGTCGGGCGAGGTGCGGGCGACGCGCTCTAAGGTCGCCGCTTGGCGCGGCGGCGGGCGAGGCCGACGCCGATGATCATGCCGACCAGCAGTGTCACGGTCAGGACCAGCCACAGCGGCATGGTGACCGTGGAGACCCACAGCTTGACGTCGACCGACGCGGTGTTGGCCGCGATGAACCAGATGGCGAGGACCATGAGGACACCCAGGCCGATGGTGCGCAGTCGCACCTCGCGGCCCTTCACGGTCAGCGATGACTTACGAGGTCGAGATGTCTGTGCCATATGTCCAGTATCGGACTATTTCGACCCGAAATCCCGTTCAGAACGGGAAGGAGCAGGTCCTGGGCAGGAGGCTCGTCCGCATGGGGTCCAGCAACGAGTTCGACATCCTCGACGCGGTCCACCCGTGGTACCTGGCGGGCGAGCCATTCGCTCTCGCCACGGTGGTAGGCACCTTCCGCAGCGCGCCGCGGCCGCCCGGCGCCGCGATGGCGGTGTCGGCCTCCGGCGTCGTGGTGGGCAGCGTCTCGGGCGGTTGCGTCGAGGGTGCGGTGTACGAGGAGGCGCGCGAGGTGCTGATGTCGGAGCGCCGGGTGCTGCGGACGTACGGGGTGAGCGACGACGACGCCTTCGAGGCCGGACTGACCTGCGGCGGTACCCTGCAGATCTTCGTCGAGCCGGTGTCCCGCCGCAGCTTCCCCGAACTTCCCGACGTGATGGGGGCGTTGAAGGACGGCGAACCGGTGGCCGTGGCCACCGTGGTGGCCGGACCGGACAGCGGGCCAGGCGGGCTCGGGCGCCGGCTGGTGGTCTGGCCGGACCGCGCCTCGGGCACCCTGGGCTCGGTCGCGCTCGACCGCGTGGTGACCGTCGACGTCCGCGGCCTGCTCGAACAGGGCACCACCACGCTGCGCCACTACTCGCCGGCGGGTCGCTGCGCGGACCGGGCCGAGCTCGCCGATCTCGACGACCTGGCCGTGTTCGTCCGATCGTTCGTGCCCCCGCCGCGGCTACTGGTGTTCGGCGCCATCGACTTCGCGGCGGCCGTCGCCGAGCTGGGCGCGTTCCTGGGCTACCGGGTCACGGTGTGCGACGCCCGCCCGGTGTTCGCCACCGCCGAGCGGTTCCCGCACGCGGACGAGGTCGTGGTGCGCTGGCCGCACGACTACCTGACCGAGGAGGCGGCGGCCGGCCGGCTGGACGACCGCACGGTGGTCACCGTGCTGACCCACGACCCCAAGTTCGACGTGCCGCTGCTGACCGTGGCCCTGCGACTGCCCCAGCTCGCCTACGTCGGCGCGCTGGGCTCGCGCCGCACCCAGCGCGACCGGCTCGCCCGCCTGCGCGAAGTCGGCCTGGACGACCAGGAGTTGGCCCGACTGTCCGCCCCGGCCGGCCTCGACCTCGGCGCCCGCACCCCGCAGGAGACGGCGGTCTCGATCGCCGCCGAGATCATCGCCGCCCGCTGGGGCGGCACCGGCCGGCCACTGGCCCGGGGCCATGGACCCATCCACACCGCCATCGCCCCGGACGAGAGCGGCGCGCGCTGACTCACTCGCCGCTGTCGTCGCTCCAGGCGATCCCCGTGATCCGCCAGCCCGCGGGAGTCCGCACCAGCTGCATGGACTTCGTCCCGCTCCCGCTGAAGGGGGCGCCGCGCAGGACGCCGGACTTGGCGTAGCGGGTGAGGCGCTGCGCGACGTTCCCGTGCACCAGGGTGGTCCCTGGTCGTCGGTCGCGCTGGTCTCCCACTCCCTGAAGTCGGTCAACTCGCCCTTGGTGAGCAGCTCCTGGCGTGGTGACAGGAAGTCGGTCAGCGACTCGGCCTTCATGGGGTCCGCATGGCTGACGACAACGGCACCCGGGACGAAGGACGGCTCCAGCGCGCCCAGGTCGACCGTCCGTCCGTCGGTGTTGGTGAAGGCGTCGAAGAACTCGGCGGCCAGCGCGTCGATCTGCTGCTCGTCGGAGACCGAGGCCGAGGCCGAGACCGAGACCGAGGTCGAGACCGTGCCGCTGGTGGCGTCCGTTCGGTGGCTCAGCCAGTCCTCGGCGGTGACCGACCAGATCTCCAGGGGCTGCTCGCCGGAGTCGTCCGCCTCCTGGAAGGTCAGGCCGAGCCGGCGGGCCGTGTTGAGGCTCCGGGTGTTGGCGGAGAGCGTGTGCCAGGTGATCCGGCCCACTCCCCGCTCGCGGAACGCCCAGTCGATCAGCACCCCGGCCGCGCGGGTGACCAGCCCGCGCCCCTCGGCGGCGGGCTCCAGCCAGCAGCCGACCTCGGCGACGCCCGCCGTGGGGTCGATGGAGACGAACATGACGCCGCCGACCAGCACCCCGTCCAACCGGATGCCGTGGATGCCGGCGCCGGTCGAGGCCTGGGCGTCCCAGTAGCGGCGCAGAACGGCTTCGGCGGACTCCAGGTCCGTGGCGACGAAGCTGCGGCCGACCCAGGGCGCGATGTGGGTGCGGCACCGGTCGAGGTTGGCGAGGAACTCCGCCGCCCGCCAGGGCTCCAGCGGGCACAGCTCGGCGGCCAGGGTGTCGGAAAGCGGTATGGCGTACATGGAGAGCCTCCAGCGGCACACGACGGGACAGGGTACGTAACAAGTGTTTGGTACGTACCCTAGCGCCCTGTGGGCCGTTGGAGGAGGGCTGTGCTGGAAGGCAGCCCCTCGGTGGTCAGCAGGTGCCGCTGCCCGATCCGCCGAGCTGGAACGAAGTAGCCGTCGCGCTACCGGAGTTGTAGGAGCCGGGATCGGTCGCCCGGACGGTGAGGTTCGGTTGGTCGGCGGACCCGTAGAGCTGGTAGCCGGAGATCGCGGAGGAGTCGGACCAGCTGCCGCAGGAGCCGTTGCCCATCCAGCTGCGGCTGACCGGGTCGGGGTCGGCGACCTCGCCGAAGGCGCTGACCAGCTGCGCGCGGGTGAAGGTGTCGGCGTGGGTGGTCGGGTCCTGCCAGAGCGAGTCGGGGAAGTCGCCGACGGCCTGGCCGTTGTAGTAGATCCACCAGGCCTGGGTGCCGGCGTCGTGGTCGATCTGGTAGGTCGCGGCGGCCCCCGAGGTGACGGCCATGCCGGGCCGGGCGCTGGTGCCGGTGGCCGGGACGAAACCGCAGCCGTTGTAGCACGAGACCTGGCCGTCGACCCAGTGGAAGACGAACAGGTGCGGCAGGTAGTCGCCGTTGACCTGCGGGTCGACGGTCCAGCCCACCTCGACGGTGGACTGCTGGTTCGCGTCCTGCACGGACAGCTCCTGCAGCGAGTGCCCTTGCGCGCTCGCCACATACGGGGTGGCCTGCATCATGGTGACGCCGGCGCCGTTGGCGTCGGTGGTCTGCTGACCGGAGACGTAGCTGAACCATGCGCCATTGCGGTATGTCGCGGCGTCCGCACCCTGCGCGAGCAGCAGGAGCGAGAGTCCGAGTGCGGCCGCACCGAGCGCGGTGAGTGTTCTTCGGAGGGACATGGCCAAGCCTCCAGGGGAGTTAGTCGCGAGGTAACTTCAGTTACATGGCTGGTTAAGTTAGAGGCAACCGCCAGTCCCCGCAACCCTCCACACGCACCCTGTGCAGCTGGACCCGTCACCCGCCCCCCGAGGCGGCGGAGGCGGGTGACGGGTCCGGATGAGGCGGGTGTGGTTACGGGTTGATCCCGTCGTACTGGAGCACCCGGTACGGCGACTGCCCCTGCTGCCCGTTCCACTGCGAGACGATCAGCGTCAGCGAGTTCGCGCTCGCGCTGCCCGGGTGGATGTAGCCGCCGTAGAGGTAGGGGAGCTGCGGTCGGCCCCAGTGGCTCGGCGGCAGGACGTTGTTGCCGACGATCTGCGGCGTGGGCGCCGACCAGACGGCGTCGGGGCGAGGCGCGGTGCGGGTGCAGATCGAGTAGTCGACGACGTCGAAGTAGCTCATGCAGTACGTGCCGTTGATCCGCTTGACCGAGAACTCCCCGATGTTGTTGCCGGAGAGGATGATCGAGGGCGCGGCCGCCTGGGTCCACTGCCAGGAGCCGTTGAGATAGGCCCAGTTCTGCTGGGCGCCGAAGTTGCCGGCCCGGAAGTCGTTCGGCTGGATCCGGAAGAGCTGGATCGCGCCGCCGTCGGCGGTGTTGCGGTGGGTGCCGTTCCAGCGCTTGGAGAAGATGTAGAGCCAGCCGTCCGGGTCGATGCCGGCGAAGGACCACATGCCGTACATGGACTGGTTGTTGTGCTGGGTGTCGCCGGCCCAGTGGTACGGGTAGTCCTGCCAGGTCACGCCGTAGTCGTCGGAGTAGGCGACGCCTGACATCAGCGAGCCGTCGTAGCCGGCCGGCGGGGTCCAGGTCGCCACCGAGGTGTACTGGATGTAGGTGCGACCGCCGAACTCGATGCAGTCGTTGGGGATCCGGCTGAACTCCCAGCCGTATCCGTTGTCCGTCTGGTGCGCGTAGTTGAACAGCTGGGCGGCGCGGCCGCCGGTGGGCATCGCCCAGGTGAACGAGATCGGCGAGCCGCCGCTGCTGTCGAAGTTCGACTGGGCGAGCATCACCGGCGAGCCGAGGTAGGGGTTCTGCTGGGCGGCGTTGGCCCAGGAGTCGCCGAAGACGTAGCCCCAGGAGCCGTCGTGCTCCCGGAAGTAGGGGATGCCGAGATCTCCGGAGCCCAGGCCCTGCGCGTTCGCCGAGTCGCCGGGCGTGTCGCACAGCGCGGCACCGGTCTGGGCCATCGGCGCGAGCGCCGCGCGGCGAGCGGCGGGGCCGGCGAAGGCGGAGCCGGCGGTGGCGCCGAGCAGGCCCGCGCCCAGGGTCAGGCCGGCACCGGCGCGGAGCAGCGAGCGGCGGGTGGGCTCGCCGGCGTCCGGCCGGCGCGGCTGGGAAGGCTGGGACATCGAGTGATCCTCCAGAGGGCGGAGTGCGGTGAGAGCGACCGGTCGCTGACGGTGTGTGAACTACTGCACACGGCAGATCCGGTGGAAAGCGGCGTCGCGGCACGCCCGAAGCGCTTGGATGTTGTCATGGATGGTGCGAAACGAGGGGTGCCGAGGCCCATCAAACTCGGGCCGGATCGCACCGTCACGGGCTGACGGCCTGCTCGGACAAAGGCCGGACAAAGCCCGGACAGCTCGACGGACAGCTCATGGACGGCTCGACGGACCGACTCGGCGGGCTGAGCTCGACCGACAGAGAGGACCAGCAGGTGGGACGTCAGGAACAGCCGCTCGACGCCGAGGAAGGCCCCCTGGCGCTCTTCGCACTGGAGCTGCGCGAGCTGCGACGCCAGGCCGGCAGTCCGCCCTACCGCCGACTCGCCACCCGCATCAACTACTCCGCCTCCACGCTCGCCGACGCCGCCGGCGGGCGCCGGCTGCCGAGCGAGGCGGTGCTGGCCGCCTTCGTGACCGCGTGCGGCGGCGACGCGGTGGAGTGGGAGCGCCGCCGCGTGCGCACGCACCAGCTGATCACCCGGCCGCCGGCTGTGGTCGCGGAGCCGGCTGCGGTCGAGGAGGAGGTCGCGGTCGAGAAGGAGGTTGTCGAGGTGGGGCCGCAGGCCGACGGCCGGCCGCGATCGGCGTCGCCGCGTCGCGTCCTTCTCCCGCTGGTCGCGCTGCTCTTCGCCCTCACCTTCAGCGCCTGCGTCCCGGGCGACTCCGCCGCACCCGCCGCATCCGGCGCCCTGGCCGCCCTCACCACCCGGGCGTCGCTCCAAGCCACCGCACGCTGGCTGCGCCCCGGCACCGACATTCCCCCGCAGTACGTGGGCCTGATCATCGAGGCCGGCACCACCTGCCCCGAACCGGAGATCACCCCGGCCCTGGTCGCGGCCATGCTCAAGGCCGAGAGCGGCTTCGACCCGAACCTGAGCGACCCGGTCAAGGACGAGTACGGCATCGCCCGTTGGACGCCCAGGGTGCTCCGCTACTACCTGCCGCCCGACCGTCAGGCCACCGTCCCCGTACCGCCGTTCACCCCCGAGGACTCGATCCCCGCCGTTGGCCGGATGCTCTGCGCCATCGCCCCGGAGCTCCAGGGCGTCCCGGGCGACCCGGCCCTCAACCTCGCCGCCGCCTACCGCACCGCCACCTGGGTGGTCCAGCAGCAGAACCAGGCCAGGCTCGCGGCCATCCAGCCCTACCTGGACCAGGTCGGCGCCAACCTCCAGCGCTACCGCCCGCAGCAGCAGCCTTCCTGATCAGGTCAGGCGCACAGCGCCGGCGCCCGGACCTCGCTGTCTGGGACAGCCTCCGTCTCCGTCTCCGCCTCCCGCCCGCCGGTGCGGGTGGCGCCGGCGCCGGCGATCACCACGAGGACGACGCCGGCCGCCGGCGCCGGGCCGGGCACCTGACCGAGCACCAGGACGCCCATCACCAGCGCGATCGCCGGCTCCAGGCTCATCAGCGTGCCGAAGGCGCCGGCGGTGAGGCGGCGCAGCGCGAGGAATTCGAGCGTGAACGGCAGCACGGTGCTCAGCGCGGCCAGCCCCAGCATGACGAAGACCAGCGGCCAGGTCGCACGGCCGAGTTCGGACGGTGCGGCGACCAGGGTGGCGACCACGCCCGCCACCGGCAGCGAGACCGCCAGCCCCTTCAGCCCGGTCACCTGGTCGCCGACGCGCTGGGTCAGCAGGATGTACCCCGCCCAGCAGACCGCCGCACCGAGCGCGAAGCCGAGGCCGGCCGGGTCGATGCCGCCGTGCCAGGGCTCGGTCAGCAGCACGACGCCGGCGGCGGCCAGCGCTGCCCAGTGCTTGCGCCCGCCGCCCGGGCGCAGCAGGGAGATCGAGAGCGGGCCGAGGAACTCCAGCGCGCTCGCGGTGCCCAGCGGGATGCGGGCGGCGGACAGCATGAAGAGCATCACCATGCCGGCGGTCACCAGGCCCAGCAGCGCGCAGGCCAGCAGGTCGCGGCGGGCGAAGTCGCGCGGCCGCGGGCGGACCAGCAGCAGGACCAGTACGCCGGCCCAGGCCAGCCGCAGTCCGGCCGTGCCCACGGCGCCGAGTTGGGCGAAGAGCGGTACCGAAAGGGCCAGTCCGAGCTGGACGGAGGACATCGCCCCCATGGCCATCAGGGCGCCGCCCTGGGCGCCGGTCAGGCGCGGACGGGCTGCGGGGCGAGGGGCGGCGGGGCGAGAGGTGACGGCTTCCAGCGGGCTCATGGGCACCAGTAGATGGCGCGGCCACCGCTCGCGTCCACGTGTCGATCATGGACAATTCGTTCAGGAAAGCTGAACAATGGACGGATGGAGACACGGCGGCTGCAGATCCTGGCGGAGTTGTCCCGGCTGGGCTCGATGCGCGCGGTCGCGGATGTGCTCGGCGTCACCACCTCGACGGTCTCGCAGCAGATCGCCGCGCTGGCCCGTGAGATGGACACCGCGCTGATCGAGCCCGTCGGGCGGCTGGTCCGGCTGACGCCGGCGGGTCGGCGGCTCGCCGAGCATGCGGTGACGATCCTCGCCGCGGTCGAGACGGCACACCGCGACCTCGGCCCGGGAGCCGAGCCCAACGGCACCCTGCGGGTCGCCGGCTTCGCCACCGCCATCCGCGGCTACCTGCTGCCCGTCGTGGTCGACCTCGCCGCGACCAGCCCGCGGGTCCACATCCTGATCCGTGAGCACGAGCCCGCCGAGTCGCTGGAGCTGCTGGCCGCCGACGAAGTGGACCTCGCGCTCACCTACGACTACAACCTGGCTCCGGTCGCCGAGGATCCCACGATCAGCGCGACCCCGTTGTGGACCGCCAGGTGGGGGCTCGGCGTGCCGGCCGATGCCGAGCCCGGCGAGGGTACGACGCTGGACACCTTCGCCCGCTTCCGGGAGCACGACTGGATCGTCAACTCCCGCAACACGGCGGACGAGGAGGTCATCCGCACGCTCGCCTCGATGGCCGGCTTCCGTCCCCGCGTCACCCACCAGGCCGACAGCCTCGACCTGGTGCAGGAGATGATCGCGGCCGGCCTGGGCGTGGCGCTGCTGCCGATCGGCTTCCCGACCCAGCCCGGCGTGCGGCTCGTCCGGCTGGCCGGCCCCGACGTCGAGCTGCGCGCCTACGCGGTGGCCCGGCACGGCCGCCTCGACTGGCCGCCGCTCGCGCTGGTGACCGAGCTGCTCAGCGCCACAGCGCGCGGCTGACCCTCGTGTACCCGCCCCACACCGGCTGCTTCGCGTGGTCCCTCTGCGCCTGCGGTGATTTGCTGCTGAAGCATGAGCACGCCGCGAGAGGACACTGACGGTGATGGCGATGAAGGACGTGGTGGTCGTGCTCCCCGGTATCGGCGGGAGCGCGCTGAAAGTCGGCGGGCACAACGTCTGGGCGATGTCCGCCGGTGCGATCGGAAGGGCCATCGTCGGGCGCGGAGCGGACATCCGCAGGCTCGCCCTGCCGGGGTACGACGACCCCGGCGAGGAGTATCTCGACGACGGGGTCAGGGAGGGCGGGCTGCTGCCGGACCTCCACCTGCTGCCCGGCCTGGACTGGCGGATCGACGGCTACGGGAAGATCGACAAGACGCTCCGCGCCACCTTCGCACTCGAGCCGGGCCGCAACTACTTCCACTTCGCCTACGACTGGCGCCGGGACAACCGTGCCCACGCGGTCCGGTTGGCCAGGGAGAGCGCGAAGTGGCTGGCCGACTGGCGGGAGCACTCCGGGAACCGGGACGCCAGGCTCGTCCTGCTCGCGCACTCCATGGGCGGCCTGGTCGCCCGCTACTTCCTCGAATGCTGCGAGGGGTGGCGCAGCACCCGCAGTCTGGTCACGTTCGGGACCCCGTTCACCGGATCGATGAACTCCCTCGACTTCCTGGTCAACGGCTACCGCAAGAAGCTGGGCCCCGTCACGCTGCTCGACCTCACCGAGACGCTGCGCACCTTCACCTCGGTGTACCAACTGCTGCCCGCCTTCCGCTGCCTCGACACCGGCGGACCGCAGTTGGAGCGGCTGCGCGACCTCCCGCTGCTCCACGGGGTGGACCCGGTGCGGTTCGCCGCGGCGACGGCCTTCCACGACGAGATCGATCGGGCGGTCGCGACCCATCTGGCGGACGACTACGAGGGCACGGGCGGATACGCGATCCGGCCGGTCGTCGGCGAGTTCCAGGCGACCAGGCAGTCCGCCCGACCGGTCGACTCCCGGTTGCGCATGCTGGAGACCTGGAACGGCGTCGACCAGGACGGCGACGGGACCGTTCCCCGGCTTTCGTCCTTCCCCCAGGAGTCCTACAGCAGCCAGCAGAACGTCATGTTCGCCGCCCAGAAGCACGGATCCCTGCAGAACGACGACGGCGTGCTCACCCAGGTGCACGGCCTGCTGCGGGGTGTGGACGTGCCCGCGAACTACCTGGCCGGGCTCGTCAGGGTGGGGGCGCGGATCGATGACGTCCACCTGGTGGGCGTCCCGCTGCCGCTCGCGGTCCGGGCCGATCTCGACGGCACCGACCTGGTGGCCAGGGTGGTCGACGCCGCCACCGGGCAGCTGATGAGCACGGTGCGGATCCCGGGCGTGGGCGAGGCGTGGACGAGCGCCGAAGTCCCGCCGCTCCCGGTCGGCGACTACCGGGTGAGCGTGGGCGGCGCCGCGCAGGTGGCCGCGGTGAGCGAGATCTTCACCGTGGTCGGCGAGGGCTGAGCCTTCGCTCACTCCATCGGGGTGATGCCCATGCCCCGAAGCCGGCGGATCGGCCACCGCCGCACGAGGGCACCGTCGCCGGCGCTGTACCTGGCCACCACCTGATCGCCCCGTTTGCGGGCGCTCTCGTACCGGTCGGGGCCCATGACGGTGGTGTCGAGGTGCGCCCAGCTCCCGGTGTCCGGCCAGCTCAGCCACCCCACCAGCGCGTGACCGGGGACCAGCACGATCTCGGGCTGCAGGGAAAGGTTCTCCAGCACGCTGGCGAAGAGCACCGTGCCGTCCAGGCAGTTCATCAGACCGTGCTCCAGGCTCTCCCTGGGGAGCCTGACGCGTTGGCCGGCCGCGCCCTCCTCGGGGTTGTAGGAGATCACCGAGTTGACGTAGGCCATCCGTTGATCCGCTGCCAGCGTCTCGTAGACGGCGCGGACCTGGCCCTCGACGGCCTCGGCCGAGCCCTGGTAGCCGAGCAGCATGCGGTCGGGGTGCCGCTCGACGACCTGGCGGGTGAAGGCGATGACCTCGCGCGTGTGGGGGGTGACGAAAGCACCGAGATAGCGGGTCAGGTCGACCACGGCGCCGGTCGAGGGGTCCAGGGTCTGGGTCGGGGCGGTGTCCCGGGCGAGCAGCCAGATCGGCGTGGTGCGCTCGACCTCGGTGAGCCGGGTGTCGAGATCCTCGACGCGGACCGAGACGGTGGCACGGGTGAGCTCGGTGACCGCCGCCAGCGCACTGGGGTAGAAGGTCGGCAGCAGGTCGATCGAGCGGGTCCTGCCCGAGTCGAGCTCGACCGTGTCGATCGCGGCCGCCGAGTAGCCCTCGACCGTGCAGCTCACGCGCAGCCGCCTGGTCTCGCGCTCGTTGGTCCGGTGCACGCTCATCGTCACCAGCGGGCTCTCCCGGACGTCGAGCAGGTGGCAGAAGGCGGTCGGGACATGGGACATCCGCACCCGGGCCGTCGCCTCCAGCCCGGTGGAGGCCGCACCGAGCAGGCCGCTGGAGTCACGGGTATCGAGAACGACGGCGTCCTTCGTCCGGGCGGCCGCGCTCTGCGCCGCGAGCACGGACAGGTCGTGCTCGGCGCGGGCGAGTTCGTCGAGGTCCCCCTCGGCGTCCGGGCCGTACGCCTCCTGCCGCAGTCGTGCGACCCGGAGTCTCGCGTCGTACTCACGCAGGCGCAGTTCCTCGGCCTCGATCACGACGCCGTGTCCCCGTTCGGGACCGGCGGCGGCACGAAGCAGGCGGCCGGGGAGCCGTAGAGGCAGTAGAAGAGCCAGGACGGATCGGCCTCGGCGCGCTCGAAGTCCTCCTTGGTCCGGCGCAGTGCCTCGCCGACGGGCAGCCGGTCCGCGAGCAGGTGCTGGTAGAAGGCGGCCGCGAACCGCATCGCCACGCCCCTGTCCACCGGCGCGACGCACCCCACGAAGGCGGAGGCCCCGTGATCGAAGAAGCTCGCCCCGAGCCCCGGTTGAACATTCACCGTCGGGTTCCCCTGCGCCGCACCGGCCGCCGACGAGCAGGCGTTCGCGAAGACGAGGGGGCCGGGGGAGGCGAACTTCATATGCTCGGTTGTGCCCGCGTTGATATTGCCGAGGAACTCATCCTCCGGGTCGAGCCGGAGAATCGGCCTGCCTTCGTAGTCCAGTGCCCCGTGGCAGGTGAGGTGGATGATGTCGGCGCCGCGCGCCCGCTTGAGATCGTCGAGCGTCGGGTAGTCGGTGAGGCCGCTGCTCGGGAACTGCTGGACGGTGCCGCCGGAGGCCGCCACGGCCTCGAAGGTGCTCACCCACTGCTCGTACAACGCGGTGGCGTCGGCCGCGATCACCTGCTGGCCGAGAAAGTTGCAGGCATTCTGGACCGGATGGGTCGTTGCCACAGCGGGCCCGTTCTGGACGATCGGCAGGCGTGCCACCCGACAGCTGACGCCGAGCCAGTTGGTCCCGTCGTTCAGCAGTTCCCAGGGGATCCACTCGAGCGTCGTGTGGGTGTGGAACAGCAGATCGGGTGGGCCGTCCTGCTCGTCCAGCGCTCTGGCCACCGCCGATCGGACGGCGTCGGGGACGAGGATGTTCCAGTACTCGACGCACTTGTCTGCGAGCGCGCTCTTCGCGTCGGCCCCCTTGCCCTCCGCCGTGCTGTGCGCGACGTTCCGCAGGGTCTGCTCCACGCCGCTGCGCACGTTGCCGAGTCCGACTTTCGGCAGGGTGGCCAGGGGTACGTCGTGCCAGGTGTCGTGGCGGAGCAGGTAGAACTGGGCCAGATCGATGCTGCCGGTCTCGGTCGGCAGCACCAGGATGTGGACGGCCGCGTTCATGACGACCTCTCCAGGTCGAACTCCCGGGACGCGGCGGTCAACCGCTCCATGACCGTGCGCGGCACCGAGTCGCCGAGCGACTGCCTGGCGCAGGTGCGCGCCGCCTCAAGAGCTCCGCGGACCACCCCCAGATCGGGACTGGCCGCCCCGGCCTCCTGCTCGGCGGCCGCGGCCTGGGCCCGGAGGAACGCGACGGCCGAGGGCTCGGGGAGTGCCTGCCGACCGGGCCCGGACTCCTCCGCCACCTGCGCGACGAGTTCCCCGAGCAGGTGGGCCACCGAGTCCAGCAGCCCAGGTCGAACGTCCGGCTGGGCAGAGCGGAAACGGTCCTCCAGATCCGCCTCCACCTGCTGCTGGTACAGCACCCGGTGCTCCAGGGGCTCCTCGACGACGCCCGGAACCCGCTTCTGCTGGAGCGCGAAGCTGACGGCTCGGCTTTTGAGCAGCTGGCCCTTGTAGTACTGGTACTCGAGTTGATCCCGGCTGAGCGCCTCGGGGTCGTCCGGCAGGGCGTCCGCGACGGAGAGTGCGGGCAGCCTGATCAGGTGCAGATTGAGCCGGCCGAAGAACCCACCGGGCCGCCCCGCTTCCTCGCCGTCCAGCAGGGTGACCGCCCGGGAGTCCATCAGCGGTGCGAGCCGTTCGAGGTCGGGCGACGGGTACACCCACCACAGGTCGCCCTTCGGCCACCGGGTCAGCCATTCGTCGATGGGCTGCGGCGGATCGGCGATCTGATGCGCCACCACGATCAGGTCGCCGGGCGGCTGCGGCAGGCACAGGGTGTCCACCGTGCGCAGCGTCTCCTCAAGCTCCGTGCCAAGCTCCCTGCCAAGCTCTGTGCCAAGCTCCGTGCCACCGATCGGCAGCAGGCTGTGGCCGACGTCGCCCAGCAGTTTGACGACGGTGATCGGCGGCGTGGGCCCGGCCCGGGGTGACGCACAGTCGTCGTGCCCCGGAACGATCACCGCGTAGTCGGTGTCCCGACGCAACCCCACGCTGTCCAGCGCCTGCTCGAACAGGGTGTCGATGTTGACGGTCAGTACGCAGCGGACGTAGGAGGCGGCCACCAGCTCGGCCAGGTCGCGGTAGTAGAGCGGGACCGGGACGGATCGGAAGAACGGCTCCAGCACCGAGTACCGCTGCATCGGGCCGCGCTCGCGTAACCATGCGGCAAAGGTCGTACTCACCTGCTCGTCCGAGGACTGCGGCCAGTCCCCGGGGAGCTTGCTCAGCATCGGACGGCTGCGGGTGGCGAGCCGCTGGAACACGCTGCGACCGATCTCCGCCCAGGTCGGGACCCCGAGGTCCGAGCTCTGCTGGCCACCGAGGAAGACCGGAAAGGCACGGGGTGGGTCCTGGCGCTTGGCATCGGCCATGAGCTCTGCCAGCCTACGGATCTCCGCGCTCTCCGCTGCACTGATCATCACCAGACCACCTCACCGCTGGCCCTTCCCTCTCCAGCATGCGGCGCGGCCTGGACTGTCGCCACTGTTTTCTGACCTACTTTTCACTCAAACGGCGTAGTGTGGTGAGAGCAGAACCTGGTCCGGAGCGTCGCCCGTCTGTGCCCTCCGGACACCGCATGAGTGGTGTGTCGTGTGCCTGGTGCCCGACCGACCTGATCCGACCCGACTCCCGATTCACCGGCCCGGCCCGGCGTGCCCTCGTGAGAGTCCGTGCTCTGCGGAGTTGCTGCTCTACGGAGTTGCTGCGCCGCGGAGTTGGTGCTCTGCGCATGGGAAGCGACATGAACGGGTTTTCCGACCAGCTGATGATCCGGTACTTGGTCACCACGCAGGTGCAGCAGCTCCTGGAGCCCCCGGACGATTTGAACCGGAAGCGGTTGCAGTCCTTACTCGCGTCGGTCTACGACCCGAGCCCGCTCGAAGTGCGGTTCGTTGACTCGGTGGAGATCACCGCGACCCACTTCCAGGTGCCGGTGAGCGCGCCGGTGACGGTCCGTGGGACGTGGGAGAAGCTGCTGCCGGACGTCGAGCAGTCACGGGCCGTCGTGGAGATCCCGGCCGTCGCGCCGCCGCTCTGGATCGACCTGGTGCTGGACACCGTGGTCACGGCGAGGGTCGCGCTGAATGAGGGCGCCCTCGAATCCTTCTCCGCCAAGGACCTCTCGGGCCTCTCACAGACCGACTTCGCCAGCAACTTCGCCTTTCTCGACCCCGATGAGCTCAGTGATCTGCTGGCCCGCGCCAAGGTCGCCAACTACGAGGAACTCCAAGCGGAGTGGCCTCGGCTGTACAAGCTGGTCTACGCGCAGCCACCCCCGTTCGACCCGACCGTACCCGGGCGTACCTACCCGCTGCGCGTCTCGGTGCTGTTCTTCCCCGATCTGGACCTCGAAGGGGTGCTGCGTCGTCTCGCCCAGAGCCGGCAGGCGCTGGACGACACCCGCCCGCACGCCGAGGAGTACGACGGCGGGGCCCTGCTCGCCGCCAGTGCGTGGCTGGCGGTCTTCCCCGCCGCCGCGCTGGCATCCCCCACCGCCCCCGGGAACGCGCAGCAGGTGTCCGACCTGCTGGCAAACATCGGGGGCTCGGTGGCCGCCTTCGAGACGTTCCCGTGAGCCGCCCATGTGCAGCTGGAGACGATCCGCACCGCGTTCCGCCAGGTGCGATCCACCGACTGACGATCACGGATGCGCGAGGTCGCCGCCGCAGCTGCAGCGCCGGCCGGGCTTGGCGGGGTTGGCGCAGCGCGAGCAGAACACCTGGTGGCAGGCCCCGCAGACCGCCAGCTCGCTGACCGGTCGCCCGGTGCGGCAGGCGGCGCAGTGCCGCTCGCTGCGCCGCAGCTCGGCACGGTCCGCCAGGAGCAGCCCGCTGCGCCGCACCAGCTCCCGAGCCTCCGCCCGGACGGCGGTGCGTCCCGCGCCGTCCACCCAGCGTTGCGCGGCCTCCAGGCTCATCCCGGTGAGCGGGTCGTCCTCGGGCCGGCCGTCGGCCGCCCACAGCTCCGCACGGTTCTCCAGTCGCGCCGTCAGCCCGCGCTCCGCCGGATCCCGACCCAGGGCCACCGCTTCGATCGCGGCCCGGTCCTGGTGGTTGACCGGCAGCCGTATGGCCGGCAGGGTCCGCCCGACGGCGGCTCGGCGGCGGGCGTAGTCGAGCTCGCCGCGTTGGTACGCGGCTTCCACCAGATAGCGGAGCGTCTGGACCGAGATCGTGCCGGCCACGGTCGAGAAGTGCTCCCGCAGGCCGGGCCACTCGGGATCGGACCTGAGCCTCCCGAGCCGTCCGGCCCATACGCAGCGGATGAGTTCGACGGTGTCGATCCGGGAGTCCGGCAGCAGGTCGAGCAGTGCTCCGAGCTCCTTGAGATCCCCCGCCTCCAGCAGGTCCCGCAGGGCGAGCGTCAGCCAGCGCACGACCAGTGCGCCATCCTGGCTGGGATCGGGCTGCAGGGCGACCTTCGCTGCCGTGGCGCTGTCGCCGGTCAGCAGGTAGTAGAGGCGCATCGCGGCCCTGGCCGAGGGGTTGGTCGGGGCCGCAGTGTAGGAGCGCCGGATGTGGGGCAGCGCGCGTTCGAGGTCGTCCAGGCTCAGCCAGGCCTGGGCGAGGATCGCCTGGTCCGCGTCGGCGGCGAACTCCCCGAGTGACTCCCAGGCCCGCGTCACCGCATCGAGCCGCTCCAACTCGGCCCGCCCGCCGGTCTTCTCGACCAGTTCCACCAGGGCGGTGGTCAGGTGCCGCACGAAGGTCAGGGCGACGCCGCGGGGCATCGAGCTCGTTTCGGTGGAGTGCCCTATCGCCGACGACAGCTGACCGATGGTCACGCCGGCGCCGGCTCCTGCGGGGACGGTGGCCGACTTGGGTCGCCGGCGCAGCGCGGCCCAGGCCGAGGAGGGATCCGCCGGGTCTCCGAGGACCCGCCCGGAGAGCTCCTCGATGCGCAGCAGTGCCGGCACGGTCTGCAGTTGGTACAGGCGGCCGCACTCGGGCAGCCAGGCCGCCCAGCCGAGACTCGCGGTGACGAGGTGGACGTCCGCACGGCGGGCGAAGGAGTCGAGCAGCGCGGGCATCGAGTCCAGGGGGTAGCGTGCCACGGCACCGGCGCCGGCCCCGATGGCCGCGCCGCGCTGGTCCCCGAAGGCCAGGTGGCGGGCGAAGGTGTCGATGATCTCCTGCGCGCCGGGCCGGTCCGCCGGCACGGCCGCCAGCGCACGCTCCACCAGGTCGCGCAGCCACTGCCACTCGGCCCGGGCCGGCCCGGCGGCCGCGAGGCCGTCCCGGATGCTCGCTCCCCAGGCCCAGACGTCCATCGCCGGGGCCGCGAGGGCGCCGGCGCCCTGCTCCGGCGCCGCGTACGCGGGCGTCATGCGCGAGCTGGTGGGCCGACCGGTCGCCGCCATGGTCTCCAGGTCGCAGAGCCAGGTCTGCCAACTGGCGGGCCGCCCAAGGATTTCGTCGCCATGGTGGCCGAACAGGATGTTCTCGGGCTTGATGTCGCCGTGCACCATGCCGTGTCCGTGCAGCCGCGCCATCGCGCAGGCGACCGCCAGTGCGTGGTAGGCCAGTTCGGCCACGGGGATACCGCCGGATATACCACCGGATACACCACCGGCGGCCATGCGGTCGCGCAGGCTGCCACCCTGGCAGTACGGCATGCAGAGATAGGTGATCGAACCGCCGGTGAACCGGCTCACGCTCTCCTCGATCGGCAGCAGGCCGCCGTAGCCGTACTGGATCATTCGCAGGGCCTCGTTCTGACGGGTCGCCAGCCGCAGTGCGGTCACCGCGGCCTCGGACCGGAAGCCCTTGAGGGCCGTCAGCCTGCCGTCACCCCTACGCCCCACCTTGATCGTCGCATGCGGCCCGGCGAGCTCCCCGATGATCTCGTACTGGCCGATCCGCTCGCTCGCTCGAGCCCGCCCGAGCGACCGCGCCGTGTGGAGCGCTGCCGCGAAGTAGTCACCGGCGAACGGGTCGACGAAGACAGTCATATCAATCCCTCTGTTCCCCTGGATATCTGCATGGCCGCGTGGGCCGCGCAGAGCTCTGCCCAGCGTTGCCGGTGGAACCGCAGCGTGTCTCGGAGCAGCGTGCCGAGCTCCTGGCCGAGCTCGCCGTCGAGCGAGCGGTAGAGATGGTCGAGCACGGCCGTGCCCGAGGTCACCAGTTCGCCGGTCAGCTCGTCACTGCGCAGCTCGCCGGTCGGAAAGTACGCGACCACGGCCTCGACGAAGTCCCCCTCGCACTGCGGCAGCACCACCTGCCGGAAGCTCTGCGCCGTGACCCGGACCCGCACCCGGACCGCCTCGTAGGTCAGCCGCAGCCGGCGCAGCCGGGTGGCGGTCTCCCGGACCCGCTCGGCGAACCCGGGCGTGCCCGACTCCCAGGCGTCAGGGGCCTGTTCGAGAATGGACTCGAACATCAGGAGGTAGTCCTGGTGGATCAGCTCCAGGTCGGTGCAGAGCTTGTCCAGCGCGGCCCAACGGCGCTGCGCGCCGGCCGAGACCACGGCCGCCTCCAGCCCGTCGGCCGCCGCGAGGGCCGAGTGCGCCAGCCCCGCCGCCCGCACGCTCGCCGCGTCCACCCGCAGGAGTTCGAGCTCGATGCCGTGCGAGCCGGCCACGGCGCTGAAACCCTCGGCCTCGGCCAGTGCCGTCACCGGGACGGCCAGCAGACTCCGTGCGTCGGCCGTCAGTTCGTGATCCGCGGCGACCACTGCGAGCAGCACGTCGGTGCCGTCGGCGAACAGCGCGGCGCCGGACGCTCCGGACCAGGGTGACGCCCCGTCCGCTCGGCGGGCCGGCACCAGCGGGCCGGTCAGTCCGAGCAGCACCTGGCGGTCTCCCGACTTGGCGTGGGCCAGCGGATCGAGCTGGCCGCGCAGTGGCAGCGTGTCGCGCCGCCGTGCGCCGGCCCCCGGTACTTGTTCGCTCGCGACTTCGGCGAAGCCCAGCCCGGTGACCGCCACTGGCTGGTCGCCGCTGATCCGGCCCCAGCGCACCGGCGCGAGGTCCCCGGCTGCGCCGGCGTCCTCAAGAACCAGCAGTGCGGCGTCCACCGCTCCGCCCGATGCCGCCGACGCGGGCCACGCCACGATCGCCCGGCGCCACTCGGCCCGCTCGCCGGGCCTGGCCAGCACCCTGACCTCGACCGCCCCGGACGGCCCGGCGGCGCGCACCACATGCCAGGCGGTCAACACCGTGTCGCCGGTGGTCAGATACCCCGTGCCCACGGTGCCGCCGGCCTCGCAGAAGACCTCGACCAGCCGCGAAGAGTCCATTGGTGGGTTACAGCGGCCGACTGCTCGCCGACGCCCCGATCAGCTGGTCCGTTCCATCCGCTTCGACCGGCTGCAACACCAGCTTCAAACGCTGCGTGGTGCCCGCCGATTGCGTCACTCCGCCGTCCGCGCCCAGCCCCGGGAACACCCGCACCTTCACCTTGCCGTCCGCCTCGGTGCGTACGTCGACGCTGAGCTCCAACTCCACCGTGCCCGCCCGGAACCGCAGCCCCGCGTCCGGCTCGATCGCCGCCGTCAGCTCCGCGCGGATAGCGCTGATCGCCTCGGCCAGACCGGTCCACGCCTGCTCTGCCACTGAGTCCCCTTGGCCACGTCCACTGATCGGGGCAACACAGTAGCAGCGCACGGCAGTTCGATCGCTCCAGTCCCGAGCCCCTGTTCTGAGATCGCCGCCCGACTGCGGGGCAGAGGTCAGAGCCTGCGCCACGCGGGGTCTGCTGGACGAACCGGGTGAGGTTTGGCATGCCCATCCGCTCGCCAGGAATAGGGGATGACCGAACTCGTCCCGCCCCCGCCGTCGTCCCGCCTGCTGCGCCTGTCCGAGGAGGTGCGCGACGCCCTGGTGAGCCGCCGACCGGTGGTCGCCCTTGAGTCGACGATCATCGCGCACGGCCTGCCCCGGCCCCGCAACCTGGGTGTGGCGGCGGAGTTGGAGGAGATCGTCCGGGCGGCCGGCGCCGTCCCGGCGACCGTCGCGGTGCTGGACGGCGTCCCGCACGTCGGGCTCGGCAAGGCGGAGCGGGAGCGGGTCGCCAACGACCCCTCGCTGCGCAAGCTGGGCTTCCGTGATCTCGCGCCGGCCGTCGCGACCGGCGCGAGCGGGGCGACGACGGTGTCCGGCACGGCGTTTCTGGCTGCCCGCGCCGGGATCCGGGTCTTCGCCACCGGCGGGCTGGGCGGGGTGCACCGCGACTGGGTGACCAGCCAGGACGAGTCCGCCGACCTCGGCCTGCTCTCCCGCACCCGGATCACGGTGGTGTGCGCGGGGGTGAAGTCGATCCTGGACGTCCCGGCCACGCTGGAGCGCCTGGAGACGCTGGGCGTCAGCACGCTGGGCTTCCGGACCGCCGACTTCCCTGGCTTCTATCTGTCGAGCTCGGGCCGGCCGGTGGACTGGACGGTGCAGAGCGCCGGGCAGGTGGCGGCCGTGATGCGTGCACAGGACGAACTCGGCGGCCTGGACTCGGCGTTGATCGTCGCCAACCCCGTCCCCCAGGACGAGCAGCTCGACCCGCAGCTGCACGACCAGGTGCTCGCCGAGGCGCTCGCGGCCGCCGAGCGCGCGGGCGCCACGGGGCAGGCGGCCACACCGTTCCTGCTCTCCTATCTCACCGAGCACACCGCTGGCGCCTCGCTGGAGGCCAACCTGGCGGCCGTGCGCGGCAATGTGCGACTCGGCGCCGAGATCGCCGCGCACTGGGCCGAGATCGCCGCGGACCGGGCCGGGACGCAGGGGTGACGGCCGGCGGCGCTCTTGTGGTCATCGGTGACGTCGTCACCGATGTCGTCGCCCTGCACGGCGCGGCGCTCACCCCGCACACCGACAACGCCGCCCGCACGACGGTACGGCCTGGCGGCTCGGCCGCCAACACGGCCGCGTGGGCCGCGCGTTCGGGAGCCGAGGTGCGCCTGCTGTCCCGGGTCGGCGCGGACTCCGCGGCCTGGCACCGGGCCGAACTGATCGCCACGGGCGTCCAGCCGCAGCTGGTGCTCGATCCGGAGCTGCCGACGGCCGTGGTGATCTCCCTGGTGGACGCCGCAGCCGAACGCACCTTCGTCACCGACAGCGGCGCGGCCGCCCGGCTCGGCCCCGAGGACTGGGACCCGGCGCTCCTGGAGGACGCCGGCCGCCTGCACCTCTCGGGCTACCTCCTCTTCGCGGAACCAGGCCGCCGCCTCGCCGCCCTCGCCCTCGCGGCCGCCCACGCCCGGGGCCTGCCGATCAGCGTCGACCCGGCCTCCACGGCTTTCCTCCAACGCCTGGGCCCCGCCGCCTTCCTGGCGGCCATCGCCGGAGCCGAGCTGCTCCTGCCGAACCTCGCCGAGGCCCGACTGCTGACCGGAACAGCCGACCCGGCCACGGCCGCCGAACAACTGAGCGCCACCTACGGCGAGGCCGTGGTCAAGCTCGGCCCGCAAGGCGCCCTCGCCGCCCGCGACGGCGCGGTGGTGGCCCGGATCCCGGGCGTCCCCGCCTCGGCGGTCGACAGTACGGGCGCCGGCGACGCCTTCAGCGGCGCCTTCCTGGCGGCCCGCCTGGGCGGCGCCGACCTCACCGAAGCCACCACCGCCGGCTGCCGAGCAGGCGCAACAGCCGTCACCACGGTGGGCGGCCGCCCAGCGTAGTTGTCGTAGTAGTACTCCAGGAGAGCGGACACATGACAGCGGACGTCGACGCACGTGAGCAGCGAGGTCGCGAAGTGCTGGTCGTAGGCGCCTACTTCGCCGATCTGATCTTCCAGGAACTCGCGCGGCCCGTCCGGCCGGGCACCGAGGTCTTCGCCGGGGCGCTCGACCTGCTGCCCGGTGGGGCCTTCACGCCGGCGATGGCCATGCATCGGCTCGGCCACGACGTGGTGTGGGCCACCGACTTCGGCACCGACCTGTTCAGCTCGCTGGTCCTGTCCGCAGCCCGCGCGCAGGGCCTGGACGAGGCGGGCTTCCGCCACCACCCGGTCCCGCTGCGCAGTGTCACGGTGGCGCTGTCGTATCCCGGCGACCGGGCCATGGTCAGCTATCAGGACCCATGCGTGGCGTCGGCGCCGCCGCTCGCCGAGCTGCTGCGCGAGCACCGCCCCGAGGTGCTGATGTTTCCTCAACTCCAGTACGGAGAAGCCGTGCAGGCTTCTCTGCTGGTTGCCCGTCGGCTCGGCACTCAGGTGTTCATGGACTGCCAGGACATGCCGGCCACCCTCGACACCCCGACGGTGCGCGAGGTCCTCGCGGAGGTGGACGTCTTCGCCCCCAACGCCGACGAGGCTCTGCGACTGACCGGCACCACCACGGTGGACGACGCTCTGGACGTCCTCGCCGGACTCGTGCGCACCGTGGTCGTCAAGCGCGGCGGGGAGGGGGCCAGCGCCGTGCAGGGCGGGAAGCGGTACGACGTCCCCGCAGTCCCGGTCGACGTCGTGGACACCACCGGGGCCGGTGACTGCTTCAACGCCGGCTTCGTGCACGCCCTCCTCGCGGGCAAGGAGCTTCCCGACTGCCTCGCCACCGCTGTCGCCTGCGGCGCGGCGGCCACCGCCGGCCCGGGCTCCAGTCACGCGCTCTACTCCGCTGAGCTGCGGCAGTGGCTGGCCCGCGTCCCTCGCCGCTGACCGGCCGAGTAGCGCCCCTGTCGTTGCCCACAGTGGCGCTGACCATTCACTCGGTGATCGGTTCGTGTTAACGTCCGATGATCCTGACCTGAGATGCGCTCCGGCCCAGTCGCCGGGGCGTATCTCCACGTGGAGATACGCGAGGGGGCGCGGGTGCGGCTTCAGCCCCGGGCTTCAGCCCCGCCTCGCCGAAGGGGGCAACGGATGAGGATCCTGGTCACCGATCTGGACGGCACACTGCTGGGTGGCGACCGGGCCGACCGTCGCCGCCTGCACGCCGCGCTGGCCCGCCACCCGGAGGTGGCCGTGGTGTTCGCGACCGGCCGCGGGTTGCCCTCGGTACGCGAGGTGCTGCGGGATCCGCTGGTGCCGAGGCCGCGATGGATCATCGCGGACGTGGGGGCGAGCATCATCGACGGCGCGGACCTGACCCCGGCCGAAGCCCTGCAGCGCAGGCTGCGCAGGGGCTGGCCCGGAGCAGGGCGGGTCCGCGCCGCGTTAGGGCACCTCCCAGGCCTGGCATACCAGCACGGTGTGGCGCAGGACGGCCGCTGCTCGTTCCACCTGCGCCCCGAACGACTCACCGAGGAGCTCACCGACTCCGTGCGAGCCCTGGGCTGCACCTGGCTGTACTCCGCGGACCGCTACTTCGACGTCCTACCGCCGGGCGCGAGCAAGGGCGTTGCGCTGGCGGCGCTGGCCGCGGAGCAGCACTGGCCGATGTCGTCGATCCTGGTCGCCGGCGACTCGCTCAACGACCTGTCGCTGTTCGACCTCGCCGCACACGGCGCACACGGCGTGATCGTCGGCAACGCGGAGCCCGCCCTGCTCAAGGCTGTGCCCGAGCACGAGAGGGTCCACAGGCCCGACCAGCCGGGCGCCGCCGGCATCCTGTCGGCCCTGCAGAAGCTCGGCTGGGTGGAACGCGAGTACCCGCTCGTCGTCGGCTACCACCGGCCACCGGTGCACTGGACCCCCGACGGCTGGCGGCCACCCGCCAGCCCCAACGGCATCCTGCCCACGCTGCGCAGCCTGTTCACCGCGAACCCGCAGGCCGTCTGGAGCACCGCAGCAGTCCTTGAGCCTGACGCGCACCCGGCTCCCCTGGAACGGCACGACACCGGACTGCCGCTGTCCTTCGTGCAGTTGAGCCCCGCCGAGTGGGCCGGGTACTTCCATCGGGCCTGCAAGGAGACGCTCTGGCCGGTGCTGATGTCCCAGCCCCAGCAGCTGCGCTTCGACCCCGAGGCCTGGACCCGCTACCGCGAGGTGAACGCCCGCTTCGCCGAGCACATCAGCGCCCGCGCCGCACCGGGCGCCACCGTCTGGCTGCACGACTACAACCTGTGGCTCGTCCCCGGCCTGCTCCGCCCGGCCCGCCCCGACCTACGGGTCGGCCTGTTCCACCACACCCCCTTTCCGCCGCCGGACGTCTTCGCCGCGCTCCCCACCGCCCAGGAGATCCTGGCCTCGCTGGCCTGCCTGGACTGGGCCGGATTCCACACCGAGGCCTTCGCCGAGCACTTCCGCCGAGCCCTTGCCGACGTGCCCGGTCCGCCCCGGGTGGGCGTCCATCCGCTGGGCATCGACCGCGACGTCATCGCGGCGCTGGCCCGTGCCCGCCGGCCCCAGGACGGCCCGGCGGACGGGGCACTGGTGCTCTCCGTCGAGCGCCTGGACTACGCCAAGGCCCCCGTGCAGAAGGTCGAGGCCATCGCCGCGCTGCTCGCCCGCCGCCCGGAGCTGCGCGGACGGCTGCGGTTCCGCCTGGTGTGCCCACCTCCCGAGCCCGGCATCACCTCCTACGACGCGACCCGGCTGCTGCTGGAGCGCCGCATCAGCGAGGTGAACCGCGCCTGGGGCGGCGCCGGTTGGCGACCCATCGAGTACCTGCCCCGCAGTCTGCCGTTCACCGAGGTGATCGACCACTACCTGGCGGCCGACGTGTTCTGGGTGACCTCCCTGCAGGACGGGATGAACCTGACGGCCAAGGAGTTCGTCGCCGCCCAGCGCGCTGTCGACCGCTCGGGCGTGCTGGTGCTCTCCCGCCACACCGGTGCTGCCTCCCAGCTCGGCAGCGCGGCACTCCTCACCGATCCCCACTCACCCGCCGACCTCGTCGACACCCTGCACCAAGCCCTGACCCTCGGCCCCGAAGAACGCCGGACCCGCCTGGAACGCCTCGCCGACCTCCTCGGACACCACCACCCCGCGGACTGGGCCGCTGACATCACCGCCGCCATCCGCGGCCACGCTGCCCCTCGGCGAAGCCCCCACGGCCCTGGCCGATCCCACTCGCGTGACACCAACGCGCTTGCTGCCAACCGTGGATGACCACGGGCGACGCGGCCGCCCTGCTCGCGAATGCGAATCGTTGCTGAGACACGCCGTGCCCGGAAACGTCATACCCGAATCGACCCCGGCAGCAGAGCGCGCACCTCCGCCCGATCGCCGAACTGACAAGCGCCCCCCAGTCGCCGCCCTGTGCTACCCAGCGCTGATGGCCGAGCCGGTCCGTCAGCTCGATCCACGCCGTGAATCGGGACGTGAATCACGTCGTCTTTCCCTGGGACGCTCAGTACGGGGAGGGCTGGTTGAAGATGACGGTCAGGCTGGTGATCCTGCCGTCGCGGATGGCGAAGTAGCTGGTCATGACCAGCACCTCGGGCAGGTTGGTCTTGTCGTAGTCGCCGTCGTACTTGGCGCGCACGATGATGTCGCCGTGGTGGTCGATGACCTCGCGGACCTCCATGGTGACGTGGTCACCGACGAACTCCTTGTCGATGAACCTGCGGATCGAGTCGGTGCCCCAGATCTCGCGCCGGTTGTCGTTGACGTAGGCGTCGGGGGCGAAAGTCGCCACAATACGTTCGGTGTCGAAGGCGTTGACCGCGGCGATGTGCTCGGCCACGACGGCGGGGAGGTCGGTTGTCACGCTGGACATGGCGGGGATCCTCTCTATCGGCTCCGGTCTGCCATGGCCCAGGCTCACCGCTCCCGCCATGGGAGGGTCAAGGCCGCGAGGTCGCGTTGACCCTCACATCACTGGAGGGTTGAGAATGAGGAGATGAGCAACGCGCTGATGATCGGTGACTTCTCCAAGGCGACGCACCTGAGCATTCGAACGCTGCGGCATTACCATCAGATCGGCCTGCTGGAGCCGACCGACGTCGACCCGGACACCGGCTACCGCCGTTACGCGACCGAGCAGATCCCGGCAGCTCAGGTGATCCGCCGGTTCCGGGCTCTGGACATGCCGCTGGACGACATCCAGGCCGTGCTGTCCGCGCCCGACCTGCGGACCCGCGACCACCTCATCGCGGCCCACCTCGCCCGAATGGAGGCCGGCCTGGCCCGAACGCAGCAGGCCGTGGCGTCACTGCGCGACCTGCTCGAGCACGGGGCCGCACCGGCGGTGATCGGGCACCGCAGCGTGCCTGCGACGCCCGCCGCGGCGATCAGCGAGGACATCGGCGTCACCGACGCCCTGCTGTGGTACCAGGGGGCGCTGGGAGAACTGCACGCCACGCTGGCCGCCCAGGGCGTCCGAGCGGAAGGTCCCGCGGGTGGAATATTCGCGGACGAGCTGTTCGCGGACGAGCACGGTCGGGCGACCGTCTTCCTTCCATGCCACGGGCGGGTCCGGCCCATGGGTCGCGTCACGCCGACGACCGTGCCCGCCGCCGAGCTGGCCACCATCGTCCACTGCGGTCCGCACGACGAGATCGACCGCGCGTACGGGACCCTCGCCGCCCACGTCGCCGAGCACGAAGTGGCTGTCGACGGGCCACTGCGCGAGTACTACCTGGTCGGCCCTGGCGACACCGTCGACGAGGGAGCCTGGCGGACCGAGATCGGCTGGCCTGTCTTCGCCACCGGGACCACCGCCTAGCAGCGCGAATATCATTAATCGTTCCGTGGTGACTTTTCCCAGTGGGCCCGAATGTGAATTCTGCGGAGTATCCTGGAGTGTGCCGGAAGAACTGGCCGGCAGGACTACTGCGAGGAGTAAATATGCAGATCAGTAAGGTGGGAGTGCTCTTCTGCGACTCGTGATCGCGAAATTCTTGCCCGGCCCTTCAGCGGGAAGAAAGTAAATTCGCTACGGGGTCAGGGGTCGCAGGTCCGCACCCTGGCGTTCCGATCGGCGCTTACGCTGGTCGTAGGCCGTTCCCGCAGAGATGCGGGGGCGGCCTTTTGTTGTGCGTCAGCGACCCGCCGCTTGCTGTGGAGCGCCGACCGCATCAGCCCCGGGATGTAAACCTGTGGGCGGATGCCGCGCGAGTGATCGTTCTGTGGGCTGATGTTGGACGGAGGGATACGTGACAGCGTTGCCCTGTGCCCACGGACTGGCCGTAGCGGCACGATTGACGATCCGTCATAAAGGAGGGGCCGTGACCACCATGCCGTTCACCGGTCGGAAGGCCATGACGCGCCGCCACATGCTGGGAGCCGCGCTGGCCGCCGGGGCTGCCGTGCCGCTTGCCACCGTCGCCGGCCCCGCGTGGGCGGACCCGGGCGCCCCGGCCGCTCCGGGCTCGCCCGCCCCCGCGCCCACCCCCACCCCCGCGCCCACCCCCGCCCCCATCCCCGCGCGGCTTACGCTGCCCGTGCCCACCGGGCCGTACCCGGTGGGCACGGTCCAGCTGCACCTCGTCGACCGGTCGCGCCCGGACGACATCGCGGGCCCCGGGCACTTCCGCGAGCTGATGGCCACCGTCTGGTACCCCGCCCGGGACGTCGAGCGGTACCCGGTGGCACCCTGGATGCCGGCCGGCGCGCTGACGGCGTTCCTCGCCGACGTGGGGTTCAGCGCCCTGGCCGACCTGGCGCCGTTCACCTCCGGCCACGTGGGTGCCCCGGTGCTGCGGTCGGGCCGGCGGCTGCCCGTCCTGGTGTATGCGCACGGCGCGCACAGCCACCAGGGCGACCACACGACCATGGTCCAAGAGCTTGCCAGCCACGGATACGCGGTCGTGACGGTGGCTCACACCTACGACACCTACGCGGAGTTCCCCGACGGCCGGATTGCCGTTCCGAGTGGCGATCCGAAGGCCCCCACCGCACCGAGGGACTTCGCCGCAGACCTCCGCTTCCTCCTCGACTGCGTCGAGCAGCTCGCCGCCGGGTGCAATCCGGACGTCGATCGGCGGGAGCTGCCGGCCGGGCTGCTCGGCGGCCTCGACCCCCACCGCATGGGCGCGTTCGGCTGGTCGAAGGGCGGGTCCGCCGCCGCCTGCGCGACGCTTGAGGACGAGCGCATCCGGGCCGGACTGAGCCTGGACGGCCCGATGGAGATGAATCCGCCGCTCTCCGGGGAGCTAGATCGGCCGTTCATGATGATGACCGCTGTGTTCACCCGGGCCCAGGATCCGGCCGCCGCCCAGTTCTGGTCGTTCCTGCGGGGCTGGCGGCTGAACATCCAGGCCCAGGGTGCCGTCCACGTGTCGTACGGCGACAACGAGGCGCTGTTCCCACAGGTGGCGAAGCTGCTCGGGTGGAGCGGGCAGCAGCTCCAGGGCACGATCGGCACCCTCGATCCCGACGAGGGGGTGAAGATCCAGCAGGCATACCCGCTCGCGTTCTTCGACGAGCACCTGCGCGGCCACCGTCGGGGGCACCTGCTCGACGGGCCTTCCCCGGCCTTCCCGGCGGTGACGTTCCTCCCGTGAGTGCCCGTGAGTGCCCGTGAGTACCCGTAAGTACCCGTGAGTACCCGGGACCGCGGCGGTCCGTGCGGCGGTGGCGGGCCCCGCGGTTGACGTCATATCAGGCTGATGCCAGGGGCGGGAGGGGCTGCGGCGGGGTCGGGCCGGTGTAGCGGGCGGCGGGGCGGATGATCTTGCTGTCCTCGGCCTGCTCCAGGATGTTGGCGCACCAGCCGACGATCCGGGCGGCCCCGAAGGTCGGGGTGAACATCTCGCGCGGGACGCCGCACTGGTCCATGACGACACCGGCGTAGTACTCGACGTTGGTGAACAGCTCGCGGCCGGGCTTGAGCTCCTCCAGCGCGTCCAGGACGTGCCGCTCGACCTGGACGGCGAGGTCGGCGAAGCCGCCGCCGAGCCGCTGCGCCACCGCGCACAGCATCCGCGAGCGCGGGTCCTCGGTGCGGTAGACGGGGTGGCCGAAGCCCATGATCCGCTCCCCGCTCAGCACCCGGTCGCGGACCCACCGCTCCGCGCGGTCCGGGGTGCCGATCGCGTCCAGGGTGTCCAGCGCCCGACTGGGGGCGCCGCCGTGCAGCGGGCCGGAGAGCGCCCCCAGCGCGCCGACCACGCAGGCGGCCAGGTCGGCGCCGGTGGAGGCGATCACCCGGGCGGTGAAGGTGGAGGCGTTGAAGCCGTGGTCGATGGTGGAGGTCAGGTACTGCTCGATCGCCCGGGCGTGCTCAGGGCGCGGCTCCTGCCCGGTCAGCATGTAGAGGTAGTTGGCCGCGAAGCCGAGGTCCTCGCGCGGGTCGACCGGCTCCAGACCCTGGCCGACCCGGTAGAGCGCGGTGATCAGGGTCGGTGCGAGGGCGCTGACGTACAGCGCGTCGGCCCGGCGGCCGGCCGGGTCGGTGTCGTAGAGCGGACGGCTGCCGCGTAGCGCGGCCGCGACCGGCAGCAGCGCCCGCAGGCCGGCCAGCGGCCCGTCCGCCGCGACGCTGTGCGCGACCGGAGCGAGCAGCGGGCGCAGCGCGTCCGGCAGCCGGCGCGGTGGGACGGTCTCGGCGGTGAAGGCCGCACGCTCGGCGGCGGTGACCGGCAGCGCGCCGTCCAGCAGCAGCCGCCAGGCGTCCTCGAAGCCGCGCTGTTCGGCGAGGTCGATCGCCGAGTACTGGCGGTAGTGGTAGAAGCCTTCGCGGCCGCGGACGTCGCCGATCCGGGTCTCGGTGACGACGACGCCGCTGAGTCCGCGCGGGACGTCGACGGTGGTGATCTCACGGCTGCCGGGGGTGAGGGTGGGGTTGCTCATGGCTGGCTCCTCGGGGTGGATCGGGTGGGTCGGGTACGTCGCGGTAGTTGCGAATCTCGTCCATATGGTCGATCCTTGTCAATGTTGATTGAATCAATGTGGAGAGCGAGCGGCGAGCATGGCAGGAGCAGGACGGCGATCCGAGAGCGATGACGGCGACGACGGCGAGCCGATGCTGACGACCCAGCAGGCCGCCGCACGGCTGGGCGTCAAGCCGGAGACGCTGTACGCCTACGTCAGCCGCGGCCTGCTGGACCGGGTACGGGCGCCCGACGGCAAGGGCAGCCGGTATCCCGCCGCCGGCGTGGAGGCGTTGGCGGCCCGGGGCGGGCGGGGCGCGGGCGGGCGCGGGACCGGCGTCGCCGCGGAGCCGATCCGGACCGGCCTGACACTGATCGAGGGCGACCGGCTCTGCTACCGCGGCCGCGATGTCACCGACTTCCTCGCCGCCGGCTCCTTCGAGACGGTGGCCGAGTGGCTGTGGAGCGGCCGGCACGTGCCGGCCGCCCGCTTCACCGCCGCGGCGACCGCCCTCGCCGCGGCCCGGGCCGCCGCCGAGGTGCTGCCCGCCCGGGCGCGGGCGGTCGACCGGCTGCAGGCCGGGGTGATCGCGGCGGCCGTCACCGACCCGCTGCGCTTCGACATCCAGCCCGCCGGCGTCATCGCCACCACCCGGACCCTGATCGCGACCATGGTCGCCGCGCTGCCCCGGCTCGCGGAGGGCGAGGACCGCCAGGACGCACCGATCGCCGAGCTGCTCTGGCCCCGGCTGACCCGCCAGGCGCCCGGCGCGGACGGCCTGCGGGCACTGGACGGCGCGCTGATCCTGCTGGCCGACCACGACGTGGCGCCCTCGACGTACGCCGCCCGGATCGCCGCCTCGACTCGCGCGCACCCCTACGCCGTGGTCACCGCCGGGCTCGCGGTGCTGGACGGGCCGATGCACGGCGGCGCTGGGGCGCTGGCCCACCGGCTGATCGCCGACGCGGTGGCCGGCGGCGACCCGCTGGGCGTGCTGGCCGAACGGCTGCGCGGCGAGGGCGGAGTACCGGGCTTCGGGCACTCGCTCTACCGGACGGCCGACCCGCGCGCCGAGGCCCTGCTGCGGCTGGTCGAGCCGCTGCCCGACCCGGGAGGCGGGTGGACGGTGGTCCGGGCGCTGGTCGACGCGGCGCGGGAGCGGCTGGGCACCTTCCCCAACTCGGACTTCGCGCTGGCGGCGCTGGCGTACCAGAGCCGGATGGCGGCGGACGCGACCGAGACCGTGGTCGCGGTGGCCCGCAGCGCGGGCTGGATCGCGCACGCCCTGGAGGAGTACCAGGCCCCGGTGGTCCGGCACCGGCCGCGCGGCCTCTACGTGGGGGAGCGGCCTGCGTGATCGTGCTCTCGGTGCGGCCTGGCGAGCAGCTGGCCGAGCTGATGGCCGAGCAGCTGGCCGAGCTGACGCCGTCGAACCGATGTGCCAGGCAGTCACCCGAGTTACTGCGGTTGGTAGGCCCAGGCGGGCGGGGCCGTGGCCTCGACGGGGAGGCTCAGCACGGATCCGTCCTGACTGCCGGGGTTGGTGAGGCCGTGGCGGGCGGTGGTGATGAGGAGGCGTCCGCCGGTCGGGGTGAGGCAGACGGAGGTGGGTTGGGGGGTGGGCAGGTGCAGGGTGGCCAGCTGGGTGCCGTCGGGGTGGTAGCGGTGCACGGTGCCGTGTCCCCAGATGGCGACCCAGAGGCAGCCGTCGGCGTCCGTGGTCATCCCGTCGGGGGAGCCGCCGGCTGCGAGGCGGGTGAACTCCTCGCGGCCGGTGGGGTTGCCGTCGGGGTCGAGGGTGCAGCGGTGGATGACGCCGGCGGCGGAATCGGCGACGTAGAGGAGGTCTCCCGTGCTGTTGAAGGCGGGGCCGTTGACGACGGTCATGCCGTCCAGGACGCGGTGGACGGAGCCGTCGGGGTCGGTGCGGTAGAGGGAGCCGGCGCCCGGGGTGGCGTCGTAGGCCATGCTGCATGCCCAGAAGCGGCCGTGCGGGTCGCAGGCGCCGTCGTTCATCCTGGTGGGGACGAGGGATCGGTCTTCGGGGCGGGCGAGCCAGTCGACGCCGCCGTCGGGGTCGAGTAGGGCGATGCCGGTGCCGGCGGCGGCGATCCAGTGGCCGGGGCGTCCGCTGACCGGGGCGACGGCCCCCAGCGGGATGTCGAGGCGGGTGATTTCGCGTGGAGTTCGCGGGCCGGGGAGGTCGGCGACTTCGAGGAGGCGGCCGGCGAGGATGTCGACGTAGACGAGTCGTCCGTCGATCCAGCGGGCGCCTTCGCCGAGTTCGTGGTCGCCGGCGGCCCACACCTCGATCTGGTGGGACTCGGTCATGGGAACTCCCGGAAGGCTAGCGAAGGGTGGTGCCGGCGGGTTGGTCGAGGAGGGCGAGGTCGCGGCGGGTGGGCAGGCCTTCCCAGTCGCCGCGGCTGGCGACGGCGAAGGCGCCGGTGGTGGTGGCCCGGTGGAGGCGGCCTTCGACGTCGAGTCCGTCGAGCAGGCCGGAGAGGTAGCCCGCGACGAAGGCGTCGCCGGCCCCGACCACGTCGACCACGGGCACCCGGCGGGCGGGCGTGTTGACGGTCCCGTGCGCCGTGGTGGCGCTCGCGCCGTCGCCGCCTCTGGTGAGTACCACCTCGCGGCGTCCCTGCGCGAGCAGCTCGGCGATCGCGTCCTGCTCGGGCAGGGACGGGTCTTCGGAGACCAGGTGCAGTTCGTCGGCGGAGGCGACCAGCACATCGGCCAGCCGGGCCAGTGGCAGCAGGGCGTTGCGCGCCTCGGCCGGTGACCACAGGCGGGCACGGTAGTTGACGTCGAGGCAGACGGTGATGCCGAGTTCGCCGGCCCTGGCGGCCGCCGCGCGCGCGGCCTCGGCCGCGTCGGCGCTCAGGGCGGGGGTGATCCCGGTCAGGTGGAGGATGCGGACACCGGGGTTCAGGGCAGGCAGGACGTCCGAGGACCGAAGGGCCGATCCGGCCGATCCGGCGCGGTAGTAGGCGACGCTGACCAGGTCGGCGATCCGGTCCTCACGGGCCAGCAGGCCGGTCGGTCGGCCGTCGGTGTCGAGTCGCGCGTGGCTGACGTCGACCTGTTCCGCGCGCAGCGTGCGCAGGACGAGTGCGCCGAACTCGTCGTCGCCGACCCGTCCGACCCAGCCGGTGCGGTGTCCGAGCCTGGCCAGGCCGATCGCCACGTTGGCCTCGGCGCCCGCGACGGACAGCTGCATCGGTGCGCCGAGCCTGACCGGGCCGGTGGCGCGCAGCGCGGCCATGGTCTCGCCGACGGTGACGACATCGAGCGGTGACCTGCCGGTCATGCCGCGACCTCCTCGGTCAGGGCGGTGCGCCAGCGGGCGACGCGCTCGCGCAGCGCGTCCAGGTCTCCGCCGTCGGCGGCGTCGCCGACCAGCGGTGAGCCGACGCCGACGGCGACCGCGCCCGCGGCGAGGTAGGCGAGCGCCGCGGCGGCGTCGATGCCGCCGACGGGCACGAACGGCACGGTGGGGAAGGGGTCGCGCAGGGCCTTCAGGTAGCCGGGGCCGCCCAGGGAGGCAGGGAACAGCTTGACGGCGAGCGCGCCGTTCTCGTTCGCGGCGATCACCTCACTGGGTGTCAGCGCGCCTATCAGCAGAGGGAGTTCGTGGCTGGGGCTGCGGCGCAGGTCTTTGCCGAGGCCCGGAGTGACGAGGAAGCTCGCGCCGGCGTCGGCGGCGCGGGCGGCGTCCTCGCCGGTCAGGACGGTGCCGGCGCCGAGGGTGGCCCGGGGACCGAGTTCGCGGCGGGCCCGGGTGATCACCCAGAGGGCGTCGGGGGTGGTGAGGGACACCTCGGCTGCGGTGATGCCCTCCTCGGCGAGGGTGAGGACGGTGCGCAGCGCCGCGTCGCGGTCGGTGCCGCGCACGATGGCCAGTGTCCGGTACGGCAGTTCGGTCAGGTTCACGGGAGTGGGGCCCTTGTCGGTCAGGGGGTGGGGGTGCTGATCGCGGTGACCGTCAGTTCCCAGTGCAGCGTGCCGCCGGGTGGCACCGTCGCGGCGTCGCCGGGCCCGGCCTCGGCGAGGTCGAAGACCGATCCGAGCATGGGCTCGACGCCGATGCTCCGGTAGGGGGCGGATGCCGGGAAGCCGCGCAGGTTGCGCCAGAGGGCGACGGAGACGGGGATGTCGGCGTCGGCGTGCAGGGAGAAGGTGAGCGTGTCGGGGCCGTCGGTGACCGTCACGCTCGCGCAGTCGGTGAGGATCGCGCCGACCGCGGTGCCGTCGTCGGGGCCGAGGTGGTCCAGGCGCAGGCCATGGGGCGCCGGCCATGGTCCGGTGACGTGGTGGGCGCCGGCGGGCCAGGGCTGCTGCAGCAGTTCGGCCGCCTCGGGGAAGAGCCGGGTGGGTGTGGCATCAGGCGCGGTCAGGCGGGCTTTCGGTGTGACGTCGAGCAGTGCGTGGGCTGCCCACAGCAAGCGGTAGCCGGGGTCGGCGTGCAGCTCGTAGACGGCGCGCAGCGCGGCTGGCCCGCTCTCGATACGTCGGCGCAGCACGAAGTCGGGGCACTCCACGAGGTCGGTGTCGCCGTCGCGCCGCCAGGGCCGGGACCAGGCGTCGCCGTGGTCAGGGGTGCCGCGCACGGTGGGGACGCACTCCTCCAGGCCGCCGGCGTCGACGAACGGGTCGCCGGGACGGGCGATGGCGCGGGCCGGGTCGGGGCGGCGCCAGAGCCATTCGCGCTCGCCGGCCCGCAGAGAGGTCCACCGGCCGCCGTGGGCCGGGTCGGTGCGGAGGGTCAGCGGCAGGTCGGTCAACGGCAGGTCGGTCAGCGGCAGGTCGGTCACCATTCGGCGAACGACCCGTCCTGGTGGTGCCAGACGGGGTTGCGCCAGCGGTGGCCGCTTTCGGCGGCGCGGCGTACGGCGTTCTCGTCGATCTCGATGCCCAGTCCTGGACCTGTCGGCCGCGCGGCGTGGCCGTCGGTGAAGCGGAACGGCTCGGGGTCGAGCAGATAGTCCAGCAGGTCGTTGCCCTGGTTGTAGTGGATGCCGAGGCTCTGTTCCTGGATGAGGAAGTTCGGCATGGCGAAAGCGAGTTGGAGGCTGGCGGCGAGGGCGATCGGGCCGAGCGGGCAGTGCGGCGCCATCGTGACGTCGTGAGCCTCGGCGAGGGCGGCGATGCGGCGGACCTCGGAGATGCCGCCGGCGTGCGATACGTCCGGTTGCGCGACGGCGATGCCGGTGGCGAGGACGTCGCGGAAGTCCCAGCGGGAGTACAGCCGTTCACCCACGGCCAGTGGCACGGTGGTGGAGTCGACGATTCGGCGCAGGTCGCGGGCGTGTTCGGGGAGGACGGGCTCTTCGACGAACATCGGGTGCAGCGGCTCAAGCAGGGGCAGAAGTCGGCGGGACATGGCGCTGGACATCCGGCCGTGGAAGTCGATCGCCACGTCCCGGTCGTTGCCCAGGACCTCGCGGACGGCGGCGACGCGGTCGATGACGGCCTGGGTCTGGGCGGGGGTGTCGATCGGGCGCAGCTGCGCGCAGCCGTTCATCTTGACGGCGGTGAAGCCGGCGTCGACCTGGGCCTGGGCGAGTTCGGCGACATCTGCGGGGCTGTCACCGCCGATCCACGCGTACATCCGCACCCGGTCGCGGACGTGGCCGCCGAGCAGCTGGTGGACCGGAACGCCGTGGGTCTTGCCCGCGATGTCCCAGAGCGCCTGGTCGATACCGGCAACAGCGCTGGAGAGCACCGGGCCACCGCGGTAGAAGCCGCCCTTGGTCAGGACCTGCCAGTGGTGCTCGATGCGCAGCGGGTCCTCGCCGACCAGGTAGTCGGCGAGTTCGTGGACGGCCGCCTGCACGGTTTCGGCGCGGCCCTCCACGACGGGTTCGCCCCAGCCGGTGATGCCCTCGTCGGTGGCGACACGCAGGAACAGCCAGCGCGGTGCGACGAGGAACGTCTCCAGCGATGTGATCTTCATCCGGTTTCCCCCGGGTTGCTGTCGTCAATGAGGTGGTGGAGGTCGGCGGCGGCCTGGTCGAGCAGGTCGTGGACGGCGCGGGCGGCCGCCTCCGGCTCCCGGGCGCGTACGGCGTCCAGCACCGCCCGGTGGGCGGGGACGGCATCGGCCCAGTGGTCGGCGCCGTGCACGATGTGGTCGCGCACCCGCAGGCCGGCCTCGATCACCACTTCCATCCGGGTGAGGAGCTCGTTGTGGGCGGCGGCCAGTAGTGCGCGGTGGAACGCCAGGTCGGCTTCGACCACGGCATCGGCGTCGCTGCCGGCGGCTGCCATCCGTTCGAGCGCGTCGGAGAGCGCGGCGAGGTCGGCCTCGTCACGGCGTTCGGCGGCCAGCCTGGCCCCGGCCGGCTCGACGATGCTGCGGACCTCGCCGAGGTTGTCGAGGAAGGTCGCGTCGGGGATCCCCAGGCCCTGCCAGCGCAGTAGGTCGCTGTCCAGCAGGTTCCAGTCGGCGCGCGGTCGTACGAAGGTGCCGCGCTTCTGGCGGGAGTCGATCAGTCCCTTGGACGCCAGGACCCGCAGCGCCTCACGCACGACGGTCTTGCTGACGCCGAGTTCCTGCTCGATCTGGTCGGGGTAGAGCGAGTCGCCCGGGGCGTACCTGCCGCGGATGATCCGCTCGCCGATCATGTCGACCGCCTGCCCGTGCAGGCCCCGTACCGGGTTGTTCATGACGGCTCCCTTTCCGTTGCTCCGCGCGGCCCGGTGGCCGGCGCGTCGATCATGTACGTGCTCACGAGGATGCTTTGACGACGGACCAGCCGCCGTCCACCACCAGGTTCGTACCGGTGATGTAGGAGGCGTCCGAGGAGGCGAGGAAGGCCACGGCCGCCGCGACCTCCTCGGGCCGGCCGAAGCGCTTGGTGACCGTCTCGGCGACGCTGTCGGCCCGGCTCGCATCGTCCACCCGGTCCCAGGCCGCGGTCATGATCGGCCCGGGGACGACGGTGTTGACCCGCACCTGCGGGCCGTACTCGACGGCGAGTTGACGGCCCATCGCACACAGGGCGCCCTTGGCGGCGGCGTACGCCGGGTGCCCCGGCAGGCCGACCAGCGCGTGCACCGAGGAGGTGAGCACCACCGAGCCGTCGCTGTCGCGCAGGGTCCCGGCGAAGGCGCGGATCGCCAGCCAGGAGGCCTTGAGGGTGACCGCGAGCTGGGTGTCCCACTCGACTTCGGTCAGCTCGTGGGCGGGTTTGACCACCACGGCGTAGGCGTTGCTGTGCAGCACGTCCAGCCGTCCGTAGCGGCTGTGCACGTGCGCGGCCAACTCGTCCCACATCGCGGCGGAGGTCACGTCGCCGTGCCGGTACTCGGCCTGCCCGCCCTCCTCGGTGATCGCCTCGACAACGGCCCGGCCGGCCGGATCGGCGATGTCGACGGCGACGACGGACGCACCCTCGGCGGCCAGCCGCCGCGCGGTGGCGGCGCCGATGCCGCTGGCGGCACCGGTGATCAGGGCGACACGGCCCTGGAATCTTCGACAGATCTGCTCAGTCACAACGCCACCGTAGCGCTTGTGATTAATTATGCAAATATCTTGACAGTGCTGGTTGCCGGGTCCCAAGATTCGAGCCCAGGACGACAGGCGAGACGCCGAGCGGGCGGAGGCCGTCACAGTTCCGGACCACCCACCTCTTCTTCACTCCCGAAGAACCCCCTTCTTGGAGCTCGACATGTTCACTGCACGCACCCGTGGCGCTGCCGCTGTCCTGGGCGCAGCCGTCGTTCTCGGCCTGACGGCGTGTTCGACCGGTCAGACCTCCGGTGCCGCCGGCACGGCGTCGGTCGCTCCGGTCAGCGGGAAGATCTCCCTGACCTATCTGCAGAAGCAGGGCGACCAGCAGTACTTCGTCGATGAGGCCAACGGCGCGAAGGCGAAGGCCGCCGCTCTGGGCATCGACCTGAAGGTGGTCAACCTGGGCAACGACGCCAACCAGACCGTCAGCGACGTCCAGTCCGCGATCGCGCAGAAGAGCAACGGCCTGATCGTCGTCGTCCCCGACCCGGCGGTGGGTCCGCAGGTCGTGCAGATGGCCAAGGACGCCAATGTCGCGCTGCTCACCTCCGACGACCAGGTCTGTGCCAACGGCCCGACCCCGGCCAACTGCGCCCCGGCCGACCTGGTCCCGCGGATCGGCTTCTCCGGGCAGCAGATGGGTGCCGAGGTCGGCAAGCGCGCCGCCGAGGAGTTCAAGAAGGCCGGCTGGAACGCCGCCGACACCCGGATCATCTCGGCCTGGCAGCAGGACGTCACCGTCTGCGGTGACCGCGTGAAGGCCGCCAAGGACGCCTTCAACAGCGGTGCCGGCGCCGACGTGCAGAACATCGACGTGGCCACCGACAACACTCCGACCGGCGCCCAGGACAAGGTCGCGGCAACGCTGACCGCCAACCCGGGCGTCAAGCACTGGGTCATCTGGGGCTGCAACGACGAGAACGTGCAGGGCGGCGTGACGGCCTTGCAGAACGCGGGCGTCACCCCCGACAACATCGACGGTGTCGGCCTCGGCGCCTATCTGGCCTGCAAGGACTGGGGCGCCGGCACGCCGTCGGGCATGAAGGCCTCCCTGTTCATCAACGGACGCGACATTGGCGCGCTCGCCGTCCAGACGATGTACGACAAGCTCAAGAACGGCAAGCCCTTCCCGCAGGAGGCCTTCGCCCCCACCACCATGGTCGACGCCACCACCTGGCAGTCCGCCGGCGTGAAGTGCAGCTGAGCAGATGACCGTTCCCAGCGCAGCAGCGTCCGGGGCCGGGCTGGCGGCCGAAGCGATCACCAAGCGATTCGGCCCCGTCCAGGCTCTGCGAGACGTCACCCTGCACTTCCCACCCGGTCAGGTCACCGCCCTCATGGGCGAGAACGGCGCCGGCAAGTCCACCCTCCTGCGCATTCTCACCGGCGACCACCAGCCCACCGAGGGCCGCGTCCTGCTGGACGGCCAGGTCCTCGACCTCGACTCGCCGATCGACGCCCGACGGGCCGGAATCCGCATCATCCCGCAGGAGCCGGAGATCATCCCGCATGTCTCCGTCGCCGAGAACGTCTACGCGGGCTCCCTGCCCCGACGCGCGGGCCGGCGACTCGACCGAGCCGAACTGCGCCGCCGGATCACCGCCGACCTCGAACGCCTCGGCTTCGACAAGGTCCTCGACCCCGACCTGCTCGGGTACCAACTCACCGCCGCACAGCGGCAGCTGGTGGAGATCCTGCGCGCGCTGACCGGCGACACAGCAGCGCGGGCCATCGCCTTCGACGAGCCCACCTCCTCCCTGTCCGACCACGAGGTCGACGCCCTGTTCGCCCTCATCGGCCGACTGCGCGACGCGGGCATCGCGGTCATCTACGTGTCCCACCGCATGAAGGAGATCTTCCGGCTCGCCGACCGGATCGCCGTCCTACGCGACGGCACCGTCGCCGGCACCGTCGATGCCAGGACCACCGACGAGGGCGAAGTCGTGCGCCTCATGGTCGGCCGCGACCTGTCCACTCTCTTCGCACGCCAGCACGTCGCCACCGACCGCGTCGTCCTCCAGGTCGACAACCTCACCACCGACGACGTCCACGACGTGAGTCTGCAGGTGAGAGCCGGCGAGGTCGTCGCCCTGGCCGGACTCATCGGCGCCGGACGCTCCGAACTCGCCCTCGCGCTGGCCGGCGACACACCCGTGCGCTCCGGAACCATCCGCGTCGACGGAAGCGTGGTGCGCCTGCGCGGACCACGCGACGCGATCCGCTGCGGAATCGGCCTCGCCCCCGAGGAGCGCAAGGCCCAGGCCCTGTTCCTCCAGCGCACCATCCGCGACAACACCTCGCTGGTGAGCCTCGGCCGGCTGCGCCGCTGGCGGTTCGTCAACCGCGGCCGGGAGAAGGCACTCGCCCAGGAGTACGCGGACCGCCTGCGCGTGCGCGCCCCCTCCATCGAGTCCGAGGTCCGGACCCTGTCAGGCGGCAACCAGCAGAAGGTCGTCCTTGCCCGCTGGCTCGCCCTGGGGCCCGCCCTGCTGATCCTCGACGAGCCCACCCGCGGCGTCGACATCGGCGCCAAGGCCGAGATCTACCAGATCATCGCCGACCTCGCCCGAGCAGGCACCGCCATCCTGGTGATCTCCTCCGAGCTCCCGGAGGTCCTCGGCCTCGCCGATCGCGTCCTCGTCATGCAGAACGGCCGCGTCACCGGTCACCTCGACCACACCCAGGCCACCGAAGAGGCGATCCTCGCCCTCGCCATGGCCGACGACCTCACCCTCGACCTTCCGCACGAGACCACCACGGCACCTCGCACCGGAACCGGCCCGGCCCCCGGAGGCACCCGATGACGACCGCCCTTTCCGTCGACCGAGAGCCCGACGACCTCGGTGACCGACCGACCCCGGCCGCCACCGCACGCACCTGGCTGGCCAAGGCGGGCGGCCAGAACCTGGCCCTGATCGGCGCCATGGCCCTCGTGCTCGCCCTGTTCGGGTCGCTCAACCCCAACTACCTCAGCTGGGACAACATCCAGGTCATCGCCGAAGCCGTCACCATCTCCGGCCTCCTCGCGGTCGTCCAGACCGTCGTGATCATCTGCGGCGCGCTCGACATCTCCGTCGGCTCACAGGCCGGCCTCGCGTCCGTCACCAGTGCCATGGTCTTCACCGCGACCGGCTCGAACGCCCTCCTCGGGATCGGTGCCGCCATCGCCATCGGTGCCGTGATCGGCATGCTCAACGGCGCCATCATCATCTACGGCCGGGTCAACGCGACCATCGCCACCCTGGCGGGCCTGGCGGCCTACAAGGGCATCGCGCAGCTGATCTCCAACGGCGCCGCGCAGGGCTACGTCCTCAACGACAGCCTGTTCGTCTTCCTGAGCCGCGGAAAGATCGCCGGCCTGCCCGTCATGGTCTGGCTGCTGCTCCTCGTCGCAGCAGCCGTCCACGTCCTACTGAAGTACACCGACATCGGCCGCAATATCTTCGCCATCGGCGGCAACGACACCGCCGCCCGACTGGCCGGCATCAACCTCAACAAGTACCTCATCGCCGTCTACGCACTCAGCGGCATGGTCGCCGCCGCCGCCGGCGTTCTGCTCACCGCCCGCACCGGCTCCGGCCAGCCCGTCTCCGGCAGCGAAGGCCTCGAACTCCAGTCCATCACCGCCGCCGCCCTCGGCGGCTGCGCCCTCAAGGGCGGCAGGGGTGGCATCGGCGGCACCCTCCTCGCCGTCGCCCTGCTCGGCGCCCTCCAGAACGGCCTCACCGTCCAGGGCATCAACGCCTTCTGGCAGAACGTCGCCCAGGGCAGCCTGCTGGTCGCCGCCGTCGTCATCCAGCAGCGCCGAGCGGGCGAACGCGCCGTCGGGCTGCCTGCGTAACCAGCTCCTGCTGCACCCCCACCCCCACTCCCAGGGAGCGTGACTGCATGTCCCCTCACACGCGCACCGCACGCACGGCAAGAGCCGCCTTGAGCCTCGCCGTAGCCGCGGTCTCACTGACGGCGCTGAGTACCGTCTCCGCCCCGCCCGCCGCGGCGATGGTCCCGCCCGGCGTCTTCGGCACCGCGACGGCGCCGATGGGCTGGAACTCCTGGTACTTCTTCAACAACAACTACGACTCGCAGAACATCGCCGACGAGGCCGCCAGTCTCGCCACGCCGAACGCCAATCTTCCGCTCAACGGCTCGGGCGGCCATCAGAGCATGGCCGACCTCGGCTACAAGAACGTCGGCATGGACGGCGGCTGGTGGACCAACGGGTCCGCCGGCCGCGACGCCAACGGGAACATCGTCCCCAACTCGACCTTCCTGTCGGGCTATCGGACCAAGTCGCTCACCCTGTCCAACGGCACCACTGTGCCGTCCGTGACTCTCAACTCGATGAGCGACCTCACCGGCTACATCCACTCGCTCGGGCTGAACGCCGGCATCTACACCGACACGGGGACCACCGGCTGCGGCGGCCAGAACGGCAGCGGCGGCCACGAGGCCGCCGACGTCACGACCTTCGCCACGTGGGGCTTCGACTGGGCCAAGGTCGACCACTGCGGCGGCGTGCCGTCGGCCTACGGCTCGACCATGGCCGACTACGAGGCCTGGGGCAGCCTGATGGCCGGCGCCAAGACCACGGGCGGGGTGTCGCACCCGATGGCCCTGGAGATCTGCGAATGGGGGCAGGGCGGCCCGGACAACCCGTCGGTCTGGGGCGGCGCGGCCGGGCGCACCTGGCGCACCGGACGCGACATCAGCTTCGCGAACGGCTACGGGACCCCGTCCAACGGCGGCTCCTCCTGGATCAACTTCGACAACGTGCAGAACAACTTCTCGTTGAACGACCACCCCAGCAACGAAGCTGCGGGACAGTACAACGACCCGGACTACCTGCTCATCGGGCCCGGCTTCGGCGACAACCCGACCACCGGTCAGCAGCAGTCCAACGGCGGCACGCTCTACGGGCTCACCCCTGACGAGCAGCAGTCCTACTTCGGCATGTGGGCCATTCAAGGCGCGCCGCTCGTGCTGTCGACCGACGTCGCGAACCTCACCCCGGCCGTCGCCGGCATCATCGGCAACCCGGCCGTCATCGGCGTCGACCAGGACAGCGCCGACCACCAGGGCCAGAAGGTCCTCACCAACGGCGCCGTCCAGGTGTGGTCCAAGCAGCTCGCGGCGTCCGGGAGCCGAGCCGTACTGCTGCTGAACACCGGCACCTCGGCCACGACGTACTCGTTCACGACGCAGGGCCTGGATCTGCTGGGCAGCCCGTCGGTGCAGAACCTGTACTCCGGCGCCGGACTGGGCACCTTGAGCCAGACCGGCTCCCTGTCCTTCACCCTGGCCGCCCACCAGTCGGTGATGCTGAAGCTGACCGGCGGCACTGAGCAGCAGCCGGAGACGGTGTTCGCCGCCGACGCCTCGGGCCTGAACCAGAAGAACTGGAACGGCAGTTCGTGGTCGGCGTGGCAGTCCCTGTCGCTGGGCGTCGCCGGCTCCACCGGCCCCGGCTCGATGCAGGGCGACCCGGCGGTGGTGTCCTCGCCGTCCGGCACCGACGTCTTCGTCCGGGGCGGCGACAACGCCCTGTGGGAGGACAGCTACACCGACGGCGCCTGGGGCGCCTGGGTCAGCCTCGGCGGCACCCTGTCGGCCAGCCCGGCCGCGGCGAGCCTGGGGCAGGACCGCATCGACGTGTTCGTCCGCGGCACTGACGGCGCCCTGTGGCAGAAGACCTACCAGCAGGTCCCCGCCTCCGGTTCGGCCAACAGCCCGAACGTCGGGTGGACGCCCAACTGGACCGACCTGGGCGGCCCGAACACCGCCACCGGCCCCGGCACGTTCACCGGAACCCCAGCCGCAGTGGCATCGCTGAACCGCGTCGACGTCTTCGTCCGCGGCACTGACAACGCTCTGTGGCAGAGGAGCTACGTCAGCGGTGCCTGGACCGACTGGACGAGCCTCGGCGGCACGCTGACGTCGTCCCCCACCGCGGCCAGCGCCGCCCCCGGTCAGATCGACGTATTCGCCGCGCAGACCGGCGGCACGGTCGGCGAACTCAACTGGACGGCCGGCGGCGGCTGGACCAGCAGCTGGTACAGCCTCGGCGGCCAGGTCATCACCGGCGCTCCGACTGCGGCCGAGGTCGCGGGCCGCGCCAACGTCTACGCCCGCGGCGCCGACAACAGCCTGTGGCAGTGGTACCGCGTCGGTGCCGGACCGTCCGGCAACTGGCAGAAGCTGGACAGCACGCTGGCGCTGACGAGCACCCCCGCAGGCTCCGGGCACGTCTGACATCCCGTCGTCCGTCCGCCGCGTCCGGCACCGGTGTCCTCCGGTGCCGGACGCGGCGTCCGCTTGGCCGCCCGCGCGGGGCCACCCCAGGCGCGGAACTCCGATGCTGATGGTGGGCCGCCCTTCCGCGGTGGGCCGGACCGGCTGTCGCCGCCAGGCCGACGCCGCGGTGTCGCTCACGGTTGCCCCGGACAGCCTCTCTGCGCCGCCGGTGTCATGCTCGATGGGAGGAGGTGATCGGTCGTGAGCGAGGACACCACGCCGTCCGGCGGGTCCGGCGGGTCCGGCGGTTCGACTGCGGGCCGCCAGGGCGGGTTCGCCCAGCGGGTGGCGCAGCGCCGCCGACAGCTCGGACTCACCCACGAGCAGCTGGCGAGACGGGCTGACATGGCGCCGCGCTACCTTCAGCTTCTGGAGGAGCTCGGCGGCGACTTCGACAGCGACGGTGTGCACCGACTGGCGGCAGCTCTGGAGACGACGCCACGGGAACTGCTGGACGGCGGCGGTGACGGCCCGCCCGGGCAGGGCGACGCGGCATCCGGGCAGGCGCTGTGGAAACTGGGTCCCGAGGAGTCCCGCGACCGGCTCGGCACACACGGGATCGGCCGCTTGGCGCTGTGCACGCCCGACGGGCCCGCCATCGTCCCGGTCAACTACACCGTCCTCGGCGGAACTGTCGTCTACCGCACGGCCCCCGGCACCGTGACCGCGGCCGAGCCGGGCGGCGAGGTGGCCTTCGAGGTGGACCAGATCGATGAGGCCCACAGCCGGGGGTGGAGTGTCGTGGTCGTCGGGACGGTCGAGCACATCACCGAGCCCGCAGCAGTCCAGCGCCTGATGGAGCAGTCCGCGGCGGAGCCCTGGGCGGGTGGCAGGCGTGACCTCTGGGTCCGGATCAACCCGACCCGCGTCACCGGCCGGATCATTCGCCCGGTCTGAGCGGGTCAGAGCCGTCGGGGCCGCTCAGCCCACCGGCATGTTCCGGAGGGTGCTCAGGTCCAGCGTCTGCGCGACCGGGCGGCGGGGCGTGGATGATCCGGGCGGCCCGTAGCCCAGGCGCAGGACGAGCTGGACGTGACCGGGGCCCTCGGCCGGGTCGCGCAGACCCCAGCGGGTGTCGGGCCACTCGACGGCCTGGTGCAACACCGAGACGCGGACACCTTCGACGGTGGCCAGCAGCCACACGCGCTCCATCGCCTGGCCGGCGCGAAGCCAGTCGGCCGGCAGGTCGGCATGGGTGGTGAGGGTGGCCAGCTGGGGCAGTGCCTCGAAGCGCTGGGACTGTGCGGCGTCCCTCGATGGGCGGCCGGTGTAGCTGCGCATGGGCATGTGGGCCTCGTGGTCCTGCGGGCCGAGCGCGGCCTGCGGGATGCCGTCCGTTGCGGGCTGCTCCAGCCGCAGCCAGCTGCGGGTCTCGGCCATCCGGGCCAGGTCGGCGTCCGTTCGCCGTTCGGCCTGGGCGGTCAGTGACAGGACCCGACGCACTCCGTCCTCCTCCAGCGGGGACAGCGCCACGCCCTCGTCGAGGGCCGCCGCCATCAGCTCGCCGAGCACCGTCTCGGGGACGTCGCGGTTGGCGAACGGCTGACGGCTGGAGTGGCGCTGCGTGATCGCCGGATAGAGGTCCCGGCCGTAGGGCTGTGGGTCGGCGGCGGGCTGGGAGAGGTCCAGAACGGCGGCCAGGTGCGGGTCGCCTCCGTCGGGAAGCAGTCGTACCGACGGCTCCCGTCCGAGGTGGAGGGCGGCGAGACGCAGGTTGAACAGGGCCGCGCCCAGCGAGATGTGCAGGGCCCGGCCGTCGGGGTCGGTGAGGGGTACGGCCCGCTGCGGATCGGCGGACAGGCACAGGCCCCGCGCGTCGGAGGTTGGTCGGAAGAGCCACGGCTGGCTGTTGTGCAGCGACGGCGCCGCTCCGCCGGCCTCGGCCAGCAGGCGCAGTTCGTCGGGGGTGAGGGCTTGCATGGTCATGGTCGCTCGCTCCTTGCCCGCGCGAGGTCGTCCGTCCAGGAGTCGGCCCGGCCGGCGCAGCTCATCCCACCGTCGGTGCTCTTGTCAGTCCCATGGTCCCTCCGGCGCCGTCCTACGGCACGCGGGCTCTGCGGTGGCGGCCATGGTGAGAAGGTGCCACGCATTCAGGGTCAGCCTGTCGGGTCGCCGCAGCGATCCTGGACCGGCCGAGCTGCGGCTCGGCCGTTCGGCTCCGCACCGGCGTGCCGTTCCCCTGAGGCCGGGCGAGACTGACGCCGTACCTGCCCAGGAAAGGGGCCGACCATGGCGGTGGCAGCGGCGTCTGCGGAGCGAGTGCTCGCAGCGCCCGTGGATCTCAACCACACCGGGCATTACGTCCATTGGGGCGTGGTGCAGATCTCGGTGGCGAACCTGGTCGTCGTCGGCCTGATGGTGCTGGTCTTCGTCGCGGCGGTGCTGCTGCCGTTCCCGAAGGGGCGGGGGCGCAGGTGAGCGACCCCGCGACGTCAAGGGACGTCCGCCCCGGCGGGTGGACCGGGGCGGTACGCCGGTACGCCGTCCGCACCCTCCCGCCGGAGAAGCTGCTGCCCGACACCCAGCCCGCGTACATGGCCTCGTGGATCTACGTCTTCGGCGTGCTCACCGTGTCGGCGCTGGTCGTGGTGGTCGCCACCGGATGCCTGCTCGCCCTGGACGGCCCCGGCTGGTGGCACGTCTCCGGCGTCGGGAAGTACGTCAACAGTCTGCACCTGTGGGGTGTGGAGCTGTTCATGTTCTTCATGGTGATCCACCTGTGGGGCAAGTTCTTCATGGCCGCTTGGCGCGGTCGGCGGGCGATGACGTGGATGACCGGGGCGGTCTGCTTCCTCGCCTCGGTCGGCGCCGCCTTCACCGGCTATCTGACGCAGCAGAACTTCGACTCGCAGTGGATCTCCGGGCAGGCCAAGGACGGCCTCAACGCGGTCGGCATCGGTGCCTGGTTCAACGTCCTGGACTTCGGCCAGATGCTCATGTGGCACATCGTGCTGCTGCCCCTCGCCCTGGGCGCGCTGACCGGCCTGCACGTCCTGCTGGTCCGTCGCCGCGGGATCGTGCCGCCGATCGACGCCGCGCTCCCGGAACCGGGCGCCGTCCAGGGGCGGCCGTGAAACCGCTCTCCCGCCGTGCGGCGGAGCCCGAGTCCGCCGCGTTCCCCACTCGCCCGTACGACCTGCTCAAGGAGTTCACCATCGCGCGGGCGAAGAAGTCCCTTGCCGGCGGCATCAGTTCGTCCTCCCGGATGACCTCCACCGGCTCGCGGCCGCACCCCCTCTACATCGAACGCGGCTCCGGGGCGCACATCTGGGACGCCGACGGCAACGAGTACGTGGACTTTCTGATCTCCTACGGCAGCGCCGTCATCGGCCACGCCGATCCCACCATGGCCCGGGAGCTGGGCGCCGTCCTGGCAACCGGCACGATGTTCGGGACCTGCAACCGTCCAGAGGTCGAACTGGCCGAACTGATCAAGCAGATGGTCCCCTGTGCCGACCTGGTGCGCTATGCCAACTCCGGCTCGGAGGCGGTCCAGGGCGCGATCCGGGCGGCCCGCGGCTTCACCGGACGCTCCAAGATCCTGAAGTTCGAGGGCCACTACCACGGTTGGGTGGACACGCTCGCGATCTCCAACCGGCCTTCCAGTGCGGAGGTGGGCCCCTACGGCTCTCCCACGGCAGTGCCGCACTCCCCTGGAATCCCCGCAGGCGTGGTGGACGACGTGGTGGTCTGCCCGTGGAACGACGCAGAGGCGCTCCGCTCGGTACTGGACGCACATCGCGGCGACATCGCGGCGGTGATCTGCGAGCCGATCGTCGCCAACAACGCCTGCACCATGCCGGCGCCCGGCTATCTGGAGACACTGCGCGAGGAGTGCACCCGGCGCGGGCTCGTCCTGGTCTTCGACGAGGTCTGCACCGGATTCCGCACCGGCCCCGGCGGCGCGCAGGACCTCTTCGGCGTCGTGCCCGACCTGGCGGTCTACTCCAAGGCACTCGGTGGCGGGCTGCCCATCGCCGCCTTCGCCGGACGGGCGGACATCATGGGCGAGGTCGCTGCCAACCGCGTCAAGCACGGCGGCACCTACAACGGGTCCCCGCTCTGCGCCACCGCCGCCCTGGTCACCCTCACCCGGCTCTCCGACCCGGCGGTCATCAACCGGATCGACTCGGCCGGCCGACGCATCATGGAAGCCGTTCAGCGGTCCGCACACGACCATGGCGTCCCGTGCGCGGTACAGGGCGTCGGTGCGATGTTCCAGGTGGTGTTCTCCGCCGACGGCACCCCGACCAAGCAGTACCGCGACACCCTCACGCTGGACCAGCGTCGCTACGACGCGTTCCAGTACGCCCTGCTCGAACGCGGCATCCACATCAACGCGTACGGACTGGCCTGCTGGTTCATCTCCGCCGCGCTGACCGACCAGGACGTCGAGGCCACCTGCACAGCGATCGACGAAGCCTTCGCCACACTCCGCTGACCAGCTCCCACCCCACCGGAAAGGGCCGTCGACCTGGGATTCCTCCCAGGTCGACGGCCTTCCGATATGCCTTACCCGTTCGGGTGACGCCGCTTTGCGCGGGTGCGTACGGTTCCGCGACGATCACCATCCGTGAAGATCGCCACGGAGGACGGCGGTCTGGGACGGCATCGCCCGCGACGAGCCCGACACCACCGCACTGCCGTGATCGGCCATCTGAAGACGTCGCCGACTCCCGTCAAGTCATCAGCCCTGGTCCGACATGGACAGGGTCTCGGTGATCAAGCGGGTGGCGAAGTCGTGGTCGTCGCCGGCCATCCGGTTGATCTGGTCCGCGAGCAGGACGGCCGTGGCTTCCAGAGGATTCATCTCGGCCTTGGTCCAGTAACCGTACTGCGCGCGCCAGAGATTGGGGCTCAGGCCGGTGCCTGCGGCGACGAGCAGGCCGGCCATGGTGGGGATGGTCTCGGGACGGAAGGTCTTGGGCATCATGCGCATCGTGGCCACGAGGTTGGGCACCACGTACTCGATGACGTCCTCGTCGTGGTCCTCACAGGCCGCCCGCAGCCAGCTCATAAACATGTAAATGAGCGTGCACGCGCCGTCCAGCAGCGCATCGGCCCCCGTAGGGCCCAAGGAGGCGGCGAACTGGTCGATCAGCTGCTGCTGTTCGGGCTCCGTCTCGGTCTTGCCGTCGTAGACGGCTTTGAGTCGGGAGTCGATCACCATCAGCGCTGCGCTCACATCGCCGACAGAAGCGAACTCGGGGTCACAGGGCGATGACACAGGACTCCTCCTCAAACATCGGCAGCGGGCGGCACGTTCGTAGGGTAGACCACCGATCGGATGGGGCCTGGCGAATCCTGCTGAAGAACCCTTTCGTGTGACTGCACCACTCAATCCTTGACCTGGTGGACTGCGTGATCCACGTCCGAGGGCTCCGGGTCGATGGCGTAGCAGCTGCGGGGCACCGCCGTGGATCCGGGTGCTCATGCGGGCCCGGATCCACGGCGGCCCTGGGCCGCCGCTCGCGGCGCGGTGGTCGGCGGTGGTCGGCCCGAGGCGGTCAGTGCTGGTGGCCGGTCACGCGGGCGGATCCGGCGCCGTCGCGTCGGCGCAGCCAGCGGCGGCCGAGCAGGCCGGCGGCGAGGTGGGCCAGCAGGCCGGCGGCGGCGATGGCGAGGCCGACCTTGGTGCCGAGCCACAGGTGCAGGCCGAGGCCGACCACGGCCAGCGGGATCGCGGCGAGCCGGACCGCGCGTAGGCCGGCGGGCTGACGGTTCATCGGGCGGCCCCCCGGGTGGCGGGCTTGGCCGCGGTCACGTAGCGGATCCACGGGTACAGGTCCCCGGCGCTGACCTCGTCGAATCGGGCGTCGCGGACCAGTCCCTCCAGCAGGTCGATCGGGTTGTTCTCCATCGCGGGTCCGGTGACGGCGCCGACCAGGTGGCGGCCGACGCGACCCTTGGGGGGCCGGAAGTCGGCGATCATCAGGCGTCCACCCGGGCGCAGTACCCGGTACATCTCGGCCACCGCCTGCGGGCGTACGGGTGCGGGCAGATGATGGACCATCAGGCTGCTGACCACGACGTCGAACGAGTCGTCGCCGGCGTCGAGCTGTTCGGCGATCCCGCGCTCGAAGGTGCAGTTGGGCTGCTTCGCGGCCAGCTTGCGGGCGTGTTCGACGACTTGGGCGGACGGGTCGAGGCCGAGCGCGGTGCCTGTGGGGGAGACGACCCTGGCCATGCGCTGGGTGAGGTAGCCGGTCCCGCAACCGAGGTCGAGGGCGCGGTCGCCGGGGCGGGCGCCGCTGATCTCGGCGAGCCGGGTGAAGACGTGGTTGCGGCGGCCGCCGAAGGCGACGTTCCCGAAGAGCTCGTAGCCCGGGCCGTGGGCGATGGTGATGCCGTCGGTGTCGGCCTGCGGATCTCCGTGCAGCAGGCGTGCCAGTCCCATGCCGTTCTCCTAACTTAGTGACGACTAAGAACACTGACCTTAGTCGTCACTAAGTTTCCTTGGCAAGGCCGTTTACGATGACGGGGTGACCTCGCCTACGCCCACCACGCCGCGCCGCACCCGCCTCAGCGCCGAGGACCGGCGCGCCTCGATCCTGGCCGCCGCGATCGGGGTGTTCGCCGAACGCGGCTACCAGCGCGGCAAAGTCTCCGAGGTCGCCGCCCGGGTCGGCGTCACCGAGCCGGTCGTCTTCCAGAACTTCGGCTCCAAGGCGGCCCTGTTCGCCGCCGTGGTCGACCTCACCGCCACCCGGATCTGCGCCGAACTCGCCGACGCGGTGGCCACCGGGACCCCCGTCGCCGCCCTGGTGGCCGAGGTGCTCTCGCCCGCCCACCTCGACCAGCTGCACGCCCAGGGCTCGCTCGGCGTCCTGTTCGCCGACTCGGTGGCCCCCGCCGCCGAGCCGGCTGTCGCGCAGGCCGGCCAGGCCGCGGTGCGCCGAATCGCCGACGCGCTCGCCGACGCGCTGCGCCACGGCCAGGTGACGGGGGACATCCGTGCGGACGCGGACCCCGGCGCAGCCGCGTGGCTGCTGGTCTCGCTGATCTCCGCCCGCCCGCTGCGGCTGGCCGCCATGCCCGAGGACGCGCGCAACCGCCTGGACGCCGCGATCGCCGCCATGGCCGCAGGGCTCCTCATTCCAGCCGCGGCACAACCGTCGGCGGCACAACCGTCAGCGCAGCACCCGCTCGCCTGAACGGCCAGCGACCGCCCGCACGCCACAGGTGCACCGCACCCGCTCGCGGAGCACAACGGCGATCGGGTGCGCGCGGAGAGTCAGCTCACCCGAAGTCGAAGACGGCTGTCACGGGCGCGTGGTCGGACCAGCGCTCGGCGTGGGTCGCGGCCCGCTCGACGTGGGCCGAGATGCACGTGGACGCGAGATTCTGACTGGCCATCAGGTAGTCGATCCGCCAGCGGGTCGACGCATCTTTTCCAGGCATCTTCCCAGGTCAGGCACACTGAGCTCTCGTGCCGTCGGTGACCCGACCTGGAGACGCTGATGATGAGTAGTGCCGCAGTCCTTCCCCCTCTCTGTCAGCCTTGGGTGAGCCGTCCCGTTTTGTCGGGTCAGCCTGAGTCTCAACCCCGTCGAGAAGTGGTCTCGGCGGGGTTGAGACTCAAGTCTGGCCAGTTGCAGGGCGGTTACTCGGAGACGGTCTGTACCGTGCCCGCGGCGACGGTCCGGCCGCCCTCGCGGACGGCGAAGCCGAGGCCGGGCTCCAGCGGTACGGGCTGGCCGAGCGTCACCGTAACGTCGACGGTGTCACCCGGCCGCGCCACCGAGGTGCCCTCGCGCAGCTCGACGTCGCCGACCACGTCGCCCGTCCGCAGGTAGAACTGCGGGCGGTAGCCGCTGGTGATCGGCGTGCGGCGGCCGCCCTCCGCCGTCGACAGCAGGTGCACCCGAGCGGTGAAGCGGGTGTGCACCGAGGCGCTGCCGACCGCGGCGACGACCTGACCGCGCCGGATCTGCCCGCGCTGCACGCCGCGCAGCAGCAGCGCGACGTTGTCGCCCGCCTCCGCGCACTCCATCGTCCGCCCGAAGGTCTCGACGCCGGTGACGACGGACTCCAGGTCCGAGCCGTAGCCGAGGACCTCCACCCGGTCGCCCATCCGCACCCGGCCGCGCTCGACCGCGCCGGTCACGACCGTGCCGCGACCGGTGATGGTCAGCACGTTCTCGATCGGCAGCAGGAACGGCGCGTCCGTGTACCGCACGGGAGTCGGGACGTACTCGTCCACCGCGTCCAGCAGTTCCAGCAGGGCCGCCGACCACTGCGGGTCGCCCTCCAGCGCCCGCAGCCCGGACACCCGGACGACGGGCAGCCCGCCGCCCTCGTAGCCGTGGGTGGTCAGCAGCTCGCGGACCTCCAACTCGACCAGCTCCAGCAGTTCGGGGTCGCCGGCGTCGGCCTTGTTGAGCGCGACGACGACGTGCTCGACGCCGACCTGACGGGCCAGCAGCACGTGCTCGGAGGTCTGCGGCATCACACCGTCCTGCGCGGAGACGACCAGGATCGCGCCGTCCAGCTGGGCGGCGCCGGTGATCATGTTCTTCACGAAGTCGGCGTGGCCGGGCATGTCCACGTGGGCGTAGTGGCGGGTGGCCGTCTCGTACTCGACGTGGGCGATGTTGATGGTGATGCCGCGGGCGGCCTCCTCCGGGGCACGGTCGATCCGGTCGAAGGGGACGAATGTGCCGCCGCCGCGCTCGGCGAGGACCTTGGTGATGGCGGCGGTGAGGGTGGTCTTGCCGTGGTCGACGTGACCTATGGTGCCGATGTTGAGGTGCGGCTTGGTGCGCACGAAGGCCTGCTTGGCCATGGCGGGATCTTCCCTGCGAGTCGAATGCATGGTGACGGAACCTCAGCGACGGGCCGACCTTCCCCGTCCGAGGCTCCGGGACATCCCGGGGAAGGTCAGCTTCGTGCGCCGTCGAATGCGGCTGCGACTGCCAGGGCAGCAGCCATCGCGCCCGCGACTGCGGGCAACTCGGCGATGGCGTACTGGAACATGCGGACCATCCTGCCCGCACGGCGAGGCGGGACGCCACGGGTTTTCCGCGACCCGGCAGCGGGCCGGGCCGTCGCTGGTGCGTGTGTCCTTCGGCTGTGGCTCATCGGAACGATCGATGGGGTGGCCCGATCTTTTCCCCGACTGAGGATCACCGAGCGGCTGATGTGGCTACTGTGCGAGCTGATGTCAAGTCACATTGCCAGCACAGGGGAGTGATGATGCATGTCGGAGTCGACCGCCGCTGATCAGTTACGGGAAGGAGCGCTGTGCCCACGGACTGGCCGTAGCGGCACGATTGACGATCCGTCATAAAGGAGGGGCCGTGACCACCATGCCGTTCACCGGTCGGAAGGCCATGACGCGCCGCCACATGCTGGGAGCCGCGCTGGCCGCCGGGGCTGCCGTGCCGCTTGCCGCCGTCGCCGGCCCCGCGTGGGCGGACCCGGGCGCCCCGGCCGCTCCGGGCTCGCCCGCCCCCGCGCCCACCCCCACCCCCGCGCCCACCCCCGCCCCCGCCCCGGCGCGGCTTACGCTGCCCGTGCCCACCGGGCCGTACCCGGTGGGCACGGTCCAGCTGCACCTCGTCGACCGGTCGCGCCCGGACGACATCGCGGGCCCCGGGCACTTCCGCGAGCTGATGGCCACCGTCTGGTACCCCGCCCGGGACGTCGAGCGGTACCCGGTGGCGCCCTGGATGCCGGCCGGCGCGCTGACGGCGTTCCTCGCCGACGTGGGGTTCAGCGCCTTGGCCGACCTGGCGCCGTTCACCTCCGGCCACGTGGGTGCTCCGGTGCTGCGGTCGGGCCGGCGGCTGCCCGTCCTGGTGTATGCGCACGGCGCGCACAGCCACCAGGGCGACCACACGACCATGGTCCAAGAGCTTGCCAGCCACGGATACGCGGTCGTGACGGTGGCTCACACCTACGACACCTACGCGGAGTTCCCCGACGGCCGGATTGCCGTTCCGAGTGGCGATCCGAAGGCCCCCACCGCACCGAGGGACTTCGCCGCAGACCTCCGCTTCCTCCTCGACTGCGTCGAGCAGCTCGCCGCCGGGTGCAATCCGGACGTCGATCGGCGGGAGCTGCCGGCCGGGCTGCTCGGCGGCCTCGACCCCCACCGCATGGGCGCGTTCGGCTGGTCGAAGGGCGGGTCCGCCGCCGCCTGCGCGACGCTTGAGGACGAGCGCATCCGGGCCGGACTGAGCCTGGACGGCCCGATGGAGATGAATCCGCCGCTCTCCGGGGAGCTGGATCGGCCGTTCATGATGATGACCGCTGTGTTCACCCGGGCCCAGGATCCGGCCGCCGCCCAGTTCTGGTCGCTCCTGCGGGGCTGGCGGCTGAACATCCAGGCCCAGGGTGCCGTCCACGTGTCGTACGGCGACAACGAGGCGCTGTTCCCACGGGTGGCGAAGCTGCTCGGGTGGAGCGGGCAGCAGCTCCAGGGCACGATCGGCACCCTCGATCCCGACGAGGGGGTGAAGATCCAGCAGGCATACCCGCTCGCGTTCTTCGACGAGCACCTGCGCGGCCACCGTCGGGGGCACCTGCTCGACGGGCCTTCCCCGGCCTTCCCAGCGGTGACGTTCCTCCCGTGAGTGCCCGGGACCGCGGCGCCCCGACGTGGTCCTCACCGACCTCCGGATGCCCAGGCTGGACGGGCTGGAGGTCACCCGTCGGCTGGCCGGGACGGAGGTCGCCGACCCGCTGCGGGTGGTCGTCGTGACCACCTTCGATCTGGACGACTCCGTCCACACCGCGCTCCGCCCCGGCGCCTGCGGCTTCCTGCTGAAGCGTTCGGTTCCCGCCCTGGGCGGCGGGGCGGATGATCTTACTGTCCTCGGCCTGCTCCAGGATGTTGGCGCACCAGCCGACGATCCGGGCTCCCCGAAGGTCGGGGTGAACATCTCGCGCGGGACGCCGCAGAAGCCGCGCTGTTCGGCGAGGACGCTCGCCCGTTCCGCGATGACCCCGAAGTGGTACCTGTCGTGCACCACGGTGCTCTGGACGGTCAGTTCCTCGCCGTCGTCGAGGTCGACGGTGACGCCGTCCTCGGTGCTGGACCACGTTCCGGGCGCGTCCGGGAAGCGGGTCGGGTCGGCGTTCAGCCAGCGCAGGCTGGTGACCGCGAGGAAGCCGTGCGGATCGGCCAGTGCCCGCTCGTGTTCGGTGTGCCACTGCTCCCACTGGCGGACGAAGTTCGCCCAGTGGTCGTCGGGAGGGCCTGAGGGTACTGGACGGTCATGTCGGCTCCTCGGAGGCGAGCCGGCGGAACCGGCCGGCGTGGAAGACCAGCGGCGCCACCGCATGGTCGGTGTCCAGCTCGTGGATTCGGAGCAGGACGATGTCGTGGTCGCCTGCCCGGACGAGCCGGTCGATGCTGCAGTCGAACCAGGCGCTCGAGCCCGTGACCAGGACGGCGCCCTCGGGGGTGGCACTCCAGTCGAGGCCCGCGAAGCGGTCGCCGTCGCGGGCCGCGAGCTGTCGGCAGGCGCTGTCCTGGTGGGCGCCGAGCACGCTGACGCCGATCCGGGTGCGGTCGCGCAGCAGGGGCCAGGTGGTCGAGGTGTGCGCTACGCAGACCGAGACCAGCGGCGGGTCCAGGGAGACGGAGGTGAACGAGCTGGCGGCGAGGCCGACCGGCGTCCCGTCGGCCAGAGCGGCGAGGGCGGTGACTCCCGTCGGGAACGTGCCGAACGCCCGCCGAAGCTCGTCCGGCCGCAAGGACCGCCCCGGGGACGGGTCCGGCGTCAGGACACGGTCCGGGCCCGGGCGGTGCCCACTGCGGTGGTGCGGACGGGTCGTGGTCATCGCCGGGCCCATTCCTCGGCCAGCAGCGCGTAGGAGCGGACCCGGTCCTGGTGCTGGTGGGTGATGGTCGTGATGATCAGTTCGTCGGCGCCGGTGGCGTCGCGAAGCGCCTCCAGCTGGTCGGCGACCTGGCGTGGTGAGCCGACGAACTGGGTGTCGGTGCGGTCCGCGACCAGCGTCCAGTCCTCCTCGGTCCAGGCGTGGGCACGGGCCTCGTCGGGCGTGGGGAACTGGATCGCGCCCTCGCCGCTGCGGATGCTGCGTACCCAAAGTCCGTAGCCGGTGGCCAACTCCCGTGCGGTGGACTCGTCCTCGGCGACGACGATGTCGGCGGAGACGCTGACGTGGGGCCGGTCCAGCTCGGCGGAGGGGGTGAAGGCCGCGCGGTAGCTCTCGGCGGCCTCCAGGACTGTGGCCGGGCTGACGTGGTAGTTCGCGGCGAAGCGCAGGCCGTTCGTACCGGCGACCTCGGCACTGATCCCGGCGCTGCTGCCCAGGATCCAGACCTGGATGTCGGCCCCTTCACCGGGCACGACGTGCGCCTCGACCCCGTCCGCGGAGACGTAGCTGCCCGCCAGCAGGGCGAGGATGTCGGCTATCTGCTCATCGTAGGGTTGTGAGTCGGCGCCCGGCTGGTGGAGCAGCTTCTTGTGCAGGGCGAACCGCGGGGAGCGCAGGAGGTGCTCGAAGGAGAACCGCGCCGGGATCAGCAGGCCGCCCGGCGTGCGGCCGCCGGCGACGGGCGTCGCGCCCACCAGGGCGGGCTGTCGGCTGCTCGGCGCGGGCCGGCCGCCGGAGCGGCCCAGGCCGAGGTCGAACCGGCCGGGGTGCAGGGCGTCGAGCAGGCCGAACTCCTCGACGGTGGACAGGGCGGTGCGGTGCCCGAGCTGGACGGCGCCGGCCCCGAGCCGGATCGTCGAGGTCGCGGACGCGGTGAGTGCGAGGACGACGGCGGGGGAGGTGCCCGCGACACCGGGGTTGAGGTGGTGCTCGGCGAACCAGTAGCGCGCGTACCCGAGTTGTTCGGCCTGCTGGGCCAGATCGATGCTGTTGTGCAGAGCCCGGATCGCGTTGGATCCGGAGGAGATGGGTACGAGGTCGAGAACCGTGAGCGGGGTGTTGGCCATGGCGAGGTCCTTGTCAGGGGGTTACGGACGCGGTCGGGTCCGGCGCTGCGACCGCTGCCGGAAGTAGCGGACGAGTTCGGCGTAGGGCTCGATCGGGTTGGTGACGTTGGCGGAGAAGAGCGGGTCGCCGTAGCGGGCGGCGAGGTCTACAGACTCGCGGCTGGTCGCGCTGCCGTGCCAGACCCGGATGGGCTGCTGGAGCGGCCGGGGCCAGACCTCGGCCTCGGTCAGCTCCGGGCGGAAGCGCGGTGAGTAGGTCACCTTGTCCTGTCGCCAGATGTGTCGGAACAGTTCGTAGGACTCGGCGTTGCGGTCCCACTGGTCGTCGGGGGTGACCTGGAACAGTTCGCGCTGGGCCGTGCCGTTGCCCTTGCCGATGATCAGCTCCAGCCGGCCCTGGGAGAGGTGGTCGAGGGTCGCGTAGTCCTCGTAGGCGCGCACCGGGTCGAGCAGGCTCAGCGTGGTCACCGCGGTGAACAGCCGGATCTGCTTGGTGAGGGCGGCGATGTGACTGAGCACCACCGACGGGGCGGACGAGATGAACGGCCGCTCGTGGCGCTCGCCGACGCCGAAGCCGTCGAAGCCCAGCTCCTCGGCGCGCAGCGCGTTGTCGATCACCTCCCGGAAGCGCTCCTGGGTCGACTTCCGCACGCCGGTCACCGGATCCGGGGCGTGCACGATCAGGGTGATGGCCAGGAACTTCACGATGCCCCCGCCACGTGGGTGCGGGCCGGGCGCGCTTCGCCGAGCCCGAGGTGGTCGCGCAGCGTGTCACCCGCGTACTCGGTGCGGAACACGCCCCGCTCCTGGAGCAGCGGTACGACGGTGTCGGCGAACTCGTCCAGCCCGCCCGGCGTCAGGTGCGGCGCGAGGATGAACCCGTCGCTGCCGTCGGACTGCACGAACTCGTTCAGCGCGGCGGCGACGTGCACCGGGGTGCCGATGAAGGACTGCCGGCCGGTCACCTCGATGACCAGCTCCCGGATCGAGAGGTTCTTGGCCTCGGCCAGGGCGCGCCACTGCGCGGCGACGGCCAGTGGGTCGCGGTGCATCCGCACCGAGGCGCGGCCGCGGGCGATGGTGTGCTCGCCGAGGAGCGGATCCACTGCCGGCAGCGGCCCGTCGGGGTCGTAGGCGCTGAGGTCGCGGTTCCACAGCTGCTCCAGGAGCTTGATCGCGGTCTGGCCGCTGACCTGCTGACGGCGGATCAGATCCGCTTTCTCCTGCGCCTCGGCGTCGGTGGCGCCCAGCACGAAGGTGACGGCGGGCAGGATCTTCAGCTCGTCGTGGGAACGGCCGTAGCGGGCCAGCCGCCGCTTGACGTCGGCGTAGAAGGCCTGGCCGGCCTCCAGGGTGCCGTGCCGGCTGAAGATGGCGTCGGCGGCCGAGGCGGCGAACTCCCGGCCCTCCTCGGAGTCGCCCGCCTGGAAGACCACCGGGCGGCCCTGCGGGCTGCGCGGGACGTTGAACTGCCCGGTGATGTCGAACTGGCTTACATGGTGGTCGAATTGCCCTGCCCTCGGCTCCCTGAGGAAGACGTTGGACTCCTTGTCCGCCACGATCTCGTCGCCCCGCCAGGAGTCGAACAGCTCCCAGGTCGCGGCCAGGAACTGTTTGGCGCGCTCGTAGCGGTCCTCCTCCGCCAGAAACCCGCCGCGCCGGAAGTTCTGGCCCGTGAACTCGTCCCAGGAGGTGACGACGTTCCAGGCCGCGCGCCCGGCCGACAGGTGGTCCAAGGAGGCGAACTGCCGTGCCACCTCGTAGGGTTCGTTGAAGGTGGAGTTGATGGTTCCGGCGAGGCCGAGCCGGTCGGTGACGGCGGCCAGTGCGGCCAGGACGGTGAACGTGTCCGGCCGTCCCACGACGTCCAGGTCGTAGATCTCCCCGTTCTGCTCACGCAGGCGCAGCCCTTCGGCGAGGAACAGGAAGTCGAACTTGGCACGCTCGGCCGTGCGGGCAAGGTGGACGAAGGAGCTGAAGTCGATCTGGCTGCCGGCGGCCGGATCGCTCCACACGGTGGTGTTGTTCACCCCGGGGAAGTGTGCGGCGAGATGGATCTGCTTGACGGGCCTGCTGCTCATGGCGGGTGCGGTCCTTCCAGCTCAGACGGCGGCGTAGCGGTTGGCAGGGCGCGGCAGGCGGAGCAGTCCGCGCAGGGAGGGCGCCTGGTACGCGGTGCGGAAGGCGCCGCGGCGCTGGAGTTCGGGCACCAGGCGGCGGGTGATCTGCTCCAGGTCGTACGGCAGGGTGGCGGGCCGCAGCCGGAAGCCGGTGAGTCCAGTCTGGTGCAACTCCTGTAGGAGGTCGGCGAGTTCGGCCGGGGTGCCGGTGAAGGCGAGTGCGTCGCTGGTGTACTCGGAACCGGCGCACTGGTCGAGGCGGGCCTTGCGGTCGGCGGCGGCGCCGGGGACGTCGTCGAGGAAGACCAGCAGATCGCCGAAAACGTGCACCGTCTCGTCGGCGCGGCCCGCGGCGGACTGGGCGTCGCGGATCTCGGCGACGATCGACCGGGCGTGCCCGGCGTCGCGCGGGGTGACGAAGCCGAGGTCCGCCGAGCGGGCCACCAGTTCGTACGGCACGGTGGCGTGCGCCAGTGCGGCGACGACGGGCTGCCCCTGCGGCGGACGCGGTGTGATGGAGGGCCCCCGCACGCTGAACCTGCCACCCTCGAAGTCGATGTAGTGCAGCTTGGCGCGGTCGACGAAGCGGCCCGTGGCGACGTCGCGGATCTCGGCGTCGTCCTCCCAGCTGTCCCACAGCCGGCGCAGCACCTCGACGTAGTCGTCGGCCTCGGCGAAGAGCTCCCGGAGCAGTGCCTGCCCCGCCGGTGCGGCGAGGTCCTCGATCCGCAGGCGCGGCACCGTACGGCGTCCGAAGTGCGCCGCCTGGTCGGCTCGGCCGTCCACCTTGACCTGGACCCCGGCGCGTCCGGTGCTCACGAAGTCGAGGGTGGCGATCGCCTTGGAAAGGTGGAACGGCTCGGTATGGGTGACCACTGCGGTCGGGAGCAGTCCGATGTGGCGGGTCAGCGGCGCGATCCGGGCGGCGACCAGCACCGCGTCCAGCCGACCGCGCACGTGGTCGGTCCGCTCGTCCGGCTCGGTGGGGTGGGAGGACTGCAGGCCCAGGGAGTCCTCGATGGTCACCAGGTCCAGCAGGCCTCGCTCGGCTTCGGTGACCAGGTCGGCCCAATAGGGCGCGGTGAACAGTTCGTGCGGCCGGGCATCGGGCTCGCGCCAGGCTGCGGGGTGCCAGCCGGCGCCGTCCAGGGCGACGGCCAGGTGTAGGGCTGCGCGGGATTCGGGCATGGGTGTACCGCTTCCTTCGGATGGGTGTCTCGGCTGGGACGACGCGACACGCCGAACGGCGGCGCCTCCGGTAACGGGACCGGGGAGCTTCGGTGTTCGGGTTCGAGGTCCGGCGAGAGCGGGCTAGGCGGCGCTGCGCGGCGCGGAGGCGATCCGCACGGGGGCGTTCGCGTTCGCCGGACACAGCGCGGTGGCGACGCGCTGCAGATCGATGTGACGCCGCGAGTACGTGGTGGTGACCCGGCACTGGGCCTTCACCGCGACGACCTTCAGGGTGAGGGCCGCAGACCGCTTGAGGGTGTCCCGCACTGTCGTCGCCTCCGTCCCGATCGGCCGCACCGGCTCGAACTCGCGCTTACGGCACCGTCTTCGGCTCCGCCGGGTCGTCACCTGGAGCACCCCGCCGCGTGGGAGGGTTGCCGTGCAGCGAGCCAGGGCTTGACGCTGACACTCATGACCTGGGTGAACCGTAACCCGCTATCCGGGTCCGGCACAATCCTGTAAAGATCAACACCGACTGCGCCGCCGGTGTTCCCGTCGGGCTGACCAGGCGACAGAAGCGCCGCTGAACCCGCTTGCTCCTCAGGGAAGTTGGATGAACCGTAGGAGGAGTGGACGCCGTGCCACGGCCCTGGCCGAGCGCGCCGGCCCACCCCTGATCTCAGACCCCGGTCAGGCGTTGACATTCCTCGCGGAGTGCGCCTAACTTTTGCCCACCAGAACGGTCATGAGTGTCAGCGAAAAGCCCTGGCTCGCTGCACGGCAACCCTCCCACGCGGCGGGGTGCCCCAGGTGACGACCGGACCGAACGACGATCGGTAAGCGCGAGGCCCGCTGGGGCAGATTGGCGAAGGTGACGGCGATGTACGCAGGTCCGGGGATGGCCGCATGGCGCCGCCACGGCCGTGCCGCGGCGTTCCTGAGCCGCCACATCGATCTTCGCCGGGTCAGCAGCGCACTGTGTCCCGCCTCCAGCAGCGCCCTCTGTCAGGCCTGACCACTTCTGCCTGAGGCTCTTTGCCTGATGGCTTCCTGACGCATGCCTTTCCCGGTGTGCTCCCCTCGTCCACACCGTCCGCGATGCGGCGCGCTCCGGCACGCCCCGCAGGTGGTCCTCGCCCCGCTGCGCGACCACTCCCGGCGCGGGCGCGGCAAAGGCATTCGCTGGAGTCCCTGAATGAGTGAGTCCCTGCTCCCCGCCGTGCCACCAGGCACGACGTATCCGCCCGCGACGGACCTGCCCCCGATGCTCTCCCCCGCGCCGGTCGACCCCGCCGACGCAGCGGTCGATCCCGCGCGGGCTGCCCGTCCCTTCTCGGCACAGCGGGTCATACCGCTGCGGCATCCGGGCCGCTGGATCACCAGTGCGATCGTCGCGGTGCTGGTCGCCCAGATCGCGCACGGGTTGGTGACCAATCCGTTCTACGAGTGGGGCCGCTTCCAGTACTGGTTCGTACGTCCGGTGATCACCGACGGCCTATTCATCACCCTGGAGGTGACGGCGTACAGTGCCGTGCTCGGGCTGGTGGGCGGTGTCCTGCTCGCGCTCGCAAGGCTCTCCCGCAGCCCGGTGCTCCGGGCGATCAGCTGGGTCTACATCTGGCTGTTCCGCTCGGTGCCACTGATCGTGGTCCTGCTCTTCCTCTACAACTTCAGTGCGCTGTACCGAACTTTGAGCCTCGGGGTGCCATTCGGCCCCGCCTTCCTGCACTTTGACGAGTCGAAGCTGGCCACGGACGTCGTGGTGGCGGTCGTCGGGCTGAGCCTCAACGAGGCCGCCTACGCCGCCGAGGTGGTGCGGGCCGGCATCCTCTCCGTTGACCAGGGCCAGCACGAGGCGGCCGCCGCCCTCGGACTGCCGAGGCGCTACCAGTTCGCCCGGATCGTCTTCCCGCAGGCGCTGCGGGCTGTCATCCCTTCCTATGTCAACCAGCTGATCGGTCTGGTGAAGAGCACCTCGCTGGTCTTCTACGTCTCACTGCTCGACCTGTTCGGCTCCGTCCAGAGCATGGGCAGCACCTACCCCGGCGACATCATCCCGTTGCTGCTGGTCGCCACCGTCTGGTACGTGATCCTTACCAGCGTGATCTCGATCGTCCAGTTCTACGTGGAGCGCCACTACTCGCGCGGCGCGCTGCGGACTCTTCCGCCGACCCCGTTGCAGCGGTTGCGCGTCGCCCTGTCCGCCCTGCGGACGCGTGTTCAGAGGGAGATGGCGATATGAGCACCCTGACTCCGAAGTCCCCGGGGGCCGTTGAGAGCGAGGCCGGGTCGCAGGCGTTGACCGGCGCGGAGACGCTGACGGAAGCGGACGTCCGACCCGCCGCGGTCGAGGTGCGCGACCTGCACAAGTGGTACGGCGCCCACCGGGTCCTCGACGGGATCGACCTGACGGTGGCGGCCGGTGAGGTCACGGTCGTCATCGGGCCGTCCGGCTCGGGCAAGTCCACGCTGCTTCGGGTGATCAACCACCTGGAGAAGCCCGATGTCGGCCATGTCAGCCTCAACGGCGAACTGATCGGCGTGCGCCGGCACGGGGAACGCCTGAAGGAACTGAGCGAGCGGGTGATCCTCGCCCAGCGCAGCCGGATCGGCTTCGTCTTCCAGAACTTCAACCTCTTCCCGCATCTGACCGTGCTGGACAACGTGGCCGCCGCCCCGGCGGCGACCGGCCTACTGCGCAAGCCGGAGGCGCAGAAGCTGGCGCGCACCCTGCTCGGCCGGGTGGGGCTGGCCGACAAGACCGGTGCCTATCCCCGGCAGTTGTCCGGCGGACAGCAGCAGCGGGTGGCGATCGCCCGCGCCCTCGCGCTGCGGCCGGGCGTCATCCTCTTCGACGAACCCACCTCCGCGCTGGACCCGGAACTGGTCGGCGAGGTGCTGGCCGTCATCAAGGACCTGGCGACCAGCGGCAGCACCCTTGTCATCGTCACCCACGAGATCGGCTTCGCCCGCGAGGTCGCCGACCGCATCGTCTTCATCGACGGCGGCCGGATCCTCGAACAGGGCCCGCCCGACCAGGTGCTGGATCACCCGCGGCATCCGCGCACCAGGGAGTTCCTGAGCAAGGTCCTCTGACCGCTCCGGCGTCAGCGGCACGCGTCACCGTCAGCCGTCACCGGATCCACCGCCCACTCGGGCACACCCGCAGAGCAAGGAAGAACCATGCCCAGCCTCCGCAGCAGACTCGTCCGCAACCTGTCCGCCGGCACTGCCGTCGCCACCCTCGCCGTCGGCCTCGCCGCCTGCGGAAGCAGCACCTCGACCTCCGTCGCGTCCGGTGACGCCGCCAGCGGCGCCGTCACGGTGGGCGCGTTGTCCAACGGCGCCGCGACGCAGACCGACATCAAGGTCTCCGAGGTCGCCTCCATCCGCTCCGAACTGCCCGCTTCGGTGACCAAGTCCGGCCAGTTGGTGATCGGCATCGGAGCACTGCCAGCCGGTTTCCCGCCGCTGGCGTACGTCGGCAGCGACCAGAAGACCCTCACCGGATCCGAGCCCGACCTCGGCCGGCTGGTGGCGGCGGTCCTCGGGCTCAAGCCGGTCGTCAACAACGCGACCTGGGACAACCTGTTCGTGGGCATCGACAGCGGCAAGACCGATGTCGGCTTCTCGAACATCACCGACACCGAGGAGCGCAAGAAGAAGTACGACTTCGCCTCCTACCGCCAGGACAACCTCGCCTTCGAAGTCCTCAAGAGCAGCACCTGGAACTTCAACGGCGACTACACGACCCTGGCCGGCAAGACCGTCGCGGTCGGCGCCGGCACCAACCAGGAGAAGATCCTCCTTGAGTGGCAGACCAAGCTCCAGGCGGCGGGCAAGCAACTCACCATCAAGTACTTCCCGGACACCAACAGCACCTACCTGGCGCTGAGCGGCGGGAAGATCGACGCCTACTTCGGCCCCAACCCCGGTATCGCCTACCAGATCACCCAGGACGCCAGGACCAGCAACCCGGTCCGCAACGCGGGCACCTTCTCGGGGGCGGGCGCGACGCTTCAGGGGCTGATCGCCGCGACCGCGAAGAAGGACAGCGGGCTCGCCAAGCCGGTCGCGGACGCGATCAACTACCTGATCGAGAACGGGCAGTACGCGAAGTGGCTGGCTGCCTGGAACCTGTCCAACGAGGCGGTAACCAGCGCGCAGGTCAACCCGCCGGGCCTGCCGCTCAGCAACTCCTGACCATCCGGCCACGAGGAATGGAAACCCGCGTCACCGTGTCCACCAGCGTCCACCCACCGCAGCCGCACAGCCCTATGGCACCGCACATCCTCGACAACCCCGCCTGGGCAGCGCTCGTCGGCCCGCACTCCCGGTTGGCCGAACGCATCGGTCGTGCCGCCCGCTACCCCACGGACGTCTCCCCGTTCACCGCCCTCGCCGACCCGACCGACCCCCGCGCCTGGGAGGACCTCGCAGCCCTGGTCGGACCGGGTGCGGTCACCCCGGTCAGCGGCGCGACCACACCGCCGGACGGGTGGCAGCTCATGGAGTCCGGGCAGGGCGTGCAACTGGTCGACACCGCGTTGCGGGCCGAACCCGCGCCGGAGGCCGTCCGACTCGGCCCCGACGACGTACCCGAAGTCCTCGACCTGGTCGCCCGCACCCAGCCTGGCCCGTTCCTGCCCCGAACCGTCGAACTCGGCGCCTATCTGGGCCTTCGACAGGGCGGAAAGCTCATCGCCATGGCCGGCGAACGCCTGCGCCCGCCCGGCTGGACGGAGATCAGCGCCGTCTGTACCGACCCGGACCACCGCGGCCGCGGCCTGGCCACCCGCCTGGTCCGCGCCGTGGCGGCAGGCATCCGGGAACGCGGGGACACACCGTTCCTGCACGCGGCCGCGTCGAACACCAACGCCATCCGGCTCTACGAGTCCATCGGCTTCACCCTGCGTCGGCACACGGCGTTCCTCCTCGTCCGCACCCCGGGCGGCGGCGAGGGCTGACGCGGTGGGGCGCGCCTCGGGCCCGCAGCGCCGTGCGGAGGTCGTCGCCGCGATCGTGGTCGCCACTGCGGGCTGAGCGTGGGCCACTGCCCGTTCCAGGGCCGGTCCGGGCCCGGCAGGGCACGATTCGCCATCGGAGCCGACCTGCCATGGAACGCAAGTACGCGCGTGGCCAGCACGCCGCACTGCTCGGGATAGAAGCCGAACGGCTTGCCTTGGACGAGCAGTTGCCCGCTGGCCTGCCGGACGAGTACACCGGTCGCACGCTCCGCGAGCACTACGGCCTGCCTCCGACGGAGGCCGCGTCGAAGTACCGGGGAAGCAGTGCGGGCGGCCCCTGGAGCCGGTAGCCGGTCTTCGGGTCGAGCCGAGCAGTTGCCACAGAGCGAGCAGGAGGATCGGTACGACCGAGCGCCGTACCCAGCGGGGTACGCGGCGGCGTCGGCCGTTGCGTGCGGCGACGGCGAACAGCTGGGGCGCGGGAACGGCGGCGGGTGGTGGCAGTGCGTCGGTGTCGATGGACACGGGTGTCTCCTCGGCTGGAACGGGACCCGGGCGAGGGGCGGCGGAGGTCGGTTGAGGGCATCCCGGGTGATCGAGGTCGACCGAGCAAGCCGGTCGGTCGTCTGGGAGTACCGCGACGACCCGCCACAGAACTTCTACAGCCCCTACATGTCCAGCGCCCAGCGGCTGCCCAACGGCAACACCCTGGTCGCGGAAGGGTCGTTCGGCCGCATCTTCGAGGTCACGGCGGGCGGCGAGGTGGTCTGCGAGTACGTCGTCCCGTACTTCGGCTCCTTCGGCCAGGGCGTCGGGATGGAGTCCTCGAGTGGCGCCCAGAACGCGGTCTTCCGCGCTTACCGGTATGCGGCCTCCGAGATCCCCTGGCTGTGAGGAGCCGGGGCCTCGGGGCGTGTGGCTGCTGGACACCGCTCGCCGGGTCAAGGGGTCTCGGCGACGGGTGAATCGAGGTTCTGGACACTGGCAGGGGACGCGGACGTGCTGGGGATCGGCTGGTCGAGCATGGTGCACACTGCGGCGTTCACCAGGGCCTGGTCGGCGGGGCCGGTCTTCGGCGAGGCCAGGCCGAAGATGGTGGTGGTGAAGACCGAGACCGTGCGGTGGCCGGTGGCGTCGGTGTAGTCCTCGCTGGAGTAGCCGGGGACCTGGCCGACGTGGCCCCAGACGGTGCCGCAGGGGGTGACCACCTGCTCCAGACCGAGCCCGTACCGGTTCGGATTGCCGCTCTCCTCCGCGACGGTGGTCTGCATCTCCTTGAGCTGGGCGGGCGCCAGGAGCTTGCCGGACATCAGTGCGGTGTCGAAGCGGGCCCAGTCCTGCGCGGTGGAGACCATGCTGCCCGCCGCCCACTCCGTGCTGGGGTTGATCCAGGTGGTGTCGACGTAGCCGGCGGGCCGGGCAGGACCGGCGAACGCCGTGCCGGCGGGCGTGCCGGGCGGCAGCACCGGAGCGAGCTGGGCGGCATCGGGCTCGTAGCCGTGCGCGAGAGCGGGGCTTTTCGGCTCGCCGGAGCCGGTGACGAGGTAGGTGTTCGCCAGGTGCAACGGCCCGGCGATCCGCTGCTGGATCAGTTCGCCCAGGCTCTGTCCTGACGCCTTCTCGGCGACCAGGCCGAGCGCGACGTAGTTGGTGTTGCTGTAGGAGTACTGCGCGCCGGGCGCGAAGAGCGGGTCGTGGCGGACGGCTGCGCCGATCAGCTCCCCGGGAGTCCACGGCCTGGTGTCCTGGCCGGTGAACGCCTTCAGGACGTTGGGATCGTTCGCGTAGTTGAACAGGCCGCTGGTGTGGTCGAGCAGCATCCGCAGGGTGATCGCGGACCCGTTCGGGATCAGGCCGGGCAGCCACTTCTCGACCGGGTCGGTGAGCTGGAGCCGCTGTTCGGCGACCAGTTGGAGGACCACGGTGGCGACCATCGTCTTGGTGTTGGAGCCCATCCGGAACGCGTCGCTCGCGGCGAGCGCGTGGTCGGCCCTGGTCCACGGCGCCTGCCGGGCGATCTCGATCACCGGCCCGTTGCCGTCGTCGACCCGGACGATCACTCCGGGAGCTCCGGCGTCCACGTCCTGCTGGGCGAGCCCGGTCAGCCGGGCCTCCCGGGCTGCCACCGCGCTGGGGCTCCCGATCGGCGCGTGGGCGGCTCCCGGTGGTGCGGCGGACGCCCCGCAGGCGGCGAGTGTGCCGGTCAGGGCCGCGGCCAGGACGAGCGTCAAACCCGCCTGCCGACGGTGCTGGTAGTGGTGCTGGGACGGCGTGCGTCCGGTCATGAGGTGCCCTCCTGAGCGTGAGACCTGAGGCGATCGGGTCGGCCGAGGACCGCATCCACATGGGACCTGCCGCACCACGCCTTCCCGACGAATCCAGCCTCCCGAAGGCGCGGGCGAAGAACACGGGTGCTGGGCCCACTACGGGGGTGGAGGAAACCCCACTGCGCGGACCTCGGCCGGCCGGTCATCATCGAGACCCGGCCGGCGGTCGCGACCTGGCGTCGGTCGGCCGGGCGACCAGCCTGGCGATCGACGCGGCACCGATGCACGATGATGGAGCGTGATGAGTCACTCCAGCGAGCGCCCCGCCCCCGGCGGCACCCCGCCATCCGGGGAGCGTCCCGCGCCCACCGCCCCGCGCTCCGGTCCGGCGCCGCGTTCCGGCCTCGCGCTGCGGGTGAGCCTGGTCGGCTGGTCGCTGGTGCTGCTGCTCGGCGCGGTCCTGGGCGCCGGCCTGCTCACGCTCTGGATCACCTCGGTGACGGTCGTCGCGCTCGGCGTCGGCATCCCGCTGACCCTGCTCTCCACCGCCCTGGTCCGCTGGTTCGCCGACCTGCACCGCCGGTGGGCCGCCGACCGGCTCGGTGAACCTGTCGCGCGGCCCTACCTGCCGCCACCCGACGGCGGTTGGCTGGTGCGGCTGTGGGCGATCCTGCGCGACCCGGCCAGCTGGCGGGACTGGGCCTGGCTGGTGGCCAACTCGATCACCGGGTGGTTCACCTACGGGCTCTCCTTCGTGCTCTTCCTCGGCGGCGTCTTCTACCTGATCTATCCCCTGCTGTACGAGCTGACGCCGCCTCAGGTGTTCCGCACGCCCTTGGGCAACGGCTTCCGGCTGCACAGCGTCCAGGAGTCATTCGCGCTGGTCCCGCTCGGCCCGGTCCTCCTGCTGCTCTGGTACGCCACCGCCGAGCGGCTGGCGAACCTCGACGCCTGGGTGATCCGCTCCCTGTTGGCGCCCACCGCGCAGGCACAACTGCGGGCCCGCGTCGCGCAACTGGCCGCCTCGCGGGCCGAGACCGTCGACACCCAGGCCGGCGAACTGCGCCGGATCGAACGGGACCTGCACGACGGCGCGCAGGCCCGACTGGTGTCGCTGGGCATGAGCCTTGGCCTTGCCCAGCAATTGATGCTCGACGATCCGCACGCCGCCCGGCAACTCCTGGAGGAGGCCCGCGAGTCGACCACCAGCGCCCTGGCCGAACTGCGCGACCTGGTGCGCGGCATCCATCCGCCGGTGCTCGCCGACCGAGGCCTGGACGGCGCCCTGCAGGCCCTGGCGCTGCTCAACCCGATACCGACCACGGTGGTGACCCGCCTGCCCGGACGGCTGCCCGCACCGGTCGAGTCCGCGGCCTACTTCGCCGTCGCCGAGGCCCTGTCGAACGCCATCAAACACGCCCAGGCCCAGCACATCCGGATCACCGTCGAGTTCAAGCCCCACCCCCGCGCCACCGCGGGACTCCTCACCATGCGGGTGTCCGACGACGGCCGCGGTGGCGCTGCCATCGACGCCGGCACCGGCCTGCGTGGAATCGCCCGCCGCCTGGACGCCTTCGACGGCACCCTGACCGTCGACAGTCCGCCCGGCGGACCCACCGAGATAAGGATGTCGCTGCCGTGCGCATCGTCATAGCCGAGGACCTCGCCCTGCTCCGAGAGGGCCTGATCAGGATCTTCCAGGTCAACGGCTTCGAGGTGGTGGAAGCCGTTGACAACGGCCCCTCCCTGATCCGAGCGCTGACGACCCACCGGCCCGATGTCGCGATCGTCGACGTGCGACTGCCCCCGACGTTCACCGACGAGGGCCTGCGCGCCGTGATCGACGCACGCAAGCAGCTCCCCGGCCTGCCCGTCATGGTGCTCTCGCAGTACGTCGAGCAGCTCTACGCCCGGGAGTTGATGTCGGACCGCGCCGGGGCGGTGGGCTATCTGCTGAAGGACCGGGTGCTGGACGTCGGCCAGTTCGTCGCGAACGTGAAGCAGGTCGCCGCCGGCAGCACGGTCATGGACCCCGACGTGGTCACCGCCCTCCTCACCCACCGCTCGGCCGACCCGCTCCTGCTGGAACTGACCCCGCGTGAGCACGAGGTCCTCTCACTGATAGCCCAGGGCCGCTCCAACGCCGCCATCGCCAGCCGGATGTTCGTCACCGAGAAGACCGTCAGCAAACACAGCTACAACATCTTCGCCAAACTCGGACTCGAACCGTCCGAGGACGACAATCGCCGGATCCTGGCAGTCCTCGCCTACTTGGAAGGCTGATGAACCTCCTTCAGCCAGGCCGTCGACCGGATCGAGAAGGCCGGCCACGTCCAGCGCAGACCCCACCCCGCCAACCGGCGCTCCTCCATCGTGGAACTGACCGCGCAGGGCAACGCGCTCCTGTCGGTAGCGTTCGCCGAGGAAGGCGTCGGTCTTGCCGGCTGCGGTGGCGCAGTTGCCCAGGACTCGGGCCACCGCGGGGTAACCGGCAGGTGGGTCAGTCTCCGCTGAAGTAATGGCCCTCGTTCAGGTCCTCGACGAGACTCTGGCGCGTCGGCTGCCATCCGAGCAGTTTTCGCGTGCGGGTGCTGGATGCCGGTAGGTCCAGGCCGAAGAGGTTGGCGAGCCATCCGAAGTGCTTCTCGGCTTCGTCGGGGGCGATGGACACGGTCGGCACGCCGAGGCCCCGGCCGATCGCCTCGGCGAGGGCCCGGGTCGGCACGCCTTCCTCCGCGATGCCGTGCAGCACCGACCCTGCCGGGGCGCCCTCCGCCGCGAGACGGAACAGCCGGGCGGCGTCCAGCCGGTGCACGGCGGGCCACTGGTTGGCGCCGTCGCCGATGTAACCGGAGACGCCGTGCCTGCGGGCCGTGCGGACCAGGTTCGGGACGAAGCCGCGGTCGCCGTCACCGTGCACCGTCGGCGGGAGGCGCACCGAGGAGGAGCGCACTGCCCGCTCCGCGAGGGCGAGGGCCGCCTGCGCCGTGCGGATGCGCTCGCCGCCGAGCGCGGCGTCCGGCACGTCGTCCTCCGTCGCGGCCCGGCCGGGCCGGAGCCCGGCTAGGCCGGAGGCGATGACCAGCGGCCGGCCGGAGCCTGCCAGGGCGTCCCTGAACGCATCGACTGCGCGACGGTCCGCATCCGTCGCCGTCGCGAAGTTCCCGGAGAACATCTCCTCGTGCTTGAAGGCGAGATGGATGACGCCGTCGGACGCGGCAGCGGCGGCGCGCAGGGCGTCCAGGTCGTCGAGCGAGCCCCGGTGGACCTCGGCGCCCGCCGCCTTCAAGGCGTCGGCCGAGGCGTCGGAGCGGGCGAGCCCGACCACCTCGTGGCCCGCCTCCAGCAGTTCGGGTACGACGGCGGAGCCAACCCAGCCGGACGCGCCGGTCACGAAGATGCGCATGGGGTTCCTCCCGTGGTCGTCGATGGCGTCGAGGTCTCCCACTGACAGCCTTACTTTCTTTCCCATGCTGCTCACACCTGGTCGTTTTGCCTGGGGTTCACCGCAGCCGTGCCGGCGGCGGTGCGTCGTGCCGGGGGGAGCCCGTCCGGCGCACAGCCGGACGGGCCTGGTGCGATGGTGAGGGCCGCAGGGCCCGTCACCAGGGCACCTCTCCCGCGTCGTCGAAGAACCTGCCCCTCGGGCCGTCGTCGGGCAGGGTCGCGAGCCGGATCGGGGCTTCCTCGATCAGCCGGGCGGCGGCGGCCACGCTCGTGTCGTCGGTCACATCGAGCGGTACGCCGAACGCGTCCGCGCCGGCCTCGAGCAGCTTCGCAACGGCGGCCTCGCGGCGCTCCTCGTTCCGGGCGCCGACCCCGACCTTCCAGCCGAGGGCGCCCAGTCCGGCCGCGATCTCGTACCCGATACCTTTGTTCGCGCCGGTCACCAGCGCGGTCTTCTGTCCACTCATGCGTCAATCGTGTTCGAGCGCGGCGAAGCCCGCCAACACCGATCGGGTGGGTGGCGATACCGTGCGGGTATCGATGCCGGTGGGCCTCGGTATTCTGCGGGCATGGAGACGCGCGAGTTGCGGTATTTCGTTGCTGTCGCCGAGGAACTGCATTTCGGCAGAGCGGCGGAGCGGCTGGGGATCGCGCAGCCACCGTTGTCGCGGGCGATCGGCCAGCTGGAGCGGCGCCTGGGCGCGGTGCTGCTGGAGCGGAGCAGCCGCGCGGTCACTCTGACGGAGGCCGGGGCGGTGCTGCTGCGGGAGGCGCGGGTGGCGTTGGACGCGGTAGAGGCCGCGGGGCGCCGTACCCGTCGGGCCGCGCGCGCTGCATCGGGCCATGCCGGTGTGGTTCTTGCGACGAAGGCGGGTGCGTCGAGCGAGTTTCTGGCGAAGCTGCTGGACGCCTACGCGG